>NZ_JAANCN010000004.1 GCF_011326735.1 Phycicoccus endophyticus
CCGCGGCCGGGGTGGCCTGCGCGGCGGGCGCCTGCGGGGCCGGGGTCGGCTCGGTGGGGGCCGCCGGCGACGGGGCGGGCGGGGTGGGCTCGGCCGGTGCCTCGGGGGCCGGTGCCGGGGTGGCCTCGACGGCGGGTGCCGGCTTCGGGGCCGGGGCCTTCTTCGCCGGGGCCTTCTTCGCCGGCGCCTGGGGCTTCTCGGCGGCCGGGAACTTCTCGTTGTAGCGCCGGACGACCGGGGCCTCGATCGTCGAGCTGGCGCTCTTGACGTACTCACCCATGGCGTTGAGGCGCTCGAGGACGACCTTGCTGGTCTCCCCGCGCTCCTTCGCGAGTGCGCTCACACGGACTTTCGACACATCTCTCCTGTCCAGGTCCGTGCCGGGGTGGCGCGGACCGTCGTTACTGCTGGGGGGTGCTCATCGCTGAGTACTCATCGGGTGCTCATCGCGTGTCAAACCCGCTTCCGGTTCTCGTGCATCTGTGACGGTTGTCCCTGCGCGAGGCTCTCGACCCACCGGGCCACCTGTGTGGTGTCCGGGCCGGCCGCGGATCGCAGCGCACGCCCGAACGCCCGACGGCGGACGGCGAGGTCGAGACACGAGACGCTCGGGTGCAGCCAGGCGCCGCGCCCCGGGCGACGGCGCCCGGGGTCGGGGACGACGGCGGGGCCGTGCTCCCCCTGCCCGAGAACCACTCGCAGGAGTGCCGACCGGCTATCCGTCCGACGGCACCCGATGCACGTACGCAGCGGGCCCGGCGGCCGGGGTCCAGTCCGGTCGGTCGCCACGAGTCTACCGCCTAGGCAGGCTCGGGTGGGTCGGCGGGGCTCGCCGTCGTCGACTCCCCGGGCTGGGTGTCGGGCCGGATGTCGATCCGCCACCCGGTGAGCTTGGCCGCGAGCCGGGCGTTCTGGCCCTCCCGGCCGATCGCGAGGGAGAGCTGGTAGTCGGGGACGATGACACGGGCCGCGCGCAGCGTCGGGTCGACGACCTCGACCGAGGAGACCCGGGCGGGCGAGAGGGCGGCCGCGATGAACTCGCTCGGCTCGCTGCTCCAGTCGACGATGTCGATCTTCTCCCCCTGCAGCTCGGCCATCACCGCCCGCACCCGGCTGCCCATGGGCCCGATGCAGGCGCCCTTGGCGTTGAGCCCGGGGACGGTCGAGTGCACGGCGATCTTCGTGCGGTGGCCGGCCTCGCGGGCCAGGGCCGCGATCTCGACGCTGCCGTCCGCGATCTCGGGCACCTCGAGGGCGAACAGCTTGCGCACGAGGTTGGGGTGGGTGCGCGAGAGGCCGATCTGCGGGCCGCGCAGGCCCCGCTTGACGGACACGACGAAGGTGCGCAGCCGCTGCCCGTGCTGGTAGGTCTCGCCGGGCACCTGCTCGGCCGCCGGGAGGATGCCCTCGACGGCCCCGAAGTCGACGGTGACGTGCCGAGGGTCGGGGCTCTGCTGGACGATGCCGGCGACGATGTCGCCCTCGCGTCCCTTGAAGTCCCCGAGGATGGCGTCGTCCTCGATGTCGCGCATCCGCTGGACGATGACCTGGCGCGCGGTGGCGGCGGCGACCCGCCCGAAGCCGCTCGGGGTGTCGTCGAACTCGGGGCCGAGCTCGCGCCGCGGGCGGGCCGGGTTGCCCTCGTCGTCGACCTCGCCCTCCTCCGGCTCGACCTCGTTCTCCTCACGGGCCCAGATGACGACGTGGCCCGTCGTGCGGTCCAGCTCGGCGCGGGCGCTGCGGTAGTGCCCCTCGGTGCGCTGGTAGGCCAGCAGGAGGGCCTGCTCGATCGCCGGCACGATGACGTCCAGGGGGATCCCGCGCTCCCGCTCCAGGGCGCGCAGGGCGGCGAGGTCGATGTCCACCGGTCAGCTCTCCTTCTCGTCGTCGGGCCGCGAGAACTCGACCTGCACGCTGGCCCGGTCGACGTCGGCGTAGGCGAGGGTCTCGGGGACCCCGCCCGCGGGCTCCAGGGTGACCCCCCGACGGTCGGCCGCGGTGAGCCGGCCGGTGCGCTCGCCGCCGGCCGTGGCCACGGTGACCAGCCGGCCGACGTTGCGCTGGAAGTGCCGCGGCGCGGTGAGTGGCCGGCCGACACCCGCCGAGGAGACCTCGAGGGTGTAGGGCGACTCACCGAGGACCCCCGACGCCTCGAGAGCGTCCTCGACGACCCGGGTGGCCGCGGCGACCTCGTCGAGCGAGAGCGGAGGCGTGGGGGTGCTCACGCTCTCGACGTCACCGAGGTCGCGGTCGAGGAGCACCCGGACGACGCGTCGCCTGCCCGCCGGGGTCACCGTGACGTCCTCGAGGACGAGCTCGCCGCCGGCCAGGCCCTCCTCGAGGACGGGCCGGATGCGGTCCGCGGTCGCCATGGCGGTGCTCCTCTCGCTGTGCAGTTCTCGTGCCGGCGGCTGCCGAGCACCCCACTGTAGGCCCCGGGGACGCCCGGCCGCACCGTGGGATGATGACGCCGTGCCGGGCCAGGACCACCGGCGCCGCACGCCGCGGCGCCTCCTCCTCGTCGGGGCGGGGGCGGCGCTCCTCGCCCCGCTGTCCGGGTGCCGTGTCCGGCTCGAGGACGACGCGCCACGGGTCCCCCTCCTGCCCTCCCGGACGCCGGTGCCCGAGGAGGAGCGGCTCACGGCCCTCTCCCGCGGGTGCCAGCGGCTCGCGGCACTGGCCGACGGCCTCGGCGGGACGCTCGGGGCGCAGCTCACGGTGGCCCACCGGCGCCAGCACACCGTCGTGCGCACCGCGCTGCTCGCCGCCGGCGTCCCGGCGGACACCCTCGACCTCGACCCGGGTGCCGGGTCCTCGAGCCAGGCGCCGGACGGCCCGCGGGCGGTGCTCGCCCGGGCCGAGGCTGCCGGGACCGCCACCGCCGCCCGCTTCGCCGAGGTCGACGAGGACCTGCGGGTCCCCCTCGCGTCCCTGCACGCCCAGCGGTACGCCGCCGCCACGCTGCTCGGGGCGAGCCCCCGGGCCGACGGCGAGCCGGTCGACGCCGACGTCGTCGACGACCTCGGGCGGGCGGTGGAGACCTCCGCCTACCTGCTCGAGGTGGCCGGCGCGCGCTCGAGCGGTGCCGCGCGCCGCCGGGCGGCGCTGACGGTCCGGGCCCTGCGCCGCCTGCGCACCGACCTCGCCACCGGGCGTGAGCCGGCCGAGCCGGTGCTCGGGGTCCCCCTCCCCTACCGGGTCCGCACCGACGCCGACGCCTCCAGGCTGGCCGCCGACACCCTGAGCGACCTGCGGGCCACGATCGGGCAGGCCGCCCCGCGGCTGCTCGCCACCGACCCCGCCTCCGGGGCGGCCGCCGTGACCCGGTGGCTCGGCACCGCCGAAGCCGAGGCCCACCGCTGGGGCGTGCCGCTCGAGCCGTTCCCCGGGCTGTCGTGAGCAGCCTGTCCCTGCCGCCGGCCTGGACCGCCCGGGTGTCCGGCTACCCCCCGGACGGCGGCCCGAGCGGAGCGGAGTGGCTCACCCGCGTCCCCCGGCTCGTCGACGAGGCCCTCGAGCGCTGGGACCTCACCCGGGAGGAGGGCCTGCTCGGCTCCGGGTGGAGCGCCCTGGTCCTGCCGGTCCGGCGCGGCGGGGAACCGCTCGCGCTCAAGGTGGTCTGGCCGCACCCGGAGGCCGAGCACGAGCCGCTGGCCCTGCGCACCTGGGCCGGGCAGGGCGCGGTGCGGCTCGTCGCCGCCCTGCCGTCGGCGGGTCTGCTGCTCCTCGAGCGGCTCGAGGCCGAGGACCTGAGGACGACGTGGGACGAGGAGGCGTGCGAGGTCGTCGGCGGCCTGCTGCGCCGGCTGCACGTCCCGGCACCGCCGCAGCTGCCGCGGATCGCCGGCTACCTCGGGCCGCACCTGGAGCGGATGGCCGCCCGTCCCGCCGTCCCCGGGCGCGTCGTCACCCGGACGCTCGGGCTGGCCCGCGAGCTGCTCGACGACGACCCCGGCCTGCTCCTGCACACCGACCTGCACTACGAGAACGTCCTGCGCTCGCCCGAGCACGGCTGGACCGCCATCGACCCCAAGCCGGTCGCCGGGCACCCCGGCTTCGACCTGTGGCCGATGCTGCGCAACCGCTGCGACGAGCTCGGCACGGGCCGGGCCCTGCGGTGGTCGCTGCGCCGCCGGCTGTCGGTCCTGGCCGAGGCGGCCGGCATCGACGTCGAGACCGCTCGCGCCTGGACCCTGCTGCGAGCCGGCGTCGAGGTGAGCTGGGCGAGCGTCGTCGAGGGCGAGGAGGCGCTCACGACGTGCATCGCGCTGCACAAGGCCCTCGAGGACTGACCCGCGGCTCGGCACCTACCGTGGGGTGATGGCGAACCGGCTCGCGGCATCCCGCTCTCCCTACCTGCTCCAGCACGCCGACAACCCCGTCGACTGGTGGGAGTGGGGGCCCGAGGCCTTCGCCGAGGCCCGGCGCCGGGACGTCCCGGTCCTGCTGTCCGTCGGCTACTCGGCCTGCCACTGGTGCCACGTCATGGCGCACGAGTCGTTCGAGGACGAGGAGGTGGCCGAGGTCGTCAACGCGCACTACGTCGCGGTCAAGGTCGACCGGGAGGAGCGCCCGGACGTCGACGCCGTCTACATGGCGGCCACGACCGCGCTCACCGGCCAGGGCGGGTGGCCGATGACCTGCCTGCTCACCCCGGAGGGCGACCCGTTCTTCGCCGGCACCTACCTGCCGCGCACGCACCTGCTCGGCCTGCTCGCGAACGCCACGCAGGTGTGGCAGGACCGGCGCGCGGAGGTGCTCGCCTCGGGCGCGCACGTGGCGGCTCGGCTGCGGGAGGTCACCGGCCCGCCACCGGCGACGCCGCTGCCGGCCGAGGCCCTCGACCGCGCCGCCACGCGGCTGCGCACGGACTACGACGAGGCTCGCGGCGGGTTCGGCGGCGCCCCGAAGTTCCCTCCGTCGATGGTCCTGGAGTTCCTGCTGCGCCACCACGCCCGCACCGGCTCGCCGGACGCGCTCGCCATGGCGCGGGGCACCTGCACGGCGATGGCCCGGGGCGGCCTCTACGACCAGCTCGCGGGCGGGTTCGCGCGCTACTGCGTCGACGCCGAGTGGGTGGTCCCCCATTTCGAGAAGATGCTCTACGACAACGCCCTGCTCGTGCGGGCGTACGCACACCTGTGGCGGGCCACCGCAGACCCGCTCGCGCGCCGCGTGGCACTGGAGAGCGCCGACTTCCTGCGCCGCGACCTCGGGACACCCGAGGGTGCCTTCGCCTCGGCCCTCGATGCCGACACCGAGGCCGAGGGGGGTTCGCACGAGGGGCTGACCTACGTCTGGACCCCGGCCCAGCTCGTCGAGGTGCTGGGCCCCGAGGACGGCGCGCGGGCCGGCGCCCTCCTCTCGGTCACCGACGCCGGCACCGTCGAGCACGGTGCCTCCACGCTCCAGCTGCGCAGCGACCCCGAGGACGCCGACTGGTGGGCGGGTGTCCGCCGTCGTCTCCTCGCCGCCCGCCGGGCCCGCCCCCAGCCGGCGCGGGACGACAAGGTGGTCACCGGGTGGAACGGGCTGGCGGTCGCCGCGCTCGCCGATGCCGGGGCGCTGTTCGGGCGCAGGGACCTCGTCGAGGCCGCGGCCCGGGCGGCGAACCACGTCCTGGCCACCCACGACGTCGACGGTGTCCTGCGCCGGACCTCCCGGGCGGGCGCGGTGTCCTCCGCTCCGGCCGTGCTCGAGGACCACGGGGACCTGGCCGAGGGGCTGCTGGCCCTGCACCAGGCGACGGGCGAGGCGCGCTGGCTCACGGCCGCCGGTGACCTGCTCGACCGTGCGCTCGCCCGGTTCGTCGACGCACAGGGCACCGTCCACGACACCGCACACGACGCGCCCGCACTCCTCGCCCGCCCGGCGAACCGCAGCGACAACGCCGAGCCCTCGGGGGCCGCCGCCCTCGCCGGCGCGCTCGTCGGCTACGCCGCACTCACCGGCTCGCCCCGCCATCGGGAGGCCGCCGAGGGGGCGCTCGCCGCCTGCGGGGCGGTCGCGACGCGCGAGCCCCGGTTCGCCGGCTGGGCACTGGCCGTCGCGGAGGCGGTGGTCGCCGGCCCGCTCCAGGTGGCGGTCGCCGGGGAGGGACCCGGCGCCGCGGCGCTGCTCGCCCGGGTGCGCGCGTCGTCCTCGCCCGGCCTGGTCCACGTCGCGGGGGCGCCGGACGCGCCCGGCGTCCCGCTGCTCGCCGGGCGGCCCCTGGTCGGCGGGGCCGCGGCGGCCTACGTCTGCCGCGGGTTCGTCTGCGAGCGCCCGGTCACCGAGGTCGCGGACCTCGACGCGGCGCTGCGGGGCTGAGCCCGGTGCCGCCCCACGGTGCGGGGCGGCTCACCGTGGGACGGCCCCGCGGACACCGGGAGGCGCAGAGGGGAAGTGACCGGCGCCGCGGCCCCGGTCACCGCCGTCCCGGCATCCGCCGACCCGCCCCGGTGCCGCGCGGGCGTCCGGGAACGGGCCGAGCGGGTACCTCCGCGCGTGGCGGAGGTCCCACTGGGTCAGGACGGCGTGTCGTGCCCGGGAGTCGGCCCCGGGGACGGCAGGAGGCGCACGCCGGAGGAGGCGCCAGCGACCGGGCGCCGACGTGCGGCGCGGGCTGGGCGTCCGAGGAGGTCCGGGCCGGTCCGTGGACCCGTCCGGGCGGTGCGATGGACACATGGCACAGCCTGTGCTCGAGCCGGGTTCCCCTGCTGAAGCCCGACGGAACATGACGAATGTAGCAGCAGGGAGGGCCCGGTGGCAGGGCGCGAGCGCGGGACTGGACGCCGTCGGGGAACCCCTCGGGGCTCAGAGCACGACGAGCCGGTAGCCGGGGTCACGCTCGGCGAGCAGCCTCGCCGCCCGCCCCGGGTCGACCCATGCCGCCGTCGCCCACACGTCGGCCCAGGTCAGGTCGGGACCGACCA
The DNA here is from genome assembly GCF_011326735.1 of Phycicoccus endophyticus. GTDB lineage: Bacteria > Actinomycetota > Actinomycetes > Actinomycetales > Dermatophilaceae > Phycicoccus > Phycicoccus endophyticus. Next base: position 6,915 of record NZ_JAANCN010000004.1, read on the forward strand.
CCGTGCACGAGCCGGCGCGCCGCACCGGGCGACCGGAGCGGGGGTCGAGGACGTGACCGCCGCGGGCGGACGCCCCGGAGGTGGCCACGCCCCCGCGGCGCAGGGTGAGCACCTCGGCCACCCGGCCCGACCGGTACGGGTCCTGCACCCCGACCCGCCAGGGTGGGCCGTCCGCGGACGGACCGGGTCCGGCACCGACGACGACGTCGCCCCCGGCGCCGATGCTGTAGGAGATCTCGGGGACGACGTCGAGGTGGGCTGCCGCGCCGGCCACCGCCCACCCCTTGACGAGGCCGGTCGGGTCGAAGACGGTCCGCCCGCCGGTGCGCGAGCGCCACGCGCGGAACAGGCCGTCGGTGCGCTCCTCGGCCTCGAGGGCCAGCTCGGCCACGTCGGCCACCCAGGCATGGGCCGTGTCGGTCTCGCCGTGCTGGAGACGCAGCAGGTCGCTGTCGGCCCGCCAGGTGGACAGCACCGTCTCGACCCTCCGCAGGTGGGCGACGGCGCGGTCGACCGCCGCCTCGACGTCGGCCCGGCCCGGGTCGAGCGCCCGGACGTGCACGCTCACCGCGGTGCCCATGACGTGCTCGACCCAGGCGCGGCGGGCCAGCACGGGCGGTCGGGGCCCGGCCGACGTCACGGGGATCTCCAGGGTGCTCATCGGCTCGCCTCGTCGATCGCCGACTGCAGCGACCCGAGGTAGCCCTGCGAGGTGAACGTCGCGCCCGAGACCATGTCGATGTCGGCACTCTGGGCCTGCACGGCCTCCGCGTTGAGGATAGGCACCGCCGCGGCGTTGATCTCCTGGTCGCGGTGGTCGCTCCACGGAACCTGGGTGACGACCGAGGAGGTGATCTTCCCGCCGGAGACGGTGATCTTCACCTGGACCGGCCCGTACCGGGTCTGGACCGCCTCGCCGGTGTACGTGCCGTCGGCGAGCCCGCCGGACGCCCCGCTCGCCGCGGACCCGGTGCCGGTGTCGCCCGAGGTGTCACCCGTCCCGGTACCGTCCGAGGCCGCGCCGGAGCCGTCCGACCCGGTGGTCGAGGAGCCGGTGGCGTCCGAGCCGGTGGCGTCCGAGCCGGTGGCGTCCGAGCCGGTTGCCGAGGAGTCCCCGGAGGTCGAGCCCGCGGCGCCGTTGGCGTCGGCGGCGACGGCGGTGCCGCCACCGGAGCCGGTCGAGGTGTGGTAGCTGAAGAGGAGGACGAGGGCCGAGACAGTGCTGAGCAGCCAGGTCGTGATCCGTCGCATCGTGGGGTCCTTGAAAGGTCTCAGTAGGTGAAGCGCTCGAGGTGGATGGCCGGCGCCGGCACCCCGGCGTCGAGGGCGGCCGTCCGGACGGCGTGCATCCAGCCGTCGCTGCCGCAGACGTAGACGTCGTGCTCTGCCACGTCGGGCACGAGCTCGCGCAGGGCCTGCACGTCGCTGAGGTGTGCGGCCTGCGTGGGCAGCCAGCTCTCCCGGCCGGCGACGCGCCGCCCCTCGACCTGGACGTAGCGGGCGCCACGGGTGGCGGCCAGGGAGCGCAGTTCGTCGGCGAGCACGGCCTCCTCCCGGCTGCGGACGCGGTGGACCACGGTGACGTCACCGGGTTCCTGGGGCAGCTCCTCGAGCAGCGCCCGCATGGGGGCGATCCCGATGCCGGAGCCCATGAGCAGCACCTTGCGCCGGGTGCGGACGCCGGCGTGCATCCGGCCGTAGGGCCCCTCGAGCAGGACGCGGGTACCGGGGCGCAGGCCGGCGAGGCGGGCGGTGCCGTCGCCGACGCGGGCCGCGGTGAGCCGCAGCGTCCGGCCGTCGGGGGCGGCGGAGACCGAGTACGGATGGGCGCGGCTCCAGCCCGGGCCGTCGAGGAAGCGCCACTGGAGGAACTGCCCGGCACGTACCGGCAGGTACCCCACGCCGGCGCCGCCGACGGTGACGGTCGTGGCGCCGGGCCCCTCGGGCCGCACCTCGAGGACCCGGACGGGCCCGCGCAGCGAGCGCCACAGGGGCAGCCCGAGGCGGAAGAGGAGGACCGCGAGCGCCGCGAGGGCCCACAGCCCCCACCAGAAGGCGGTCGCCACCGGTCCGTCGACGAAGTCCGCACCGGTCCACAGCTGGTGCGGGAGGACGAGCCCGGCACCGAGGTAGCCGTAGAGGTGGACCAGGTGCCAGGACTCGTAGCGCAGCCGGCGTCGAGCGGCCCGCAGCGAGGTGAGCACGACCATGACGAGCGCGGCGGTCCCGGCCCAGGCGAGCAGCATCCCCGGGTAGCTGACCGCGAGGTCCCACGTCGTGCCCCAGAGCCCGAGCGGCCCGCTCGCCGCGTAGCCCGCCGTGACGAGCACGATGTGGGTGAGCAGGAGGGTGAACGAGGTCAGCCCGACGAGCCGGTGGACGCGCGCGAGCTCGTCCTGGCCCCAGGCCTGCTCGAGCCAGGGCACCCGGGCCATCAGGGTGACCTGGACCAGGAGCAGGGCGGAGGCGAGCAGCCCGGTGAGCCGGCCGGTCGAGGTGAGGGCACCGGCGAGCGTGGACATGGCCTGCAGCCCGCCCCCGGCCACCCAGAGGGCGACGACGGCGAGCAGCACCGCCCATCCCGCCCCGGCCGTGGCGTCGCGCCACCAGCGTGGCACCGGCCGCGGGGCCGCCGGGGTACGGCGGTGCCGGGGGCCGGCACCCGAGAACGCATCCCCGGGGCTCGCGATACTCGTGGTCATGGCAGGACTGTGCGCACCCTGCCTATGTGCCACCTGTGAGGGCCCGGGGACCTGACCGTGAACGCGGGGGCGGCGAGCGCCCGGCCCCGGCTCACCACACGCCGAGCAGCTCCCCGCCGAGCCGGAGGGTGAACGCGACGACCACGACGACGAAGACCAGCCGGATGAACCGGCTCCCCCGGGCGACCGCCGTGCGGGCGCCGACGTACCCGCCGAGGAGGTTGGTCACCGCCATGACGGCACCGACCGCGAGCACGATGTGACCCCCCGGGGCGAAGACGGTCAGCGCCCCGAGGTTGGTCGCGAGGTTGGTGATCTTCGCCGTGGCGCTCGCCTCGAGGAAGGCGTACCCGAGCAGCCCGACGAGGGCGAAGACGAGGAAGGAGCCGGTGCCCGGACCGAGCGCGCCGTCGTAGGCGCCGATGACGAGGCCGGTGAGCACCGCGGCGGCGGTGTGCCGCCCTCCGCTCCACCGCAGGCGCGTCAGCTCCCCCACCGAGGGCCGCAGGAGGGTGTAGCCCCCGACGAGCAGGAGCATGACGAGGATGACCGGCGTGAAGACCGCCTTGGGGATGTGCAGCCCGAGCAGCGCTCCCCCGATCGCCCCGACGTAGGCCACCGCGGCCATCGGCAGGGCCGTGCGCAGGTCGGGTCGCACCCGGCGGTAGTACGTCACCGAGGCCGTGGCGGTCCCCCACACCGAGGCGACCTTGTTCGTCGCGAGCACCTGCGCGGGGCTGGCGCCCGGCAGGCCGAGGAGCAACGCGGGGAGCTGGACCAGCCCGCCGCCACCGACGACGGCGTCGACCCATCCCGCGAGGAAGCCGGCGAGCGCGAGGAGGGCGAGGACGTGCGGTGCGACGTCGCCCACGGCTCAGGCGGCGTTCCAGCCGTCGACGACACCGAGGACGTCGAGCAGCTCGTGGGCGCGCGCGTCCGGGACGGCGGTCACCTCCACCCGCTGGGCGGCGGGGATGTCGGAGTGGGGCACCCAGATGGCCCGCATCCCCACCTGCTGCGGTCCGTGGACGTCCTCGAACATCCGGTCCCCGACGTAGACCGCCCGTGTCGGCTGCACGTCGAGCGCGCGGCAGATCTCCCGGAAGACCTCCGGGTGCGGCTTGACGTGCTCGAGCTCGCTGGAGTACCGGTCGGCGTCGAGCAGCTCCAGCACGCCGTCCCGCGCGAAGATCTCGCGGTGGTACTCGCGCGTCCAGATGGTGTTGGAGAGCACGCCGACCTTGATCCCGCGCTCGCGCAGCCCGGTCCACAGCGGTCCGACCTGGGGGTCGGTGTGCGTGTGCGGCTCCCAGAACCGGCGGTAGGCGGCGAGCGCGAGGTGGTGGCGGTCGTGCGCGGCGTCGACGCCCGCCTCGGCGAGGATCGCCGAGAGTGCGGCCGAGGAGTGCTCGTCCCGCCCGCGGCGCCACGCGGCACTCTCGGCGGCGTGGATGCGCTCGGCGAGCCGGTGGGCCTGCTCCAGGTCCTCGGCGGAGACCTGCGAGGAGCCCACGGGCACGCCGTGGACCTCGCGGGCGAACACCCGCCACTGCTCGGGCAGGTCGACGTCGTGCCAGGGGGTGAGGGTGCCGCCCCAGTCGAAGACGACGGCCTCGACGGGACGGCTCACGAGCGGCCGACCTCCGCGAGGACCGCGGCGACGGCGTCGCCGGTGGCGACCTCGCGCCGCTCCCCCGAGCGCCGGTCACGCACCTCCACGCTGCCCTGGGCCAGGCCCCGGCCGACGACGACGAGGGTCGGTACCCCGATGAGCTCGGCGTCCTTGAACTTCACCCCGGGGCTGGCCTGGCGCCGGTCGTCGAAGAGCACCTCGACACCGGCCGCCTCGAGCTCGCGGGTCAGCTCCTCGCCGACGGTGAAGACGGCGTCGTCCTTGCCGGTGGCGACGACGTGGACGTCGGCCGGCGCGAGCTCCCGGGGCCAGACGAGCCCGAGCTCGTCGTGGTTGCTCTCGGCCACGCAGGCGACGGCGCGCGAGACGCCGACCCCGTAGGAGCCCATGACGACGGTGCGCAGCTTCCCGTTCTCGTCGAGCACCCGCAGGTCGAGCGCCTCGGCGTACTTCGTCCCGAGCTGGAAGACGTGCCCCATCTCGATGCCGCGCGCGGTCTCCAGCGCGTGGCCGCAGGACGGGCAGGCGTCACCGGGGCGCACCTCGGCCGCCTCGACCGTGCCGTCACCGGTGAAGTCCCGGCCGGCGACGAGGTCGACGACGTGGTGCCCGTGCTCGTCGGCACCGGTCACCCACGCGGTGCCCTCGACGACGCGCGGGTCGAGCAGGTACCTGATCCCGGAGGCCTTCTCGGCTCCGAGCACCCCGGGGCCGATGTACCCCTTGGCGAGGGTCGGGTGGGCGGCGAAGTCCTTCTCCTCGAAGGGCTCGACCCGGGCCGGCTCGACCTGCGCGCCGAGCCGCTTCTCGTCGACCTCCCGGTCGCCGGGCAGGCCGATGGCCAGCGGCTCGCGGGTGCCGTCGGGGTGGACGAGCATGACGACGACGTTCTTCAGCGTGTCGGCGGCGCTCCAGGCCCGACCGTCGGCGCGCGGGAACGCCGACTCCAGGTGGGCGACCAGCGTCTCGATGGTCGGGGTGTCCGGGGTGTCCTCGACGTGCGCCGCCGGCGTGCCCGAGGCGTCGACTGCGTCCGGCACCGGGACCCGCACGGCCTCGACGTTCGCGGCGTACCCGCACTCCGGGCAGCGCACGTAGGTGTCCTCGCCGTTGTCCGCGGTCGCGAGGAACTCCTCGGACTTCGACCCGCCCATGGCGCCGGCCATCGCCTGGACGATGACGTACTCGAAGCCGAGGCGGTCGAAGATCCGCACGTAGGCGTCCCGGTGCAGCTGGTAGCTCCTGTCGAGCCCGGCCTCGTCGATGTCGAAGGAGTAGCTGTCCTTCATGACGAACTCGCGCCCGCGCAGGATGCCCGCCCGGGGGCGCGCCTCGTCGCGGTACTTCGTCTGGATCTGGTAGATCGCGAGCGGCAGGTCCTTGTAGGAGGAGAAGAGGTCCTTGACCGCGAGGGTGAACATCTCCTCGTGGGTCGGCCCGAGGAGGTAGTCGTCCCCGCGGCGGTCGGTGAGCCGGAAGATGTTCTCGCCGTACTCGGCCCAGCGACCGGTGGCCTCGTACGGCCCGCGGGGCAGCAGGGCCGGGAAGAGCAGCTCCTGGGCGCCGATCGCGTCCATCTCCTCGCGCACGACGGCCTCGACCTTGCGCAGCACCTTCAGCCCGAGCGGCAGCCAGGTGTAGATGCCCGGGCTCACCCGGCGGATGTAGCCCGCTCGCACGAGCAGCTGGTGGCTCGGGACCTCCGCGTCCGCCGGGTTCTCGCGAAGGGTTCGCAGGAACAGGGACGACATGCGCATGGCCACGGGGAGGCTCCTGGGGTCGGGCTGGGCAACCCCGCAAGGATAACGACCGGGCGCGCGCGGCCCGCACCGGATTCCTCGGGGTCAGGCGGTGAGGACGCTCTGGCCGAGGACGACGGCGCCCATGACGAGGACGAACCAGCCGAACCCCTTGCGGAGCCCCTCGTGGGGGACCCGGCCGGCGAGCAGCCCGCCGGCGAGGCTGCCGACCACGGCCATCGCGGTCACCGCGAGCGCGAGTCCCCAGTCGACGGACACCGAGGAGAGGTAGCCGGCGAGCCCGGCGAAGGACTTCATCGCGATGACGAGCAGCGAGGTGCCGACAGCGACCGGCATCGGCAGCCCGCCGATGAGCACGAGCGCCGGGACGACGAGGAAGCCTCCCCCGGCGCCGACGATCCCGGTGACCAGGCCGACGACCACGCCCTCGGTGAGGACGAGCAGGAGGGGGAGGTGGTGGTCCTCGCCCTCGCCCGCGTCGCGCACGCTGCGCCCGCGGATCATCGCCACGGCCGTCGCGAGCATCATCAGCGCGAACGCCACGAGCAGCACGGTGCCGGGCACGAAGACGGCGAGGCGGCCACCGGCGTACGCCCCGGCCATCGCGGCGAGCCCGAAGACCACCCCGGTGCGCCAGCGCACGCGCCCGGCCCGGGCGTGCGGCAGGAGTGCGGCGATGCTCGTGACGCCGACGACGAGCAGCGAGGTGGCGATGGCCTCCTTGGCCGGCAGCCCGGCGACGTAGACGAGCAGCGGCACGGTGAGGATCGAGCCGCCGCCGCCGAGGAGACCGAGGGAGACACCGACGAGGACGGCGAGGACGAGGGTCAGCCAGAGCACGGCGGAAACATACCCGCCGGGGTATCAGGACGACAAATCGCCCTCCCCCGGGACCGCCCGCTCCCACCGCGAGCGCAGCCCGGCGTCGAGAAACCCCAGCCGCCGGTAGAGGTCGTGCGCCGGGTTGTCCACCCCGACCGCGAGCCAGGCCTCGCCGCACCCCGCCCGGGAGAAGGCGCGCAGCGACCGGGCGACGAGGTGCCCCCCGAGCCCCTGCCCGCGCCACCGGGGCACGACGCCCACCTGGTCGAGCCAGCAGTCCGAGAGGGTGACGAACCCCGCGACCCGCCCCTCCCGGTCGAGGACGACGCGGGAGCGCTCCGGCCGGAACCCCGGGTCCTCGACGAGGCCCCTCACCCACGCCCCGAGCGGAGGGTCCGGGAACCCCGGGCGCTCGGCGAAGGAGGCCCGGTAGGCCCGGTGGAAGAGCGTGGCGGTGTCCTCGCTCCACGGCAGGGAGACCATCCCGGCCGGCCGGCGCACCCGGGGGACCTCGGCCAGGTCGTGGCGCATGACGTGCTCGGCGAAGGTGGGCTCGAGCCCGAGCCCCGCGAGAAAGCTCTCGGTCTGTGGGGAGGTCGACTCGACGACGACCCGCAGCAGGGTGCCACCGGCACGCTCGGCGCACCACGCGGCCAGCTGTCGGCCGAGGCCGCCGTAGCGCGCCGAGGGCCGCACGAGCCCGGTGGCCGAGCGGGCCTGCGGGCCCTCGAGGCGCACCGCGGCCGCGGCGACGAGGTCGCCGGTCTCGTCCCGACCGCCGATGCCGGCACCGACGAGGAAGAGCCGGCGCAGCATGCTCTCGTCGGCCAGCTGCGGCAGGCCGCCGTCGGCCCGCAGGCAGGCCAGGGCGAGCTCGCGCAGGTCGGGCAGGTCGGCCTCGCCGAGGGGGGTCCAGACGACGGTGGACACCTCAGCCGTGCCCCGCGCTCACAGCAGGACCGTCGCGAAGTCGCCGACCTCGCGGAACCCCAGCCGCTCGTAGGCCGCGCGCGCGGGGGCGTTGAAGTCGTTGACGTAGAGCGAGACGAGAGGCGCCGGGCCGGCCATCACCTGCTCGAGGACCGCGGCGAGCATCGGCACCGACAGGCCCCGGCCCCGCAGCCGCGGCGCCAGCCAGACCCCCTGGAGCTGGGCACAGCCGAGCGCCAGGCTGCCGATGTCGGTCTTGAAGACCACCTCGCCGTCCTCGACGACGACGTAGGTGTGGCCACGCTCGACGAGGGCCGCGAGCGAGGCCCGGTAGCCCCGGTCGGACCCGCTGTAGGGCCGGTAGCCGATCTCCGCGGTGAACATGTGCTCGGCCGCCGGCAGGACCAGGTCGACCTCCTCGGCGCGTGCGGGGCGGACCCGCTCGTCGAGGGCGACCCCGAGCGCCGAGGGCGGCTCGTGGGCGACGAGCAGCGGCTGCCGGACGCGCACCGCCCGCGGCCGCCCCCAGCTCGGCTCCAGCTGCGACCACAGGCCCTCGACCTCCTCGCGGGGGCCGAACACCGAGGCCGCACGCCCCCTCCAGCGGCGCAGCCGCTCGGCGAACTGGGGCTGGTCCGCCGTGGTCGTGCCGACGGGGACGACGTTGGCGCTGGCCCAGCACAGGGCCCGCAGCTCGCCGTCCTCGTGGTGGCCGAGCACCGACCCGAGCGAGCCGGTGCGGGCGCCCTCGAGGACGCGGGCGGCGACGAAGACGCCCCGGGGCAGGTCGCGCGCACACAGCGCGAGGGCGGCGTCGCGGTCGGCGAGCGACAGCGGACGGACCGGGGAGCGTGTGCGCAGCACGTGCTCCAGCCTAGGGCCGCGGACCGGCCTCAGCCGACCGAGACGGTCGGCGACCCGGCGGAGTCACCGTCGCCGCTCTCCCCCATCTCCTCGGCGATCCGCATGGCCTCCTCGATGAGGGTCTCGACGATGTCCTTCTCGGGGACGGTCTTGATGACCTCGCCCTTGACGAAGATCTGGCCCTTGCCGTTGCCGGAGGCCACCCCGAGGTCGGCCTCGCGCGCCTCCCCGGGGCCGTTGACGACACAGCCCATGACCGCGACCCGCAGCGGGACGGTCATGCCCTCCAGCCCAGCGGTGACCTCGTCGGCGAGGGTGTAGACGTCGACCTGGGCCCGGCCGCACGAGGGGCACGAGACGATCTCGAGCTTGCGCGGGCGCAGGTTGAGGCTCTGGAGGATCTGGGTGCCGACCTTGACCTCCTCGACCGGCGGGGCCGAGAGCGAGACCCGGATGGTGTCGCCGATGCCCTGGGAGAGCAGGGCGCCGAAGGCGGTGGCCGACTTGACCGTGCCCTGGAAGGCCGGCCCGGCCTCGGTCACCCCGAGGTGCAGCGGCCAGTCGCCCCGCTCGGCGAGCAGCTGGTAGGCGCGGACCATGACGACGGGGTCGTTGTGCTTGACCGAGATCTTGAAGTCGTGGAAGTCGTGCTCCTCGAAGAGCCCGGCCTCCCACACGGCCGACTCCACGAGCGCCTCCGCGGTCGGCTTGCCGTACTTCTCGAGCAGCCGCTTGTCGAGCGAGCCGGCGTTGACGCCGATCCGCAGGGAGACGCCGGCGTCCTGGGCGGCCCGGGCGATCTGCTTGACCTGGTCGTCGAACTTGCGGATGTTCCCCGGGTTGACGCGCACCGCGGCGCAGCCGGCGTCGATCGCCGCGTAGACGTACTTGGGCTGGAAGTGGATGTCGGCGATGACCGGGATCTGGCTCTTGCGGGCGATGGCCGGCAGGGCGTCCGCGTCGTCCTGGCTGGGGCAGGCGACCCGGACGATGTCGCAGCCCGCCGCGGTGAGCTCGGCGATCTGCTGGAGGGTGGCGTTGACGTCGGTCGTCGGCGTCGTCGTCATCGACTGGACCGAGATCGGGGCGTCGCCCCCGACCGCAACGCTGCCGACCCGGATCTTCCGGCTGGCCCGGCGGGGGGCGAGGACGGGGGCAGGCGCGCTGGGCATACCGAGGGAGACCGACATGCCCACCAGCCTACGGCGCGCGGCTGGGGGTTCGGTGAACGCCCGCTGCACCCCCGGCCTCCCGCGCCGAGTGCGCACGCGGCTGCCAGGACAGCCACCTGCGCACTCGAGGCGGGGGGGAGGGGGGCGGGGGCAGTCAGCCGCCGAGCCTCACCGGGTTGACGAGGTCGGCGTAGATGAGCAGGACCGAGACGCCGATGAGGACCACCGCCACCGAGTACGCGACCGGCAGCGCCTTGGCGACGTCGACGTAGCCGGGGTCGGGAGCGCGCCGCAGCCGGGCCCACCCCCGCTTGGTCCCCTCCCAGAGGGCACCCGCGACGTGCCCTCCGTCCAGCGGCAGCAGCGGCACGAGGTTGAAGACGAACAGCATGAGGTTGAGGGAGGCGAGCAGCCCGACGAGGAACCACAGCCGGTCACCGACCGAGCTGCCGGTGAGGGCGTCGAGCTTGCCGGCCGAGGCGTCGCCGGCGACCCGGCCCACGCCGACGACGGAGATCGGCCCGTCGACCTCGCGCTCGGCGCCGCCGAACGCCGCGTCCCACACCCCGACCATCCGCTGCGGCACCTCGACGAGCGCCTGCGCGGTCCGGGTGACACTCGACCACAGCAGCCCGGGCACGGCCGTCACCGGCTGGCGCACGTAGGCCGTGGGTGCGGCGGTGGTCACCCCGAGGAAGCCGGCCTGGGTCGTCTCGACCGTGCCGTCGGCCCGGGTGACGGGGAGGCCGTCGTCGTCGAGGACGGCGACCGTGTTGGAGATCGGGGTCGCCGTGAGGGTCACCCGCTGCCCGTCCCGCTCGACGACGATCTGCACCGGGCGCCCCGTCGCGGGACGGATGAGCGTGCCGACGTCCTCGTTGCTCTCGACCGGCTGCCCGGCGATCGTCACGAGTCGGTCGCCGGCCTGCAGCCCGGCCACGAGGGCCGGCGTGGACTCCCGGCCCTCGCACGAGGTCGTGTCCGCGGCAGCTGTCGCCGGGACGACACACCGCGCCACCGAGACGACCTCCGCACCGGGCTGGGGCGTCGAGATGCCGTGGACGGTGGCGAGGAGGGTGAGCAGCACGACCCCGATGACCAGGTTCATGCTCGGCCCACCGAGCATGACGAGGACCTTCTGCCACACGCGCAGCCGGTAGAAGACCCGGTGCTCGTCACCAGGCCGGACCTCCTCGAGGCTGGCGGCCCGGGCCTCGTCCATGAGCTGGCTGAACCGCCCGGTGCTCGAGGCCCGCAGCATGCCCGGGGCGTCGCCGGCACGCGGTGGGAACATCCCGATCATCCGGATGTAGCCGCCGAGCGGCACGGCCTTGACCCCGTACTCGGTCTCCCCCCGCCGCCGCGACCAGACGGTGGGGCCGAAGCCGACCATGTACTGCGTCACCCGCACGCCGAAGCGCTTGGCGGGGACGAGGTGGCCGACCTCGTGCAGCGCGATCGACAGGGCCACACCGGCGGTCATGGCGAGCACGCCGAGGACGAAGGCCAGCGTCGTCACGGGGGTCCTCCCGAGGTCTGGGCGGTCGGCAGGCCCAGCAGGGTCCGCGCGCGGTCACGTGCCCACCGGTCGGCGGCGAGCACCGAGTCAACGCTCGAGGCGTCGTGTTCGCTCCCAGTGTGCGCCTCGAGGACCCGCTCGACGGTCTCGACGATCGCCGTGAACCCGATGAGCCGGTCGTGGAAGGCGTCGACGGCCACCTCGTTCGCCGCGTTGTACACCGCCGGCGCGGCGCCGCCGGCGCGCCCCGCCTCGCGGGCGAGCCGGACCGCCGGGAACGCCTCGTCGTCGAGCGGGTGGAACTCCCAGGTCTGCGCGCGGCTCCAGTCGCACGGCACGTCGACCTCGACGAGGCGCTCGGGCCAGGAGAGGCCGAGGGCGATGGGGACGAGCATCCGGGGCGGCCCGAGCTGGGCGAGGGTCGAGCCGTCGTGGAACTCGACCATCGAGTGCACCTGCTGCTGGGGGTGGACGACGACGTCGATGCGCTCGTCGGGGATGCCGAAGAGCAGCTGGGCCTCGATCACCTCGAGCCCCTTGTTGACCAGGGTCGCCGAGTTCGTCGTGATGACCCGGCCCATGGCGAAGTTGGGGTGGGCGAGCGCCTGCTGCGGGGTGACGTCGGCGAGCTCGGCCCGGGACCGGCCCCGGAAGGGGCCACCGCTGGCGGTGAGGACGAGCCGGCGCACCTCCTCGGCACGGCCCCCCCGCAGGCACTGCGCGATCGCGCTGTGCTCGGAGTCGACGGGCACGATCTGCCCCGGCGCCGCGGCCGCGGTGACCAGCGGACCACCGACGATGAGCGACTCCTTGTTCGCCAGGGCGAGGGTCGAGCCGGCGCCGAGCGCCGCGAGGGTGGGGCGCAGGCCGATCGAGCCGGTGATGCCGTTGAGGACGACGTCCGCGCCGCAGGCCGCCGCCACCGTCGCGGCGTCCTCGCCGACGAGGATTTCGGGACGGTAGGACGGGTCGCCGGCGGCGGCGACCGCCGCGGCGAGCTCCTCGGCGCTGCCGCGGGCCGCCACGACGAGGGGTGCCCTGGTCGCGGCCGCCTGCTCGGCGAGCAGGGCGGTGTTGCCGCCCGCCGAAAGAGCGGTGACCCGGAAACGGCCAGGGTGGGCGGCGACCACCTCGAGCGCCTGGGTGCCGATCGACCCGGTCGAGCCGAGGACGGCGACGGTGCGGGGGCTCACGCCGCCCCATCCTGCCCCATGCGTCCCGCCGACTCGCGGGCCCGGGGTCAGGTGGCGATGCCGACGTACTTGACCTCGAGGTACTCCTCGATGCCCTCGAAGCCTCCCTCGCGGCCGAAGCCGGACTGCTTGACGCCACCGAAGGGTGCCGCGGGGTTGGAGACGATGCCGGTGTTCACCCCGACCATGCCGAACTCCAGCGCCTCGGCGACCCGCAGCACCCGCGCGTTGTCCCGCGTGAACAGGTACCCGACGAGGCCGTACTCGGTGGCGTTGGCGCGCTCGACCGCCTCGGCCTCGTCCCGGAAGGTGCACACGGGCGCGACCGGTCCGAAGATCTCCTCGGTGAGGCAGCGGCTCCCCTCGGGCACGTCGGCGAGCACGGTGGGCGCGTAGAAGTGGCCGCGGCCGGGCACGGGGGCTCCGCCGGTGAGCACCCGGGCTCCTCGGCCGACGGCGTCCTCGACGAGGTCGTGGACGCCGGCACGCGCCTTCTCGGTGATCAGCGGCCCGACGTCGACCCCCTTCTTCGTGCCCTTGCCGACGGTGAGCGCGCCCATCCGCTCGGCCAGCCGGCGCGAGAACTCCGCGGCGACGTCCTCGTGGACGAAGAACCGGTTGGCCGCGGTGCACGCCTCGCCGATGTTGCGCATCTTGGCGAGCATCGCGCCCTCGACGGCCGCGTCGAGGTCGGCGTCCTCGAAGACGAGGAAGGGGGCGTTGCCCCCGAGCTCCATCGAGAGCCGCAGCAGCTGCTGGGCGGACTGCTCGACGAGCCGGCGGCCCACGGCGGTGGACCCGGTGAAGGTGAGCTTGCGCAGCCGGGGGTCGCGGATGACCGGCTCGCAGACGCCGCCGCTGTCGGTGGTCGTCACGACGTTGAGCACGCCCTCGGGCAGCCCCGCCTCGATGAGGATGTCCGCGAGCAGCAGCATCGTCAGCGGGGTCTCGGCCGCCGGCTTGACGACCATGGTGCAGCCCGCGGCGACGGCGGGGGCGATCTTGCGGGTCCCCATGGCCAGCGGGAAGTTCCACGGCGTGATCATCAGCGTGGGCCCGACCGGCTGGGCCATCGTCACCAGCCGGGTGGCACCGTTGGGCGCCACGGCGTAGCGGCCGTGGACGCGCACCGCCTCCTCGGAGAACCACCGGAGGAACTCGGCCCCGTAGGTGACCTCCCCGCGGGCCTCGGGCAGGGTCTTGCCCATCTCGAGCGTCATGAGCAGCGCGAGCTCCTCGGCACGGGCGGTGACCAGCTCGAAGGCCCGGCGCAGGATCTCGCCGCGCTCCCGGGGTGGCGTCGCGGCCCAGGACGCCTGGGCACCGGCCGCCGCGGCGAGCGCCGCCAGGCCGTCCTCGGGGGTGGCGTCCGCGCAGGTGGCCAGGGTCGCCCCGCTGCTCGGGTCGTGGACCTCGAACCGGGCACCGCCGCTGGCCTCGCGCCACCGGCCCCCGACGAGCAGGCGGGTGGGGACGGACGCGAGCAGGTCCTTCTGGGTGGTCGCCATGGGGTCTCCCTCGGGTCGGCGGACGGCGCTGCGCTGCGCCGGTGGGACGAGCGTAGGACGCTGCGGGGCGCGCCCGGGCGCCGGGTCAGCGGTCCTCCATCCCCCACGGCGAGCCGTAGCCCTGCGGCCGGGGGGCGGCGAGCAGGTCGAGGAAGGGGAGCGCGTCGAAGGCCTCCGGCCCGAGCACGCCGGCTCCCGACCACGTCCCCGCGGCGAGCAGCTCGAGGGCGACCACCGGGTTGAGCGCGGTCTGCCAGACCACGCACTGGCTCTCGTACTCGCGCATCGAGTCGGCGTTGTCGACCACGTGGTAGAGGTAGGTCCGCCGGGGCGCGCCGTCGGTCCCGGTGCCGGTGACCCACAGCCCGGCGCACGTGCGCCCCTCCATCCGTGGGCCGATGGTCAGCGGGTCGGGCAGGACGGCGGCGACGACGTCCCGGGGGCTGACCTGCACCCCCCGGACGGTCACCGGCTCGGTGCGGTCCAGGCCGAGGGTGTGCAGCGTGCGCAGGATGCCGACCATCTCCTCACCGAGGCCGTACTTGAAGGTCACCCGCTCGGCGTCGAGCCAGCGGGGCATGAGGAGGACCTCCTCGTGCTCGACGTGCACGCACTCGACCGGGCCGATGCCCTCCGGGAAGTCGAACACCTCCGGCTCGCTGAACGGCGGGAGGGTGAACCAGCCACCGTCGGGCTCGTCGGCGCGGGCCTTCTCCCAGACGACCGGCGGGTTGAGGCACTCCTCGATCGTGGTCCACATCGAGAACCCCGGCGCGAACACCTCGCGGCCCTCCTCGTCGCGGACGACGAGGTTGGCGCCGTCCCGGGTCCCGAGCTCCTCGATCCGCGAGAACAGGTGGTCGGCGGCGTAGCGGGCGAAGACGTCCGAGAGCCCCGGCTCGACGCCGATGCCCACGAGCGCGAGCCGCCCCGCGGCCTCCCACTCCCCCGTGCGCGCGAACTGCTCGTCGCCGAGCTTGACCCCGACCCGGGCGTGGGGCTGGTCGGGGTGGGGACGCGAGAGGCTCATCGCCATGTCGAGGTAGTGCGCCCCGGCCCGCCCGACGCCCTCGAAGATCGACACGACGAACCGTGGGTCGACGGCGTTGAGGACGTGCGTCGCCCCGACCTCGCGCACGAGCGCCTCGACGGCGGCGACGTCCGAGGCGTCGACCTGCCGGGCCGAGAACCGGCTCTCGCCCTCGCGGCGGGCGGTGGCCGCGGCCGCGGTCCGTTCGGCCCGAGCGGCGTCGTGGTCGGCGACGACCCAGGCCTCGAAGAAGTCGCGGTCGGCGGCGATCCGGGCCGCCGCGTCGCCGACCCCGCCGGCACCGATCATGAGGACACGCACGAGGAACCCCTTCCGGGTCAGCGCCGGCGCGCGGAGGCGACCAGCTGGCCGAGGACCACGAGCGCGAGCGCGATGACGAACATGGAGAAGCCGATGACGTTGGCCTGGGCGGGGATGCCGCGCAGGTAGGAGACGTAGACGAACTTCGGGAACGTCGTCTCGTTGCCGGAGACGAAGTTGGTGATGATGAAGTCGTCGAAAGACAGCGAGAAGGACAGCAGGGCGGCGCCGACGATGCCCGGCAGCACGAGCGGGAAGGTCACCCGCCAGAAGGTGGCGCCCGGGCCCGCGTACAGGTCCTGGGCGGCCTCCTCGATGCGGGGGTCGAGGCTCTGCAGCCGGGCCTTGACCGTGACGACGACGAAGCTGATGCAGAACATGATGTGCGCGATGAGGATCGTCCAGAACCCGAGGGCGAGCCCGACCCGGGAGAAGCCCTGGACGAAGATCGTCAGGAGGCTGGCGCCGAGGACGATCTCGGGGGTGGCCATCGGCACGAAGACGAGCACGTTGCTCGCCGACCGGCCGCGGAAGCGGTGACGGACGAGCGCGAAGGCGAGCAGGGTGCCGAGGACGGTCGCCATGAGGGTGGCGAGCACGCCGATGCGCAGCGAGACCCCGAGCGCCTCGCAGACTCCCGGCGCGCCGCACGGGTCCCGCCAGTGCTTCAGGGTCGGGCTGCCCTGCGGGTTCCAGACGATGTTGGACTTGCGGTAGTTGTTGAAGGAGAAGACGAAGGTGTAGGCGACCGGCAGGAACAGGTAGAGCAGGACCAGGAGCGCGACGAGGACCGAGAAGCGGTCCCTGACCCAGCGGGTCACAGCAGCTCCTCCGTCCCGAACCGGCGCACGTAGACGAAGACCATGGCGAGGATGAGCGCCATGAGCGTGAACGAGAGCGCCGCCGCCACGGGGAAGCCACCGAGCACCTTGAAGAACTGGCTCTCGATGACGTTGCCGACCATCTTGGTGTCGTCGGCGCCGAGCAGGTCGGCGTTGACGTAGTCGCCGGCGGCCGGGATGAACGTCAGCAGGGTCCCGGCGAGCACACCCGGCGCCGACATCGGCAGGGTCACCGTGCGGAAGGTGGTGAACCCGTTGGCGTACAGGTCACCGCCCGCCTCGATGACCCGGTGGTCGGCCCGCTCGAGCGAGGCGTAGATCGGCAGCACCATGAAGGGCAGGAAGTTGTACGTCAGCCCCGCGACGACCGCCGCCCAGGTCTCGGTGATGTGCCCGCCCGGCAGCAGGTGGAGGGCGTTGAGAGTGCTCGCCACCGGCCCCTCGTCGGCGAGGATCTGCCGCCAGGCCACCGTGCGGAGGATGAACGAGGTGAAGAACGGGGCGATGACGGCGATGAGCATGACGTTGCGCCACCGGCCCACCTTGAACGCCATCGCGTACGCGAGCGGGTAGGCCAGGACGAACGCGAAGAAGGTCGCGAGCGCCGCGAAGAGCAGCGAGCGGCCGAACTGCGGCGCGAAGTCGGTGAGCGCACGCAGGTAGTTGCCCGCGTTGACGTCCCGGTAGTAGTAGCCGGGGTACCCGGGGAACTGTGACTGCAGGCTCACCGTGAACAGCTGCACGAGGGGCACGACGAAGAAGACGAGCAGCCACAGCCCACCGGGCAGGAGCAGCAGGTACGGGACCCAGCGCCGGCCGGGGCGCTCCTGGTCGTCCGCGGGGGGTGTGGGCCCTCCCCCGCCGGCCTGCCCGACGTGGGCGAGGGCGGTCATCCGGTCGCCTCCGCGGCCGCCGCCGCCTCGGCCTCGTCGAGGGGCACGGTGAAGGCGTGCGCGGGGTTCCACGAGATCCACACCTCGTCGCCGGGGCGCAGGTCGACCGGGTCGACGTCGAGGTTCTGCTCGTAGCAGCTCCACACGGTGCCGCTCGGGAGCCGCACGAGGTACTCGGTGGCGACGCCGGTGAACGAGACGTCCAGGACGGTGCCCCGCACGTCGTCGCCGGTGCCCTCGGGTGCCTCGCGCAGCACCCTGACCTTCTCCGGGCGGATCCCGAACAGCACCGCGCCCTCGCGGGCCTGGGCCCGCGAGAGCGGCACCGTGACCGTCGTGCCCTGCACCTCGGCGCTCAGGTGCTCGCCGTCCCGCCCGAGCACCGTCCCGGCGCCGAGGTTGGACCGGCCGACGAAGTTGGCGACGAAGGCCGTCCGCGGCAGGTCGTAGAGCTCGGCGGGCGCCCCCATCTGCTCGATCCGGCCGTGGTTCATCACCGCGACCGTGTCGGCCATCGTCATGGCCTCCTCCTGGTCGTGGGTGACGTGGACGAACGTCAGCCCGACCTCGGTCTGGATGCGTTTGAGCTCGACCTGCAGCTGCCGGCGCAGCTTGAGGTCGAGGGCGCCGAGCGGCTCGTCGAGCAGGAGCACCTCGGGACGGTTGACGAGGGCCCGGGCCAGCGCCACCCGCTGCTGCTGCCCGCCGGAGAGCTGGGCCGGCTTGCGGGAGGCGAGGTGGTCGACCTCGACGAGGGCGAGCGCCTCGTCGGCGAGCGCGCCCGCCTCGCGCACCCGACGCCGCGTGGGCCCGAAGGCGACGTTGTCGCGCACCGTGAGGTGGGGGAAGAGCGCATAGCTCTGGAAGACCGTGTTCACCGGGCGCTCGAAGGGCCGGCTACCGGTGAGGTCGGTGTCGCCGATGAGCACCCGCCCCGAGGTGGGCTGCTCGAGCCCGGCGACCATCCGCAACGTCGTCGTCTTGCCGCAGCCGGAGGGGCCGAGCAGGGCGAAGAAGGACCCGCGCGGCACGAGCAGGTCGAGGTCGTCGACCGCCGTGAAGCCGCCGAAGGACTTCGTCACCGACTCCAGGCGCAGGTCGCCCGTCGCCTCGCGCACACCACTGCTGCGTGCCATCAGTTGCCCATCACCTTCTGCCAGAGGGCGCTGTACTCCTGGTCCTCCTCGGGCGTGAGCGCCCGGAAGCCCTGGATGTTGTTGCGCGCGATGTAGTCCGCGCTCGGGAAGATGAAGGGGCTCTCGGCGAGCTCGGGGTCGGTCTTGGCCAGCTCCTCCTGCGCCCCCTGCACCGGGCAGACGTAGTTGACCCAGGCGGCGACCTGGGCCGCGACGGCCGGGTCGTAGTAGTAGTTCATCAGGGCCATCGCGTTGCGGCGGTGGGTCGAGGTGATCGGGACCATCATGTTGTCGCTCCACAGGGTCCCGCCGGACTCGGGGACCGTGAAGGTCCAGTCGTCGTTGCCGGTCTCGGCCCGCAGGACGAACAGGTCCCCGCTCCACACGATCCCGGCGAGGGCGTTGCCCGACTTGAGGTCCTCGAGGTAGCTGTTGCCCTTGATCCGCCGGATGTACCCCTCGGACATCTTCTGCTCGACGACCTCGACGGCCTTCTCGAACTCGGCCCGGCCCCAGTCGGAGGTGATGTCGACGCCCTGGCTCTGCATGACGAGCGCGACGGTGTCGCGGAACTCGGACAGCACGACGATCCGGCCCTTGAGGTCCTCGGTCCACAGGTCATCGAGGGTCCTGATCTCCCGACCCAGCGCGGAGCGGTCGTAGCCGATGCCGGCGAACCCGGACTGCCAGGTCAGCGAGTGGGTGCGTCCCGGGTCGAAGCTGACGTCCTTGAGGGAGTCCAGCAGGTTCGGGGCGTTGGGCATCGAGATGATCTCCAGCGGCTGGCACAGCTGGTCGGTGATCACCCGGTTGGCCATCCAGTCGGTGAAGACGAAGATGTCGGCGCCGACGTCCTGCCCGGCCCGCAGCTGCGGGGCGATCTTGTTGAAGTAGGAGTCGTTGTCCTCGATGTCCTCGGAGTACGTGGCCCGGATGCCGGTCCTGCGCTGGAAGGCCTCGAGGGTGGGGTAGCGCTTGGTGTCCTCGTCGTAGTCGAGGTAGGCCGTCCAGTTCGACCACCGGACCACCGGCTCGGAGCCGGAGACGTCACGCGGCAGCTCGAGCTCGGCGGTGCCCGCGGCGGGCGGCTGCGGCGGTGCGCACGCACCGAGGGTCGCGGCGGCGCCCCCGACGGCGGCCACGCCGAGGAGGGAGCGGCGCGAGACCTGCGAGGCGCGCGCGGCGCGCACCAGGCCCCCGACGGCGGGGTCGAGCGGCGGGCGGAGGCGGCGGGGTGGCATCGGCGGGTCCTCAGCTGTCGATGTTGGCCATGACGTGCTTGACCCGGGTGTAGTCCTCGAAGCCGTACATCGACAGGTCCTTGCCGTACCCGGAGCGCTTGAAGCCCCCGTGCGGCATCTCGGCGACGAGCGGGATGTGGGTGTTGATCCACACGCACCCGAAGTCGAGGGCCCGCGACATCCGCATGGCGCGCCCAAAGTCCTTGGTCCACACCGAGGACGCGAGGCCGTAGTCGACACCGTTGGCCCAGCGCACCGCCTCGTCCTCGTCGGTGAAGCGCTGGACGGTGATGACCGGACCGAAGATCTCGTTCTGCACCGCCTCGTCGTCCTGGCGCAGCCCGGACACGACGGTGGGCTCGAGGAAGAACCCGTCGCCGAGGGCCGCGACCCGGTTGCCGCCGGCCGCGACCGAGGCGTGCGAGGGCAGCCGTTCGATGAAGCCGCTCACGCGTTCGAGCTGGGTGGCGTTGTTGACCGGACCGAAGAGGGCGTCCTCGTCGTCGGGCAGGCCCACCGGCGCCGAGCCCTTCGCGTACTCGGCGAGCGCCGCGACGAAGTCGTCGTGGATGCCGGGGGCGGCGAGCACCCGGGTCGCGGCCGTGCAGTCCTGGCCGGCGTTGAAGTAGCCGGCGACCGCGATGCCCTCGACCGCCGCCTCGAGGTCGGCGTCGTCGAAGACGACGACCGGTGCCTTGCCCCCGAGCTCGAGGTGCACCCGCTTGACCGAGGGCGCGGCGCTCGCCGCCACCTCCGCGCCGGCCCGCACCGAACCGGTGATCGCCACGAGCGAGGGGGTCGGGTGCTCGACGACGAGGCGGCCGGTGTCGCGGTCGCCGGTGACGACGTTCAGGGTGCCCGGCGGCAGGAACTCCGAGGCGATCTGCGCGAGCAGGAGGGTGGACTGCGGGGTGGTCTCGCTCGGCTTGAGGACCACGGTGTTGCCCGCGGCGAGCGCCGGGGCGATCTTCCACACCGCCATGAGCAGCGGGTAGTTCCAGGGCGTCACCTGACCGACCACCCCGATCGGCTCGCGCCGGACCCACGAGGTGTGCCCGGCGAGGTACTCGCCCGCCGCCTTGCCCTCGAGGATGCGCGCGGCGCCGGCGAAGAACCGCAGCTGGTCGACCATCGGGGGGATCTCCTCGCTCGCGGTGAGCGCCTTGATCTTGCCGGTGTCCTGGGACTCGAGCTCGATGACCTCCTCGGCCCGGGCCTCGAGGGCGTCGGCGATCTTCAGCAGCGCCTGCTGCCGCTCGCTCGGCGTGCTCCGGCCCCACTCACCGAAGGCGCGCGCCGCGGCGGCATAGGCGGCGTCGACGTCCTCGGCGCCGCTGACCGGCGCGGTCGCGACGACCGCCCCGGTCGCCGGGGCGAGGATGTCGGTGGTGGTCTCGGTCCGGGCCTCACGGGGCCCGCCGTCGACGAAGTTGCGCAGGACGCGTGGGCTGCTCATCTCGGGTGCTCCCAGGGGGGTCGGCGGTCATGCTCGCTGTGCGGGGAGAGTAGTACGCGAGGCCGCGAAATCACTAGAGTGCTTCCACATTTCTTGGCGGATGGCGTGGGATTGCCCCACCGAACTTGCGGATTCAGTGTGTTTCCTCTTGCGTCGTCGGCGCCCGCCAGCCACCATGGGGCGGGTGACCACGCGCCAGCACCGCGACCGCTCGCCGGAGATCCGGCTCGACGACGTCGCCAAACGGATCATCGAGCTCCTCCAGGAGGACGGCCGGCAGTCCTACGCCGCGATCGCCAAGGCGGTGGGCCTGTCCGAGGCGGCGGTACGCCAGCGGGTCCAGCGCCTTCTCGACGCCGAGGTCATGCAGATCGTCGCGGTGACCGACCCCATGCAGGTGGGCTTCCGCCGCCAGGCGATGATCGGCATCCGCGCCTCCGGCGACCTGGTCGACCTCGGCCACTCCCTCTCGCAGATGCCCGAGGTGGACTACGTGGTGACCACCGCCGGCTCCTTCGACGTCCTCGCCGAGGTCGTCTGCGAGGACGACGACCACCTCCTGGAGCTGCTGACCAAACGGATCCGGCCGCTGCCGGGGGTCACCGCCACCGAGACCTTCGTCTACCTCAAGCTCAACAAGCAGCACTACAACTGGGGAACCCGATGAGCATCGAACCGAACGACGTGTGGGAGCCGGCCTCCGAGCGCCGCACCCCGACCGGAGCCCGCTACTCCGACGCCGCCCGCGAGCACCTGTGGATGCACTTCACGCGCCACTCGGTGTTCGAGGACCCGAGCGGCGGGGGGCTCGGGCACTCGGTGCCCGTCATCACCCGCGGCGAGGGCTGGCGGGTGTGGGACGACCGGGGCAACGAGTACCTCGACGGGCTCGCCGGCCTCTTCGTCGTCAACGCCGGCCACGGGCGCACCGAGATCGGCGAGGCGATGGCCCGGCAGGCCTCCGAGCTGGCCTTCTTCCCCCTGTGGTCCTACGCCCACCCCCGCGCCATCGAGCTCGCCGAGCGGCTCGCCGCGCTCGCCCCCGCCGACCTGAACCGGGTGTTCTTCACCACCGGTGGCGGCGAGGCCGTCGAGACCGCGTGGAAGCTGGCCAAGCAGTACTTCAAGCTCACCGGCCGGCCGACCAAGCACAAGGTGATCTCCCGCGCGGTCGCGTACCACGGCACCCCCCACGGCGCACTGTCGATCACCGGCATCCCCGCCGCGAAGGCCGACTTCGAGCCCCTCGTCCCCGGCGCCCACAAGGTCCCGAACACCAACATCTACCGGGCGCCGGAGCACCTGCGCGAGGACGAGAAGGCCTTCGGACGGTGGGCCGCGGACCGGATCGCCGAGGCCATCGAGTTCGAGGGCCCCGAGACCGTCGCCGCGGTCTTCCTCGAGCCGGTGCAGAACTCCGGCGGGTGCTTCCCGCCGCCGGCGGGCTACTTCGAGCGCGTCCGGGAGATCTGCGACGAGTACGACGTCCTGCTCGTCTCGGACGAGACCATCTGTGCGTTCGGGCGGGTCGGGTCGATGTTCGCGTGCGACGACTTCGGCTACGTCCCGGACATCATCACGACCGCCAAGGGCATCACGAGCGGGTACGCGCCCCTCGGGCTGATGATCGCCAGCGACCGGCTCTTCGAGCCGTTCCGCTCGGGAACGACCTCCTTCGCCCACGGCTACACCTGGGGCGGGCATCCCGTCTCGTGCGCCGCGGCCATGGCCAACCTCGACATCTTCGAGCGCGAGGGCCTCACCGACCGGGTCAAGGAGAACGCGCCCGCCTTCCGTTCCACCCTCGAGCGGCTGCTCGACCTCCCCCTCGTCGGCGACGTCCGCGGCGCCGGGTACTTCTACGGCATCGAGCTGGTCAAGGACAAGGCGACCCGGGAGACCTTCGACGAGGAGGAGTCCGAGCGGCTGCTGCGCGGCTTCCTGTCCAAGGCCCTCTTCGACGCCGGCCTGTACTGCCGGGCCGACGACCGCGGCGACCCGGTGATCCAGCTCGCGCCGCCGCTGACGATGGGACCGGAGCAGTTCGCGGAGATCGAGCGACGACTGCGCTCGGTCCTCACCGAGGCCGAGAGCCACCTCTGAGCGTGGCCGCGCCGTCCGGGACCCCGCCCCTGTGGTGGGACATCCGCCGCAGCGACGCGCCCCCGGCCACCGGGGAGGTGCCCCGCGCGGCGGACGTCGTCGTCGTCGGTGGCGGCTTCACCGGGCTGTGGACTGCGTACTACCTCCTGCGTGCCGAGCCGGCGCTCGACGTGCTCGTCCTCGAGGCCGAGCACGTCGGGTTCGGGGCGAGCGGCCGCAACGGCGGCTGGGTCTCGGCGCTGTGGCCGGTCTCACCGGACACCCTGGCCGCGCGCTCCGGTCGCACGGCGACGCTCGCCCACCTCGCGGCCCTGCGGGACACGGTCGACGAGGTGGGCCGCGTCGAGGAGCAGGAGGGGCTCGGGTCGGGGTTCGTCAAGGGCGGCACGCTGGCCGTGGCCCGCACCCCCGCCCAGGTCGAGCGGGCCCGGGCCGCGGCGCGGGCGGGTGCGCAGTGGGGTGACGGCACCCGGTGGCTCGAGGCCCCCGAGGCGCGCGAGCGGCTGCGGGCCCCGGCGACCCTGGGGGCCACGCTCAACCCGCACTGCGCCCGGGTCCAGCCGCGCGACCTGGCCGACGGGCTCGCCGCCGCGGTGCGCCGCCTCGGGGGCACGGTGCTCGAGGGGGTCCGGGTGGCCCGAGCCGGTGACGGGGTCGCCGTCCTCGAGGACGGCCGCCGGGTCACCGCGGGCTCTGTGGTGCTCGCGACCGAGGGCTGGACCCCGCGGCTGCCGGGGCACGAGCGGGCCCTCATCCCGGTGTACTCGCTCATGGTCGCCACCGAGCCGCTCACGCCCCAGCAGTGGGAGCGGCTCGGGCTGGCCGACCGGGAGGTCTTCACCGACCACGGGCACATGGTCATCTACGGCCAGCGCACCGTCGATGACCGGATCGCCTTCGGCGGCCGTGGGGCGCCCTACCACCTCGGGTCGGCGGTGCGCCCCGAGTTCGACCACGAGGAGCGGGTCTTCGCCGCGTTGCGGCGCACCCTGACCGAGCTGCTCCCGGACCTCTCGGGCGTGCGGTTCACCCATGCGTGGGGCGGGCCGCTCGGGATCCCGCGCGACTGGCACCCGTCGGTCACCTGGGACCCCTCGACCCGTACCGGCCGGGCCGGGGGGTACGTCGGCGACGGGGTCGCCGCGACCAACCTCGCGGGGCGCACCCTCGCCGACCTCGTGCTCGGGCTCCCCAGCGGCCTGACCGAGCTGCCCTGGGTCGGCCACGCCTCGCCGTCCTGGGAGCCGGAGCCGCTGCGCTGGCTCGGGGTCAACGCCGGCCTGCGGCTGGCCCGGCTGGCCGAGGCCGAGGAGGCGCGTACCGGGCGGCCCAGCCGCCTGGAGCCGCTGCTCTCCCGGCTCACCGGGGGCCACTGAGGCCGGCTGCTCCACCGGTAGGTTCGGGGGATGCGCGAGATCGAGACCCTGGCGGCCCTCGACGCGGCACTCGGGGACGGCGGCACGCTGCGCGGGCTGCGGCTGCAGGACCTCGACCTCACCCCGCGCGCGGAGCGGCTCATGCGGCGGGTGGACGTCGAGGGCCTCGTCGTCCTCGGTGGCCGCCTGCCCCGCGACCTCGAGGACCACCTGCGCCGGCACGGGGCGCTCGTCTTCCCCACCGACCCGCGCGCGCCGGTCGACCCCTACCGCGCGCGGCTGTACTCCCCCGCCGAGCTCTACGACGGGCTGCTCGAGGTCGGCTACGAGTCGACCCCGGACGCGCGCGCCTACCGGTGGTCGCGCGACGCCGCCGTCGGCCACGACGCCTTCGTCACGCTGCTGCGCGCGATCCACGACGACTCGATGAGCGACGCCCTGAGCGACGTGCTCGAGGGCCACCCCGTCGTCGGCGTCATGGGCGGTCACGCCCTGCGGCGCGACGAGGAGGCCTATGCCCGGGCCGCGGCCCTCGGCCACGCGCTGGCCCGCGCCGGCCTCGTCGTCGCGACCGGAGGCGGGCCCGGGGCCATGGAGGCGGCCAACCTCGGCGCCTTCGCACCGGACACCGGCGCGCTCACCGAGGCGGTGGCCCGGCTGGCGGCTGCCCGCGGCTTCACCGACGTGCGGGCCTGGGCGGCCGCGGGCCTCGAGGTGCGCTCCTGGCTGGAGGGCGGCTCCGGGCCGGTCCGCAGTATCGGCATCCCCACGTGGTTCTACGGGCACGAGCCGCCGAACGTCTTCTGCGACGGCATCGCCAAGTACTTCTCGAACGCGATCCGGGAGGACGGTCTGCTCGCCCGCTCGAGCGCGGGCGTCGTCGTCCTCCCGGGGGCCGCCGGCACCGTCCAGGAGGTCTTCCAGGCGGCCACCCGCCTCTACTACGGCGTCGAGCCGTCCGACGGCGCGCCCCTGCCCCGGCTCGTGCTCGTGGGTGCGGGGTACTGGCGCGAGAGCGTCCCGGTGTGGCCGGCGCTCGCGGCCCTCGCCGCCGACCGCCCGATGGCCGGTGCGGTCCACCTCGTCGACGACCTCGCCGAGGCCGTGCGGCTGCTCACCGGCTGACCGGCCGGTGACGCGCCCCTTAAGCGGTGGACGCGGCGAGCTGGCCGCAGGCCCCGTCGATCTCCGACCCGCGGGTGTCGCGCACCGTCGTCGGGATGCCGTGCGCGCGCAGCCGCTCGACGAACTGCTGCTCGACCCCCCGCCGCGACGCCGTCCACTTCGAGCCCGGTGTCGGGTTGAGCGGGATGGGGTTGACGTGGACCCAGCCCTTGCCGCGGGCGGTGAGCTTCTGCGCGAGCAGGTCCGCGCGCCATGCCTGGTCGTTGACGTCGCGGATGAGGGCGTACTCGATGCTCACCCGGCGTCCGGTGGCCTCGTGGTAGCGGCGGGCGGCGTCGATGGCCTCGTCGACCCGGTAGCGGGTGTTGATGGGGACCAGCTCGTCGCGCAGCTCGTCGTCGGGTGCGTGCAGGGAGAGCGCGAGGGTGACCGGGATGCCCTCGGCCGCGAGCCGGTCGATGCCGGGCACGAGCCCGACGCTCGACATGGTGATCCCGCGCGCCGACATCCCGAGGCCGCCCGGTGCCGGCTCGGTGAGCCGGCGGATCGCCCCGACGGCGGCCCGGTAGTTGGCCAGGGCCTCCCCCATCCCCATGAAGACGACGTTGGTGACCCGTGCCGGGCCACCCGCCGGCGCCGGTTCCTCCGCCTCGTCGCCGAGGGCGATCCCGCCGGCGGCCCCGGCGGCCTCCGGGAGGCCGCCGTGACGCAGCAGCCGGGCCGCCGCGAGCACCTGCTCGACGATCTCGGCGGTCGACATGTTGCGGGTCAGCCCCTCCTGACCGGTCGCACAGAACGGACAGTTCATCCCGCAGCCGGCCTGGCTGGAGATGCACACGGTCACCCGGTTCGGGTAGCGCATGAGGACCGACTCGACGAGCGCCCCATCGAAGAGCCGCCACACCTGCTTGACGGTCGCGCCCGAGTCGGCCGAGATGCTGCGCACGGGCGCGAGCAGCGGCGGCAGCAGGTCACGCACGAGGTCCTCGCGGACCGCCCGCGGCAGGTCGGTCATCTCCTCGGGGGAGTCGACGAGCCGCTCGAAGTAGTGCGTCGAGACCTGGTTGGCGCGGAAGGCCGGGTGGCCGAGTGCGACGACGGCCTCACGGCGCTCGGCGACGGTGAGGTCGGCCAGGTGCCGGGGCGGCTTGCCCCGGCGGGGTGCCCGCAGCGTCAGCTGCCCGGGCGCGGGTCGGGGGTCGGTGTTCTCGGTCATGGTCCACCCATTCTCGCAGGTCCGGGTGGGTGCCGGCGGCGCGCGCCGGTCTCGGTCCGCGACACGGGGTTTGCGGATCCTCGCGTTCGCCCGCGCCCGCTCGGCGCAGGCCGTACCCTGAGCGCAGTCCCGTTCAGCAGGGGAACGGGACATGCAGGGAAAGGCACGGCCATGGGTCCGTACCACGATCGGCGTGCGCCCGTGCTCGGGGCACCACACCACGCGGGGAGCCCAGCCCCCCGCGGCCACACGCGCCACCGGCCCGACCGGGGCGGGGGCGAGCCGTCCCCTCCGGCCCTGGAGCGGGCGCTGACCTCCTGGCTCGTCGGCGCCCCGGGGACCGTCGACGACGGCGAGGACGCCCGGGCCACCGGGTTCGCCGACCACCTCGCCGAGGCGCTCTCCCTCGACCTGCCGCCGCGGGTCGTGACGCCCGCGGACACCACGCTCGCCGCCGCCCGGCGACCGGACCGCACCCTGCTCGAGCTCGGCCGGGCCAACCTCCTGCTCCGGCTACGGGCCGCCGAGCTGGACGTCGTCCACCTCGGCCCGGCCCGGCGCGGGGTCGTCGCGCTCGTCGGCGACTCCCCGTACGTGGCCTCCTTCGCGCTCTTCCTCCCCGCCGCCATCGAGCGCTGGCTGCCGGGGGCCGACCTCTCCGGCGGGGTCCTCTTCGCGGTCCCGCACCGACATGCCCTGCTCCTGGCCCCGAGCCCGGGAGCGGTGGAGACGCGCGAGGGGCTGGACCTGCTCCCGACCTACGCCGCCCAGATGTACGCCGACGGCGAGGGCGCGCTCACCCCCCACGTCTACCACTGGGCCGAGGGGCGGGTGCGCTGCGTCACCACCGAGCTCGGCGACGGGACGCTGGGCGTCCTGCCCACCGCCCGGCTTGATGCCCTCCTGGGTACCGACCGGCGCGCCGGCTGAGCCGGCCGCCCCCGTTCAGCCGGTGGGCACGAAGGCGAGCAGCAGCGCCCAGGCGATCGGGGCGACGACGACGAGCGAGTCGAGCCGGTCCATGATGCCGCCGTGCCCCGGCAGCAGGGTGCCCATGTCCTTGATGCCGAGGTCTCGCTTGACGCTCGACTCGATGAGGTCACCGAGCGTCGCGGCGCCGGCGGTGACCGCGCCGAGCACGGCGCCGGCCCACCACGTCCCCCCGAGCAGCAGCGGGAGGGCAGCCGCGCCGATCGCGGCGCAGGTGAGGACCGAGCCGGCCAGCCCCTCCCAGGACTTCTTCGGGCTCAGCGAGGGCGCCATCGGGTGGCGTCCGAGGAGGACCCCGACGGCGTAGCCCCCGATGTCGGAGAAGACCGTGACCAGGACGAAGGTGATGATCCGCAGGCGGCCGTCCGGCGAGGCGAGCATGAGCGAGGCGAAGCCGCCGAGGAAGACGGGGTAGAAGGCGACGAGCACCGAGGCGGACAGGTCGCGCGCGGCGTCGGAGAGCCCGTCGGCGACCCGCCAGACGAGCAGGGCGACCACGGTGAGCCCGAAGGTGACCACGAGAGCCTCGGCGCCGCGCAGGTAGGCCGAGACGGTCATCCCGACGCTGCCGAGCACCAGCGGGACGAGCGGGACGTGCATCCCCCTGGTGGCGACGGCCCGGCGGACCTCCCAGGCGCCGAGGGTCACCGCCGCGGTGACGACGGCGAGAAAGGCGCGCGCGTCGAGGACGAGGGTCCCGACGACGACGGCACCGAGGAGCAGCCCGACGACGATGGCCGCCCGCAGGTCGCGCCCGGCACGCGGGGTGCGGCCGGCGGGGTCCTGCGCGGTGGGCGGCTGCGCGTCGGCCGGCCCTGGCGGCCCGGACCCGTCCGCCGTCGCGAGCGTCCCCGTACCGGGACCCGTGTCCTCGGCCGGGGTCACGCGCTCCTCGGGACGGTCCGGCA
Organism: Phycicoccus endophyticus; assembly: GCF_011326735.1. GTDB lineage: Bacteria > Actinomycetota > Actinomycetes > Actinomycetales > Dermatophilaceae > Phycicoccus > Phycicoccus endophyticus. The sequence goes on from NZ_JAANCN010000004.1 coordinate 35,655, forward strand.
TCGCACTCAGACCTCGAGCAGCTCGGCTTCCTTGTGGCGCAGCAGGTCGTCGATCTGCTCGACGTGCCGCTTGGTCACCGTCTCGAGCTCCTTCTCGGCCCGCACCCCCTCGTCCTCCCCGACGTCGCCGTCCTTGACGAGCCGCTCGAGCGAGGTCTTGGCCTGCCGGCGGATGTTGCGCACGGAGACCCTGGCCTCCTCGGCCTCGGTGTGCGCCATCTTCACGTACTCGCGGCGGCGCTCCTCGGTCAGCTGGGGCATGGTGCAGCGGATGATCGTGCCGTCGTTGCTCGGGTTGACCCCGAGGTCGGCCTGCTGGATCGCCTTCTCGATGGCGTGCATCGAGGACTTGTCGAACGGGCTGATGACGATCGTGCGTGCCTCGGGCGTCTGGAAGGACGCCAGCTGCTGCAGCGGCGTCGGGGCGCCGTAGTAGTCGACGAGGATCTTCTGGAACATCCCCGGGTGGGCGCGTCCGGTGCGGATGGCGGCGAAGCTGTCCTTGGCGACCTCGACGGCCTTCTCCATCTTCTCCTCGGCGTCGAACAACGTCTCGTCGATCATCGGGGCGCTTCTCCTTCGGTCGGCGCCGCGGTCGCGGCGCACTGCGGGGTCCAGTGTGTCAAACGCCCGGGGCACGCCGGGCCGGCGCGGATCAGCCGGCGTGGACGAGGGTGCCGATGGGCTCGCCGCGCAGGGCCCGCGTGACGTTGCCGTCGCCCTCCATACCGAAGACGACCATGGGCAGCCGGTTGTCCATGCACAGGCTGAACGCGGCGGCGTCGACGACCTTCAGCCCGGTGCGCAGCGCCTCCTCGAAGGTGACGCTCTCGAGCTTGCGGGCCTCGGGGTTGGTCCGCGGGTCGGCGTCGTAGACGCCGTCGACCCCGTTCTTGCTCATCAGGACCGCGTCGCACTGGCACTCCAGGGCCCGCTGGGCGCTCACCGTGTCGGTCGAGAAGTACGGCATGCCGGCTCCGGCCCCGAAGATGACCACCCGGCCCTTCTCCAGGTGACGGATGGCGCGGCGCGGGATGTACGGCTCGGCGACCTGGCCCATCGTGATGGCGGTCTGGACGCGGGTGTCGACCCCCTCCTTCTCGAGGAAGTCCTGCAGGGCCAGGCAGTTCATCACGGTGCCGAGCATCCCGATGTAGTCGGCACGGGCGCGCTCCATCCCCTTCTGCTGCAGCTCGGCGCCCCGGAAGAAGTTTCCGCCGCCGACGACGATCGCCACCTCGATGCCGTCGCGGACGGCCTCGGCGATCTGGTGGGCGACCCCTCGGACGACGTCCGGGTCGACCCCCACCCGGCCCCCGCCGAAGACCTCGCCGGAGAGCTTGAGCAGGACCCGGCGCGTGCGGCCCGAGGACGCGGCGGCCGCCGGGGCCTCGTCGGTGGCAGGCAGGGTCACGGGGGGCCTCCTCGGGCACAGGTGCGCAGCGCGGTCACCCGATCCTGTCACACGCCGGCGAGGTCGACCCAACCGGGAAACCCGCAGGTAACCTGCGGCTGCGACGATGCCCGGATGGACGCCGAGCGCGAGGTGCTGACCTGGGCCGCCTTCGACGAGGCCGTGTGGTCGCTCGCCGAGCGGGTCGCCGGCGACGGGGTCCCCGACGCCGTCCTCGCCGTCGCGCGCGGTGGGCTGGTCGTCGGCGGGGCCCTCGCCTACGCGACCGGGGTCAAGTGCACCCCGGTCCTCAACGTCGAGCTCTACACGGGGGTCGACGAGCGCCTGCCCGAGCCCCGGCTCGTGCCCCCGGTGCCGGACCTCGGCGGCCTGGCCGGGGCCGACGTGCTCGTGGCCGACGACGTCGCGGACACGGGCCTGACGCTCGTCGCGGTGCGGGACTTCCTCGCCGGGCGCGTCGGGCGGGTCCGCACGGCCGTCGTCTACGAGAAGCCGGGCTCGCTCGTGCGTCCGGACTACACGTGGGGGCACACCGACCGGTGGGTGACCTTCCCGTGGAGCGACCGCGAGCCGGTCTGCGCGCGCAGCGCCGCCACCGCCTGACGGCCACGGGCCACCACCGGGTCAGCCCGGCACGCGGAGGGTCGCGAGCACCGGGTGGTGGTCACTGACCGGCGGGCCGTCGTCGAGCACCTCGGCCCCGAGCACCTCCACGCCGCGCGCCAGCACCCAGTCGATGCACCCGCTGCCGGTGCCGTACCCGTGGAACGTCCGCGGCGCCCGCCCCGCGGTCGGGAGAACCGGCTCGAGGCACCCGGCGAGCACCCCCGCGAGCTGCGAGCCGGGCTCGGCGTTGACGTCCCCCGTGAGGACCACCGGGGCGTCACCGGCGACCTCGCCCACCAGCCCGCACAGCTGACGGGCCGCGAGCAGCCGGCTCTGCGGGCAGACGTGGTCCAGGTGGGTGTTGACGAGCACCACCTCACCGGTCCCCCCGCGGGACGCGAGACGGACCCAGGTCGCCATCCGGGGGAAGCCCTGGGTCGCCGTCCACCGCGTCCCGAGCCGGTCCGGGGAGGCCGAGAGCGCGACGTCGCCGCCCGCCACCGGCCGCCAGCGGTCACTGCGGTACACGACGGCGCAGTGCTCGTCCTCGTGCCCACCGAGGCGGTCGCGCCCGGACCACGCGAGCGGCCGCTCGGCCGGCGCGTCGGCGCACAGCTGCTCGAGCATCGGCGCGAGCGCCTCCTGGGTCCCGACGACGTCGGGCTCGACCCGCGCGAGCAGGGCCGCGAGCCTCGGGCGACGGCTCGGCCAGTCGTGCGGCGGCGGGTCGTCCGGACCGCGCAGGTTGAGGGACATCACGGCGAGCTCCACCCCGGCACGCTAGCCGCAGCCGGCGCGGGCTACGCCCCCGGGGACGACGACGCCGCCGCCGGGCGGACCCGGGGGCGGCGTCGTGGTCGGTGCGGTGGGCCCGCGTCAGGCGCCGACGCGGAACCGGACGAAGCCGGTGGCCTGCGCGCCCGCCTCCTCGAGGACCTTCGCCACGGTCTTCTTCGGCTCCTTGGCGAACGGCTGCTCGAGCAGCACCCGGTCCTTGAAGAAGCCGTTGACGCGGCCCTCGACGATCTTGGGCAGGGCCGCCTCCGGCTTGCCCTCCTCCTTGGCCGTCGCCTCGGCCAGCCGGCGCTCGTGCTCGACGGTCTCGGCGTCGACCTCCTCGCGGGTGAGCACGCTCGGCGCGAACGCCGCGACGTGCATCGCGACGTCCCGCGCCACGGTGTCCTCGCCGCCGGTGGTCGAGACGAGGACGCCGATCTGCGCGGGCAGGTCGGGGCTCGTCTTGTGCAGGTAGGACACGACGTGCTCGCCCTCGAGCCGGGCGACCCGCTTGACCTCGATCTTCTCGCCGATCGTCGCGTTCGCGTCGTCGAGCAGCTCCTGGACCGACCGGCCGTCGGCGAGGGTCGACTTCAGGAGGCTGTCGGCGTCGGCGGCCCGCGTCGAGACGGCCTGGGCCAGCACCTCGTCGGCGAGGGCGCCGAAGCGCTCGCCCTTGGCGACGAAGTCGGTCTCGCAGAGGACCTCGACGAGGGTGCCCACGCCGTCACCGGCCCGGGCGGCGACCAGCCCGTTGGACGTCGTGCGCCCCTCGCGCTTGGTGACGCCCTTCTGGCCCTTGACGCGCAGGATCTCCTCCGCGGCGGCCAGGTCGCCGTCGGCCTCGTCGAGGGCGTGCTTGACGTCCATCATGCCGGCCGCGGTCTTCTCGCGGAGCGCCTTGATGTCAGCGGCGGTGTAGTTCGCCATGGTTCCTATCTCGCTCGTGGTGGGTGGACGGGGATGCCCGGGTCAGGCCTGGTCGGCGGTCGCCTCGGCCTCGACGGGAGCGGCCTCGACGGCCGGAGCGGCGTCCGCGGCCGGAGCGGCCTCGGCGGCCGGAGCGGCCTCGGCGGCCGGAGCAGCCTCGGCGGCCTCGGGGGCCGTGGCGGCCGCGGTCTCGCCGGCCTCCGGGGCGACCTCGGCAGCGGCCTGCTCGGCCTCGCCGCCGAGCAGCTCGCGCTCCCACTCCGCCAGCGGCTCCTCGCCCTGGGCCTGCTCGCCGGTGGCGGCCTGCCCGCCCGAGCGGGCGATGAGGCCCTCGGCGGCGGCGTCGGCGATGACGCGGGTCAGCAGGGTGACCGAGCGGATGGCGTCGTCGTTGCCGGGGATCTTGTAGTCGACCTCGTCGGGGTCGCAGTTGGTGTCGAGGATGGCGATGACCGGCAGCCCGAGCTTGCGGGCCTCGTCGACCGCGAGGTGCTCCTTCTTGGTGTCGACGACCCAGACGGCCGAGGGGACCTTGGACATCGAGCGGATGCCACCGAGGGTCTTCTCGAGCTTGTCCTTCTCGCGCTTCATCATCAGGAGCTCCTTCTTCGTGCGGCCGCTGCCGGCCACGTCGTCGAAGTCGACCTCCTCGAGCTCCTTCAGGCGCGTGAGGCGCTTGGAGATCGTCTGGAAGTTCGTGAGCATCCCGCCGAGCCAGCGGTGGTTGACGTAGGGCATCCCGACCCGCGTGGCCTGCTCGGCGATCGGCTCCTGGGCCTGCCGCTTGGTCCCGACGAAGAGGATCGTGCCCCCGTGGGCGACGGTCTCCTTGACGAACTCGTAGGCGTTGTTGATGTAGGTCACCGACTGCTGCAGGTCGATGATGTAGATGCCGTTGCGCTCGGTCATGATGAAGCGCTTCATCTTCGGGTTCCACCGGCGGGTCTGGTGCCCGAAGTGGACGCCGCTCTCGAGGAGCTGGCGCATGGTGACGACGGCCATCGTCGTTCTCCTTGTGCTGTGAGGTTGTCAGTTGTCGTCGGTGGAGCCCGAGCCCCGGAGGGTGGACCCACCTGCCTGGCGCCCTGACGCACCCCGGACGACCGTGGCCACGAGGGCCGCGCTCGCCACTGCCGTGGTGCGCCCCTGCGTGAAGCTCGTCGCAGGAGGATGACGCGCGAGATGTGGCTCCCCGCGTGCACGCACACGGAGGCCATCGGACATGGTACGTGCCGCCCGGGCCGCGACGGAAATCGGCCGGGGGTGGCCGCGTAGCCTGCGAGCCATGCCCCGCACCCCCGGACACCCCGCGCTCGCCGAGCTCGGCACGACGGTCTTCGCGACGATGACCCAGCTGGCGCTCGAGAAGGACGCGGTCAACCTCGGTCAGGGCTTCCCGGACACCGACGGCCCGCGCGAGGTGCTCGACGCCGCGGTCGAGGCCATCCGCAGCGGGCGCAACCAGTACCCGCCAGGTGCCGGCTACCCCGAGCTGCGCGCGGCGGTCGCCGCCCATCAGGAGCGCTTCTACGGGCTGCGGCTCGACCCGGCACGCGAGGTGCTCGTGACGGTCGGTGCGACCGAGGCCATCGCGGCCGCGGTGCTCGCGCTCGTCCGACCGGGCGAGGAGGTCGTGACGTTCGAGCCGTACTACGACAGCTACGCCGCGACCATCGCGTTGGCCGGCGGGGTGCGCAGGACCTCCCTGCTGCGCTTCCCCGACTTCGCCGTCGACGAGGCCTCCCTGCGGGCCGCCTTCTCACCGCGGACGTCGATGGTCCTGCTCAACACCCCCCACAACCCGACCGGCCGGGTGTTCTCGCGCGAGGAGCTCGAGCTCGTCGCCGAGCTGGCCCGCGAGTACGACGCCTGGGTGGTCACCGACGAGGTGTACGAGCATCTCGCCTTCGACGGGCGCCGGCACGTGCCCATCGCCACCCTGCCCGGGATGGCCGAGCGGACCGTCACCATCTCCTCGGGCGGGAAGACGTTCGCGACGACCGGGTGGAAGGTCGGCTGGCTCAGCGGGCCGGCGGAGGCGGTGGCCGCCGCCCGGGCGGTCAAGCAGTTCCTCACGTTCGTCGGCTCGGGACCGTTCCAGCCGGCCGTCGCCGCCGGGCTCGGCCTGCCCGACGCGGTCTTCGAGCGGCTCGCGGCCTCGATGGCCGGCAAGCGCGACCGGCTGGTCTCCGGGCTGCGCACGGCCGGCTTCGAGGTCCCCGTCCCCGAGGGGGGCTACTTCGTGCTCGCCGACGCCGCTCCCCTCGGGGTGCAGGACGCGGTACAGCTGTGCTTCGACCTGCCCGACCTCGCCGGCGTCGTCGGCGTGCCGGCCTCGGCGTTCCACGACTCACCGCGCAGCGCCCCCACCCTCGTGCGGTTCGCGTTCTGCAAGGAGGACGCGGTCCTCGACGAGGGGTGCCGGCGGCTCGCCCGGCTGCGCGGCGCCTGAGCACGGGCCGCCCGGCCCCACCCGTCCACAGGGCGCGCCGGACGGTGCCGTCGTCCACAGTCCCGGGCGCGTGTCTGGCCGTGTCGGCGGGTCCACCCCGACCGTGGGGGCGTGACTACCGTGAGCGCCGCCACCGCCGCCGTCCTGACCGCCCTGGCCGTTGCCGGGGCGGCGGCCGCCGCTCCCCGGGCCGGGGATCTGACCGGCTCGGGGTGGCCCCTCGGCGAGGCCCCGCGCGACCTGCCCTCGGTGCTCCCCGCGCCGGAGCGGGCGGTGCCCCGGTGGCGCTGGCCTCTGCGCCCCCGGCCGGAGGTGGTGCGGCCCTTCCTCGCGCCCTCCTCGCCCTGGGGTGCCGGCCACCGCGGCCTCGACCTCGCGGCCGGACCAGGGGCCGGGGTGTCGGCGGTGGAGGCCGGTGTGGTCACCCACGTGGGCCGGGTCGCCGGGCGGGGCACCGTGACGGTGCAGCACGCCGACGGGCTGCGCAGCACCTACGAGCCGGTCGCCGGGTCGGTGGCCGCCGGGGACCGGGTCGCGGCCGGCGACCGGCTGGGCACGCTGGAGCCGCGCGCCTCCGCCGGCGCCCACTGTGTCCGCTCCTGCGTCCACCTCGGGGCGCTGCGCGGCCAGGCCTACCTCGACCCGCTGCCGCTGCTCACCGGTCGCGGGCGCATCCGGCTCCTGCCGCTCGGGGACCGCTGATCCGCGCCCGCAGGTGTCACGCGCGCGGGTGGGCCTGGGCGTAGGAGCGCTTGAGCCGGTCCACGGACACGTGGGTGTAGATCTGGGTCGTCGCCAGCGAGGCGTGCCCGAGCAGCTCCTGGACCATCCGCAGGTCGGCCCCGCCCTCGAGCAGGTGGGTGGCGGCACTGTGCCGCAGGCCGTGCGGCCCGATGTCCGGGGCGTCCTCGACGTGGGCGAGCAGCCGGTGCAGCGCCTCGCGGACCTGACGTGGGTCGACCCGCCGGCCCCGCCGGCCGAGCAGGAGCGCCGGCCCGCTCTCTGGCCTGACCACCCGGGGGCGGCCCCGCGCGAGCCAGTCGGTGACGGCGTCGCGTGCGGGGGCCCCGAAGGGCACGCGACGCTCCTTGTCGCCCTTGCCGACGACCCGCAGGACGCACTCGCCGAGGTCGACGTCGTCGACGTCGAGGCCCGCCAGCTCGGCGACCCGGATCCCGGTGGCGTAGAGCAGCTCGAGGGCGGCCCGGTCGCGCAGGTGCAGCGGGTCGTCGTCGTCCGCCGCCACGGCGGCGACCTGCAGGAGGGCGGCCGCCGAGCGCTGGGCCAGTACCGGTGGCAGTGTCCGCTGGCGCTTTGGTGCGGCGAGCCGCAGCGACGGGTCCTCGGCGACCCGGCCGGTGCGCTCGCACCAGCGGAAGAACGCGCGCAGCGAGGCCGCGGTGCGGGCCAGGGTGGAGCGCGCCACCCCGCGACGGGCCAGGGTGCCGAGCCACCCCCGCAGGTCGGCCAGGGTGACCGCGCCCACCGCGCCCTCGTCGGTGGCGCCGACGGCCTCGAGGAAGGCCGCGACGTCGCGCGTGTAGGCGCGCACGGTGTGCTCGGAGCGGCCTCGCTCGGAGCGCAGGTGTCGCTCGAAGGCCGAGAGGACCTCGGGAGGGTCGACGCTCACGCCGCCACGGTGACACCCTCGCCTCCCCGGTGCAACGAGAACCGCCGCGGCCGTGCAACTCCCGCCGACCCCGACCCCGCTGCCGCTCACGGGTCTCGGCCGGCACCGAGGCCGGCCGTGGTGCTCAGCGGCGGGGTGCGGGTCTTGCGCCAGCACCCCTCGCGCTGCTCGAGGAGGCCGAGCGCCTCGAGGACCGCGACCGCGGCCGGGACGCGTGCGGGGTCGACCCCCGCGACGACCGCGAGGCGGTGGGACGGCAGCCAGCGGCGCACCGGTGCCGCGGACCACACCGCGTGCTCCACGGCGTCGAGGTCGTCGGTCGGCAGCGGCACGGGGCGGGGCTGGGGGGCGAGCTCGTCGCCGATCCGAGCGGCGAGCTCGGCGACCTCGGCGGTGTCGGTGACGAGCACGGCGTCGGTCTCGCGCAGCAGCTGGTGGCAGCCCGCGGAGGTCGCGCTCGTCACCGGGCCGGGGACCGCCGCCACCGGCAGGTGGTGCTCGCGGGCCTCGCGCGCCGTGGACAGCGAGCCCGAGCGCAGCCCGGCCTCGACGACGACGGTGGCCCGGGCCAGCAGGGCGATGACCCGGTTGCGGGCGAGGAAGCGGCTGCGGTGCGGCAGCGCGCCGGGGGGCATCTCGCTGACGACGGCCCCGCTGGCGCGCACGGCCTCGATCAGCGCCCGATGTGCGCGCGGGTAGGCGACGTCGGCACCGCAGGCGAGCACCGCGACCCCGGGACCCTCGGCCGCCAGCGCCCCGCGGTGTGCCGCGGCGTCGATCCCGTAGGCGGCCCCACTGACCACGGTCCACCCCCGGGTGGCCAGGCCCTCGCCGAGCTCGCTCGCCACCCGCAGCCCGTACTCGCTCGCGGCCCGGGAGCCGACGACGGCGACCGAGCGCTCGGCGAGCGCGGCGAGGTCGGGCTCGCCCCGGACGTAGAGGCAGTACGGCGGTGACGTGTGCCGGTCGAGGCCGACCGGCCACCCCGGGTCTCCCGGGACGAGGACCCGGGCCCCGCTGGCCTCGACGGCGTGCGCGAGAGCGCCCAGGTCGAGCTCCGGCAGGCGCACGGAGGACTCCGGCCCGGCGGCGCTCTCCCGTCGGCGGACCCGGGCCAGGGTCGCGACCGCCCCCTCGGCGGCGAGCCCGCGCACCGTCGACCCGTGCTTGGGCTCGACGAGGAAGGACAGCGCGACCCGGGCCCAGCGCTCCTCGCGCTCGAGCGGGTGGGCCGGCCTCATGCCGCCACCCCCTCGGCGCGGCGCAGGGCCAGCCCGGCGGCGACGTCCTCGCGGGTCGGCGCGACCCGACCGGCGAGGTCGGCCGAGGACCAGGCGACGCGCAGCACCCGGTCGTAGCCGCGCAGGGTGATCCTCCCCGCGTCCAGGGCACGGTCGACCGCGAGGGTCACGGCCGGGGGCAGCCGGTAGGGGGCCCGGCGGAGCACGTGCCCGGGGACCAGCCCGTTGACACCCCAGCCGCCGGCCGCCCAGCGCTCGGCCTGGGCCCCCCGGGCGGCGAGCACCCGCTGCGCCACGACGGCGCTGGGCTCGCCGGTCTCCGCCCCGAACGCGGCCCGCCGCACGGGCGGCACGTGGACGCGCAGGTCGACCCGGTCCAGCAGGGGGCCGGCGAGCCGGCCGGTGTACGCCCGGATCTCGCGGGGCTGGCACGTGCACTCGACCCCCTTGCCGAACCCCATGCCGCACGGGCAGGGGTTGGCCGCGAGCACGAGGAGGAAGCGCGCCGGGTACCGGACCACCTGGCGGGCACGGGCGATGACGACCTCACCGCTCTCCAGCGGCTGGCGCAGGGTCTGCAGCACGGCACTGCGGAACTCCGGGGCCTCGTCGAGGAAGAGCACGCCCCGGTGGGCTCGGGAGACCGACCCCGGCAGCACCGCACCGGAACCACCCCCGGCCAGCGCGGCGGCCGAGGTGCTGTGGTGCGGCGCGACGAACGGCGGGGTGCGCTCGAGCGCGGTGACCTCGCCGACCGGTGCGACCAGGGAGCGCACCGCGTGCACCTCGAGCGCCTCCTGTCGGCTCAGCGGCGGCAGCACGGTGACGAGCCGTTCGGCGAGCATCGTCTTGCCCACCCCCGGCGGGCCGGTCATGAGCAGATGGTGGGCGCCGGTCGCGGCGAGCTCGAGGGCGGCCCGCGCCTCGGGCTGGCCGACGACGTCGGCCAGGTCGAGACCCGGGGAGCCCACGGGTGCCGGCGCGCCGGCGCGGGGCGCGACCGGTAGTGCCGCCACGTCGGCCGCGGCCCGGTACCACTGGACCACCTCCGCGAGCGAGCCGGCGCCGTGGACGGTCACCTCCTGGACGAGCTGGGCCTCGGCCACGTTCTCGCCCGGCACGACGACGTGCCGGGCGCCCCGGCGCGCCGCGGCGAGGACGGCCGGCAGGACACCGCGCACGCCACGCAGCCGGCCGTCGAGGGAGAGCTCACCGAGGTGGACCACCCCCTCGACGAGCGAGCGCGGCAGCACCCCCGCGGCGGCGAGCACGGCGACGGCGATGCCCAGGTCGAAGGCGGAGCCGCGCTTGGGGACCGACGCCGGCGAGAGGTTGACCGTGACCCGGTGGGGCGGGACGGGGACCCCGACGGTGGCCGCCGCGGCCCGGACCCGGTCCGGCGCCTGCGCGCAGGCGGTGTCGGGCAGGCCCCCCACGGTGAAGCTCGGCAGGCCGGACCCGATGTGCGCCTCGACGTCGACGAGCGTGCCCTCGAGGCCGGTGAGCGCGACGGCGTGGGTCCGGCCCAGGCCGAGGGTCACGACCCCACCCCGGCGACATGCCGCACCCGGGCCGGCTCGCCGGGCCGGCAGAGCACCCCGACGACGTCGACCCGCAGCCCCTGCCCGGCCTGCGGGTGCCGGCGCGCGTACGCCGCGGCGAGCCGGCGCAGCCGGAGGGCCTTGGCCGCGGTGACCGCCTCGACCGGCTCTCCGAAGGCCGTGCCCCGGCGGGTCTTGACCTCGCAGATGACGAGGCACTCGCCGTCGCGGGCGACGATGTCGACCTCCCCGTGCTCACAGCGCCAGTTGCGCTCGAGCACCTCAAGGCCCCGCTCACGCAGGTAGCGTGCCGCCAGCTCCTCGCCGTAGCGGCCGAGCGCCGCCCTCGGCGCGGCCGGGCCGGCGCCCGTCGGTGTCGTCATGGCCCGACCCCACCGTCGGGCTGGCGCCGGCGCCAGCCCCGGCCGGCAACCTGTGGACACCGGGCCCGGCGTGGAGTGCCTGTGGACGAGCCGCGCGGGCCGGACGGACGGCCGCCCGGCCCGGTCTCAGAACTCGCCCTTGGGCAGCTCGAGCTCGCTCTTGGCCAGCTCCTCGACGTTGACGTCCTTGAAGGTCACGACGCGCACGGTCTTGGCGAACCGGGCAGGGCGGTAGATGTCCCACACCCAGGCGTCGTGCATCGTCACGTCGAAGAAGACCTCGCCACCGTCGCTGCGGACCTTCACGTCGACGCTGTTGCACAGGTAGAAGCGCCGTTCGGTCTCCACGACGTGGCTGAAGAGGCCGACGACGTCGCGGTACTCGCGGTAGAGGGCGAGCTCGGCCTCGTTCTCGTACCGTTCGAGGTCCTCCGAGCTCATCGCTCTCCCACCGGGGTCAGGTCGGTCGTCGTCACCAGGGCATCATCGCCCATCGCCCCGGGCAGCCGCCACGAGCGTCGGTGCCAGACCGAGGGGCCGTGCACGCGCAGGGCCTCCAGGTGCTCGGGGGCGGCGTAGCCCTTGTTACCGGCCCAGTCGTAGACGGCGTGCTCACCCTCCGGCGCCCCGAGGTCGACCATGATGGCGTCCCGGCGCACCTTGGCGAGCACACTGGCGGCGGCCACCGACGAGCAGCGCAGGTCGGCCTTGACCATCGTCGTCACCGGTGGGGTCGCGACGTCCTGCTCGTGGGCGAAGGCGAGCAGGCCGACGTCCTCGGGGGCGGTGAGCCAGTCGTGGTTGCCGTCGAGGATGACCAGGTCGGGCCGTACGGTGCAGTCCGCGAGCGCACGCATCCCCGCGAGCCGCAGGGCGGCGATGATGCCGACCGCGTCGATCTCCGCGGCGCTCGCGTGACCCACCGCGTGGCAGAGCGCCCAGCGCTCGATGCGCGGGACCATCGCCTCACGCGCGTGCGGCTGGAGCAGCTTGGAGTCGCGCACTCCCTGGGGCGCCGTGCGGCAGGTCTCGTCGACGACGACGACCCCGACGGTCACCGGGCCGGCGAGCGCGCCGCGGCCGACCTCGTCCATCCCCGCGAGCACCCGGTGCCCGTCGCGCTGGAGCCGGCGCTCGACCCGCAGGCTGGGGCGCGTGCTGCGCGGGGCGGAGCTCACGGCTTCGGCGCCGTGGCCGGCACGCCGGAGAAGGTGTCGGCGAAGTCCGAGAGCCACCCCAGCCGGGAGAACGGCCACACGACGGCGACCGCCCGCCCGGTGACCCGCGAGACCGGGACCGAGCCGTCGCTGCCGTCGCCGGCGTCGTCGTGGTAGCGGGAGTCCTCGCTGTCGGAGCGGTGGTCCCCCATGACCCAGACGTGGTCGGCCGGCACGGTGATGTCGAAGGTCATCGAGCTCGCGGCGTCCCCGGGGTGGACGTACGGCTCGTCGAGCGGCTCGCCGTTGACCGTGAGGCGTCGCTGGGCGTCGCAGCAGACCACGTGGTCACCCGGAAGGCCGACGACCCGCTTGATGAGGTGGTCCTCGGACTCGCTCGGGAGCAGCCCGACGAACACGAGCGCGTCGTGGACGACCGCCGAGGCGCCGGAGCGCTGCACGGTCGGCCCCTCCTGGAGCCACCCGCCGGGGTCCTCGAAGACGACGACGTCGCCGCGCTGGAGGTCGACCGGGCCCGGGGTCAGCTTGGAGACGACGACCCGGTCGCCGACGAGGAGGGTGTTCTCCATCGAGCCGGAGGGGATGTAGAACGCCTGCAGCAGCCAGGTCTTGACGACGAAGGAGAGCACCATCGCCATGGCCAGGACGAGGACGACCTCCTTCAGGGCCGCCCCGAGGACGGCGACCGGGGCGCGCCCGGGGGTGGCCTCCGGCGTGCCGTCGGCCTCTCCCGGCCCGCCCGCGTCCTGGGTGCGCTCGGGCACGGTCACGACCGGCCCGCGGCGGTGAGCGCGCCGAGCCGGTCCAGGGGCCAGTAGCGCCACTGCAGGGTGCCGACGGGCTCGGCGCCCGACGCTGCCGGCTCGCCGGCCCGACGCACGCGCAGGGTCCCGCCGTCGTCGTCGAGGACGAGGGCGTCCGTCGCCGGGTGGCGGTCGGTCTTCAGGACGAGCACGCGGTCTCCTGGCTCGAGGGTGGGCACGGACGCGGCCGACGGCACGTGGTAGGACTCGAGCAGCAGCCCGCGCACGAGCCCGGCCGCGACGAGCGCGGTGGCAAGGACGAGGAGAGCCCCGGGACGCCGCGACCCGGTGCCTGCCCTGGGGGCGGGCACCGGGTCGGTGGCGGGTCGGGCACTCACTGCCCCGAGGGTATCCCCCCGGCTCTCGCGGTGCGCCCGGGTGACCGGCGCGCCGCTCAGGCGTTCGCGGGGGTCTCGCGCTTCTCGCGGATCTTGGCGGCCTTGCCGCGCAGCTCGCGCAGGTAGTACAGCTTCGCGCGGCGCACGTCGCCGCGGGTCACGACCTCGATCTTGTCGATGACCGGGGTGTGCAGGGGGAAGGTCCGCTCGACGCCGACGCCGAAGGAGACCTTGCGCACGGTGAAGGTCTCGCCGACGCCGCCGCCGTGGCGCCGGATGACGACGCCCTGGAAGACCTGGATCCGCGAGCGCGTGCCCTCGACCACCTTGACGTGCACCTTGACGGTGTCGCCGGCGCGGAAGTCGGGCAGGTCGGTCTTGAGGGAGGCGCGGTCGAGCTCGTCGAAGCGCTGCATGACGGTTCGCTTTCTCGCGGGCTGCCACAGGTCGTCCGCGGGGGTGGGTACTGCACGGCTGTCGTTCGGGCGCCCCCGCCGGGCCACATGCCGGTCGGACCTCGGTCCGGGCACTCCCCCTGTGGCGGGGGCCGTTCGTCGGCGGGCGCAGCGACCCAGTCTGCCAGAGGAGGCCGGTCACCGGGAAATCCGCGGTGGGTGGCCCCCCTGCACCGGTCCACGGACCCGTCGGTCACGACCGGCCCTGCGGGCACCCTAGGCTGCCCCCCGTGACGATCGACCCGGGGCTGCCCGTCGCGCTCGCCGTCGCCCTGCTCCTCGCCGTGACCGTCGTCGCCTACGTCCTCGGGCGGCTGCCCCGGCCGGCCTCCCCCGCCCTGGCGATGGCCCGGGCCGTCGGCCAGCTCGGGCTCGCGGCGCTCGTCATCACGGCCGTCCTGCGGTCGCTGGCGCTGTCGGTGGTGCTGCTCGTGCTGATGTTCGCCGTCGCCGTGGTGACGACGACCGGGCGGGTGGGTGCCCGGCGCGCCTGGCCCTGGGCGACGGCCGCGATGCTCTGCGGGCTGGTGCCCGTCGTCGTCGTGGTGCTCGCGACCCGCACCGTCCCGCCGACGGGAGTCGCGCTCATCCCGGTCGTCGGCATCATCACGGGCAACACGATGAACGGCCACACCCTCGTGTGCCGGCGTGCGTTCGCGGCGCTGCGCGAGGAGCGCGGCCAGTACGAGGCCGCCCTCGCGCTGGGACTCACCCGGGCCCAGGCGGTCGAGGAGGTCGTCCACCGGCGGGTCCCGGAGGCACTCGTCCCCGGGCTGGACCAGGTGCGCACCGCCGGCGTGGTCACCCTCCCGGGTGCCTTCATCGGCGTGCTGCTCGGCGGCGGCAGCCCCGCGCAGGCGGCGGCCGCGCAGGTGCTCGTCCTCGTCGGGATCATGGCCGCGCAGACGGTGACGGCGGTGGTGGCCGAGCGGCTCATCGGCCGGGCGCTGCTGCTGCCCGAGGACCTCGCGAGCTCGCTCCAGCCGTGACCGGGGCGCCGGCGCCCCGCTCAGGGCCGGCGTGCTCGCGTGAGGTCCACCGTGCCCGGGAAGCTGCCCTCGCCCGGGACCGGCCGGTACCCGGCGCGCCGGTAGCGGCGCAGGTTCGCCTCGCTGACCCGGCCGGTGTTGAGCCAGTAGGTCCTCACCGAGGTCGGCGCCCCGGCCTCGGCGAGCGCGAGCAGGGCGCGGCCGAGCCCTGCGCCCTGGAGGTCGGGCGCGACCATGAGCCGGCCGGTCTCCCACACCGAGGGGTCCCCGGGACGCACGCGACCGCGCACCGAGCCGACGAGGCGGCCCGGTGCCGACCCCCCGGCGGGCACCCGCGCCACCCACGTGGTCCAGTCGGCGAGTCCGCGCCGGACGTCCTCGAGGGTCTCCTCGAGGGGCGGGATGCTCCACTCCCCCGAGATCCGTCCCTCGGGCGCCCAGCAGGCTCGCTGGAGCACGAGCAGCTCGGGGGCGTCCGCCGGCACCGCGGCACGCACCTGGAGGTCCTCGAGCCCACCGACGGCGGCCGAGGCCGCCGCGAGGTCGGGGCGACGGGCCACGGTGCGGGCGACGCGCTGCTCCTGGCGCCACCGGGCGACGGCGGCGTGGTCGCCGGAGCGCAGGACCGCGGGCACCTCGCGCGGCGTGCCGTCGTCGTCCCAGAGCGCCGGGCGCGTGTAGACGGGGTACTCGAGCAGGCCCCCCTCGTGGGACTCCTCCACGAGCGACTCCGCGTTGCCGACGACGCCGGGCAGCAACCGGGCGACCGCCTCGACGACGGCGAGCACGGCGACCTCGCCCCCACCGAGGACGTAGTCGCCGAGCGAGACGACGGTGACGGGCATCCGCTCGGCCGCGTGCTCGTAGACCCGCTCGTCGATTCCCTCGTAGCGGCCGCACGCGAAGGCCAGCCAGGGCTCCTCGGCCAGTGCGTGCGCCATGGCCTGGCTGAAGGGGACCCCGCCGGGCCCGGGAACGAGCAGGTGCGGCACGGGCGCACCCTCGGTCGCGCCCGCGTCGAGCACGTGGTCGAGCGCCTCGGCCCACGGCTCGGGCTTCATGACCATGCCCGCACCGCCACCGAAGGGGGTGTCGTCGACGGTGTGGTGCCGGTCGTGGGCGAAGCCGCGCAGGTCGTGGACGTGCAGGTCGAGCACGCCCTCGCGCCGGGCCTTCCCGATGAGCGAGAGGTCCAGCGGGGCGAGGTACTCGGGGAAGATCGAGACGACGTCGAGGCGCATCGGGTCAGCCCTCGAGGTCGAACAGGCCGCCGGGCGCCAGGAGCACGACCCGGCCGGCGGCCAGGTCGACCTCGGGGACGAGCGCGGTGACGAAGGGCACCCGGCCGACGCGGCCGTCCTCGAGCCGGACGACCAGCCGGTCCTGGGCCGCGCCGAGCTCCAGGCCGGTCACCTCGCCGAGGTGCCTGCCCTCGCCGTCGAGGACCGCGAGGCCGCGCAGCTGGTCCTCGGTGAAGGTGTCCTCGTCGTCGGCGCCGTCCGAGGGCGGGTCGGCGTCGGCCAGGAGCCGGGTGCCCCGCAGCCCCTCGGCACCGGTGCGGTCGGGAACCTCCTCGAACGCGACGAGCCAGATCCCCCGGTGCACCCGGGTCGAGCGCACGGTCAGCTCGCGCGGCACCCCGGACCCCGGGTCGGCCTGGGTCGAAAGGACCGCCCCGACCTCGAGCCGGCGCTCCGGGTCGTCGGTGTGCAGGCGCACGGTGGCCTCGCCCCGCAGGCCGTGGGGCTTGCCGATCCGGGCGACGAGGACGGGCTCGCTCACGGGTCGCTCCTTCCTCGGGGGCGCGGGCTGGGCCGGCCCTCACGACAGCCGCGGGGCGTCCCGGGGTGCCCGGGACGCCCCGCGGGGTGGGCCGGGTCAGCGCACCCGGTCGGTGTCGACGATGTCGATGCGCACCTGACGGCCACCGGCAAGCGCACCCATGACGGTGCGCAGGGCGCCGGCGGTCCGCCCGGAGCGGCCGATGACCCGGCCGAGGTCGTCGGGGTGCACCCGCACCTCGAGGACCTCACCGCGTCGGTTGTCGCGCCTGCGGACCTCGACCTCGTCCTTGTGGTCGACGATCCCGGTCACGAGGTGCTCGAGCGCCTCCTCGAGCACGGTCAGGCCTTGTCCGCCGCCGCGTCGGCGTCGGCGTCGGTGCTCTGCGCCGCGGCCTCACCGGCGTCGGTGTCGGCCGCGGGGGCCGCACCCTGCTCGTCGGTGGGCGCCTCGGCCTTGGGGGTGGCCTTCTTGCGCGGGGTCGGAGCGGGCGCCCCGGCCTCCGCGGAGCCCGCGGCGGCGACCGCGGCCTCGTAGAGGTCCTTCTTGCTCGGGCCGGTCTCGGCGACCTTGAGCGTGCCCTCGTCGTAGTGCCTCAGGAGCGCGGCCACGGCCTCGGTCGGCTGGGCGCCCTGGGCGAGCCAGTAGTCGGCGCGCTCCTTGTCGATCTCGATGAGCGAGGGCTCCTGGTTCGGGTCGTACTTGCCGATCTCCTCGATCGCCCGGCCGTCCCGCTTGGTGCGGGAGTCCATGACGACGACGCGGTAGATGGCGGTGCGGATCTTGCCCATCCGCTTCAGTCGGATCTTGACGGCCACAGGCGTGGTCTCCTCGGTGTTGTGAGCGCGGCGAGACCACACGGACTGTGTGGGGTGCCGGCACTCGGTGTGTAGGCGTCCGGTCCGGCGCCACCTCGGGGCGGGCTCGGACGGGTACAGCGCTCCAGTCTGCCAGATGCCCGCCGGCCGGCCGAATCGGCTCAGCGGCCGCGCCAGGCGTCCGGGGCCGCGGCCATCGCCCGGACGTGCTCGGGCAGCTCACCGCGCAGGACGTCGGCGAGTGTCGTCTCGTCGAGCACCTCGCGCAGCGCCGCGCGCGCCGCGACCCACACGGTGGCCAGGTGCTCCGCTGCCCCGGAGTAGCTCGTCTCGTGCGGGCGGATGCCCCGCACCTCGGCGAGCGGCCCGTCGACGGCACGCAGCACCGCCCCGAGGGGGATGTCGGCGGGATCGCGGGCGAGCCGGTAGCCGCCACCGCTGCCCCGCTGGCTCGTGACGAAGCCGGCCCGACGCAGGTCGGCGAGGATCGCCTCGAGGAACTTCGCCGGCACCCCGGCCCGGCGGGCCAGCTGCTCGGCGGGGTGCACCGGCCCGTCCTCGGCGTCCTCGGCGAGGACGAGGAGGGCACGCACGGCGTAGTCGGCGCGAGCGGAGACGTCCACGTCGCCATCCTGCCACCGCAGCGCCCGGACCCGCCGACACGCCGGGTGTTGCGCCCCGCCACCACGCACCCTATATTTCCTAGTTGTCAAGTCTGTTTAATTGTCTATATCGGAGGAGGTCGCCGTGCGGCGTCTCGTTCTACTCGCACTCGTCGGGCTCGGGGCCCAGCTCGTCGACGGCTCGCTCGGGATGGCCTACGGGGTCACCTCGACGACCCTGCTGCTGGCCGTCGGTACCAACCCGGCAGCCGCGTCCGCGACCGTCCACCTCGCCGAGATCGGGACCACCCTCGCCTCGGGCGCCTCGCACTGGCGCTTCGGCAACGTCGACTGGGGGGTGGTGCGGCGCATCGGCATCCCCGGGGCGGTGGGCGCCTTCGCGGGCGCGACCTTCCTCTCCAGCCTGGACACCTCGGTCGCCGAGCCGGTGATGTCCCTCGTCCTGCTCGCGCTCGGGGTCTACGTGCTCGTCCGCTTCACGGTCAAGGGGCTGCGCCGCGACCGGCTCGGCCACCCCCTGCGCTCGCGCTTCCTCGCCCCCCTCGGGATCTTCGCGGGCTTCGTCGACGCGACCGGCGGCGGTGGCTGGGGGCCGGTCGGCACCCCGGCGATCCTCGCCAGCGGGCGGCTGGAGCCCCGGCGCGTCGTGGGCTCGATCGACACCAGCGAGTTCCTCGTCTCCCTCGCGGCGAGCGGCGGCTTCCTGCTCGCGCTCGGCTCGGCCGGTATCGACCTGGCCTGGGTGCTCGCCCTCCTCGCCGGCGGCCTGGTCGCCGCCCCCGTCGCCGCCTGGCTCGTGCGGCACATCCCCGCACGCGTGCTCGGGTCGGCGGTCGGCGGCGTCATCGTGCTGACCAACACCCGGACCATCCTCACGAGCGACTGGGTCGACGCGTCCGCCGGGAGCCGGTGGGCCGTCTACGCGCTCCTGTACCTGCTGTGGGCCGCCGCCGTGGGCTGGTCGCTGCGCGCCCACCGCGCCGAGCAGCGCGACCTCGAGGGCGAGCTCGCCGCTCTCGAGGACCGGGGGGAGCGGACCGTCACACCGTGAGGCCGCGCAGCACGACCGCCCGCGGGTGGGCCAGGACGCCCACGTCCACCCGCGGGTCGGCCCCGTAGACGACGAGGTCGGCGTCGGCCCCCTCCTCGAGGCCGGGGCGCCCGAGCCAGGCCCGGGCGGACCAGGTCGCGGCGTCGAGGGCGTCGAGGGTGCCGAACCCGCAGCGGGTGAGCCGCTCCACCTCCTGCGCCGCGAGCCCGTGGGGCAGCGACCCCCCGGCGTCGGTACCGACGTAGACCGGCACGCCGGCCTCCCGCGCCGCGGCGACCGTCTCGTAGCGGCGCGCGTGCAGGTCGAGCATGTGCCGGTGGTACTCGGGGAACTTCTCGCGGGCCGGCTCGGCGATCTGCGGGAAGGTGTCGATGTTGACCAGGGTCGGGACGACGGCGATGCCCTGCCGCGCGAAGGCGTCGATGCTCTCGGGGACCAGGCCGGTCGCGTGCTCGATGCAGTCGGTCCCCGCGGCGGCGAAGTCGTGGAGGCTCTGCTCGCCGAAGCAGTGCGCCGTGACCCGGGCGCCCTCCTCGTGCGCGGCGGCGACCGCCTGGGTCAGCACATCGACCGGCCAGCACGGGGTGAGGTCGCCGGCCTCGCGGTCGATCCAGTCGCCGACGAGCTTGACCCACCCGTCGCCGGCGCGGGCCTCGAGGCGGACCCGCTCGACGAGCTCGTCGGGCTCGACCTCCCACGCGAAGTTCCGGATGTAGCGGCGCGTACGGGCGATGTGCCGCCCGGCCCGGATGATCTTCGGCAGGTCCTCGCGCTCGTCGACCCACCGGGTGTCCGACGGCGACCCGGCGTCGCGGATGAGCAGGGTGCCGGCGTCGCGGTCGGTCGTGGCCTGCCGCTCGGCGGTCTCGGCGTCGGTGGCCCCGGTGGCGACGAGGCCGACGTGGCAGTGCGCGTCGACGAGGCCCGGCAGCACCCAGCCCTCGAGCGTCGTCACGTCGTGGTCACCGCGCGGGCGTTCGAAGGTGATGCGTCCGTCGACGACCCACGCCTCGGGCCGCTCCTCCTCGCGGCCGACGAGGACGGGTCCCGTGAGGTGCAGCACCGGTGCCATGCCCCGACCCTAGCGACCCTCGCCCGGCGACCCGGCGCGACGGCTCAGCCAGGGACATCTCGTCCCCGGACCGACGCGGCCTTCATGCGCCCGCCACGAGGCCTCACGGTGGAGGCATGACCGAGAACACCACCCCCAGCACCCCGAAGATCGCGCTCGTCACGGGCGCCAACCGCGGCCTCGGCCGCGAGGAGGCCCTCGCGCTCGCGGCCGACGGCGTCGACCTCGTCATCACCTACCGCAGCCACGAGGACGAGGCCCACGCCGTGGTCGGGAAGATCGAGCAGCTCGGCCGGCGCGCCGTGGCCCTGCGTCTCGACACCTCCGCGCACGGCTCCTTCCCCGCCTTCGTCGACACCCTCCTCGCGACGCTGCGCGCCACGTGGGGACGGGACACCCTCGACGTCCTCGTCAACAACGCCGGCCACAGCGACGACACGGTCCTCGGGTCGATCACGAGGGAGCACGTCCACTCGCTCGTCGACGTCCACTTCACCGGCGTCCTCCTCCTCACCGACGCGCTCGTCCCCCACCTCGCCGACGGCGGCCGCATCGTCAACACCTCGAGCGGGCTCGCCCGGTTCAGCCGGATGTTCCAGTACGCGGTCTACGGGGCGATGAAGGGCGCGGTCGAGGTGTGGACCCGCTACCTCGCGAACGAGCTCGGCCCGCGCGGCATCACCGTCAACGCCGTCGCCCCCGGCGCGACGGCCACCGACTTCGGCGGGGGCTCGCTGCGCGACGACGAGGCGACCCGGGCCGGGCTCGCGCAGGTCATCGCCATGGGCCACGTCGGCCGTCCCGAGGACATCGGTGCCGCCGTCGCCGCGATCGCCTCCGAGCGCATGCGCTGGGTCACCGGCCAGCGGATCGAGGCCTCCGGCGGGATGTTCCTCTGAGCGCCGGCCCTCGGGTGGGGACAATGGCGTCATGACGGGGCACCACGGCGACCGCGCGCAGCTGGCCGACTTCCTGCGCACCCGCCGCGAGGCGCTCCAGCCCGAGGACGTCGGGCTGCCGCGGGGCCCCCGCCGGCGCACCGGTGGGCTACGGCGCGAGGAGGTCGCGGCGCTCGCGGGCATGTCGGCGGACTACCTCGGGCGCATCGAGCAGCAGCGCGGGCCCCACCCCAGCGCGCCGATGCTCGCCGCCCTCGCCCGCGGCCTGCGGCTCAGCCTCGACGAGCGCGACCACCTCTTCCGGCTCGGCGGTCTCCCACCGCCGAGCCGGGCGGGCCGGCACCCGCACGTCGACGCCGGCATCATGCGCATCCTCGACCGGCTCCAGGACACCCCGGCGATGGTCCTCGGCCCGGCCGCGGAGTGCCTGGCCATCACCCCACCGGCAGCCGCCGTCTTCGGCGACCGCAGCGCCCTCGAGGGTCTGGCCCGCAGCAGCGTCTACCGCTGGTTCACCGACCCGGTCTCGCGCGAGGTCTACCCCGCCGAGGACCACGACCGGCGCGAGGCCGAGATGGTGGCCGACCTGCGCTCGTCCTACGCCCGCCACGGCGACGGCTCGTCGGTCGGCGAGGTCGTCGCCGCGCTGACCCGGGAGAGTCCGCGCTTCCGCCGGGTGTGGGCACGGCACGACGTCCGGCACAAGCACTCCCAGCGCAAGCGCCTCGTCCACGAGGTCGGCGAGCTCGACGTGTACTGCACCACGCTCTTCGATGCCGAGCAGAGCCAGTCCCTGCTCGTCTTCACCGCCGCGACGGCGCAGACGGCGCAGCGGCTGCGGCTGCTCGGGGTCGTCGGCGGTACGACGCTGCCCGCGGCTCCCTAGCCCTGGCCTGCGGGCAGACCGCGCACGACCCGGCGGAGGGTCTCGACGACCACCTCGGGGGCGTCGGTGTGCACCCAGTGCGCCGCCCCGTTGACCCGGACCAGGCGGGTCCGCGGGAAGAGCGCGCGCATGTCCGTGACGTCGTCGTCGCCGACGTACCCCGACTCCGACCCGGCGAGCCACACGACCGGGCCGTCCCACGCGCGGCCACCGAGGTCGGGGAAGGCGGCGATCCGCGAGTCGCTCCCCCGTGCGGCGTCGGCGTGGATGAGCTCGAGGTTGGCCTGCCAGGACCACTGTGTGCCGTGCCGCCGCAGGTTCTGCAGGAGGAACGCCTTGACCCCCGGGTCGGGCTCGGCGAAGCGGGCCTCGGCGTCGGCGCGGCTGGTCAGCTCCTCGAGCGGCAGCGAGCGCATCTGCTCGATGTAGCCGGTGAACCGGTCGAGGTCGCCGTAGTCCTTCGGCGCGATGTCGACGACGACGAGGCTCCCGACGAGGTCGGGGTGGGTCAGCGTGAGCACCATGGCCACCTTGCCGCCCAGGCTGTGCCCGACGACGACCCACCGCTCCCCCGGCGCCTCGTCCGCGAGCGTCGCGGCGACGGCGTCGGCGTAACCCTCGTAGGAGAACTCCTCGCTCCACGGCGACCGGCCGTGGTCGGGCAGGTCGACGAGGAGGCAGCGGGCGCCCTCACCCTCGGGGCCGGCGAGCGCCTTGGCCACCTGGGTCCAGTTGCGTCCCTGCCCGAACAGGCCGTGGAGGAACGCGACCCGCGGGCCGGCGCTCCCGACGGCGAGCGTGTGCAGCCGCCCGGTGCTCACTTCCCCAGGAACTTCTCGAAGCCGGCGGGCAGCTGCGAGGGGTCGAAGTCGGCCGGTTCGGTGCCGCCGGAGGAGCCGAAGCTCGACCCGGTCGGCTTCTCGGTCGCGCGCTGGGCCGCCGCCCGCTCCTCGGCGGCGCGCTTGGCCGGGTTGCCCGACTTGGACTTCTTGCGCTTCTGCTGCTGCTTGCCGCCGCGCTTGCCCGGGCCGGCGCCCATCCCGGGCATGCCGGGCATGCCCGGGATCCCGCCGCCCTTGGCCAGCTGCTTCATCATCTTCTGGGCCTCGCCGAAGCGTTCGAGCAGCTGGTTGACCTCGGAGGTCGAGACGCCCGAGCCCTTGGCGATGCGGGCCCGGCGCGAGCCGTTGATCTGCTTGGGGTGGTTGCGCTCGAACGGGGTCATCGAGCGGACCATCGCCTCGACCCGGTCGAACTCGCGCTCGTCGAAGGCGTCGAGCTGGGCCTTCATCTGGCCCATGCCCGGCATCATCCCGAGCACCGACTTCAGCGACCCCATCTTCTTGATGGCGGCCATCTGCTGGAGGAAGTCGTCGAAGGTGAAGTCCTCGGCCGCGAGGAACTTGCGCTCCATCTCGGCGGCCTGCGTGCGGTCGAAGGCGCGCTCGGCCTGCTCGATGAGGGTGAGCACGTCACCCATGTCGAGGATGCGCGAGGCCATCCGGTCGGGGTGGAAGACCTCGAAGTCCTTGGTGTTCTCCCCCGTGGACGCGAACATGATCGGCCGGCCGGTGACCGACGCGACCGAAAGCGCGGCACCACCACGCGCGTCGCCGTCGAGCTTGGAGAGGACCACCCCGCTGAAGTCGACGCCCTCGAGGAAGGCCTCGGCGGTCTCGACGGCGGCCTGGCCGATCATCGCGTCGATGACAAAGAGGACCTCGTCGGGCCGGATCGCCTCCCGGATGTCGGCGGCCTGGCGCATGAGGTTCTCGTCGACCGCCAGACGGCCCGCGGTGTCGACGATGACGACGTCGTGCTGCTTGGCCGCGGCTTCGGCGATGCCGCTGCGCGACACCGCGACCGGGTCGCCGTGCGAGCGCGTGCCCTCGATGTCGCCACCGACGGCGTCGTGACCCGAGACGTTGCCCCGCTCGGGGGCGAAGACGGGCACGCCGGCGCGCTGGCCGACGACCTCGAGCTGGGTGACCGCGTTCGGCCGCTGCAGGTCGGCCGCGACGAGCATCGGGGTGTGCCCCTGCTCCTTGAGCCAGTACGCGAGCTTGCCGGCGAGCGTGGTCTTGCCGGACCCCTGGAGGCCGGCGAGCATGATGACCGTCGGCGGCTGCTTGGCGAAGCGGATGCCGCGGGTCTGCCCGCCGAGGATGCCGACGAGCTCCTCGTTGACGATCTTGACGACCTGCTGGGCGGGGTTGAGCGCCTCGCTGACCTCCGCGCCGAGCGCCCGCTCACGGACGTTGTGGGTGAAGGACCTGACGACCGGCAGGGCGACGTCGGCGTCGAGCAGCGCGAGCCGGATGTCGCGGACCGTCTTGTTGACGTCGGACTCCGACAGGCGTCCCTTGGAGCGCAGGTTCGCGAAGGTCGCGGTCAGGCGGTCGGACAGGCTGGTGAACACCGCACAAGGCTAACGGCTGGCGGTCACCGACCCGTCCCGACCGCCCGGGCGGGGGTCTCAGGCAGCGGTGACGCCGTCGCAGGTGTCGATGACGAGGCTGACCGCCTGGGCCACCCGGGCCGGCGGCAGGGGCTGTCCGTCGGCGCCGGTGAGGTAGAAGGTGTCCAGGGTCTGCCCGGCGTACGTCGCGATGTGCGCCGAGCGCACCGAGATGCCGGCGCGGGCGAGCGCCGCCCCGAGCTCGTGCAGCAGGCCGGGCCGGTCCTGCGCGCGGACCTCGATGACGGTCGCCTCGGTGCTCGCACCGGGGACGACGAGGGCCCGGGCCTGTCCGGGCGAGCCGATCCCGGACTCCCCCGAGGGCCGGGCGAGGTGGGCCCGGCGCCGGTCGAGGGTCTGCAACGGGCCACGGTCCCCGCGGGCGAGGCGCGCCAGCCCCCGGGCGATCCGCTCCGGGTCGGGGACGGCGCCGCTCGGGCTCTCCACGTGCCACTCGTTGATGGCGACGTCGTCGACCGTGCGCAGGATGGCCGTGCGCACGGTGTGGCCCTCGGCCGCGAGCAGGCCCGCGGTGTCGGCGAAGAGGCCGACCCGGTCGACGTCGAGGATGTCCAGCCGGTGCGAGCCGCCGCCGGAGACCACCCGCACCTGGGGCTCGCCCGCGCGCACCGCGGCCGCGGCCTCCGGCGCCAGGACGCCCACCGTCTGGTCCGCCCGAGACACCGCGCTGCCCGGGGCGGGCCGCGGCGCGTCGAGGCGGTCGCGGACGGCGACGGCGAGCTGCTCGAGCAGCGTGGCCCGCCAGTCGGTCCACGCCAGCGGCCCGGCGGCCGAGGCGTCGGCCTCGGTGAGCGCGAGGAGGATCTCGAAGACCTCCCGATCTCCCCCGGCGGCCTCGACCGCCGCGTCGACGGTCGCCGGGTCCTGGTGGTCCCGCCGGGTCGCCAGCTCGATGACCGTGAGGTGCTCGCGCACGAGCCGGACGAGGATCTCGACGTCGGCGGCGCCGAACCCCCACCGGGCGGCGATGCCCCGGGCGAGCTCCGCCCCGGTCACCGAGTGGTCGTGGGCTCCGCGCACCTTGCCGATGTCGTGCAGGAGGGCTGCGGCCAGCAGCAGGTCCGGGCGCGAGGTCCGGCGCACGAGGCCGGCGGCCCGCACGACGGTCTCGACGAGGTGGCGGTCGACGGTGTGCCGGTGCACGGCGCTGCGCTGCGGGCGCGAGCGGACCGCCGCCCACTCGGGCAGCCAGTGCTCGACGATCCCGACCTGGTCCAGCCCCTCCCACACGGTGACCAGCCCGGGGCCGGCGGCGAGCAGGTCACCGAGCAGGTCCCGGGCCGAGGCCGGCCACGGGTCGGGCAGTGACGGCACCGAGGCCGCGAGGTTCTCCAGGGTCGCGGGGGCGAGCGGCAGGCCGGCGCGCGCGGCCACGACACCGGCACGCAGGGCCATCCCCGGGTCGGACTCGGCGAGCCGCGGGGTCCCGAGGACCACCTCGCCGTCGCTGACGAAGAAGCCGTGCCCGAGGGGGGTCATCTGCGGTCGGCGGGGGCCCACCCGCAGCGTCCGGGCCCGCTGGGACTGCCCGGCGCGGCGCATCGTGCCGTCGAGCGAGTAGGCGATGAGCCGCCCGGCGTCGGAGACGGCGGTGAGCAGCTCGTCGGCGTCGGGGTAGCCGAGCAGCGCCGCGACGGCGTCGTGCTCCTCCCGCCCGAGCCGGTCCCGGCCCCGGCCGGTGACGACGTGGACGGCGTCCCGGACGTCGAGGAGCAGCTCGTGGGCGGTGTCGACCGCGCCGTGCGGGCGGTCGGTGAGCCAGGCCTCGGCGAGGGCGGTGAGGACGGTCATGTCCCGCAGCCCTCCGTGGGCCTCCTTCAGCTCCGGTTCGATCGACTGCGCCAGGTCGCCCTGCCGGGCGTGCCGACCCTCGAGTGCCTCGACGAGCTGGGGCAGCCGCTTGCGGGCGTTGCCGCGCCAGTCGTGCGCGACGGTGGAGCGGGCCGCGACGACGAGCTCCTCGTCGCCGGCGATCGCGGTGAGGTCGAGCAGCCCGACGGCGGCGATGAGGTCGGCCGCGGCCACCTGACGGCTCTGGGTGACCGTCCGCACGCTGTGGTCGAGCCGCACCCCGGCGTCCCAGATCGGGTACCAGAGCCGCTCGGCGAAGGCCCCGAGCTCCTTGGCGCCGAGCGAGCGCTCGGAGTGCAGGAGCACGAGGTCGTAGTCCGAGAGCGGCCCGGCGTCACCGCGGCCCAGGCTCCCGACGGCCGCGAGGGCCACCCCCTCGTAGCGCGCTCCCCCGGTCGCGGTCCGCCACACCTGGGCGAGCCAGTCCCGGTTGAAGCTCGACAGGGCCGCCCGGCGCGCCCGGCCGGCACCGGCGACGTGGAAGTCGCGGGTGCCGGCCAGGTCGAGCCTCCGGGAGCCGATGTCGCTCGAGGAGGGGGGCATCGCTCAGATCGCCTCGACCCCGCGCTCCCCGGTGCGGACCCGGGCCACCTCGTCGACGGGGACGACCCAGACCTTGCCGTCGCCGATCCGCCCGGTCTGGGCGGCCTTGAGGATGACGTCGACGACCGAGCTGGAGTCCATGTCGTCGACGAGGACCTCCAGGCGGGTCTTGGGCACGAAGTCCACGGTGTACTCGGCACCCCGGTAGACCTCGCTGTGACCACGCTGGCGGCCGTAGCCCTGGGCCTCGCTCACCGTCATGCCCTGGATGCCGAAGGCCTCCAGGGCCTCCTTCACCTCGTCGAGCTGGTGCGGCTTGATGATGGCGGTGACGAGCTTCATCGCTGGGCTCCTTCGAGGTCGTGGTTCTCCTCGCGTGCCGAGGAGCTGGTCGGTCCGCCGAGACGGCCCGCGCGGGTCCCGAGCTCGTAGGCGGACTCGGCGTGCTCGGCCTGGTCGATGCCCGCGACCTCGACATCCTCGGGGATCCGCCAGCCCATCGTCGCCTTGAGGATGAGGGCGATGACGAGGGTGACGACACCGGAGACGACCACCGACGAGAGCGCGATGAGGATCTGGACGACCGTCTGGTCGATGCCGTCGCCGTAGAACAGGCCGCCCTCGGTGGCCAGCAGCCCGGCACCGATGGTGCCCCACAGGCCGGCGACGAGGTGCACGCCGACGACGTCGAGGGAGTCGTCGTAGCCGAAGCGGTACTTCAGCCCGACCGCGTAGGCCGAGAGGGCACCGGCGACGAGGCCGAGGATGATCGACCCGATGGGCGAGAGGTTCCCACAGGCCGGGGTGATCGCGACGAGACCGGCGACGACACCGGAGGCGGCGCCGACGGAGGTCGGGTGCCCGTCGCGCAGCTTCTCCAGGATGAGCCAGCCGACCATCGCGGCGCACGTCGCGACCGTCGTGTTGACCCACACGAGCGCGGCGGTGCCGTCGGGGGCGAGCTCGGAGCCGGCGTTGAAGCCGAACCAGCCGAACCACAGCAGCCCGGCGCCGATCATGACGACCGGGACGTTGTGCGGGCGCATCGGCACCTTGCCGAAGCCGACCCGCATGCCGACGACGAGGGCGAGGACGAGGCCCGCCATGCCGGCGTTGATGTGGACGACGGTGCCGCCCGCGAAGTCGATCGGGGCGACGTTGGCCCCGTCCTCGGTGGAGCCGAACACGAGAGAGGACAGGCTGGTCTCGGCACCGGACAGGAGCCCGTTGCCCCACACCATGTGGGCGATCGGGAAGTAGGAGAAGGTGACCCACAGCGCGCTGAAGACCATCCACGTCGAGAACTTGACGCGGTCGGCGACAGCACCGCTGATCAGGGCGACGGTGATCACCGCGAAGGTCAGCTGGAAGCCGACGAACGCGAGCTCGGGGACGTTGCCGTAGCCGTCGTAGCCGAAGCCGTTGAAGATGTCCTCCATGTTGTGGAGGCCGAACTTGGCGAACGGGTCACCGATGATGCCGAGGATGTCGTCCGGCGGCGCCGAGCCGAAGCTCATCGAGTAGCCCCACAGGACGTACACGATGCCGACGACGCCCATGGAGCCGAAGGACATCATCATCATGTTGAGAACCGACTTGGACCGGGTCAGGCCACCGTAGAAGAGGGCCAGACCGGGCGTGGTCATCAGGAGGACGAGAGACGCGCAGAGGATGAGGAAGCCGGTCGACGCGTAGTCGAGGGTCTCCGCAGCGTCTGCGAAGGGGAAGAGTGTCGTGCTCATGGCGCAGTACTGTCACGGTCGCGGGTTTCACCGTCTGCCGTGTCGTGTTACGCCCGTGTTGCGAGGTGCGAGCGGGTGTAAGCATCCCGTTTCGCCCCGCAGGGGTCCCGGATCGTGAGACGCCCATTCGCAGATCTGGAGAGAGCCGCCGACCAGGCCCTGCGAGGCATTCCTACGGGTGGGGGGCACCGCTCCGTCTCGTTCTCGACCTCGTCAGGACTCTGTCCCCTCCCCGCTCCTGCCGCCGCGGTTGCCGCCGCCTCGGGTGCCGGGGTCTCGGCGAGCACCCGCCGGTCAGCCATGCCCCGTAGCACCGAGCCCTGCTCCGTGGGCCTCGCAGCTGAGCCCTCCTCAGGAGCAGGGACGCCCGCGAGTTCCCGCAGTCAGCCAGGCGGCGGGCCGGCATCGCCCCGAGAATGTTCGCGGATCCGCCGACCGCGCGGACAGAGGAGGCCCATCATGTCCGGAGCGCGCCGCGCGTCGATCGCCCCCATCCTCGCAGCGCTGCTGGTGGTCGCGACCACCACGGTCGCGTCCGCGACGACGGTCAAGACGACGAAGTACTACCCCTACAGCCAGAACCGCTACTTCAAGTCCACCCACCTCAAGACCTGCTTCACGGCGAATCTCAGCGGGCGGATACAGGTGGTCTTCTCCAAGAACACCGCGTCGCCCGCGACGACTGCCTTCACCAACTACACCCTGGTCAATCCGACGCTCAACGTTCAAGCGCGGAACTGCTCGACAGGGAAACTCAAGACGATGTCGAAGTGGCGTGTGAAGCAGAGCTGGTGGGACTACAAGTGCTCGCTGCATGCGTCCGTATCCGCCGGTTTTCCTTGGGGCATCAGCGTCAGCGCAACACCGAACTGTGGTCGCACGAGAACCGCGAACCGACAGACTGGCTACGGCAGAGTCGCTCAGGTGACCCAGTTCAACTCGGGCGCACCCGTTCATCTGGGGTCGATTGTGCGAGCTCAGTCCGGCCGCTGCTTCTCGGCGGGTACGACAGTCACCGCGTGGTCCGGCGGTAGGTCCGACACGTTCAACTTGAGGAACTACAAGATCTGCTACAGCAAGTAGCGGTGACTTCCTGCGCACCACGGGCATTTGACGTCGTCAGTCGACGATGGCGTCGACGAAGGCCTCCGGGTCGAAGGGCGCGAGGTCGTCGGGCCCCTCGCCGAGCCCGACGAGCTTGACCGGCACACCGAGCGCTCGCTGCACGGCGACGACGATGCCGCCCTTGGCGGTGCCGTCGAGCTTGGTGAGGACGATGCCGGTGATCCCGACGACCTCGGCGAACACCTCGGCCTGACGCAGGCCGTTCTGGCCCGTCGTCGCGTCGAGGACGAGGAGCACCTCGTCGACCGGGGAGCGCTTCTCGATGACCCGCTTGACCTTGCCGAGCTCGTCCATGAGCCCGACCTTGTTCTGCAGCCGGCCGGCGGTGTCGACGACGACGACGTCGGCCTCCATCTCGGCCGCCGCGGCGACGGCGTCGAACGCGACCGAGGCGGGGTCGGCGCCCTCGCGGTCCGAGCGCACGGTCGGCACGCCGACCCGTCCGCCCCACGTCTCGAGCTGGTCGGCCGCCGCGGCACGGAAGGTGTCGGCGGCACCGAGCACGACGTCCTTGTCCTCGGCGACGAGCACCCGGGCCAGCTTGCCGACCGTCGTCGTCTTCCCGGTCCCGTTGACGCCGACGACGAGGATGCACGAGGGCCGCCCGTCGACCCGCTCGTCGGCGAGGGAGCGGTCCATCGAGGGGTCCACGAGCCGCAGCAGCTCCTCGCGCAGCATCCCGCGCACGGCCGCCTCGTCGGTGCTCCCCTCGACGGCGACCCGCGTGCGCAGGGCCTCGACGAGCTCGGTGCTCGCCTGCACCCCGAGGTCGGCGGCGAGCAGGGTGTCCTCGACCTCCTCCCAGGCGGCCTCGTCGAGCCGGCCGCCGGCGAGCAGGGCCAGCAGCCCCCGCCCGAGGGAGGAGTTGGAGCGGGCGAGCCTCGCGCGCAGCCGGCGCAGCCGCCCGGCGGGCGCCTCGGGCGCCTCGACCCCCGGGGCCGCCTCGGGCGCGCTCGGCGGCGCGGTGGTGTCGGGCTCGGTGTCGACGACCTCGCCCGGATGCTCGATGGTGCCGATCGCGCCGTCCGGCGCCAGGTCGGCGTCGGCGGGTCCCGGGGTGCCGGGCACCTGCGGTGCCTCCGGTCCCGGCTCGGGGCCCTGGGCCCGGCCCCGGAGCAGGCCGAGGACGACGCCCCCGACGACGAGGAGGACGGCGACCGCGATGCCGACGTAGGCCCAGAAGGAGTCAGTCACCGGGTCATCCTGTCAAGGCGCGGGTCCCGGCCCAAACCGGAGGGCGGGTGCAGGTCAGAAGACCCGCACGCGCTCCTCCTCCGACAGCCACATGCCGTCGCCGGGGCGGGTGCCGAAGGCCTCGTGGAACTCGGTGAGGTTGCGCGGGGCGTTGGCGCGCAGGTCGGTCGGGCTGTGCGGGTCGATCGCGAGCAGCCGCTCGGCCTCCGCGGTGCGGGCCTTGCCGCGCCAGATCTGCGCCCATCCGAGGAAGAACCGCTGCGGCCCGGTCAGGCCGTCGAGCTGCGGCGCCGGGTCCTGCCCGAGCGAGATCCGGTAGGCCGAGTAGCCGATCGTCAGCCCGCCGAGGTCGCCGATGTTCTCCCCGACGGTCAGCGCACCGTTGACCTTCCGGCCGGGGGCGTCGCGGGTCTCCAGCCGGTCGAACTGGGCCACGAGCGCGTCGGCGAGGGCCTGGAAGCGTGCCCGGTCCTGCGCGGTCCACCAGTCGCGCAGCTCACCGCGGCCGTCGAACTGCGAGCCCTGGTCGTCGAAGCCGTGGCCGATCTCGTGGCCGATGACCGCGCCGATGCCCCCGTAGTTGGCCGCGTCGTCGGCCTCGGCGTCGAAGAACGGCGGCTGGAGGATCGCCGCGGGGAAGACGATCTCGTTCATCCCCGGGTTGTAGTAGGCGTTGACGGTCTGCGGCGTCATGAACCACTCGCCCCGGTCGACCGGTCCGCCGAGCTTGCCCAGGTTGCGGTCGAGCTCGACCGCGGCGGCCCTGCGGACGGTGCCGAGCAGGTCGTCCCGGTCGACGACGAGCGCGGAGTAGTCCCGCCACCGGTCCGGGTAGCCGATCTTCGGTGTGAAGGCCTCGAGCTTGGCCAGTGCCTCGGCCCGGGTGGTCTCCCCCATCCACGGCACCGAGGACAGGCTCCGGCGGAAGGCCTCGACGATGTTGCCGACGAGCTCGAGCATCGCCTCCTTCGCCGCCGGCGGGAAGTGCCGCTCGACGTAGAGCTGCCCCACGGCCTCGCCGAGGGCCTCCTCGACGAGCGAGACCCCGCGCTTCCACCGGGCGCGGATGCGCGGCACCCCCGAGAGCGTGCGCCCGTAGAAGTCGAAGTTCTCCTCGACGAACGCCGAGGAGAGGTAGGGGGCGTGGGCGTGCACGACGTGCCAGGCGAGCCAGTCCCGCCACACCTCGACCGGCTCCTCCTCGAGGGCGGCGCCGAGGGCACGCAGGTAGTCCGGCTGGCGGACGACGACGTGTGCGAAGGCCGCCTCGGGGGCGTGCATCCCGGCGAGGAAGGCCGACCAGTCCACCTGCGGGGCGAGGGCGTCGAGCTCGGCGCGCTCGAGGAGGGTGTAGGTGCGCACCGGGTCGCGGTTGGTCACCTTGTCCCAGTGGCCGGCGGCGAGCCGGGTCTCCAGGGCGAGGACCCGCTCGGCCGCGGCCTGCGCGCCGGGGTGGCCGACGAGCTCGAGCATGCGGGCCACGTGGGGTGCGTAGGCCGCGAGGGTCGCGGCGTGCTCCGGGGCCCGGTAGTAGGACTCGTCGGGCAGCCCGAGGCCGGCCTGCTCGAGGTAGACGACGTAGCGGTCGGGGTCGCGGTCGTCGGTGTTGACGAAGGGCAGGACCGGGCCCGGGACGCCGTCGCGGGCGAGCTCGCCGAGCAGGCCCAGGAGGCCGGAGGCGTCCTGGACGTGCGCGACCCGCTCGAGGTCGGCCAGGACCGGGCCCGCCCCGAGCGCCTCGACGGTCTGCTCGTCGAGGAAGGCGGCGTAGAGGTCGCCCACCTTGGCCGCCACGCTGCCCGGCGCCGGTGACCCGGCGGCGACCTCCTCGACGATCGTGCGGACGTGCTCCTCGGCCGCCTCGCGCAGCAGGTCGAACGTGCCGTAACGGCCGCGGTCGTCGGGGATCTCGGTGCGAGCGACCCAGGCGCCGTTGGCGTGGGCGAACAGGTCGTCCTGGGGGCGGACCGTCGCGTCGACGGCGTCCTGGTCGATGCCGGACCTCATCCGGGTGGCTCCTTCGCGCTGGGGAGGACTCATTCGACCACACGCGCAGCGGCCCACGGCCCGCGACGTGCGTCGACACGTGCGACGTCGCCGGTCTAGGGTGACGCGGGTGACCGATGCCGGTGCCGCGTCGGACCAGCCGGCCCCCCCGCGTCGGCGCCGCGTGCCGTGGTTCACCGAGGTCGTCGTGGCCCTCGTGGCGGTCGCCCTCGTCCAGGCCTTCCTCGTCAAGCCCTTCGGTGTGCCCTCCCAGTCGATGGAGCAGACCCTGCACGTCGGGGACCGCATCCTCGTCAACCGGCTCGACCACAGCGTCGAGCGGGGCGACGTCGTCGTCTTCGGACACGGGGACACCTGGCAGGAGAGCCGCCTCCCGACGGCGGGCAACCCCCTCGTCCGGCTCGCGCGCTGGGTCGGCGACCTCACCGGCTTCGGGCCGAGCAACACCTCCTACACGGTCAAGCGGGTCATCGGGCTGCCCGGTGAGCGGGTGTCGTGCTGCACCGCGGCGGGCGCGGTCATCGTGGACGGCCGCGCGCTCGAGGAGCCCTACCTCTTCGAGGACCTGCCCTTCACCCCCGGCGAGCTGGACTGCTCGAGCACCCCGCGATCCACGCGCTGCTTCCCGCAGGTCACGGTGCCGCAGGAGAACCTGCTCGTGCTCGGTGACCACCGGTCCGAGTCCGCCGACAGCGTCCTCGGCTGCCGGGGTGCCGCCGAGGGGGACGGGTGTGCGCGCTTCGTGCCCGAGAACCGGGTCGTCGGCCCGGTGGTCCTGCGCTTCTGGCCGCTGGGCGACCTCGGCGGCCTCTCCCGCTGACGCATCGCGCCTCCTGGCCGCATCCGCCCTCGGCGAACGGCCTTGGCCCCGAACGGGTCGCCGTGATGGGCTGCCGCCATGAGGCTCCTCCTGCTCGGCGGCACCGCCTTCCTCGGCCGTGCGGTCGCCCGGGTCGCTCTCGAGGACGGCCACGACGTCACCTGCGTGGCCCGCGGAGTGTCCGGCGGCGTGGCCCCGGGCGCGCGGCTCGTCCGCCACGACCGCGACCACGAGGGGCTCGGGGGTGTCGAGGACGAGCACTGGGACGCCGTCGTCGACCTCGCCCGGGACCCCGGCCAGGTGCGCCGCGCGGTCACGGCGCTCGCCGGCCGCGCCGCGCACTGGGTGTTCGTCTCGACGGTCAACGTCTACGCCGACCACTCCCGGGCCGGAGCCGACGAGTCCACACCGCTGCTCGCGGCCCGCGAGGACGACGACGGGCCGGACGCCTACGGGGCGGGCAAGGTCGCCTGTGAGGGGTACGTCCTCGAGGCCGCGGGCCCGCAGCACGCGCTCGTGGCCCGGCCGGGGCTCATCGGCGGGCCCGGCGACGGGTCGGGGCGTACCGGCTACTGGCCGTGGCGGTTCGCCCACCCCGCGGGCGACGGTGAGGTGCTCGTGCCGGACGCGCTCCAGGGCGCCACCCAGGTGCTCGACGTCCGCGACCTCGCGGCCTGGCTCGTCACCGCCGCCGAGCAGCGCATCGCGGGGGTCGCCGACGCCGTCGGCCCACGGACGACCCTGGGGGCGGCCCTGGCCGCCGCGGCGGCCGCTGCCCGCTCGCACGCGGTGTGGACCGCGGCCGACCCCGGCTGGCTGACCGAGCACGGGGTCGACGCCTGGATGGGGCCGCGCTCGCTGCCGCTGTGGCTGCCCTTCCCCGACCATGCGGGCTTCGCCGACCGCGGCGGCGCCGCCGCCCGCGCGCTCGGACTGACCACCCGTGCCCTCGAGGACACCCTGGTCGACACCCTCGCGTGGGAGGAGCGGCGCCCCGCCGACCGTCCACGGCGGGCGGGCCTCACCGACGACGAGGAGCGCGAGCTGCTCGCCGCGTGGCACGCGCGCGGCTGAGTGCGGACCGCCTCAGGCGGTGGCGGCGACGTCCCGGAGACGCTGGCTGACGACGGTCGTCACGCCGTCGCCGCGCATGGAGACGCCGTAGAGCGCGTCCGCGACCTCCATCGTGCGCTTCTGGTGGGTGATGACGATGAGCTGGCTGGAGTCGCGCAGCTCCTCGAAGAGGGTGATGAGCCGCCCGAGGTTGGTGTCGTCGAGCGCCGCCTCGACCTCGTCCATGATGTAGAAGGGGCTCGGTCGGGCCTTGAAGATCGCCACGAGCAGGGCAACCGCGACGAGCGAGCGCTCCCCGCCGGAGAGCAGCGAGAGCCGCTTGACCTTCTTCCCCGGAGGCCGGGCCTCGACCTCGATGCCCGTCGTGAGCATCTCGTCGGGGTCGGTGAGCACCAGGCGCCCCTCGCCGCCGGGGAAGAGCCGTTCGAAGACCCGCTCGAACTGCTCCTTGGTGTCGTGGAAGGCCTCCCGGAAGACCTGCTCGACCCGCTCGTCGACCTCCTTGACGATGTCGAGCAGGTCGCGCTTGGAGCGCTTGAGGTCCTCGAGCTGGGTGGTGAGGAAGGTGTGCCGCTCCTCGAGGGCGGCGTACTCCTCGAGGGCGAGCGGGTTGACCTTGCCGAGGGCGCCGAGGGCCCGCTCGGCACGGCGCAGCCGCTTCTCCTGCTCGGCACGCACGAAGGGCACCGGGTCCGGGAGCGCGTCCGGGTCGTCGTCCGGGCCCGGGACGTGCGGGACGGGCTGGTGCGGGCCGAACTCCTCGGCGAGCACGTCCGGGTCGATGCCGAGCTCCTCGACCGCCTTGGCCTGCAGCTGCTCGATCCGGGCCAGCTGCCGGGCCCGGGCCATCTCGTCGCGGTGGGCGGCGTCGGTGAGGTCACGCAGCTCGTCCTGGACCCGCCCGAGCTCCTCGCGCAGGGTGGCAGCGGCCCGGTCGCGCTCGGCACGCTCGGTCTCGGCCGCCTCCCGCAGCGCTCCGGCCCGGGCCAGCGCGGTGGCCACCCGCCGGCCGGCCCAGTCCGCCGCCTCGTGGACGGCCGCGGCCACGGCAGCCTCGCGCCGGCGGGTCTCCCGGCGCTCGCGCAGCCGCTCGCGGGCGGCGATCTCGTTGCGTGCGGCACCCTCGAGGGAGTCGGCCCGTCCGGCGAGGGCGCGGGCACGCTCCTCGGTGGTGCGCAGGGCCAGCCGCACCTCGGTCTCGCCCGTGCGGGCGCGGCTCGCCTCGAGCTCGAGCCGGTCACGCTCGTCGGTCGAGGGGTCGGAGTCCTCGGGCGCCGGCTCGGCCTCGGCCTGCTCGAGACGCTCGGCGAGGGCTGCGAGCTCGGTCCGGTCGGCCTCGAGGGTCTCCTCGGCGGCGGCGATGGCACGCTCGGCGCGCTCGGCCTCGGCGCCGGAGGTGCGCACCGACGCCCCGAGGGTGCCGAGCCGCTCGGCGACCGCGGCCATCCGGGCGTCGGACTCGTGGAGGGCCTCGAGCGCGGTGTCCACCTCGGTCCGCACGGCCGCCGCCTGCTCCCGGGCGGCGGCGAGGGCGAAGCGGCTGCGCTCGAGGCGGGCCGAGGCGTCCTGCAGGTCCGCGCGGGTCTCCTCGAGCGCGGCCTGGACCTCCAGGAGGCTCTCCCCCGCCGCGCTGCCGCCACGGGCCCACCCCGGGCCGAAGACGTCGCCCTCCCGGGTCACCGCGGTGACCCCGGCGTACCGGGCGACGAGCGCGACGGCGTGCGCGCTCGTCGGGACGAGGGCGACCCGCTCGAGCACCTGGTGGACCGCGGGCAGCACGGTGTCCGGTGCCGAGACGACGTCGCGGGCCCAGACCGCGTCGCCCTCGAGCGCCGGCCACGAGGCGGGGTCGCTCGGGGTGGCGGTGGCTCCGACGAGCAGCGCCGCGCGGCCACCGTCGGCGGAGCGCAGCGCGGCGAGCGCGGCGGCGGCCTCGTCGGCCGAGCCCACCGCCAGCGCCTCCGAGGCCCAGCCGAGGGCGGCGGCCACCGCGGCCTCGTGCCCCCCGGAGACGTGCACGAGCGCGGACACCGCGCCGAGGATGCCGTGGGCCTCCTCACCGGCCTCGAGCAGGGTCGCCGCACCGTCCTTGCGGCGCAGGCTGAGCTCGAGCGCCTCGAGCCGGGCCTGGGCCGAGGCGCGGTCGCGTTCGGCCGCGCGCTCGTCGGCCTCGTGCCGCTCGATCTCGGCCTCGGCGGCCGCCAGCCGCTGCGCGGACGCCTCGTAGGAGGTGTCGAGCCCCTCCTCGCCCTCCTCGTCGTGCGCGATCGAGCCCTCGAGGCTGGCGAACTCGGCCTCGGCCTCGCTCGCCCGCTCGCGCGCCTGGACCGCGAGCTCGCGCAGCCGCCCGATCTCGGCCTCCCCGGCCTCGATCCGGCTGCGCCGGGCGCCGACCTGGCCGGCGAGCTTGGCCAGGCCCTCGCGCCGGTCGGCGGCGGCGCGCGCCAGCCGCGCCAGCCGCTGCTGCTCGGCGGCGAACGCCTGCTCGGCCTCCTCCCGGGCGGTGACGGCCGCCTGGAGGGCCTCGGTGGTCTCGGCGATCTCGGCCTGGAGCAGGGCCTCGGCCTCGCGGGCCTGCGCGGCCTGGGCGCGCAGCTCCTCCGGGTCGCGCCCGCTCGTCGTCTCGTGCTCCTCGTCCTGGGAGAGCAGGCGGACCCGCTCGGCGGCGACGGAGGCGGTCGACTCGAGCCGGTCGCGCAGGCTCTGCAGCCGCACGACCCGCTCCTGGGCACGCCCGAGCTCGGGCGCGGCCTCGGCCGCCTGTCGTTCGACCTCACCGAGCCGGGAGCGCACCGCGGCCACCGCCTCCTCCACGGCGGTCCGGCGCTCGAGCAGGGCTGTCTCGTCGGCCACCTCCTGCTGGAGGATGCTCGTCACCTGGACGAGGTCGTCGGCGAGCAGGCGCAGGCGGGCGTCGCGCACCTCGGCCTGGACGACGGCGGCCCGGCGGGCGGCCTCGGCCTGGCGCCCGAGCGGGCCGAGCTGGCGGCGGATCTCGCCGGTGAGGTCCTGGACGCGGGTGAGGTTGCCCTCCATCTGCTCGAGCTTGCGCAGCGTGCGCTCCTTGCGCCGGCGGTGCTTGAGCACCCCGGCGGCCTCCTCGATGAAGCCGCGGCGCTCCTCGGGCGTCGCCCGCAGGACGGTGTCGAGCTGGCCCTGCCCGACGATGACGTGCATCTCGCGGCCGAGCCCGGAGTCCGAGAGCAGCTCCTGGACGTCGAGCAGCCGGCACGCGGTGCCGTTGATGGCGTACTCCGAGCCGCCGCCGCGGAACATCGTGCGGGTGATCGTCACCTCGGTGTAGTCGATCGGCAGCGCCCCGTCGGCGTTGTCGATGGTCAGGCTCACCTCGGCCCGCCCGAGCGGAGGCCGCCCGGCGGTACCGGCGAAGATGACGTCCTCCATCTTGCCGCCGCGCAGCGACTTGGCCCCCTGCTCGCCCATGACCCAGGCGAGCGCGTCGACGACGTTGGACTTGCCCGAGCCGTTGGGACCGACGACACAGGTGATGCCGGGCTCCAGGCGCATCGTCGTCGCCGAGGCGAAGGACTTGAAACCCCGCAGGGTCAGCGTCTTGAGGTACATGCGGCGGGTCGTCGTCTCTCGGTGGTCGTCGGGTCCGGCCGGGCCGGGTCGCGGGCGATGCTACCGGGGCGGGCGGGCGGCGCCGGGACGTGCGGCGGCGCCGGTGGCGCGTGGGACCGATGGGGCCGGTGATGCGGGTGGTGCGGCGGTGTCAGCCCTCGCGGCCCGCGATCCGCTCGTGGTGGTGGATCACCTCGGCGATGACGAAGCCGAGGAAGGCCTCGGCGAACTGCGGGTCCAGGCCCGCCTCGTCGGCGAGCGCCCGGAGCCGGGTGACCTGGGCCTCCTCGCGGGCGGGGTCGGCCGGGGGCAGCCCGGCGTCGGCCTTGAGCCGGCCGACGGCCTGGGTGCACTTGAACCGCTCGGCGAGCAGGTGGACCAGGGCGGCGTCGATGTTGTCGATGCTCGCCCGCAGCCGCCCCAGCTCCGGCGGGATGCCGCTCTCGTCCTCGCTCACCCGGACATCGTAGGAACTGCGCGGCGCCGGCTCGCTCACCCGTCCATCCGCCGGTCCCGTGCGGCACCGGCCCGCCGGCCCGGCCCGGCCTCCCGGGCCGGTCAGGGGGCGGGCGGCGCCACGGCGCGACGCCGCGGGCGGGGCTGGCAGCGCGGGCAGGAGAACGAGCTGCGGTTCATGAACTGCTCGCGCCGGATGGGCGTGCCACACCGGCGGCAGGGCCGCCCCTGCTGCCCGTAGACCGCGAGCGAGCGGTCGAAGTAGCCGGAGGCGCCGTTGACGTTGACGTAGAGCGCGTCGAAGCTCGTGCCGCCCTGGCCCAGCGCCTCGCGCATCACCTCGGCCGCGTGCGCGAGCAGGGCGGTGGCCCGTGGCCGGGTGAGCGCCGACGCCGGCCGCTCGCCGTGCACCCGGGCCCGCCACAGGGCCTCGTCGGCGTAGATGTTGCCGATGCCGCTGACGACCCGCTGGTCGAGCAGCACCCGCTTGACGGCGCTGTCCTTGCCGCGCAGCCGGCGCACGACGGCCGCCTCGTCGAACGCCGGCTCGAGCGGGTCGGGCGCGATGTGCGCGATGGTCCGCGGGACGCCGTCGCCGTCGAGCTCGGCCAGGGCGAGGCCGCCGAAGGTGCGCTGGTCGACGAAGCGCAGCTCGGGACCGGGGTCGGTGAAGCCGAACCGGGCGTGCAGGTGGCGCTCGTCGGGTGCGCCGGGGTCCTCGACGAGCAGCTGGCCGCTCATCCCGAGGTGCAGCACGAGCCCGACGGAGTCCTCCAGGTCCCACCACAGGTACTTCCCCCGGCGCCGGACGGCGGCCACCCGGCGCCCGGTGAGCCGCGCGGCGAGGTCCTGCGGCCCCGGGAGGTGCCGGCGCGCGACCCGGTGGCCGCGCAGCTCGACGGCGGCGATCCGCCGACCCTCGACGTGGGTGGCCAGGCCGCGGCGGACGACCTCGACCTCGGGCAGCTCAGGCACCGGCGGACGCGGCCTCGGGGCGCTCGTGGGCGTCGCGGACCGCGGCCCAGGCGAGCGCGGCGGCCTCCTGCTCGGCGACCTTCTTGGTCCGGCCGCTCCCGCGCCCGAGGACGGCACCGCCGACGGCGACCTGCGCCTCGAAGGTCTTGGCGTGCTCGGGCCCGTCCTCGGTGACGACGTAGTCGGGCGAGCCGAGGCCGTGTCGGGAGCAGATCTCCTGCAGGCTCGTCTTCCAGTCCAGGCCGGCGCCCAGCGTCGCCGACTGCGCGAGCAGCGGGTCGACGAGGGCGTGGACGAGCTCGGTGGCCGCCGCCATGCCCGCGCTCGAGTAGACGGCCCCGATGACGGCCTCGACGGTGTCGGCGAGGATGGAGTCCTTGTCGCGTCCCCCGGTGCTCTCCTCACCGCGGCCGAGGTAGACGAAGTCGCCGAGGCCGAGGGTGCGCCCGACGTCGGCGAGCGCCCGCATGTTGACGACGGCCGCCCGCAGCTTGGCGAGCTGGCCCTCGGTGTCCTCGGGGTTGGTCTCGTAGAGGGTCGTCGTGACGACGAGCCCGAGGACGGAGTCCCCGAGGAACTCCAGCCGCTCGTTGTGCGGCAGGCCGCCCATCTCGTAGGCGTACGAGCGGTGCGTCAGGGCACGCCGCAGCAGCGCCTCGTCCACCCGGTCGCCGGTGACCTGCGCGAGGTGCTCGGCGAGCTCGGTGACGGGGCGCAGGGGTCGAAGATCGTCGGCTGCGGCCGACCCCTTGCCCATCCGGCTGCTGGTGTCAGCCCTGGTGCTCGGTGCGCTCGGCGGCGCCGTAGTGCCGGCCCTTGTAGGCGCCGCACGAGGGGCACGCCGTGTGCGGCTGGGTCGGCGCCTTGCACTGCGGGCAGGTCGTCGTCGCGACCGCGGCGGCCTTCCAGTTGGCGCGGCGCGAGCGGGTGTTGGAGCGCGACATCTTCCGCTTCGGAACGGCCACGTCAGGTCCTCTTCTCTGTCGTCGTCGGGGGCTCCTCGGCCAGGGCCGAGAGCGCCGCCCATCGGGGGTCGATCTCGTCGTGCTGGTGCTCCGGGTCCTCCGCGAGCGGCTGGCCGCACACGGAGCACAGCCCGGGGCAGTCCGGCCGGCACACCGGCTGGAACGGCAGTGCAGGCACCACCGTGTCCCGGACCACCGGGTCGAGGTCGACCAAACCGTCCTCGACCAGGTGCTCCTCGTCGGCGTCCTCGTCCCCCACCTCGTGGTGGTGGTCGTGACGATCGGCGTGAACGAACAGCTCCTGGAACCTCCCGTCGACCGCAACGGTCACCGGGTCCAGGCACCGCACGCAGGCGCCGGTCGCCGTGCCGCGCACCGACCCGGTGACCAGGACGCCCTCGAGCACCGACTCCATCCGGACCGTGAGGCGCAGCGGGCTGCCCTCCTCGACGCGGACGACGTCGGTCCCGAGGTCGCTCGGGGCCCCGACCTCACGCTCCAGCTCGTGCATCGCCCCCGGCCGACGGCCCACGAGCTTGGCGTCGAGCACCAACGGGGACCGGGGGTCGAGACGGGACATGGCCTTCGGTGAGGGTCGGGACGGGTCGGGTCACGCCGCACGGACGCAGACCGAGGGTCAAGGCTACCGGCAGGTCGCCCACCGGCCCAAACCGGCGTGCTCCGCTCAGCGCCCGCGGGCCTGTCGCAGGGCCGCGGTCACCGCCCGTCCGACCCGGGGCGCGAGCGTGCGGGCGTAGGTGGCCGTGACCCGGTCGCCGGGCCGGTGGACGGCGACGTGACCGACGACCACCGGGCAGCGGCCCCCCGGGCACACCCACGGGGTGAGGTCGAGCAGGCGCACCCGCGGGCCGGTTCGCTCCGCTGCCGCCCGCTGCACCGGCAGCCCGCTCGCCGCGACGGCGGGAGCGGCCGGGAAGGTGCACTCCTCCAGGGCGCCGGCGTGCCACGCGGCGCAGACGTCGAGGTCGTCGGGGGCGGCCGGGGTGTCGCCGATGACGACGACGGGGACGCCGGAGCGGCCGAGGGCCGTCCAGCGCTGCGCGTAGCCACGCACGAGACGGGCGTCGAGGTCGGTGGCGGCACCGGCGCCGGGCGTGGCCCCGGAGGTGACGACGACGTCCGGTGGGTCGCTCTCGAGGGCGCGGCTCACGGCCGCGTTCCACGCGTCACACCCCGGGTCCGGGCCACCGGCGAGGGCGGCGGGCGCCCGGGTGAACCGGCACTGCGCGGTGGCGTAGGTGACGATGCGCCAGTGCCGGTCGGTGGCGCGGGCCCGCAGCGCGGGGAGCCACTGCATCGCGGTCGCGTCCCCGACGAGGGCGAGCGTCGTGCGGGCGTCGTCGTCGCCGAAGGTGCACGTGGTCGCCTCGCCCGTGGCGG
This sequence comes from Phycicoccus endophyticus, assembly GCF_011326735.1. Lineage (GTDB taxonomy): Bacteria > Actinomycetota > Actinomycetes > Actinomycetales > Dermatophilaceae > Phycicoccus > Phycicoccus endophyticus. The sequence goes on from NZ_JAANCN010000004.1 coordinate 77,740, forward strand.
GGTCGGCCAGGCAGCCGTCGCGGTCGGCCGCCGCCCGGTCCTCCGCGGCGGCGAGCGGGTCCGGGACCACCCAGTCGGGCTGCACGCCGTCGGCCACGGCCCGTCCCGGCACGACGGTCGCCGCGCCGAGCCGGCTCTCGGGTGGCAGCTGCCCGCCCGGCGGCTCGGTGACGAACGGCGTCCGCAGGGGCAGCAGCGGCAGCGCGACGGCGACCCCGACCACCGTGAGGGCCAGGCCGGCCGCGACGGAGGCACGTGGGCGTCCCCGCAGCCCGGGCCCGTAGCGCACCGGCTGCTCGAGGAAGCGCCAGGACACCCAGGCCGGCCACAGCGCGGCCGCGGCGAGTGCGAGGCGGGCCCACTGCGGGAGCGGGTCACCGGTGAGGTACTCGGCGGTCCAGCCCGAGAGCACGATGACCGGCCAGTGCCACAGGTACGCGGAGTAGGAGAGCCCCCCGAGCCACACGAGAGGCCGCAGCCCGAGAAGGCGCACCGGGCCCGAGCCCGACCCTGCCCACCCCGACCAGAGGACCAGGGCGGTCGGCACGGTCGGGAGCAGCGCCCACGCGCTCGGCCACTCGACATCGGTGGGCATCCGCAGCACCACGACGACGAGGAGGGCCAGGCCGGCCCAGCCGAGCGCCACGGAGGCCGCCGACGGGGTACGCGGGCGCTCGCGGCCGGCGAGCCGGACCGCGAGCAGGGCGCCGATGCCGAGCTCCCAGCCGCGGGAGGTCGTCGTGTAGAAGGCCGCCTCGGGTGCGGTGTGCGGGGCCCACAGCGACCAGGCGAGCGAGGCCGCCGTCAGGGTGCCGAGGACGCCGGTGAGCGCCGCACGCGTCCCGAGCCCGCCGCGCCGGCGGGCCACGACGGCGACGACGACGAACAGCACGAGGACCCCGAGGGCCAGCTGCGCCCCGGCCGCCAGCGGCCAGTAGTGCTCGAGCGGCGAGGGCCCGGCGAGCTCCGGCGGGTCGGCCGCGCGCCCGGCGAGCAGCCAGTTGAGGGTGTACGTCGCGGCCGCGACGACGTCGGTCCCCACAGAGCGCAGCCGCAGGCCGGGCACGACGAGGTAGGACCACGCGGCGACGACCGCCAGCACGAGGACCGCGCCGGGCACCAGCCGGCGGACCCGCCGGCCGAGGAAACCCACCCAGGAGACCCGCCCCGTCCCCTCGAGCTCGGTGAGCAGCGTGCCGGCGAGGAGGAACCCGGAGACGACGAACAGGACGTCGACCCCGACGAACCCGGCCTCCAGCGGCAGGCCGGCGTGGTGGACGACGACGGCCAGGACCGCGAGCGCGCGCAGCCCCTCGACGTCCCGCCGGAAGCCGGGCGCCCGGACCGCGCCCCGCCAGGCGCGGACCGCGGCCTCAGTGCTCGCCACGCAGCCGGGCGACGAGCGCGTCGCGGACCTCGTCGGGCACGAGACCCCGCACCTCGCCGCCGTGGCGGGCGACCTCCTTGACCAGCGAGCTCGACACGTGCTCGAGCGCGGGGTCCCCGGGCAGGAACACCGTCTCGATGCCCGTGAGGTGCCGGTTCATCAGCGCCATCGGCAGCTCGTAGGCGAAGTCGGTGCCACCGCGCAGGCCCTTGACGACGACCTCGGCCCCCAGCTCGCCACAGACGTCCACGAGCAGCCGGTCCGCGAAGGCCTCGACCCGCACCCGCGAGCGCAGCCCGGCCGCGGCGACCGCGTGCTCGAGGAAGGCGACGCGCTCCGGGACGGAGAAGGCCCCGGCCTTGGCCGGGTTGTGCAGGACCGCCACGACGACCTCGTCGTAGAGGTCGGCGGCGCGCCCGACGACGTCGAGGTGCCCGGCCGTCACCGGGTCGTAGGAGCCGGGGCAGACGGCCCGGCGGACGCGATCGCTCATCCGCGCCAACCTAGCAAGCGCACGGTCCTCAGCCGTCGCGCTTGGCCGCCTCCTCGATCTCCTCGGCCCGCTCCTTGGCCTCGGCCTTGACCTGCTCGGCCTCCTCGCGGGCCTCCGCGGGGGCCAGCGTGCCCTCGGCCACGGCCTCGTCGATGAGCGCAGCCACCTGCTCCTCGGAGGCGCACCCCTGCTCGAGCAGCGCGTTGCGCCGGGTCAGCCAGTCCACCCCGAGCCGCTCGCGGGTCTCGAGGGCGACCTCCTCGCGGGCCGGGTTGAGGATGGTCTGCTCCTCCTCGTTCGTGTGGTGGTTGACCACCGTCGCGAGATCCTCCAGGGCGTCGTCGTACTTCTGGGTGTCGGTGCCGCGGGCGCGCAGGAAGGCCAGGAGCGCCTCGTTGATCTCGGCGTGCTCCTCCTCGCCGTGCTCGGCCTCGTGCTCGGTGATGTCCTCCGCGCGGCGCTTGAGCGTCGGGTAGACCTTCTCCTCCTCGGCGACCTCGTGGGCGATGAGGACCTCGGCCAGCGCGGTGCGCGCGTCGGCCCGGTCGGCGTCGGTGCGCCGGCACTCGCGCAGCAGGTGCTCGAAGAGCTGGTGGTCCTGCAGGATGAGCTCGACGACGTCGCCGCTCACCGGTCGGGGGATCTCGTAGTCGCTCATGCCGCCATCCTCGCAGACCACGGCCCTGACCTGCACCGACGACGCGCGTCGTCACTCACGCACGGCGAGCCAGAGCGTCGTCTCCCCGTAGCGACGCGGCCGGCCCAGGGGCTCCAGGCCCGCCGGCCAGCGCGGCTGCGGCGAACGCGAGGAGCGCTCGAGCACGAGCGTGCCGCCCGGCGCGAGCCACCCGGCGGCGAGCCGGCCGAGGACCTCCTCGAGCGCCGGCTCGCCGACGTCGTAGGGCGGGTCGGCGAGGACGAGGTCGGCGGCCTCGCCCTCGGTCGGGTCGGGGGACAGCGCCGCGGCGACGGTGGAGGTCAGCACGCGCACCGTGCCCATGCCGAGGGCCCGCGCATTGGCGACCGCCGTGGCGGCGGCGCGCCGGTCGGACTCGACGAGGACGCACTCCCGGGCCCCCCGGCTGACCGCCTCGAGCCCCAGGGCGCCCGAGCCGGCGTAGAGGTCGAGGACCCGCGCCCCCCGGACGAGGCCGCGGGCGTCCAGGGCGGAGAAGAGCGCCTCGCGCACCCGCTCGCTCGTCGGCCGGGTACCCGACCCGGCCGGGGTGCGCAGCCTGCGCCCCCCGTGGGTCCCCGCGACGATCCGGGTCATCAGCCACGCTCCAGGTAGGCCGCCTGCTCGGCGTCGACGCGGGCCTGGACGGCCTGGGCGAGCAGGGGGTGGGCGGACAGGTCCGGGTCGGCCTCGACGAGGGCGAAGGCGTCCTCACGGGCCTCCTCGATGACGTCCTCGTGCTCGAGGATGTGGAGGAACTCCAGCTGGGTGTGCCGCCCGTGCTGCGCGGCGCCGAGGATGTCGCCCTCGCGCCGCTGGGTGAGGTCGAGGCGGGCCAGCTCGAAGCCGTCGCCCGTGCTCGCGACCGCGTCGAGCCGGGCGCGGGCCGGCTCGGCGTCCGAGCCGGTGACGAGCAGGCACAGGCCGGGGTGGCCGCCGCGGCCGATCCGCCCACGCAGCTGGTGCAGCTGGGAGACGCCGAAGCGGTCGGCGTCCATGACGACCATGACGCTGGCGTTCGGCACGTCGACCCCGACCTCGATGACGGTGGTCGCGACGAGGACGTCGGTCTCACCCCGCTGGACGCGGCCCATGACGGCGTCCTTCTCCTCCGGCGGCATCCGGCCGTGGAGCGTCTCCACCGTGAGGCCGGCGAGCGCCGGCTCCTGCTCGAGGGCCGCGTACACCGCGGTGACGCTGCGCAGGGGCCGCGCGGTGGCGCCGTCCTCGTCCTCCGGGTCGGCGAGCACCGCACCGTCGCCCGCCTCGTCCTCGTCGCCGATCCGTGGGCAGACGACGTACGCCTGCCGGCCGGCGCGCACCTCCTCCCCGACGCGCTCCCATGCCCGCGCCAGCCAGCCGGGCCGGCCCTCCGGGACGACGTGCGTCGTGACCCCCGCCCGCCCGGCGGGCAGCTCGCGCAGGGTGGAGGTCTCGAGGTCGCCGAAGACCGTCATCGCGACGGTCCGCGGGATCGGCGTCGCGGTCATGACGAGCACGTGCGGCGGGGTCTCGCCCTTGCCGCGCAGCGCGTCGCGCTGCTCGACACCGAAGCGGTGCTGCTCGTCGACGACGACGAGCGCGAGGTCGTAGAACTCGACGTTCTTCTCGAGGAGCGCATGGGTGCCGATGACGATCCCCGCGTCACCCGACACCGCGTCGGCCATGGCCTTGGCCCGCTCGGCGGTCGACTGGCTGCCGGTGAGGAGCGCGACGCGCGTGCCGTGCTCGGCCCCGCCCAGCATGCCGCCCTCGGCGAGGTCGCCGAGCATCCGGGTGATCGTCCGGTGGTGCTGGGCCGCGAGGACCTCGGTCGGGGCGAGCAGGGCCGCCTGGCCGCCGGAGTCGACGGCCTGGAGCATCGCCCGCAGCGCGACGACGGTCTTGCCGGAGCCGACCTCGCCCTGAAGCAGCCGGTGCATCGGGGTCGCCCGGCCGAGCTCGTCCGCGACCGTCCGGCCGACCTCGCGCTGGCCGTCGGTGAGCGCGAACGGCAGCCGCTCGTCGAAGGCCGCGAGCAGCCCGTCCTCGCGGCCGGGCCGGGGCCGGGTGGCCTGCCCGGACACGGCTCGGCGCCGCAGGGCGAGGGTCGTCTGCAGGACGAACGCCTCCTCGTAGCGCAGCCGCCGGCGGGCCCGCTCGACCTCGTCCATCGTGTCGGGGGTGTGGATGCCGCGCAGGGCCTCGATCCGCGAGACGAGCCGGCGGCGCTCGCGGACCTCGTCGGGCAGGGCGTCGGGGACGTCGTCGAGGACGTCGAGCACCCGGCGGACGCTCTCGGTGACCGTCCAGGTGTGCAGGTTGCCCACGGGGCGGTAGAAGGGGATGAGGTCCTTGCGGTCCCCGGCGTCGAAGTCGGAGAGCATCGTGTAGCCGGGATGCGCCAGCTGGTTGCGTCCGCCGTACCGGCTCACCGTCCCCGCGAAGATGCCGCGGGCGCCGGGGACGAGGACGTGCGCGTGCGGGTAGGGGCGGAAGAACGTCACGTCGAGGTCGTGGCGCCCGTCGGTGATGACGACCTCGAGCATCGTGCCGCGACGCTTCTGCATCCGGCGGGTGTGCGCGGACTTGACCTCCGCGACGCCGACGAGCAGCTCGCCCGGGGTGACCGACCCGAGGTCGGCCTCGCGGGAGCGGTAGCGCCGCGGCCAGAACGCCAGCAGGTCGCCGACGGTCCGGATGCCGCGGTGGGTGGCGAACTTCTCGGCGGCCTGGGCGATGATCGGCCGCAGCGGGCTGGACTCGGTCGCCACTCACTCCACCCCGAGCGCGAGCAGGGGGTCGGGCTGTCCGCCGTCGACGACGACGACCTCGACCTCGGGACGCTCGTGGCCGAGCCAGGCCGCCGTCCGCTCGGCGAGCAGCGGGTCGGCCCCGGCGCCGGTGAGCAGGGTCACGAGCTCGCCGCCGGCGGACAGCAGCCGGTCGAGCACACCGCGGGCGGCCTGCTCGAGGTCGTCCCCGACGAGGGCGACGTCGTCCTCGACGAGGCCGAGGACGTCCCCCGGCCGGCAGACGCCGGCCCAGGTGAGCGCCTGCGCGCTGGCGACCGTCACCGCCCCGTGCCGGGTGGCGGCCGCCGCCTGGGTCATCGCGACGACGTTGGCGTGGACCGGGCGTGCGGGGTCGAGCACGGCGAGCGCCGCGAGCGTCTGGACGGCCGCCCGGGCCGGGACGACGTGGACCTCGAGCCCCTCCTCGGGTGCCGCCTGGGCGGCCACCTCGGCGGCATGGAGGGCCTCGGGGTCCCCCGGCACGAGGACGACGGACCGGGCGCCGGTGCGCCGCGCCGCGTCGAGCAGCCCGCTGGCCGAGGGCCCGCCCCCGGCCCCGACCTCGACGGCCAGGGCCCCGGCGTCCGCCACGAGGCCGGCCACCCCGGGCCCGGCGACCCCGGCGACGACACCGAGGGGTGCCGGCTCCTCCCGCGGTCCGTGCCGGCGGGCGAGATGGGTGATCCGCAGCCGCTGCGGGGCGCCGGCCGCCAGGCCGGCCTCCACCGCGGCACCCGCGTCGTCGACGTGGACGTGGACGTTCCACAGGTCCGGGCCGCCGACGACGAGCAGGGAGTCACCGAGCCGGTCGAGGTCCTCGGTGAGCGCCTGCACCCGCTCGGGCGTGGAGTCGGCAAGGAGGAACATCACCTCGTAGGCCGGGCCGTCGGGGTCCTCGTCGGCCGGCGCCGAGGACGACCCGGCGTCCGGGCTCCAGCGCGGAGGGCCGCCGGGGCCGGCCGCCGTCAGCAGCCCCTCGTCCTGCGGCGTCCACGTGCCGCCGACGACGCGGTGCAGGGCCTCGAGGAGCAGGACGCACCCGGCGCCGCCGGCGTCGACGACGCCCGCCCGCGCCAGCGCGGGCAGCTGCTCGGGAGTGCGCGCCAGGGCCTCGGTCGCGGCCTGGACCGCCGCGGCGACGACCTCGAGCATCGACGCGCCGTGCTCGCACGCCGCCCGTGCGGCCGCTGCGGCGGCGTCGGCGACGGTGAGCATCGTGCCCTCCCGAGGCCGGGCGACGCTGGCCCGGGCGGTGGCGGCGCCGCGCTCGAGACACGCGACGAGCGTGGTGGTGTCGAGCACCTCGGCCCCGCGCTCGACGACGACGTCGCACAGGCCGCCGACCACCTGGCCGAGGATGACGCCCGAGTTCCCCCGCGCGGACGTCAGCAGCGCGCGGCGCAGGGTCCGGCACTCCGCGACGAGGCCGGCGCCGTCCCCGTCGCCGCGGGGCCCGCGGCGCGCGAGGACCTCGTCGATCGCCCCGTCGAGGGTGAGGAAGAGGTTCGTGCCGGTGTCGCGGTCGGGCACGGGGAAGACGTTGAGCGCGTCGATCTCGGTGCGCCGGGCCGCGAGCGCGGCACGGGTGAGGAGAGCCCAGTGCCGGGCGTCGTCGGCGGTGAACACGTCGGGCACGCGCCTCAGGGTAGCCCGGGGCGAGGGCGTGGCCGTCGGGCCGTTTTGGTGGGCTGGGTCGGGCTCGGCTACGCTGGTCCGGTTGCGCGTGCGCCGAGCGCCGCGCCCCGCGAAGACCAACACGACCGTACTGCACAGGAGATCACCCGTGGCTGCCACCTGCGACGTCTGCGGCAAGGGCCCCGGTTTCGGGCACAACATCTCGCACTCGCACCGCCGCACCAAGCGCCGCTGGAACCCGAACATCCAGCGGGTGCGGGCCATGGTGGGCGACGCCGGTGCCACCCCGAAGCGGCTCAACGTCTGCACCTCGTGCCTCAAGGCCGGCAAGGTCACCCGCTGACCACCGCCTGACGCGCACCGGAACGGGCGGCCTCCTGCGGGAGGCCGCCCGTTCCCGCTGTCCGGGGGGCGCTCACGGCGGCGTGAAGTGGTCCCATCCCCGCGCGTGCGTCACGGCGCCGTCGACGGTGACCACCGGCCCGTCCGGGCCCGCCTCGGCCACCCGGCCGATGACCCTCCAGCGCTCACCGGGGAGGGCGCGCACGTCGGTGCCGGCGGGGAAGCAGGCGACCAGCGAGTGCTCCTCGCCCCCGGTGAGCACCTGATTCCACGCCTCCTGCGCCCCCAGCGCCTCGGTCAGCGGGCCGGCCGCGAGCTCCTCGCGCAGCACCGTGCCGTCGAGGTCGACGCGCACCCCGCTGGCCCGGGCGATGTGCCCGAGGTCGGTGGCCAGCCCGTCGGAGACGTCGACGAGCGCGCTGGCCCCGGCCGCGGCGGCGAGCGGGCCGGACTCCCAGGGGGGGCGCGGCGCGAGGTGGTAGCGCACCAGACCGGCACCGGCCCACTCGAGCGCCGACGGGCCCGAGCGCAGCAGCAGCGCCAGCCCCCCGCCGGAGTGGCCGAGCGACCCGCAGACCGCGACGACGTCGCCGGGGCGGGCACCCGAGCGCAGCACGGGCTCGCGCCCCTGCAGGTCGCCGAGGGCGGTGACGGTGACGACGACGACGCCCGGCGGCCCGGAGGACAGGTCGCCCCCGACGACCGCCGCCCCGGCGTCCCGGGCGGCCTCGGCGATGCCCGCGGCGAGGTCGCGCGCCCAGGCCACCTCGAGGGCCGGGTCGGCGACCAGCGCGACGAGCAGCCCCGTGGGCACCGCCCCGACGGCCGCGACGTCCGCGATGTTCTGGACCGCGACCTTGACGCCCACGTCGTGCCCGCTGGACCACTCGTCGCGCCAGTCGCGCCCTCGGACCATCCCGTCGGTCGTCGCCACGACGCTCCCCGAGGGTGTCGCGATCACCGCGGCGTCGTCGCCGGGACCCACGGCGACTGCGGGCCCTGCGGCGCCGTACAGCGGCAGGACGCGCTGCAGGACGCCGGCCTCGTCGAGGTCGCGCAGCCGTTCCACGGGGCCTCCTCCCCTCGGTGACGTGCCGACCACCGGCACGGTAGCGTCTGGAGCGGGCCTGCCGACCGGTGGGCCGACCGGGCGGGGCCGCCCCAGCCCCACCGGCCCGACGACCGAAGCGGAGCGCACGTGGTCCAGGCCTACATCCTCATCCAGACCGACGTCGGCCGGGCGGCCGCGGTGGCCGCGACCATCGCCGCCATCGACGGCGTCGTCCTCGCCGAGGACGTCACCGGCCCCTACGACGTCATCGCGCGGGTCGAGGCCCCCACCGTGGACGAGCTGGGCCGGCTGGTCATCTCCCGCATCCAGGACACCGACGGCATCACCCGCACCCTGACGTGCACGGTGGTCCACGTCTGAACGGCGGTCCACGGCCGAGAGGCGGCCGGCTCGCTCGCCCGACGGCGGCGCTCGGCCTCGCCGTCCTCGCGCTGTCCGGGTGCTCCTCCGCGGTCGAGGTGTCGCTCCCCGGGGGCCACACCGTCTCCGCCTGCACCGAGGCCCCCTGGCCGGCGACGGTCAGCGGGATGGCCCGCCGCGAGACCTCACCGCAGGACCCCGCGGTCGCCGCGTGGGGCGACCCGGCCGTCGTCGCCCGCTGCGGGGTCGCCGCGCTCGCGCCGACCGAGACCCAGTGCGTCGAGGTCGACGGCGTCGGCTGGGTCCCCGAGACCCTCTCCGACGGCACCCGGTTCACGTCCTTCGGCACCGACCCCGCCGTCGAGGTGCTCGTCCCCGCCGACTACGACCCGGCGCCGTTGCTCCTGCCCGCCTTCGACGAGGTGGCCGAGGGTCTGCCGGCCAACGGCCTGCAGTGCCGGTGACCGCCCGGGTCAGCGCAGCCCGGTGCGGCGCTCCATCGCGAGCGCGACGAGCTCGTCGATGAGCTCGGAGTAGCCGATACCGCTCGCCGCCCACATCCGCGGGTACATCGAGCTCGGGGTGAAACCGGGCATGGTGTTGACCTCGTTGACGAGCACCTCGCCACCGTCGGTGAGGAAGAAGTCGACCCGGGCCAGCCCCTCGCAGCCGGCGGCCTCGAAGGCCGTGACCGCCATCGCCCGGATCCGCTCGGCGACCTGCGAGGGCACCTCGGCGGGCGTCTCGAGCCGGACGTCCTCGGCCGCGAGGTACTTGGCCTCGAAGTCGTAGAAGTCGTGGTTGGCGACGACGACGCACTCCCCGAGCTCGCTCGTGCGCGGGTCGTCGGTTCCGCGCCCCTCGAGGACACCGCACTCGATCTCCCGCCCGAGGACACCTTGCTCGACGACCACCTTGGGGTCGTGCTCGCGGGCGGACTCGACGGCCGCCTCGAGGTCGTCCATCGAGCCCACCTTGACGATGCCGAGGCTCGAGCCCGCCCGGGCCGGCTTGACGAAGACCGGCAGGGTGAGCGCACCGACCGCCTCCATCGCGGCCGCCCGGTCGCGGCGCCACTCCCGGTCGGTGATGACGACGTACGGGCCCACGGGCAGCCCGGCGGCGGCGAGGACGGTCTTCATCATCGCCTTGTCCATCATCACCGCGGAGGCTGCGACGCCGGAGCCCACGTAGCGGACGTCGGCGAGGTCGAGCAGGCCCTGGATGGTGCCGTCCTCCCCGAACGGCCCGTGGAGCAGCGGGAAGACGACGTCGACCTCGCCGAGGGTGCGTGGCGGCTGCCCGGGCTCGTGAACGACGAGGGTGCGGTCGGTCGCCGACGTCGGGACGATGACGCTCGCCGAGCCACCGTCGACCTCCGGCTCGTGGCCCGGCGCGAGCCGCAGCGGCTCGGGGTCGTCGGCCGCGAGCACCCAGTGCCCGTCCTTGGCGATCCCGACGGGCACGACCTCGTAGCGGTCGCGGTCGAGCGCCTCGAGGACGCTGGCGGCCGTGGCGCAGGAGACGGCGTGCTCGGAGGAACGGCCCCCGAAGACGAGGGCGACCCGGATCTTGTCGGCGCGGCTGTGGTCGGTCATCGCCCGCGACTCTAGCCGCCCCTACGCTGGGCCCTCGTGACCGACGGCCCCTCCCCCCGCCCCGACGACCTCTCCCCGGCGACCCGGCTCGTCGCCCTCGGTCGCGAGCCCGCGGCGCCGGGCGCCCAGGTGGGCGCACCGCTCGTGCTCACCTCGACCTACCACGCCGACGGCGAGGTCGCCTACGGTCGGGGAGGCAACCCGACGTGGTCGGCGCTCGAGGAGGCCGTGGGCTCGCTCGAGGGCGGTGACGCACTCGTCCTCGCCTCCGGGATGGCGGCGGTCAGCGCCGCCTTCGCGCTGCTCCCCCACGGCGGGACGGTCGTCGTCCCGTCGGCGGCCTACAACGGCGTGATGGCGACCGTCGCCGACCTCGAGGCGAGCGGCGGTGCCACGGTGCGCCGGGTCGACGTCGCCGACACCGCCGCGGTGACCGCCGCCCTGGACGGCGCGGACCTGCTGTGGCTGGAGTCCCCCACCAACCCCCTGCTCGAGGTCGCGGACCTGCCGGCGGTGTGCGCCGCGGCCCGCGCACGGGGGGTGCTGAGCGTCGTCGACAACACCTTCGCCACGCCGCTGCTCCAGCGCCCGCTCGAGGTCGGGGCCGACGTCGTGGTGCACTCGGCGACGAAGTACCTCGCCGGGCACAGCGACGTCCTGCTCGGCGTCGTCGTCACCGCGCCGACCGCCGCGGGCCGCGCGCTGCGGGCACGGCTGCAGCGGCACCGGCTGCTCCACGGCGGGGTGGCCGGTCCGATGGAGGCGTGGCTCGCCCTGCGGGGGCTGCGGACGCTGCACCTGCGGCTCGAGCGCGCCTGCGCCAACGCCGCCGAGCTCGCGCGGCGGCTCGCCGGGCACGGGGCGGTCACCCGGGTCCGCTACCCGGGCCTCGGGGCGGTCGTCAGCATCGAGGTGGTCGGCGGCGCGCCGGGGGCCGAGCGGGTGGCCGCCGCGACCCGGCTGTGGGTGCACGCGACGAGCCTGGGCGGGGTCGAGAGCCTCCTGGAGCGACGTCGCCGGCAGCCGAACGAGCCGGCCGAGGTGCCGGAGGAGCTGCTGCGGCTGTCGGTCGGCGTCGAGGACGTCGAGGACCTGTGGGCCGACCTCGCCGCCGCCCTGGAGCGCGCGGCCGGCTGAGCGCGCCGCCTCAGCCGGTCTCGGCCTTGCGCGGCCGGGAGAGCAGGGCGGCCGCGACCTGCGCGGCGGTGCGGTCGTGCCGGATCATCGCGTCGACCTGCTCGATGATCGGGACGTCGACGCCGTGGTGGCGGGCGAGGTCGAGGATCGCGGTGCTCGACTTGACCCCCTCCGCGGTCTGCCGGGTGTGTGCCACGACCTGCTCGACCGACATCCCCTGCCCGAGCCGCACCCCGAAGGAGTGGTTGCGCGAGAGCGGGGACATGCACGTCGCGATGAGGTCACCCACGCCCGCCAGGCCGGCGAAGGTCACCTCCTCGCCGCCGAGGGCGCTGCCGAGGCGCATCGTCTCGGCCAGCCCCCGGGTGATGATCGAGGCCTTGGAGTTGTCACCCATCCCGAGCCCCTCGGCGACGCCCACCGCGAGGGCGATGACGTTCTTCACCGCGCCGGCGATCTCCGTGCCGACGACGTCGGTGCCGGTGTAGGGCCTGAAGTACGGTGCGGCGCAGGCGGCGGCGACCCGTTCGGCCATCGTGGCGCTGCGGGAGGCGACGACCGACGCGGCGGGCTGCTTGGCGGCGATCTCCCGGGCCAGGTTCGGGCCGGAGAGCACGACGACCCGCTCGGCCTCGACACCCCCGACCTCGGTGATGATCTGCGACATCCGCTGCGTCGTCCCGAGCTCGACACCCTTCATCAGCGACACCACGGCGGCCTCGGCGGGGATCACGTGCCCCCAGGCCTCGAGGTTGGTGCGCAGCGTCTGGGCGGGCAGGGCCAGCACGACGACGTCGGCACCGGCGGCGGCCTCCGCGGGGTCGGTGGTCGCTCGCACCGCACCCGGCAGCCGCAGCTCGGGCAGGTACTCCTCGTTGACGCCCGCGTTGAGCTGCGCGACGACCTCGGCCCGCCGGCCCCACATCGTCACCGGGGTGCCCGCGTCGGTGAGGACCGCCGCGAAGGCGGTGCCCCAGCTCCCGGTGCCGAAGACGGCGGCGCGGCTCACGAGGCGTCACCGAGCGGCTTGGGGCGGCCGGTCGGCGTGACCCGCGCCGTGCGGGGGTCGTACCGCTCGGGCGGCGCCTGCTCACCGCGCAGCACCTCGAGCTCGGCGGTGATGGCGTCCATGATCCGGCGGGTGGCCTCGGTGAGGACCGCGGTGGTCACCGGCCCGTCGTAGAGGTCCTCCAGGGGGACCGGGGCGCCCGCCCGCACCTGCATCCTCGGCCGGGGCCGCAGGTGGGGGCGCCGGCCGTAGGGGGGCAGCAGCTGCTGGGGCCCCCACTGGGCCACCGGGATGACCGGGCAGCGGGTCTCGAGCGCGACCCGGGCGGCTCCGGTCTTGCCGCGCATCGGCCACAGGTCGGGGTCGCGGGTCAGGGTCCCCTCGGGGTAGATCGCGACGCACTTGCCGGCCCGGACCGCGGCGACCGCTGCCCGGTAGGCGTCGGTCGCCCGGCCGGAGCCGCGGTAGACGGGGATCTGGTCGGCCGAGCGCAGGACGGCCCCGACGACCGGCACGTCGAAGACCTCGTACTTGCCGAGGAAGCGGGGGGCGTGCCCGTTGTCGACGAGGAAGTGCGCGAAGACGAGGGGGTCGATGTGCGAGACGTGGTTCGGGCACACGACCCACCCGCCCTGCGAGGGCAGGTTCTCGGCACCGGACCAGTCCCGCGTCGTCGAGGCCATGAGCAGTGGTCGGAGGGCCCGGATCGCGAACCGGTAGCCGAACGGTCGCGAGGTGTCGGTCGGGTTGGTCACCTGGGGCCTTCCATGGTCGGGTCACCGCATTGTGGTCCGCAGCCGGGTCGATGTCCACGGTGCCACGGACGCCTGTCAGGATCGTGGACGTGGCAGCTGCACCCCGGCGCGCGGTCGTCGTCCCCGTCAAGGGCGGACCCCTCGCGAAGTCCCGGCTCGAGCTCGCCCGCAGCGTGCGCCTCGCGCTCGCGGAGGCCTTCGCCCGCGACACGCTCGAGGCCGCCGCCGCCGCCCTGCCGGACGCGCTGCTCCTCGTCGTCACCGACGACCCGCACGTCGGGCTCTGGGCCGGCGAGAGCGGGTACCGCGTCGTCGGCGACCCGGGGGAAGGGCTGGACGCCGCGGTGGCCGAGGGGCTGCGCGCGGCGTGCACCGACGGCGCCGCGCGCGCGAGCGTGCTGCTCGGCGACCATCCGGCCCTGCGGCCGGCCGAGCTGGCAGCGGCCACGGGGCGGGCCGGCGACCGGCCCCGGGTCCTCGTGCCCGACGCCGAAGGCTCCGGGACCGCGATGCTCGAGATGTCGCTGGACGGCGCCGAGGTGCCACCGACCCGGTTCGGCGCCGGGAGTGCCCGGGCGCACGTGGCCCTCGGCTACTCCCCGCTGCGGCTCGCGGCACCGGGGCTGCGCACCGACGTCGACGACGCCGAGTCGCTCGCCGCCGCGATCGCGCTCGGGACCGGCCGGCACACCCGCAGCGTCCTCGCCCGCGCTACCCTGCCCGGCGTGCAGGCCACCATCCATCGACCGCCCGTCGGGGGCGAGGGCAGCGCCCTCCTCGACGACGGGCGGGTGGTCGCGGTCCCTGTTGCCGCCGTGGCCGACAGCGGGCTGCTGCACCTGCGGGCCGGGCAGCGGGTCAGCCTCGAGCTCACCGCGGACGAGCGCGCCGCGAGCAGGGTGTGGATCGTCGGGATCGGCCCCGGCGAGACGATCCGCTAGCCGAGCCGGCTCAGCGACCGGAGGACCTCGCCGTCTTCTTCGCGGTGCCCGTCTTCTTGGCGGTGCTCGTCTTCTTGGCGGTGCTCGTCTTCTTCGCCGCGGCGGCCGTGCGCGCCGGCGTCTTCTTCGCCGTGCTGGCCGCCTTCGACGCCGCGGACTTCGTCGTCGCACGGGTCGTGCGCGCGGCGCCCGTCGTCTTCGCCGCGGCAGCCTTGGTCGCCGTGGCCTTCCTCGCGGCGCTGCTCGTCGTCGTCGCGGCGCTGGCCTTCTTCGCCGTGGACCTCGTCGCGGTGCTCCCGGTCTTCTTCGCCGCGCTCGACCTCGTGGCGGTGCCGGTCTTCTTCGCGGTGCTGGCCTTCTTGGCGGTGCTGGCCTTCTTGGCGGTGCTGGCCTTCTTCGCCGTCGCGGCGCCGACCGTCCCTGCCGCCGCGCGTCCGGTGGCGGGCGCGGACTTCGGCAGGCTGCTCGGCTTGCGCACGTAGTCCTTGAAGGCGGTCCCGGGACGGAAGCGGGGAGCCTTGCCCTTGGGGATGCGCACGGAGGTCCCGGTGTGCGGGTTGCGACCGGTGCGGGCGGCCCGTTCGGCGCGGTCGAAGGTACCGAAGCCGGTGATCGCCACCTTCCCGCCCCGGGCGACCTCACGGACGATCGTGTCGAGCACGGAGTCGAGGGCGTCGAGGGCCGCCTTGCGGCTGCCGAGGGCCTTCTCCAGCTCCTTGACGATGTCTGCCTTGTTCACGGGAACCTCCATCGGTCGGCGTCGAGCAGGGCCCGACGCTCGGGTCGTGAGGGGTCGTTGCCGACCTTGGGACCGACGGTATGCCTGTGTGAGAGGGACGTCCACCACTCCCCCGGCGTGTTCCGGTTGCGCCGCACAGGGTTTGGCGACCCGCTTCGCGGTCACACCGGTCTCATGCGTCCCACGGGACGCGGGTTGCCGGACCGCCGGCGGGTCCGGGTTGAGGCGTCAGTGCACGACCCTCAGGCGGTCACCGTGGGCTTCCACGACGGCCGGGTCGCCTCGTAGGTCGCAATGTCGTCCGCGTGCCGCAGCGAGAGGCTGATGTCGTCGAGCCCCTCGAGCAGCCGCCAGCGGGTGTAGTCGTCGACCTCGAAGGGCGCGACGATGTCGCCGGCGGTCACCGTGCGGGAGACGAGGTCGACGGTGACCGACATGCCGGGCTCGTTCTCGAGCAGCTTCCACAGCAGCTCGACGTCGTCCTGGCTGCACTGCGCGGTGAGCAGGCCCTGCTTGCCGCTGTTGCCCCGGAAGATGTCGGCGAACCGGGAGGAGATGACGACCCGGAAGCCGTAGTCCATGAGGGCCCACACGGCGTGCTCGCGCGAGGAGCCGGTGCCGAAGTCCGGCCCGGCCACGAGCACGGAGCCCGCGGCGAACTGGGGGTCGTTGAGGACGAAGGTCTCGTCGCCCCTCCAGGCCGCGAAGAGACCGTCCTCGAAGCCGGTCCTCGTGACCCGCTTGAGGTAGACCGCCGGGATGATCTGGTCGGTGTCGACGTTGCTGCGCCGCAGCGGCACGCCGATGCCCGTGTGCGTCGTGAACTGCTCCATCAGACGCTCGCCTCCTCGGCGTCGAGGTCGGCCGGGCTGGACAGCGTGCCACGCACGGCCGTCGCCGCCGCGACGAGCGGGCTCACGAGATGGGTGCGTCCTCCCCGACCCTGGCGGCCCTCGAAGTTGCGGTTGGACGTCGAGGCGCTGCGCTCCCCCGGCGCGAGCTGGTCGGGGTTCATCCCGAGGCACATCGAGCATCCGGGCAGGCGCCACTCCGCACCGGCGGCGGTGAAGACCGCGTCGAGGCCCTCGCTCTCGGCCTGCTCGCGCACCCGTGCCGAGCCGGGGACGACGAGCATCCGCACCCCGTCGGCGACCTGTCGGCCCTTGATGACCTCGGCGGCGGCCCGCAGGTCCTCGATCCGACCGTTCGTGCACGAGCCGAGGAAGACGGTGTCGACGTGGATGTCGCGCAGCGGTGTCCCCGCGCTCAGGCCCATGTACTCCAGCGCCCGGCGGCCGGCCACGCGGTCGTTCTCGTCGGCCATGTGCTCCGGGTCGGGGACGGCCTCGCCGAGGGGGCTGCCCTGGCCGGGGTTCGTCCCCCAGGTGACGAAGGGGGTCAGGCTCGCGGCGTCGAGGACGACCTCCGCGTCGAACCGTGCGTCGTCGTCGCTGCGCAGCTCGCGCCAGGCCTGCACCGCGGCGTCCCAGTCGGCGCCGCTCGGCGCGTGGTCGCGGCCGCGCAGGTAGTCGAAGGTCGTCTCGTCCGGCGCGATCATCCCGGCCCGCGCTCCGGCCTCGATCGACATGTTGCACACCGTCATCCGCGCCTCCATCGACAGCGCCCGGATGGCGCTGCCCCGGTACTCGATGACGTACCCCTGCCCGCCACCGGTGCCGATCTTCGCGATGACCGCGAGGACGATGTCCTTGGCGGTGACGCCGGGCGCGAGCTCGCCCTCGACCGTGACCGCCATCGTGCGGAACGGCTTCAGGGGCAGGGTCTGGGTGGCGAGGACGTGCTCGACCTCGGAGGTGCCGATGCCGAAGGCGAGGGCCCCGAAGGCGCCGTGGGTCGAGGTGTGGCTGTCGCCGCAGACGATCGTCATCCCCGGCTGGGTGAGCCCGAGCTGGGGCCCGACGACGTGGACGATGCCCTGCTCGGCGTCGCCCATCGGGTAGATCGTGACGCCGAACTCCTCGCAGTTGCGCCGGAGGGTCTCGACCTGCGTCCGGCTCACCGGGTCGGTGATCGGGCCCGGGGTCGTCGGCACGTTGTGGTCCTCGGTCGCCACCGTGAGCTCGGGGCGCCGGACCGGCCGGTCGGCCAGCCGCAGGCCGTCGAAGGCCTGGGGGCTGGTCACCTCGTGCAGGAGGTGGAGGTCGATGTACAGCAGGTCGGGCTCGCCGTCACCGCGATGGACGACGTGCGCTTCCCACACCTTCTCGGCCAGTGTGGTGGCCATGGACGACACCTCCGGGAGGCGGGCCGCTTCGGCCCGGACGACGGGGACGCGGCGAGTGACCGGGGTGCGCCCTCGCCGCCATGTCGAGATTCGCACGGGTCCCCGACGTGCGGACTTGCGTCTCAGGCAATGAGACGGCAATATCAAGACATGGACAACAGCAGTGGGGTCGGCGTGCTCGACAAGGCGGCCATCGTCCTGTCCGCGCTCGAGGCCGGCCCGTCGACGCTCGCCCAGCTCGTCACGGCCACCGGCCTGGCCCGCCCGACGGCCCACCGGCTCGCCGTCGCGCTCGAGCACCACCGGCTGGTCACCCGCGACCTCCAGGGGCGCTTCGTCCTCGGCCCCCGGCTCGGCGAGCTCGCCGCCGCCGCCGGCGAGGACCGCCTGCTCGCGGCCGCCGGGCCGGTCCTCGGGGCGCTGCGCGACCACACGAACGAGTCCGCACAGCTCTTCCGCCGCCAGGGCGACTACCGGGTGTGCGTCTCGGCCGCCGAGCGTCCGGTCGGGCTGCGCGACTCGATCCCCGTGGGAGCGACCCTGTCGATGCGGGCCGGCTCCGCGGCCCAGGTGCTCCTCGCCTGGGAGGAGCCGGACCGGCTGCACCGGGGGCTGCAGGGCGCCGCGTTCTCGGCGACCACCCTCTCCGGTGTGCGTCGTCGCGGCTGGTCCCAGAGCATCGGCGAGCGCGAGCCGGGCGTGGCGTCGGTCTCGGCGCCGGTGCGCTCGCCGTCGGGGCGGGTCATCGCCGCCGTGTCGATCTCCGGCCCCATCGAGCGGCTCTCCCGCCAGCCCGGACGGCTGCACGCCGCGACGGTGATGGCCGGGGCCAACAAGCTCACCGAGGTCCTCGCGCGGCACGCCGCCCAGCAGGAGGCCCAGAACACGGTCTGAGCGACCGCCGCGCCGGGGCCTCGCGCGACGCGCCCCCGGGTCGCCGCTCCGGTGTCGGCCGAGGCGTGCCGGGCCCGGCAGCAACACGGATGTCACACGGCGCGCCTGCGGCGGCAACATCGCGGGTCCACCCTGAGCCCACCGACGAGGAGCAGGAGGGCCCGTGACACCGACGACCGCCCGGCGGATCGCCCGGGACCGCACCCGCCTGCTCGCCTTCCCCCGCCCGGACCGCTGCGCGCTCGTCGTGGGGGGCGGAGCGGTCGCGGCGCGGCGGGCCGCCGCGCTGACCCGGGCGCGAACCCCGGTCATCGTCTTCGCGCCCACGCTGTGCGACGACGTCTTCGACCTGCTCGCCGAGCATCTCGTGACCTGGGAGAACCGGTGGCCGACGCTCGAGGACCTGCGCACGGCGTGGCTCGTGCACGCCGCGACCGGCGACGCCCAGCGCGACGCCCACGTCTGCGCTCTCGCCGCCGCCGTCCGCCCGTCGGTCGCCTGAGCGTCCCTCAGGAGAGCCGCGACCCCAGCCGCTCGCGGGCACTCTCGCCGCGCCGGCGCACGGGCACGCTCCCGGCGACCGCGGCCAGGCCGAAGGGCTTGGGCCCGACGTAGACGCTCTCGGGACCGCGGGTGGAGACCTCGTAGGTCTCGTGCCAGATCGTCACCGCGCCCGGTGAGCGAGCCGCCAGCCGGTAGAACTCGGTCCATGCCGGGCGGTGGGCGTGTTCGCCGGAGGCGGCGTAGGCGTAGAGCTCCTCGGTGCTGCGCCACCACTGGATCGTCGTCGCGCCCATGAGGTGGACGGTCGTACGGCTTCCGAGGTAGCCCAGGTGCTCGGCCTGCCCCCGCCCGGCCGCCGCCCGGTTGCGCTCGAGCTCGGTGAGCATCCGGGTCATCGCCCCGCCCGCCTGCCGGACGAGGCGCAGGTGCCACGGCCGGTGGACGCGCAGCCCGATGAGGAAGACGGTGAGGGGCCCGTCGTACGCGTGGGTGACGCGGTCCATGGGCGGGCTCCCGACTGGATAGTTTGGCTACCTGGTGCCACTATCGTGGAGAGTTGGACTATCCGGTGTCAAGACCCTGACCGAGGAGCCCTGTGCGCATCTCCGAGCTCGCGACCCGGACCGGCGTCCCGGTCCCCACCCTGAAGTTCTACCTGCGCGAACGGGTCCTACACCCCGGCCGGGCGACGAGCCGTACGTCTGCCGAGTACGACGAGGGCCACGTCGAGCGCGTCCGGCTGCTGCGGGTGCTCGCCGAGCACGGCGGCATCAGCGTGGCCGACCTGCGGGTGATCGTCGCCGCCCTCGAGGCCCCGCCGCCCTCGCGCCACGAGCTGCTCGGCGCGGCACACGACGTCCTTCCCGGGGCGCGCACGGGGACCCCGGCGGGCGAGGAGGTGACCGGGCTCTTCGCAGACCTCGGCTGGCCGGTCCCCGCCGACGCGGCGTTCGCCGCGGGTCTCGGCGAGGCCGTCGACGCGGCGCGGGCGGCCGGTGTGCCCATCACCCCCACCACCCTGCGGCGGTACGCGGCGGCCATGCGCCACGTGGCCGAGGTCGACGTGGGCCTCGCGCTGGCAGCCGCGTCGCCGGCGGACGCGCTGCGGACCGTCGTCGTCGGCACCGTCCTCGTCGACCCCGTCCTGGCCGCGCTGCGGCGGGTGGCCCAACAGGTGGTGAGCACCGAACGCGCCTGAGCCACAGGCGGAGATGACGAAGGCCCGGTCCTGGTGGACCGGGCCTTCGGCCGGGTAGCCCCGACGGGATTCGAACCCGCGCTACCGCCTTGAGAGGGCGGCGTGCTAGGCCACTACACAACGGGGCCGGGTGCCGACCGGGCCGCCGTGGCAGGCCCGGACAACGAGAGAGAACCTTACCGAACGGACGGGATTCTCCGAAATCGCACCGGTGAGGACCGGGGCGATGGCTGGGGTACCAGGACTCGAACCTAGAACGGGTGAACCAGAATCACCTGTGTTGCCAATTACACCATACCCCATGGGGTATACCGTGCGACCTCTCCCCGAGGGGCCGGCGCGCGGCGAACCGAGTGGCGATACTACCGGCCGCCCTCCCCGGGCCCAAATCGCCCGTCGCTCCTCTCGAGCAGCCCGGCGATCGCGTCCAAGCCCGCGATGACCGGCACGGACCGCGACTCCACGAGGCGCCGGGAGCGTTCGTCGGGCACGCCCGCGCGCACGAGCCAGGCCGCGCGCAGACCCGCGTCGTCGGCCGCCAGCGGGTCGGTGGCCAGCTGGTCGCCGACGTAGAGCGTCGCCGCGGGCTCGGTACCGAGCCGGCGGCAGGCCTCGTGGAACGCCCTCGGGTCGGGCTTGCCGAAGCCGAGCGTATCCCGGCTGCACACGACGTCGAAGAGCCCCTCGAGCCCGCTCGCTTCCATCTTCACCCGGGTGTAGTCACCCGAGGAGTTCGTGAGGACACCCACGGCGAGACCGGCCGAGCGCAGGCCGACGACCGTCGCGCGGACGTCGTCGAAGGCCGCCAGCCCCTCGACGAAGGCCGGTTCGTAGACCTCCTCGAAGGCGTCCCACCAGTCCTCCCCCGCCTGGTCGAGCCAGGCCGCGAGCTCGGCCACCCGCGCTCGGCGCATCTCCTCGAACTCGATCTCCCCACGGGCGTAGGCGGTGAAGTGACCCTCGGGATCGGAGCGGAAGTGCTCCCCGGCGTGGGCGAGCCGCTCGGGGTCGGCCTGCGGCCAGAGCCGGGACGCGGCGGCCGCACCCGCGGCGTGCATCGCGGCCCGGGTGTCGTAGAGGGTGTCGTCGGCGTCGAGGAGGACGGCGGCCACGCCCGGGTCGCCGCTCACAGCGTCGCGCGCAGCGTGGCGAGCCGCGTCAGGGTCGAGGCCTTGCCGAGGATCTCCATCGACTCGAACAGCGGCGGGCTGACCCGTCGCCCGGACAGCGCCGTGCGCACCGGGCCGAAGGCGAGCCGCGGCTTGAGGCCGAGGCCGTCGACGAGCGCGGCGCGCAGTGCCGCCTCCAGCTCGGGAGCCCGGAAGGTCGCCTCCGACCCGAGGACGCCGCCGTGCTCGTCGGGGACCGCCTCGAGGGCGGCGTACGCTGCGTCGAGCACGCGCGCCGCGTCGTCGGTGAGCTGGGCGCGGGCGTCCTCGGCCACCTCGACGGCGTCGTCGGCGACGTAGAACGGCGCGACGAGGTCGCTCGCCTCGGTGAGGTGGGCGATCCGCGTCTGGATGAGGGCCGTGACCTGCTCGAGGCGCGCGAGCTCGCCGAGCGAGGGGTCGGCGCCGAGGACGCCGTCGCGCTGCAGGTAGGGCAGCAGGCGTGCGGTCAGGTCGGGCAGGTCGAGACCGCGGATGTGCACGCCGTTGAGCCAGTCGAGCTTCTTGAGGTCGAAGATCGGCCCCACGGGGTTGACCTCGCGCCAGTCGAACCGGTCGACGAAGTCGGCGAAGGAGAAGACCTCGACGTCGTTGCCCTCGGCGTCCTGGGCCGGCGGGTAGGCCAGCAGCCCGAGGAAGTTCACGAGCGCCTCCGGCAGGTAGCCCTCCTCCTCGAACCACGTGAGGCGGGCCTCGGGGTTCTTGCGCTTGCTGATCTTGGACTTGTTCTCGTTGCGCAGCAGGGGCATGTGGGCGAACGCCGGGGGCTCCAGCCCGAGCCACCGGTAGAGCAGGACGTGCTTGGGGGTGGAGCTGATCCACTCCTCACCGCGCACGACGTGGGTGATGCCCATCTCGTGGTCGTCGACGACGACGGCGAGGTGGTAGGTCGGGAAGCCGTCGGCCTTGAGGATGACCTGGTCGTCGGGGCGCGGCGCGGTGAGGTGGCCCCGGATGAGGTCCTCGAAGCCGAGCTCGACGTCGTCGGGCACGAGCATCCGCACGACGGGGTGCTCGGAGAAACCCGGCAGCGCGCGACGCTCCTCCTCGGTCCGGCCGAGGCACATCCGGTCGTAGCCGGTGGGCTGCTTGAGCCGCTGCTGCTCGGCGCGCATCTCGGCCAGCCGCTCCGGGGTGCACCAGCAGCGGTAGGCGTGGCCCTCGGCGAGCAGGCGCTCGACGTAGGGGCGGTAGGTGGTCAGCCGCTCGCTCTGGCGGTAGGGGGCGCACGGCCCCCCGACGTCCGGGCCCTCGTCCCACGTCAGGCCCAGCCAGCGCAGGGTGTCGAACACCTGCTGTTCGGAGTCCTCCCGGAAGCGGGCGCGGTCGGTGTCCTCGATCCGCAGGATGAACCGGCCCCCCTGCTGACGGGCGAAGGCGAGGTTGAACAGGGACATGTAGGCCGTGCCGACGTGCGGGTCGCCGGTCGGCGACGGGGCGACGCGCAGGCGGACCGGCCCGGGGAGGTCGGCGGCCGGGGTGGGTGCGGGGGTCTGCTCGCTCATGATGGGGCCAGCGTAGTGAGGTGGAGCGCACGGACCGGTGCCCGACCACCGCCTAGCATGGAGCCGTGCCCGGGTCGCGGGCGGCGCGCACCGCCGACGAGACGGGGGTCGCCCCGGCCCCCGCCGCCGCGCAGCGCTGGGCGGCGGTCGGCGCAGGAGCGGTGTCGGCATCGGCCCTCGCCGGGGCGGTCGGGCTCGCCACGGGCACCGACCCCTACCTCGCCCACCTCACCGAGCGGCTGCCGCTGCACAGCCCCGTGCTCGGTGCCGCGGCGCTGACGGCGGTCGTCGGCGTGCCCTACGGCCTGCTCGCGTGGGACACGTGGACCGGGCGACGCCGCGCGGCCTCGATCGCGGTGGCCGCCGGGTCGCTGCTCGTGGCGTGGATCGGGGTCGAGGCGGCCGTGCTGCGCGAGACGAGCGTCCTCGACCCGCTCTACGCCGGGATCGGCCTCGCGACGCTGGTGCTCGGGCGGCGCCACCGGCCGCGGCGGGTCACGGACTGACGAACGGGTTGGCCAGGGTGCCGATCCCCTCGACCTCGACCTCGACCCGCTGCCCGGCGACGACCGGGCCGACGCCGGCCGGCGTCCCGGTGAGGATGACGTCCCCCGGCAGCAGCGTGAACGCCCTCGAGGCGTACGCGACGAGCGCGGCGACGCCGTGGACCATGTCGGCCGTCGTGCCGTCCTGGACGAGCTCACCGTCGAGGCGGGTGCGCACCGCGAGCGCGGAGGCGTCGAGGTCGGTCTCGACCCACGGCCCCAGCGGGCAGAAGGTGTCGAACCCCTTGGCCCGGGCCCACTGGCCGTCCGAGCGCTGCAGGTCACGGGCGGTCACGTCGTTCGCGCACGTGTACCCGAAGACCACGCCGAGGGCGTCCTCGGGCTCGAGGTCCTTGCACATCCGCCCGATGACGACGGCCAGCTCTCCCTCGTAGTGCACCTCGGCGCTCTGCGGAGGCAGCACGACCGGGTCGCCCGGACCGACGACGGCGGTGTTCGGCACGAGGAACATCAACGGCTCCGCCGGCACGTCACCGCCCATCTCGGCGGCGTGGTCGGCGTAGTTCTTCCCGATGCCGATGACCTTGCTGCGCGGGATGACCGGCGCGAGGAGGCGGACGTCCTCGATCCGGTGGGTCGCGCCCGTCAGCTCGATCCGCTGGTAGAGCGGGTCGCCGCTCACCTCGGCGAGCTTCTCCCCCGCTCCGTCGACCAACCCGTACGCCGGGTCGTCCCCGGTGGTGAACCTCGCGATACGCATGCCCCGAGCCTACGGTCCCCCCACCCCACCGCCGGAAGACCTCTCCGAGCCCTGCCGATGTCGCTGACCCCTGCTGACCTCGCTGCCCCCTGGCTCTATGACGCCAGGGATGGGCGAAATCGGCATGGCTCAGCGGAACAGCCGCGGGAGGGAGAGGTCTTCCGGCGGCGGGGGTACGGGGTGGCGCGCGACGGTCCTCACGCCCCTGACCTGCGGCGCTGGGCAGCGGGGCCCCTTGCGGCGGCCGGGCCTCGGGGCTAGCGTCACGGGCGACGGCGTGGCCTGGCCGGGCCGTCGGGACTTCCAACGGAGGGAGTGGCGCATGCGGCTGAGGCAGCTCACCGGGCTGGGGGTGGCCGCTGTCTCGGTGGCCGCGCTCGCGGCCTGCGGCAGCGACGACGGCGGGGTCCCGGTCGTCAACCTCTACGGTGGGGCCTCGGACGTCGGCTTCGACAAGATCATCGCCGCGTGCAACAAGGAGGCCGACGGCCGCTACCGCATCGTCGGCAACCTCCTCCCGAGCGACGCCGACGGCCAGCGCGAGCAGTTCGTGCGCCGGCTCGCCGCCCACGACGACAGCCTGGACCTGCTCGGGATGGACGTCACGTGGACCGCCGAGTTCGCCGAGGCCGGCTGGATCCGCGAGATCACCGGTGAGCAGGCGACCGCCGCCACCGAGGACACCCTCGACCCGCCGATCCAGACGGCGATGTGGGACGACAAGCTCTACGGCATCCCCAAGCACACCAACGTCCAGCTCCTCTGGTACCGCAAGTCGCTCGTCCCGGACCCGCCGACCACCTGGGACGGCGTCATCGAGCGCGCCAAGCAGCTGAAGTCCGAGGGCAAGCCCTACGTCGTCGCGTTCACCGGCGCGCAGTACGAGGGGTACGTCGTCGGGTTCAACACCGTGCTGTCCTCCCTCGGCGGCACGCTCGTCAACGACGACAGCACCCAGGTCACCGTCGACGACGCCACGGTCCAGGCGCTGACGATCCTCGAGCAGCTCGCCGACAGCGGGGTCGCCTCGGCGTCGCTGTCCAACAGCCAGGAGCCGGAGGTCTTCGCCCAGCTGCAGAACGGCGAGGCCGCCTTCGCGATCAACTGGCCCTACGTGCTGTCCTCGATGCGTGAGGCCGATCCCGAGATCGCCAAGGACCTCGGCTTCGCCCGGCTGCCGGAGTTCGCCGACGGCAAGGAGTCCCGGGCGACGCTCGGCGGGATGAACTACGCCATCAGCAGCTACAGCAAGCACCCCGACGAGGCCTACGACGCCGCGATGTGCCTGCGCTCCCCCGAGCACCAGCTGCAGACCGCGCTCGAGGCCGGCAACCCACCGGTCGCCCGCAGCGTCTACGAGGACGGCGAGTTCCAGAAGGCCTACCCGATGTACCAGGTGATGCTCGACGAGCTCGAGACCGCCGTCCCGCGACCGGTGACCCCGCTGTACCAGAACATCTCGACGATCGTCTCGACGACGCTCTCACCCCCCTCCGGCATCCGGCCCGAACAGACCGCCGAGAAGCTCGAGAGCTCCATCCAGGACGCGATCGACGGAAAGGGGATCCTGCCGTGAGCACCGTCGCCCCACCTCCCACCGACGCCGTCGACCCGCTCGAGCAGGACGACGAGGCCGTCGCGATCGCGCGCCAGCGCGCCAGCGAGGGGCGCCGCGCGGAGCGTCGACTCGGCCTGATGCTGTGCGCGCCGGCCGTGGTCGTCATGCTCGCCGTCGCGGCCTACCCCATCCTCTACGCGCTGTGGCTCTCGCTGTTCAGGGCCGACCTGCGCACCCCGGACGAGAACGAGTTCGTCGGGCTGTCCAACTACGTCACCGTCCTCAGCAGCCCGATCTGGTGGCAGGCCTTCGGCATCACGATGTTCATCACGGTCATCGGGGCGGCGGCCGAGCTCGTGCTCGGCATGCTGCTGGCCCTCGTCATGCACCGCACGCTGATCGGCCGCGGCCTCGTGCGCACCTCGGCCCTCGTGCCGTACGCCATCGTCACCGTCGTCGCCGCGTTCTCCTGGCGGTTCGCGTGGACCCAGGGCATCGGCTGGCTCGCCGGCGACTCGGCACCGCTCACCGACCGCTGGCCCTCGATCTGGATCATCATCCTCGCCGAGGTGTGGAAGACGGTGCCGTTCATGGCCCTGCTGCTCATGGCCGGGCTCGCCCTCGTCCCCGAGGACCTGCTCAAGGCGGCCTCGATGGACGGAGCCTCGGCCTGGCAGCGCTTCTGGCGGGTGACCGTCCCGCTGATCAAGCCCTCGATCCTCGTCGCGCTGCTCTTCCGCACCCTGGACGCGTTCCGGATCTTCGACAACATCTTCGTCCTGACCAACGGGGCCAACGGCACCTCCTCGGTCTCGATGCTGGCCTACAACAACCTCATCAAGGGCCTCAGCCTCGGCATCGGCTCGACGATGGCCGTCCTCATCTTCATCACGACCGCGATCATCGCGTTCGTGTTCGTGCGGTTGTTCGGGGCCGCGGCCCCCGGAGGGAGCGAGAAGCGATGAGCGCCGTCACCGTCACCCCGCAGCGCCGCATCGGGTGGGGCGTGGTCAACGCCGTCGTCCTGCTCTACGCCTTCGTCCCCGTCGTGTGGATCATCTCGCTCTCGCTCAAGGGCGACGACACCCTCAACGACGGCAGCTACCTGCCGATGAACCCGACGGGCGAGGCCTACTCGCAGATCTTCGGCAACAGCGACTTCCTGCGGGCCCTGGTCAACTCCATCGGTATCTGCGTCATCGCCACGGCCGTCGCCCTCGTGCTCGCGACGATGGCGGCCTACGCGATCGCCCGTCTGGAGTTCCCGGGCAAGCGGGCCATCGTCGCGACCTCGCTGCTCATCTCGATGTTCCCCCAGATCGCCCTGGTGACACCGCTGTTCAAGATCGAGACGGCGATCGGGATCTTCGACACCTGGCCGGGGCTGATCCTGCCGTACATCACCTTCGCGCTGCCGCTGGGCATCTACACCCTCTCGGCGTTCTTCCGCGAGATCCCCTGGGAGCTGGAGAAGGCGGCCCAGATGGACGGCGCGACCCCGTACCAGGCCTTCCGCCGGGTCATCGCCCCGCTGGCCCTGCCCGGCGTGTTCACGACGGCCATCCTCGTGTTCATCGCCTGCTGGAACGACTTCCTCTTCGCGATCTCGCTCACCTCGACCAACGCCGCCCGCACGGTGCCCGCGGCGATGTCCTACTTCACCGGGGCGACGACCTTCGAGAAGCCGACGGCGGCCATCGCCGCGGCGGCGGTCGTCATCACCATCCCCATCGTGCTGTTCGTGCTGTTCTTCCAGCGACGCATCGTCGCCGGGCTGACCTCGGGAGCGGTCAAGGGCTGACGGCCCCGGACCCGGACAAGGAGCGGAACCCCCATGGCAGAGATCGTCCTCGACCACGTGGTCAAGCGCTACCCCGACGGCTCGCTCGCCGTCGACGACTTCAGCCTGGAGATCGCCGACGGCGAGTTCATCATCCTCGTCGGGCCCTCCGGCTGCGGGAAGTCGACCACCCTCAACATGATCGCCGGGCTCGAGGACATCACCCGCGGGGAGCTGCGCATCGACGGCGAGGTCGTCAACGACAAGGCGCCCAAGGACCGCGACATCGCCATGGTGTTCCAGTCCTACGCGCTCTACCCCCACATGACGGTGTTCGAGAACATGGCCTTCCCGCTCGTCCTGGCGCGGGTGGACAAGGAGACGATCAAGACCAAGGTCGACGAGGCCGCCGAGATGCTCGAGCTGACCCAGCACCTGGAGCGCAAGCCGGCGAACCTCTCCGGCGGGCAGCGTCAGCGGGTGGCCATGGGGCGGGCCATCGTCCGCAGCCCGAAGGCCTTCCTCATGGACGAGCCGCTGTCCAACCTCGACGCCAAGCTGCGGGTGCAGATGCGCACCCAGGTGGCGCGCATCCAGAAGTCGCTCGGGACGACGACCGTCTACGTCACCCACGACCAGACCGAGGCGATGACCCTCGGGGACCGCGTCGTCGTCATGCGCGGTGGCGTCGTGCAGCAGGTCGGCACGCCCACCGAGCTGTACGAGCACCCACGCAACCTCTTCGTCGGCGGCTTCATCGGCAGCCCGTCGATGAACTTCCTGCCGGCGACGATCGAGGGCGACCGTCTCGAGAGCGGCCTCGGCACGCTGACCATGCCGGACGCGGTGCGAGCCGCCGTCGCGGAGTCCTCCGAGAAGCAGGTGATCATCGGGCTGCGGCCCGAGCACTTCGAGGACGCCTCGATCGCCGGCGACAAGCCCGGCGCGACCGTGCAGGTCCCCCTCGACATCGTCGAGTCGATGGGCTCGGACGTCTACGCCTACTTCACGGTGACCGGCGACCAGGCCCGCTCCGGCGACCTCGAGGACCTGGCCAAGGACACCGGCCAGGACATGCACGGCGACGGGACGACGGTCACCGCGCGGCTGGACGCCGCCGCCCGGGTGCGCCCCGGCCAGGAGGCCACGCTGTGGGTCGACACCGCCAAGATGCACGTCTTCGACATCGGCACCGGGCGCAACCTCACCGCCGAGACCGCCGAGACCACGCAGGCCGTCGAGGCCTGAGCAGGTCCTTCGCGAGGCGCGGCGTCCTGCGGGGCCGCGCCGCCAACGACCGCGCACCGCTGGCCCCGCTGAGGGGCCGGTGGTGACAGGGTCGGGGGATGTCATCGAGCGACCCCACGACCGCCGGCGCCGCGCGCGTCGACCCCACGGCCGCCGCTCCCTCGCCGCAGGCGCTGCGGCAGGCGCGCAAGGCCGTCATCGCCTCCTCGGTGGGCAACGCCCTCGAGTGGTTCGACATCATCGTGTACTCGAGCTTCGCCGTCGTCATCAGCGAGCTGTTCTTCCCCGACGTCTCGGGGTTCGCGGCGCTGATGTTCACCTTCTTGACCTTCGCCGTGTCCTACCTCGTGCGCCCGGTGGGCGCCATGGTCCTCGGCAGCTGGGCCGACCGGGTGGGCCGCCGACGGGCGCTGTCGCTGACGATCCTGCTCATGATGGCCGGCACGGGCCTCATGGCGCTCGCGCCCACCGCGGCCGTGGTCGGTCCGGTGGCGGCCGGGACGTGGCTGCTCGTCTCACGCCTGGTCCAGGGATTCTCGGCGGGAGGCGAGTTCGGTTCGGCGACAACCTTCCTCGTCGAGACAGCACCGCACCGCAAGGCCTTCTACGGCAGCTGGCAGGTCGCCACCCAGGGGGGTGCGCTCCTGCTCGCCTCGGGCTTCGGCTTCGCCCTGACCACGCTGCTCTCCCACGACGCCCTGTACTCGTGGGGGTGGCGGGTGCCCTTCGTCGTCGGGATGCTCATCGGCCCGGTCGGCTTCTACATCCGGCGCCGGATGGACGAGACCGAGGAGTTCCGGGCCGCCGAGAAGGAGTCCTCGCCGCTCGGCGCGGCCGTGACGACGCACCTGACGCGGCTGCTCACCGCCGCCGGGGCGGTGGCCCTGGCCTCCCTGTCGGTCTACCTCATCCTCTACATGCCGACCTTCGCGGTGAAGAGCCTCGGCCTTCCGGACTACGCCGGGTTCCTCGGCGGGTTCATCGCCGGGGTGGTCACCCTGGCCGGCACCCCCTTCATCGGGCGGCTCGCCGACCACGTCGGGCCCGGCCGGGTCATGCTCGTCGCCGCCGCGGCCGCCGCCGTCGCGGCCTGGCCGCTGTTCCAGCTCGTCGTGGCCGTGCCGAGCGTCGCCGTGCTGACCGTCGTCCAGGTCGTCTTCGGGGCGCTCATGGCGGCCTACTTCGGCCCCCTGCCCGGCCTGTACGCGGAGCTGTTCCCGACCAACGTCCGCGGCACGGGGATGAGTGTCGGCTACAACCTCGGCGTGCTCGTCTTCGGGGGGTTCACCGGCGCCATCTTCACCTTCCTCATCGAGACGACCGGCTCGAAGACCTCACCGAGCATCTACTTCGTCGTCATCGCGGCGCTCTCGTTCACGACCGTCGCCGTGGCGCGGCGGACCTTCGGGGTCCGGTGAGGGCGCCGGCGCCGGCTCAACGCGGCGTGACGCCGGCGCGGACGAGGCCGTAGGTCACCGACTCCACGAGGGCGTCCCAGCTCGCCTCGAGGATGTTCGGGGCCACGCCGATCGTCGTCCACGACGTCGTGCCGTCGGAGGTCTCGATGAGGACCCGGGTCACGGCGTCGGTGCCGTGCGCGGCATCGAGGATGCGCACCTTGTAGTCGATGAGCTCGAGGCCGGCGATCTCCGGGTAGGTGGCCGCGATGGCTGTGCGCAGGGCATGGTCGAGGGCGTTGACCGGGCCGTTGCCCTCGCCGGTCTCGACCCGCCGCTCCCCCGCCGTGCGCACCTTGACCGTGGCCTCGGACAGCGCCTCGCCCGCCCCCCGCGCGTCGGTGATGACCCGCCAGGACTCGACGGCGAAGAAGTCCGGCAGGGAGCCCTCGAGCTCGCGGCGCAGGAGCAGCTCGAAGCTGGCGTCGGCCGCGTCGAAGGTGTACCCCCGCAGCTCCTTCTCCTTGACGGTGGCGAGCACCCGCCGCAAGGTGGCCGCGTCGGTCTCGTCGCTCGCATCGAGGGGGAAGCCGAGCTCGCGCGACTTCAGCTCGATCGACGCCCGGCCGGCCATGTCCGAGACGAGCATCCGCATGTCGTTGCCGACGTGCTTGGGGTCCAGGTGCTGGTAGAGGTCGGGGTCGACCTTGATGGCGCTCGCGTGCAGCCCCGCCTTGTGCGCGAACGCGCTCGAGCCGACGTACGGCTGACGGGAGTAGGCGGGCACGTTGGTGACCTCGGCGATGGCGTGCGCGATCCGCGTCGCGTCCTGGAGCCGGTGCGGCTCGAGCAGCTCGCGGCCCTGCTTGAGCTGGAGGTTGGCGACGAGGGTGAGCAGGTCGGCGTTGCCGGTCCGCTCGCCGTAGCCGTTGACGGTTCCCTGGACGTGCGTGGCGCCGGCGTCGACGGCGGCCATCGAGTTGGCCACCGCACAGCCGGTGTCGTTGTGGCAGTGGATGCCCACCCGAGCCCCCGTGGTGCGCACGACGTCGTCGACGACCTCGCCCACCTCGCCGGGGAGGAACCCCCCGTTGGTGTCGCACAGGGCGACGACCTCGGCCCCGGACTCCACAGCCGCCCGGACGACCTCGAGGGCGTAGGCGCGGTCGCTGCGGTAGCCGTCGAAGAAGTGCTCGGCGTCGAGGAAGACGCGCCGGCCCTCGCCGGTGAGGAAGGAGACGGTGTCCCGGACCATCTCGAGGTTCTCGGCGAGGGTCGTGCGCAGCGCTCGCTCGACGTGGCCGGTGTGCGACTTCGCGACGAGGGTGACGACCTGCGCCTGGCTGTCCAGGAGCGCCTGGACGAGCGGGTCGGTGGCCGCCCGACCGCCGGCGCGCCGGGTGGCGCCGAACGCGGCGAGCGTGGCGTGCCGCAGGTCCAGCTCGCGCGCCGCCCGGGCGAAGAACTCGGTGTCCTTGGGGTTGGCCCCGGGCCAGCCGCCCTCGATGTAGCCGACCCCCAGCTCGTCGAGATGCCCGGCGATCGCGAGCTTGTCGGCCACGGAGAGGTTGAGCCCCTCCTGCTGGGCGCCGTCGCGCAGCGTCGTGTCGTACACGTGCAGGTCGCTCATCTGCTCCATCCGCAGGTCGTGCCGGCGAGCCGGCGTGCCGTGCCGGCGGCCGCCGGGCTCCCGGCGGGCCGACGTCGCGGCGTTCGTGCCCCGGCCCGGGTGGGCCGGGGCGTCGACGCGTGCCGTCCGTCGCCATCGTCGTCCAGCGCCTCGCCGGGCCGCCCACGGGGGGTGGGTGGGGCGACCCGTGCCGCCGGGCCGGCCGTCACCATCCGGCGGTGACGCCCCGTCCCAACAAAAAGACCCCCCGGGTGTGGGAGGTCTGCGCGGCGAGGAGGGTCCTCGTCGCGCTACACGATGATGATCGCGGTCGTCGCCGCGTCACGGAACGTCACGCGCGAAGCATCCCACGCGCCCGCCTCCGGCTCCAGCCGCCGTCCACATCGTGACCCCCGGCCGCCGGAAGACCTCTCCCGTCCATGCCGACATCGACAGCCCACGGCCGACTCGCTCGACCATGGCGCCACAGCACCATGAACCAGCGACCTCGCCTCCCCCCAGCGAGCTCGCCGCCCACGGACGATCCACGCTCCACCGGGAGACCTCTGCCACCCATGCCGACATCGACAGGTCCAGGCACGACCGCCGGGCCGCGCCGAGCTCGACGGGCGGCCTACCCTGGGGCGAGCGCACCGACCCCGGGAGCACGATGGACGACCACGGCGGCGACCTCAGCCGCGCACCGCTCGCCTACCCCGGGACGCCCGTGCCGGGGCCGCGGCTCCTGGTCGGCGACTGCGACCACACCGTGCGTCCGCGCCACACCCGCTCGCTCGCGGCGGCCCGCTCGGGCGGCTGCGTGCGGTGCGAGCTACCTCTCGGCCCGGGAGCCGAGACCGTGGAACGCACCCTGCGCCGGCTCGGCGCCGCACCGCTCGCGGACCGCACCCCGGTGCTCGCCGTCGGCTCCAACGCCGCCGTGGCCGTTCTGCGGCACAAACTCACCGGACGCGGCGTCGGCTGCGTCGTCCCGCTGCTCACCGGAGTCGTGCGCCATCTCGGTGTCGGGCACACCGCCTACGTCTCGCGCGGTGGCTACCTCCCGGCGGCACCGGTGCACCGCGCCCGGGCCCGGACCCCGGTCGTGCTCCAGCTGCTCGACGACGACCAGCTCGCGGCGGTCGACGCGACCGAGCCGGGCTACGTGCGCGTCGAGCTGTCGGCGACGGACTACCCTCTCCTGCTCGGCGGCGGGCTGCGCCCCACCCGCTACCACGTCTACGCCGCGCGGGCCGGCGTGCTCGGGCTGCCCGGAACCGGCCGTCGCCTCCTCCCCCAGCGCGAGGTCCTCGGCGCGCTGGCCGCGGCCGGGCTCCCGCACACCGGCTCCGACGACCCCCGCCGGGTCTCCGGCGAGCTCGCCCGGTCCGCACGCCGGCGCGACGAGCTGCGGGCCGCCCTCGAGGAGCGGGGGATGTCGTGGAGCTCCGGCCTGCGCCACCGCCCCGCTGGCCGCCTGCGCTGGCCCGAGGTCGCCCGCACGGGCTCGGCCGGTGCCCGCCGCCCCCGCGTCAGAGCCGCACGGCAGAGGCCGCGGCGGCGGTGACCAGCGCCGCGAACAGCTCGGCGCCCTCGGCCTCCTCCGCGTGCCACTGGACGGCGAGCCGGAAGCGCCCCGACGGCGACTCCATCGCCTCGAGGGTCCCGTCCTCGTGCCACGCGGCCGCACGCCAGCCGGTCCCCGCGAGCGACTCCGGCACGACGGCCTGGTGGTGGTAGGTCGGCACGTCGAGCGCTCCAGCGCCGACGATGCCGGCCAGCACGGTGCCCGGGGCCGGCTCGACGGCGTGTACCGCGTACCGGCCCGGCGTCGGGGAGTGCCCCTCGTGCCCGACCCGGTCCGGGACGTGCTGCTCGAGCCGCCCACCGGCGGCCACCGCCATGACCTGCATGCCCCGGCAGATCCCGAGCATCGGCAGGTCGCCCTCCTCCGCGGCCCGCACGAGCGCGCTCTCCCAGCGGTCCCTGTCCGGGCGCGCGTCCTGAGAGCTCGGATGGGGGTCGGCCCCGTACAGCGCGGGCGCGACGTCGGCGCCGCCACCGACGACGAGGGCGTCGACCCGCTCCAGGACGGCACGGGCCATCGCCTCGTCGACGTCCGGGCGCGGCGGCAGCACGACGGCCACGCCCCCGGCCGCCTCGACCTGGGCCACGTACCGGTAGGGCAGCACGACGCTGCGCTGGCCGACCCAGGGGGCGCGGTCGACCTCCTCGACGTAGCTCGTGATGCCGACCAGCGGCCTCGGGCGGCTCACCGCGGCATCACACCGGCGTGACGTAGGCGCCGGAGATGCCGCCGTCGACGAGGAAGGTCGAGGCGGTCATGAAGCTCGACTCGTCGGAGGCGAGGAAGAGGACCGCGTTGGCCATCTCCTCCGGCTCGCCGAAGCGCCCCATGGGGACGTGCACGAGCCGGCGGGCGGCGCGCTCTGGGTCGGAGGCGAACAGCTCCTGCAGCAGCGGAGTGTTGACCGGCCCGGGGCACAGGGCGTTGACCCGGATGCCCTGGCGGGCGAACTGCACGCCGAGCTCGCGGGTCATCGACAGCACCCCGCCCTTGGAGGCGGAGTAGGCGATCTGCGAGGTGGCAGCGCCCATGACGGCGACGAAGCTCGCGGTGTTGACGATCGACCCGCCGCCCTGCTCGAGCATGATCGGGATGACCGCCTTGCAGCACAGGTAGACCGAGGTGAGGTTGACCTCGTGCACCCGCCGCCACGCCTCGAGGTCGGTCTCGAGGATGGAGTCGTCCTCGGGCGGGCTGATCCCGGCGTTGTTGAAGGCGATGTCCACCCGGCCGTGCCGCTCGACGGCGGTGGCGAACAGGGCGTCGACGTCGTCCTTGACCGCGACGTCGCAGTGCACGTAGCTGCCACCGACCTCCGCGGCGAGCCGCTCGCCCTCGGCGTCGGCGAGGTCGGCCACGACGACGGTGGCACCCTCCTCGGCGAAGCGCCGCACGGTCGCGAGGCCGATGCCCGAGCAGCCGCCGGTGACGACGGCGACCTTGCCCGCGAGCCTGCCTGACATGGTTCTCTCCTGGGGTGTGAAGGGGCGAGGGCGGACGCTCAGCCCTCGGTGGCGATGAAGACGTTCTTGACCTCGGTGAAGGCGTCGAGGGCGTCCGGGCCGAGCTCGCGGCCGAGCCCACTGGCCTTGAACCCCCCGAAGGGCGTGGAGTAGCGCACCGAGGAGTGGCTGTTCACCGAGAGGTTGCCGGCCTCCACGCCCCGGGCGACCCGCAGCGCGCGGCCGACGTCCCGGCTCCAGATCGAGCCCGAGAGCCCGTACTCGGTGTCGTTGGCCATGGACACGGCCTCCGCCTCGTCCTCGAAGGGCAGGACGGCGACCACCGGGCCGAAGACCTCCTCGCGCCAGACCCGGTCACCGGTCCCTCCGGGCAGCACGACCGTCGGGGGGTACCACCAGCCGGCACCGTCGGGAGCGGTCCCGCGGAAGGCGACCTCGACGGGCGGGGCCTCGCCCGTGCCCTCGACGTACCCGCGCACCGTCTCGCGCTGGCCGGCGCTGACCAGCGGGCCCATCTGGCTGGCCTCGTCGCCCGGGTCACCGACGACGACGCCCTTGACGGCGACCTCGAAGCGCTCCATGAACGCGTCGAGGACGCTGCGCTGCACGAGGATCCGGGTCCGGGCGCAGCAGTCCTGGCCGGCGTTGTCGAGGAAGCTCATCGGCGCGGCCGCCGCGGCGGCGTCGAGGTCCGCGTCGGCGAAGACGATGTTCGCCGACTTCCCCCCGAGCTCGAGGGTCACCCGCTTGAGGTGGTCCGCCGACCCGCGCAGCACGCGCTGGCCGACGGCGGTCGAGCCGGTGAAGACGACCTTGCGCACGTCCGGGTGGGTGACGAACCGCTCCCCGACGACCGAGCCCTTCCCGGGCAGTACGGTGAGCACGCCCTCGGGGATGCCCGCCTCGAGGGCGAGCTCGCCGATCCGCATCGCGGTCAGCGGCGTGAGCTCGGCGGGCTTGAGCACGACGGTGTTCCCGGCGGCGAGGGCGGGAGCCATCCCCCAGCCCATGATCGGCATCGGGAAGTTCCACGGCACGATGATGCCGACGACGCCGAGCGGTTCCTTGAACGTCACGTCGAGCCCGCCCGCGACGGGGATCTGCCGGCCGAAGAGCCGCTCCGGGGCGGCGCTGTAGTACCGCAGGACGTCGACGACGTTCCCGGCCTCCCAGCGCGCGTTGCCGATCGGGTGGCCGGCGTTGGCCACCTCGAGCCGGGCGAGCTCCTCGCGGTGCTCCTCGACGACGTCCGCGAAGCGGCGCAGCAGCCGGGCCCGGTCGGCGGGCGCGACCGCACGCCAGGCCGGGCCGGCAGCGACGGCCCGGGCGACGGCGGCGTCGGTCTCCTCGAGACCGGCCAGCTCGACGCGTGTCACGACACGCTCGGTCGCCGGGTCGATGACCTCGTGGGTGGTGCTCATCGGGGGCGTGCTCACATCCTCTCGAAGCCGCGGACCCGCTCCCAGTCCGTGACGGCGGCGCTGTAGGCGGCGATCTCGACGTCCGCGGCGTTGACGTAGTGCTCGACGACCTCGTCGCCGAAGGCCGCGCGGGCGACCTCGCTGCCGGCGAGCAGCTCACGGGCCTCGGCCAGGCTCGTCGGGACGTGGTCGACGTCGGCGGTGTAGGCGTTCCCCTCGAGCGGGTCGTCCAGGGGCAGCTCGTGCTCGATGCCGTGCAGCCCCCCGGCGAGCATCGCGGCGATCGCGAGGTAGGGGTTGACGTCACCTCCGGGCACCCGGTTCTCCATCCGCAGCCCCGCGCCGTGGCCGACGACCCGCAGGGCGCAGGTGCGGTTGTCCCTGCCCCAAGCCACGGCCGTCGGTGCGAACGACCCCGGCTGGAACCGCTTGTAGGAGTTGATGTTCGGTGCGTAGAAGTACGACAGCTCGCGAAGGGTCGACTGCACACCGGCGAGGAAGTGGTCGAAGAGCTCGCTCTGGCCCCCCGGTCGGGAGTCGTCGGCGAACACGAGCCGTCCGTCGGTGCCACGCAGCGAGAGGTGGATGTGGCAGGAGTTGCCCTCGCGTTCGTCGTACTTGGCCATGAAGGTCATCGACATCCCGTGGCGGGCCGCGATCTCCTTGGCCGCGGTCTTGTAGACGACGTGGTTGTCGCACGTGCGGACGACGTCGTCGTAGAGGAAGGCGATCTCGTGCTGGCCGAGGTTGCACTCGCCCTTGGCCCCCTCGACGGTGCAGCCGGCGCGGTACATCTCGTTGCGGATCTCGCGCAGCACCGGCTCGACCTTGGTGCCGCCGAGGATGGAGTAGTCGACGTTGTACCGGTTGGCGCCGGTCAGGCCCTGGTAGCGGCGGTCCCAGGCGTCCTCGAAGCTGTTCTCGAAGAGGATGAACTCCAGCTCGGTGCCCGACACCGCCTGCCAGCCGCGCTCGGCGGCCCGCTCGACCTGGCTGTGGAGCATGGCGCGCGGGCTCTGGCGCACCGGGCCACTGCCGTCGAGCCACTGCAGGTCGCACTGGATGGTCACCGACCCCGGCTGACCGGGGGTGCGCCGCAGCGTCTCGAGGTCGAGGACGAACTCGAAGTCGCCGTAGCCGCGTTCCCACGAGGAGATGGCGTACCCCTCGACGGTGTTCATCTCGACGTCGACGGCCAGCAGGTAGTTGCAGCCCTCGGTGCCGTGCTCGAGGACGTGGTCGAGGAAGAACTGGGCGTGCAGCCGCTTGCCCGTCAGCCGGCCCTGCATGTCGGTGAACGCGACGATGACGGTGTCGACGTCGCCGCTGGCGGTCTCGACGCGCAGCTGTTCGAGGGTGTACGGGGGCGGGCCCCCGGCGTGGATCGAGCTCGGCATGGTCCTCGTCCTCCCGGTCATCCGATGAAGCCGCGCAACAGCGCGGACGTCGCGTCGCAGTGCTCTTCCATCGCGGCCCGCGCCTCGTCGGCCGCTCCGGCGAGGACGGCGTCGAGGACCGCGTCGTGCTGGTCGTGCGAGTGCTGGATGTTGGTGCGCAGCACCGGGATCGCCTCGAGCAGCTCCCCGAGCGCGGCCTGCGCCCGGGTCACCGCCTCGATGAGCATCGGTGAGCCCGAGGCGGAGGCGAGGGCGAGGTGGAAGCGGCTGTCGGCGAGCCGGTGCGCACTGTCGCCCTCGGCGTCGCGGACCTGCCGGGCGGCGGCGACGAGCCAGGCGCGCTGCTCGCCGGCCAGCGGCTGCAGGGCGGCCAGCCGGGCGGCTCCGGGCTCGACGACGCGGCGGAAGTCGAGCGCGTCGACGAGCGCGGTCCCGACCCGAGGGGCCGGGCCGTCCTCGGGGGCGACCGCCGGCCCGTGGTAGGTGACGACGGTCCCCCCGCCGCGACCGCGGCGGGTGCGGACCAGGCCGGCGTCGCGCAGCGCGGCGATGGCCTCGCGCAGCGTGTTGCGGGCCACGCCGAGGCGCTCGGCGAGCTCGCGCTCGGGGGGCAGCTGGTCGCCGTCGACGAAGACACCGAGGCGGATCGCGGTGACCAGCTGCTCGACGGTGGACTCGAAGACGTTGGTCCCCCGGCTCGGGCGCAGCACCTGTTCGACGAGGTGCAGGTGGGGCTGCGCGGTCATGGCCGTGAGTCTCCGGCGCGGACGCCACCGCTGTCAAATGGTGCTCGTTCACACCTTTTTTACACGCAGGCTCTGGACGCCCCGTGCGCGCCGGGGCTAGCCTCCCGTGCGTTCGGTCCCGTCGCGCACCACGTGCGCACCCCCACCCCGGGCCTCGGTCGCGCCGGCCGGAGCACCGACGAGAGGACGGCCAGCGTGTCGCAGAACTCCACGGGCTCTAGCCCCCGCCGCAGGTCGAGCGTGACCTACGCCACGGCCGAGGCCGACTACTTCGACAAGCGCGGGCTCACCCGGCACGCCGGTGCGTGGTCGCTGTGGGCACTCGGTGTCGCCGCGGTCATCTCCGGTGACTTCTCCGGCTGGAACCTGGGCATCGGCGAGGCGGGATGGGGCGGGATGCTCCTCGCGACCGTCGTCATCGGCCTGATGTACCTGCTGATGATCTACTCGATCGCCGAGATGTCCGCCGCCATGCCGCACACCGGCGGTGCGTACTCCTTCGCCCGCTCGGCGATGGGCCCGTGGGGCGGCTTCGTCACGGGCCTCGCGGAGTCCATCGAGTACGTCATCACCACCGCCGTGGTCGGGGTGTTCGCCGGAACCTACGCCGACAGCATCACCGACGACCTCTTCGGCCTCTCCCTGCCGCTGTGGCTGTGGGTGGTCATCTTCTACATCATCTTCGTCGGCCTGAACTCGGCCGGCGCGGAGGCCTCGTTCAAGTTCGCCGTCGTCATCGCCATCGTCTCGCTCGGGGTGCTGGCGCTCTTCGCGGTCCTCGCCCTGACCTCGGGCACGTTCTCCTGGGACAACCTCTGGGACGTCGGCGGGGGCGGCTTCCTCCCGCTCGGGGCGGGCGGCGTGCTCGCCGCGCTGCCCTTCGCCATCTGGTTCTTCCTCGGGATCGAGGAGCTGCCCCTGGCCGCCGAGGAGACCCACACCCCCGCCCAGGACATCCCGCGTGGCTCGCTCATGGGGATGTTCACCCTGCTCGCGACGGCCTTCGTCGTCCTCGTGCTCAACCCGGGGGTCGTCGGAGCGGAGAAGATCTCCGGCAGCGGCGAGCCGATCCTCGAGGGGTTCCGCGCGATCTTCCCCGACAGCAACATCGCCTCTCTCCTCGCGCTCTTCGCCCTTGCGGGGCTCGTCGCCTCCTTCCAGGGGATCATGTTCGCCGCGGGCCGCAACCTGTACTCGCTCTCGCGGGCGGGCTACTACCCGCAGGCCCTCTCGCTCACCGGGTCCCGCAAGGTCCCCTACCTCGCCCTCGTCACCGGCGCCGCCATCGGCGTCCTGCTCGTGGTCCTGCTCACCCTGGTGCGCAACGAGCCGGGCGAGAGCTCCTACGACGCCACCGTCGCGGTCGCCGGCGAGCTGCTCAACATCGCGGTGTTCGGCGCGGTCATCGCCTACGTGCTCCAGATGGTCTCGTTCGTCATGCTCCGCCGGAAGTTCCCCAACGCCGAGCGGCCCTACCGCAGCCCGGTCGGGGTCGGCGGTGCGGTGGTCGCGGCGGTCATCGCCGCCGGCACCCTGGTCATCCTGCCGTTCAACCCCGACTACCGGGCGGTCGTCCTCGGGGTCGCCGCCTTCTTCGCGGTCGGCCTGGCGTACTTCGCCATCCGCGGTCGCCACCACCTCGTGTACTCCCCCGAGGAGGAGTACGCGACCTCCGGCGGCCTGCACGGCGCCCACCCCGAGACCGAGGGGTACGACGTCACCGACCGCGAGGCCGACGCGCACGACGCCCCCTGACCCGCGCGGGCGGCCCGGCCCGGCGTGGCGCTCCGGCGTCACCCGGGCCGGTCGCCCGGCCGGCCCTCAGGCCAGGCGCGTCAGCCAGCCGTGGGTGTCCTCGGCCCGGCCGTACTGCAGGTCGAGCAGGGCGGCGCGCAGCGAGCGGGTGACCTCGCCCCCCTGCTCACCGGCCGTCGACGGTGCCTCGCCACCCTCCCAGCGCAGCGCCCCGACAGGGGTGACGACGGCGGCGGTCCCGCACGCGAAGACCTCGCGGATGCTCCCGTCGCGCACGCCGTCCTTCCACTCGGCGATCTCGATGCGCCGCTCCTGCGGGGTGAGACCGAGGTCCTTGGCCAGCTCGAGGATGGAGCCTCGGGTGACGCCCTCGAGGATGGTGCCGGTGAGCTCGGGGGTCACGAGCCGGCCGTCGTCGGTGACGAAGAACAGGTTCATCCCCCCGAGCTCCTCGATGTAGGTGTGCGTCGCCGAGTCCAGGAAGACGGCCTGGTCGCAGCCGTGCTCGATGCCCTCGAGCTGTCCGGCGAGCGAGGAGGCGTAGTTCCCCCCGGTCTTGGCCGCGCCGGTCCCGCCGGCCCCGGCCCGGGCGTAGTGCTCCGAGACCCACAGGGTGACCGGCTGCAGCCCGCCGGCGAAGTAGGCGCCCGCGGGCGAGGCGATGACCGAGTAGGTCACCTCGGCCGCGGGGCGCACCCCGAGGAACGCCTCGGAGGCGTACATGAAGGGGCGCAGGTAGAGGCTGGTCTCCCCGGTGCCGGCGGCCGGGACCCACGCCTGGTCGACCTGCACGAGGGCCTCGAGCGAGGCGAGGAAGTCCTCGGTCGCGAGCTCGGGCAGCGCGAGCCGGCGCGCGCTGCGCTGCATCCGCTCGGCGTTGGCCTCCGGGCGGAAGGACCACACCGAGCCGTCCTCGTGGCGGTAGGCCTTCAGCCCCTCGAAGACCTCCTGGGCGTAGTGCAGGACGGCGGCGCTCGGCATGAGGCTCACCGGGCCGTAGGCATGGACCCGGGCGTCGTGCCAGCCGGCGTCGCGGGTCCACGTGGCGGTGGCCATGTGGTCGGTGAAGTGCACGCCGAACCCCGGGTCGGCGAGGATCTCGGTGCGTCGCTCGTCGCTCGTGGGGTCGGGCCGGCGCTGGAGGTCGAAGGTCAGGCTCATGGGAGGTCTCGGTCCTTTCCTCGGGAGGCGGCGACGCTGCCCGAGCAGGCTACCCGCCCGGGCTCGGACGGGTGGGGTGGGAGGAACCCACGGCCGAGCGGGGGTCGGCCGGGTCAGACGCGGGCGGCGATGGCGTCGCCGACGGCGCTCGTGGAGCGGGGGGAGCTCCCGCGCTCGGCGAGGTCGGCGGCCACCGCCTGCTCTACTCGCTCGGCGGCCTCGCCGAGCCCGACGTGGGCCAGCAGCATCGCCACCGACAGCACGGTCGCCGTCGGGTCGGCCGCGCCCGTTCCGGCGATGTCCGGGGCCGAGCCGTGCACCGGCTCGAACATGCTCGGGAAGCGTCGCTCGGGGTTGATGTTCCCGCTCGCCGCCAGCCCGATGCCACCGGCGATGGCGGCCGCGATGTCGGTGATGATGTCACCGAAGAGGTTGTCGGTGACGACGACGTCGAAGCGCCCGGGGTCGGTCGCGAGGAAGATCGTCGCGGCGTCGACGTGCTGGTAGGCGGTCTCGACGTCGGGGAAGTCCGCGGCGACCTCCTCGACGGTGCGTCGCCACAGGTGGCCGGCGTGGGTGAGCACGTTGTGCTTGTGCACG
Source organism: Phycicoccus endophyticus (assembly GCF_011326735.1). Lineage (GTDB taxonomy): Bacteria > Actinomycetota > Actinomycetes > Actinomycetales > Dermatophilaceae > Phycicoccus > Phycicoccus endophyticus. The sequence continues at coordinate 119,162 of NZ_JAANCN010000004.1, forward strand.
AGCGTCAGGTGCCGACGGGGGCGGGCCTGGGCGCGGGCGAAGGCGTCGCGGACGACCCGCTCGACCCCGAAGCGGGTGTTGACGCTCACCTCGGTGGCGACCTCGTGCGGGGTGCCGGTGCGCAGTGCGCCACCGTTGCCGACGTACGGCCCCTCGGTGCCCTCCCGGACGACGAGGAAGTCGATGCCCTGGGGGGCGACCCGCTCGACGGCCAGCGGTGACTCCACGCCCGGGTAGAGGCGGGCCGGGCGGAGGTTGACGTAGTGCTCGAGCGCGAAGCGCAGCGGCAGCAGCACCCCGCGCTCGAGGACCCCGCTCGGGACGCTGGGGTCGCCGATCGCCCCGAGGAGGATGGCGTCGTGCGCCGAGACCTCGGCGAGGACGGACTCCGGCAGGGTCTCCCCCGTCGCGTGCCAGCGCCGCGCACCGAGGTCGTACTCGGTCGTCGTGACCTTCGGCCCGGCCGACCCGAGGGCGGCCTCGAGCACCTTGAGCCCCTCGGCGACGACCTCGGGTCCGATGCCGTCGCCGGCGATGACGGCGAGGTCGAGCGTCGCCGGGGCGGCGCCGGCTGCGGTGTCCGTCATGACCCCCACCCTAGAGAGCCGTTCCGGGATGCGGACGGCCGTCCCATCCCGTGGATGGGACGGCCGTCGCTCGCGGACCGCTCAGTCGTCACTGTGGCCCTGGTCGCGCAGGTCCATCGACTCCTGGAGGGCCTGGCGGGCCAGGGTCGCCTCGTCGGTCGTCGTCTCGGTGTTCATGGTCTCTCGCATTCCGCGGCCGGTGGCCGCGTCCGGGGATGGCTCGGCGCTCGAGCCGGCAGCTGCCGGCGAGCGGTCAGCGACGTCGCGGGGTCTCCGCGGCGAGGGTGCTGACTACCGGACCTCGCCGCGGCCGGGAATGAGGAGTACCACGCGCCGCGTCATGCCAGCGACGATAGTAGGACGTCCATCTTTCCGCGAGCGGCTTCCCAGGATGCGGACCGCCGACGGGCGGCCGAGTGCGCCGCAGGGGCGCCGGGCCTCAGCCGAGCTCGACGGTGCGTACCGTGTCGGCCCCGATCTCGGCCCCGATCGCCGCGACGACCTCGTCCGGGATGGGGCTGTCGACGGTGAGCGCGACGAGCGCCGAGCCGGTGTCGTCGTTGCGCGAGACCTGCATCGCGGCGATGTTCACGTCGGCGTCCCCGAGCAGCCGACCCAGGGCACCGATGACGCCGGGGCGGTCGACGTAGGAGAAGAAGGCCATGTTGCTGCTCAGCGGGACCTCGAGGTCGTAGCCGTTGACGCCGATGACCTTCTGGACCATCTTCGGCCCGGTCAGGGTGCCCGAGACCGACACGCTGCTGCCGTCGGCGAGCGTGCCGTGCAGGGTCGTGACGTTGCGGAACTCCTCGGAGGTGGCGTCGGTGACCAGGCGCGACTCGCACCCGCGCTCGGCGGCGAGCAGCGGCGCGTTGACGTAGGTGACCGGGTCCTCGGTGACGTCGGTGAAGAGCCCCTTGAGCGCCGACAGCTCCCAGACCGAGACGTCGTGGGCGGTGATCTCGCCACGCACCTCGACGTCGAGCTGCACCGGCACCGAGCCGGCGATGGCCGTGAAGATCCGGCCGAGCTTCTCGACGAGGTCGATCCCGGGCCGGACCTCCTCGGCGACCGCACCACCGGAGACGTTGACGGCGTCGGGGACGAGGTCGCCCCCGAGGGCGAGCCGCACCGAGCGGGCGACGGCCACCCCCGCCTTCTCCTGGGCCTCGTCGGTCGAGGCACCGAGGTGGGGCGTGACGACGACGGACTCGTGCTCGAACAGCGGGCTGTCCGTGCACGGCTCGGTCGCGAAGACGTCCAGGCCGGCACCGGCCACCCGGCCGTCGGCGATCGCCTCGGCGAGCGCCTCCTCGTCGAGGACGCCGCCGCGGGCGGCGTTGACGATGCGCACCGTGGGCTTGACCTTGGCCAGGGCCTCCTTGCCGATGAGGCCGAGGGTCTCGGGCGTCTTCGGCAGGTGGATGGTGATGAAGTCGGACTCGGCGAGCAGCTCGTCGAGGGTGACCAGCCGGGCGCCGAGCTGACCGGCGCGCTGGACGGAGACGTACGGGTCGTAGGCGAGGATCTCGACCCCGAAGCCCTTGAGTCGCTCGGCGACGAGCTGGCCGATCCGGCCGAAGCCGACGATGCCGATCTTCTTCTCCAGCAGCTCGACGCCGCCGTACTTGCTGCGCTTCCAGGCCCCGGCCTTCAGGGCCGCGTTCGCCGGGGCGATGTTGCGGGCCGCGGCGAGGAGCAGGCCGACGGCGAGCTCGGCGGCGGAGGTGATGTTCGAGGTCGGGGCGTTGACGACCATGACGCCGGCCTTGGTCGCGGCGTCGACGTCGACGTTGTCCAGGCCGACACCGGCGCGGGCGATGACCTTGAGGCTCTTCGCGGCGGCGATCGCCTCGGGGTCCATCTTCGTCGCCGAGCGGATGAGCACGGCATCGACGTCGGCGAGCGCCGGCAGCAGCTGGGAGCGGTCCGCGCCGTCGGTGTGGCGCACCTCGAAGTCGGGGCCGAGGGCATCGATGGTCGCGGGCGAGAGCTCCTCGGCGATGAGGACGACGGGCTTGGTCACGTGCGGGGTCCCTCTTCCGTGCGGTGTGATGGCCGGCGACGGCCACGCGGCAGGCCGGGGTGCCGCGGCACTCCATGGTAGGCGCCGCACGCCGGGGGCCCGGCGGCGCCCGCCATGTGGGCGCCCGGGCCGGCCCTCACCTCTCCCGTGGGGGCCGACCCGGCCCGCCGGCGCCCTCGGCCTCGACGCGGCGGCGCACCCGGCGCCCCACGAGCACCGCGGCCGAGAGGAGCGCGGCGGCGAGCAGCAGCCACCACCACGGCAGCCGCCCGAGGGCGGCGTCGACGACCGCGAGCCCCACGGTCGTGTAGAGGAGCGCCCAGAGCAGCGCACCGGCGGCCACGGCGGGCGCGAACCGTCGCAGGGGCATCCGCAACGCCCCCGAGGAGGCGTTGATCGCCGTCTGCAGGCCCACCGTGAGGAAGCCCAGGGTCACCGCCGGCGGGCCCACCCGGCGCACGAAACGCTCGGCACGGGCCACGCCCGGGCGCTCGAGGTGACGCGCCCAGCGGGTACGGGCCCCTCCGGCGCGCACGCCGCGACCGAGCCAGTACGTGGCGGTGCCGCGCGCGAGCGCGCCCAGCCAGAACGCGAGCAGGACGACCCAGAACGGCCAGCCGTCGACGAGGTCCTCCACCCGCCCAGCCTAGGAGTGACCGGGCACCCGTGCCCCCACCCGGTGGGGCGGTGGGGTCAGCGGGCCGCGGACCCCTCGGTGTAGTCGCTGTCCTGGTCGGTGTCGATCCACGCCATGAGCCGGCGCAGCTCGCGCCCGGTCCGCTCGATGGGGTGGGCAGCACCCTGCTCGCGCAGCCGCCGGAACTCGGGGGCGCCGGCGTCCTGGTCGTCGATGAACCGCTGGGCGAAGGAGCCGTTGCGGATGTCCTCGAGGACGGCCTTCATGTTGTCCTTGACGTGCGGGTCGATGACCCGCGGTCCGGAGACGTAGTCGCCGTACTCGGCGGTGTCCGAGACCGACCAGCGCTGCTTGGCGATCCCACCCTCGATCATCAGGTCGACGATGAGCTTGAGCTCGTGGAGGCACTCGAAGTAGGCCACCTCGGGCTGGTAGCCGGCCTCGACGAGGGTCTCGAAGCCGTACATGACCAGCTGGGAGGCGCCTCCGCAGAGGACGGCCTGCTCGCCGAAGAGGTCGGTCTCGGTCTCCTCGGTGAAGGTCGTGCGGATGCCGCCGGCGCGCAGGCCACCGATCGCCTTGGCGTAGGACTTCGCGAGGTCCCACGCGGCGCCGGAGGCGTCCTGCTCGACGGCGAGCAGGACGGGCACGCCCCGCCCGTCGACGAACTCGCGGCGGACGATGTGGCCCGGGCCCTTCGGGGCGACCATGAGCACGTCGGACCCGGCGGGGGGCTTGATGTACCCGAACCGGATGTTGAAGCCGTGCCCGAACAGCAGCGCCGCGCCCTCGCGCAGGTTCGGCTCGATCTCGGCCGCGTAGAGGCCGCGCTGGACCTGGTCCGGGGTGAGGATGACGACGAGGTCGGCGGCGGCGACGGCGTCGGCGACGGTCGTGACGGTCAACCCCTCCGCCTCCGCCTTCGGGCGGCTCTTGCTGCCCTCGGCGAGCCCGACGCGCACGTCGACGCCCGAGTCGCGCAGGTTGAGGGCGTGGGCGTGACCCTGGCTGCCGTAGCCGATGACCGCGACCTTGCGGCCCTGGACCACGGACAGGTCGGCGTCGTCGTCGTAGAACATCTCGGCCATCGGAACAGGCCTCTCCTTCGGGTCGGGGATGGTGCTGGGACGGACTCTAGGTGGTGGTGCTCAGGCGCTGCGCAGCGCCCGGTCGGTGATCGAGCGGGGGCCACGGCCGACCGCGACGACGCCGGACTGGACGAGCTCGCGCACGCCGAACGGCTCGAGGACCTCGAGCAGGGCGGCGAGCTTCTCCGAGGTCCCGGTGGCCTCGATGGTCAGCGACTCGGTCGCGACGTCGACGACGTTGGCGCGGAAGACCTGGACGAACTCGAGGACCTGGCTGCGGGTGGCAGCGTCGGCCCGGACCTTGATGAGCATGACCTGGCGCGCGACGGCCGAGCCGGGCTCGAGCTCGACGACCTTGAGCACCTCGACGAGCTTGTTCAGCTGCTTGGTCACCTGCTCCAGGGGCAGGTCCTCGACGTCGACGACCACGGTCATCCGGGAGACCTCGGCGTGCTCGGTCTCCCCGACCGCGAGGCTGTCGATGTTGAACCCGCGCCGGGAGAACAGCGCCGCGATGCGGGCCAGGACGCCCGGCTTGTTCTCGACGAGGACGGACAGGGTGTGCTTGCTCATCGTGGTCCTCACCCTCGGTCGTGGTTGGCGTCGGTCGGCTGGGGTATCGCCTCGGAGTCCTCGCGGTCCCACCGCGGGGCGGTGTCGCGCGCGACCTGGATCAGGTCGTTGCTCACCCCGGCAGCGACCATCGGCCAGACCATGGCGTCGCGCTCGACGACGAAGTCGACCACGACCGGCCGGTCGGTGACCTCCATCGCCGCCCGGATCGTCGCGTCGACGTCCTCGGGTCGCTCGCAGCGCAGCCCGACGCACCCGTAGGCCTCGGCGAGCTTGACGAAGTCCGGCACCCGCGAGCCGACGGACGTGTGCAGGTCGGTGTTGGAGTAGCGCTCGTTGTAGAAGAGGGTCTGCCACTGCCGGACCATGCCGAGGCTGCTGTTGTTGATGACCGCGACCTTGATCGGGATGTTGTTGATGACGCAGGTCGCCAGCTCCTGGTTGGTCATCTGGAAGCAGCCGTCGCCGTCGACGGCCCACACGGTGCGGTCCGGCTCGCCGGCTTGGGCGCCCATCGCGGCCGGCACGGCGTACCCCATCGTGCCGAGGCCGCCGGAGTTGAGCCACGCGTTGGGCCGCTCGTACCGGACGAACTGGGCCGCCCACATCTGGTGCTGCCCGACGCCGGCGACGTACACGGCCTCCGGGCCGGCGATCTCCCCGAGCCGCTCGATGACGTACTGCGGTGCGAGGGAGCCGTCCTCGGGCGGGGCGTACCCGACGGGGAAGGTCTCCTTCCACCCGGTCACCCGGGCCCGCCACGCGGAGTAGTCCCCGCCTCCGGAGGCGTCCATGTCGGCCTCGACGGCCTCGGCGAGGTCGGCGATGACCGCCTTGCAGTCGCCGACGATGGGCACCTGGGCGATCCGGTTCTTGCCGATCTCGGCCGGGTCGATGTCGGCGTGGATGACCTTGGCCTGGGTCGCGAAGGTCGACAGCTGGCCGGTGACCCGGTCGTCGAAGCGGGCGCCGAGGGCGATGACCAGGTCGGAGCGCTGCAGGGCGGTGACCGCGGCAACCGATCCGTGCATCCCGGGCATGCCCAGGTGCAGGGGGTGGCTGTCGGGCAGGGCGCCGCGGGCCATGAGGGTCGTGACGACCGGGATCTGGGTCAGCTCGACGAACCGTCGCAGCTCCTCGCTGGCCCGCGCGCGCACGACGCCGCCGCCGACGTAGAGGACGGGCCGGCGGGCGGCGGCGACGAGCCGGGCCGCCTCGCGGATCTGCTTGCCGTGCGGCCGGGTCACCGGGTGGTAGCCGGGCAGGGCGATCTTCGGGGGCCAGGAGAACGTCGTGCGGGCCTGCAGGGCGTCCTTGGAGATGTCGACGAGGACCGGGCCCGGCCGTCCGGTGGAGGCGATGTGGAAGGCCTCGGCGATGACCCGGGGGATGTCGGCGGGGTCGGTCACCAGGTAGTTGTGCTTGGTGATCGGCATCGTGATGCCGCGGATGTCGGCCTCCTGGAAGGCGTCGGTCCCGATCGAGGACGAGGCGACCTGGCCGGTGATGGCGACGATCGGCACGGAGTCCATGTGCGCGTCGGCCAGCGGGGTGACCAGGTTGGTGGCGCCCGGGCCCGAGGTGGCCATGCACACGCCGACCCGGCCGGTCGCGGCGGCGTAGCCCTCGGCGGCGTGCCCGGCGCCCTGCTCGTGCCGGACGAGGATGTGACGGACGGAGACCGAGTCGAGCAGCGGGTCGTAGGCGGGCAGGATCGCGCCCCCGGGGATGCCGAAGACGGTGTCGACCTCCATCGCCTCGAGGGAGAGGACGAGGCTCTGGGCACCGGTCACCTCGACCGGCGCCTTGGCCCGCGCCTGCTGGGCCACCTGGGCCGGGCTCGGGGCCGGGTGGAGGGCGGTCGGCGTCGCCGCTCGGGTCTCGCTCACGATGGGGTCACCGCTTTCTGCTCGTTGGGCCGGCCGGGGTCCGCGCACAAAAAAACCCTCCAGCCCCGGTGAGGGACGTCGGAGGGAGCGCGCCTGGTCGCGGGTGGGTCAGGCGCGCTGTCGAAGTACGAGGACTCGGGCCACGGGACAACTGTCTCCCCACGCCCGGGGGGTGTCAACCCGCGAGACGGGCGGTCCCACCATCCGGAACCGTGACGTCGGCCACTGCGGTGCCACCCCATCGCCGGCCCGGCGCCGGTCAGTCGCAGACGGCGCCGGTGCTCGCGCTGCGGACGAGCTTGCGGTACTTGGCCAGCACGCCACGGGCGTAGCGCGGCTCCGGGTGACGCACCCCCTGCGCCCGGCGCGCGGCCATCTCCTCCTCCTCGACGAGGAGGTCGAGGGTGCCGTGCGCGACGTCGAGCCGGATGCGGTCGCCGTCGCGGACGAAGGCGATCGGGCCCTCGTCGACGGCCTCGGGGGCGACGTGCCCGACGCACAGCCCGGTCGTCCCGCCGGAGAAGCGGCCGTCGGTGAGCAGCAGGACGTCCTTGCCGAGCCCGGCGCCCTTGATCGCGCCGGTCACGGCGAGCATCTCGCGCATACCCGGCCCACCCTTGGGCCCCTCGTAGCGGATGACGACGACGTCGCCGGCGGTCAGCGAGCCGTCCTCGACGGCGTCCATGGCACCCCGCTCGCCGTCGAAGACCCGGGCGGTGCCCTCGAAGACCTCCGAGTCGAAGCCGGCCGACTTCACGACCGCGCCCTCGGGGGCGAGCGAGCCGGTGAGGATCGTGATGCCCCCGGTGCGGTGGATCGGCTCGCGCATCGCGCGCACGACCTTCCCGTCGACGTCCGGGGGCGCGATGTCGGCGAGGTTCTCGGCCATCGTGCGGCCGGTGACGGTGAGGCAGTCGCCGTGCAGGAGCCCGGCGTCGAGCAGCGCCCGCATGACGACCGGGACGCCGCCGACGCGGTCGACGTCGGTCATGACGAACTGCCCGAAGGGCTTGACGTCGGCCAGGTGCGGGACGCGGTCGCCGACCCTGCGGAAGTCCTCGAGGGTGAGCTCGACCTCGGCCTCGTGGGCGATGGCGAGCAGGTGCAGGACGGCGTTCGTCGACCCGCCGAAGGCCATGACGACGGCAATGGCGTTCTCGAACGCCTCCTTGGTCATGATGTCGCGCGCGGTGATGCCGCGCCGGAGGAGCTCGACGACGGCCTCACCGGAGCGCCGTGCGAAACCGTCGCGGCGGCGGTCGGTGGCCGGCGGCGCGGCCGAGCCCGGCAGCGACATCCCGATGGCCTCGGCGACTGAGGCCATCGTGTTGGCGGTGTACATCCCGCCGCAGGCGCCCTCCCCCGGGCAGATGGCCCGCTCGATGGCGTCGACGTCCGCACGCGGGATGAGCCCGCGCGCGCAGGCCCCGACGGCCTCGAACGCGTCGATGATCGTCACCGTCTTCTCGGTGCCGTCGGACAGCTTGGCGATGCCCGGGAGGATGGACCCGGCGTAGAGGAAGACCGACGCGAGGTCGAGGCGGGCGGCGGCCATGAGCATCCCCGGAAGCGACTTGTCGCAGCCGGCGAGCAGCACCGAGCCGTCGAGCCGCTCGGCGTTCATGACGGTCTCGACCGAGTCGGCGATGATCTCCCGGCTCACGAGCGAGAAGTGCATCCCCTCGTGCCCCATGGAGATGCCGTCCGAGACCGAGATCGTGCCGAACTCCAGCGGGTACCCGCCGCCCGCGTGGACGCCGTCCTTGACCGCCTGAGCGAGCCGGTCCAGGGAGAGGTTGCACGGGGTGATCTCGTTCCACGAGCTCGCGACCCCGACCTGCGGCTTGGCGAAGTCCTCGTCCCCGAGGCCGACCGCGCGCAGCATCCCCCGGGCGGCGGCCTTCTCGAGACCGTCGGTGACGTCGCGGCTGCGGGGCTTGATGTCGGGAGACGTCGTCATGGCGCTCATCCTAGGTTCGCGTCCGCGGCGGCGTCGGGCGGTCCGCCCCCCGGAAGGCCGGCCGCGGGTCCACCCCGGGCCGGCGGGCCCCGGGCGTCAGTGGTCGGCGCGGGCGACGTGGAAGCGCTCGAGGGTGGCGTCGCCGGCGCCGATGTCGGCCCAGCGGCCCGCGTAGTGCAGGACGGCGAGCCCGCACGTCGGGAACCCCTCGGCCAGCGCCCGGTGCCCCTCGACGCTGCCGTCGCCGTCGGCGAGCAGCTCGGCGAGCGCCGGCACGCCGGGGGCGTGCCCGACGACCATGACGACGTCCGCGTCCTCGTCGGTCTCCCAGAGGGCGGCCAGCACCGCCTCGGGGCTGCCGTTGTAGATCCGCCGGTCGTGGTGGACCTCGGCCTCCGGGCAGCCGGACTCCCACACGGCCTCGCAGGTCTGACGGGTCCGCTCGGCGGTGGAGCACAGGACCTCGTCGATACCGATGCCGTGCTCGAGGAGCCAGTGTCCGGCCGCGGTGGCGTCCCGCCGGCCCCGCGCGGTCAGCTCCCGTTCGTGGTCGCCGCCCGGGTTGGACTCCTCGGTCTTCGCGTGGCGCATGAGGACGAGGACGCGGTCTCGGGCGGCTCGGGTCATACCCCGATCATGCCCCGCCCCGGCGAGGGGGTCACCCCGGTCGTGACGCAGGAGACCGTCCCGCGCCGGCCGTCGTCGTCGACGCGGGTCAGCCCGGGGCGAGCCGGTCGAGGATGAGCCGGCGCGCGGCCGCGGCGTCGGCCTGCCCGCGCATCTCCTTCATCACCTGGCCGATGAGCGCGCCGACCGCCTGCACCTTGCCGCCACGGATCTTCTCGGCGACGTCGGGGTTGGCCGCGATGACCTTCTCCACCGCCGCCTCGAGGGCACCGGTGTCCTGGACCAGCTCGAGGCCGCGGGCGTCGGCCACCTGGGTCGGGCCGCCCTCACCGTCGAGGACCCCCTCCCACACCTGCCGGGCCATGGAGTCGTTGAGCCGGCCGCCGTCGACGAGCCGCTCGAGCTCGACGACGTGCTCCGGCGTGACCCCGAGCCGCTGCGCGTAGGTGACGACGTCGGTGCCCTCCCCGTTGGCCCGGCGGGCGACCTCACCCGACCACCACTTCCTGGCGGCCGCGGGGGTGGCACCCGCAGCGACCGTCTCCTCGACGAGCTCGACGAGCCCGGCGTTGAGGACGTCGCGCATCTCGAGGTCGCTGTAGCCCCACGCGTCCTGGAGCCGTCGGCGTCGCGCGGCCGGCGGCTCCGGCAGGGTGGCCCGCAGCGCCTCGACCGTCTCGCGCGACGGCGCGACGGGGACGAGGTCGGGCTCGGGGAAGTAGCGGTAGTCCTCGGCGTCGGACTTCAGCCGGCCGGAGGTGGTGATGCCGGTGTCCTCGTGCCAGTGCCGGGTCTCCTGGGTGACCGAGCCGCCGCCGGTGAGGACCGCCGCGTGGCGGCCGACCTCGTAGCGCACCGCCCGCTCGACCGAGCGCAGCGAGTTGACGTTCTTGGTCTCGGTGCGCGTGCCGAGCCGCGCCGAGCCCTTCGGCGCGAGCGAGAGGTTGACGTCGCAGCGCATCGAGCCCTGCTCCATCTTGACGTCGGAGACGCCCATGGCCTTGAGCAGGTCACGCAGCGTCGCGACGTACGCGCGCGCCACCTCGGGCGCTCGCTCCCCCGCGCCGACGATCGGCCGGGTGACGATCTCGACGAGGGGGATGCCGGCGCGGTTGTAGTCGACGAGGCTGTGGGTGGCGCCGTGGATGCGGCCCGTGCTGCCGCCCACGTGCAGCGACTTGCCGGTGTCCTCCTCCATGTGCGCGCGCTCGATCTCGACCCGGTAGGTGCTGCCGTCCTCGAGCTGGACGTCGAGGTAGCCGTCGAAGGCGATGGGCTCGTCGTACTGCGAGGTCTGGAAGTTCTTGGGCATGTCCGGGTAGAAGTAGTTCTTCCGCGCGAACCGGCACCACTCCGCGATGGAACAGTTGAGCGCCAACCCGATCCGGATGGCCGACTCGACCGCCGTCTCGTTGACGACGGGCAGCGCACCGGGCAGCCCGAGGCACACCGGACAGACCTGCGTGTTCGGCTCGGCGCCGAACTCGGTCGGGCAGCCGCAGAACATCTTCGTCGCGGTGCCGAGCTCGACGTGCACCTCGAGGCCGAGGGCCGGGTCGAAGGCGGCGACCGCCTCGTCGTAGGGCAGGGTCGCCTCCGCGCCGGTCGTCGTCGTCATCGGGTCACCTCGCTCAGGTCGGGTGCGCGGTCCAGGAGGGGGCCGCCCCAGGCGGCCGTGAGCCGCGCCTCGAGGGCGGCCCCGACGGCGTAGAGCCGGTCGTCGGCCATCGCCGGGGCGAGCACCTGGAAGCCGGCCGGCAGGCCGTCCTCGTCGGCGAGGCCGCTCGGCACCGACAGCCCCGGGATGCCCGCCAGGTTGGCGGGGATGGTGGCGATGTCGTTGAGGTACATCGCCATCGGGTCCTCGAGCTTGTCGCCGAGCCGGAAGGCGGTCGTCGGTGCGGTCGGGCTGACGAGGACGTCCGCGGCCTCGAAGGCCCGGTCGAAGTCGTCGGCGATGAGCCGCCGGACCTTCTGCGCCGACCCGTAGTAGGCGTCGTAGTAGCCGCTGGAGAGCGCGTAAGTCCCGAGGATGATCCGGCGCTTGACCTCGTCACCGAAGCCGGCGTCGCGGGTGGCCGCCATCACCTGCTCGGCGCTCGGCGCCGCGACCCCCTCGGGGGTGACCCGCAGCCCGTAGCGCATGGCGTCGAACCGGGCGAGGTTGCTGCTGGCCTCGCTCGGCAGGATGAGGTAGTAGGCGGCCAGGGCGTAGGTGAAGCTCGGGCACGACACCTCGACGACCTCGGCCCCGGCGTCGACGAGGTGCTGCACGGCCTCGTCGAAGCGCGCCTGCACCCCGGGCTGGAAGCCCTCGCCGGTCAGCTCGCGCACGATGCCGATCCGCAGGCCGGCGACGTCGGCCCGGCGGGCAGCCTCGACCACCGGGGGCACCGGCGCGTCGACCGAGGTGGAGTCCAGCGGGTCGTGCCCGCCGATCACCTCGTGCAGGAGGGCGGAGTCCAGGACGGTGCGGCTGCACGGGCCGGCCTGGTCGAGCGAGGAGGCCAGAGCCACCAGGCCGTAGCGGGAGACGCCGCCGTAGGTCGGCTTGGCGCCGACGGTCCCGGTGACGGCGGCCGGCTGGCGGATCGAGCCACCGGTGTCGGTGCCGATGGCCAGGGGCGCCTGGAAGGAGGCGACCGCGGAGGAGGAGCCGCCACCGGAGCCGCCGGGGATGCGCTCGAGGTCCCAGGGGTTGCGGCTCGGGCCGTAGGCGCTGTGCTCGGTCGAGGAGCCCATCGCGAACTCGTCCATGTTCGTCTTGCCGAGGAGTGGCAGGTGGGCCTCCCGCAGCCGGCGCACGAGCGTGGCGTCGTACGGGGGCACCCACCCCTGGAGGATGCGGCTGCCGCACGTCGTCGGCAGCCCGCGGGTGGCCATGACGTCCTTGACCGCGACGGGCACACCGGCGAGCGCGTGCAGGGGCTCCCCCGCGGCCCGGGCGCGGTCGGCGGCGTCGGCGGCGGCGAGCGCGCCGGCCTCGTCGACGTGGAGGTAGGAGTGGACGGCGCCGTCGACGGCGGCGGTGCGGTCCAGGAGCGCCCGGGTCACCTCGCGGGAGGAGACGGAGCCGGCACCGAGCAGGTCGGCGAGCTCGGCGGCGGTGGCGCGGGTCAGGTCGGTGGTCACGGTCGGTCCTTGCGGGCGGAGGTGCGGGGGCGAGCGTGGGGGTGGTGGCCGGCGGTCACTCTTCGTCCAGGATGCGGGGCACGCTGAAGCGCTGCTGCTCGGACTCGGGGGCGCCGGCCAGCGCCTCCTGCGGCGTCAGGCAGTCGCGGACGACGTCCGGGCGGGTGACGTTGACGATCGGCATCGGGTGGCTCATCGGCTCGACGTCGGTGATCGGGGCCTGCTGCACCGTGGCCACTGCCTCGAGGATGACCCCGAGCTCGCCGACCATCCGGTCCAGCTCGGCGTCGGACAGGTCGATCCGGGCGAGCCCGGCGAGGTGGGCGACGTCGTCGCGGGTCAGGTCGGCCATGACGGCCAGTCTATGGGTGCCACCTGCGACCCGGTCGCCGGCCGCCGCGAGACCGGGCCGTGCCGCCCACGGGCCACACCAGGAAGACCGGGTCAGTCGGGGGACCCGGTCTCGAGCAGGCGGACGAACTGCGCCTCGTCGAGGATCGTCAGCCCGAGCTCGCGGGCCTTGGCCTCCTTCGTGCCGGCGTTCGCGCCGACGACGACGTAATCGGTCTTCTTCGACACCGAGCCGGACGCCTTGCCGCCGCGCGCGAGGACGGCCTCCTTGGCCGAGTCGCGCGAGTAGCCCTCGAGGGACCCGGTGACGACCACGGTCCTCCCGGACAGGACTCCCCCGCCGCCGTCGGCGCGCCCCGGGCCGGGGTGGCCCGGCGTCGCGAAGGTGACCCCGGCCGCGCGCCAGGCCCGGACGATCTCCTGGTGCCAGTCGAGCGCGAGCCAGTCGACCACCGCCTCGGCGATGACCGGCCCGACGCCGTCGACCTCGGCCAGCTCCTCGAGCGACGCGCTCTCGATGGCCTCGAGCGAGCCGAACCACCCCGCGAGCGCGCGGGCCGCCACCGGCCCGACGTGCCGGATGTTCAGGGACACCAGCTGGCGCCAGAGGTCCTTGCCCTTGGCCGCCTCGAGCTCGCGCAGCAGGGTCTCGGCCTGTGCCGACGGCAGCACCTCGCGGTGGTCCTTGCGGATGCCCCGGGCCCGGCGTTCGGCGGGTGTCAGGTCCTCGGTGCCCGGCGGGTAGGTCGCCTCGCCCAGCTTCTGGAAGGGGCGGCGCACGACCGGTTCGCCGGTGTCGTCGTCGACCTTGGGCTCACCGGTCTCGGCGTCGCGGACGACGACCTCGATGGGGACCAGCCGGGCGAGGTCGAGGTCGAACAGCCCCGCCTCGGTGACCAGCGGCGGCTCGGCGGGCGACCGTGGCTGGGTGAGCGCGGCCGCGGTGACCTCGCCGAGGGCCTCGACGTCGAGCGCCGCCCGGGAGCCGATGTACTCGACCCGCCCGCGCACCTGGGCCGGGCAGGACCGGGCGTTCGGGCAACGCAGGTCGACGTCGCCCTCCTTCATCGGCCGCAGGGGGGTGCCGCACTCGGGGCAGTCGGTGGGCATGACGAACTCGCGCTCGCTGCCGTCGCGCAGGGCCACGACCGGGCCGAGGATCTCGGGGATGACGTCGCCGGCCTTGCGCAGCACCACCGTGTCGCCGATGAGCACCCCCTTGGCCCGCACGACGTCCTGGTTGTGCAGCGTGGCCTGGCGCACCTGGCTGCCGGCGACGAGCACCTTCTCCAGGACCGCGTAGGGCGTGGCCCGCCCGGTGCGCCCGACGCCGACGAGGATGTCGAGGAGCCGGGTGTTGACCTCCTCGGGCGGGTACTTGTACGCCATCGCCCAGCGTGGCGCGCGGCTCGTGGCCCCCAGCTGGCGCTGCACCCCGATCTCGTCGACCTTGACCACGACGCCGTCGATCTCGTGCTCGACGCTGTGCCGCTGCTCGGCGTACCGGTCGACGAACTCCTGGACCTGCTCGATCGTGTCGAGCACCCGGTAGTGGCTGCTCGTGGGCAGACCCCAGCCGTGCAGCAGCTCGTAGGCCTGGGACTGCCGGGTGATCTCGAGGCCCCTGCGGGCCCCGATGCCGTGGACGAGCATCCGCAGCGGGCGGGTCGCGGTGACCCGGGGGTCCTTCTGCCGCAGCGAGCCCGCGGCCGCGTTGCGGGGGTTGGCGTACGGCGGCCGGCCCTGCGCGACCTGCCGGGCGTTGAGGTCGGCGAAGGCCTCGATCGGGAAGAAGACCTCACCCCGGATCTCGACGAGCTCGGGCAGGTCCTCGCCGTGCAGCTCGGTGGGGATGCCCTCGACGGTCCGGACGTTGAGGGTGACGTCCTCGCCGGTGCGGCCGTCGCCACGGGTCAGGGCCCGGGTGAGCCGACCGTCCTCGTAGAGCAGGTTGACGGCCAGCCCGTCGATCTTCAGCTCGCACAGGTAGTGCAGCTCGGCCCCACCGGCGTCGCGCTCGACCCGCGCCGCCCAGGCCGCGAGCTCGTCCGCGGAGAAGGCGTTGTCGAGGCTGAGCATGCGCTCGAGGTGGTCGACCGCCGTGAAGTCGGTGGCGAAGACCGCCCCACCGACCTGCTGGGTCGGGCTGTCGGGGGTGCGCAGCCCCGGATGGGCCTCCTCGAGCGCGGTGAGCCGCCTCATCAGCGCGTCGTACTCGCCGTCGCTGACCGTCGGCGCGTCCCGGACGTGGTAGGCGAACTGGTGCCCGCGCGCTTCCTCGGCCAGCACCCCCCACTCGTGACGCACGTCGTCCGGGACGGCGTCGGCGGGCTCCTGCTCGGCGGGGTCGGTCGAGGTCTCGCTCACCCGCTCATCCTGCCGCAGACCACCGACGGCGCCGCCTCACGGCTGCGGCGGGTAGGACGCGGGCGCGGGCCCGGCCGGGCGGTCCTCGACCCGGTCCGCGACGACGGCCACGCCCCCGAAGCAGGCACGGGCCAGGGACACCGGGCCCAGCCCGCGGGCGACGCTAACGGCCCGGGTCGCTCGCGCGGTGGTCGCGCAGGAGGACGTCGCGGGTCACCTCGAGCTGCCCGAGGTGCTGGGCGAGCTCCTCGTACACGTGGAGGAGGACCTCGCCCTGGGTGGCGTACCGCACCGTGACGTCGTCGCGCACGGGCTCCACCGGAGGCGCGGAGACGACCGCGGCGACGACGTCGTCGTGCAGGCGCCGGCGCGCGTCCTCGATCAGGTCCAGCGCCTCCTCGACACTCCCCTCGGCGACGAACTCGGCGTCACGGTCGCGGGGCACGGGGAGGCCGCGGTTCGTCGTGCGTCCCCAGAACCCCATGACACCGCACACGTGGGCCACGAGGACGAAGGCGCTGTTGCTGCCCTGGACCCCCTCGACGCGCGTGTTGACCAGGTCATCGCCGAGCTCACGGCAGAGCGCCGCGAATTGCTCGAGCGCGTCGTCGCAGAACCGGAGGAACACCTCACCCTCGACCATCCCGCGAGGCTAGCCGTCGCCCGGCCACCGGACGAGGTGACCCAGGAGCCCGGCCGGGGGTCGAGTCAGGGTGTGTCGGCCACGCCTCTGGCGCCCGCCCGCCGGGTCGACAAGGATGGGGGTCCGTCGCCGACGCCGGACAGGAGCCCCGATGACCAACCTCGCGACCAACCTCACGACGACCGCTGCCCGGATGCCCGATCAGGACGCGCTGCGGGTAAACGGGCAGGGGGTCACCTACGGGCAGCTGCACCAGATGGCCGCCCGGGTCGCGGGCGCGCTGCGAGCCCACGGGGTCGAGCCCGGGGACCGGGTGGCCGTCATCCTGCCCAACGTGCCGGCCTTCCCCGTCGTCTACTGGGGCGTCCTGCTCGCCGGCGGGATCGTCGTCCCGATGAACCCGCTGCTCAAGGCCGGCGAGATCGACTACTTCTTCACCGACTCCGGCGCGAAGATCGCGTTCGTGTGGCCCGACTTCGTCGCCGAGGCCACGAAGGGGGCCGAGAACAGCGGCACGCGCGTCGTGACGACGGGCGCCATGGGCCCCGAGGACTTCGAGGGCGGCGACGCCATCGCCGACCCGACGCCCCGCGAGGACGACGACACGGCGGTCATCCTCTACACCTCCGGAACGACCGGACGCCCCAAGGGCGCCGAGCTGACCCACCGCAACATCCACCTCAACGCCCACCGGTCCGCCGAGGTCATCCAGGAGATGACCTCCGACGACGTCGTCATGGGCTGCCTGCCGCTCTTCCACGTGTTCGGGCTCACCGTCGGCCTCAACGCGGCCACCGTCGCCGGCGCGTCGCTCGCGCTCATCCCCCGCTTCGACCCCCAGGCGGCCATCGAGGTCATCGAGAAGGAGCGCGTGACGATCATGCAGGGGGTCCCGACGATGTACGCGGCGATCCTCAACCACCCCGGCTCGGACGGCATGGACGCCTCGAGCCTGCGGACCTGTGCCTCGGGTGGCTCGGCGATGCCGCTCGAGGTGATGAAGGCGTTCGAGGAGAAGCTCGGCTGCATGATCCTCGAGGGTTACGGGCTGTCCGAGACCTCTCCGGTCGCCTCCTTCAACATGCCCGACCGCGAGCGCAAGCCCGGCACCATCGGCGTGGCCATCCCCGGATGCGAGATGCGCTGCGTCGACCTCGACGGCCAGGAGGTGCCCGTCGGCGAGGTCGGCGAGATCGCGATCCGCGGCGACAACGTCATGAAGGGCTACTGGAACAAGCCCGAGGCCACCGCGGAGGCCATCCCGGACGGGTGGTTCCGTACCGGTGACCTCGCGACGATGGACGACGAGGGCTACTTCACGATCGTCGACCGCAAGAAGGACATGATCCTGCGCGGTGGGATGAACGTGTACCCCCGCGAGGTCGAGGAGGTCATCTACCAGCACCCCGACGTCCTCGAGGTCGCCGTCGTCGGGATGCCCGACGAGCTGCTCGGGGAGCAGGTCGCCGCCGCCGTCGCCCTGCGCGAGGGCTCACAGGCGACGCCGGAGGACATCATCGCCTTCACCAAGGAGCGGATCGCGGCCTACAAGTACCCCCGCCGGGTGTGGGTCGTCGAGGCGCTGCCCAAGGGCCCGACGGGCAAGATCCTCCGGCGCGAGGTCCGCGCCCCCTCCGCGTGAGCGCTGGCGGCGGGTCACGCCGGCCCCCGGGCGCGGGCTCGCTCGCCGCGCACCGGCGGGTCGCCGAGCTGTGGCGGGCGGTGGGGCTCGGGTTCACCATGGTCTGGGCGGTGCTCCTCGCCCTCGTCGTCGTCTACTGGGTGCGGGTGACCTTCCTGCCCAGCCCCGAGGACGACCTGCCCGGCTCCCTCCGGCTGCTCCTCGCCCCCGCCGCTCTGGCCGCGGCCGTGTTCGTCCTGTGGACCCTCGTGTGCGGCTGGCGGCTGCTGCGGCGGCGGGCGAGCGGCTGGGACGCGGCCGTCGTCCTGGGCTCCTTCGCCATCGCCGGCGCGGTGTTCGCCTGGGCGCCCGGCCAGCTCGTCGACGGGCTCGAGAGTGCGCCGCGCACGGTCGCGGTGGGCCTCGTCGTCCTCGGTGGCGCGTCCGTGACGAGCGGGATGCTCGCGCAGCGGGCCTTCCGGCGCAGTGCGGTGGCACTCGAACCGGGCGAGGAGGAGGGCTACGTCGAGCTCGTCGCCGAGGACGACCCGACCGAGGAGTACGCCTACCCCGGCTCCGACGAGTCGCCGGCGCCGCCACCGGTGCGCGACTGGTGAGCCGGGCCGCCGACCTCAGCCCGCGAGGTCGTCCTCGAGGCGCCGCGCGGCCTCCACGACCGCCTGCTGGACCGCCACGGCCGTCGCCGCACTGCGACCGGCGAGACCGCATGCCGGGCTGAGGACGAGCCGTGGCACCTCGCCCGGTGCCACCCCGGCTCGCTCGAGCCCGTCGGTGAGGACCTCGCGGGCGCGCGCGCCGGAGGTCTCGCCGTCGGTGGCGACGACGCCCGCGACGACGCCGGTACCGGCCTCGAGGGTGGCGGCCACCGACTCCCACCGGGCGGGCGAGGCGTCGACGAGGTCGAGCGCGAGGTACCCGGCACCGGTCCCGCGCAGGAGCGGGAGGGGCGCCCTGGCGTGACAGCAGTGCACGACGGTCGGGCCGTCGTGCGCGGCGAGCAGCTCGCGCAGCCCACGGGCGACGTCCTGCGGGTCCACCGCGCGGACGCGCCCGTAGCCGGAGGCCGTCGGCAGCGCACCCTCGAGCACGGCGGTCACCGACGGCTCGTCGACCTGGAGGACGACCTCGGCGCCGGGCACGAGCCGGCGCACGTCCGCGACGTGGGCACCGATGCCCTCGGTGAGCGAGGCGAGCAGGTCAGCGCTCGCGCCGGGGTCGCTGACCACGCGCTCGCCGCGGGTCAGCCGCAGGGTCGCCGCGAGGGTCCACGGCCCGGCCACCTGGACCTTGAGCGGGCCGGAGTATCCGTCGTAGGCCTCGGCGAGCTCGTCGAGGTCCTCGCGCAGCAGCGAGGCGGTCCGGGCCGCGTCCCGCCCCGCCCGGTCCACGAGCCGCCAGCCGCTGGGCTGGAGGTCGACGGGCAGGTCGACGAGCAGCCCGGCCGCGCGCCCGACGAGGTCGGCCCCCGGCCCCCGGCCCGGGGTCTCGGGGAGGTAGGGCAGGCCCCGCCCGTCGCCGTCGACGAGCAGGTCCCGGACCGCCCGGACCGCCTCGCGGGCACTCTCACCCGGCCACGAGCCGATGCCCGTCGCGACCGGCCGGGCCGGGGCCTCGGAGGAGGTCACGACGTCCACCGGGCGCGCAGCGCGGCGCGCTCGCCCGTGCCGCGCTCGGGCGTGCGGGTGAGCCGCGCGACGGGTGGCGACGGGGGCGGTGTCTCGAGGGGCAGGTCGAGGTCACGGCGTTCGCAGCGCGGGCGCATCGTCAGGGACACCCGCACATCCTCTCGTGCGGTGACCGGCCCTGCGCCACCGGACCACGACGGCCAGGACCGGTGGCCGGGGCGCTCAGAGCACGTCGTGCCCGGGGTGCGGCTCGGCCGGGACCGTTCCGAGGCGGCCGGCCTGGAAGTCCTCGAAGGCCTGGACGAGCTCGGCGCGGGTGTTCATGACGAACGGCCCGTAGGCCGCGACCGGCTCGCGGATGGGGCGGCCACCGAGGACGTAGAGGTCCAGGCTCGGGCTGCGGCTCTCCTGGCTGGCGTCGGCGCCGACCTCGACGACGTCACCGCCGCCGAGCACCGCGAGCTGGCCCATGCGCAGCGGCTGCCGGCCCGGCCCGACCGACCCGGTGCCGTTGAGGGCGTAGACGAGGGCGTTGTAGCCCGGCTCCCACGGCAGGCGCACCCGCGCGCCGGGGGCGACGGTGACGTGCAGGACGGTGATCGGCGTGTGCGTGACCCCCGGACCCTCGTGGCCGTCGAGGGTCCCGGCGATGACGCGTACCAGCGCCCCGCCGTCCGGGCTGGACAGCAGTGCGACGTCACCACCGCGGATGTCCTGGTAGCGCGGGGGCGACATCTTCTGGGCGCGCGGGAGGTTGACCCACAGCTGCAGCCCGTGGAAGAGCCCCCCACTGACGACGAGCTCCTCGGGCGGGGTCTCGATGTGCAGCAGGCCGGAGCCGGCGGTCATCCACTGGGTGTCGCCGTTGGTGATGACCCCGCCGCCGCCGGTGCTGTCCCGGTGGACGAAGGTCCCGTCGATGATGTACGTGACGGTCTCGAACCCGCGGTGGGGGTGCCACGGGGTGCCCTTCGGCTCACCCGGCGCGTACTCGACCTCGCCCATCTGGTCCATGTGGATGAAGGGGTCCAGGGCCGCGAGGTCGACCCCGGCGAAGGCCCGGCGGACGGGGAAGCCCTCGCCCTCGAAGCCCGCGGGCGCGGTCGTCACCGAGTGGACGGGGCGGCTCACGGCCCCCGCAACGGGCTCGGCGACCCGGGGCAGGGCGAGGATGTTCTCGACGGTCACGGCAGGCACGGCGCTCACGCTCCTTGGGTGGTCGGCCTCGAGGCGGCCGCTGTGTCCAACACTAGTTGACGTTTCAACCATTCCCGAGCGAGGGTGCGTGCCGCACGCACGTGCGGGCCGTCGGGCGAGCCTCGAGCCGCCCCTCGGCGATCGGCTCGCCACACACGGCGCAGCGCCCGTAGCTACCGTCGGCGACGCGGGCGAGGGCGGCGTCGACCTCGGCGAGGCGGTGCCTCGTCTCGGCCGCGAGCGCCTGGTGCTGCGAGCGCTCGAAGGCGATCGTCTGGCCCTCGGGGTCGTGCTCGTCGTCGGCGTTGGAGTCGCGCGAGGCCTCGAGGAGCCGCTCGAGGTCCTCCCCCATCGCCGCGAGCCGGGCCAGCACCTGCGCCCGCTCGGCGGCGAGGCGTGCGCGGGCCTGTGCCCCCGCCGTTCCGCTGCCGCCGTGCGCGCCGGGCTCGCTCACGCCGCCCGCGAGGTGGCCGTGACCGTCGCCGACCCGACGACCCGGGAGCCCTCGTAGAGCACGACCGACTGCCCCGGCGCCACCCCACGCACCCGGCGCCCGAGCCTGACCCGGACCACCTCCTCGGCGACCGTGGCGCTCGCGGGCACCTCCTCGCCGTGCGCCCGCACCTGGGCGCCGAGGACCACCTCGCCCCACGGCGGCGGGCCACACCAGCGCAGGTGGGCTCCCTCGAGCACGTCGACCCCGAGCAGGTCTGCCGTCCCGACGAGGACCCGCGCCCGCGGCGCGTCTACGCCGACGACGTAGCGGGGCTCACCGTCGAGGCGCGAGCGCTCGAGCCCGAGCCCGCGGCGCTGGCCCACGGTGAACCCGTGCACGCCCGCGTGCTCGCCGACGACCTTCCCGCTCACGGCGTCGACGAGCTCACCGGGGCGCTCCCCGAGACGCCTGGTGAGGAAGCCGCGGGTGTCGCCGTCGGCGACGAAGCAGATGTCGTGGCTGTCCGGCTTGCGGGCCACGGCGAACCCGCGCTCGGCGGCCTCCTGGCGCACCGCCGCCTTGAGCGACCCGCCGAGGGGGAAGAAGGCACGGGCGAGCTGGTCGGCGTCGAGCACGCCGAGGACGTAGGACTGGTCCTTGTCCGGGTCGACCGCCCGGTGCAGCTCTCGCCCGGACGGCCCCTCGAGG
Organism: Phycicoccus endophyticus; assembly: GCF_011326735.1. Lineage (GTDB taxonomy): Bacteria > Actinomycetota > Actinomycetes > Actinomycetales > Dermatophilaceae > Phycicoccus > Phycicoccus endophyticus. The sequence goes on from NZ_JAANCN010000004.1 coordinate 140,650, forward strand.
ACCCGCGCGTAGTGACCGGTCGCGACACCGTCGAAGCCGAGGGCCAGCGCCTTGTCGAGCAGGGCGGCGAACTTGATCCGCTCGTTGCAGCGCAGGCACGGGTTGGGGGTGCGTCCGGCGGCGTACTCCTGGACGAAGTCCTCGACGACGTCCCGCTCGAAGCGCTCGGCGAGGTCCCACACGTAGAACGGGATGCCGAGCCGGTCCGCCACCCGCCGGGCGTCCCCGGCGTCCTCGAGGGTGCAGCACCCCCGGGCCGACTCGCGCAGCGTCGCGGCCGAGCGCGACAGGGCCAGGTGCACGCCGACGACGTCGTGGCCGGCGTCGAGCATCCGGGCCGCGGCGACCGCCGAGTCGACCCCGCCGGACATCGCGGCGACGACCCGCATCAGCGGCTCCCGCCCGCCTGGCGGGCACGCTCGACGACGCCCGGCAGGGCGGCGAGGACGGCGTCGACGTCGGCGTCGGTCGAGGTGTGCCCGAGGGAGAGCCGCAGCGCACCGCGCGCCTCGGCCTCGGAGTGGCCCATGGCGAGCAGCACGTGGCTGGGCTGGGGCACGCCCGCCTGGCAGGCCGAGCCGGTGCTGCACTCGACGCCGGCGGCGTCGAGCAGGTAGAGCAGCGAGTCGCCCTCGCAGCCGGGGACGACGAGGTGGGCGTTGCCCGGGAGGCGCTGCTCACCGTCGCCGGGGTGCCAGCAGCCGCCCACGGTGATGCCGAGACCGAGGCCGAGCGCCCCCTCGAGGAGCCGGTCGCGCAGCCCGAGGACGCGCTTGGCCTCGACGTCGCGCGCGGCGACCGTCTCCTCCAGGGCCACGGCGAAGGCGTGCACCGCCGGCACGTCGAGGGTGCCGCTGCGCACCTGGCGTTCCTGGCCGCCGCCGTGCAGCTGCGGCTCGAGCGCGGCGTCGCGGCGGGCGAGCAGCGCACCGACCCCGACCGGCCCGCCCACCTTGTGCGCCGTGACGGTCATCAGGTCGGCGCCGGAGGCGTCGAAGCGCACCGGGAGGTGGGCGAGGCCCTGGACCGCGTCGGTGTGGAAGGGGACGCCGTGCTCGTGCGCGACCGCGGCGAGCTCGGCGACCGGCTGCACGGCGCCGACCTCGTTGTTGGCCCACATCACCGAGACGAGCGCGGTGCTCGCCCCGTGCTCGGCGAGGACCGCCCGCAGGTCGCCGGTGGCCACATGCCCGCAGCGGTCGGGCTCGAGCCAGGAGACCTGCGCCCCGCGGCTGCGCACGAGGTGCTCGACGGAGTCGAGGACGGCGTGGTGCTCGACGCTGGAGCTGACCACCCGGGTGCGGGCGGGGTCGGCACCGCGGCGCGCCGCCCAGGTGCCCTTGACCGCGAGGTTGTCGGCCTCGGTGCCTCCGGAGGTGAAGACCACCTCGGAGGGCCGGCAGCCCAGCGCGGCGGCGATCCGCTCACGCGACTCCTCGACGGTCCGGCGCGCGGCGCGACCCGCGGTGTGCAGCGAGGAGGCGTTGCCCACGGACCCGGCGGACTCGACGAACGCCTCGATGGCGGCCGGCAGCATCGGCGTCGTCGCCGCGTGGTCGAGGTAGTGGGTCACGAACGTCGAGTCTACGGTCGGGCGCCGACGCCACCGTGCCGCCGGCTCAGGCGGGGAAGAGGCAGAACGGGTGACCGGCGGGGTCGGCGAGCACGTAGAGCGGCTCGTCGGGGTCGTCGGTGCGGTCGAGCAGCAGCCGCGCGCCGAGGGTCTCGGCCCGGGCGCGCTGGCGCACGAGGTCGGCGGCGTCCTCGACGACGAGGTCGAGGTGCAGCTGCATCGGCACCTCGTGGTCGGGCCACGTCGTCGGGGTCAGCTCGGGTACCTGCTGGAAGGCGAGCCGGCGCGTGCCGTCGGCCTCGGTGAGGACGAGCCAGTCGGCGTCGTCGGGCTCGCCGCCGGCCGGTGGCGCGTCACCCTCGCGGTAGTGCAGCGCGAGCAGCTCGCGGTAGAACTCGGCGAGCGCCCGGACGTCGGTCGTGTCGAGCACCGTGTGCAGCAGCCGTGGCGAGGTCCCCATCCACCGACCGTAACGCCGGGCGGCGACGGGCGCAGGGTCAGCCCTTGCGCTTGCGCACCTCGGCCGTGGCCTGCGGGAGGACGGCGAACAGGTCGCCGACGACGCCGAAGTCGACGAGCTCGAAGATCGGCGCCTCCTCGTCCTTGTTCACGGCGACGATCGTCTTCGAGGTCTGCATACCCGCCCGGTGCTGGATGGCTCCCGAGATGCCGGCCGCGACGTAGAGCTGCGGCGAGACCTGCTTGCCCGTCTGCCCGACCTGGTTGCTGTGCGGGTACCACCCGGCGTCGACGGCGGCACGGCTCGCGCCCACCGCTGCCCCGAGGGAGTCGGCGAACTCCTCGACCGGGCCGAAGTCCCCGCCCGTCCCGCGCCCGCCGGAGACGACGATCGCGGCCTCGGTGAGCTCCGGACGCCCGGTGGCCTTCTTCGGCTGGCTGTCGGTGACCCGGGCGGCCTTCGCGGCGTCGCTGACGGACACCTCGACCGGCTCGAGGGTGCCGTCGGCCGGCGCGGCCTCGATCGTGGCCGAGTTCGGCTTGACGCAGAGGATCGGGGTGCCGGTCGTCACCTTCGCGGTCACCGTGTACGAGCCGGCGAAGACCGACTGCGTGGTCTCCGGCCCGTCCTGGCCCGCGACGAGGTCGACGGCGTCGGTGATCAGCCCCGAGCCGGTCTTGACGGCCAGCCGGGCGGCGATCTCCTTCCCGGCGGCGTTGCTCGGGACGAGCACCGCGGCCGGCGAGGTGCGCTCGACGAGCTGGGCGAGGATCTCCGCCTGGGGCGCGACGAGGTAGGAGGCCGCCTCGGGGTCGTCGACGACGTACACCGTGTGCGCGCCGTACTTGGCGTAGGTCTTCTGGGCGGCCTCCGCGCCGGGCCCGATGTGGACGGCGGACGGCTCGCCGACCCGCCGGGCGAGGGTCAGCAGCTCGGCGGTCGCCTTGCGCAGCCGGCCACCGGCGTGGTCGGCGAGGACGAGAACTTCGGCCATGGTCTGTGCTCCTGGGTGGTGGCGCGTCAGAGGAACTTGCGGGCGGTGAGGAACTCGGCGAGCCGGGAGCCGCCGTCGCCCTCGTCGGTGACGATCTCGCCCTGCTCGCGCGGGGGTCGCTTGGCGAACGCGACGACCGAGGTCCAGGCCGCCTCGAGCCCGACGCTCGCAGGGTCGATGCCGAGGTCGGCGAGCGACCAGGTCTGCACCGGCTTCTTCTTGGCGGCCATGATCCCCTTGAACGAGGGGTAGCGCGGCTCGTTGATCTGGTCGGTGACCGAGACGAGCGCGGGCAGCGCGGCCTCGATGGTCTCGGAGGCGACGTCGCCGTCGCGGCGGATCGTCACCGTGCCGTCGCCGACGGTCAGCTCGGAGGCGTAGGTGACCTGCGGCAGTCCGAGCCGCTCGGCCATCATCGCGGGGACGACCCCCATGACGCCGTCGGTCGAGGACATCCCGGTCAGGACGAGCTGCGGGCTGCCCTCGGTGACCTTGCGCACCGCCTCGGCGAGCACGAGGGAGGTGGCCACGGCGTCCGAGCCGTGGATCGCCTCGTCCTGGACGTGGACCCCCTGGTCCGCGCCCATCTGGAGGGCCTTCTTGATCGCGTCGGCGGCGGCCTCGGGGCCCACCGTGACGACGGTGACCTCACCCTCGCCGGCGGCCTCGACGATCTTCAGCGCCTCCTCGACGGCGTACTCGTCGAGCTCGGAGAGCAGCCCGTCGGCGGCGCGGTCCACGGTGCTGTCGGAGTCCTGGAACGTCCGCTCGGACTGGGCGTCCGGGACGTACTTGACGCAGACGACGATGTTCATGCGCGGGTCGTCCTCTTCCTGTGGGTCGGTGGTCCCGTGCCGGACTCCCGGCACGCATCGCCCTCCATCCTGACAGCCGGCGGGCGGCTGTCCACCATCGGTGCGGCGTGACGGTCACCACCCCGGCGGTGGGAATGCGGCGCGGTGCGCGCGCCGGACGGGACCCGGCCGCTCTGGGAGGATCGGGGCGATGAGCGGCGATGACGAGGTCGGACCGGGCAGCATCCGGCGCACCGTGGGCCCGCTGGGCGACCCGGAGACCGTCGGCTGGTGGGAGTCGCTGTGGCGGCCCTTCTGGGTGCTCCCGGCGGTCGTCGTCGCCGCGTCGGTGCTCGCCGGCGTGCTCGTGCCGCTCGCCGACGAGCACCTCCTCCAGGACGTCGAGCCGCTCTTCGGCGGCAACGCCGACTCCGCCCGCAGCCTCCTCGGGACGATCGCCAGCGCGATGATCTCGGTCACCGGCCTCGTCTTCTCGATCACGATGGTCGTCATGCAGCTCGCGAGCAGCCAGTTCACGCCGCGGCTGCTCGGCACCTTCCTCGGCAGCCGCATCGTCCAGGTCACCCTGGGGGTGTTCATCTCCTCGTTCGTCTTCGCGCTCATGGTGCTGCGCGACGTGCGCGGCGGCGAGGCCCAGTTCGTGCCCCAGCTGTCGGTGACCCTCGCTTTCGGGCTCGTCCTGGCGAGCGTCGCGCTGTTCATCGCGTTCATCCACCACATCACCGACTCCATCCAGGTCGACCGGGTGGTCGACCGGATCGCGGGGTACACCGTGCGCTCCCTCGAGCGCGGCCCCGCCACGGAGTGGGACGACACCTCCGCGGTGCCGCCGAGCTGGTCGCAGGCGCCCGGGCCGTCGGTGACGGTGACGACCGGCGAGCGGCACGGCGTCGTCCAGCGCGTCCACTACAGCGCGCTCGTGCGGGCCGCGCAGCGGGCGGGCGCGGTCGTCGAGCTGCGGACCCGGCCCGGGCAGGTGCGCCACCGCGGGCAGCAGCTGGCCGTCGTCCACGGCGCGCACGCCGGCGACGACGTCGTCGAGGCGGTGCGGGACGCCTTCGGGCTGGGGCGCGAGCGCACCCTCCAGCAGGACCCCGAGTTCGGCCTGCGCCAGCTCGTCGACATCGCCGAGCGGGCGCTCTCCCCGGGCGTCAACGACCCGACGACCGCCGTGCAGGTGCTCGACGAGCTGCACCGCATCCTGCGGGTGGCGGCGGTACGGCCCGACCGCTCGGCCCACCTCGTCGACGGCGACGGCACGGTCCGGGTGCTCGACCGGCCGCCGACGTTCGCCGGGATGCTCGACCTCAGCCTGGACGAAATCGCCCACTACGGTCGCGACACCCTCCAGGTGCCCGCCCGGGTCGATGCGCTGCTCGAGGACGTCGAGGCGATGGCCCGCCCGGAGCACGCGGCGACGGTCGCTGCCAAGCGGGCCGCGCTGCGCGCCGGGCAGGCCGGCGGCCCGGGGCCGGGCGAGCGGGCCAGCGGCCGGTGAGGGCGGCCACTGGCCCGTGAGCCGGCCGGGCAGCGGGTGAGAGCGTCCGGCGTCCGGCGTCCGGCGTCCGGCTCAGGCTCCCTCGAAGGTCGCCTTGCCCGGGCCGTTCTCGACGAAGCTGCGCATCCCGGTGGCTCGGTCCTTCGTCGCGAAGAGACCCGCGAAGAGGGTGCGCTCGATCTCCAGCCCGGTCTCGAGGTCGACCTCGAGACCGCGGTCGACGGCCTCCTTCGCGGCGCGGACCGCGTAGGCCGGCCCGCCGACGAACGGCGCGAGCATCGAGCGGGCGGCGTCGTAGACCTCGGCCGCGGGGACGACCCGGTCGACCAGCCCGATGGCCAGCGCCTCCTCGGCGCCGACGAAGCGCCCGGTGAGCACGAGGTCCTTGGCCTTGGCGGGTCCGACGAGACGGGCGAGGCGCTGGGTGCCACCGGCCCCCGGGATGATCCCGAGGAGGATCTCGGGCTGGCCGAGCTTGGCGTCGTCGGCGGCGATGCGCCAGTCGCACGCGAGCGCGACCTCGCAGCCCCCGCCGAGCGCGTAGCCGGTGACGGCCGCGACGGTCGGCTTGGGCAGCCGGGCCAGGGCCCGGGTGAAGTCCTGGAGCAGCGCGGAGTGGTCGACCATGTCGGTGTAGGACATCGTCTCCATCTCCTTGATGTCGGCGCCGGCGGCGAACACCTTCTCGCCGCCGTAGACGACGACGGCCGCGACGTCGCGCCGCTGCTCGGCCTCACGGCAGGCGGCGACGAGCCCGCGCTGGATCTCGGCGTTGAGCGCGTTCATCGGCGGCCGGTCCAGCCGGACCGTCCCGATGCCGTCCGCGACCTCGAGACGGACGAGGTCGGTCACTGTCCGTCCTCGGTGGGCCGGCCGGTCTCCGGGTCGATGCCGAGGATGCGCTGGTGCCACAGGTGCACGGCCGAGAGCACGACCTGGATGGAGACCTGCGTGAGCACGGGGAGGTCGGCGCCGGGGGTGACGACGTGCTCCCCGGTGACCACGAGCGTCGAGCCGGCGATCCCGGTCTTGACGTGGTTCATGTGCAGGTTGATCTCGTTGCACGTCTCGTGGAGCTTGAGACGGTCGGCAGTGAGCTCGTCCTGGATCTGCCACTGCCCGAAGAGGCGCATGATCTCGACGTCGCCCTCGGTGCAGCGCACGAACAGCTGCTGGTCGTTGGCCTGGAAGGCGACGTCGCCGTCGTCGTCGATGTTCGGTGAGAGCCCGAGGTCGACGAGCACGTCGAGGACCCGGCCGCGCAGCGGGTGCTCGTCCGGGGGCGGTGGGAAGTTGGGCAGCGAGGTGGGGTCGGTCATGCTCCCACCGTAACGACTGCCGGAAGACCTCTCCCGGTCACGTCACGCCCGCTCGCCCATGCTGATCTCGCCGAACCGAGGCGCCATGGCACCAGGGCACAGCGACATCGACAGTGCCGGACGAGACGCACATGACCCGGAGAGGTCATCCGGCGGCCGGGGGGCGGGAGGAGGGGGGCCGCGGGTCGCCGCGGTGCCGATGCTCTCGGGGCCGGCCGCGGGGGTGCGCGCGCGGCTCACTACGCTCCCGGACGTGCCACCCAGCCCCCTCGCCTCCGGTCGGGCGCCCCGCGACCTCCCGCCTCCCCCGGGCGTGACCCTCGTCCCCGGCGGCGCCGAGGTCTCGGTGTACGCCGGGCACGCCGACGCCGTCGAGGTCTGCCTCTTCGACGCCGACGACGCCACGGGCGAGAGCGAGCGCCGGGTCGTGCTCGAGGAGCGGGCCCACGGCTGGTGGTTCGGCGTCGTCCCCGGCATGGGTGCGGGCACGCGCTACGGCCTGCGTGCCCACGGCCCCTGGGACCCCGACCGCGGCCTGCTGTACAACCCGGCCAAGCTCCTCCTCGACCCGTACGCCGGGGCGCTCGAGGGCGAGGTCTCGTGGGGGCCGGAGGTCTACGGCCACCCGGTGGGTGAGGCCTGGCGCGGCGACCTCGAGCACCCCTCCCCCGTGGACAGCCGGGGTCACGTCCCGCGCGGCGTCGTCGTCGACCAGGCCTTCGACTGGGGCGAGGACCGCCCACCCGGGCACGCGCGCAGCGAGTCGGTCATCTACGAGGCGCACGTCCGCAACCAGACGATGCGTCTCCCCGAGGTCCCCGAGCACCTGCGCGGCACGTACGCCGGCCTGGCACACCCCGCCTCGCTCGAGCACCTGCTCACCCTCGGGGTCACGGCGGTCGAGCTGCTGCCGGTGCACGCCTTCACCCACGAGCCGCACCTGGTGCGCCGGGGGCTGCGCAACCACTGGGGCTACAACACGATGGGCTTCTTCGCGCCGCACGCCCCCTATGCCGCCGCCCGGGACCCGCAGGGCGCCGTCGACGAGGTCAAGGGCATGGTCAAGCTGCTGCACGCGGCGGGCGTCGAGGTGCTCCTCGACGTGGTGTTCAACCACACCGCCGAGCAGGAGCGCACGGGTGCGACCCTCTCCTGGCGTGGCCTGGACCAGCAGGCCTACTACCGGCTCGACGAGCGGGGCCGGGACATCGACGTCACCGGGTGCGGCAACACCCTCGACCTGCGCCACCCCGTCGTGTGCCGGATGGTCCTGGACAGCCTGCGCCACTGGGTGGAGCACTACCACGTCGACGGCTTCCGCTTCGACCTCGCGGTCGCGCTGGGTCGTGACCGCGGCGACGCCTTCGACCCCGACCACCCCTTCCTCGTCGCACTGCGCACCGACCCGGTCCTCAGCCGGGTCACCCTCGTCGCCGAGCCGTGGGACATCGGGCCGCACGGCTGGCGCACCGGCCAGTTCCCGCCCCCCTTCCTCGAGTGGAACGACCGCTTCCGCGACGCCGCCCGCCGGTTCTGGGTCTCGGACGTGCACGCCGCCCACGACGGCCGCCCGGCCCACGACGCGCGCGACCTGGCGACGCGGCTCACCGGCTCGCGCGACCTCTTCGGCGACCACGACCGCGGACCGACCGCCTCGGTCAACTTCGTCACGGCGCACGACGGGTTCACCCTGGCCGACCTCGTCTCCTACGACCACAAGCACAACGAGGCCAACGGCGAGGCCAACGGCGACGGGTCCAACGGCAACGGGTCGTGGAACCACGGGGTGGAGGGCCCCACCGAGGCCCCCGAGGTGCTCGCCTCCCGCACGCGGACCCTGCGCGCCCTCCTCGCGACCCTCCTGCTCTCCCAGGGCGTGCCGATGCTCACCGCCGGCGACGAGATCGGCCGCAGCCAGGGCGGCAACAACAACGCGTACTGCCAGGACACCGAGACGACCTGGCTGGACTGGTCCCTCCGGCCCTGGCAGGAGGACCTGCTCGCGACGACCCGCCACCTGCTCGCGCTGCGGCGGTCCCTGCCCGCGCTGCGCCAGCGCACCTGGCTTACCGGCCGCACGGTCGACGCCGACGGCACCGCGGACGTGGCGTGGTACGGCGCCGACGGGTACCCGATGGACGGCCGGTGGCACGAGAGCGCCCGGGTGCTCCAGATGACGCTCGCCGCCCCGCCCGGCGGTGGCGCCGCGGTGCTCGTCGTCGTCAACGGCGGGGTGGACCCGGTGGCGGTGACCCTCCCGGCCACGACGTCCACCGCCCGACGGCTGGTGTGGGACAGCGCCTGGCCGCGGCCCGCCGCGGCCGCGAGCGAGCCGGTCGGCGAGGAGAGCACCCTGGAGGCGCTCTCGGTCCGGCTCTACGTGGCGGAGTGACCCGCGGCCCCCGGACGGGGGCGCGCCGCTGTCAGGCCGGCGCGAGCCGACCGGAGCGGGCCACCCGCTGGAGGAGGATGACCGTGAGCACCCCGACGACGACCCGGCCGAGGTAGCCGAGCCCGTAGAGGATGCCCACCCCGGCCGCGTAGAGCGCGAGGCCGACGAGCAGGACCCCGCCGACGACGACCGCGGCGACCCGCAGGAGCCGGGCCCAGCGCAGCGCCTCGCCGTCGTCGGCCGCCGTGGCGAGCACCCCGGTGCACAGCTGGTGGGTCACGACGGTGACGAGGACGATCTCGATCGTGAGCGCGGTGAACGCCAGCGCGGCCCACCGCTCACCGGTGAGCAGCGGCGTGCCGGTGAGCAGCCAGACGGGGACCCCGACCAGAGCCGCCGCCCGGGCCCGCACGAAGGCCGGGTGCACGGTGTCCGCCCCGCGGAGCCCGACGAGCACCCACACCCACCCGACGACGTCGGGGACGATGTCCCAGCCGGCGAGCGGCAGGTCGACGACGACGACGAGCAGGCCCCAGGCCACCCAGACGAATCGCTGCACCCTCGCACCCTAGGCGGAGCGCCCCGGGGAGGGTGGCGGGGTCCACCGGACGGCCCCTTCGGGTCTGGACCGGGCACGGGCGGGCACCGCCCTCGGGTAGACAGGCCGACGTGGTCGCTGCGGGCATCGGACGCCTCGCCCAGGCCGCCATCTACCGGGCGGGAACCTACGGGCGCCGGCCCGCCGTGCCCACCGACGGCTCGCGGCTCGAGGCCGCCGCCGAACGGGTCATGCTCCGGCGGGCCTTCGCGTACGTCACGGGTGCGGCGGGCAGCGAGGCCGGTGCGCGGGCCAACCGCGAGGCCTTCGAGCGCTGGCGGGTGCTGCCGCGGATGCTCGTCGACACCGGCGAGCGCGACCTCTCGCTCGACCTACTGGGCCACCGCCACGACCATCCTCTGCTGCTCTGCCCGGTCGGCGTGCTCTCGGTCGCGCACCGGGACGCCGACCTCGCGGTGGCCCGCGCCGCCCGCCGCTACGGCGCCACCCCGGTCCTCAGCACGCAGGCGTCGGTGCCGATGGAGGTCGTCGCCGCCGAGCTCGGAGGCGGCGGGTTCTGGTACCAGCTGTACTGGAGCGCGGACGACGAGCTCACCGCCTCGCTCGTCCGCCGCGCCGAGGCCTGTGGCGCCGAGGCGGTCGTCGTCACCCTCGACACCAGCGTCCTCGGCTGGCGCCCACGCGACCTCGACCTCGGCCACCTCCCGTTCGCGCGGGGCGAGGGTCTGGCCCAGTACACCTCCGACCCGGTCTTCCGGCGGCTCGTCACCCAGCGGGTCGCCGCGGCGGACCCCGAAGAGCTCGGGTCCCACCCGGCACCGTCCCCGACGCCGGCCGCCGTGCGGACCCTCCTCTCGATGAGCCGCCACCACCCCGGTTCGACGCGGGAGAACGTCACCTCCCCGGAGCCCCGGGCCGCGGTGGACACCTTCGGCGAGCTCTTCGCGCGCCCCTCGCTGACGTGGGCGGACCTGCCGCGGCTACGGGCCCTCACCTCGCTGCCGATCGTCCTGAAGGGGATCCTCGACCCCGACGACGCGGGCCGGGCCGTCGACGCCGGCGTCGACGGGATCTGGGTGTCCAACCACGGCGGCCGGCAGGTCGACCGCACGGTCGCCGCGCTCGACGCCCTCCCCGAGGTCACCCGTGCGGTCCGCTCGCGGGGCTCGCGGGCGCCGGTCATCTTCGACAGCGGCGTGCGAACGGGCGCGGACGCCTTCGTCGCCCTGGCCCTCGGGGCGAGCGCGGTCGGGATCGGCCGACCCTACGTCTACGGGCTCGCCCTGGCCGGGGAGGACGGCGTGGCCGAGGTGCTGCGCAACCTCGTCGCCGAGCTCGACCTGACGATGGCGCTCACCGGGTGCCGGAGCCTCACCGAGGTCACCCGCGCCCGGCTGCGCCTGGCCCCCTGAGCCCCGCGGCCCGCCCCCGCCGACCCGTGACCGGTCTCCCCACGGCCGGGGTGCGTACCCTGTCCTGCGCACCACCGTCGCTGCGTCCCTCCGCCGCCCTCCCCGAAGGACGACCCGATGTCCGAGAACTCGCCCACGCCCCCCGTCGTCTCCGACGGGGCGCCGCAGCCTGTCACCGTCTCCGACGAGTCGCCCTCGACCGACGCGCGGCGGATCGGCCCCGCCTTCCGGACGAGCCACCCGCTCGCCTCGGGGCCGGTGGTCCAGCCGGCTCCCACGGTCGACGGCTTCGTCGAGACCTTCCTCGGCGAGCTCAACTACGGCCAGGGCACCCTGCTGTCGCAGTCGACGCTCAACGACCAGTACCTCGCACTGGCCCGCACCGTCCGGCGCTACCTCATGGCCGACTGGCTCGAGACGGGCGCCCGCCGCCGCCACGCACAGCAGAAGACGGTCGGCTACCTGTCCGCCGAGTACCTGCTCGGCCGGCAGCTGGGGAACAACCTGCTCGCGACCAACCTCCAGGACGTCGCCGAGGAGGCCATGCGCCGGTGCGGGATCGACATCGCGACGCTGCGCGCCCAGGAGGTCGAGCCCGGTCTCGGCAACGGCGGTCTCGGCCGGCTGGCCGCGTGCTTCGTCGACTCGCTGGCCACGATGGACGTGCCGACGATCGGCTACGGCATCCGCTACGAGTACGGCATCTTCCGGCAGACCTTCGAGGACGACCGCCAGGTCGAGCTGCCCGACTCCTGGCTCTCGCTCGGCAGCCCGTGGGAGTTCCCCCACCCCGAGCGCCAGGTGCTCGTCGGCTTCGGCGGGAGCACCGAGACGAGCACGGCCGCGGACGGCACGCAGCACACCCGCTGGGTACCGGACTGGACGGTCCTCGGGATGCCCTACCACTACATGGTCCCGGGCTTCCGCAACGGCGTCGTCAACACCCTGCGGCTGTGGAGCGCCCGCGCGACGCACGCCTTCGACCTGCAGATCTTCAACGCCGGCGACTACACCCAGGCGGTCCGGGCCCAGACCTTCGCCGAGAACATCTCCAAGGTGCTCTACCCCGAGGACTCCACGCCCCAGGGCAAGGAGCTGCGCCTGCAGCAGCAGTACTTCTTCGTCGCCTGCTCTCTGCACGACTTCATCGACAACACCCTGCCCGCGGACTTCGACCTGCACCGCCTCCCGGAGCGGATCGTCTTCCAGCTCAACGACACCCACCCGGTCATCGCCATCCCCGAGCTGATGCGGATCCTCGTCGACCGCAAGGGCTTCGCCTGGGACGAGGCCTGGGAGGTCACCCAGCGGTGCTTCGCCTACACCTGCCACACGCTCCTGCCGGAGGCCCTGGAGGTGTGGTCGGTCGAGCTGCTCGGGCGGCTCCTCCCCCGGCACCTGGAGATCATCTACCGGATCAACGAGGAGTTCCTCGAGCAGGTGCGCGAGGCGTTCCCGGGCGACGAGATGCGGGTGCGCCGGATGTCGGTCATCGCCGAGCACCCGGAGCGCTCGGTCCGGATGGCCTACCTCGCGACGGTCGCCGGCGCCAAGGTCAACGGCGTCGCCGAGCTGCACAGCCAGCTGCTGCGCGACAAGGTGCTGCCCGACTTCTCCCAGCTGTGGCCGGAGAAGTTCACCAACGTCACGAACGGCGTCACCCCCCGGCGCTTCGTCCGGCTGGCCAACCGCCGGCTCTCCGAGCTGCTCACCGACACGATCGGCGAGGGCTGGGTCACCGACCTCGACCGGCTGCGCGAGCTCGAGCCCTACGCGGACGACGCCTCCTTCCGCGAGGAGTTCCGCCGGGTCAAGCGCGAGAACAAGGAGCGCCTCTACCGCCTGCTCGCCGTCCGTGACGGCCTGCGCCTGCCGCAGGAGGCGATGCTCGACGTCATGGTCAAGCGGCTGCACGAGTACAAGCGCCAGACCCTCAAGCTGCTGCACATCGTCTCGCTCTACGACGACCTCGTCTCCGGCCGGGTCGCGCCCGAGGAGATGACCCCGCGGACGGTCGTGTTCGGGGCCAAGGCCGCCCCCGGCTACCACCTGGCGAAGGAGATCATCTTCCTCGTCAACTCCGTCGCCGGCGTCGTCAACGCCGACCCGCGCGTCCAGGGGCTGCTCTCGGTCGCCTTCCCGGCCAACTACAACGTCACCCTCGCGGAGAAGCTCATCCCGGCGGCCGACCTCTCCGAGCAGATCTCGCTCGCCGGCAAGGAGGCCTCGGGCACCGGCAACATGAAGTTCGCCCTCAACGGCGCGCTCACCATCGGTACCGACGACGGCGCCAACGTCGAGATCCGCCGGCTCGTCGGCGACGAGAACTTCTTCCTCTTCGGGATGACCGAGCCGGAGGTCGAGCGGCGCCGGGCGGCGGGGTACACCCCCGCCGAGGTCTACGAGACCACCCCGGCCCTGCGCCGCACCATCGACCTCGTCGCGAGCGGGCACTTCACCGGTGGCGACCGGCAGGCGGTCGCGCCGGTCGTCGACAACCTGCTCCACGAGGACGCCTTCATGGCGCTGGCCGACTTCTCCTCCTACCTCGAGGCCCAGTCGCGGGTCGACGCGGCCTACGCCGACCCGGAGGCCTGGACCCGGTCGGCGATCCTCAACGTCGCCCGCTCCGGGTTCTTCTCCTCCGACCGCTCCATGCGCGACTACCTCGAGCGGATCTGGCACTCCTGAGAGCGCGCTCGGCGTGCCGGGTCCGGACGTGGGGAGGCCGGCGCCGCTCCGTGTAGGTTCGGTGGGGTGAGTGATGCCTTCCGCACCGCCCCTCCCCAGGTCCCCCTCGGCCGGATCCCCGTCCTCGAGGTCCGGCCGGCCGTCGACTGCGGCGAGCGCCCGGCCAAGGCCGTCGTCGGCGAGGAGGTCGAGGTGAGCGCGACGGTGTTCCGCGAGGGCCACGACGCCGTGAACGCCACCCTCGTCCTCACCGACCCCGACGGCGCCGAGCGGCACGTGCCGATGACGTGTGTCAACGCCGGCCTGGACCACTGGGTCGCGCGGCTCACGCCCGAGCGCACCGGGTGGTGGAGCTACCGGGTCGAGGGCTGGTCGGACCCCTACGGCACCTGGGAGCACGACGCGACGATCAAGGTCGCGGCCGACGTCGACACCGAGCTGATGCTCGAGGAGGGCGCCCGCGTCCTCGAGCGGGCCCTCGACGAGGTGGAGCGCACGCCCGAGCAGGAGCAGGTGCTCGTCGAGGCGGTCACCGGCCTGCGGGACGCCTCGCGGTCGGCCGGCGTGCGGCTCAAGGCCGGCACGGACGGCACGGTCGAGGACGAGCTCGGCGCCCGGCCCCTGCGCGACATGGTCACCCCCTCGCGCGAGTACAGCCTGCTGGTCGAGCGCGAACGTGCCCTCTACGGCGCGTGGTACGAGATCTTCCCCCGCAGCGAGGGCGCGTACTACGACGCCGAGAGCCACCGCTGGGTCAGCGGCACACTGCGCACGGCCGCCGAGCGGCTGCCGGCGATCGCCGGGATGGGCTTCGACGTCGTCTACCTCACCCCGGTGCACCCCATCGGGCAGGCCGCGAAGAAGGGGCCGAACAACACCCTCGACGCCCGGCCCGAGGACCCCGGCAGCCCCTACGCCATCGGCTCGGCCGAGGGCGGCCACGACGCGATCCACCCCGACCTCGGCGACTTCGACGACTTCGACGCCTTCGTCGCCCGCGCCGAGGAGCTCGGCCTCGAAGTCGCTTTGGACCTCGCGCTCCAGTGCTCCCCGGACCACCCCTGGGTGCGCGAGCACCCCGAGTGGTTCACGACCCGGGCCGACGGCACCATCGCGTACGCCGAGAACCCTCCGAAGAAGTACCAGGACATCTACCCGCTGAACTTCGACAACGACCCCGCCGGCATCTACGCCGAGGTCCGCAGGGTCGTCCAGGTGTGGATCGACCACGGGGTCCAGATCTTCCGCGTCGACAACCCGCACACCAAGCCGGTGGAGTTCTGGCAGTGGATCATCGCCGACGTCGCCAAGGACCACCCCGACGTCATCTGGCTCGCCGAGGCGTTCACCCGGCCGGCGATGATGCACACCCTGGCCAAGGTCGGCTTCCAGCAGAGCTACACGTACTACGCGTGGCGCAACACCCCGGCCGAGCTGCGCGAGTACCTCACCGAGCTCTCCGGCGAGGCGTCCTACTACATGCGCCCCTCGTTCTGGCCGACGACGCACGACATCCTCACGCCGTACATGCAGTTCGGGGGTCCGGCGGCCTGGAAGGTGCGCAGCGCCCTCGCCGCCACCCTCGTCCCGACCTACGGCATCTACGCCGGCTACGAGCTCGTCGAGCACGTCGCCCGGCCCGGCGCCGAGGAGCAGATCGACAACGAGAAGTACGAGTACAAGGACCGCCGCTGGGGCGACGACGAGCCCGGCGGGCCGCGCGAGGGCCGCACCCTCGCCGGCTGGCTGACCCGGCTCAACGAGATCCGGCGCGCGCACCCCGCCCTGCACCGGCTGCGCGACATCCGCTTCCACCACGTCGACGACGAGAACTTCCTCGCCTACTCCCGCCGCCGCGTCCTCGACGACGGCACCGAGGACGTCGTGCTCGTCGTGGCCAACCTCGACCCGCACTCGACGCGGGCGAGCACGATGCGCCTGGACCTGGCCGCGCTCGGCCTCCAGCCCGGCGACTCGTTCGAGGCCCACGACCTGCTCACCGACGAGCGCTGGGTCTGGCAACGCGACGTCTACGTCCGGCTCGGGCCGGAGACCGAACCCTGCCACGTCGTCGCCCTCCGGAGGCCCTGGTGAGCGTCATCCCCGGCATGGGCCACAGCACGCCGGGGCTCGGGATGAACCAGCCCGGGCTCCGACACGACCCCGAGTGGTTCCGGACGGCGGTCTTCTACGAGGTGCTCGTGCGGGCCTTCGGCGACTCCACCGGCTCCGGCGAGGGCGACTTCGCCGGCATCATCAACCGCCTCGACTACCTGCAGTGGCTCGGGGTGGACTGCCTGTGGCTGCCCCCGTTCTACGCCAGCCCGCTGCGCGACGGTGGCTACGACATCTCCGACTACACCCAGGTGCTGCCCGAGTTCGGGACGCTGCCGGAGTTCCGCGAGCTGATCACCCAGGCGCACGCGCGCGGCATCCGGATCGTCACCGACCTCGTGATGAACCACACGAGCGACCAGCACCCGTGGTTCCAGGCCTCGCGCAGCGACCCGGAGGGGCCCTACGGCGACTTCTACGTCTGGTCCGACACCGACGACAGATACACCGACGCCCGGATCATCTTCATCGACACCGAGACCTCGAACTGGACCTTCGACCCGATCCGCCGGCAGTTCTTCTGGCACCGGTTCTTCAGCCACCAGCCTGACCTGAACTTCGAGAACCCGGCGGTGCACGAGGCGATCTTCGAGGTCGTCCGGTTCTGGATGGACATGGGCATCGACGGCTTCCGGCTCGACGCCGTCCCCTACCTCTTCGAGGAGGAGGGGCACAACGGCGAGAACCACCCGCGCACCCACGAGTTCCTCGCGGCGCTGCGCTCGATGGTCGACACCGAGTACCCGGGCCGGATCCTGCTCGCCGAGGCCAACCAGCCCCCGTCGGAGGTCGTGGACTACTTCGGCACCGAGGACTCCCCCGAGTGCCAGATGTGCTTCCACTTCCCCGTGATGCCGATGCTGTACTACGCGCTGCGCGAGGAGAAGGCGGCCCCGATCGTCGACGTCCTCGCCGACACCCCGCCGATCCCCACGGGCACCCAGTGGGGCACCTTCCTGCGCAACCACGACGAGCTGACCCTGGAGATGGTCACGCCGGAGCAGCGGGCGGCGATGTACGGCTGGTACGCCCCCGACCCCCGGATGCGGGCCAACATCGGCATCCGCCGCCGGCTCTCCCCGCTGCTGGACAACTCCCGGCCCGAGGTCGAGCTCATCCACGCCCTGCTGCTCTCGCTGCCCGGCTCGCCGTGCCTCTACTACGGCGACGAGATCGGGATGGGCGACAACATCTGGCTCAGCGACCGCGACGCCGTCCGCACCCCGATGCAGTGGACGCCGGACCGCAACGCCGGGTTCTCCACGGCCGACCCCGGCAAGCTCTACCTGCCGGTCATCCAGTCCCTCGTGCACCACTACAACCAGGTCAACGTCGAGGCGCAGATGGCGAGCGGCTCCTCGCTGCTGCACTGGGTGCGCGGCATGCTCGCGGTGCGCCGCGAGCACCCCGTCTTCGGTCTGGGCGACTTCACCGTCTGCGACAGCTCCCACGAGCGGGTGCTCGCCTTCGTGCGGGTCGACCGGCGCGAGCGGGACGTCGAGGACCGCTCGGCGCGTGCGGTGCTGTGCGTCAACAACCTCTCCGCGAGGCCGCAGGCGACGACGCTCACCGTCCCGGAGGAGCTGCACGGGTGGCAGACACGAGACCTCTTCGGCGGCACCGGGTTCCCCGACATCGGCGACGACGGCGCGCTGACCCTCACGCTCGGGTCGCGGGACTTCTTCTGGCTCGCGCTCGACCCACCGCCCGGGGGCGAGCATGGCTGAGCTGCACCACGACGCGACCATCACCCCGAGCAAGCTCGAGCTCGTCGAGGCCTGGATGGGAGACCAGCGCTGGTACGCCGCGAAGGGCCGCTCGCCCCGGCTGCGCCGGCTCGCGTCCTGGCGGCTGGACGACCCTGCCGGCGAGGTCGGCGTCGAGACGCTGCTGCTCGCCGACGAGTCCGGACCGGAGCCCGTCGTCTACCAGGTGCCGCTGACCTACCGCGACGCGCCGCTGCCCGACGCCGAGCACGCCCTCGTCGGCACGACGGAGCACTCCGTCCTCGGCCACCGCTGGGTCTACGACGCGCCCCACGACCCGGTCTACGCGACCCAGCTCCTCGAGCTCGTGCAGGGCCGGGTCCGGGCCGCCTCCTCCTCGACGTCGGACACCCCCGACGACGCCTTCACCGGTGTGCCCCAGCCGAGCTGGACGGAGGCGGTCTCGGTCACCGGCTCTCGGGTCCTGCGGGGCGAGCAGTCCAACACCTCGGTCATCCTCGACACCGAGACCCGCGACGGCGCCTCCCTGCCGCTCATCGTCAAGGTCTTCCGCATGCTCTCCCCCGGTGACAACCCCGACGTCGTCCTCCAGGGCGCCCTCGTCGACGCCGGCTGCGCCCGGGTGCCCCGTGTCGTGGGAGCCGTCGCCGGCAGCTGGCCGCACCCCGGCGTCGACGGCGACCACGAGGCCCACGGCCACCTCGCCTTCGCCCAGGAGTTCCTCCCCGGGGTGCAGGACGCGTGGCGGGTCGCGCTGCGCGCCGCCGAGGAGGAGGGCGACTTCACCGCTGCGGCGCGTGACCTCGGCGCCGCCACCGCCGAGGTGCACGCCACCCTGGCCCGCGCCCTCGGCACCCTGCCGACCACCCCGGAGACCGTCGCCACCACCCTGTCGGCGATGCGTGGGCGGCTGGCCGCCGCGGTCGCCGAGGTCCCCGAGCTGCGGGCCGCCGTCCCGGCGGTCGAGCAGGTGCTCGAGGCCGCGGCCGGTGCCCGGTGGCCGGACCTGCAGCGCGTCCACGGCGACTACCACCTCGGGCAGGTGCTGCACTCACCGGAGCGCGGCTGGGTCCTGCTCGACTTCGAGGGCGAGCCACTGCGCCCCCTCGCCGAGCGCACCCGTCCGGACCACCGGCTGCGCGACGTCGCGGGGATGCTGCGCAGCGTCGACTACGCCGGCGGCTCGCACGAGCGGGCCACCGGCCGCTCGGCCCGCCGCTGGGTCGCCGCCACCCAGGAGGCCTTCCTCGACGGGTACGCCGCGACCGCCGGCGAGGACCCACGCGACCACGCCGCGGTCCTCGCCGCCTTCGAGCTCGACAAGGCCCTCTACGAGGTGGTGTACGAGGCCCGCAACCGACCCGGCTGGGTCGGCATCCCGGTCGCCGCCGTCGACCGCCTCACCACCCGATTCTCCACCGCCACACCGCAAGGAGACCTTCCGTGAGCCCCACCCCCAGCCCCGAGGTCGGCGGCGCCATCGCCGCCCTCGTCCAGGGCCGCCACCAGCAGCCGCACGACCTGCTCGGCCAGCACCTCGAGCCGGAGGGGCTGCGCATCCGGGTCCTGCGCCCGCTGGCCGAGTCGGTCCGGGTCCGCTTCGAGGACGGCGAGGTGCTCCAGCTCGAGCACGAGGCCGAGGGCGTGTGGAGCGCCGTGCGCACGGGGACGTCCCGGACGATGGACTACCGCCTGCTCGTCGCCTGGGGCGACGGCGTCGAGCACGAGCAGGACGACCCCTACCGGTTCGCGCCCACGCTCGGGGACGTCGACCTCCACCTCGTCGGCGAGGGTCGCCACGAGCAGCTGTGGACGGTGCTCGGGGCCCGCGTGCACACCTACGACGGCCCGCTCGGGCAGGTCACCGGCACCTCCTTCGCCGTGTGGGCCCCCCGGGCCAAGGCCGTGCGGGTCGTCGGCGACTTCAACGGCTGGGACGGCAGGGTCCACCCGATGCGGCTCATCGGCAGCAGCGGGGTCTGGGAGCTGTTCATCCCCGGTGTCGGCGCGGGCGAGGTCTACAAGTACGAGATCCGCGGCGCCGACGACGTCGTGCGCACCAAGGCCGACCCGCTCGCGCGGCGCACCGAGTGCCCACCGCGCACCGGCTCGGTCGTCGAGGACAGCACCCACACCTGGGGCGACGCGACGTGGATGGAGCAGCGCGCCCAGCGCGACCCGCACACCGGGCCGATGAGCGTCTACGAGGTACACCTGGGCTCCTGGCGCCAGGGGCTGTCCTACCGCGAGCTCGCCGAACACCTCGTCAACTACGTCACCGACCTCGGGTTCACCCACGTCGAGCTGCTGCCCGTCATGGAGCACCCCTACGGCCCGTCCTGGGGCTACCAGGTCACCGGGTACTACGCCCCGACCGCGCGCTTCGGTGCACCCGACGACTTCAAGTTCCTCGTCGACGCCCTGCACCAGGCGGGCATCGGCGTCATCCTCGACTGGGTCCCCGGGCACTTCCCCCGGGACGAGTTCGCCCTGGCCCGCTTCGACGGACTGCCGCTCTACGAGCACCCCGACCCGCGCCGCGGCGACCAGCCGGACTGGGGCACACACGTGTTCGACTTCGGCCGGCTCGAGGTGCGCAACTTCCTCGTCGCCAACGCGCTGTACTGGCTCGAGGAGTTCCACGTCGACGGCCTGCGCGTCGACGCCGTGGCCTCGATGCTCTACCTCGACTACTCCCGCCGCGACGGGGAGTGGATCCCCAACGTCCACGGCGGGCGCGAGCACCTCGAGGCGATCGGGCTGCTCCAGGAGGCGAACGCGACCGCCTACCGGCGCGCCCCGGGCATCGTCACCGTGGCGGAGGAGTCGACCTCGTGGCCCGGCGTGACCCGCCCGACCTCGAGCGGAGGGCTCGGCTTCGGGCTGAAGTGGAACATGGGGTGGATGAACGACACCCTGCGCTACCTGCACGAGCAGCCGGTGCACCGCCAGTACCACCACAACCTGCTGACCTTCTCGCTCATGTACGCCTTCAGCGAGAGCTTCGTGCTGCCGATCAGCCACGACGAGGTCGTCCACGGCAAGGGCTCGCTGCTCACGAAGATCCCCGGCGAGCGGCCCGAGCAGCTGGCGACGCTGCGCGCGTTCCTCGGCTACATGTGGAGCCACCCGGGCAAGCAGCTGCTCTTCATGGGCTGCGAGTTCGCCCAGCCCCAGGAGTGGGCGGACGGGCGCTCGCTGGAGTGGTGGCTGCTCGACCACGCCGCCCACCACCGGGTCCATGCGCTCGTCAAGCAGCTGAACACCCTCTACCGGGAGCACCCGGCACTGTGGGCGCTCGACGGCGAGCCGGCGGGGTTCCGCTGGCTCGACGCCGACGACAACACCGGCAACCTGCTCTCCTACCTGCGCAACGAGCGGGCCGACGGCTCCGGGGACGTCGTCGCGACCGTCGTCAACTACAGCGGCGCCGACAAGGACTGGGTGCGGGTCGGCGTCCCCCGCGCCGGCGAGTGGGAGGTCGTCCTCGACACCAGCGGGTACGACGAGGCCGGCACCCCGAGCCAGGCCGGGGTACGGCTCGCCGCGGAGGCGACGCCGTGGGACGACCAGCCGTACTCGGTGACCGTGCGCGTCGCCCGGCTCTCGACGCTCTACCTCGCGCCCGTCGCCGGCACCGAGCCGGCGGAGCCCACGCTGAGCCTGTGAGCACACCGGGACGCTGACCCGGCGCGGCCCGGCGGGAGACGCTCCCGCCGGGCCGCGCGGCGCTCAGATGAACAGCAGCTGCGCGCCCTCGGTGATCTCGATGAAGTCGCTCGCCGAGATGATCCCCTCGACGCCCTCGAAGAGGTCCTCCTCGGTCACGTGGTTCATGTCCGCGGACATCCGGCAGGCCCACATGTGCACCCCGGAGGCGGAGAGGATCTCGAGGAACTCCGGGACGTCCGGGACGTCGAGCTCGGCGATCTGCTTCTTGAGCATCGACGTCGCGGCCGCGGTCGCGCCGGGCAGCGCGCCGAGCATGTGGTGGATGCCCATGGCGCTGTGGCCCGGCGGGTGCATGGCGGTGTTGCCGACGAAGCTGAACTTCAGGTCGCCCATGGTCTTCCTCGTGATGACGTCGAAGCCCCAGAAGGTGAAGAACAGGTGGGTCTCGACGCCCTCGCCGACCGCGGCGTTGGCGAGGATGAGGCCGGGGTAGGCCATGTCGAGGTTGCCCTTGGAGCAGATGATGGCGAGCTTGCGCCCGGAGCCCTCGGCGTCGTCGAACGAGGGGACGACGGGGGCGGTGTCGGTGGTGGCGGTCATGACGGACCCTCCTGCGGGCTGGTGGTGGTGTACGGGCCGGCTCAGACGCAGCCCTTGGGCTTGGGCAGCCCGGAGACGTAGGCCATCTTCTTGGCCGGCTTGCCGGGGAAGAGGGCGAAGAGGGACTTCACCGGGGTCCCGGTCTGGGTCGAGACCCGGCGCAGGGTGGCGGTCTCCCCCTGGCTGGCGTAGTCCTCGCGCAGGAAGCGGATGAGCTTCCAGTGCTCCTCGGTCAGCTCGAGGCCGATGAGCCGGGCCAGCTCGGGCGCGAGGTCCTCGCTCCACTCCTGCGGGCTGGTGAGGAAGCCCTCGTCGTTGACCTCGACCTGGTGGCCGGCGATCGTCGTGGTCGTCATCGTGGTGTTCCTTTCGGTCGTGCTCAGGCGGGGTTCTTCCCGGCCATGGACATCGCGGCGGGCAGGCCGATCGGCCGGCCGGGCAGCAGGGCGTTCCAGTACACGTGCCGGAAGGCGAGCTTGCCGAGGTGGTTGGCGCGGGACTCCCCGAGGAGGGTCATCGGGCCGACCTTCGGCAGCGGGAAGGTGCCGGTCAGGGGCTCGGTGTCGTAGTTGAAGTCCAGCAGCAGAGCCTTGCCGTGGCCGGACTCCACGAAGCAGTTGGCGTGGCCGTCGAAGCGGTGGGTCATCGGCCGGCCGGCGACGTGCTCGAGGAAGTTCTCGACGAAGACCTCGACCGAGAAGTGCGCGACCGAGCCGGCCTTGCTCGTCGGGATGTTGCTCGCGTCCCCGAGGGCGAAGATGTCGTCGTGGCCGGTGGCGATCAGGGTGTGCCGGTCGACGGGCACGTAGTTGAGCTCGTCGCCGAGCCCCGAGGCCGCGACGAAGTCCGCCCCCATGTTGAGCGGGATGGTCACGAGCTGGTCGTAGGCGACCTCGCGCTCGTCGAAGGAGACGAGGACCTTGCGGTCCTGGTCGATCCGCTCGACCATGAAGTCGGGCTCGACGAGCACCCCCTTCTCCTCGAGCAGCCCGCCGAGGGCGCGGCTGGCGACCGGCTTGGTGAAGGCGCCGTCGAGCGGAGTGACGAAGACCAGCTCGGTCGTCTCTCGCAGGCCGCGGCGGCGCAGCCAGTCGTCGGCGAGGAAGGTGAACTCCAGCGGTGCGACGGGGCACTTGATCGGCATCTCGGTGATGTGCACGACGAGCCGGCCGCCGGTGAAGGTGTCGAGCTGGTCGTGGAGCGCGAGCGCGCCGTCGTAGGTGTAGAACTCACCGACCTCGCGGTGCCACTGCGGCCCGAGCGTGCCCTCGGTCTGGTCCGGGCGTGGGGTCGTGCCGGTGGCGATGACGAGCTGGTCGTACCCGAGGGTCGGGCCACCGGCGAGGTGGACCTCGTGGGCCTCGGCGTCGACGCGCTCGATCTCGCCCATGACGACCTCGACGCCCCGTCCGATGAAGGGCCGCTTGGTCTTGCGGATCTGCTCGGGGGCGTTGATGCCGAAGGGGATGAAGAGGTACCCGGGCTGGTAGTCGTGGACGTCGTCCTTGTCGACCACGGTGATCGACCACTGGTCGTGGGGCAGCCGCCGCCGCAGCTTGTTGACGACCATGGTCCCGGCCGTCCCGGCGCCGAGGACGAGCAGCTTCTTCGGTGTGCTGGACATACCCAATTACTACACCGTGTAGTACTTTTTTGCTACCCCTAGGGGTATTTCATCCTGTGATCTCGGGAACACCGCCGCTGTACCCCCCACCAGCGCGTCTGCGAGGATCGAGGCCATGAGCTCCTCGCGCGCCGGACAGCCCGCCGAACCCCGCGACCTCGTCGACGTCGCGGCCCTGGTCACCGCGTACTACACCCGCGAGCCGGACCCCGAGAACGTCGAGGAACAGGTCGCCTTCGGCACCTCGGGCCACCGGGGGTCGAGCCTGCGCACGTCCTTCAACGAGGCCCACATCCTCGCCACGACCCAGGCGATCTGCGACCACCGCCGCGAGCAGGGCTACGACGGGCCGCTGTTCCTCGGGCGCGACACCCACGGGCTGTCCGAGCCCGCGTGGTCCAGCGCCCTCGAGGTGCTCGTGGCCAACGAGGTGACCACGCTGGTCGACGCCGGCGACCGGTACACCCCGACCCCGGCGGTCTCGCACGCCATCCTCACGGCGAACCGCGGCCGGGTCACCGGGGTTGCCGACATGCCGGCAGGCGGCGGGCTCGCGGACGGGATCGTCGTCACCCCGTCGCACAACCCGCCCACCGACGGTGGCTTCAAGTACAACCCGCCGCACGGCGGCCCGGCGGACTCCGACGCCACCACGGCGATCGCCGAGCGGGCCAACGCCTACATCCGCGCCGGTCTCGAGGGGGTCCGCCGGGTCCCGTTCGCGCGGGCGCGGGCCGCCGTCGAGGGCTACGACTTCCTCGGCCGCTACGTCGAGGACCTCCCGAACGTCCTCGACCTCGCCGCCGTCCGCGAGGCCGGGGTCCGTATCGGCGCCGACCCTCTCGGGGGCGCGGCCGTCGACTACTGGGGCGCCATCGCCGAGCGGCACGGCCTCGACCTGACCGTCGTCAACCCGCTCGTCGACCCGACGTGGCGGTTCATGACGCTCGACTGGGACGGCAAGATCCGGATGGACTGCTCCTCGCCCTCGGCGATGGCCTCCCTCATCGAGCGCCGCGACGAGTACGACATCGCGACCGGGAACGACGCCGACAGCGACCGGCACGGGATCGTCACCCCCGACGCCGGGCTGATGAACCCCAACCACTACCTCGCCGTGGCGATCCAGTACCTCTACGGCGGCGCCCGCCCGGGGTGGCGGCCAGACGGGTTCGTCGGCAAGACGCTCGTGTCGAGCTCGATGATCGACAAGGTGGCCGCCGACCTCGGGCGCCGGCTGGTCGAGGTACCCGTCGGGTTCAAGTGGTTCGTCCCCGGGCTGCTCGACGGCTCCGGCCCGTTCGGGGGCGAGGAGTCGGCGGGGGCGTCGTTCCTGCGCACCGACGGCTCGGTGTGGACGACCGACAAGGACGGCATCCTGCTGGCGCTGCTCGCCTCGGAGATCCTCGCCCGGACCGGCAAGACGCCCTCACAGCTCTACGACGAGCTCACCGCCAAGCACGGGGAGCCGGCCTACGCCCGGGTCGACGCCCCGGCCGACCGCGAGGCCAAGGCCAAGCTGGCCCGGCTGTCCCCGCAGGACGTGACGGCCGAGTCGCTCGCCGGCGAGCCGATCACCGCCAAGCTCACCGAGGCCCCGGGCAACCACGCCCCGATCGGGGGCCTGAAGGTGGTCACCGACTCGGCGTGGTTCGCCGCCCGGCCCTCGGGCACCGAGGACGTGTACAAGATCTACGCCGAGTCCTTCCGCGGCGCCGACCACCTCGCCCAGGTCCAGGCCGAGGCGAAGGACGTCGTCTCCGCGGCGCTCGGCTCCTGATCCTCCCCGGCGTCGCACGACCGCACGCCCGAAGCCCCTGCCCCGCGGCCTGCGCGTACGCGCTTCCCCGATCTCGACGCTCGCGTCACCGGCTCGTCCGGGTCAGGCGGATCCCGGCAGGGTGGCCGCACCCACGTACCCTGCAGCGCACCCGAGGCACAGAGCGGCCGGCCCGAGGGTCGCCACCCCGCCGAGGGCCGCGGTGAGCGGGGCCAGAGGGGTGACGTACTCGACCGCCACCCCGAGCAGGCCCACGGCGAGGACGCCCGCCCACGTCTGACGGGCGCCGGCACCGGCCGCCACGAACGCCCGGACTCGAGGACGAGCAGCCAGGCGAGCAGGACCCCCGGCGCTCCCGCGCCGACGACGCCCGCACCGATGACGACGGTGAGCACGAGGACGACGCCCGCGCGGGCCAGCCGGCCCGTGATGGCGCGCACGGACGCCCGCTCGAGCGCGCCGCACGGCGGCTCCAGGACGAGCGTCGCCGCGCCGAGCTGGAGGATCGCGACGGGCCAGACGAGGGGGACGGGCTGCCTCGGAGCCGCGAACTGGTAGGCACCCGCCGCGACCACGAGGACACCGCAGAGGGCGACGACGGCGGTGACGGCCGGGACGAGGTGGGCGCGGACCCACGCGGTGATCACGAGAGGTCGCCAGTCATGACCCGACACGAGAGGACCACGGAGAACGCGTCGGCAACCTCGTCCGGAACCGGCTGCGCCGGGACACGGTCCTCGAGGACACCGGTGAGCCACGGTCGGACCACGTCCTGGGCGTCGAGGAGCGCGACGGCGCCCGTCGCGTCGAACAGATCCGCGCACTGGTGAGGTCTGAGCAGCGCCGCAACGACCTGGGACGTGGCGGCGCGGTCGTCCGGGATCTGCGACGGGTCGAAGTCCAGGGGTGCCGCCCCGTCCAGCTGCGAATAGTGGTCCAAGCGGGTGACGCGGAAGGCGGTCGGGGCCACGAACGGCGTCCCACGTAGCCGCTCGTAGGCGCGCGCGAAGGTCGGCTGGGCCATCGCGAGCAAGGGGAGCCGCGACTGCGGACCACACAGCCGGGGGTTGCTCCCGACGCAGCCGGTGGCCTCGGTCGAGACGCGGTAGACCTGGTCCTGCCACGGCCAGGCCGCGGGTGCCACCGTTGCCAGCACCAGCGCCAGCGCCAGGACGGACCCGACGACGCGGGGCGGATCGCCTGCGGAGAGGCGGGTCACGGCAAGAGCGCACCCGAGCACGATGAGGCCGGCGGCGACCACGGTCACGGCGGCCTGGGCGGGTGGACGCTCGAGCCCGGTGAGGGTGCCGTAGGTGGTCACGGCCTCGAACGGTCCGCGCCCCCACGGGCTCGCGACGACTGCCGTCAGGAGAACCAGGACAGCGGCGACGAGCGGCGACACGAGGCTGCGCACGAGATGGCCGACGACACCACCGAGCGCCGCGGCCGCTACGACCGGAACGACGGTCTCGGGCACGACCCAGACATCGGTCGGCCCGATGCCTCCCGAAGCCGCCACCGCGACGAGGACACCCGTCCATACGAGCACGTAGGCCACGCCGGCCGCCCCCGCGAGCGCCGCGGCGGGGGCGAGATGCACCCACGGTGCGCGTGTTCCGGCACGGGCTGCCGCCGCGAGGGAGGGGTGGTAGCGCCGGGCCGTGACGAAGGCCGCGCCCGCGGCGACGAGCGGGGAGACGAGAACCACGGTGGACGACGTCAGCCGCAGGCCCCAGTCCGCCTCGAGGAACCAGTCGGACCGGCTCGCCACCGTGCTCGCCACCGCTGCGAGGACGACGAGCGCGACTGGAGGCGCCACGCCCCGTCGGACCCACCACCAGACGGCGGTCACCGACCGACCTCGCTCCCGATGACCCGGAAGAAGCCAGACTCGACGGGGCTCCGCCTGGCGCCCGCGTCCCCCAACGCCGCGAGGTCACCGACCGGCCCCCAGAAGCGGAGCGTCCCCTCGTGGAGCACGATGACGTCGGTGGCCAAGTCCTCGACGTCCTCCACGACGTGACTGCTGAGCAGGACCGAGACCCCGGTCACCGAGAGGCCGCGCACGAGCTCGACCATAGCGTGCCGCTGCGCGGGGTCGAGACCGGTGGTCGGCTCGTCGAGGAGCAGCACCCGTGGTCTCGGGGCCAGGGCCTGGGCGAAGGCCACCCGGCGCGCCATTCCTCCGGAGAGCCGGGACATCCGGGTGCGCATCCGAGGGCCGAGACCGACCTCCTCCAGCACCTCGCGCGCCCGGGTCCGTGCCGCACGACGCGGGACGCCCTTGAGCCAGGCGAGGTAGGTGACGACCTCCTCCGCGGTCATGCCGGGTGGGAACGCCGTCGTCTGAGGCATGAGCGCGACCGCCCGCAACGCCTCCTTCCGGGTCGACCGTGACCAGAGATCCATCCCGTCGACGAGAACGCGTCCGGCCGACGGGCGCAGGACCCCTCCCGCCGCGGACAACATCGTCGACTTCCCGGCACCGTTGACTCCGAGGAGTGCCGTGGTGCCGGGAGCCAACGTCGCTGTCACGCCCTCGAGAGCCTGTGTGTCTCGGTAGCGATGACCGACCTCGGCCAACTCCAGGGTCACGGACGAGGTCCGATCAGGAGCGTCGCCCCGCACCGACAGCCGCCCCTTTGAGAATGCGCTTCGTCATCGTGCTTCCTCACCATCCGGGCGATGAAGGTCGGCCCCCCTGCCGCAGGCTGCGGCGAGATGAATGTAACGCCGCCTGCCGTCCACCGCTCGTCGAGACGATCCGGGCTGCTCGACGGACCTGACAGCGCGGTGATGCGTGCGCGTCAGCAGTGAGCGACGAGGTTCGTGGACGGTGACGCTGGGCGAACTCCTGCGACGCCACCCACACGGCGACCGGAACGCTCAGAACAGGGCGCTCATCAGCGCGGTGCGCCCCTTGCGCACGCGCTCGTCCTGGTTGCCGACGACGCCGAACAGCTCGAGCAGGTGCGTGCGCACCCGGTCGCGCTCCTCGCCCTCGGTGCTGCGCACGAGGTCGAGCAGCCGGGTGAAGGCGTCCTCGACGTGGCCCCCGAGCACGTCGAGGTCGGCGACGAGGGTCGCGGCGTCGAGGTCGGTGGGGTCGGCCGCGGCGCGGGCGCGGGCCTGCGCGAGGTCGACGCCCTCGGTGCGCTCCATGAGGCGGACCTGGGCGAGGCCGAGGCGGGCGTCCTCGTCCTGGGGGTTGTCGGCTAGCGCCCGCTCGTAGGCGCTGGCCGCGCCGGCCAGGTCACCCCGCTCGATCGCGTCGTACGCCTCCTGGTGCAGCGGGGAGAGCTGGTCCTCCTCGCCCTCCTGCCCGGGCACCGGGCCGAGGTCGACCCGGCCGGTGATGCCGTTCTGCACCGCGGCCTGGAGCAGCTGGTCGAGTGCCTCGGCGACCTGCGACTCGTCGGCCAGGCCGGGGAACAGGGGCACCGGCTGGCCCTGGAGCAGCCCGAAGGTCGCCGGCACGGTGGGCTGGCCGAAGGCCTGGGTGAGCAGCGGCTGGAATGCCTGGAGGAGCTCCTGGTGGCCGGTGAGGTCGGCGGTGAGGACGAGTACCCGGCCCTCGTGGCGCGCCGCGACCCTGGCCACGGTGTCGACGAGCTGGCGGGTCTGCGGGTGACCCGAGGACCACAGGACGAGGACGCCGGCGACCTGGACGGTGCGGGTGAGGGCCTGCTGGAGGGTCGCCGGGGTGACCTCGACGACGAGACCCTCCGGGACCGCGACGGGCGCGGGCGCGGGCTGGCCGGGAACGGCGCCTGCGGGCATGCCGCCGCCGGAGGTGGCGGCGCCGGGGGTGGTCATCGCCGCGACCCCGGACAGGTCGACGGCGCCGCGGGTCCCCGCGGGCTCGGCAGCGCCGGCGGCGGAGGGGCCGGCGGGGTCGGGAGGTGTCTGCGTCATGCCGCCATTGTCCCGCAGAGCGGGTGCTGGTGTCGGCCCGGGGTCAGCTGCCCGAGCCGCCCGAGAGCAGCTCGCTCGCGCCGACGGCCTCGACCTTGCCCGTCGTGGGGACGACGAGCACGACCGGCTCGAGGCTCGTCAGCCGGACCGAGCTCTCGACGGTCTTGGTCCCGACGAGCGCCGCGTACCGCTTGGGCAGGGTGAGCTCCTGGGTGTCGCTGCCGGCGGTGATGGTGTCGGTGCGCCGGAGCAGCCCGAAGGCGACGACGCCGCCGTCGGCCAGCCGGAAGGCGAGCGCGTGGTCGAGGTCGGGCACGTGCTTCTGGCGGAGGGTCGCGAGCTTGCCGAGGGCCTTTGCCTGGGCGGTGGCCGACTCCCGCAGCGCCGTGGCGAACGGGTCGTCGGCCACGACGCCGGCCGGTGTCTTCTTCGGCGCCGGGCGGGCGAGGGCGCGGGCGTAGGCGGCGAACGCCTTGCCGGGCGACATCACGAGCCCCTTCCCGGCGCCGACCTCGACCAGCGGCGCGCCGGCACCCGCCTCGCCGAGGCTCGGGACCTCCGCGCCGCCGAGCATCGGCACCGAGGCCTCGATCCGGTAGGGCTTGGCGGCGGCGCGCGACACCATGACGTGGAGGTACTGCGTCGAGGTCGACTTCTCCAGGGTCGTGGCGAGGATCGCCCGCGGCCAGGAGCGACCCTGCGACTGCGCGAGGACGGTCGGCTCGGGCCCACGGGCGAGGTCCTCGGTCGCGTCGTCGGCCAGGCCGCGCGCCGCGGCCGTGTCGGCCACGGTCAGCGCGTCACCCGCGAGCACCTCGGCACGGGCCGCGTGGCCCTTCTTCCCCGTGGCGGTGGCCGCCGCCTGCGCGGCACCGAGCAGCCGGCTCGCGACGGCGGTCGCGCCCTCGGCGTCCAGCGGGGCGGCGGCCGTCCGCTCGGTCGGCGCCGCGTGTCGCCCCACGAGCGCATCGGTGGCGCCGCAGCCCGCGGCACCCAGGGCAAGCCCGGTGGCCGCGGCGAGGACGGCGAGGCGGCGGGTCGGGCGGGTCATCGGGCGGACTCCTTCCCGGTGAGGTGACGAGCGGGCGCGGACGCCTCCGGCTCGGTGTGTGGCGGGCCGGGTGTGCCGTCCGGCGTCCTCGTCCGCCGGCGTGGCCAGAGCGCGATGACCCCGGCGGCGAGGAGGAAGAGGCCGACGAGCACGGCCACGACCGCCTCGACGAACCACCGCTTGTCGACGAAGGTCAGGGTCAGGGACTCCACCGAGCCCGTCGTCGCCGTGACGACGAGGGTCTCCGGCGCGTCGGCCTGCTCGACGGTGAGCGCCACCGGCTCCGTCCCGTCGTCCTGCACGCGCCACAGGTCGGCCGCGCGCAGGGCGGGGGACGTCCCGCTCCCGAGGACCCGGGTGGTCAGCGCGCCGTCACGCACGTCGACGCCGGTGACGTCGACGTGCCGCGCGTCGCCGAGCACCGCCTCGGCGTCCGAGGGGTTGGCGAGCGCCACCCACACCGTGCCGCCGTCAGAGGGCGTGGCCGTGACGGTCACGTCGACGTCGACCCGGTTGAGCACGTCCGGGCTCACGGTCACCGGGACGCCGGCCGCCGGCCGGGTGGTGAACTCCGCCGTCCCGGTGCCCCCGAGCCGGGCCGCGAACCAGCCGCCGAGCACGACGAGGGCGATACCCACGACGGCGACGACGGCACCGAGGACACGGATGACGATCCTGAGCATGACGGTGGGGGCTTCCTTCGGTCCGGAGCACCGGAGCGGGGCTCGCGGCGCACGAGGCGTACCGTCCACCATGGCAAACGGGGCGCATCCGCGCCAAATCCGCCGCCTCAGGGCGTGAAGTCACCCGCTCCCGCCCGCACCGAGCGCAGCAGCCCGAAGAGCAGGTCGTGCTCGCGCTCCTCGAGCACCGCCAGCCCGAAGTCGGCCTCCTCGAGATCGGCGGTCACCGCCTCCATGGCGGCGCGCCCGGCATCGGTGATGACGGCGAACGCGCTGCGCCGGTCCGCCGGGTTCGGCACCCGCTCGACGAACCCCTGCGCGACGAGCCGCTGGACGATGTTCGTCGCGCTCGTCGGGTGCACCATGAGCCGCTCCCCGATCGTCGACATCGCCAGCCGCCCCTCACGGCTGAAGGCGAGCAGGACGAGCGCCTCGTAGCGCGCGAACGTCAGCCC
Organism: Phycicoccus endophyticus; assembly: GCF_011326735.1. Classification (GTDB taxonomy): domain Bacteria; phylum Actinomycetota; class Actinomycetes; order Actinomycetales; family Dermatophilaceae; genus Phycicoccus; species Phycicoccus endophyticus. Next base: position 171,985 of record NZ_JAANCN010000004.1, read on the forward strand.
GTGCCGGCCGGCGAGCGCGTCGAAGCGGTGCAGGAGCAGCTGCTGGACCCGCATGACCGACGTCGCGGTCGCCATCGAGGCCGCGTGCGAGCCCTCGCCCCAGCGGGCGACCCAGAGCTCGCGGGCCCGGGCAATGGGGTCGAACGGCAGGCGGAGGGGCTCGCTCACCTGCAGCACGCTAGCGCCTGCCACCAGCGTGGCTGTTTGTGCCCGGTGCCCACCTGTCCCTAGCGTTGCCCCCGTGACTGGCTCCAGACCCGTGGCCTGGGACGCGCAGGGTGCAGTCCTGTTCGACCTCGACGGCGTGCTCACCCCCACCGCCGAGGTCCACATGGCGGCCTGGGCGCGCATGTTCGGCGACCTGTTCGCCGGGCTCGACACCACGCGCCCCGACCTCCGCGGCGCCGACACCTCTGCGTACACCGACGCCGACTACTTCGCGCACGTCGACGGCAAGCCCCGCTACCAGGGGGTCGCCGACCTGCTCGCCGCACGCGGCATCCGGCTGCCGCAGGGCAGCCCCGAGGACCCGCCGGAGGCCCTGACCGTCTGCGGTCTCGGCAACCGCAAGAACGTCGCGTTCACGGCCATCCTCGAGCGCGAGGGGGTCCGCCCCTACCCCGGGTCCGTGGCGCTGCTCGACCACCTGCGCGGCCTCGGCGTGCCCGTCGCGGTGGTCTCCTCCTCGGCGAACGCACCCGCCGTGCTCGCCGCCGCCGGCCTCGCCGAGCGTTTCGACACGGTCGTCGACGGCCGGGTCGCGGCCGACCTCGGGCTGGCGGGCAAGCCGCAGCCGGACACCTTCCTCCACGCGGCCACCGCGTGCGGCTGCGCACCGGAGCGGGCGGTCGTCGTCGAGGACGCCGTCTCCGGCGTGCGGGCCGGTGCCGCCGGCGGCTTCGGTCTCGTCGTCGGCGTGGACCGAGGCGCCGGGGCAGACGCCCTGCGGGCCGCCGGGGCCGACCTCGTCGTCGCCGACCTCGGGGAGCTCGCGTGAGGACCGCGCCGGTCGGCCCGGACCCGCTCGACCGCACGCGCTTCCCCACCGACCCGTGGCGCCTCGTCGAGACCGTCCCCGACGACCGCGACCTCGGCGTCACCGAGACCCTCTTCACCGTCGCCAACGGCTACATCGGCATGCGGGACAACCCCGAGGAGGGCCGCGAGGTCCACGAGCACGGCAGCTTCGTCAACGGCTTCCACGAGACCTGGCCGATCCGGCACGCGGAGGCCGCGTACGGGTTCGCGCGCACGGGCCAGACGATGGTCAACGTCCCGGACGCCAAGCTGATGAAGGTCTACGTCGACGACGAGCCCCTCGTCATCGGGCTCTCCGACCTCGAGCACTACGAGCGCGAGCTCGACCTGCGCGCCGGCGTCCGGCGACGCTCCCTCGTGTGGCGGACACCCTCGGGCAAGCGCGTGCGGGTCGACTCCAGCCGGATGGTCTCGATGGCCGAGCGCCACCTCGCCGTCCTCGCGATCGAGGTGACGATGCTCGACGGCGACGCGCCCGTCGTCATCTCCTCCCAGCTGCTCAACCGCCAGGACGGCGAGGACGAGTACCACGAGCCGGCCCAGAGCAAGGTCGCGACGGTCGACCCGCGCAAGGCCGGCAGCTTCGACGGCCGGGTGCTCATGCCCCGGCTGCACTCCGCGCGCGAGCAGCGGCTGGCCCTCGGCTACCAGTGCGCGCACTCGGGGATGACGGTCACGGCGATGGCCGACCACCGGGTGGACATCGCCGACCCCTACGAGGTGATCACCCGGGCCGAGGACGACCTCGCCAAGGCGGTCTTCCGGGTCGAGGCCCGCCGAGGCCACCCCGTCCGGGTCGAGAAGCTCGTCGCCTACCACACCTCACGCAGCCTCCCGGTGCGCGAGCTCGCCGACCGGTGCGAGCGCACCCTCGACCGGGCCGGGCGGCACGGCCTCGCCGAGCACCATGCCCGCCAGCGGGAGTGGTTCGACGCGTTCTGGGCCGCCAGCGACGTCGAGGTCGACACCGGCGACGACCACAGCGACGCCGTCCAGCAGGCCGTGCGCTTCAACCTCTTCTCACTGGCCCAGGCGGCGGCCCGGGCGGACCGCCAGGGCATCCCGGCCAAGGGAGTCTCCGGGTCGGGCTACGAGGGGCACTACTTCTGGGACAGCGAGATCTACGTCGCACCCTTCCTCACCTACACGCTGCCGAGCGCGGCCCGCAACCTCCTGCAGTCGCGCAGCCTCATGCTGCCGGCCGCGCAGGACCGGGCCCGGGAGATGTCCCAGCGGGGGGCCCTCTTCCCGTGGCGCACCATCAACGGCGAGGAGGCCTCCGCCTACTACGCCGCAGGCACCGCCCAGGTGCACATCGACGCCGACATCGCCCACGCGCTCGCCGTCTACCACGCCGCGACCGACGACACCGACTTCCTCGTCCGTCACGGCCTGCCGATCCTGATCGAGACCGCCCGGCTGTACGCCGACCTCGGGTTCTGGCGCAGCAACGGCACGCCGAGCTTCCACATCCACGGTGTGACCGGCCCGGACGAGTACACGACCGTCGTCAACAACAACCTGTTCACCAACGTCATGGCCCGCTTCAACCTCGAGCAGGCCGCACTCGGCGTGGAGCGGGTGCGCCGGGAGCACCCGCAGGAGTGGGCCCGCCTCGCCCGCCGGCTCGAGATCACCGACGACGAGGTGAGCGAGTGGCGCGCGTGCGCCGCCGGCATGCACATCCCCTTCGACGAGGGGCTGGAGATCCACCCGCAGGACGACTTCTTCCTCGACCGCGAGGTGTGGGACCTCAGCCGCACCCCCGCCTCGCTGCGGCCGCTGCTCCTGCACTACCACCCGCTGGTCATCTACCGTTTCCAGGTGCTCAAGCAGGCCGACGTCGTCCTGGCCCTCTACCTCCAGGGCGACCGGTTCACCGCCGAGCAGAAGCGCAAGGACTTCGAGTACTACGACCCGATCACGACCGGTGACTCGACGCTCTCGGCGGTCGTGCAGTCGGTCGTCGCCGCCGAGGTCGGCTACCACGAGCAGGCCCTGCGCTACTTCCACGAGGCGCTCTACGTCGACCTGGCCAACCTCCACGACAACACCGTCGACGGCCTCCACGTCGCGTCCGCCGGCGGGGTGTGGGCGGCGCTCGTCGGCGGGTTCGGCGGGATGCGCGACCACGGCGGGACGCTGCAGCTCGACCCGCGCCTGCCCGAGGACTGGGGCTCGCTGACCTTCCGGCTCACCTGGCGCGGGACGCGCGTGCGCTTCCACCTCACCGAAGCCGAGCTCGCGATGGAGGTCGAGGACGGCGTGGGCGAGGTGCCCGTCACGGTGCGCGGCGAGGAGCTCGTCCTGACCCCGGGCGCGCCGGTCGCCGTCCCGCTGCCGGACCAGGGGGCCCGCCTGGACGGGCTGCTCGGCAAGCGCCCGCAGACCGGGGGCACCCGTGCGGACGGCAGCCGGATCACCGCCGGTGTCCCCGACCCGATGCCCGCCGAGGAGCTCGAGCAGCCCGACCACCTCGTGCTGGACTCCCGCAGCTGAGCGCCGTTCTCAGCCGCGGACCGCGTCGACGAGCCGGTCGGCCGCCGACCAGCTGTCGGTCCGCCCGTCGACGACCTCGGCCGCGAGGGCCCCGAGCCGGTCCCGCCCGCCGACGTCGCCGACCCGGGAGCGCAGCGCCTCGAGGGCGAGCGCCTCGACCTCGTGGGCGGCCCGGCGCAACCGGCGCTCGCGCAGTCCCGCCTGGCCGAGGTGGCGGCGGTGGGCCTCGACGGCCTCGAGGAGGTCCGCAGCGCCCTCCCCGGAGGTCGCGACGGTGCGCACCACGGGAGGTCGCCACCGGCCGTCGGGGCGGTCGGCCATCTCCACGACGTGCCGCAGGTCACGGCTGGTGCGGGCGGCGCCCTCGCGGTCGGCCTTGTTGACGACGAGCACGTCGGCCACCTCGAGGATGCCCGCCTTGGCCGCCTGGATGCCGTCGCCCATGCCCGGGGCCACGAGGACGACGGTGGTGTCGGCGGTACCGGCGACCTCGACCTCGCTCTGGCCGACGCCGACGGTCTCGAGGAGGACGACGTCGCACCCGGCGGCGTCGAGGACGCGCAGCGCCTGTGGGGTGGCCCACGACAGCCCGCCGAGGTGCCCGCGCGAGGCCATCGAGCGGATGAACACCCCGGGGTCGGCGGCGTGCTCGGACATCCGGACCCGGTCCCCGAGCAGTGCGCCGCCGGAGAACGGCGAGGACGGGTCGACAGCGAGCACGCCGACCCGCTCACCGCGGGCGCGGTAGGCCGCGACGAGCGCGTTCGTCGTCGTCGACTTGCCGACGCCCGGTGCCCCGGTGAGGCCGACGACGTGGGCCCGCCCGGAGTCCGGCGCCAGCGCCGCCATCACCGCGCGCAGGGCCGGGTGGGCGTCCTCGACGAGGGAGATCAGCCGCGCGACGGCGCGCGGGCTCCCCTCCCGGGTCTCGGCGACGAGGGAGGGGACGTCGAGGTCGCGGGCGCCGGCCAGCGGGTCAGCCCCGCGCCGGGACCCGCACGACGAGGGCGTCGCCCTGGCCGCCGCCACCGCAGAGCGCCGCGGCGCCGACGCCGCCACCGCGGCGCTGGAGCTCCAGGGCCAGGTGGAGGGTGATCCGGGCACCGGACATGCCGACCGGGTGGCCCATGGCGATGGCGCCGCCGTTGACGTTGACCTTCTCGGGGTCGAGCCCGAGCTCCTTGGTCGAGGCGAGCCCGACCGCGGCGAACGCCTCGTTGATCTCGACGAGGTCGAGGTCGGTGGGCGCGAGGCCCTCGCGTGCACAGGCCTTGGCGATGGCGCGCGCCGGCTGGCTCTGCAGGGTGGAGTCCGGCCCGGCGACGACGCCGTGGGCGCCGATCTCGGCGAGCCAGGTCAGCCCGAGCTCCTCGGCCCGGGAGCGCTTCATGACGACGACCGCGGCGGCACCGTCGCTGATCTGCGAGGCCGAGCCCGCGGTGATCGTGCCGTCCCGGCGGAAGGCCGGGCGCAGCCCGGAGAGCGACTCGGCGGTCGTGTCCGGTCGGATGCCCTCGTCGGCCTTGAACTCCACGGGGTCGCCCTTGCGCTGCGGGATGGCGACGGTGACGACCTCGTCGTCGAAGAAGCCGTCCTTCCAGGCCCGGGCGGCGAGCTGGTGGCTGCGGGCGGCGAACGCGTCCTGCTCCTCACGGGTGAAGGCGAGCTCACCGTCGTTCGCGTTCTCGGTGAGCAGCCCCATCGGCTGGTCGGTGAAGGCGTCCCAGAGGCCGTCCTGGGCCATGTGGTCGTGCATCGTCACGTCGCCGTACTTGAAGCCGTCGCGGCTCTTCTCGAGCAGGTGCGGGGCGTTGGTCATCGACTCCTGGCCGCCGGCGACGACGCACTCGAACTCACCGGCACGGACCAGCTGGTCGGCCAGGGCGATGGCGTCGATCCCGGAGAGGCACACCTTGTTGACGGTCAGCGCCGGGACGGTCATCGGGATGCCGGCCTTGCTCGCGGCCTGCCGGGCGGGGATCTGGCCCTCGCCGGCCGTGAGCACCTGGCCCATGATGACGTAGTCGACCTGCTCGGGCGCCACGCCGGCCTTCTCGAGGGCCCCGGCGATGGCGAAGCCGCCGAGGTCGGAGCCGCTGAAGCCCTTGAGCGAACCGCTCATCCGGCCCATCGGGGTCCGGGCGCCGGCGACGATGACGGTGGGGTCGGTGGACATGCGGGCCTCCAAGCTCGGGTCCGGGGACCACCCGATGCTAGACCGGGCCCGGCCCCCCTGCCGACCCCTCGCGCGGTGACGCTCGCCACCGCGCGGCCCCGCCCCGCGGTCCTAGGCTGGTGCCATGACCGCGACCGACCTGTTCACCGCCATCGACCACGTCGGGATCGCCGTGCGCGACCTCGACGAGGCCATCGCCTTCTACGAGCGCACCTACGGCATGCAGCTCCTCCACGAGGAGAGCAACGCCGAGCAGGGGGTCCGCGAGGCGATGATGGGCGTCGGCGACTCCGGCTCGTGCATCCAGCTGCTCGCGCCGCTCAGCGAGGAGTCGACGATCGCGAAGTTCCTCGAGCGCAGCGGCCCCGGCATCCAGCAGCTGGCCTACCGGGTCGAAAACCTCGACGCCGTCTGCGCCACGCTGCGCGAGCGGGGCATGCGGCTGCTCTACGACGCTCCCCGGCGGGGTACGAGCGAGAGCCGAGTCAACTTCGTTCACCCCAAGGACGCCGGAGGGGTCCTCGTCGAGCTCGTCGAGCCGGCAGCGACCCACTGACCGGCTCACCCGCGCCCGCCGCGAGGAGCGGCAGGAGGGCCAGGGCGGCGTAGGCGGGCACGACGAGCCCGGAGTCGTTGACGGCGAAGCCCACGACCCCGAGCACGAGCGCGGCCCGCAGCACCGTGGCCGGGAGCGACCCGGGTGCCGGCCCGGCCCGCCAGGCGAGCAGGAGCACCACCGCGCCGAGGGTGATGGCCAGCAGCGGCGGTGACCCGAGGTTGTCGAGGTTCTGGGCCGCCTTGCGCCGGACGACGTCGCCGGCACCGCCGTCGAGGACGGTCTGGACGAACTGCCCCAGGTGCGTGCGTGACTCCGCCGGGCGCAGCCAGTCCAGGACGGCGAGGGTCACCGTCACCGAGACCACTCCCGCCGCCGCGACCGCGGCCCGGACGGGCGTGACTCGCAGCCCACCGACGCCGGCGAGCACGACGAGCCCGCCGAGGAGCAGCCCGGGGGGTCCCCCGAAGTCGGCCCCGAGGGAGGGATGGCCCTCGAGCACGACGGCGGCGAGGAGCACGGCAGCGGCCAGCCCCACGGCCACCCGTCGCCCGGGCCGGCGCCAGGCGGCGACCAGCGCCACGACGGTGAGCACGCCGACCCCGTAGAGCGCGAAGCTCGTGTTGCCCAGGCCGTAGAAGCGGCCCGCGACCGTGGGGTTCTGCCCGAAGACCGAGGCGAGCTGCAGGCGCGAGCCGGTGAGGACGTCACCGCCGAGGACCACGAGGGTGGCCAGGGCGGGCACGAGGGCGGTCCCGAGGGGGGAGCGGCGCCGGGCCGCCAGCGCGAGGCCGGTCAGGACCGCGACGGCGATCGCGAGCGCTGCGGTGAACGCGACGGCGGGGTGGGCGGCGTCCCACCAGGGCACGAGGTTGGCGGCGAACGTCGCCGTGGGCACGCAGGCCAGCGCCACACCCGCACCGGCGAGCGGTGCCGGCAGGGCACTCCCCCGGCGCCACCACCAGGCGGCCGCCCCGAGGCACCAGAGGGCGAAGCCGGCCGCCAGCCACGCGGTGACCTGGGGGCTCACGCTGCGCAGGGTGCCGGCCCGGGTCTCCAGGCCGACGAGCCGCGCCACCCGCTCGGCCCCGGTCGCGTCGTCCTCGCGTGGCTGGACCGGCCGCCCGGTGAGCCCCGAGTCGTCGACTCCGGACCAGGCGAGCAGGCTCGCCGTGAGGTCCTGGAGCTGGACGAGCCCGGGCTGCCGGGTCGACGGCGAGGTGAGCAGCCCGGTCGGGGGCCCGGAGACGAGGACCGCGCGGGGGCGCACCGGCGAGGGCCCGTCACCGACACCGGCGACGACGACGCGGGTGTCCGGGCCGGCCGAGCGCACGACCTCGCCGACGAGTGCGTCGAGCGAGCGCAGTGCCTCGGTGCGCCCCGCCGCGTCGGGCGGCAGCCGTCCGGCGTCGACGAGCAGGAGCGCACAGTCGCTCTCCTGCGGCAGCTGCGACGTGTACCGCCGGACGTGCCCGTCGGTGTCGGCCGCCGCGACCGCCGCGCCCGGTCCGACGGCCGCCACGCACCGGCCGGCGTCCTGTAGCCGCCGGCCCAGCGTGCCGGGGACCGCGTCGTAGCCCGCCGACCGGGCCGCCCGCCGGTAGGAACCCCAGCCCGGGACGCGGCCGTCGACGACCTCGCCGGGCGGGTGGCACTCGGCCGACGGGCCGCCGGCCCGGCGGCCCGCGGACAGCGTGAGCCAGCCGTCGAGCGCACACGAGCGCGAGCGCACCCCCCGGACGGTGAGCGAGGCGAGCGTGCCCTCGTCGGCGAGGGCCTGCAGCTGCGGGGTGACCTCCGGGCGCACGTCGGACCACGCCAGGCCGGCGGCGCCGACGAGCACCACCGTCGGGGGTTCCTGCTCCCCGCCCGCCCCCGGCGCCGGGGCGGCCTCGGCAGAGCCGAGGCCCACGAGGGCCACGAGCAGGGCGAGGGTGGCTGCGTGCAGCCACCGCGACCACGCGGTCATGCGCGGGTCTGCTCGTGGCGGGCGAGGACGACGAGCGCCGCCGTCCAGGCGAGCGGGGCCACCGCCGCCGGACGGCCGTCGTGGAGCACCTTCTCGGGGAAGGAGCCGGCGGGTGTGCGGTGGCGACCGAGCCAGTCGAGCAGGGGCGTGGCCCTGCTCTCGTACCCGTTGGCCGCCCAGGCGAGCGCGAACAGGGCCGTCTCCGGCGTCCAGCTGATGCCGTCCTGCTTCCACCCCGCTCCGGGCGCCAGACCGCCCGCGGGGCGGCCCATCGCCGTCTGCGCCCGGTCGACGGCCTCGATCACGGACAGCCGCGGGTGGCGGGGGCCCACCGGCGCGACGAGGAAGGTGACGGCGGCGTCGGGCAGCCCACCGACCTGGCGCGGGTAGCCCTGCGCCCCGAACTGCTCGTGCACCGGGCCGTCGAGCTGCTCGGCGGCCTCCCCCGCCTGCTCGGCGAGTGCGCTCTCCCCGACGAGCGGGAGCACCGCGGCCGCCGCCCGCAGACCGGTGAGCACGACGGCCGCGGTCCCGAGGGTGAGCCGGTCCTCGGCGAGCTCCCAGTAGTCCGAGGACGCGGGCGGCAGCCCGGTCACCGGGTCGCGGATCGTGAGGAGCAGCCGCGTGCTGCGGGTCAGCATGCCGCTCAGCGGCCCGAGCAGCTGCTCCGCACGGCCCGGGGTCGCCTCGGCCAGCTCGTGCGCGGCCCACAGGGCCCATCCGGTGCCGTCGAGCTGCATCGGGCGGTCGTCCGGCGCCCTCCCGGTCCGGGTGTCGTAGCGCGCCTCGAACCACCCGTCCGAGGCCTGCACCCGCTGCAGCCACGCCAGCTGGACCCCGGCCTCCTGCGGGCGACCGAGGCGGGCCAGGGCGGAGACGACGAAGGCGACGTCCCGGGGCCAGGCGTAGCGCCAGCGCGAGGACCATCCCGCCACGCCGACGGGCAGGCCCACGGTGAGGACCCGCAGGTCGAGCAGGGCCGAGTGCAGCAGCGCGTCCCCGTCCGCGAGCCGTTGCGTCGCCCAGCCCGCGCAGCCGCGGACCCAGGCCTCCTCCTCGTCGACGAGCCGGGCCCGGCGACGGGCACTCGCCAGCACCCTCGTCCCGGGCACCAGCAGGTCCGCGCGCCCGGCGGGCACGAGCTCGCGCACGCCGGGGGCGGCGAGCGCGACCGTGTCGCTGTAGAGCGGGACGACGGCGTGCCGGGCCCGCGCGAGCGCGGCACCCCCGGCGAGGCCCCCACCGAGGGCCAGCGAGACACCACCGAGGACGATCCCTCGGCGGGTCACCGGCGCATGCTTCACGACAGGCACGCTATCCCGCGCCCCGCCACGCGCCCACCGACCGCCGTGAGCAGGGTCACGGGGTGAGCGCCGTCTCAGCAGGTACCGGCCGGTAGCGCCGCCCAGTAGGTTCGCGCAGAGCCCCCGAGCCCGACCTCAAGGAGCACGACCCGCATGGACCAGATCCTTCAGGCCATCCTCTCCGGTGACCGCACCGCCGAGACCTACACGGGCCTCGCCGTCCCCGACAGCTACCGGGCGGCCACGGTGCACAAGGACGAGGTCGACCTGTTCGAGGGGCTGGCGACCAAGGAGAAGGACCCGCGGCGGTCGCTGCACGTCGAGCAGGTCCCCGTCCCCGAGCTGGCGCCCGGCGAGGCCCTCGTCGCGGTGATGGCCAGCGCCATCAACTACAACACGGTGTGGACCTCGATCTTCGAGCCGGTCCCGACGTTCGGCTTCCTCGAGCGCTACGGCCGCACCTCGGAGTTCGCCAAGCGACACGACCTGCCCTACCACGTCGTCGGCTCCGACCTGTCGGGAGTCGTCCTGCGCACCGGGCCGGGGGTGACCAAGTGGCGCCCGGGCACCGAGGTCGTCGCGCACTGCCTCTCGGTCGAGCTCGAGGACGCCGAGGGCCACGACGACACGATGATGGACCCGCAGCAGCGCATCTGGGGGTTCGAGACCAACTTCGGCGGGCTCGCCGAGCTGGCCGTCGTCAAGGCCAACCAGCTGATGCCCAAGCCGGCCCACCTCACCTGGGAGGAGGCCGCCTCCCCCGGGCTGGTCAACTCCACCGCCTACCGGCAGCTGGTGAGCAAGAACGGCGCCCACATGAAGCTCGGCGACCGGGTGCTCATCTGGGGTGCCTCCGGCGGGCTGGGCTCGTACGCGACCCAGATGGCCCTCGCCGGCGGCGCGACCCCCGTGTGCGTCGTCTCCTCACCGGAGAAGGCACAGATCTGCCGGGCGATGGGCGCCGAGCTGATCATCGACCGCTCGGCCGAGGGCTACCGCTTCTGGAACGACGAGGGCACCGCCCAGGACCCCAAGGAGTGGCAGCGGCTCGGGAAGCGGATCCGCGAGCTCACCGGCGGGCACGACGTCGACATCGTCTTCGAGCACCCCGGGCGCGAGACCTTCGGCGCCAGCGTCTACGTCGCGCGCAAGGGCGGGACGATCGTCACCTGCGCCTCGACCTCGGGCTACCTGCACGAGTACGACAACCGCTACCTGTGGATGAACCTCAAGCGGATCGTCTCGAGCCACTTCGCGAACTACCGCGAGGCCTGGGAGGCCAACGACCTGATCGACCGCGGCATCGTCCACCCGACGCTCTCGCGGACCTACCGGCTCGACGAGGTCGGGCAGGCGGCCCTCGACGTCCACCGCAACGCCCACCAGGGCAAGGTCGGTGTGCTCACGCTCGCGCCCGAGGAGGGCCTCGGCGTCACCGACCCCGACAAGCGGGCGCGCTTCGAGGCGGAGATCAACCGCTTCCGCGACACCTGAGCGGCGCCGGCGCCCGTGTCCGGGCGCCCCACTAGGGTGTGCCCCGGAGGTGGGACGTGCGACTGACGACGGTCTGGGGGCCGGTCTCCCGGTGGGGGGACTACCGACGGCGGCAGCGCCGCGCCCTCGAGCAGAGCAACCGCATCGACCGCACCGGCTGGTCCGGGTCCTCCGCCGCCGGAGAGGAGCATGCCTCGGCCTCGGGCCAGCGGCGCTACGGCGGCCTCGGCGAGCCCCTGAACCGGCACTCCCCGTTCTACATCGGCTTCTTCGGCGCCCTCGGGGCGCTGCTCGCGTGGGCGCTGTGGACCACCCTCGGCCGGGCGGCGACGGCCATCACCCTGCTGCTCGTCTCGTTCGTGCTCGCCCTCGCCCTCAACCCGATCGTCGACCGGCTGGCCGCGGGCCGGCGGATGCCGCGGGGAGCGGCCGTGGGCGTGGTCTTCGCCGGGCTCGTTGGGGCGTTCGTCCTCATCGGCCTGGTCATCGTGCCGCCGGTCGTCGCCCAGGGCACGGCCCTCGGCGAGCAGACCCCGCAGTACGTCCAGGACCTGCTCGACGCCCGATGGCTGCGCGACCTCGACCAGCACTACGACGTCGTCGACCGGCTGCGCGAGCAGCTGACGAGCCGGCTGACCGACCAGAGCTTCGTCGAGGGGGTGCTCGGCGGCATCCTCGGCGCCGGCATGGCCGTGGTCACCGGCACCTTCCAGGTCCTCACGGTGCTCGTGCTCACCCTCTACCTGCTCGCGTCGCTGCCGGGCGTCAAGAGCGCCGCCTACGCGCTCGTGCCGGCCAGCCGCCGCGAGCGGGTGGTCTCCCTGTCGGAGGAGATCATGCGCCGCGTCGGCTCCTACGCCATCGGCCAGGTCGCGATCGCCACCCTCAACGGCGTCGCGTCCTGGGTGATGATGTCGCTCGTCGGCATCCCCTACCCCGTCGTGCTCGCGGTGACCGTCGGCCTGCTCGGTCTCATCCCGATGGTCGGCGCGACCCTCGGGGCCGGCGTCGTCACGCTCGTCGCGTTCTTCGACGAGCCGCGCAAGGCGCTCATCGCGCTCGTGTACTACGTCGTCTACCAGCAGGTGGAGAACTACGTCATCGCGCCGCGGGTCATGCAGCGCACCGTCTCGGTGCCGGGCACGGTCACCGTCGTCGCAGCCCTCGTCGGGGGTGCGCTCTTCGGGGTCCTCGGGGCGCTCCTCGCCATCCCGACGGCTGCCGGGCTGCTCCTGCTCTACCACGAGGTGCTCGTCCCGCGGCAGCGCCGGGCCTAGGGCCGAGCGGCGTGGCGGGCGGCCCAGCAGCGCCCGTGCCAGTGCCGACGCTGCTCCAGGCCGCCGACACCGGTGGCCGGCCAGGCGACGACGTGCGGGGTTCCCGGAGGGATCGCCTGGTGGCAGCCCGGGCAGCGGTACTCGCGGCTCGAGGTGCTCCCGGTCAGCCGCCGCACGTGCCAGGGCACGCCGCGCCAGACCTCGGTGCGCACCTCGCTCGAGCCGGCGAGGGGGCGCCCGAGGTCGCGGCGGCGGCGGTTGGCGCGGGGCACCCACCCAGTGTCCGCTCACCCCTCGGGCCGGACGGGCGAGGGGTCCAGGGGCGGGCCGAGGGTGACCCGCGCCGGGTACCTGACCCCGGCGACGTCGACCTCCCACGCCCCCTCGCCCAGCCACGCCGGGGTGACCGGGACCTCGGCCTCCACCCGCGCCAGCCCCACCGCGGCGCCGAGGGTCCAGCCGTAGGAGCCCGAGCGCACCGCCCCGACGGGCACACCGTCGCGCAGCAGCACCTCCCCGTGGAACAGCAGCGGTTCGGGGTCGAGCAGGAGGACCGACACCAGCCGGCGCCGCGGTGCGGAGCCCGCACGCCCGGCCGAGCCGAGGTCGTCGGTGGTGTCCAGGTCCTCGCCGTACTCGGCACGTCCCTCCTCCAGGCGCAGGCTGTCCAGGGCGGCCAGCCCCACCGGGCGCAGACCGTAGGCCGCTCCGCAGCCCGCGAGCAGGTCCCACACGGCCGGTGCCGAGCCGGCCGGCACGTGCAGCTCCCACACCGCCCCACCGCCCGCAGCCGCGCGGACGACCAGGGCCGGCACCCCGGCGACGTCGACCCGACGGGCCGCTCCCGCCGGGAACGCCTCCGGCCCGAACGCGCCCCCCGGCACGGCCGCCGCCAGCACGTCACCGGCGGCCGGTCCGAGCAGGGCGAGCAGCGCCTCCTCGGTGCCCCGGTCGGTGACCGTCGCCTGCGCCTCGCCGAGGCCGCGCCGGAGCGCGCCGAGCACCCGCCCGTGCTGGGTGCCGGAGGCCTGGAGGACCAGCTCCTCGGCCGAGAGCCGCAGGACGGCGACGTCGGCGAGCAGGTGCCCGTCCTCGTCGAGCCAGCTGGTCGAGCAGCGGTGGCCGTCCCGGCTGAGGTCCCCGGCCCCGAGCCGCGTGAGGACGCCGAGCGCGTCCGGACCGCGAAGCGTCAGGCGGGTGAGGAAGGACAGGTCGGCCAGCCCCGCGGCCTCGCGCGCGGCCCGGTGCTCGGCGGCCCACTGCTCGAACCACGGCGCCCGGCCCCACGTGGGCTCGGCCACCGGGTGCTCGCCGGGGCCGGCGTACCAGTGAGGCGACTCCCACCCCCCGACGTCGCGCAGGTGCCCACCGGCGGCGACGAGCCGGTCGTGGACCGGTGAGCGGAACACCCCGCGCGAGCTGCGCAGCTGCGTGCCGGGCGTGTGCGGCGCGTACACCGTGCCGAGGACCTCTTCGGTCCGTGCTCGCCGGTGCTCCGGCGCCAGCTGCCAGGACCGGAAGCGGGCGACGTCGATCGCGGCCACGTCGACGTCCGGGCGCCCCGCGAGGACCCAGTGGGCGAGGATCCGGCCGAGCCCGCCCGCGGAGAGCACCCCGACCGAGTTCAGCCCGGCGCACACGAAGTAGCCGTGCACCCCCGGCGCCTCGCCGACGGCCGGCGCGAGGTCCGGCGTGAAGGACTCCGGTCCGCAGAAGAAGGTCCGGATGCCCGCGGACCCCACGGCGGGCACCCGGCCGAGGGCGCGCTCGAGGAAGGGGGCCACCCGCTCCACGTCGGGCGCCAGGGTGCCGAAGGAGAAGTCGCGCGGGACGCCCTCGACCTTCCAGGCGGCGGCCCGGGGCTCGAAGAGGCCGACCATCATCCCGCCGCCCTCCTCGCGGTAGTAGCCGTAGGAGGCCGGGTCCTCGAGGACCGGCAGGTCGGGCGCCACGCCCGCCAGCGGCTCGGTGACGAGGTAGTAGTGCTCCGCGGCCTGGTTCGGGACGACGACGCCGCTGGCCTCGGCGAGCTCGCGGGCCCACATCCCGGCCGCGTTGACGACGACCTCGCACTCGATGCTGCCGCGCGCGGTGACCACCCCCGTCACCTCCTCGAGCGCGCCCCGGCGACGGGTGGTCACCGCCTCGACCGCCGTCCCCTCGACCACCCGCACCCCGAGCGCCCGGGCGCCCTTGGCGAGCGCCATCGTCAGGTCCACCGGGTTCACCCGGCCGTCGCCGGGGACGTGGAAGGCCCCGAGGAGGTCGTCGGTGCGGGCCAGCGGGAAGAGGTCGGCCACCTGCGCGGGAGAGACCTCCTCCACCTCGAGGCCGAGCCGGCGCTGGAAGGCGGCCACCCGCCGGTACTCCTCGAGCCGGTCGCGGTCGCTCGCCACCTCGAGCAGCCCCACCCGGCGCAGCCCGGTCGGCTGGCCGGTCTCGGCCTCGAGCCGCCCGTAGAGGTCGCGCGAGTCCAGCCGCAGCCGCGTGCTCGTCGCGCTGAAGGTCCCGAAGCAGGTCATCAGCCCCGCCGCGTGCCACGTCGTGCCCGAGGTCAGCCGGTCGCGCTCGAGGAGGAGGACGTCGCGCTCCCCCGCGTGCGCGAGGTGGTAGGCGACCGAGGCGCCGATGACCCCGCCACCGACGACGACCACCCGGGCCCGGCTCGGGAGCGGGGCGGTGGTGCTCACCGGCGTGACCCTACCGCCGGGTGCCGGCGCTCAGCCGTAGGTGCGGAACCCGCGCCCGCTCTTGCGCCCGAGGTAGCCCGCGGTCACGAGGTGCTCCAGCAGCGGCGCCGGGGCGTACCCGGGCTCACGCAGCTCGACGTACAGCTCGCGCTCGATGGCCAGCGAGACGTCGAGGCCGACGACGTCGAGCAGCTCGAAGGGCCCCATGGGCAGGCCGCAGCCGGTCTTCATCGCGGTGTCGATGTCGTCGGCGCTCGCGTAGTTCGCCTCGAGCATCTTCACCGCGTCGTTGAGGTAGGGGAAGAGCAGCGCGTTGACGATGAACCCACTGCGGTCGCCGCAGGTGACCGCGACCTTGCCGATCCGCCCACAGAGGTCCTGGACGGTCGCGAGCACCTCGGGTGCGGTGGAGACGGTGTGCACGACCTCGACGAGCCGCATGACCTGGGCCGGGTTGAAGAAGTGCATCCCGATGACGTCCTGCGGGCGCGAGGTGACCTTGGCGCAGTCGATGATCGGCAGCGAGGAGGTCGTCGTCGCGAGGACGGCCCCGGGCCGGCAGATCCGGTCGAGGTCGCGGAAGAGCTCCTGCTTGACGCCGAGGTCCTCGGCGACCGCCTCGACCACGAGGTCGACCCCGGCGAGCGCCTCCCGGCCGGTGACGCCGGCCACCCGCCCGAGGAGCGCGTCGGCCGCCTCCTGGTCCATCCGCCCCTTCTCCACCGCCCGGGCGCAGCTGCGGCCGATCGCGGTGACGACGGCGGCGACCTTCTCCTCGGAGCGGGCCACGAACGTCACGGGGTAGCCCGCCTTGGCGAAGACCTCGATGATCCCGGTCGCCATCGTCCCGCTGCCGACGACGCCCACGGTGGCGACCTCGCGCAGGGCGATGCCGGCCGGGACGGCCCCGGAGGGGGTCTGGGCGTCCGGGACGACCTCCGGCGAGCCGGGCTCGGCGTAGGTGTAGAAGCCCCGCCCGGACTTGCGCCCGAGCATCCCGGCGCTGACCATCTGCTTGATGATCGGGCTCGGCGCGTGCAGCCGGTCGCGTCCCTGCCGGTACATCGTGTCGAGGATCTCGTAGGCGGTGTCCAGCCCGATGAGGTCGAGCAGGGCGAGCGGCCCCATCGGGTAGCCGCAGCCGTAGCGCATGGCGGCGTCGAGGTCCTCGCGGGTGGCGTAGCGCGACTCGTACATGGACACCGCGTGGTTGAGGTAGCCGAACAGCAGCGCGTTGGCGATGAACCCGGCCTTGTCCCCGACGACCACGGGCTGCTTGCCGAGCCGCTCGGCGAGCGCCTTGACGTCGTCGAAGACGTCCTCGGCGGTGACCACGGTGCGGATGACCTCGACGAACTGCAGCACCGGCGCCGGGTTGAAGAAGTGCATGCCGACGACCCGCTTGGGGTTGCGTGTCGCGACGGCGATCTCGGTGACCGGCAGCGAGGAGGTGTTCGTCGCGAGCACGGCCTCGGGCGAGACGACCTCGTCGAGCCGGGCGAAGATCTCCTTCTTCAGCTCCAGCTGCTCGGGGACCGCCTCGAGGACGAGCTGGCAGCCGGCGAGGTCGGCCAGGTCGGTCGTGTACCGGATGTGGGCGTGCAGGGCGTCGTACTCGTCCTGGGTGAGCTTCTCGCGCCGCAGCGCCCGCCCGGTGCTCGCGGCGAGCACCTCGCGACCGTGCGCGAGCGCCTCCGCGCCGGCCTCGACCGCGACGACGTCGATGCCGTTGCGGGCGAACACCTCGACGATCCCCGCACCCATCGTGCCGAGTCCGATCACACCCACGCTGGTGAAGTCACGCGCCATGCCGGCGATCCTTCCAGAGGCCCGAGAGGGCCACGAGGGCGCGCGGGCGTGACGCTGCTTACCCCGGACCGGCACTCACCAGGCCATCCCGGCGGCCACGAGATCGGTCTCCAGCCCCAGGCGCACCCGGGGGTCCAGGGGCAGCCGCCCGACCGGCGCGGGGACCTGCGCGTGGGCGCACAGCTGGACGAGGACGTGGTCGTAGGCGGCCCGGGCGGCGGCGAGCCGGGCGGCGGGGTGCGGCTGGCCGTCGGCCTCGGTGCGCCGCACCTGCTCGGCGAGCCGGGCCAGCTCGAGGGCGAGCAGCACCGCAGGCAGTGGCTCCGGGGGCCGGCGCCCGGCCAGGCCCGCCCGCTCCATCGTGCGGGCCAGCACGGCCAGCGCAGCCCTCATCGGCCTCACCTCGCGACCAGTGTGCGCCGGGGCCCGGGCACCGGCAACCCGGCGCCGGTAGGGTGCTCGCTCGTGCGGATGGTCATTGCGACGTGCTCGGTCGACTACGAGGGGCGGCTCACGGCACACCTGCCGCTCGCGACCCGCCTCCTGCTCGTCAAGGCCGACGGCTCGGTGCTCGTGCACTCCGACGGCGGCTCGTACAAGCCGCTGAACTGGATGGCGCCGCCGTGCTCGATGGCCGAGGTCGAGCCGGACGAGGAGGAGCGCGCCGACGGCGTGAGCACCGTGTGGGTGGTCCGGCACGCGAAGTCCGAGGACCGGCTGCGGGTGCGCCTGCACGAGGTCGTCCACGACACCGAGCACGACCTCGGGGTCGACCCGGGCCTGGTCAAGGACGGCGTCGAGGCCCACCTGCAGCGGCTGCTCGCCGAGCACATCACGACCCTCGGCGAGGGGTACACGCTCTCCCGGCGGGAGTACATGACCGCGATCGGGCCGGTCGACATCCTGTGCCGGGACGCCGCGGGCGGGCACGTCGCGGTCGAGATCAAGCGGCGCGGCGAGATCGACGGCGTGGAGCAGCTGACCCGCTACCTCGAGCTGCTCAACCGCGACCCGCACCTCGCGCCGGTGACGGGGGTCTTCGCGGCCCAGGCCATCAAGCCGCAGGCGCGCACCCTCGCCGAGGACCGCGGCATCCGCTGCGTCGTCCTCGACTACGACGCCCTGCGCGGCGTCGACGACCGCGAGCACCGGCTGTTCTGAGCGGCCGTTTCACCGGCCGGCCGCCCGGGTAGCGCCCGGACATGACCGATACCCACAGCACGTCCCGCAAGGTCGCCTTCCTCGTCGCCACCGAGGGCATCGAGCAGGTGGAGCTCACCGAGCCCTGGCAGGCGGTGCTCGACGCCGGCTTCGAGCCCGTCCTGCTCTCCACCGAGAGCGGCCGGGTCCAGGCGTTCGACCACCTCGACAAGGCCGACACCTTCGAGGTCGACGCCACCGTCGCGCAGAGCGAGGTGGGCGACTACGCGGCGCTCGTCCTGCCCGGCGGCGTCGCCAACCCCGACGCGCTGCGCACCGACAGCGACGCCGTCTCCTTCGTGCGCACGTTCCTCGAGTCCGGCAAGCCGGTCGCGGCGATCTGCCACGCCCCGTGGACCCTCATCGAGGCCGGCGTCGTGCGCGGGCGGACGCTGACGTCCTGGCCGAGCCTGCAGACCGACCTGCGCAACGCCGGTGCCACGTGGGAGGACCGCGAGCTCGTCGTCGACGACAACCTCATCACCAGCCGCAACCCGGGCGACCTGCCGGCCTTCACCGGCGCACTGACCGACGCGCTCAGCGGCTGACCGGCGCCCCGACCGGGGCCAGGCCGCGCCCGGCGCGGATGACGTCGACGAAGCGGGCCATGATCTCGGTGAGCCCGAAGTCCTTCGGGGTGAACACCGCGGCCACCCCGAGCTCGGTGAGCCGGCGGGCGTCGGCGTCCGGGATGATCCCGCCGACGACGACCGGCACGTCGCCCGCGCCGGCCGCCCGCATCCGCTCCAGGACCTCGGGCACCAGCTCCATGTGCGAGCCGGAGAGGATCGAGAGGCCGACGAGGTGGACGTCCTCGGCCACGGCGGCACCGACGATCTGCTCCGGGGTGAGCCGGATGCCCTGGTAGACGACCTCGAAGCCGGCGTCCCGGGCGCGCACCGCGATCTGCTCGGCCCCGTTGGAGTGCCCGTCGAGACCGGGCTTGCCGACGAGGATGCGCAGCCGCTCGCCGAGCTCCTCGCCGGTGGTGCGGACCAGGTCACGGACGCGCGCGAGGTCGGCGCCGCCCCCGGCCGCCCCCACCGAGCCCCCGACGCCGGTCGGGGCCCGGAACTCGCCGAAGACCTCGCGCAGCGCGCCGGCCCACTCCCCCGTCGTCAGCCCGGCCCGCGCGCACTCCAGGGTCGCCGGCATGAGGTTGGTCGACGTCGCGGCCGCCTCCCGCAGGGCCTCCAGGGCCGCCTGCGCCCGGGCCCGCCGGCCCTCGTCGGCGTCCCGCTCGGCCCGCCAGCGCGCCACGGCCTCGGCCGCGGCCGCCTCGACGCCGGGGTCGACGGTCTGGATGGCGGTGTCGAGGTCGGCGGTGAGCGGGTTGGGCTCGGTGGACTCGAAGCGGTTGACGCCGACGACGACCTCCTCGCCGGCCTCGATCCGGGCCCGGCGGCGGGCGTGCGAGGCGACGAGCTCGGCCTTCATGTACCCGCTCTCCACGGCGGCGACGGCGCCGCCGAGCTCGGCGACCCGCGCCATCTCAGCCCGCGCGCCGGCGACGAGCTCCTCGACCTTGGCCTCGACGACGGCCGAGCCCTCGAAGAGGTCGTCGTACTCGAGCAGGTCGGACTCGTAGGCGAGCACCTGCTGGATGCGCAGGGACCACTGCTGGTCCCAGGGCCGGGGCAGGCCGAGCGCCTCGTTCCACGCCGGCAGCTGCACCGCGCGGGCGCGGGCGTCCTTGGAGAGGGTGACCGCGAGCATCTCCAGGACGATCCGCTGGAGGTTGTTCTCCGGCTGGGCCTCGGTCAGGCCGAGCGAGTTGACCTGGACGCCGTAGCGGAAGCGCCGCTGCCGGGGGTCCTGCACGCCGTAGCGCTCCCGGGTCAGCTCGTCCCACAGCCGGACGAAGGCGCGCATCTTGCACATCTCCTCGACGAAGCGCACCCCGGCGTTGACGAAGAAGGAGATGCGGGCGACAACCTCGCCGAAGCGCTCCGGCGGCACCTGTCCGGAGTCGCGCACGGCATCGAGCACGGCCACCGCGGTGGACATCGCGTAGGCGATCTCCTGCACGGGCGTCGCGCCGGCCTCCTGGAGGTGGTAGCTGCAGATGTTCACCGGGTTCCACCGGGGCAGCTCGGCGACCGTGTAGGCGACGACGTCGGTGGTCAGCCGGATCGAGGGTGCCGGGGGGAATGCGTAGGTCCCGCGGGAGAGGTACTCCTTGATGATGTCGTTCTGCGTCGTGCCGGTGAGAGCACGCACGACCGCCGCCGGGTCCTCGCCGGCCGCCTGCGCCTGCTCCTCGGCGACGACCTGGTAGAGCGCGAGCAGCCACATGGCGGTGGCGTTGATCGTCATCGAGGTGTTCATCGAGGCCAGCGGGATGCCCTCGAAGAGCGCGCGCATGTCGCCGAGGTGGCTCACCGGCACCCCGACCTTGCCGACCTCGCCGCGCGCCAGCGGGTGGTCGGGGTCGTAGCCGGTCTGGGTCGGCAGGTCGAAGGCGACCGACAGGCCGGTCTGGCCCTTGTCGAGGTTGCGGCGGTAGAGGGCGTTGCTCGCCGCCGCGCTCGAGTGGCCGGCGTAGGTGCGCATGACCCACGGGCGGTCGCGCTCGCGGCGCGAGGGGTCACTGCTCTCGGACATGGCGGGAACGCTAGCCGCAGGGTGCGGGAGCGGGTAGGTCACCCGGCGTGAGAGTGCCCACACGTGAGGCCCGCCACGGGGGGCGGTCCTAGGAGGTCGCGGCCGCGGGACCGGGCCGGGGAGGCGCGAGCGGGAGCATCCCGTGCAGCCGCGCCCGCACGAGGAGCCGGCGGGTGCGGTCGGTGGCGGCCACGACGGTCAGCGGGCGGCCGGCCCGCCGCGCGCGCCGGTGGAGCTCGACGAGCAGGCCGACGGCGGAGGCGTCGGCGAGCTCGAGCTCCTCGAGGTCCAGCGCCAGTGGCTCGTGCCCGTCGGCGAGGAGCCGGTGGAGGGTGAGCCGGACGTCGGGCACGGTGCGTACCTCGAGCCGTCCGGAGAGGGCCACGTCCACGATGCCCGGGCCGGGCCGCTCGGTGATCGTCACGATGGGTCGCCCCTGCTCGCCCACTGCGCTCCCCTTCCGTCACGCCGTCGTGTGCCCCTATGGACGCACGGAGGGGGCCCCGGGATACGCCAGAAGCGGTAAAGGTTCGGCAAAGATGTGCCGTTGGCACCAAACGGCCACCCCGCCGACGCCCGTGGACATCTGCGACGCTGGTCCCCATGGTCAACCTCACCCGCATCTACACGCGGACCGGCGACGACGGCACGACCGGCCTCGGCGACTTCAGCCGCACGGCAAAGACCGACCCCCGGCTCGCGGCGTACGCCGACGTCAACGAGGCCAACGCGGTGCTCGGGGTCGCGCTGGCGGTCGGCGACCTGCCCGAGGACCTGCGCCGGGTCCTCCTGCGCGTGCAGAACGACCTCTTCGACGTCGGGGCCGATCTGTCCACGCCGCTGCGCGAGCGCTACGACCACGAGCCGCTGCGGGTGCACGAGGAGTGGGTGGGCGAGCTCGAGGCCGACTGCGACCGCTTCCTCGAGCCCCTGGAGAAGCTGCGCTCGTTCATCCTCCCCGGCGGTTCCCCCGGCGCCGCCCACCTCCACCACGCCCTCACCGTCGTCCGCCGCGCCGAACGCTCGACCTGGGCCGCCATCGAGGCCTACGGCACCGAGCCGGCGGACGAGCGCGGAACCGGGGGCGTCAACCCCACCACCGCGCGCTACCTCAACCGGCTCTCGGACCTGCTCTTCGTCATGGCCCGCACCGCCGCCGCGGCCGCGGGCGGCGACGTCCTCTGGCGCCCCGGCGGTGGCCGGGTCGCCGCCCCGGGCGACTAGCCGCACCCGCAGCCCGCGCGTCGGAGCCCTGGTGGCCAGGGGCGTCCGTAGGTTCGCTGGGTGAGACAGCTCACCGCGGTCGGATGGGCGGGGACCGTCCTGGCCCCGCTGGTGGTCGCATGGGCGTTGTCGCTCGTGGACGGGCGAGCGCGGGGCTGGGGTGTGTGGCCACGCGTCGCCGCCGTGGTGGTCGGCGCGGCCGCGGCGACAGCGGCGGCTCTGACCGGGTGGGTCGACAACTTCTGGCGATGGCTGGAGCCGGCGAGCTGGTCCACGGTCATCGTCGTCGTCGGTCTTGCCACGGTGGTGGCCACCTGTGCCCGGCACCCGCTGCGCCTGAGCAGGAACGAGTGGCTGTGGTCGGCCGCTGCCCTCAGCCTGTACTGGGTCGCCACCCTCCCCGCCCGTCGGCTCGCGCCGACGTCTGCCGGCACACCGTCGGACCGCCTGGTGCGGTGTGTGGCCGGCATCGACCGCTTCGTCCCCACGTCGTTCGCCGACCTCACCGTGGATGTGCTGCCCAACGCTGTGCTGTGCGCTCCGCTGGGTCTCCTGCTCGGCGTGACGCATGTCGGCTGGCGCCGGTCCCTCGCGACCCTCCTGGTCATGGCCGCGAGCATCGAGGCCTACCAGGCCCTGTTCACGCACAGCACCTGCGCCCCGCGGGACGTCGTCGCCAACTGTCTCGGGGCGCTCGCCGGCCTTCTCCTCGCCCGGGCGGCTCCGCGAGCGCCCACCCCGGTCGAGGGGTGACGGGGCGCGACCCCCGGGTGGCGGTGAAACGCGCGGCGAGGCCCTAGGCGACGTTGACGTTGTACCCGGGGGGACTGGACTCCAGCCACGCCCGGACGGCCGTGTACGCGGCGGGGACGAACGCGAACTCGCAGGTGCGCCCGCCCGCCCGGCCGCTCACGGCGACCGGCTCGGCGAGCCCGGGGATGACGTCGGGTGTCGGCCGCGGCGACCCGAGCTCGACCTGCCCGCGCAGCCAGGAGACCTCGGGGCGCACCGAGGGCCCGACGATGCTGAACCACTCGAACCGGTCGGCGCCGAGCCGGGCGAGGCCGAGCCGCCAGCGCGCCTCCGGCTCGTCCCGGCGAGCGCAGAGCATCACCGGGCGGCCGTCACCGGAGATGATGCGTCGGCGCGCCCACACGAAGGTGAGCGCGCCGACGACGAGGACGACGAGGAGGACGAGGACGAGCTCGGAGGCGTTCACAGCGCTCATCGCCAGCCCGTCCTCGCCGGTCGTCAGGAGCCCATGCCGGCGGCGTCCACCGTCTCGGCGACGATCGTCACCCGGTCGTGGTCGACGGACATGAAGCCGCCGTCGACGGTCGCGGTCCGCCACCCGCCGGAGTTGATCCGCACCTCGCCCTCGGCGAGGACGCAGAGCATCGGCTGGTGCCCGGGCAGGACGCCGAGGTCACCCTCGACGGACCGCGCGCTCACCTGGCTCGCCTCGCCCTCCCAGACCTTGCGGTCCGCGGCGACGAGCTCGACCTGGAGGGCGGCCATCAGAGGTTCTTCTGGATCTCGGCCCACTGGCGCTCGACGTCGTCGAGCCCACCGCACATGAAGAAGGCCTGCTCGCCGACGTGGTCGTACTCGCCGTCGCAGATCTTCGTGAAGGCCTCGATGGTGTCCGAGAGCGAGACGGTCGAGCCCTCGATGCCGGTGAACTGCTTGGCCACGTAGGTGTTCTGCGAGAGGAACCGCTGGATGCGCCGGGCCCGGTTGACGAGGATCTTGTCCTCCTCGGAGAGCTCGTCGATGCCGAGGATGGCGATGATGTCCTGCAGCTCCTTGTTGCGCTGGAGGATCTGCTTGACGCGCACCGCGGTGTCGTAGTGCTCGGTGGAGATGTACCGACGGTCGAGGATGCGGCTCGTCGAGGTGAGCGGGTCCACCGCCGGGTAGATGCCGAGCGAGGCGATCTCACGGGAGAGCTCGGTCGTCGCGTCGAGGTGGGCGAAGGTCGTCGCCGGGGCCGGGTCGGTGTAGTCGTCCGCCGGCACGTAGATCGCCTGCATCGAGGTGATCGAGTGGCCACGGGTCGAGGTGATCCGCTCCTGCAGGGTGCCCATCTCGTCGGCGAGCGTCGGCTGGTAGCCGACCGCCGAGGGCATCCGGCCGAGGAGGGTCGAGACCTCCGAGCCGGCCTGGGTGAACCGGAAGATGTTGTCGATGAACAGCAGCACGTCCTGCTTCTGCACGTCGCGGAAGTACTCCGCCATCGTCAGCGCGGACAGCGCGACGCGCAGCCGGGTGCCCGGCGGCTCGTCCATCTGGCCGAAGACGAGCGCGGTCTGCCCGAGGACGCCCGCCTCCTCCATCTCGACCATGAGGTCGTTGCCCTCACGGGTGCGCTCGCCGACGCCGGCGAACACCGACACACCGCCGTGGTCGCGCGCCACGCGGGCGATCATCTCCTGGATGAGGACGGTCTTGCCGACCCCGGCGCCGCCGAAGAGGCCGATCTTGCCGCCCTGGACGTACGGGGTGAGCAGGTCGATGACCTTGATGCCCGTCTCGAACATCTGGGTCTTGGACTCCAGCTGGTCGAACGCCGGCGCGGGGCGGTGGATGCCCCAGCGCTCCTCGACCTCGAGGGTCTGGCCCTCCTCGAGGTTGAGGCAGACGCCGGTCGTGTTGAAGACCTTGCCGAGCGTGACGTCGCCGACGGGCACGCTGATCGGGCCGCCGGTGTCCTGGACGGCGGTGCCCCGCACGAGGCCGTCGGTCGGCTGCAGGGAGATGGCCCGCACCATGTTGTCGCCGATGTGCTGGGCGACCTCGAGGTTGAGGGTGTGCTTCTCGTCGCCGAGCTCGACCTCGGTCGTCAGCAGGTTGTACTGGTCGGGCATCGCGTCGACGGGGAACTCGACGTCGACCACCGGGCCGATGATGCGCGAGATCCGGCCGGTGCCGCCGGCGGCGGTGGCCTCGTCCTTCTCGGTGACAGTGGCAGTCATGGTCTCTCTCTCGCTCTCGCTCACGTGCTCTCGGCCAGCGCGCTGGCGCCACCGACGATTTCGCTGATCTCTTGGGTGATCTCGGCCTGGCGGGCCTGGTTGGCCAGCCGGGTGTACTTCTTGATGAGCTCCTCGGCGTTGTCCGTCGCCGACTTCATCGCCCGCTGACGGGCGGCCAGCTCGGAGGCCGCGGCCTGGAGCATGCAGTTGAACAGCCGCGCGTTGACGTACTTGGGCAGGAGGGCGTCGAGCACCTGGCCGGCCCCCGGCTCGAAGTCGTACAGCGGCAGCAGGTCCTCCGGCGCCGGCTTCTCCTCGCCCTCGACGACCTCGAGCGGCAGCAGGCGGATGACCTCCGGCTCCTGGGTGACCATCGTGACGAACCGGGTGAAGACGACGTGCACCTCGTCCACACCGCCCTCGTCGGTCGCGGTCGTGAAGTCGGCGACGAGCCGCTCCCCCACCTCGCGGGCCATCTCGAAGGTCGGCTTCTCGGAGAAGCCGCTCCACTCCTCGGCGAACTCGCGCCGGCGGAAGCGGTAGAACCCGATGACCTTGCGGCCCAGGAGGTAGGGCACGACCTCCTTGCCCTCCTCGCGCAGCCGCGCGACGAGGCGCTCGCTCTCCTTGATGACCGAGGAGGAGTACGCGCCGGCCAGCCCGCGGTCGGAGGTCATGATGACGACCGCGGCGCGGCGCACGTCCTCCTTCTCCGTGGTCAACGGGTGGTCCTCGGAGGAGAAGGTCGCGACCGCGGAGACCGCACGGGTCAGCGCCCGCGCGTACGGCGTGGACTCACGGACCGCCTGCTGGGCCTTGACGACCCGCGAGGCCGCCATGAGCTCCATGGCCCGGGTGATCTTCTTCGTCGCGCCGACGGACCGGATGCGCTGCCGGTACTCCCGGATCTGCGCTCCCATGTCTTTCCGCCTTTCGTGATGATGCTCGGTGGACCGCGCCTCAGCGCTTCTGCTTGACGATCTGCTCCTGGTCGGAGTCCATCGCCTCGGCGCCGTCCTCCTCCTCGGAGCCGACCGGCACGCTCTCGGCACCCGAGCCCTCGAAGAGCTTGTCCTTGAAGGTCGCCACCTCCGACTCCAGCGCCTCGCGGGTCTCGTCGGGCAGCTTGCCGGACTCGCGGATGCCGGCGAGCAGGTCGGCCTGCGTGCGCCGCAGGTGGTCGAGGAAGTCGGCCTCGAAGCGGCGCACGTCCTCGACCGCGACGGTGTCGAGCTGGCCGGTGGTGCCGAGCCAGATCGAGACGACCTGCTCCTCGACGGGGAACGGCGCCGACTGCGGCTGCTTGAGCAGCTCGACGAGCCGGGCACCGCGCGCCAGCTGGGCGCGCGAGGCCGGGTCGAGGTCGGAGGCGAACATCGCGAACGCCTCGAGCGCGCGGTACTGCGCCAGGTCGAGCTTGAGGCGACCGGAGACGTCCTTCATCGCCTTGACCTGGGCCGCGCCGCCGACGCGGGAGACCGAGATGCCGACGTCGATGGCCGGGCGGACGTTGGCGTTGAACAGGTCGGCCTGCAGGTAGATCTGGCCGTCGGTGATCGAGATGACGTTGGTCGGGATGAACGCCGAGACGTCGCCGGCCTTGGTCTCGATGATCGGCAGACCGGTCATCGAGCCCGCCCCGAGGTCGTCGGAGAGCTTCGCGCAGCGCTCGAGGAGGCGGCTGTGCAGGTAGAAGACGTCGCCGGGGTAGGCCTCGCGGCCCGGCGGGCGGCGCAGGAGGAGGGAGACGGCGCGGTAGGCCTCGGCCTGCTTGGACAGGTCGTCGAAGACGATGAGGACGTGCTTGCCCTCGTACATCCAGTGCTGGCCGATCGCCGAGCCGGTGTACGGCGCGAGGTACTTGAACCCGGCCGAGTCCGAGGCGGGGGCGGCGACGATGGTCGTGTACTCCATCGCGCCGGCCTCCTCGAGGGTGCCCTTGACCGAGGCGATCGTCGAGCCCTTCTGGCCGATGCCGACGTAGATGCAGCGCACCTGCTTGGCCGGGTCGCCGGTCTCCCAGAACTCCTTCTGGTTGATGATCGTGTCGACCGCGACCGTGGTCTTGCCGGTCTGCCGGTCGCCGATGATCAGCTGGCGCTGGCCACGGCCGATCGGGGTCATGGCGTCGACGGCCTTCAGCCCGGTCTGCAGCGGCTCGTGGACCGACTTGCGCTGGACGACGGTGGGCGCCTGCAGCTCGAGGGCGCGCCGACCCTCGGCCTCGATGTCGCCGAGGCCGTCGATCGGGGTGCCGAGCGGGTCGACGACGCGGCCGAGGAAGCCGTCGCCGACGGGGACCGAGAGCACCTCGCCGGTGCGCTTGACCTCCTGGCCCTCCTCGATCTTGCTGAAGTCACCGAGGACGACGACGCCGATCTCGTGGACGTCGAGGTTGAGCGCGAGGCCCAGGGTGCCGTCCTCGAACTGGAGCAGCTCGTTGGTCATCGCCGAGGGCAGGCCCTCGACGTGCGCGATGCCGTCACCGGCGTCGACGACGCGGCCGACCTCCTCCCGGGAGGCCGCCCCCGGCTCGTAGGAGCGCACGTAGCTGTCCAGCGCGTCCCGGATCTCGTCCGGACGGATCGAGAGCTCCGTCATGTCTGATCTTCTCCTCGGTCACCGGCCCCGTCGGGGCCGCAGGTCGTGTGGGGTCTTCGTGGTCGTGGTCGGTGGGCGGGTCAGCCGCCGGTGACGTGCCGCCTGGCCTCGTCGAGCCGCCGGAGCACCGTGCCGTCGACGACCTCGTCGCCGACCTGCACCCGGATGCCGCCGATGACGCCGGGGTCGAGCACCACCTGGAGCGTCACGGCCTTGCCGTAGTGCTCCTCGAGGGCGGTCCGCAGCCGGTGGTGCTGCTGCTCGCTCAGCGGGACGGCGGCGGTGACGAGGGCGGTGAGCTCGTCGCGGCGGCGCGCGGCGAGCTCGAGGTAGGTCTCCAGCACCCGGTCCAGCCGGCGGCCCCGAGGCACCCGCACGGCCTGCTCGGCCAGGCGCACCGTCTCCGCGGCGGCCTTGCCCTCGAGGAGGGTGTGCACCAGGGACGCCTTGCCCTCGCCGTCGGTGTTGCGGCTGGAGAGGGTGTCGCGCAGGCCGGGGTCGGCCGCGACGATCCGCTCGAAGCGGAACAGCTCGTCCTCGACCCGGTCGATGTGCCCGGCCGACTCCGCGCCGGCGAGCAGCGCCTGGACCGCGAGGCTCTCGAGCATGTCGCCGAGGTCGCGCTCGGCGGCCCACCGCTGCCCGGCGACGGTCGCGACGAGCTCGACCGCGGCCTCCCCGACCTTGCCGCCGAGGAGCGAGCGCGCCAGGCCGGCCTTGGCCTCACCCTCACGCGAGGGGTCGGCCAGTGCCCGCCGCAGCGACGCGCTGCCCTCGACCACGCCGGTCACCGCGAACAGCTCCTCGGCGAGCCCGGCGGCGTCGACGCTGCCGCCCAGGGCCGTGTCGAGGGCCTCCTGGGACGCGCGGGCCGCACCGCGGGACGAGCCACGCATCAGGCGTCCTGCCCGGCGGGGGCGATCTTCTCGGGACGGACCTCGCCCGCCTCGAGCTCCTCGAGGAAGCGGTCGACGATGCCCTTCTGGCGCACCTCGTCCTCGAGGGACTCCCCGACGATCTTGCTCGCGAGGGCGGTCGAGAGGGTCCCGACCTCCTGACGCAGCTGGACGACCGCCTGCTGGCGCTCGGCCTCGACCTGGCGCTTCGCGGACTCGGTGATCCGGGCAGCCTCGGCCTGGGCCTGCTCGCGCATCTCGGCGACGATCTGGGCACCCTGCTCACGGGCGGACTCCCGGATCGAGTTGGCCTCGGCACGGGCCTCGGCGAGCTGGGCGGTGTACTGCTCCAGCGCGGCCTTGGCCTCCTCCTGGGCCTGCTCGGCCTGCTGCATGCCGCCCTCGATGGCCGCGGCGCGCTCCTCGTAGAGCTCCTCGAGGCGCGGGACGACCTTCGTCTTGTACAGCCAGTACAGGATGGCGAAGGCGATGACCCCGATGATCATCTCGGCGGGGTGGGGCAGCAGCGGGAAGCCGGAGGGGAACCCGGTGGTCTCCCCCTCGGCGGCCACTACGGATGCGGTGATCACATCGCGTCCTTATCTCGTCGGTTCAGGTCGAGCAGATGCTGGTCGGAGTGGACCGGCGTCAGTTGGGGTTGGTGCCCTGGAAGACGAAGGCGAAGACGAGACCGAGGATGGCCAGCGCCTCCGTGATCGCCATGCCGGTGAAGGCGATGGTCTGGAGCATGCCGCGGGCCTCGGGCTGACGCGCGACGCCGTTGATGTAGGCGGCGAAGATCAGGCCGACACCGATGCCGGGGCCGATCGCAGCGAGGCCGTAGCCGAGGTAGGCGATGGAGCCGTACATGTCGTGTGCTTCCTTTCGGTGGCGCCGGGCCGGTCCCGGCGTCGGGGTCGTTCGGGTCGTGCTACCGGACGGGTCCGGGGGTCAGTGGTGCTCGCTCACCGCGTCGCTGATGTAGAGCGCGGCGAGCAGGGTGAAGATGAACGCCTGGAGGAACTCGATGAGGAGCTCGAAGAACGTCATCGCGATGGAGAACGCGAAAGACAGGACGCCCGAGAAGTTGAGGAACAGGTTGCCCCCGTGGAGCAGCAGGTACTCGCCGCCGACGATGAACACGAGCAGCATGAGGTGGCCGGCGAGCATGTTGCCGAAGAGCCGCAGCGCGAGGGTGAGCGGCCGGATCACGAAGTACGTGAGGAACTCGAGGACGAAGAGGATGGGCTTCAGCCAGCCCGGCAGGCCCGGGGGGATGAGGCTCTTGAAGTAGGGCAGGACGCCGTGCTTCCGGCGGATCGCGACCGTGTGGTAGGTGATGTAGACGATGAGCGTCAGGACGATCGGGATGCCGACCCGGCTCATCGTCGGGAACTGGATGAACGGCACGATGCCGAACACGTTGTTCACGAGGATGAGCGTGAAGAGGGTGAGGAGCAGCGGGACGAACTGGAGGAAGTCCTTGCTGCCGATGATGTCTCGCCCGATGGTGTTGCGCACGAAGTTGTACGAGCCCTCGACGAGGAACTGGTTCTTGCTCGGCACCACGGTGAGCTTGCGGGTGGCGGAGACGTAGAACCACGCGAGCAGCCCGACCGAGATGAGCAGCACGAGCCCGGGCCGGGTGAGGGTCCACGGGCTGTCACCGCCGACCAGCGGCCACCAGAAGTCCTTGACCCCGGGCGTCTCGAACCCCCCCTCGCCCTCGGCGGCGGGGGCGACGGCGGGAAGCCAGCTAGCGGAGACCACGATCGGGCTCACACCTTCTCCTCGGGGAACTCACAGGTACCAGTGACCGGTACCCGGGTGGACTGGACGTACGCTACCCGACCCTCACGGGTGGTCGCGACGGCGGGACGGCCGGGCGCCGCGGGCGTCATCGCCCCTGCTCCGGGGCCTCGGCGGGCTCGTCGTAGACCGGGAAGCGGGCCGTGCGCAGGGCCCGCCAGGCGAAGGCCTGCCAGGCGATCGTCACGACGAGCGCGGTGACCGCGAGGGCGGTGCCGTCGACCCACGAGGCGCGCCGGAAGAGGATGAAGAACACGAGCAGGGCGAGCACCTGGCCGAGGTAGACGGCCATCGCCACGGCGAAGAAGGCGTGCGGGCTGGCGCTGCGGACGAGCCGGCTGAGCAGGAACATCCCCGAGGCGTAGAACGCGACCGAGACCACGAGCCCGAGCAGGCTGCCGGCGAGCGAGCCGCCGCCCCACACGAGCGCCAGGACGACCACGGCGAGCGCGCCGGCGATGCTGGCGGGCACCAGGGCCCCGCGGAGCATCACCGCGAACGGGGCGCCGGCGGTGGCGTGCTCGGGGCGGTCGGTCATCTGCGATCGGCCTCTTCGGGTGGTCGTGGCGGAGGGTCTCCGTGACGGCTTGTGAAAGTTATCACAAGCGCCCCGGCCGGGCCCAATCGCGTCCGCGGGGCCCCCACGGCGAGGCAGCCCGCGCCCGGACAGGCGCACTCCCTAGACTCACCGACCATGAAGATGCGGGCGCTCGTGCGGACCACCGTGTACGACCTGCTGCTCCTCGTCCTCGCCTTCGTCGGCGCCACCTACCTGCGCTACGGCGACCTCACGACCAACGCCATCACGCCCGGCGGGGTGCTCTGGCCGATCCTCCTCACGACGCTCGCGGCCACGGTCATCGGCAGCGCGCTGAGCGCGGCGATGTCGGCGACGGCTCCCCCGCGGCCCAGCTACAACCGCGCGATGGTCATGGCGGTGCTCGTCTTCTTCACCGAGGCCGCGCTCATCGTCATCCTCCGTCCCTGGTTCTCCCGTGGCCAGCTGTTCTTCACGGCGGTCCTGTGGGTCTTCCTCGTCCTGTGGAGCCGCTGGGCGGTGCGCCGCCGCCCGTGGTCGGAGCGCGCGGTCATCGTCACCGCGGCGAGCGACCTCGTCGAGCGCCTGCGCAAGGTGCCGCACCTGCGGATCGTCGGGGTCGTCGACCCCTCCCAGAGCGGCCCGATCACCGCTCCCCCGCTCGACACGTTCATCGCCATCGACCTGTCGGTGCCGTGGTCCCAGGACGTCACCCGGTTCATCTCCGCGGTCTCGGTCGCGGGGCGCGACGTGCGCGCGTTCACCCAGGTCTACGAGGAGCACACCGGCCAGGTGCCGTTGTCCTACCTCTCCGAGGGCTGGGAGATCGAGACCTCGCTGCGCCGGATCCTGCCGTTCATCCCCCTGAAGACCGCCGCCGACATCGCCCTGGCCCTGCTCACCTCCGTCCTCTGGCTGCCGGTGCTGCTCCTCACGGCCCTGGCCGTCCTGGTCGTCGACGGCCGCCCGGTGTTCTTCACCCAGACGCGGGTCGGCCGCTCCGGCACTCCGGTGCGCATCCACAAGTTCCGCACGATGACCCCCGAGGAGCGCCCGGCCACCGACCTCGCGAGCGACGACGACCCGCGGATCACCCGGCTCGGCGCGTTCCTGCGCCGCTACCGCCTCGACGAGGTCCCCCAGGTCATCAACGTCCTGCGCGGCGAGCTCGCCATCGTCGGGCCCCGGCCGGAGTGGGTGAGCACGGCCGAGCGCTACCGGGAGGTCATCCCGTTCTACGACCAGCGCACCCTCGTGCGCCCCGGCATCACCGGGTGGGCCCAGGTCAACCTCGGCGCGACGAGTGACGAGGCGGGCGCCATGCAGAAGCTGTCCTACGACTTCTACTACCTCAAGCACATGTCGCCGATGCTCGACATGGAGATCCTCGCGCGCAGCATCCGCACGATCCTGCGCGGCGACGTCACCCCGCGCTCGAGGCGCCGCTCGTAGGGCGGGCTCAGGCGGGGCGGGGGTAGGCCGGGAAGGCCGCGACGAGCTCGCCCACCTCGGCGCGCACCTCGCGCGAGACCGGGTGCTCGGGGTCGGCGTCGCCCTCGGTCACCGCGCGGGAGATGAGCCGGGCGATGGTGCGCATCTCGTCCTCGCCCATCCCCTGGGTCGTCACGGCCGGCGTGCCGACCCGGATGCCGGAGGCGATGTTCGGCTTCTGCGGGTCGAACGGGATGGCGTTCTTGTTCAGGGTGATGCCCGCGGCGTCGCACCGCGCCTCGGCGTCGGCGCCGGTGACGAGCACGCCCTGGAGGTCGTGCAGGCTCAGGTGGGTGTCGGTGCCACCGGTCGTCGGCCGGATGCCGTGCTCGCCGAGCGCCCCCGCGAGCACCTGGGCGTTGGCGACCACGCGCCGGGTGTACTCGGCGTACTCGGGGGTCGCGCACTCCTTGAAGTTGACCGCCTTGGCCGCGATCGTGTGCATCTGCGGGCCGCCCTGCATCATCGGGAAGACCGCCTTGTCGATCGCGGCGCGGTGCTCCTCGGTGCACACGATGGCGCCCGAGCGCGGACCGCGCAGCACCTTGTGGGTCGTGAAGGAGACGACGTCGGCGTACGGGACGGGGCTGGGGATGGCGCCGCCGGCCACGAGGCCGATGAAGTGCGCGGCGTCGACCCAGAAGACGGCACCGACCTCGTCGGCGATGGCCCGGAAGCGGGCGAAGTCGATCAGCCGGGGCACCGCCGAGCCGCCCGCGAGGATGACCTTGGGTCGGTGCTCCTTGGCGAGCCGCTCGACCTCGTCGTAGTCGATGTCCTCGGTGTCCTTGTCGACCCCGTAGTGGACGGCGTCGAACCACTTGCCGCTGAAGGAGACCTTCGTGCCGTGGGTGAGGTGACCGCCGTGGGGAAGGCTCATCGCGAGGATGGTCTCCCCCGGCTGGAGGAAGGCGCCGTAGACCGCCTGGTTGGCGCTGGCCCCCGAGTGCGGCTGGACGTTGGCGTGGTCGGCACCGAAGAGGGCCTTGCAGCGCTCGATGGCGAGGGTCTCGGCCTTGTCGACCTCGGCGCAGCCCCCGTAGTAGCGCCGCCCGGGGTAGCCCTCGGCGTACTTGTTCGACAGCGTCGAGCCGAGGGCGGTGAGCACCTCCGGGCTGGAGAGGTTCTCGCTCGCGATGAGCTGCAACCCGCCGCGGAGCCGGTCGAGCTCGCCGGTGAGGACGGCGGCGATCTCGGGGTCGAACGCCTCGAGGGCGTCGAAGTCGGATCCGTAGAACGTCTCACCCATCGTCGGTGCTCTCCCGTGGCTCGTCCTGGGGCAGCGCCGCGGTCTCGGCGCTCGTCAACTCTAGGGCGTCCTCGCGCGAGCGCCCGACGACGTCCATGACCTGCTCCCGCGAGAGCGCGCCGAGGCGCAGGACCATGGGCTCCTCGCGCGTGCAGTCGACGATCGTCGAGGCGAGCCCGCCGGTGCTCGGGCCGCCGTCTAGATAGAACTCGACGCTCGCGCCGAGCTGGGTGGCGGCCTCGACCACCGTCCGGCTCGCGGGGTGCCCGTGCCGGTTGGCGCTGCTCACCGCCATCGGCCCGACCTCGCGCAGCAGGGCCAGGGCGACCTCGTCGTCGGGCATGCGCAGCGCCACGGTGCCCCCGGTCTCCCCGAGGTCCCAGGCGAGCGAGGGCTGGGCGCGCAGCACGACGGTCAGCGGCCCGGGCCACAGCGCCTCGACGAGCGCGCGGGCGTAGCGCGGGACGTCGACGGCGAGCCCCTCGAGGGTGCGCGCCTCCGGGACGAGCACCGGCGGCGGCATGTCGGCGCCGCGCCCCTTGGCCGCGAGGAGCGCGCGGACGGCCTCCGGGGAGAAGGCGTCGGCGCCGATGCCGTACACGGTGTCGGTCGGCAGGACGACGAGGGCGCCGCGGCGCACCCCGTCGGCGACCTTGGGGAGGGCGTCGGCGCGCCCCGCCTCGGTGGTGCAGTCGAAGACCGGCATGGGGACCAGGGTAGGGCGGCCGGCGGGGCGGGCCGCAGGCGCCACCGCGGCGGCGGGCACGGTCGCGCACGCGGCACGTCGAGGGGGCTCTCCGGTGGCGCAGGTCCTCAGCGGCGGCGGGTCGCCACGGTGACCCGAGGACGCCCGGCGAGGTCGGCGTGGTCGGCGACGTCCTCCCAGGCGCCGGTGCGGCGCAGCGCGGCCGGCAGGCTCGCCCCCTGCTCGTCGGCGTGCTCCATGACGAGGGTCCCACCGGGTGCCAGGAGCACCGCCGCCCGGGCCGCGACGGCCAGGGGGACGGCCAGCCCGTCCGCCGAGCGGCCGTAGAGCGCCAGCTCGGGGTCGTGCTCGCGCACCTCGGGGTCGACGGGCACCGCGCCGTCGGGGATGTACGGGGGGTTGCTGACGACGACGTCGGCCACCCCCTCGAGGTCCTCGAAGGCCGTCGTCGCGTCACCGAGGCGCAGCTCGACGCCGCCACCGTGCTCGGCGACGTTGCGCTCGGCCCAGGCGTGCGCCTGCGGGCTCAGCTCGACGGCGTGCACCCGGGCGCCCGGGACCTCCTCGGCCACGGCCAGCGCGATCGCCCCCGAGCCGGTGCCCAGGTCGACCACGACCGCGGACCCGCGGTGGGCGCGCGCGGCCTCGATGGCCAGCCCCGCGGTGACCTCGGTCTCCGGGCGGGGCACGAAGACACCCGGCCCGACGTACAGGACGAGCCCGCGGAAGTGGGCCCGGCCGGTGAGGTGCTGCAGCGGGACCCGCCGCGCCCGCTGCGCGAGGAGCTCCTCGAGGCGGGCGACGTCGGCGTCGGCGAGCGGGGCGCACAGCACCTGACGACGCCGGACCTCGCCGGTGTCGGTGCCGAGGACGACGCCGGCGAGCTCGAGGGCGTCGACCTCGGGCGAGGGCACGCCGGCGGCGGCCAGCTCGCGCCGGGCCCGGGCGAGCACGACGTCGAGGGTCGTCATCGCTGCGCGACGGCGGCGAGGCGGGCTGCCTCGTCGGCGTCGACCGCCGACTGGATGACCGGGTCGAGGTCGCCGTCGAGGACGTGGTCGAGGTTGTAGGCCTTGTAGCCGGTGCGGTGGTCGCTGACCCGGTTCTCGGGGAAGTTGTAGGTGCGGATGCGCTCGGAGCGGTCGACGGTGCGCACCTGGCTCGCCCGGGCGTCGGCGTCGGCGGCCTCGCGCTCCTGCGTCGCCAGCTGGTGCAGCCGGGCCCGGAGCACGCGCATCGCCGCCTCCCGGTTCTGCAGCTGGGACTTCTCGTTCTGGCAGGAGACGACGAGGCCGGTCGGCAGGTGGGTGATCCGGACGGCGGAGTCGGTCGTGTTGACGCTCTGCCCGCCGGGGCCGCTGGAGCGGAAGACGTCGATACGCAGGTCGTGGGGGTCGATCGAGACCTCGACCTCGTCGGCCTCGGGCATCACCCACACGCCGGCCGCCGAGGTGTGGATGCGGCCCTGGCTCTCGGTGACGGGCACGCGCTGCACGCGGTGCACGCCGCCCTCGAACTTCAGCCGGGCCCACGGTGCCTCGCCCGGCCCGGGGGTCCCCCGGGACTTCACGGCGACCCGCACGTCCTTGTAGCCGCCGAGGTCGGACTCGGTCGCGTCGAGGATCTCGGTGCGCCATCCGCGGCGCTCGGCGTGGCGCAGGTACATCCGCAGCAGGTCGCCGGCGAAGAGCGCCGACTCCTCACCGCCCTCCCCCGCCTTGACCTCGAGGATGACGTCGCGGTCGTCGTCGGGGTCGCGCGGCAGCAGCAGGTGACGCAGCCGCTCGGCGGCCTCGTGCTCGGCGGCCTCGAGGGCCGGCAGCTCCGCGGCGAAGGCCGGGTCCTCGGCGGCGAGCTCGCGGGCGGCCTCGAGGTCGCCGCGGGCGCTCACCCAGGCGTGGTGCGCGGCGACGGTCGGGCCGAGGGACGCGTAGTGCCGGTTGACCTCGCGCAGCCGGGCCGGGTCCGAGACGACCGCGGGGTCGGCCAGCTCGCGCTCGAGCGCGGCGTGCTCGGCGACGATCGCCTCGGCGGACTCGAGCACCTGGTCCTCCTCGGCAGGTGGGCGGCGGGGACACGGGTGCGCCGGCCCGCCCATGGTGGACGGACCGGCGCATCGGGTGCTACTTGGCGGCCTTCTTGCCGTACCGCGCCTCGAACCGGGCCACGCGGCCGCCGGTGTCGAGGATCTTCTGCTTGCCCGTGTAGAACGGGTGGCAGTTGGAGCACACGTCGGCGTGGATGACGCCGTTCTCGGCGGTGCTGCGCGTGGTGAACGTGTTGCCACAGGTGCAGGTGACCGTGGTCTCCACGTAGTTCGGGTGGATGTCCTTCTTCACGAGTCTCTCCTTGGATGTCTCCGGGTCGGCGGGCCCAGCACCGTGCTGCAAGCCCTTGGCGCCCCGACTGCAACCCTCGTGGGAGGCCGCTCAGGAAACGCGTCACTGCCGTGAACCGGTCCAGCGGTCAAGTGTGCCAGAGGTGGCGCACCGTCACCTAAACGGAGCCGCCACCGGTGGCATTCCCGCCGCCGCCCCGTCGACATCGCTCCGGTGTCCTGCCGAGCGGGCACGAGGACGCGCGGCTGGCAGGACACCAGCGCTGCCGTCGCGCGGCCCGCAGGACGGGCGCCCTGTCAGGCGGCCCTCGTCCGGCGCTCGTGGCCGCGCCGCACCTGGTCCATGAAGCGCTCGGGCTCCAGGCGCAGGCCGAGCACCGGCAGCCGCAGGACGAGGTCGCTGCCGAGGGCGAGCTCGTTCTGGCGCAGCGCGTCGTCGACCGGCCCGAGCGCCAGCGCGTGGTGGCCACCGTCGACCTCGACGACGAGCCCGGCGTCCTCCCAGGCGGCGTCGAGGTAGACGCGCCCGCCGGCGACGATGCGCACGCGCTGGCGGGTCGGCGGCGGGATGCCGTACCGGTGGCACCACCGGCCGAGGTCGAGCTCCCCGAGGGAGTGCGCGCCGTCGCAGACGTCGGCCACGACCTGCTGGACCAGCCGCCGACGCCGGTGCGGGCCGTGAGCGCCCGCGGCGGCGAGGAGCCGGCCCGGGGGCACGAGCCGCTGCTGCACCGCCAGGCAGACCACGAGCGCCGCCTGCCGGTCGCTGGCCGCCCACAGCGCGCCGCGGACGGTGGCCTGCTCCGGACGGGTGCGCGGGATGCCGGCGCCCATGACCGGGCCGAGGTCGCGGCGCTGGCGCACCCGCACGCCGGGCGGCCGGTGGACCCGGTTGTTCGTGCGGATGGCGACGTCGATGCGGCCCGCGGCGAACCCGGTGAGGCCGGCGGCCTGCAGCGCGCTGACGCCGTCGAGCACCGCGCCGGCCCCGGTCTCCCAGACCGCCTGCCACCAGCGCGCCTCCTGGCCGGGTGCGCCCGTGCCGAGGAGCACCGTGTGCCGCCCGAGGCGGCTCCAGCGCCCCGCCGCGAGCTCGGAGCGCACGTCGGCCCGGGAGACCCCGACCGCCCGCAGGTCGGCGCGGTGGGCCACGCCCCCGTGCCGGGCGGCGACCTCGCCCGCGCGGACGGCCCGTTCGCCGCGCGTCAGCCGGCGGGTGCGCTGCTCCATGCCGGCCAGCCTGCCGAGATCGGGCGGGACGCCGGGCGCGTCATCCACAGCCGGTGCCGGTCTCCTGCCGAGCGCGCGGCAGGACACCCGCCCGGCAGGACGCGACGACGGCCGCCCGCGCCCGCGCAGCGGTAGCGTCACGGGATGCGCTACGCAGCGGTCCTGCCGTGGGCCTCGGAGCGGGAGTTCGTCGAGCTCGCCGGCGTCGCCGAGGACGCCGGCTGGGACATGGTGCTCACGTGGGAGGCCGTCTGGGCCCAGGACGCCTGGGCCACGCTGGCCGCCGCGGCGGTCGCCACCGAGCGCATCCGGCTCGGCACGCTGCTCACCCCGGTCTCGCGCTACCGGCCCTGGGACCTCGCGAGCCGCGTCGGCTCCGTCGACCGGCTCTCCGGCGGGCGGGTGACCCTCGGCGTCGGCCTCGGGGCGCTGCACGAGAACTGGCTGGCGTTCGAGCCGGACGAGGGACGCGCGGTGCGGGCCGCCAAGGTCGACGAGGGGCTGGCGGTCTACGCGGGGCTGCTCGGTGGCCAGCCGTTCGAGTTCGCCGGTGAGCACTGGAGCGCCCGGCCGGTCGAGATGCTGGCGCCGCCGCCGCCCGTCCAGCGGCCGCACCCGCCGGTGTGGTGCGTCGGCGCGCTCGTCCCCGGTGCCCGGCGGCAGCGCTCGCTCGAGCGGGCCGCGCGGTGGCAGGGGGTGCTCCCGGCGGTCG
This sequence comes from Phycicoccus endophyticus, assembly GCF_011326735.1. GTDB lineage: Bacteria > Actinomycetota > Actinomycetes > Actinomycetales > Dermatophilaceae > Phycicoccus > Phycicoccus endophyticus. Next base: position 210,370 of record NZ_JAANCN010000004.1, read on the forward strand.
CCGGGGGGACGGTCGAGAGCCCCGGTTCGCGCCTGACGCCGGCGACGCTGCGTGCGGTGGTCGAGCACGTCGCCGGGCTGCGGGCCGAGGCCGGGCTGACGATGGCGGGCTACGACGTCGTCGTCGAGGGCGACAGCCACGGCGGGTTCGCCGACGTCCGGCCCCCGACCGAGCCCTGGCGCCAGGCCGGGGCGACGTGGTGGGTCGAGTCCTGGTGGGACCTGCCCGACTCCGACGAGGGCCGGGCCGAGCTCCGCCGCAGGCTGGAGCTCGGCCCGGTGCGTTGAGCGCTCGGGCTCAGGCGTCGTCCTCGTCGTCGAGCTTGATCGAGCTCGTCTGCTGCACCTGCATGAGGAACTCGTAGTTGTTCTTCGTCTTGCGCAGCCGGTCGAGGAGCAGCTCGATGCCCTGCTGGCTGTCGAGCGCGGCGAGCACACGCCGCAGCTTCCACATGATCTTCAGCTCGTCGGGCGCCAGGAGGATCTCCTCGCGGCGGGTGCCCGAGTTGTTGACGTCGACCGCCGGGAAGATGCGCCGGTTGGCCAGCTGCCGGTCGAGCTTGAGCTCCATGTTGCCGGTGCCCTTGAACTCCTCGAAGATCACCTCGTCCATGCGCGAGCCGGTCTCGACGAGCGCGGTGGCGAGGATGGTCAGCGAGCCGCCGTTCTCGATGTTGCGGGCGGCGCCGAAGAACTTCTTCGGGGGGTAGAGCGCGGCCGAGTCGACACCACCGGAGAGGATGCGCCCGCTCGCCGGGGCGGCGAGGTTGTAGGCGCGCCCGAGCTTGGTGATCGAGTCGAGGAGCACGACGACGTCGTGGCCCATCTCGACGAGACGCTTGGCCCGCTCGATGGCCAGTTCGGCGACCGTCGTGTGGTCGTCGGCGGGGCGGTCGAAGGTCGAGGAGATGACCTCGCCCTTGACGGCCCGCTGCATGTCGGTGACCTCCTCGGGACGCTCGTCGACGAGGACGACCATGAGGTGGCACTCGGGGTTGTTCGTCGTGATGGCGTTGGCGATGGCCTGCATGACCATCGTCTTGCCCGCCTTGGCCGGCGCGACGATGAGCCCGCGCTGACCCTTGCCGATCGGCGCGACGAGGTCGATGATCCGGGTCGTCACGAGGTTCTGCTCGGTCTCCAGACGCAGGCGCTGCTGCGGGTAGAGCGGCGTGAGCTTGGTGAACTCGGGCCGGCGCCGGGCCTCGTCGGGTGCCATGGCGTTGACCGTCTCGAGCCGGGCGAGCGGCGTGTACTTCTGGCGGTTGTTACGGGAGCCGACGGTCTGCTGCTGGGGCTCCTCGCCGTCGCGCGGCGCCTTGATCGAGCCGGTGACGGCGTCGCCCTTGCGCAGCCCGTGCCGCTTGACGAGCTGCATCGGCACGTAGATGTCGCTGCTGCCCGGCAGGTAGCCCGTGGTGCGCACGAAGGCGTAGCTGTCGAGGATGTCGAGGATGCCGGCGACGGGCACGAGGACGTCGTCCTCGTGGACCTGCAGCTCGCCCTCGTTCTGGCCGCCGTCCTGCTGGTTCTGGCGGCGCTTGTCGCGGTTGCGGCCCCGGTTGCGGCGGCGCCGGCCGCGGCCGCTGCCGTCCTCGTCGTCGCGGTGCTGCTGGTCCTGCGGGCGGCCGCCCTGCTGGTCGCGGTTTCCGCGCTGGTCGTTCTTGCCCTGGCCGCGGTCCTGGTTCTGGTCGCGGTCCTGGTTCTGGTCGCGGCCCCCCTGGCGCTCACGGCCCTGCTCGCGGCCGTTCTGCTCGCGCTCACGGCCGTTGTGCTCACGGTCGCGGCGCTGCTCGGGCTCGCGCTCGGCGGGGTGCCCGGTGGCCGGGGCGCCCTGGTCGCTCTCGGCGGCCCGGCCCTGGTGACCGTTCTCGCCCTGGGGGGCGGCGGCGACCTCGCGCTCCTCGCGGGCCGGGCGGCTCTGCGCGGCGGGGCCGCTCTCGCCGTTCTGGCGGGCGCGGATGGCCGAGACGAGGTCGCCCTTGCGCATCTTGGCGGTGCCACTGATGCCCATGCTCGACGCGAGCCCCTGGAGCTCGGCGAGCCGCATCGCGGACAGGGCGCCGGAGCGCCGCTGGGCCGTGGCGGGTGCCGCCTCGAGGCTGGTGGTGTCTGTCACGAAGGATCCTTCCCCTCGCTCGTGGACCGGCGTCAGAGGCCGGTCTGGTGGAAGAGACCACGCCCGGGCGGGCGGCCACGGCGGACCGCGTGCTGTGCCCCGAAGGCGTGGGAGGCGATTCGCTGCAGGCAACGGGCGGAGCCCGGCATCGGCTGCGAACGCGTCACCACCGTACCACCGTGCCGGCGCGAGGTCCGCATCGACGCGGAGAACGTGCCGGTCACCCGGTGGCGAGGACGCGCAGGACGGCGCCGTGCTCGGGGATGCCCGGGGCCAGGACGCGCCACCCCGACGGCGCGTGGGCGCGGACCGCGTCGACCCGCGGGCGTGGCGTGAGGACGAGGACAGAGGGCCCGGCGCCGGAGATGGCCGCGGCGTGTCCCGCCGCCCGCAGGCGGTCCACGAGCGCCATCGACTCGGGGTAGGAGCCTCGGCGGGCCTCCTGGTGCAGCCAGTCGCGGGTGGCCTCGAGCAGGTGCTGCGGCGCGGCGCCGACGGCGTACGCGAGCAGCGCCGCGCGCGCGGAGTTCGCGGCGGCGTCGGCGAGGCGCACCTGCTGGGGCAGCACGGAGCGGGCCCGCGCGGTGGACAGCTGGGACGGCGGGGCGAAGACGACCGGCTCGAGGTCGGCGTGCACCGGGAGGCGGACGGTGCTGGCCGCGCCGGTGGGGTCGGTCCAGGAGAGCGTGACGCCCCCGTAGACGCTCGCCGAGGCGTTGTCCGGGTGGCCCTCGAGCCGGGCGGCGAGGGCGCTCGCGGCGTCGAGGTCGACCACGCCGGGGTCGCCCTGGGCGGTGCTGGCCAGGCCGAGGGCGGCGACGATGCCGGTGACGATCGCCGTGGCCGACGAGCCCATCCCCCGCCCGTGCGGGACGGCGTTGTGGCACTCGAGGCGCAGCCCGCCCGGCACGTCCACCCCGACCTCGGCCCAGGCGGCGCGCATCGCCCGCAGGACGAGGTGGCTCTCGTCGAGGGGCACGGCACCGGCGCCCTCCCCCTCGACCGTGACGACGAGGCCGGGCTCGGGGGTCACGGTGACCCGGCAGCGGTCCCACACCCCGAGGGCGCAGCCGACGGAGTCGAACCCCGGGCCGAGGTTGGCGCTGCTCGCCGGCACCTCGACCTCGACGGCGGCGCCGGGGCGCAGCACCGCCTCGACCTCACCCATCGAGACCGAGCGCCGCGGCGACCGAGTAGGCGTCGACGGGCACCCGGACCGGCTCGACGTCACCGCCGTCGGCGGTGCGCAGCGCCCACTGTGGGTCCTTGAGGCCGTGGCCGGTCACGGTGCACACGACCGTGGCGCCGGACGGCACCCGGCCGGCGCGGTGCATCTTGACCAGACCGGCGATGCTGGCCGCCGACCCGGGCTCGACGAAGACGCCCTCGGTCGAGGAGAGCAGGCGGTGCGCCTCGAGGATCTCCTCGTCGGTGACCGAGTCGATCAGGCCCCCGGACTCGTCGCGGGCAGCCTCCGCCTGACGCCACGACGCGGGGTTGCCGATCCGGATGGCGGTGGCGACCGTCTCGGGCTCGTCGACGGGGTGACCGAGGACGATGGGGGCCGCGCCCGCGGCCTGGAACCCCCACATCGCGGGGCGCCGTGTGGCGAGCGGTGCCAGCACCTCGCCACCGACTCCCGGTGTGGGCGAGGCGTACTCGCAGTAGCCGCGCCAGTAGGCGGTGATGTTGCCGGCGTTGCCGACGGGCAGCACGTGGATGTCGGGAGCGTCGCCGAGGGCGTCGACGACCTCGAACGCGGCGGTCTTCTGCCCCTCGATCCGGGCGGGGTTGACCGAGTTGACGAGCTCGACGGGGTAGGACTCGGCGAGCTTGCGGGCCACGGTGAGGCAGTCGTCGAAGTTGCCCTCGACCTGCAGCAGGGTGGCGCCGTGGGCGATCGCCTGGCTCAGCTTGCCCATGGCGATCTTGCCGTCGGGCACGAGGACGGCACAGGTCATCCCGGCCTTGACGGCGTAGGCCGCGGCGCTGGCGCTCGTGTTGCCGGTGCTGGCGCAGATGACGGCTCGGGCTCCGGCGCGCTTGGCGGCGGAGATCGCCGCGGTCATCCCCCGGTCCTTGAACGAGGCCGTGGGGTTCAGCCCTTCGTACTTGACGTACACGGAGGCACCGGTGAGCTCGGAGAGGTGCTCGCACGGGATGAGCGGGGTGCCGCCCTCGAGCAGGGTGACGACCGGCGCCCCCTCGAGGCTGGGGAGCCGCTCGGCGTACTCGCGGATCACGCCTCGCCACTGCTGGGCCACGGTCAGGCTCCTTCCACGCGCATGACGGAGACGACGTCGTCGACCGACTCGAGCGCGGCGAGGTCCTCGACGGTGGCCGAGAGCGCCGCGTCGGTGGCGCGGTGGGTGACGACGATGAGCCGGGCGCGGCCGTCGTCCTCGGGGCCGGCCTGCTGGCGGACGGTCTCGATGGACACCCCCTGCTCGGCGAAGACGGCCGCGACCTGGGCGAGCACGCCCGGGCGGTCGGCAACGTCGAGGCTGATGTGGTAGCGGGTGACCGCCTGGCCGAGGTCGACGACGGGCAGGTCGGCGTAGGCCGACTCCCCCGGCCCGTGACCGCCGGAGACCCGCTGCCGGGCGACGGCGACGAGGTCGCCGAGGACGGCCGAGGCGGTGGGGTCGCCCCCGGCGCCGCGCCCGTAGAACATCAGCTCGCCCGCGGCCTCGGCCTCGACGAAGACGGCGTTGAACGCCTCGCGGACGCTGGCCAGGGGGTGCGAGCGCGGCACCATCGCGGGGTGCACCCGCACGCTCACGGCGTCGGACCCACTGGCGGTGACCCGCTCGCAGATGGCGAGCAGCTTGACGACGCAGTCGTTCTCGCGCGCGGCGCGGATGTCGGCCGCACTGACCTCGGTGATGCCCTCGCGGTGGACGTGGGCCGAGGACACCCGGGTGTGGAAGGCCAGGCTGGCGAGGATGGCCGCCTTGGCCGCGGCGTCGAAGCCCTCGACGTCGGCGGTGGGATCGGCCTCGGCGTAGCCGAGCGCCTGGGCCTCCTCGACGGTCTCGGCGAAGCCGGCACCGGAGACGTCCATCTTGTCGAGGACGAAGTTGGTCGTGCCGTTGACGATGCCCATGACCCGCCGGACGCGGTCGCCGGCGAGCGACTCGCGCACCGGGCGCAGGATGGGGATGGCGCCGGCGACGGCGGCCTCGTAGTAGAGGTCGACACCGTTGCGTGCGGCGGCCTCGAACAGCGTCGGGCCGTCCTCGGCGACGAGGGCCTTGTTCGCGGAGACGACGCCGGCGCCGTGCTCCATGGCGCGCAGGATGAGCCCACGGGCGGGGTCGATGCCGCCGATGACCTCGACGACGACGTCGGCGCGGGTCACGAGCTCCTCGGCGTCGGCGGTGAACAGCGACGGGTCGACGGGCACGTCGGGCCGCGGCCGCTGGGGGCGGCGCACGGCGATGCCGACGAGCTCGAGGGGGGCGCCGACCCGGGCGGCGAGGTCGTCGGCGTGCTCGGTGAGCAGCCGCGCGACGGAGGACCCGACGACGCCGCATCCGAGGAGGGCGACGCGCACGGGGGCTCCGGGTTCGTGGGCCATGGGGGGCGGGGTCTCCTGGTGGGTCGGGCTCACGCGTCGGCGACGTCGAGGGCGAGCAGGTCGTCGATCGTCTCACGGCGGACGATGACGCGGCTCTCACCCTCCCGGACGGCGACGACCGGCGGCCGCGGGGTGTGGTTGTACTGGCTGGACAGGCTGCGGCAGTAGGCGCCGGTGCCGGGGACCGCGACGAGGTCGCCGGGGCGCACGTCGGCCGGCAGGTACTCGTCGAGGACGACGATGTCGCCGCTCTCGCAGTGCCGCCCGACGACCCGGGCGAGGGTGGGCTCGGCGCTCGAGCTGCGGTTGGCGAGGGTGCAGGAGTAGTCGGCCTCGTAGAGGGCGGGGCGGGCGTTGTCGCTCATGCCGCCGTCGACCGAGACGTAGGTGCGGCCGTGCCCGCCGCCGAGGTCGACGTGCTTGACGGTGCCGACCTCGTAGAGGGTGAACGTCGTCGGGCCGACGATGGCGCGGCCGGGCTCGACGGAGACCCGCGGGGCCGGGTGGCCGGCGCCCGCGCCGGCGGCGAGCTCGCGCTCGACGATCTCGGCGAGCGAACGGGCGAGTTCGCGCGGGGGCAGCGGGGTGTGCTGCGAGGTGTACGCGACGCCGTAGCCGCCGCCGAGGTCGAGCTCGGGCAGGGCGATCCCGTGCTCGGTGGCCACGGCGGCGTGCAGCCCGGCGAGCCGGTGGACCGCCGCCTCGAAGCCGGCGGTGTCGAAGATCTGGGAGCCGATGTGGCTGTGCAGGCCGCGCAGGTCGACGGCCTCGGGGTGGGCGGCGAGCCGGGCCACGGCGGCCATCGCCTGGCCGCCGGCGAGGCTGAAGCCGAACTTCTGGTCCTCGTGGCCGGTGGCGATGAACTCGTGGGTGTGTGCCTCGACGCCGACGGTGACCCGGACCATGACGGGGGCCCGGACCCCGAGCTCGGTCGCCAGGGCGATGACCCGCTCGATCTCGTCGAAGGAGTCGACGACGATTCGGCCGACTCCGTACTCGAGGGCCTCGCGCAGCTCGGGGACGGTCTTGTTGTTGCCGTGGAAGGCGACCCGCTCGGCGGGGAAGCCGACGCGGCGGGCCACGGCGAGCTCGCCGCCGGTGCACACGTCGAGACAGAGGCCCTCCTGCTGGACCCAGCGCGCGACCGCGGTGCACAGGAAGGCCTTGCCGGCGTAGTACACGTCGGCGCCGCCGAGGTGGGCGAAGGCGGAGGCGAAGGAGTCGCGGAAGTCGCGTGCGCGGGAGCGGAAGTCGTCCTCGTCCATGACGTAGGCGGCCGTGCCGTGCCGCTCGGCGAGCGCGCAGACGTCGACGCCGGCGACGGTGAGGCGGCCACGGTCGTCCCGGCCGACCGAGGCGGGCCACAGCTGCGGGAGCAGCTCCATGACGTCGCTCGGGTAGGGCAGGTAGAGCGGGGGGCCGCCGTAGCCCTCGGCGTGCAGGGCACCGGCCTCGTGGGCGCGCACGGGTCAGCCCCTCACATCCGCTCGGGCGCCGAGACGCCGAGCAGGTCGAGACCGTTGGCGAGCACCTGACGGGTGGCCTCGCCGAGCCACAGCCGCGTCCGGTGCAGGTCGGTGACCTCCTCCTGCGCGTTCTGCGGCCGCACGCGGCAGGTGTCGTACCACTTGTGGAAGCGGGCGGCGAGACCCTCGAGGTAGCGCGCGACGCGGTGCGGCTCGCGCAGGTGCGCGGCCTGGGCGACGACCCGGGGGAAGTCGCCGAGTGCGGCGAGCAGGGCGGCCTCGGTGGGGTCGGTGAGCAGGCCGGCGTCGAAGCCGTCGGCGCGGTGCACGCCGTCCTCGGCGGCGAGCCGGGCGAGGTTGGCGGTGCGCGCGTGGGCGTACTGCACGTAGAAGACCGGGTTGTCGTTGGTCTGCTTGCGCAGCTCCTCCCCCTCGAGGGAGAGCGGGCTGTCGGCGGGGTAGCGCGCGAGGGAGTAGCGGATGGCGTCGGTGCCGATCCAGCGGATGAGGTCGCGCAGCTCGATGATGTTGCCGGCGCGCTTGGACAGCCGGGCGCCGCCGAGGTTGACGAGCTGGCCGATGCGCACCTCGATGTTGTGCTCGGGGTCGTCGCCGGCGCAGGCGGCGATCGCCTTGAGCCGGTTGATGTAGCCGTGGTGGTCGGCGCCGAGGAGGTAGATCTTCTGCTCGAAGCCGCGGTCCTTCTTGCTCAGGTAGTAGGCGGCGTCGGCGGCGAAGTACGTCGGGACGCCGTCGGCGCGCACGAGGACGCGGTCCTTGTCGTCGCCGAAGGTGGTGGTGCGCAGCCAGACCGCGCCGTCAGCGTCGTAGACGTGGCCCTGCTCGCGCAGGCGGGCGACGGCCTGCCCGACGGCGCCGCCGTCGTGGAGGGAGCGCTCGGAGAACCAGACGTCGAAGCGCACCCCGAAGTCGGCGAGGGTGTCCTTGATGTCCTGCAGCTGGGCGGCGTAGGCGAGCTCGCGGGCGACGGCGACGGCCTCGTCGTGGGGCAGGTCGGTCAGGTCGGGGCGGGCGGCCAGCGCGGTGGCGGCGAGGTCGTCGATGTAGGCGCCCGGGTAGCCGCCCTCGGGGGTGGGCCGCCCCGCGGCGCGGGCGAGCACGGACTCGGCGAACTTGTCCATCTGGGCGCCGGCGTCGTTGATGTAGTACTCGCTCGTCACCTCGGCGCCGGAGGCGAGCAGGAGGCGGGCCATCGAGTCGCCGAGCGCGGCCCAGCGGGTGTGCCCGATGTGGAGGGGGCCGGTGGGGTTGGCGGAGATGAACTCGACGTTGATGACGTGCCCGGCCTCGGCGTCGTTGCGGCCGTACTCGGCGCCGGTCTCGACGATGGTGCGGGCGAGCTCGCCGGCGGAGGCGGCCTCGAGGGTGATGTTGAGGAAGCCGGGCCCGGCGACGTCGACGGTCTTGACCCCGGCGAGGTCGGCGAGCCGCCCGGCGAGCAGCGTGGCGACCTCGCGCGGGGGCCGGCCCGCCGGCTTGGCCAGCTGGAGGGCGACGTTGGTCGACCAGTCCCCGTGGTCGCGGTTCCTCGGGCGCTCCACGCGGACCTCGTCGGGGACGGCGACCAGGAGGTCACCGGAGTCGACGACGGACTGGAGGGCAGCGCGGATCGCGGCCGAGAGCTCTTCGGGGGTCACCCGGCAAAGTCTACGGACGGCGCCGCGGGGCCCGACCGGACGCCGCGAGCCGTGAGACGACCTCGACCACCTGCTCGGGCTCGAAGGGCTTGCTCACGCACGCGTCGAACCCGGCGCCGCTGATTTCGGGGCTCACGAGCTCGCCCGCGGTCGCGGTGACGAGGACGACGGGCACCGGGTCGAGCGGGGGGTGGGCGCGGATGGCCGCGATCGCCCACCAGCCGTCGTAGGGCGCCATCTGGGAGTCGAGGACGACGACGTCCGGGCGGGGCAGGTCGGTGTCGATGAGCCGGGCCATCGCCGCGCGCCCGTCGGTGCTCTCCTCGACGACGAACCCGGCCAGCTCGAGGTTGATCCGGAGCAGCGCTCGGATCGCCTCGGTGTCGTCGCACACGAGGACGCGGGGGGCTGCACCGGGGTCCTCCGTCCCGGATTGCATGATGCCCAGCGTAGGCTGCTAGCCTCAGTCGCCGTTGCCGTTTCGGCGGTGGCTCAGGCCGTTCGGCCCCCGTAGCTCAGGGGATAGAGCACCGCCCTCCGGAGGCGGGAGCGCAGGTTCGAATCCTGCCGGGGGCACCACACCGCAGGTCTCTGACCTGCGGTGATGTGTTTCCAGGGGCCTTGCGTGCAACAACCGTGCAACAGGTCAAATCGGCCCTTCCGGCGCCCGGCTCGTTGTTGCACGCCTATTGCACGCCGATGCGGTCTAAGCCTGGGCACCGAGACCGGGGCGCACTCGCTGGGCCGGCCTGAGCGGACCTCACGCGCCTCAGCGCCGTCTCGTCCGTGTGCCGGCGAGCCCACTCAGGTCGAAGTCTCAGCCCGCAGGGGGGAGTCACACCGCCCAGATCGGGCCACCCCGCCGCGGGTTTCCCGCCTGGTGCCCCAACCCCCGGGGTCGCCCCGGAACCTATGGGGTGCGACCCCTGGGCTTCTGGTGCGAGGCTCCACGGATCCGCAGCACACCGCCGCGTAGTGACCATGTCCAGTTGTCCTCGGCCCAGGACGGCGTCCTGGTGGCTCAGCCCTTCCGCACCCTAGTCTTCATGGGTGGAACTGGAGACGACGAGCGCTTTGATCGCGGCCGGCGCTGGCCTTGGCGGCGCGTTCGTCGGCGGCCTCATGACGATCTTCGCCACAACCATGCAGCAGCGCTCGGAGCGCAAGTCCGAACTCGACCGTGAGCGTCGCGCGGACCAGGCTAGGAAAGCAAGAGCGACAGAGGACCGCGCACGTGAAGCGGCCGAGTCCTGCGATGTCATCTTCGCCGGCGTCTATGACCATCTCAGGAACAAGCCCCAGGACGCGGACGCAGCGTGGTTCTACCACGTGATCGGCGATTCAATGCAGCAAGCGTCATCGGAGTGTGTCTTTCTCCCATCCGATTTGCGCCAGCGGGTCGAGGAGGCCCGCTCGATCCTGAGAGAGGGCCCCAGCCTCGCCCAAGAGCACTACGCGGCTTCTGAGATCTCCGCCGCGCACGTAGCCTATGAACACGTTCATGACGCCTTAGCGGCTTGGTCAAAGGACTTGCCGCTTCCACCACGATCCGAGATTGCATGCGAATACGTGCTCGCGGCGGAACGATCGATCTCCAACTTCAACGATATGTACGAAGCCTCTTTGGGGCAGGAGCTGGACATCGAAAGGCGCGAGTGGCGTGCTCGCAATGCTGAGGCACTGAGGGAGATTGGCGGGCGAACAGCCTTAGATGACGAGCAACCGCCCAGAGGATGAGGCTGTGCCACAAGGTGGATGGCGGCGAGCTCACACGGGCTGCGCTTGGCGGACGCCGTATTGGCCGAGCCGCTGGCGGTCGCGGTGCGCGCGCTGCGCAACGCCGGTCCGCTGTCGGGTACGGGAGTGCTCGTGCTGGGCGGAGGCTCGCTGGGCATACTGGTCGCGCAGGCGGCGCGCGCGTAGGGTGCGGGGCCTGTCGTGGTGGTCCAGCCGAGTTCGAACCGCCGCGAACTGTTGGCCTCTTGGGGGTGGCGACGGCCTGGTGCGACGACGTCGAGGCCCTGGACGCCGAGCTCGGGCGGCTGTTCCCCGAGCGCGGCGTGGACGTCGTTGTGCAGTCCTCCGGGCGACAGGGGATGGAGGCCCGCGCCGCCCGGCTGGCTCGTCGGCGCCGGCACCGTGCGCGAGGTCGACCAGGTCGACGCTGTGGTGCGGGCGAGCGCGCGTTTCGTGGTCTCGCCCGGGACGAGTCGGGCGGTCATGGCCACGAGTTGACGAACAGTCTTAGCGTCTGGTCGCCCGGAAGAGCGAGACCCCGGGACCGCGTACTCCCAGCCGCGCCCGATGTCCACGTCCGACGCACTCGTTCGAGGAGACGCTGCAGTAGCCCGATCGGATGGGAGGTGGCCAAATGGCCCCATCCGCCGCCTGTCGACTCTGTCGAGCGGCGGCAGGGGCGCCAACACCGGCACTAAGGGGCCTCCTGGTTCCAAATCTGTCCGGTCGGTCACGGCCGCGCGTACATCGCGTCCTCGTTGGATTCAGACTCAGCGCCGGTCGTGGTGGTTGAGATCTGACCGTTTCGCGGCCACTCGCAGGTACTGTGCGAAACGCTCAATCACCCGGGCGACCGGCAGCGGAGGCACCGGCTTACACCAGAACGGGGACCCAACATGGCCCTCTCGCGCCGACAGAAGGACTTGGTGCGCATGCTGGCGACCATCAGTGTCGCTAGCGCAGCAGCTGGAGTAGCTACCGTCGGCCTGGGCCCTGCTTTGGTCGCGGGCGCTGCCGGGCAGGCCTTCCTGTTGAGGTTGGGACGCGTGGAGACCACACTGAAGTCCCACCCAGAGACGGACGAGCTGGTCCGTAGGCTGCGAGAATCACTCCGCGAGTGGGCGCAGGGGGAACTGGCTGAGCGCGACGACGCCGAAATCACTGCGGGTCTGGAACTCGCGGTCAACGCGGTCGCCGCAAATGGGTTCGGTTTGGACGAGCTCGTGCGCGCGCGCTTTGACCCTGGAGTCCTAGCCGAGAGCGTGGTCCACGCCGCGCACCAATCCGATAGCGAGTGGGCAAACTCAGAGCAGGCGCGATTTCGCATCGCCGAGCGTGGGATCAGGATGGCGGCCACCAGCCTAGCGAAGGCGGCGGCCGAGAACGCGCCCGCGTTGCGGGAGGTATTCGCCGTGTTGAGTCAACAAATCGCGAGCCTTGAGCGGCGCGTTAGGGAGGTCGAAGCGCGGGATGCGCAACCAATGCCGGGCCGGGCAGCCTTCTTGGCTATCAGTGAGCAGGCCCGCGCCGAGCTCACGCCAGACACTCTTCCGGAGGTCGACCGGCGTGACCTCATCCAACCAGGCCTGAACCGACTCCGTCGAGACGGGACGCCACTTGCGATTGTCGGCGACGGAGGACTAGGGAAGAGCGTCTTTGCCGGGCAGATCTACGACGCGCTCCTCGCCGACGGTCGTGCGGTGGTGATAGTTCCCTGTTCCTCCGTGCCCCGTGCAGCCTCGCTTGCCACAGCCAAAGACGTGGACCTGGCGCTCTGTCAGGCGGCCACAGGGCTCGACGATGTCCCGGTCTTCACGGCGGCTCTCGAAGACCTAGCTCGTGGTGGTCAGGTCTGCGTGATCATTGACACTCTGGATTTAATACTGAGCGAAAGCTCTGCTCGGGTCATCGCAGCCCTGCTGCGACGAATCGCCGAGCAGCACGGCCTGGTGGTCTTGTGCCGCGAGCGTGAATGGATCGATTTCGATCTAGCGAAATCCCTTCCCCCGAGGACGGTGCTTCCGCTGCCTCGGCTGACTCCCGATGAGATTCTCGCGTGGGGCGAGGCGTTTGTGGCCGCGTCGACGAACGTCAGTCCTCTCTTCGTGGAGAGTCTGTCGCGGGCTGCCCACGCCACCGGGGGCTCCGAGGTGCTGGGGGTGCCGTTGCGGCTGGCGATGGCGTGTGAACTGTATGGAGGGCTCGGTCCAATCCCGGATGATCTAACGGTGGCGGCTTTGTACAGGTCGTACTGGGATCGTCGGATTGCCCTAGATCGGGAAGGGCTCCGGGGAGAGGCTGCGCGGGCTCAGGAGGAGGCTGCGTTGGCGATTGCCGGGGCGATCTGGGAAGAGAGCCACGAGCGGTTCGTTGAGTCGGCCAGACCATTGGGGGCCATCGACTGGGGTGCCGTAGATCGACTGCGTGGCGAGGGCGTCCTGCGGGAGGTGGCGGGCCGGTTCAGGTTCTTCCACCAGACGTTCGCGGAGTTCGCGGTGGCGCAATACCTTGTTGCTGCGGGTCAAACGCCTGACCTCGAGCGTCTTCGTGTCAGGCTGTACGAGAACGACAGTGGCATGTGGGGGGTTGCCGCCTACCTACTGCAATCCGAACTCGAGGTGTCTCGCTACGACACACTCGCAGAGGCGGTCCCCGTTGATGTAGGTACGGGGATGCGGATTCGCCTGCGGAGTGCCCTAGAGCAGCCTGATGACGACCGAAGCATTCACTTGGTGCAAGAGCTCGCGGTCGCGGCGCCTGAAGAGCTCGCGCTCTTTGCGGATCTCTTTCTCAGTGTGGGAGAGAGCCGCCGACGCGTGGCTGCCAGTGTCCTCTTGGACCTTCTGGTCAATCAGACAGGAAAATTGAATCGGCTCGCCCAGGTAGCTGCGTCTTTGCTGGCAACGCTCGACGTCAAGGCGCGTGCCGATCTACTCGTGCCGGCGATCGTTGCTCTCGTGACGCGGGACCCCGCCCTACCGGCTGTGTTGGTTAGTCCCGTTGTCACGCGACTTCTGTCGGGCTTCCCGACTGAGCTGGTCGAGGGTGACCTGGCCTTATTGGTTGGCCTGTATCCAGCCCTTCCAGACCCCGGCAGGGCGCATATAATCGCCCGGGTTGCGGCGCAGCCTGAGTCGCGTTTCCAGGAACTGCTTGAAATCGCTTTGCGGTCCGGGCTGCCGAGCGGGTCGCCGGATGACGCCGGACAACTTCTTGCGCGTTCGTGGTCGGATCCTGGTTGGCGCGCGGCCCAGAATTGGAAGACATGGCGGGATCTGTTACTCGGAGAATGGCCCCAACGCTGGGACGCCGCGCAGACGCGCGCGGTGGTTAAGGTGGCAAGTCACGACGTCGGTGTATTTGAAGAGTTGCTTCGGGAGGCTTTGACGCCGACCGTGACCTCAGGTCGGCCTCGCGTTCACAACGCGGCGGAGTTCCTCGCGACGTACTGGCCGACGAGGACCGCGGAGGTGATCCTCGCCCAAGGGGTCGCAGCGGATCGGGTCGCAGTGGCTACCGCGAGCACACTGATGCGACGGGTATGCGACGAGGTGCGAGCTGACACCAGGCAGGCGCTTGCTGAGGTTCTTTGGTCGCGAAGATCGGTAGATGTGCAGACCGCTCTCCCCGCTCTAGTCCGGCTTATGGCGGGAAATGAGCCAACGTTCGTCGCGTTAGAGGGTGAGCTTTGTGAGCGGTTCGAGGAAGGGGGACCGGATCGGGCCCGCTGGAACTGCTTCGAGGCCATGCTGCAAACGTTGACCCCTGCTCAGGTGCTGGCGCACCAGCCTCTGGTGGCGTTGCTCGCGTCGGGACAGCACGCCACGGACCGGATAAACTCCGCGGTTCTGGAGGGCTTCCTCGCACCGGTTTCTGCGGCTGCGCGCTCACAGTGCGAGAAGATCTTCCAGTGGGAGCGACGCACCTCCGCGGTTAGTGCGTGCGCGCGGACTCTGCACGAGGGCCTGCCTCAATGGGATTCCAGGGAGTTGGATGCGGATGGTGTGCCCTGGCTTGTCACACTCCTGCCAACACGCGTTCCCAAAGCCGTCGAGCATGTCGCTGGTGCCATTCACTCGCGCATTCAGACAGCCACGTGGAACCCCGGGATGTCGCAGCGGGTGGTCGACCGAATTGTTGCGTCGCTCCGCGATGGAGAGGACCCACAGGTGAGCAAGAAACTACGGATGATCTTGATGGGTGTACTGCGGGGACCGTCGGCGAAGGCGGACGTCACCGTCGCCCACGTGGAACAGATTCTGTCGGCGTACTGGGATGCGTTGGACGCCGACGCGGCCGCGGGTCGCTCGAACCGGTCGGCAGCATTATGGGCAGGCCTCAACAGCACAGCGTCTGCCCTCGCTTTGAACATGTACGATCAAGAAGCGAGCGAGGAACTGCTCTTCAGGATTGTCCACACTGATAGTAAGCCCTTATCCAACCGCTCCTCCCGTTATACCGCCCAGACTGTGACCACGTACCTTGAGCGTGACCACAGCCGGCTCGCGCACATCGAAGGTATGTGGGCGTCAATGCCGCAGACCGCCCGAATAGCGGTGGCGGAGGCGCTCGACCGTGGGCTGATCCCAGGCAAAGAGACAACCGCCCAGCGGTTGCTAAACCTGGGTGCACAGAGCGAAGCCGCGGCCCGGCTCCTCAGCATCGTTGAAACGGGTGGATCCCGCATTCTCCGCTGACAACCAGTGGCGCACCTTACGAGCCCGAACCGGGAACCGCTGCGCCGATTTCACGTTGCAGTGCGTTGGGTGGGGACTGCTGCACCGATAGGTGACAGCTGGGGTCAGGCGGCCTGAGTGGCCGGTGTGGTCATGATGGCTTCGTACTGCCAACGCGGACGGAGCGCGGCGACGGGATAGGTCAAGCCCGCTGGGGTGGTGTACGAGGGTGATTCCTCGTTGGGGGGTTAGGCGCTGATGGCGCCAGCGATTGTCAGGGGGTCCTCCTTCTCGTCGGGGACGGTCGGGGTGAGGGCGGTCCGGCACTGCTTGAGCAGCTCGAGGCCGAGGTAGCGGCGCTGCTCGACCCACTCATCGTGCTGCTCGGCCAGGACTGCGCCGACGAGTCGGATGACGGCGTCGCGGTTGGGGAAGATCCCCACGACGTCGGTTCGGCGGCGGATCTCCCGGTTCAGTCGCTCGTTGGGGTTGTTGGACCAGATCTGTCGCCAACAGGCCTTGGGGAAGACGGTGAACGCGAGGATCTCCTCCCGCGCCTCCTCGAGGTACGCGGCCACGGTCGGGAGCTTCTCGGTGAGCGACTCGACGATCCGGTCGAACTGGGCGTGCACGGCCTCGGCGTCGGGCTGGTCGTACACCGAGTGCAGCAGCGCCTTGACCCACGGCCACGACGACTTCGGGGTGGCGGACATCAGGTTGGCGGCGAAGTGGGTCCGGCACCGCTGCCACCCCGTGCCCGGCAGGGTCGCCCCGACCGCGTCGATCAGGCCGGAGTGCGCGTCGGAGGTCACCAGCCCGACCGGGCCCGCGCTGGTGAGGCCGCGGGCGACCAGGTCCCGGAAGAAGCTCAGCCACCCGGCGTGGGTCTCGGACGTGGCGGTGTGCACCCCGAGGACCTCCCGGTAGCCCTCGGCGTTGACGCCGGTGGCGACCATGACCGCGACCTTGACGACCCGGCCGTGCTCGCGGACCTTCATCACCAGTGCGTCCGCCGCCACGAACGTGTACGGGCCGGCGTCCAGGGGGCGGGTGCGGAACGCGGCCACCTGCTCATCGAGGCTCCGGGCCATCTGCGAGACCTGGGACTTCGACAGGCCGGTGATCCCCAGGGTGCGCACCAGCTTGTCCATCCGGCGCGTGCTGACGCCCAGGAGATAACAGGTCGCGACCACCGTGGTCAGCGCCGCCTCCGCGCGGCGGCGGCGTTCCATCAGCCACTCCGGGAACAGCGACCCCTCGCGCAGCTTGGGGACCGCGACATCGAGCGTGCCCACGCGGGTGTCGAGGTCGCGGTGGCGGTAGCCGTTGCGCCGGTTGACCCGCTCGGGGTCCCGTGCACCGTACTCCGCGCCGCACACCGCGTCGGCCTGGGCCGGGAGCAACGCGTTCACGAACGTGGTCAGCAGGTCACGCATCAGGTCCGGCGAGGCCTGGGACAGCTCCTCACGCAGGAACCGGGCAGGGTCGATACTGGGGACGGCGGTCATCGTGGTGCTCCTCTTCGAGTGGGTTGTGGAAGATCTCTCGAAGAATCACCCGGTGACCGCCGCTCACATCGGTAGCGACACGGTCACCGGCTGCTCGTACACCACTCTGTCGGACTCAACTGAGTGTGCCTCCTCGCTGACCAGGAGACGGTGCGGCCCTGCAACCAAGTCACGCACGCAGCCAGTAACCTCGCTCAGAAAACCATCCCCGCAAGCCCGCAGGGCACCGGTGACCGCTCCGTGAGTTCAAGGGGCTGCTAGCGGCGGTCAAGTTCGGGTGCAACAGGCGCAGATGAATTGGCCATCGCTTGAAGAGAGTTCGCCGACCACCTTGCGGGCTCCGCGAGAGGGTTCCGGTGGACGTCTACGTAAGATCACAAGTGGCATGGCTCGCACACGACCACAACGACAAGTACGCGGATCGCCGGCAACGGCGGCTGACCCGGGCGAGCCGACCTCCTACAGGCTCTCAAGTTGTATCCTTACCCTTAGTCTCTCTAGCTTTTCTGTTGGAGCGGCGCTTGCAATCGATCTACTCGGAGGAAGTTCATGGCTGACACAAAGGTCGTCTTTATCGCATTCGCGAAAGAGGATGAGGGCGCCAAGAATCTGTTTCTGGGCCAGCGCAAGTTGACTGACACCCCTTACGACTGGACGGACATGTCAGTCAAGGAGCCGTATAAGTCTGAATGGAAGGAACGCGTTCGGACTAGGGTTCGACGTTCCGACGGGGTTATCGCTCTCATTAGCAGCGATACCGCAGCGGCCGATGGTCAACTCTGGGAAATCACCTGCGCAGTGGAGGAGGATGTGCCGCTAATCGGGGTCTGGATCGAAGATGGCTTTCGCACCAAGCCAAGAGAGATGGGCTCTGCTAAATGCGACGCGTGGACGTGGGAGAACGTCGCTTCATTCATCGACTCCCTGTAGTGCGTCATGAAGCGCGCACTCCTCGTGGGTAATGACCACTACAGTTTATACAAAGACTTACACGGGTGCGCCAACGACGTTCGCGCGCTTCACCCGTTGCTCGCCCGTCACGACGACGACGCGCCAAACTTCGATTGTGCTATCGGCATCGACATGAGTCGCGACGAATTGATCGCGGCGATTGAAGCGTTGTTTGCGCCAGGAGCAGATAGCGCCCTCTTGTTCTTCGCGGGGCACGGTGGACCGTCGGCGGACGATGTGATCCTCGTTTCACAAGACGGGACTGAGAAGACGCCCGGACTCGCATTCTCCGAGATTATGGGCCACGTGGCACAGTCACAGATCCCAGAGATCGTTATCTTGCTCGACTGCTGCTTCGCCGGAGGGGCTGGGGGCGTGCCGGCTTTAACCTCAGATGCGGCAGCGCTTCGAGCGGGCGTAAGCATCCTTGCGGCGAGTCGCGCTGATCAGACCTCGGCCGAATCACACGCTGGGAGGGGCATGTTCTCGACGTTTGTTGAGGGCGCCCTGGAAGGCGGCGCTGCCGACACTCTAGGACGCGTCGACCTTGGGAGTCTCTACGCCTACGTCTCCGAATCCTTCGGCGCTTGGGAGCAGCGTCCAACGTTTAAAGCAAATATTGCGCGTCCTCTTGAGCTTCGGCAATGCGATCCCTACCTGGCCCTTAGGGAGTTGCGCGCCATCCTCTCGCTGTTCAAGGATCCGTTCGCCGAGTTTGCACTTGATCCCTCGTTTGAACCGACCGTTGAACCGCACAACGAAGACAATGAGCGAATCTTTGGGCAGATGCAGAAGGCGCGGGCATCGAGTCTGCTGGAACCGGTCGACGAGGAGCACCTCTACTTCGCCGCGATGAACTCAGGTGCGTGCAGGCTCACTCCGTTGGGTCGGCACTACCACCACGTCCACACCGAGGGTCGACTTTAAGTGAAAGCGCCTCCCCCTCCTCAAGTGGTTGGAGTGACAGGCCATCAACAGCTGCCAGATTTAGCGGTTTCGCTGGTCAAGCGGTCACTCAGTGCATGGTTCCCGGATGCCCGATCGACCACAGTGGTCTGTTCGTTGGCAATCGGCGCTGACACCCTCGTCGCCGAGGAGTTGATACGGGCAGGGGCAGCGCTGCACGTGATAGTGCCATGCAAAGGGTACGCAGCGACCTTCTCTGGTCCGGCCCGGGACAAGTACCAATCTTTATTGGACGACGCCGAGATGGTTGAGGTCCTGGGCTACGAGGAACCGACCGAGGAAGCATTTATGGCCGCGGGCGACCAGGTCGCACGGACAGGGGACTGGCTGATCGCCGTGTGGGACGGGAAGAAGGCGCAGGGACTAGGGGGAACGGGCGACGTGGTGGCGCGCGCACGCGCCCTCGGGAAACGCGTACGGGTCCTTTGGCCTCCTGGGCTCTCGCGCTGACCCTCAGCGTGAGCTGGCAACGAAACTCGAGAACAGGTCGGTAGAAACCCTGCTCCTAAGACTAGGGCGGCCTGGCCCTAGGTGCGCGCCTGGGGGACGCATCTCGTCGCCGCGACGACGTCCGTCGCGAAGAAGCCCGTCCGCGCTCGAGTTGTTGATTCACGTTTGGTGTCGACCCGGGCGAGGTCTCCGCCACAGTATTCCTCCCGGCATTGCTCTAAAGTCTTTGATATGCGTCCCCGTTGGCTGTTTGGCGCCGGTATCTACTGCCGAGGTGGAGGCGAGCTTCCGCGCGCGGCCTTTGCGCGTAGAGAGCCGCAGGTGCTACATCACGGCCGCCTGGCGCCCTACCGAATCGGGCGGAAAGCGATGACGTTGTCGGCACGCTCGGCGGCCATAGAGGACATTGCCTCGGCGATGACGGCATCTCGGCCGTCTGCGGCGTGCTGGTAGCGGAGGGCGGCCACAGAAGTGCTGTGGCCGAGCCGTGCCATGAGTTCGGCCAGCGTCGCGCCCGTCTGGGCGGCCAGGACCGCGGAGGTGTGCCGGAGGTCGTGGAAGCGCAGGTTCGGCATCCCGATCGCCTCACGGGCGGGCACCCAGGCCGCCTTGTAGAAGTTCCCATGGGTCCAGTGGAGCCCGGAGCGGGTCGCGAAGAGCAGCGCATTGTTCGCGCGGCCGACGTGCCGGTCGAGATGTTCCTGCAGGAGCGGAACCACGTGCGGAGGGATGGCGACCTTGCGGATGCCGGCGTCGGACTTCGGAGGCCCGACGACCTCCATGCGGTCGACCCGGACGACGGCGCGGCGGACGTGAACGATGGCCGCGTCGAGGTCGAGGTCGCCGCGGCGGAGCTCGAAGACCTCGCCGAAACGGAGTCCGCACCAGGCGGCGATGAGCACGGCCGCGCGTAGCCGATCAGGGGTCTGGAGAACGAGGAGCTCGAGCTGGCCGACGGACAGCGGCTCGATGACCCGTTCACGCCGGGTGGCGCTGGCGCCCCGGATCCGGCACGGGTTGTCACCCACGAGGACACCCTCCTGGGTCGCCTGCGCGAACAGGGACCGAAGCAGGGCGTAGGCCTGGGCGCGGCTGGTCCGCATCGTCGGGTCGATGTTGGAGTGCCAGCGCACGACGTCGACCGGCTTGACCGCCCGTAGCTGCACGTCACCGAACGTCGGGTAGATGAGCCGGTCGAGCAGCCCGTTGTAGAGCTTCAGCGTGAGCGGTCGCAGCGGCTCACCCCGCACCCGCCGGCTGAGCAGCGCCTCGGGGGCGTAGTCCTGAAGCGTCGGGGCCGACCGCTTCCGTGCCTCGCGAGCCAGCGGCGAGAGCCACTCACCCGACTCCACGAGCCGGCGCTCGGCGGCCAGCCACCCCTCGGCGTCGATGCGGCTCTCGAAGGTCTTCAGGGCGACGTGCCGGTCGAGGTCCGGGCCGAGGTAGCTGGCCTGGAACCGCTTGGACGGCAGCTTCCGGATGGCGCCGAAACCGCGCCGCCCAGGACGTCGCGTGACCATGCTCTGCTCCGTTCCGTGCAACATACGTGCAATAGCGGAGGGCACCCGTGACCATCTGTGTCCACGTCTGTCCATCACCAACAACGCTGTGCTGCAAGGATACTCGCGCGAATCCGGCTCTGCCAGACACACCCTCGACACGCCGGTGAACCGCCCCGGCGAGTCCGGAGACTCAGTTTCGTGACAGCTCGGCCGGCGGCTTGGCTGCGCTCTGAGCGTAGTAGTGGTCCTCGGCCTCGGCCGGTGAGATGTCGCCGCAGTACTCGTAGAGGCGGCGGTGGTTGAACCAGTCGACCCACTCGGCGGTGGCGTACTCGACGGCATCGGCGGTGCGCCACGGCCCGCGAGACTTGATGAGCTCGGTCTTGTACAGCCCGTGATGGACTCGGCCAGGGCGTTGTCGAACGAGTCACCGACCGAGCCGACGGAGGCGGCGATCCCGGCTTCGGCGAGGCGCTCGGTGTGGCGGATGCTGACGTACTGGCTGGGTTCAATCGATCGTTGCACCACCGGCTTGTGGGATGGACTGTAGTTGCTCGGCGAAGGCCTCAGCTGGGGTCTTCCAGCCGAGGGTCTTGCGGGGGCGGCTGTTGAGGGTGGCGGCGACG
>NZ_JAANCN010000005.1 GCF_011326735.1 Phycicoccus endophyticus
CGAGGGCCCGGCCGACAGCGGCGCCGGCGAGCCCGGCACTCCGGGCGAGCACGACGGCGGAGCCGACGGCGGCGCCGAGGGCCCGGCCGACAGCGGCGCCGGCGAGCCCGGCATCCCCGGCGAGCACGACGGCGGAGCCGACGGCGGGGCGGACGCCTCGGCGTGAGCGCGAGCGCCCCGGGCGGGCCCGTGCCCGGCACCCCCGAGGGTGCCGGGCAGGGGCTCGCCTCGTTCGCCGCGACCTGCGCCGCCACGTTCGCCGAGGAGCACTGGGGCCGCCGACCGCTGCTCAGCCGGGCGGCCGACCTCCCGTGCCCCGGGCACGGGTTCGGGTCGGCAGCCGTCGACGAGCTGCTGGCCCGCCGTGCGCTGCGGACGCCGTTCCTGCGGATGGCCAAGGACGGCGCCCCCCTCGACGCGCGGGAGTTCACCCTCGGCGGAGGGGTCGGCGCGGCGGTCGCTGACCAGGTGAGCGAGGACAAGGTGCTGCGGCTGTTCGCCGACGGCGCCACCATCGTCCTGCAGGCACTGCACCGCTCGTGGGCTCCGGTCTCGGCCAGCGCCCGCGCCCTCGCACGAGACCTCGGCCACCCCGTCCAGGTCAACGCCTACGTCACCCCACCGCAGAACCAGGGGTTCGACGACCACTACGACGTCCACGACGTCTTCGTCGTGCAGGTGGAAGGCGAGAAGCACTGGCGGGTCCGGCCCCCCGTGCTCGAGTGGCCCCTGCGCAACCAGCCGTGGACCGACCGGCGCGAGGCCGTCCGGGAGGCGGCCGCGGCCGAGGCCGTCGTCGACACCGTCCTCGGGCCCGGTGACTGCCTCTACCTGCCCCGGGGGTGGCTGCACTCCGCGACCGCCCTCGGGGGCACGAGCATCCACCTGACCTACGGCGTCCACGTGTGGACCCGCCGCACCCTGGCCGAGGACCTGCTGAACGCCGTCTCCCGGCGGCTCGACACCGACCCCGCGCTGCGTGAGGCGCTGCCGCTGGGGGTCGACCCCCTCGACGCCGCGACCACGGCCACGGCACGGGCGGCCCTGCACGAGAGCATCCTCGCGGCGCTGGACGACGTCGAGGACGACGAGCTCGCCGCCGTCCTCGCCCGGCGCGCGCGCTCCGCCGCACGAGCCGAACCGCTCGACGTGCTCGCCCAGCACGCCGCCGCCGCGGCACCGGCCGAGCTGCCCTGGCGGGTGCGGGCGGGCCTGTCGGCCCGCTGGGTCGGCGCCACCCTCGTCACCCGCCTCGGGCGGCTCGAGCTGGCCGAGGACGAGGCCGCACTCGTCGCCGACGTGCTCGGTGGCGAGCGCCCGCCGGGCTCTCTCCCGGAGGACCTGCGGCGGCGGCTCGTCCTCGGCGGGGTCCTCGTGCCCGCGGCACCGGCCCCCTGACGGCGGGTGACCGCCGCGGCGGTCAGTCGCCGCCGGTGTGCTTGGCGCGACCGACGATCTTCGGGTCGGGCGCGAAGACGACCGAGGGGTCCTTGCCCTCGTAGTCGAACTGGTGGAGGAAGGCCCGCATCGCGTTGAGCCGGCCGCGCTTCTTGTCGTTGCTCTTCACGGTCGTCCACGGCGCGTACTTCTTGTCCGTGTGCTCGAACATCGCCTCCTTCGCCGCGGTGTACTCCTCCCACCGGTCGAGGCTCTCCAGGTCCATCGGCGAGAGCTTCCACCGGCGGACGGGGTCGATCTGGCGGATCGCGAAGCGGGTGCGCTGCTCGTCCTGGGTCACCGAGAACCACAGCTTGGTCACCGTCATGCCCTGCTCGATGAGCATCCGCTCGAGCAGCGGCGCCTGGCGCATGAAGGTCGCGTACTCGGTGTCGGTGCAGAAGCCCATGACCCGCTCGACCCCGGCCCGGTTGTACCAGGACCGGTCGAACAGGACGATCTCCCCGGCCGTCGGCAGGTGCTCGACGTAGCGCTGGAAGTACCACTGCCCTCGCTCGGTCTCGGTCGGCGTGGTCAGGGCGACGACGCGGGCGGCCCGCGGGTTGAGGTGCTCGATGAAGCGCTTGATCGTCCCGCCCTTGCCGGCGGCGTCCCGCCCCTCGAAGACGATGACGTGCTTGGCGCCGACGTCCTGGCTCCAGTACTGGAACTTCAGCAGCTCGATCTGCAGGAGGTACTTCTCGTCCTCGTAGCGGTCCCGGTCGAGCAGCTCGTCGTAGGGGTAGTCCTGGCGCCAGGTCTCCACCGCCTGGCCGTCGGGCGCGATGAGCACCGGGTCCTCGCCCTTGCCGCCCTGCACCGTGTACCCCTCGGTCCGCAGGGTGTCGATGTACTCGCGCAGGTTCATCTTCTGGGCCATGTCCCCATCCAAGCCAGTCGGCCGGCCACGCGGAAGACGCAGTGCCGCTCGTCACCCGACGTTCACCTCGCGCGGCGCCGCCCGGTCCGCGGGCCGGTCCCGGCGCTCCGGGGCGCCCTCCTCCACGGCGGCGGGTTGCGTCGCCGACACATACCCCCTAGGGTATTTGCAGAGACCGCAGCCGGACCGTCCGGCCCCATCCTGGAGGACCCGATGATCTTCACCCAGTACTACCTCGACTGCCTCTCCCAGGCCGCCTACCTCGTCGGCGACGAGACGACCGGCCAGGCGGTGGTCGTCGACCCGCGCCGCGACGTCGCCGAGTACGTCGAGGACGCCCGCGCCCGCGGGCTGACCATCGTCGGCGTCGTCAACACCCACTTCCACGCCGACTTCGTCTCCGGCCACCTCGAGCTGGCCCGGGAGACCGGCGCCTGGATCGGCTACGGCGAGGCCGCCCAGGCCGACTTCGAGGTCCGCTCCCTGGCCGACGGCGAGCGGATCTCGCTCGGCGACGTGACCCTCGAGATCATGGCGACCCCGGGGCACACCCCGGAGTCGATCTCCGTGCTCGTCTACGAGCACGCCGACGACGAGGTCGCCTACGGCGTGCTCACCGGCGACGCCCTGTTCATCGGCGACGTCGGGCGGCCCGACCTGCTCGCCTCGATCGGCGTCACCGCCGAGGAGCTCGGCCGGATGCTCTACGACTCGGTGCAGCACCGGCTCATGGGCCTCGACGACGCGGTCCGCGTCTTCCCCGCCCACGGCGCGGGCTCGGCGTGCGGCAAGAACCTCTCGACGGAGAAGCAGTCGACGATCGGCGAGCAGCGCCGTCTCAACTACGCCTGCCAGCCGATGAGCGAGGAGGAGTTCCTCGCCGTCGTCACCGCCGGGCAGCCGAGCGCGCCGGAGTACTTCGTCTACAACGCCATCCTCAACCGGCGCGAGCGCGACGTGCGCGACCTCGACACCAGCGTCCCCGCGCTCGGCCCGGAGGACGTCGACGCCGCCATCGCCGCGGGAGCCGTGGTCCACGACGCCCGCGACCCGCAGGAGTTCGCGGCCGCCCATCTCGAGGGCGCGGTCAACGTCCCCGTCGACGGCCGGATGGCCGAGACGGTCGGGATGGTGTTCGCCCCCGAGCAGCGCATCGTCGTCATCGCACCGGAGGGCCAGGAGCAGGAGGTCGCGACCCGCTTCGCGCGGATCGGCTACGACCACGTCGTCGGCTACGTCGCCGACCTCGAGGGCTACCTCCTCACGCACGCCGACCACGTCCGCCGGGCCAGCCGGCTCACCGTCACCGAGGCGGCCGAGGCGGTGGCCCGGCCCGCCGTGCAGGTCGTCGACATCCGCAACGCGGGTGAGCTGGAGTCCGGCGGCATCCCGGGCGCCCGGCACATCGCGCTCGCCGAGCTGGCTCGCCGCAGCAGCGAGCTCGACCCGAGCCACCCGGTCCTGCTCTACTGCGCCGGTGGGTGGCGCAGCTCGGTCGGGGCCAGCGTGCTTCGCGCACAGGGCTTCTCGGACGTCTCCGACGTCATCGGCGGGTATGCGGCCTGGGACCAGGCACACGCCTCGGCCTGACCGCGCCGACGTGCGGCCCCGGCGGATCCCCCCTCCCGCCGGGGCCGTTCGCTGTCGAACCCGTCCTTGACGCGCGCGGCAGGCTGGAGTTGACTTCGCTCACTCGCAACCCGCGTGCGCACGTGGGCCGAGCGCCCCGGACAGACGGCGGCGGAGTGGAGACCCCGGTCCTGCTCCGTCGCCGTCGTGGTCTCCGGGCCCGCCCGCGCCCCGGGGCCGCGGTCCCTCACTCGTCGAGCGCGTCCCCGGTGCGCACCCCCCGGATGCCCGCCATCTCGTCGAGCCGCGAGGTGAGCCGCGCGAGGTCGACCGTCCCGGCGAGGACGAGCACGACCTCGACGAGCGCCGCCCCCGCGTCGTCCGTGCGGCGCCCGCTGCGCAGCTCCTCCACCGAGAGCCCGGCACCGGTCACGGCGTCGATGATGTCGCGCAAGAGCCCCCGCCCGTCCTCGTAGAGGATCCGGACGGTGAAGACGTGCGGGCGGAAGCGCGCCGCGAGCCGCCCCAGGGGCCGGATGCCGTACATGAGCAGGAAGTAGGCCAGGGTCGTCGCGGTCGCGAGGAGGACCAGCCCGGCGCCCGCGGCGGCGCCGACGGCGGAGGTCAGCCAGATGCTCGCGGCCGTCGTCAGGCCTCGGACGGTGTCGCGCCGCATGAAGATCACCCCGGCGCCGATGAACCCGAGGCCGCTGACGATGCCGGCGGCCACCCGTGAGGGGTCGTACGAGACGCTGCCGCCGACGATGTCGGAGAACCCGTACTTGCTCACGAGGACCCACAGCGCCGAGCCGAGCCCGACGAGCGTGTAGGTCCGCAGCCCCGCCGACTTCTGCTGCACCTGGCGCTCGAAGCCGATGGCGAGGGAGAGCAGGAGGGCGGCCGCCAGCTCGGTCAGCTGGACCCAGCCCTGCCCCGCGAGCTCGAGGAGGCGGTCGGCGGTGGACACCCGTCCGACCCTAGCCCCGGGTCGCGGGCCGTGGGGCCGCTCGCCCGGGGCCGCCGTGGCAGGCTGGCCCGGTGCGTGCCCTCGTCTACGACGCCTTCGGCTCCGCGCCGCGGGTGACCGAGCTGCCCGACCCCGTGACCCCGCCGGGAGGGGCGCTCGTGCGCGTCGTCGCCGCCGGCCTGTGCCGCAGCGACTGGCACGGGTGGATGGGCCACGACGACGACATCGCCGCCTTCCCGCACGTCCCCGGGCACGAGCTCGCGGGTGTCGTCGAGCAGGTGGGCGAGGGGGTCGCCAGCTCGTGGCTCGGCCGATCGGTGACCGCTCCCTTCGTCCTGGCCTGCGGCCGGTGCCCGACGTGCGTGGCCGGCGACGGGCAGGTCTGCCCGGAGCAGCGCCAGCCCGGCTTCTCCGACCCGGGCTGCTTCGCCGAGCTGGTGGTCGTGCACGCCGCCGACACCAACCTCGTCGCCCTGCCGGACGCCGTGGCGCCCGAGAGCGCCGCCGGCCTCGGGTGCCGGGTCGCCACGGCCCACCGGGCGGTGACCGCCCGCGGGCGGGTCGCCCGGGACGAGCGCGTGCTCGTCCTCGGCTGCGGCGGGGTCGGGCTGGCGGCCACCGCCCTGGCCGTCGCCCGGGGCGCGCGGGTGTGCGCGGTCGACCCCGACCCGGGAGCGCGCGAGCGGGCCGCCGGGCTCGGCGCCGAGCTGACCCTCGAGGGCTCGGGGACAGCCGAGGAGATCGAGGCCGCCGTCCGGTCGTGGTCGGGCGCAGGGGTGCACGTGGCCCTCGAGGCGGTGGGCTCACCACAGGCCTGCCGTGCCGGCATCCGGTCGCTGCGCCGTCGGGGCCGGCACGTGCAGGTCGGGCTCCTGCCCGGCGCCGCCGGATCCGTCGAGCTGCCGATGGACCGCGTCATCGCCTGGGAGCTCGACGTGCTCGGCAGCCACGGGATGGCGGCCGCCGACTACGCCGGGCTGCTCGCCGACGTGGCGGCCGGGCACGTCGACCTGCCCGGGCTGCTGGCACCCGGTGGGCCGGTGGGCCTGGCCGAGGCCGGCCGGCTGCTCACGGCGATGGGCACGTCACCCTCGCGCGGCATGGTGCTGATCGACCCCACCCGCTGACCCCTGCCGGTGGGACGGGCCCGGCGTGCGGTCACGCCGTGCCGGCGGCCGGCCCGGTCGACGCGACGAGCCGGCGGAGGTACTCCGCGTCGCCGAGCAGCTCCAGCCGACGCCACAGCACGCTGCCGGGCACGGCCTGGCTGGCGTGGCAGCGCACCGCCGCCAGCTGGCGGGTCCGGTCGACCTCCACCGCGTGCAGGTTCTCGAGCGGGTGGCCCGCGAACCCCGCGCCGGTCTCCGCGCGCAGGGCGGCGGCCACCGCCTCGGGCAGCGCCCAGCCGACGACCGGCAGGCCCCGCTCCTCACCGGCGAGCATCGCCGCCCGCGAGGCCGCCTCGTGGTCGGGATGCCCGGTGACCCCGGCGAGCGGGTCGAAGACGAGCAGGCCCTCGGCCCGGGTCCGCCCGGCCTCCTGCGCGACCTCCTCGGCCAGCCGGAGCCGATCGAGCGAGGCGAGCCCGCCGTCCGGGTGGTCGCGCAGCGCCGTGTGGCGGATGCCGAGGACCTCGGCGGCCGCGCGCAGCTCACCCTCACGGACCGCCGCGAGGCCACCGTCGGGCCCGCCGAGCGTCGAGGCCTCGCCGTGGGTCAGGCACAGCACCGAGACCTCCGCGCCGGAGCGGACGAACGCGTCGAGCAGCGCCCCGAGCCCGAAGGACTCGTCGTCGGGGTGCGCCACGACGGCCAGCACCCGGCGCCACGCGGGCAGGCCGTCGCCGCGCAGCGCCGGTACCGAGGCCCTGGTCATCGCCGGCTCCTCACTCCGGCAGGCAGATCTGCCGGTGTGCGACCGCGCGCAGCGTCAGGCCGCCGACGACGAGCACGAGGAGCGTCGTGCCGCCGAGCAGCACCCACGCCACGACGTCGTACGTCGCCTGCGGCCGCGCCCCGGCCATCGCCACCGCCGCTGCCGAGGCCGCCCCGAGGGGGAAGGTGTAGGCCCAGTACGGCAGGGCGAAGGGCACCCGCCGCAGGCGGCCGGCCTGGGCGAGCAGGATCGCGACGAAGGCCATCGCCGCCGCGTAGAGGATGTGTGCCACCGGCCCACCGCTGGTCCCGGTCAGCGCCTGCCACGAGAGCATCGCCACCGCGGGCGGCGCCACGAAGATCGCGATCGTCGGCAGGAGCCTGCCCGGCAGCCCGGCGTCGTGGAGCAGGACGCGCTGCAGGAGCAGCGGCAGCAGCCCGACCCAGAAGACGACCCCCACCCCGAACGCGAACCAGCCGAGCTCGAGCGAGCCCACCTCGCGGGCGGCCAGTGGCGTGACGACGTTGCCGACGACCGGGATGAACCACGCCGGCGTCACCGTCGTGTGCACGATGTCGACCCGCCCGAACCAGGCGCTGATGACCGCGGTCGTCGCGACGAGGTGGCCGACGGCGCCGACCCACCACAGGGCCGACGCTAGCGCGGGGACCACGTCCTGGCCGGCCGTGGCCAGGACGAGCAGCGAGATCGTCACCGTCGGGGCGAAGGTCATCCGGACCGGATGCCGCAGCTCGGCCACGGCGGCCCGAGGGAAGCGCGCCCACTTGACCGCGTAGGCGACGCCGATGACGACGAAGGCCGCGGCGGCCAGGGCGAGGAAGCCGAGCGCGGGCCACTCGGGGACCTCCCAGACCCGGGAGGCGCGGCGCCACGCGAGCGCGACGCCCCTCAGGCCCATCACCGAGGAGAACAGGGTCACCGGCAGGTGCGCCAGGGACCGCTCCCCCACCGGCGCGAGCGACCCCTCGGCGCCGGTGGACGTCTCGGGGCTCACGCCCCGGTGCGGATCGCCGACTCGACGTCCTCCGCCGGCAGCTCCTTGGTGCAGAAGAACCAGTCGACGCACTCGACGCCCTCCTCCGCGCCGTCCATCCGGTCCTTGGCCGTCCCGCAGGAGCCCGCCGTGGGGACGATGACCCGCTCACCCGGTCGCCAGTCGGCCGGGGTGGCGACGTTGAAGGCGTCGGCGGTCTGCAGGCCCTTGACGACCCGCAGCAGCTCGTCGAAGTTGCGCCCGAGGCTGAGCGGGTAGTAGACGATCGTGCGGATGACGCCCTTGGGGTCGATGACGAACACCGCCCGGACGGCCTGCGTGGCGGCCTCGCCCGGCATGATCATCCCGTACTTCGTCGCGACCTCCATCGACACGTCGTCGATGAGCGGGAAGGTGACCTCGACGCCCTTCATGTCGCGGAAGACCATCTTGTCCTGGATGGTGCGCAGCCAGGCGATGTGGCTGTAGAGGCCGTCGACCGACAGGCCGACGAGCGCGGTGTTGTACGCGGCGAACTCCTCCTGCATCGAGGCGAAGGTCATGAACTCCGTCGTGCACACCGGGGTGAAGTCCGCCGGGTGGGAGAAGAGGATGACCCACCGGCCGGCGTAGTCGCCGGGGAAGCTGATCGGCCCCTGCGTGGTCTCGGCGGTGAACTCCGGCGCCGGGTCGCCGATCCGCGGCATCGTCGTGACCGTCCTCTCCTCGAGGGTCTGGCTCATCACGACACTCCTTCCGAGCCCGTCGGGGCTCCTCTGTTATCTGGAACGACTCAAAACTATACCCCCGGGGGTACTCCGTCAAGGGTGGCACCGACAGTGCTCCGGGACCGGGCGTCGCACGTCGCCGTCGGCGTCGAGGACACCCACCCGGTGCCCCTCGGTCCACGCTGCCGCAGGGGTCCGGCCCCGCACCGAGGCGCAGACCCAGGCTGCCGTCATCACCCCGACATCGCTGACCCGCCCGATCCGGAACAGCGAGGTCGTCTCGGTCACGGCCACTCCCTCGCCGGCCCGCAGCACCGTGCGCACCCCCGGCGCGAGCGCGAGCGCGTTGATCGCGACGGCGATGTTGTCGAGGTCCTGGGAGCCCATCGCCGCGACCGCCCGGGCCCGTCGCACGCCGACCCGGGTGAGGACCGCACGAGCGCTGGCGTCGCCGACGACGACCGGCAGCCCGCTCTCGCGCGCCAGGGCGAGGGTGTCCGGTCGGGCGACCCGCTCGACGACGACGACGGGGACCCGCAGCTCGCGCAGCAGCTGGGCCACCCGCAGCCCGACCTGGCCCAGCCCGGCGACGACGACGTGGCTCCGGACGGGAACACGGCGCGGGCCGACGAGTGCCGCCGTCCGGGCACCGACGATCCACTCCACGAGCCCGGCGACGAGGGCGCCGGTCACCGCGATCCCGACGAGCATGAGCACCCCCGAGACGACGAGGTACCAGCCCGGCGCGCCGTGGTCGACCGCCGCGGCCGGGCCGGTCGTAGCGACGAGCCGGGCCGTCGAGTAGAACGCCTCGAGCACCCCCTCGTGGAGCACGGACGCCGCGAGCGCCCACTCCATCGCCACCGTCGCGGCCAGGCCGCCGAGCCCCAGCAGGAGGATGCCCTCGCCACCGCCGTAGCGGTGCGGCACCCAGCGCGCGGCCCACCGGCCGAGCCGGCGCGCCCAGGCCTCCGGCTCGGGCCGAGGCCGCCGCAGCCGGGCACCGTCGGGAGAGTCGACGAGCTCGGCGAGCCCCTCGGGGGTGGGCAGGAGCGCCAGGGCCTCGGGCCGCACGCACGCCGCGACGACGGCCGGTGCCGCGACGTCCGCGGGCGAGGTCACCGTGCAGTGCGGGACGACCTGCGCGAGGTGCGTCCCGAGGGTGCGGTCGAAGATCGTCACGACGATCGGCACGCCGGGCTGCAGGTGCTCGGCCAGGAGGGCGAAGCGCAGGGCGAGCAGGTCGCCCCGGACGACGACGGCGACACCCTCGACGGGCTCGGTGAGGGCTGCGCGCAGGGCGGGCTCGTCGGGGTCGAGCAGGTGGACGACGTCGGTGCCGTCCTCGGTGAGCAGGGTGCAGACCAGCCGGGTGGCCTCGAGGTCGCCGACGAGGAGGACGCGGGGGCGGCTCACGGGCACCTCCGGGGCCGGCGGCAGGGTCCGGGTGCGGCGCCGGGTAGACCACCCGACCCGGCGCCGCGGGTCCGGCCGGACTCACCCAGTCTATACCGGGTGGGGTATTTGTCCAGTGATCTGGATCATGGTGAGACATACCCGCCTGGGTATACAGTCGGTGGCACCACCCGATCGTCGAAGGAGACGTGCCATGGCCGATGTCGTCGTCCTCGGCGCCGGCGTCGCGGGCCACACGGCCGCGCTGCACCTGAGCCGGCTGCTCCCCAAGGGCCACACCGTCACGGTCGTGTCCCCCAACTCCCGCTGGAACTGGATCCCGAGCAACATCTGGGTCGGCGTGGGGCGGATGTCGCGCCAGGAGGTGGTCTTCCCCCTCGAGCCGGTCTACCGCCGCAAGGGCATCCGGTTCGTCCAGGCCAAGGCCGTCGCGGTGCGCCCCGAGGGCGACGCCGAGAGCGAGCGCGGCGCGGTCGACATCGTACACACCGGCCCGGGGCGCGAGGGCGAGGAGACGCGCATCCGCTACGACTACCTCGTCAACGCCACCGGCCCCCAGCTGCGCTTCGGGATGACCGAGGGGCTCGGCCCGGACGGCGGGCACACGGTCTCGGTGTGCACGGCCGACCACGCGGTCGACGCGGCAGCGCACCTGCAGACGGTCATCGAGCGGATGCGCGCCGGCGAGCGTCAGACCCTCGTCGTCGGCATGGGCCACGGCACGTGCACGTGCGAGGGTGCGGCCTTCGAGTACGTCTTCAACGTCGACCACGAGCTGCGCGCCGCCGGTGTCCGCGACCTCGCCCGCCTCGTCTACCTGAGCAACGAGGCGACGCTCGGCGACTTCGGCGTCGACGGGATGACGTTCACCGAGCGCGGCTTCCAGACCACCTCGCAGCTGTGGACGGCCAGCCTCTTCCGCGAGCGCGGCGTCGAGGCCGTCCTCGGCGCCCACGTCCACCGGGTCACCCCGGGCGTCGTGCACTACGAGACGCTCGACGGGCAGATGCACGAGCTCGCGTTCGACTTCGGGATGCTCCTGCCCCCCTTCGGCGGCGTCCCGCTCGCGGCCTACGACCGGGACGGCGCGGACATCACCGACCGGCTCTTCGCGCCGAGCGGGTTCATGCGGGTCGACGCGGACTACACCCCCAAGCCCTACGAGCAGTGGCGCGGCGACGACTGGCCGCGCACCTACCTCGCACCCGGCTACGACAACGTCTTCGCCGTCGGGATCGCCTTCGCCCCGCCGCACCAGATCTCTCGGCCGCGGACGAGCCCCAACGGCACCGTCATCACGCCGTCACCACCCCGGACGGGGATGCCCTCGGGGGTCATGGGCAAGACGGCCGCGCTGACCATCGTCGACCGGATCCGGCACGGGCGGGACGCGCCGGCGCACGAGGCCTCGATGGCGCGGATGGGCGCGGCGTGCGTGGCGTCGGCCGGGACCGGGCTGCGCACCGGGTCGGCGGCGGCGATGACGATGATGCCCGTCGTGCCGGACTACGCCCGCTACCCGACGGGGCGCGACCTCGCCGACACCCGCGGTGAGCTGGGGCTGGCCGGCCACTGGGTCAAGCTCATGCTGCACCACCTGTTCCTCCACAAGGCCAAGGGCCGGCTCGGCTGGCACCTCATCCCGGAGTGAGAGCTATGGACGAGACCACCGACCCCCGCGAGCCCGTTGCCGACCTGTCGTCGGCGCCGCTGCCCACCGCCTCGACGCTGCGGCGCCGGCGCAACCTGCCGCTGCAGGCGCTGCGGTTCGCGTCGTTCAACGCGCGCATCGTGCGGATGGTCCTCAAGGGACACCACTGAGCGGTGGGCGCCGGTGACCCGGTGGCGCACACTGGGCCCGTGGGAACACGCCGATGGTGGGAGGAGCGCGCCCTCCCGCGGCTGACCCACCGCACGTGCCAGGGCACCGACGTCGACCGCTGGCGGCGCCCCATGTGCGCCGAGGCCCGCGGCGTCGTCCTCGACGTCGGGTTCGGCTCCGGGCCCAACCTCGAGCACTACCCCGCGGCGGTCACCCGGGTCCTGGCCGCCGAGCCCTCGCAGCTCGCGTGGGAGCTCGCGGCCGGGCGCATCGCGGCCTTCGGCCGGCCGGTCGAGCGCACCGCACGGGACGCCGCCGACCTCACGGCCCTGCCGGACGGCTCGGTCGACACCGTGACGGCGGCGTGGGCGCTGTGCACCGTGCCCGACGTGGGTCGTGCCCTCGCGGAGGTGCGGCGGGTACTGCGGCCGGGGGGCTCGCTGCTCTTCGTGGAGCACTCCCGCGCCCCGGACCGGGGCACCGAACGCGCCCAGCGGTGGGTGCAGCCGCTCTGGGGTCGGGTGGCCGGCGGGTGCCACCTCGACCGCGACCTGCCGCTCGTCATCGAGCGGACCGGCTTCGAGGTCGAGCTGGACCGGGCGGCGTACATCGGTCCCGGGCCGGTGCGGGTGTGGGGCTGGTTCGTCCGGGGCGCCGCCCGCCCGACCTGACCCCACCCATGCCGACCCGACCCCACCGCCGCACCACTGTTACTGAATCGACCAATAGGTCACTCGAGGAACACCGGCGCAGGGGTGGACGTACCTGACGTGACCTATTGGTCGATTCGGGAACACCGGCGCAGGGGTGGACGTACCTGACGTGACCTATTGGTCGATTCGGGAACACCGGCGCAGGGGTGGACGTACCTGACGTGACCTATTGGTCGATTCGGGAACGCCCGGTCTGGACCCGGGGACCCCGGGGGGCCGGGGGTGGGCTCGGTGGGGTGGTTGGGTTGGGGTGAGGTTGCGTCAGCGACCGAAGATGCGGCCGAGGAAGCCACCCGAGCCCGAGCCACCCTCGTGGCCCTGGCAGCGGTCGGCGGTCGGCACACCGCGCATCACCTGGTCGACGTGCTGGCCACATCCGGCCCACGTCGTCTTGCCACACTGACGGCAGGTCACGGCTCGGCACATGGGGACTCTCCTACGGGGTGTCGGGTCTGACGGTCGGGTACAGCATACCCCATGGGGTATCTAGACGGCGACTCGGTGCAGGGCGACGACGGTGTCGAGCGCCGGCCGCTGCGAGCTCTCCACGGCTCGCTCGCGCAGCTCGGCCGAGACCACCTCGACCGGCAGGTCGCCAGCCGCCGCGACGACGTCGTCGGGGTCGTGGAGGACGGCGGGGTCCTGCGGCCCGCCCGTCCCGGCGTCGAGGTTGCGTGCCGCATGGCAGACGACGAGGACGGTACCTCCGGGGACGGCCGCCTCCACGCCGCGCGCCAGGGCCGTGCGCCACGGCGCGTCGGGCAGCTGGAGGTAGGAGAAGACGACGAGGTCGTAGCCCGGGCCCTCGCCCGGCGGGGGTGCGGGCTCGAGGGCGTCGGCGACGAGCGCCCGGAAGCCACCGGCGCCCTCCCCGAGCCGCGACGCGGCGATCGCCCGGGCCCGCCGCACCGCGACGTCGGAGAAGTCGGTGCACGTGGCGTCCCAGCCCTGCTCGGCGAGCCAGAGCGCGTTGCGCCCCTCACCGCCGGCGATGTCGAGCGCGCGCCCGGGCGGCAGCGCTCCGGCCACCTCCTCGACGAAGACGTTCGGCCCCGTCGACCACACGAGGTCGACGCCGGCATAGCGCTCGTCCCAGGCCGCCGCGTCCATCACGCGAGGGAGAGGAAGAGCTTCTCCATCGACTCCACGTCCATCGACCCGGCGTCGGGGTCGGTGATGCACTGCCGCAGGCCGAGGGCGATGACGGCGAAGCCGGCGCGGTCGAGCGCCTTGGAGACCGCCGCGAGCTGGGTGACGATGTCCTGGCACTCCCGCCCCTCGTCGATCATCTTCAGGATGCCGCCGATCTGGCCCTGGGCACGCTTGAGCCGCTTGACGACGGCTTGCATCTCGGTGGGGTCGAG
Source organism: Phycicoccus endophyticus (assembly GCF_011326735.1). Classification (GTDB taxonomy): domain Bacteria; phylum Actinomycetota; class Actinomycetes; order Actinomycetales; family Dermatophilaceae; genus Phycicoccus; species Phycicoccus endophyticus. The sequence continues at coordinate 13,766 of NZ_JAANCN010000005.1, forward strand.
CTCCATCGTGGCGCCTCCTCGGATGTTCGCGGACAGGTGCTCGATGGTACCGGGGGCGGTACCCACGGTGGGACGGCTCGCTGTGCTCACGGCACGGCTCCTCTCAGGCGGCCTGCGGCCCGGTGACGACCGGGCGGCCGGCGGCGCTCCAGGCGGAGGTCCCGCCCTCGACGTTCTGCGCGTCGTAGCCGAGCCCGGTGAGCAGGTCGACGACGGCGCGGCTGCGGTTGCCGCTCTGGCAGATGACGTGGACGGGACGGTCCTTCGGCAGGGAGCCGAGGACGGTGGTCACGCGCGACAGCGGCGCGAGCACGGCCCCGGGGACGTGCCCCTGGACGTACTCCGCCGGCTCCCGGACGTCGAGGACGAAGGCGCCGTCGGCGTGGCGGGCGGCGAGCGTGGCGATGTCGATGCTGCGGGTCATGATGCGGAATCATACCCCAGGGGGTATGATTCCGCCACCACCGACGCCGTCAGCTCGAGCTCGAGGACTGCGCGGCGACCTGGGCCCGGACCTCGTCCATGTCCAGGCCCTTGATGCCGTCGACGACCTGCTCGAGCGCGGCCGGAGGCAGGGCGCCCGCCTGGCGGAAGACGAGGATGCCGTCGCGGAAGCCCATGAGCGTCGGGATCGAGGTGATCTGCGCGGCGCCGGCCAGGGACTGCTCGGCCTCGGTGTCGACCTTGCCGAAGACGACGTCCTCGTGCTGCTCGCTGGACTTCTCGTAGGTCGGCGCGAACTGGCGGCACGGGCCGCACCACGAGGCCCACCAGTCGACGAGCACGATGCCGCCGTCGGTGACGGTCTTCTCGAAGGTGTCGGCCGTGAGGTTCACGGTGGCCATGTCAGCTCCTTGGGAATGTTCGGGGAGTGCTGCGTGCTTCCACGGGTGGCAACATGATACCCCTATGGGTATATTCCACTCACCACCCGACCAGGAGGAGAACACCCGCGATGGTCGAGATCATCCCCGTCGAGACCCCGTCCCTCGGTGACCGCAGCTACCTCGCGCACGACGGCGAGGTCGCCCTCGTCGTCGACCCCCAGCGCGACTACGACCGGGTCACCGCGCTCGCCGCGCGCGAGGGCGTGCGGATCACGCACGTCGTCGAGACGCACATCCACAACGACTACGTGACCGGCGGCCTCGCCCTCGCCCAGGAGGTCGGTGCCGCCTACCACGTCGGCGCCGAGGACCCGGTGGCCTACGAGCGGGTCCCCACCCGGGACGGGGACGTCATCGAGGTCTCCCCGGCGATGACCCTGACCGCCATCGCCACCCCCGGGCACACCTTCACCCATCTCTCGTACGCGCTGTCCTCGCACGGGCAGGACCTCGCGGTCTTCACCGGCGGGTCGCTGCTCTTCGGCTCGACCGGCCGCCCGGACCTGCTCGGGCCCGAGCACACCCACTCCCTCGTGCACGCCCAGTACGCGTCGGCCCACCGGCTCGCCGAGCGGCTCGGGGACCACACGCAGGTCTACCCGACGCACGGCTTCGGCAGCTTCTGCTCGGCGACCCAGTCCGAGGCGACCGCCTCCACGATCGGCCAGGAGCGGCGCAGCAACCCTGCCCTGACCCAGGACGAGGAGGAGTGGGTCGCCGACCTGCTCGCCGGCCTGGACGCCTACCCCGCCTACTACGCCCACATGGGGCCGGCCAACCTCGCCGGCCCGCACGCCCCGGACCTCGAGCCCCCGGCGCCGGCGGACGCGGCCGAGATCCGGCGTCGGGTCGAGGCCGGCGAGTGGGTCGTCGACCTGCGCAACCGCAAGACCTTCGCCGCCGGGTTCGTCCCGGGGACCTTCAACGTCGGCATCGACGGCCAGTTCTCCACCTACGTGGGCTGGCTCATGCCCTGGGGGAGCCGGATCACCCTCCTCGGGGAGACCCCGGAGCAGGTCGCCGAGGCCCAGCGCGAGCTGGCCCGGATCGGCGTCGACGAGATCGCGGGCGGCGCCTCGGGCCACCCCCGGGAGTGGACCGACGGAGAGCTCGCCACGCTCCCCCGAGCCACCTTCGCCGACCTCGCCGACGTGCTCCACCACCGCCGGGTCACGGTGCTCGACGTCCGGCGCGAGCCGGAGTACGCCGACGGACACGTCGCCGGAGCGCTGAACATCCCCATCCACGAGGTCCTCGACCGCCTCGACGAGGTGCCCGAGGGTGAGGTGTGGGTCCACTGCGTCAGCGGCTACCGGGCCTCGGTCGTCGCGAGCATCCTCGACGCCGCCGGGCGTCGGGCGGTGGCGGTCGACGACGACTTCACCACCGCCGAGGAGGTCGGCCTGGCCTGACGCCGGGCGGGCTACCGGGCCGGGGCCCCTCCGGCGCGGACGCGGGCGGCGGCCGAGACCGCGGCGGCCTCGCCGTCGCCGTCCACGCCGAGCAGCACGGCCACGCCCAGCCGCTCGAGGGTGTGCTCCATCGGCGGGCCCATGTGCGACGCCGCGACCGCCTCGACCGCGTGCTCACGCAGGAAGCGGACGATGCGCGCGTGGTGGCTGCCGTGGGTGCCGGCGTCGTGCGAGCGGTCCCAGCCGACGTCGCGCTCGTCCCAGGTGAGGACCGCGCCGTCGCGCACGCTCGCGAGGGCGACCCGCTCGGCCTTGCCCCAGCTGTGCCCCACGGTGCGTCCCGGTCCGACCGGCAGGCACACGAGGACCGCCTCCGACGCCCGCTCCGGCATGGTCATGGGAGCCTCCTCACGGCTCGAGAGCCCGTTCCCGACGAGCCTACCGGGCAGGGTATGGGCGGCGGAGGCCGGCACGACGCGCCGGGCCGGCGTGCGCCGAAAGGCCGCGTTCTTGCTAGGTTTCCCGGAGGAAGGTCCGCAACGAAGGAGAGCACCACCATGACGAAGAAGGAACTCGCCCAGGCCGTCGCCGGGAAGACCGACCTCTCGGCCAGCGCCGCGGAGGAGGTCCTGAACACCGCGTTCGACGCCATCTCGGCCTCGCTCGCGAAGGGTGAGGACGTGAAGATCGCCGGGTTCGGCAACTTCGAGACCCGCGAGCGCGCCGCCCGCACCGGCCGCAACCCGCAGACCGGCGAGGAGATCCAGATCGCCGCGTCGACCTCGGTCGGCTTCAAGGCCGCCGCGCAGCTCAAGCGCGCCGTCAACGGCTGACCACCCGCCACACGCCACGGGGCGCCGACCACCCGGTCGGCGCCCCGTGTGCGTCCGGCCCCGTCGTCGCGCACCCGCGGTTAGGTTGGACCCACGACGTCCACCCCCACCGACGCAGGAGGATGACGATGAGCCTGGACCGCCCGGTCGCCCCCGACCCCTACACCCTGCTCCCCGCGGTGCCCTCGTTCACCCTGACGAGCGACGACGTCACCGACGGCGCGCCCCTGAAGGACGACCAGGTCGCGGCCCTCGGCAACACCTCCCCGCAGCTGTCCTGGAGCGGTGCCCCCGAGGGCACCCGCAGCTACGTCGTGACGATGTTCGACCCGGACGCACCGACGCCCTCCGGGTTCTGGCACTGGGTGCTGGTCGACCTGCCGGCCGAGGTCACCTCGCTGCCGGCCGGCGCGGCCTCCACGGACCTGCCCGGCGGTGCCTTCCACGTCCGCAACGACGGCGGCGAGCGCGGCTTCACGGGCGCGGCGCCACCCGAGGGCGACATGCCCCACCGGTACTACCTCGCGGTGCACGCCGTCTCCGAGCCGACCCTCGGGGTCGACGCCGACGCCTCCCCCGCCGCGGTCTCCTTCTCCCTCGCCTTCTCGACGCTGGCCCGGGCCGTCATCCACGGCACCTACCAGCACTGAGCCCGGCGCCGGGAGCGGCGGCTGCCACGGATTCCGTCGCCGGCAGCCGGATCTGCCGCTCTTTCGGCAGCACGCAGCGCGCCGTATGCTCGCAGCCATGCACCAGTACATCGGCGGTGAGCGCCGCGCCGCCTCCACCGGGGAGAGCCTCGAGGTCCTCGACCCGAGCACCGACGAGACCCTCGAGACGGTGACGCTCGCCGGGCCCGACGACGTCGACGCGGCGGTGGCCGCAGCCCGCGACGCCTTCGAGGAGTGGTCGCGGGCCACCCCGCTCGAGCGCTCGACGGTGCTCGCGAGGGCCGCCGCCCTCCTCGATGAGCGGGCCGAGGACCTCGCCCGGCTGGAGTCGCGCCAGGCCGGCAAGCCCATCCGCCTCGCCCGGGAGTTCGACGTACCGGGCACGGTCGACAACACCGCGTTCTTCGCCGGCGCCGCCCGCCGGCTGGACGGCCTGGCCAGCGGCGAGTACTCCGGCGAGCACACCTCCTCGATCCGCCGCGAGCCCGTCGGGGTCGTCGGGTCGATCGCCCCGTGGAACTACCCGCTGCAGATGGCGGCCTGGAAGGTGCTGCCGGCGGTCGCCGCGGGCAACACCATCGTGCTCAAGCCGGCCGAGATCACGCCCCTGAGCGCGCTGCCGTTCGCCGAGGCGTTCACCGAGGCCGGCGCGCCCCCCGGCGTCGTCAACGTCGTCACCGGCTCCGGCCCGGTCGCCGGCGAGCACCTCGTCGCCCACCGCGACGTCGCGATGACCTCGTTCACCGGCTCGACCGCCGTGGGCCGTCGCGTCATGGCCACCGCCGCGGCGACCGGCAAGCGGGTCCATCTCGAGCTCGGCGGCAAGGCTCCCTTCGTCGTGTTCGACGACGCCGACCTCGAGGCCGCCGTCCATGGAGCCGTCGCCGCGACCCTGATCAACGCCGGCCAGGACTGCACCGCCGCGGCCCGCGCCATCGTCCACCGCTCGGTGCTCGAGGAGTTCGTCCGCGGCGTCGCCGACCTCTACGCCCAGGTGCGGATCGGCCCCACCGCGGACGAGGCGACCGACCTCGGCCCGCTGTCCTCGCGCGCGCACCAGGCCAAGGTCGCCGGGATGGTCGAGCGCGCCCGCGGCTACGCGACCGTGGTCTGCGGAGGCGCCGCCCCCACCGGCGAGCTGGCCCGGGGCAGCTACTACGCGCCGACCCTCGTCACCGACGTCCCGCTGGGCTCGGAGCTGTGGACCGACGAGGTGTTCGGCCCGGTGCTCGCCGTCGTCCCCTTCGACGAGGACGACGAGGCGATCCGGCTGGCCAACGACACCGAGTTCGGGCTGGCCGCCTCGGCCTGGACCCGCGACACCTACCGCGCCGGGCGGGCCGGCCGGGAGATCGCCGCCGGCTGCGTGTGGGTCAACGACCACATCCCGATCATCAGCGAGATGCCGCACGGCGGGTACAAGTCCTCCGGGTTCGGCAAGGACATGTCGGCCTACTCCTTCGAGGACTACACCGCCGTCAAGCACGTCATGCACGACATCACCGGCGAGGCCCACAAGGCCTGGCACCGCACGATCTTCACCCTGCCGGGCTGACCCCGGCCGACCTCGAAAGGGCCCCCGATGACCGAGCTCGCCCCGCCCATGGTGCACCCCGACCCCGAGGCCGGGGCGCGCGTCGCCGCCGACGACCGCGCGCACGTCTTCCACTCCTGGTCCGCGCAGGCCAAGATCGCGCCGATGCCCATCGCGGCCGCCTCCGGCTCCTACTTCTGGGACTTCGAGGGCAAGCGCTACCTCGACTTCGCCAGCCAGCTGGTCAACGTCAACATCGGCTACCAGCACCCCAAGCTCGTCGCGGCCATCCAGGAGGCCGCGGCCCGCCAGTGCACCATCGCCCCGAGCTTCGCCGACGAGTCCCGCTCCGAGGCCGCCCGGATGATCGCCGAGCGGGCGCCGGAGGGCCTGGAGAAGGTCTTCTTCACCAACGGCGGCGCCGAGGCCACCGAGAACGCGATGCGGATGGCCCGGCTGCACACCGGCCGGCACAAGATCCTCACGACCTACCGCAGCTACCACGGGGCGACCGCCGGCTCCATCCTCGCGACGGGCGAGCCGCGCCGGTGGGCCTCCGAGCCCGGCGCCCCGGGGTTCGTCCACTTCTGGGGCCCCTACCCGTTCCGCTCGGCGTTCCACTCGACCTCGGTCGAGGAGGAGTGCGAGCGCGCCCTGCAGCACCTGCGCGACACGGTCATGGTCGAGGGGCCGCAGACCATCGCGGCCGTCATGCTCGAGACGGTCGTCGGGACCAACGGCATCCTCGTGCCGCCGGACGGCTACCTCGCCGGCGTCCGAGAGATCTGCGACGAGCACGGCATCCTCTACATCGCCGACGAGGTGATGGCCGGCTTCGGTCGGTGCGGGGAGTGGTTCGCCGTCGACCGCTGGGGCGTCACGCCCGACCTGGTGTGCTTCGCCAAGGGGGTCAACTCCGGGTACGTACCCCTCGGCGGGGTCATCCTCTCCGAGGCCGTCGCCGCGACCTTCGCCGAGCGGCCCTACCCGGGAGGGCTCACCTACTCCGGGCATCCGCTGGCGTGCGCCTCGGCGGTCGCCTCGATGCGGATCTTCGAGGAGGAGGGCATCCTCGAGCACGTCCGCACGATGGCCGACACCGTCATCGGCCCCCGGCTGGCGCAGCTGGCCGCCGACCACCCCTCGGTCGGCGAGGCCCGCGGCCTCGGGATGTTCTGGGCGCTCGACCTCGTCAAGGACACGACGACCCACGAGGCGCTCGTGCCGTACAACGCGAGCGGCGACGCCGCCGCGCCGATGGCCGAGCTCATGGCCGCGTGCAAGGCCGAGGGGCTGTGGCCGATGACCCACTTCAACCGGCTGCACGTCGTGCCGCCGTGCACGACGAGCGCCGAGGAGCTCACCGAGGGCCTGGACATCCTCGACCGGGCGCTGGCCGTGGCCGACCGGTACGTGACCGGCTGACGCCGGCGACCCTCAGGTGGACGAGGGCGCGAACCGACCCATGCCCTCGGGCAGCTGGACACCGCACTCCTGCGCGGCCGCGCGTACCTGGTCGCGCAGGGCCTCGCGCTCGTCGGCGTCGAGCGGACCCATCGGGCGGGTGATCTCGGCGTCCTCGAGGCACTGACGCTGCTCGTCGGTCAGGGCGCTCCACGCGGCACGGGCCGTGGCGAAGGGCAGCTCGACCCCGCAGGCGTCGGCGGCGTCGGTGACCTGGTCGAGCAGGGCCTCGCGCTCGTCGGCGTCGAGCGGACCCATCGGACGGGTGATCTCGGCGTCCTCGAGGCACTGGCGCTGCTCGTCGCTCAGGTCGCCCCACCACCCGTGACCGCCGTGGTGCGCGGCGCCGAACCCCCGCATCCCGTGGCCGGTGGTGGTGTCCGCGGTGAGCGCGTCGACCGCCGCGACGGCGGCCGGTGCGGCGCTCGAGGTCGTGGCGACGGCGACGCCGGCGACTGCGGCGGCCGCGCCGGCGGTGGTGGTGACGAGGACGGTGCGTAGACGAGGCATCGGTGGCTCCTTCGGTGACGGCCTGGGTGGCTGACGAGACCCACGCTGCCGCCCGACCCTCGCGACCACCACGCCCGATCCTGGAGACCGGCTGGAGACCCGGGCCTGCAGGAAGTCTCCAGGTTCCCTCCAGCCAGGTGGCTGCCCCCCGTGGCACCGTGGAGGTCGTGGCGCAGACCCCCGGGACGAGCTCCCCGACCGTCCTCGTCGTCGACGACGAGGAGAACATCAGCTACCTCGTCTCCTCGGCGCTGCGGCTGGCCGGGTTGACGGTGGAGGCCGCGGCGACCGGCGGGGAGGCCCTCGAGCTGGCCGCCCGCGTCCGGCCGCAGGTCGTCGTCCTCGACGTCATGCTGCCCGACCTGGACGGCTTCGAGGTGCTGCGCCGGCTGCGCGCCGGCGGCTGCCTGGCACCGGTGCTCTTCCTCACCGCCCGTGGCGACACGGCCGACCGGGTCCGGGGGCTGACGAGCGGCGGCGACGACTACATCACCAAGCCGTTCGCGCTCGAGGAGCTCGTCGCCCGGGTCCACGTCGCCCTGCGCCGGGCGGGCACGCAGGCCGCGCCGACCGCCCGACACCAGGTGCACGACCTCGTCCTCGACGAGGACCAGCACCGGGTCTGGCGCGGCGAGACCGAGGTGCACCTCACGGCGACCGAGTTCAGCCTGCTGCGCATCCTGCTGACCAACGCCGGCCGGGTCGTCACCCGGGCACAGATCCTCGACCACGTCTGGCAGTACGACTTCGCCGGCGAGACGGCGATCATCGAGTCCTTCGTCTCGACGCTGCGCAAGAAGGTCGACGGCGTCGAGCCCAAGCTCATCCACACCGTCCGGGGCGTCGGCTACACCGTCCGGGAGCCCGGATGACGCTGCGCCGGCGGCTCGTCGTCGCCGTCGCCGTCCTCGCCGTGCTCTCGGTCCTCACCGGGGTCGTGGTGGTGCTCGTCCAGCGGGCCTTCCTCGTGAGCCGCCTGGACGCCGAGCTCGAGGCGCTCGCCGGCAGCCCCCGCGCGATGATGCTCGCCTCGCAGCGCCCGGGGGGCGGCCTGGCGTCGGCCTCACTCGGCGAGGTCTACGTCGGCCGGATGTCGGCGAGCGGCCAGCTGACGACCGTCGTCGCTCCGGACTCCGACCCCGAGCTCGTCCCCGCCGTCGCGGCCGGCGAACAGATCGCCGAACCGCAGGGCCGGCCGACCACCTCCGGTCGGGCACACCGCGTCCGGGTCGTGACGACGACGCTCGGGATGGGGGGCACCCAGGCGGTGATCGCCGTCCCGACGACCTCGGCGGATGCCGCGACCCGGCGCCTGGCGGCCACCTTGAGCGTCGCCGGGCTCGGCGTGGCGGGCTTCGTCGGGCTCCTGCTGTGGTGGGTCGACCGGCTCGGGCTGCGGCCCATCGCCCAGATGACCCGCGCGGCCGACGCGATCACCGCCGGCGACCCGGGGGCGCACGTCCCTCCCGGTCCGCCCGGGACCGAGGCGGCGCGCCTCGGGGAGGCCCTCACCACGATGGTCGCCACGACGCAGGCGACCAACGAGCGGATGCGCCGCTTCGTCGCCGACGCCTCCCACGAGCTGCGGACGCCGCTGACGACGGTCGGGGGCTACGCGGCGCTGCACGCCGGGAGGTCGCCCGGACCACTCGACGAGGAGGGGCGCGCCGAGGTCGACGACGCGATGCGCCGCATCGGCCAGGAGGCGGCCCGGATGCGCCGGCTCGTCGACGGCCTGCTCGACCTCACCGGGCTCGAGTCGCCGGACGCGCTGCGCCGCGAGGCCGTCGACCTCGCCGAGGTCCTCCACGACGTCGTCTCCGACCTGCGGGTCGTCGCGCCGGACCGGACGGTGACCCTCGAGGCACCCGAGAGCCTCCTCGTCACCGCCGACCGCGACCGGGTCACCCAGGCCCTCGTCGGCCTGACCTCGAACGCCGTCCGGCACACCCCTGGGGGGACCCCGGTGGCCCTGCGGGTGCTCGTGCGCCCGGGGTGGGTGCGGGTCGAGGTCAGCGACGCCGGTCCCGGCATCCCGCCCGAGCACCTGCCGCACGTGCTCGAGCGGTTCTACCGGGTCGACCGATCGCGCTCCTCGGGCAGCGGTGGCTCCGGCCTCGGGCTCGCCGTCGTCGACGCCGTGGCCCGGGCGCACGGCGGGCGGGTCACCGTGGACTCTCCCCCGGGGGCGGGGACGACCGTCGGCCTCGAGCTGCCGCGCTGACCGGCGCGCCGTGGCGCGCCCGCCGACGGTGGTCTCGACGGCGGTGCCGGCACCGGCAGCGGCGACCCTGTGGACGAGGCTCGGTGGATGTCACCCCGGCGACGTACGGTGGGGTGTTCACGGTCCGTCCGGGCAGGGGGCGGACCGTCCGCGCACGGGAGGAGGGCGCCTGTGGCCAGGCTCGTCACCGCCGGCCGGCTGGCCGAGCTGACCAACCGCGAGCTCGGCGACCTCTGCGGCACGGTCACCGTCGCCCGCGGGCTGGCCTACGCGCGCGAGGGGCGGGTCGTCGACGTCGACGTCTCCAGCGACGGTGCCCACGCCACCGGCTGGGTCGGCGGCAGCCAGGGCCAGACCTACCTGACCCAGGTCGCGCTGCGCCCGCACGAGGCGCCCGAGACCCGGCCGGTACGCCGCTGGCACAGCGAGTGCTCCTGCCCGGTCGCGAGCGACTGCAAGCACGCGGTCGCGGTCGCCGCGCGGGTGCGCGAGATCGACCCGGCACCGGTCGACCCGGGCGAACCTCCCCGACCGACCTGGGAGCGGGCCCTCGGCGGCGTCCTCCTCGAGGACACCCCGCGCGACGTGACCCCCGTCGGGCTGCTCCTCGAGCCCGCGACGACGGCCCGGGGGCGGGCCCGGGTCACCGAGGACACCGGCCGCGGCCAGCTGCGCCTGCGGCCCGTCGTCCCCGGGGTCCGCGGCCAGTGGATCCGTACCGGGGTGTCGTGGGAGAGCTTCGCCGGCGGGTACTACGGCTACGGGCGCGTGCTCTACGCCGACGAGCACGTCGACGCCCTGACGGCCATCGCCGACGCCCACCGCCGCTCGGTCCGCACCTACGGCTACGGCCGGATGCCCGACGCCATCGTCCTGGACCACCTCGGCCCCGGCTGGGTCGCGCTCCTGCGGGCCGCCGACCGGGCCGGCATCCGGCTGCTCACCGACCTCTCCGGCGACGGCGCCGTCGCGTTCGCCCCCGAGCCGGCCGAGCTCGTCGTCGACATCGAGCGCACCGAGGACGGCGCCGCCCTCCACCCGCGCCTCGACCTGCCGGTCGAGCCCGGCACCGACACCCACCTCGTCGGCTCACCCGCCACCGGCTTCTGGCTGCGTGACGGCGCCACCCTCGTCCTCGGCGCCCTCGCCGAGCCCCTCGACGCGACCCGGCAGCGGCTGCTCGACCTCGGGGTCGTCGAGGTGCCGGAGGCGGACTGGACACGGTTCACCGTCACCCACCTGCCCGGGCTGCGGCGCAAGGCGCGGGTCCGCAGCCTCTCCCCCGAGCTCGACCTGCCCGAGGTCGTGCCGCCGCGGCTCGCGCTGCGGGTCACCGTCGAGCCGGGGCACCGTATGCACCTCGCCTGGGGCTACCGGTACGGCGGCGCCGACGGGGTGCACGTCCCGCTGGCCGCCGACGAGCCCGACCCGATGCGCGACCACGGCGCCGAGCGCCGGCTCGTGGAGCAGCTGCGTGGGGTCCCCGAGGTCGCCGCCACGGAGTCGCTGTGGCAGACGGTCGCCCAGCACCCCCGGCTCGTCCCCGAGGTGCGCCTGCACGGCTTCGGCACGGTGGCCTTCGCCCAGCTGCTGCCGGTGCTCGAGGGGCTGGCCTTCCTCGACGTCGAGGTCGAGGGTGAGGTCGCCGAGTACAGCGAGGTGGAGGAGGCCCCGCTCATCACCGTCTCCACGAGCGAGGGCGGCGGGTCCGACGGTGGGGACACGGCGGGTGGCTCGGGGGCCTCGACGGACTGGTTCGACCTCGACATCTCGGTCACCGTCGCCGGCGAGGACGTGCCGCTCGCGCCGCTCATCGAGGCGATCGCCCGCCAGCACGAGCACCTCATCCTCGAGTCCGGCACGTGGTTCTCCCTCGAGCGGCCCGAGCTGGAGACGCTGCGCCGGCTCGTCGAGGAGGCCCGGGCGCTCCAGGACCGCCCCTCGGACCCGCTGCGGATCTCCGCCGTCCACGTCGGGCTGTGGGAGGAGCTCGCGGCCCTCGGGGTGGTCGAGGAGCAGAGCGAGCGGTGGCAGCGCACGGTCGGGCGGCTCGTCGACGGCGGCGACCTCGAGCCGGCGCACGTGCCGTCGGGGCTCGACGCCACCCTGCGGCCCTACCAGGTCGAGGGTTTCCGCTGGCTGTCGCTGCTGTGGGACTGCGGCCTCGGCGGCGTGCTCGCCGACGACATGGGGCTGGGCAAGACGGTGCAGATGCTCGCGATGGTCCTGCGAGCCCACGAGCGCGGCGAGCTGGAGCACCCGGTGCTCGTCGTCGCGCCGACGTCGGTGCTCTCGACGTGGGCCGGCGAGGCCGAGCGGTTCGCGCCGGGGCTGCGCACCGTCGTCGTCGACCGCACCCGCGGCAAGGACCGCCGCAGCCTCGAGGCCGCGGTCGGTGACGCGCAGGTCGTCGTCACCTCCTACACGGTGGCCCGCATCGACGAGGCGGCGTGGCGGTCGCGGCCGTGGTCGGCGGTGGTGCTCGACGAGGCGCAGTTCGTCAAGAACCACCAGGCCAAGACCTACCAGGCGGTGCGGCGGCTCTCCGCGAGAGCGAAGTTCGCCATCACCGGCACCCCACTGGAGAACTCGCTCATGGACCTGTGGTCGCTGCTGTCGATCGTGGCCCCGGGGCTGCACCCGCGGCCCGGCGCCTTCAAGGAGCAGTGGGCCACCCCCATCGAGCGCGACGGCGACGCCGACCGGCTGGCGACGCTGCGCCGGCGGGTGCAGCCGCTGATGCTGCGCCGCACGAAGGAGGCGGTCGCGACCGAGCTGCCGCCGAAGCAGGAGCAGGTGCTGACCGTCGACCTCCACCCGCGTCACCGGGCGGTGTACGACCGGCACCTGCAGCGGGAGCGGCAGCGGCTGCTCGGGCTCATCGACGACCTCGACGGCAACCGGATGGCGGTGCTGCGGGCGCTCACCGCGCTGCGCCAGCTCTCGCTCGACCCGGCGCTCGTCGACGAGGAGTACGCCGGCCTCGCGGAGTCGGCGAAGGTCGACACCCTCGTCGAGCACCTCGGCGAGCTGGCCGGCGAGGGGCACCGGGCACTTGTGTTCTCGCAGTTCACCGGCTTCCTCGCGATCGTCCGCCGGCGGCTCGAGGCCGAGGGCATCGCCTACGAGTACCTCGACGGGCGCACCCGCGACCGGGCCGAGCGGATCGCCGCGTTCCGCGGCGGCGAGGCGCCGGTGTTCCTCATCTCGCTCAAGGCGGGCGGGTTCGGGCTGACCCTGACCGAGGCCGACTACGTGTTCGTCCTCGACCCGTGGTGGAACCCGGCGGCCGAGGCGCAGGCCATCGACCGGGCACACCGCATCGGGCAGACCCAGCCGGTCAACGTCTACCGGCTCGTCTCGCGCAACACGGTCGAGGAGAAGGTCGTCGCGCTGCAGGAGCGCAAGCGCGACCTCTTCGCCAAGGTCGTCGACGAGGGCGCCGCCATGAGCCGTGCCCTCACCGCCGACGACCTGCGCGACCTCCTCTCCCCCTGACCCGTCCCCCGATCGACCAATGGGTCACGACAGGCACACCCCCGCGTGCCCCAAGTGACCAATAGGTCACCACAGGCACACCCCCGTGTGCCCCAAGTGACCAATAGGTCACCGCAGGTACGCCCCCGCGTGCCCCAAGTGACCAATAGGTCACCACAGGTACGGACGGCGGTCACCCGCGTGACCGAGTGGTCTCGGCAGGTGGGGGCGAGTCGCCTACTGGCGCTCCAGCACCTTGCCGACGAGATAGACGAGCGCGCCGAGCGCCGTCGAGATGACGACGACTGCCAGCCCGAGCAGGCTGCGTCCGGATGAGGAGGCACCGTCGGGCTGCGAGAACGCCAGCGCCGCGCCGAGCAGGACGCCCGCGACGGCAGACAACATCCCCACCCAGACCAGGCGTACCGGCCACAGGTCCTCATCCGTGATGCCCGGAACCCGCGATTCGACGGGGCCTTGTTCGGTCATGTCCACACGTTAGAGGAGACGGTGGGAGCCAGCCACCTGCTCAACCGGCCCCGGAGCTCCCCCGAGTCGACGGCATGGGGGCCACTCGACCACCGCGGGCCTGTACCTGACGTGACCTATTGGTCACTTCGGGCACGCCGCCCTGTCACTGACGTGACCTATTGGTCACTTCGGGCACGCCGCCCTGTCACTGACGTGACCTATTGGTCACTTCGGGGACGGACGACAGACGGGGGTCGGCACGGGCGGGCCCGTCGTGTCAGAAGGCTGACACGCGGCACATGTGTCAGACTCCTGACATGAGCCGAGAAGGTATCGACCTCGAGACGTCACTGGGCTACCTGCTCAAGGAGGCCTCGAGCGCCCTGCGCGTGGCCATGGAGGAGGTCCTGCGGCCGCTGGGGATGAGCGTCACGCACTACTCCTGCCTCGAGCTCCTGGCCCAGCGCCCCGGACTGTCCAACTCCCAGCTCGCGCGCGGGGCCTTTGTGACCCGGCAGTCGATGAACGTGCTCCTGCAGGCCCTCGAGCGGGACGGCTACGTGGCGCGGGCCGCCCAGCCCTCGGTCGGCAAGGCGCTGCCGACGAGGCTCACGCCGCGGGGCCGGCGCAGCCTGCTCCGGGCGACCGCCGCCGTGCGCTCCGTGGAGCTGAGGATGGTCGCCGGGCTGAGCGAGGCCGACCAGGCGGCCGCGCTCCGGATCCTGCGCAGCATGGTCCACGCCCTGCGCGAGCCCCCGGGCCCCGCGGACGAGGCCGCACGGGGCTGACCGCCACCCGCGGCGCCCGAGGGCTCGGAGCACGCCACCTGTGACGGGTCCGTGCGCCGAGACTCAGCGGTCAGTCCGGCCGAGTCATCGCCTCGGGGTGCGGACAGTCCGGCCGGGTCATCGCCTCGGGGTGCGGACAGTCCGGCCGGGTCATCGCCTCGGGGTCGACCCACCGGTCGTAGTCGGCCTCACCCACGGCCCCGGAGGCCAGCGCGGCCTCGCGCAGGGTGGACCCGTCGCGGTGGGCCTGCTTGGCGATGGCCGCGGCCGCGTCGTACCCGATGTGCGGGGCGAGCGCCGTGACGAGCATGAGGTCGGCCTCGAGATGTTCGGCGATCCGGGCGCGGTCGGCCTCGAGCCCGAGGACGCAGTGCGCCGTGAACGAGCGGCAGGCGTCCGCGACGAGCCGGACCGACTCGAGCACCGCGTGGGCCATGACCGGGGTGAAGACGTTGAGCTGGAAGTTGCCCTGGGTGCCGGCGAACCCGACGGTGGCGTCGTTGCCGAACACCCGCGTGACGACCATCGTCATCGCCTCGGACTGGGTCGGGTTGACCTTGCCCGGCATGATCGAGGACCCGGGCTCGTTCTCGGGGATGCGCAGCTCGCCGATGCCCGTCCGCGGCCCGGAGGCCAGCCACCGCACGTCGTTGGCCAGCTTCATCAGCCCCCCGGCCAGCGTGCGCAGGGCCGAGGAGACAGCGACCAGCCCGTCGTGCGCGGCGAGCTGGACGAAGAGGTTGTCGGCCTGCCGGAACGCCAGCCCGGTCTCGGCGGCGAGGTGCTCGGCGACCTTGGGCCCGAACTGCGCGGGCGAGTTCAGCCCCGTCCCCACCGCCGTGCCCCCGATGGCCAGGGCCAGCACCCGATCCCCGGCGTGCCGCACGTCCTCCTGGGCCTCGCGCAGCTGGCCCGCCCAGGCGCCGATCTCCTGCCCGAGGGTCACCGGCGTCGCGTCCTGGAGGTGGGTGCGCCCGACCTTGACGACGTCTCCGAGCTCCTCGGCCTTGGCGTCGAGGGCTGCGCACAGCGCGTCGACGGCCGGGTGCAGCCGCTCGGCGAGCTCGAGCGCGACCGAGACGTGCACCGCCGTCGGGAAGGTGTCGTTGCTCGACTGGCTGCGGTTGACGTGGTCGTTCGGGTGGACCGGCTCCTTGCTGCCCAGCTCGCCGCCGAGGATCTCGATGGCCCGGTTCGCGACGACCTCGTTGGCGTTCATGTTGCTCTGGGTGCCGGACCCGGTCTGGAAGACGACGAGCGGGAAGTGGTCGTCGAGCTCACCGCGGGCCACCTCGTCGGCGGCCTGGACCACCGCCGCGGCCACCTCCTGCGGGAGCAGCCCGAGCTCGGCGTTGGCGAGCGCCGCCGACTTCTTGAGCAGCCCGAGGCCACGCACCACGGCCCGCCCCCAGACGAAGGTGTCCCGGCCGATGTCGAAGTGCTCGAGGCTGCGCTGGGTCTGCGCGCCCCAGTACCGGTCGGCGGGCACCTCGACCGTGCCCATGGTGTCCCGTTCGGTGCGGGTACCCCCGCCGTGCTGCTCCTGCGTGCTCATGCCTGACACGGTATGCCTCGGGCGCGGGGTGCGCGCGGCCCACCCGCGCGGACCCGGTGGTTGCCGGCACCGACGGGCGTGGGACGACCCACATATCCCCACCACTCCGGCACCCCTCTGGGACAATGTCCTTGCACCGCACCGAAGGAGCGAGGATGCCCCTGGACCCGACGACCGCGGCGCCCTCGGCGCCGACGCTCTGGCAGGCCCGCCACGAGTGGCGGGCGGCGATCGAGCTGGCGAGCTCCGCGGTCCGCACCCGTGACCTCGCCGGCTGGCCCCGCGGTGACGGGCATCCCGTCATCGTCCTGCCGGGGTTCCTCGCCGGGCCCGAGTCCACCCTCTTCCTGCGCCAGCACCTGCGACGGCTCGGCTACCGGGTCCACGACTGGCGCCAGGGGCGCAACCTCGGGGCGAGCCCGGAGCTCGCCGAGCGGCTGGACGCCGTCCTCGGTGAGATCCACGAGCGTTACGGGCGCCGGGTGAGCCTGCTCGGCTGGAGCGCCGGCGGCGTCTACGCGCGCGAGATGGCACGCAGCCAGCCGCAGTACACCCGGTCGGTGGTCACCCTGGGCAGCCCGTTCCGCCACCACCCGGCGGCGACCCGCGCCTGGGCGATGTACCGGGTGATGAACCGGCACAACCTCGACCTGATGTTCACCGACGAGGCCCTGGCGCTGCGAGCCCGGCCGCTCGAGGTACCGACGACGAGCATCTACTCGCGCACCGACGGCATCGTGGCGTGGGAGTGCTGCGTCGCCGACCCGGCGCCCCGCACCGAGAACGTCGAGGTCAGCTCGACCCACCTCGGCTACGGCCACCAGCTGGAGACGCTACGCATCGTCGCCGACCGGCTCGCCCAGCCCGAGGACGCGTGGCAGCCGTGGTCGGCGCCGGCCGAGGAGCCCGAGCGGTCGGCGGCCGAGGAGCCCGACGCGCCCTCGGCCCGGGGCCGGGCCGGCTGACGCCGGGGCTCACAGCTGCACGGTGTCGCTCCCGCCGGGCTCGGGGCGCTCGCCCGACAGGCGCGCGGTCACCATCTGCACGAGGGTCGCCGCCCGGCCGGGGCTGTCCCAGTACTGGGCGCTCTCCCCGTCGACCCGGATGACGACGACCTGCGGGTCCTCGGGCTCCTTCTGGAACCAGGTCGCGGCGAACTCGCTCCACAGCTCGCGGGCCCGCTGCGGGTCGTGCCGCACCTCGGCGCGCCCGGAGACCGAGACCCAGGACCCCTGCTCGGTGAAGGCGACGTTGACCGCCGGGTGGGCCTGCACCTCCTGCGTGGGGGAGCTGTCGGCCAGGGCGAGGAACCACAGGGTGCCCCCCTCGTCGACCTCCTGGAGGGTCATCGGCCGCGAGACGAGGGACCCGGACTCCTCGACGCTCGTGAGCATCGCCGTCCGCTGCCCCTCGATGAGCTCCTTGACGTGGGCGGCGCCCTCGGGGTCGGTCATGCCGGTCTCCTTCCGGTCGGTGTCCCCGGTCTGCTACCCGGGCCGGGACGCGCCGACACCCTCGCGTCGAAGGTCGCCCACCGGCGGCCGTCTCACCCGGCCTCGACCTCGGTACGGTCGGCGGCCCACGCGGTGTGGAAGGAGCCGGGCCGGTCGACGCGCTCGTAGGTGTGCGCGCCGAAGTAGTCCCGCAGCCCCTGGACGAGCGCGGCCGGCAGCCGCTCGGCCCGCAGGGCGTCGAGGTAGGCGAGCACCGCGGAGAGGACCGGCACCGGGACCCCGCCCTGGACCGCGGCGCCGACGACCCGGCGCAGGGCGGGCAGCCGCTCGGTCACCGCGCGGGCGAACGTCGGCGTCGCGAGCAGGCTCGGCGCGTCCGGGTGCCGCTCGAGAGCCTCGGTGATGTCCGCGAGCAGCCGGGCCCGGATGATGCACCCGTCCCGCCAGATCCGCGGCAGCTCGGCGAGCTCGACGTCCCAGCACTGCTCCGCCGAGCCGGCCCGGACGAGGTCGAGGCCCTGGGCGTAGGAGACGACCTTCGCCGCGTAGAGCGCCTGCCGCAGGTCGTCGGTCGGGACCCGAGCCGGCGGGCCCGCCGGGTCCTGGTCACCGAGGGCGTCGCGGACGGCGGCCCGGCGGGCCGTGTCGCCCGAGAGTGCCCGGGCCATCGTCGCCTCGGCGATGCCGGTGACCGGTACCCCGAGGTCGAGGGCGGACTGGACCGTCCAGCGACCGGTGCCCTTCTGCTCCGCGGCGTCCCGGATGACGTCGACGAGTGGCCCCGCGGTGCCCGCGTCGCTCTGGGCGAGCACCTCGGCGGTGATCCCGACGAGGTAGGACTCCAGCTCGGTGCCGTCCCACTCGCGGAAGACCTCGGCGGCCGCAGCCGGCTCCATGCCGAGCAGGCGGCGCATGAGGTCGTAGCCCTCCGCGATCAGCTGCATGTCCGCGTACTCGATGCCGTTGTGCACCATCTTCACGAAGTGCCCGGCGCCGTCCGGCCCGACGAGGGTGCAGCACGGCTCGTCGTCGACGTGGGCGGAGACCACCTCGAGGAACGGGCCGATCTCGGCGTAGGTGTCGGCGTCCGCGCCCGGCATGACCGAGGGCCCCTCGAGCGCGCCCACCTCGCCACCGGAGACCCCGACACCGGCGAACCGGATGCCGTGCTCCGCGAGGGCGTCGTGCCGCCGGACGGTGTCGCGCCAGTGGGCGTTGCCGGCGTCGGCGACGACGTCCCCCGGGTCGAGCAGGGGAACGAGCTCGTCGATGACGGCGTCGGTGCCCGGGCCCGCCGCGACCATGACGATGACCCGCCGCGGCCGCTCGAGGGCGGCCACCAGCTCCTCCAGCGAGCGGGCGAGGGTGAGGTCGCCCTCGTGGCCGAACTCGCGCACCACCGCCTCGGCCTTGCTCGTCGTGCGGTTGTGCACCGCGACCCGGAACCCGTGCCGGGCGAAGTTGCGGGCGAGGTTGCGGCCCATGACGGCCATCCCGGTCACGCCGACCTGCGCGTGTCCGGGGCTCGTGCTGGGCGTGGGTGCGGCGTCGCTGTCGGTCACCGGGTCTCCGTTCCTGGGGTGCCTGGACCCCTTCCGGGGTCCCGCGGAGGGCCAACAGGCGCCGGCGGCCCGCTCTTCCCACGCCGGGCGCCCCGGGTAGCCGGGGCGCCCGGCGGGTAGGGGCCCGGTGTGCCCGTCTAGGGTTCGCCGCTCCGGGCGCGGTCCGCGCGTCACCGCTGGTTCAATCGAGCCATCCCCGGAGGGCACCGGGCGGACCCGAGGAACGAGCGAGAGGCGGCAGCGGCGATGAGCACCCAGAGCACGCTCGCGGGGCTGCGCCGGTCGCCGGGCTCGGACCGCGTCCTCGCCGAGGTCGACGCCCTGCTCGAGGACCTGCTCGGGCAGCTGCGGGGCATCCTCGTCGAGGTCGGCGGCACCGTTCCCCAGCACGGCCCGCCGGGGCTCGAGCTCGACCTCGTGGGCGAGCTCGCCGAGCGGGTGCGCCACCACGGCAAGCGGCTGCGCCCGCTGCTCGCCCGCTGGGGGTGGGCGGCCGCCGGGGGTGAGCGGGAGACCCGTCACCGGCTCGTCGAGGTCGCCGCCGCTCTCGAGCTGCTCCAGCTGTTCGCCCTCGTCCAGGACGACGTCATGGACCGCTCCGCCGAGCGGCGGGGCCGGCCCACCCTCCACGTCGTCGCGGCCCGGCGCCACCGGGAGGCCGGCGGCCTCGGGGACCCCGAGCTGTTCGGGGACAGCGTCGCGGTCCTCGTGGCCGACCTGGCGCTCAGCGAGGCCACCCTGCTCGCGAGCCGCGGCGAGGCGCGGGTGGCGCGTGCGTGGCGGGTCATGGCCACCGAGCTCGTCGGCGGCCAGCTGCTCGACGTCACGCACACGGCCGGCCGTGACCGCGACGCCACGGCGGCCCGGCGGATCGCCCGGCTCAAGAGCGGGCGGTACACCATCACCCGTCCCCTCCAGCTCGGCGCGCTCGTCGCGGGCGCCGAGCGCGCCGTCGTCGACCGCCTCGTCGGCTGGGGCGACCTCGTCGGCGACGCGTTCGCGCTGCGCGACGACGTCCTCGGCGTGTGGGGCGACCCCGCCCTGACGGGGAAGCCGGCCGGTGACGACCTGCGCTCGGGCAAGCCGACCGTCCTGCTCGTCTGGGCCGGGGAGATGCTCCCCGAGCGCCACCGCGGCCTGCTCGAGGCGTGCGACGCCGGTGAGCTGGACGAGGACGGCGCCCGTGCCCTCGGCCGGGCCATGCGGGTCGCCGGCGTGCGCGAGCAGGCCGAGGCCACCATCGCCGAGACCACGACCCGGGCGCACGACGCCCTCGCTCACCTCGACACCGACGACGCGACCCGCGCCGCCCTGCGTGGGCTCGCCGACGCCGTCGCCTGGCGGTCGGCATGAGGGTCCTCGTCGTCGGTGCCGGGCTCTCCGGGCTGGCGGCGGCCTGTCACCTGCGCGCGGCGGGGCACGACGTCACGGTGCTCGAGCGGGCCGAGCAGGTCGGCGGCCGGGCCGGCGTCCTGCGGCTCGGTGGCTTCCGGATGGACACCGGGCCGGTGGTCATGACGATGCCCGAGCTGCTGCACGCCCCCATCCGCGCCCTCGGGGGCGACCCCGCGAGCCTCGTGCCGATGCGCCGCCTCGACCCCGCCTACCGGGCGGTCTTCGCCGACGGCTCCGAGCTCGCGGTGCGGGCCGACATGGCCGACCTGCGCGAGGAGGTGCGCCGGCTGTCCGGGGAGCGCGACGCCGCCGGCTTCGACCGCTTCCTCGGCTGGCTGGAGGACCTCTACGACGTCGAGTTCGACGCCTTCATCGACCGCAACCTCGACTCCCCCCTCGACCTCCTGCGCTCCCCGGCCCGCGCCCTGCGGCTGCTGCGCCTCGGCGGTCTGCGCGCCCTCGGGCCGGCGGTCGCGGGGTTCTTCCAGGACGAGCGGCTGCACCGCATCTTCGGCTTCCAGTCCCTCTACGCCGGCGTGGCACCGGCCACGGCGCGCGCGGTGTTCGCCGTCATCACCTACATGGACACCGTCCGCGGCGTCTACTACCCCGAGGGCGGGATGCACGCCGTGCCGGCGGGGATGGCGAGCGCGCTCTCCGCGGCCGGCGTGCCCGTGCACCTCGGCGTCGAGGTGTGCGAGGTGCTCCGCCGGGGCGACGGTGCCGTGGCGGGCGTGGCCACCGCCGACGGGACGCGCCTGGCCGCGGACGCGGTCGTGTGCACCGTCGACCTTCCGGTGGCCTACGCCCGCCTCCTGCCTGGGGTCCGCCCGCCCCGGGTCGTGCGCCGGGGGAGGTACTCGCCGTCCGCGGTCGTCTGGCACGTCGGTGCCCGGGGCCTGCCCGACCCGTCCACCCGCCACCACACCATCCACTTCGGCCGGTCCTGGGACGAGGCGTTCGAGGCGCTCATCGACCGGCGCGAGCTCATGCCCGACCCCTCGCGCCTCGTCACCGTCCCCACGGTGAGCGACCCCGGTGCCGCGCCGGAGGGCTGCACGACGATGTACGTCCTCGAGCCGGTGCCGCACACCGCCGCCGACATCGACTGGGAGCGGGAGCGGGGCCCGATGCGCGAGCGGCTGCATCGCTTCCTCGACGCCCAGGGCTACCCGAGCGACATCGTGCACGAACGGCTCGTCACGCCGGTGGACTGGCAGGAGCAGGGGATGCACCTCGGCACGCCGTTCGCCCTGGCGCACACCTTCGGGCAGTCCGGGCCGTTCCGTGCGCCCAACGTCGAGCCCGCCGTGCCGGGGCTGGTGTTCGCGGGGTCCGGCACCACCCCCGGGGTCGGCATCCCGATGGTGCTCGTCAGTGGCCGGCTGGCGGCCGAGCGCGTCCAGCAGTACGCCGGCGCGGCCGCCCCCGCCCCCGCCGAGCTCGTGGGGAGGGCACCGTGACGAGCCTCGAGGCCCACCTGGAGACCGGCTACGCGCGCTGCGCCGCCGTCGCCCGCGAGCACGGGACCACGTACTACTGGGGCGCCCGGCTGCTGCCGCGCGCGGAGCGCCGGCACGTCTTCGCCGTGTACACCCTCGCCCGGCTCGCCGACGACATCGTCGACCTCGCCGGGCCCGACCCCGGCCCCGGGACGGGCGCCTCCCTCGACGCCTTCGAGGCGCGCTTTCGCGAGGCGGTGGCCACCGACGCCTCGCCCGACCCGGTCCTTGCCGCCGTCGCGCGGACCGCGCGCGAGCGCCGGATCCCCGACGAGTGCTTCACCCGGTTCTTCACGGCGATGCGCACCGACCTCACCCGGCGCACGTACGAGACCTGGGAGGACCTGCTCGGGTACATGGACGGCAGCGCCGCGGTCATCGGCGAGATGATGCTGCCCGTCCTCCACCCGCTGGCCGAGGCCCGGGCACCGGCGCGCGCCCTCGGGCTGGCCTTCCAGCTGACCAACTTCCTGCGCGACGTCGGCGAGGACCTGGACCGGGGCCGGGTCTACCTGCCGCAGGAGGACCTGCGCCACTTCGGCGCCGACCCCTGGCAGCGCACCGCCGACGAGCCCTGGCGAGCCGTCATGGCCTTCCAGGTCGAGCGCGCCCGACGTCTCTACCGGGAGGCGGACGAGGGCCTGGCCCTGCTTCCCCCGGCCTCCCGGCGCTGCGTGGCCACGGCCCGGGTGCTCTACGCCCGCATCCTCGAGCGGGTCGAGGCGGCCGGCTACGACGTCTTCTCCGCCCGTGCGCGCGTCCCGACGCCGGCCAAGGCCCGGTTGGCTGCCCGGATGGTCCTCTCCCGCGACCCGGTCCGGCTCGTCGCCCGGGACCGTGCCGCGCGACGGCCCGACCTCGGCTGGGTCGCCGACGACCCGGTCGTCCTCGTCGACGACGCCGGGGCCCCGACCGGCAGCGCCGCGAAGTCCGCGGTCCACCACGACGACAGCCCGCTGCATCTCGGCTTCTCGTGCTACGTCCTCGACGCCGAGGGCCGGCTGCTCGTGACGACCCGCGCCGCGAGCAAGCCGAGCTTCCCCGGGGTGGAGACGAACACCGTGTGCGGCCACCCCCGCCCGGGTGAGCCGCTCGAGGACGCCGTGCGCCGCCGGGCGCGCGACGAGCTGGGGCTGGAGCTGACGCACGTCCGGCTCGTCCTGCCCGGGTTCCGCTACCGGGCGCGGATGGCTGGGGTCGTCGAGCACGAGGTCTGCCCGGTGCTCGTGGCCCGCGCCGCCGGGCCCGCGCGCCCCGACCCCACCGAGGTCGACGAGGTGCGGTGGGTGCCGTGGGCCGCCTTCGCCGCCGACGTGCGGGCCGGTCGGCGCGCCGTCTCCCCGTGGTGCGCCGAGCAGGTGCCGCTGCTCGACGCCCTCGGCGAGGACCCCCGCTCCTGGCCCGTCGCCGACCCGGCCGAGCTGCCGGCGGCGGCCCGGGTCGGCGACCCCGTCGGGGCGGGGTGACCGCGGCGTGGACGACCGCTACCAGTACCTGCTCCTCATGGCCGGGTGCATCCTGCTCACCCTTCCCCTGGAGTGGGCCTTCGGTGCCCGGGTCTACCGCCGGCCGCGTCGGCTGCTGGTCGCTTTGCTGCCGATGCTCGCCGTCTTTCTCGCGTGGGACGTCCTCGGGATCCTCCGGGGGCACTGGGACTACAGCGACCGCTACACCACCGGCGTGGTCCTGCCGTTCGGGGTGCCCGTGGAGGAGGTCGTCTTCTTCGTCGTCGTCCCGGTGTGCGGCCTGCTCACCTACGAGTCGGTCGGCACCGTCCTGCGGCGGCGGCGGGAGCGGACCCCCGGCCGGGGTGGAGGCCACGAGGAGCCCGTCGGGGAGCGCCGTGCCTGAGTACACCGTGCTCGCCGTGCTCGCCGTGCTCGCGACGGTGGGTCTCGAGCTGCTCTGGCTGCGCACCGGGGTGCTGCGCCGGGTGCAGTTCTGGCTGGCCATGACGGTCGTGCTGGCCTTCCAGGTGCCCGTCGACGGCTGGCTGACCAAGCTGTCCGCCCCCGTGGTGCGCTACGACGAGGCCCGGACCCTCGGGGTGCGGTGGCCGTGGGACATCCCCGTCGAGGACTTCCTCTTCGGGTTCAGCATGGTGACCCTGACGATCCTGCTCTGGGCCCGCGCGGGCCGGAGCGGAGAGGAGACCGACGATGCCGCGTGAGTGGCTGCTCGCGGAGGCGTTCGACCGGGCCGCCCCGACGTACGACGCGATGGTCGCGTTGTCCCCGGGGTACCACGAGCAACTACGCTGTGCCGCAGCGGCGCTCGTCGAGGATCTACCCGAGCGCGATGGCCGGGCCCCCGTCGTGCTCGACCTCGGCTGCGGCTCCGGCGCCTCGACCCGCGCCCTGCTCGAGACTCGCGCCGACGACGGCGGCGGGCCACTCGAGGTGACCGGCGTCGACGCCTCGACCGGCATGGTCACCGAGGCGCTGGCCAAGGGCTGGCCCGAGGGCGTGTGGTTCACCGTCGCGGACGCCGTCGAGCACCTCGGCGGGCTGCCGGACGCCTCGGTCGACGGCGTGCTCGCCGCCTACCTCCTGCGCAACGTGCCGGAGCGCCAGGCACTCGTCGAGGAGGTCGCTCGGGTCCTGCGCCCGGGCGGCGTGCTCGTCGTCCACGACTACTCGGTGGCGGGGAGCGTGCGTGCGAGGGCGGTGTGGGCGGCGGTGTGCCACACCGTGATCATCCCCCTGGCTGCGCTGAAGCGTTCCGACGTGCCGTTGCACCGCTACCTGTACACCAGTGTGCGCGACTTCGACTCCGTGGCGCAGGTCTGCCGCCGTCTGCAGCGTGCGGGTCTCGTCGACGTGCGCCACCGCTCCTACCCCGGCTGGCAGGACGGGGTCGTACACACCGTCGTCGGTCGCCGGGCGCCGTGAGCCTCCCGCGCCGGCGGCCACGCTGGCGTCCCGGCGCCGACCCGCGCGCCGTGTTCCACCGCCCACCCCGGCCGGCCGCCGGGCCCGGCCACCACGAGGCGGCGGAGCGGCACGTCGTCGTCGTCGGAGGCGGCATCGCCGGGGTCACCGCGGCGGTCGGGCTCGCCGAGCGCGGGGTGCGGGTGACGCTCCTCGAACGCGACCCGCGGCTCGGGGGACGGGTGGCCTCCTGGCCGGTGACCCTGCCGGACGGGTCGTCGTCACAGATGAGCCGTGGCTTCCACGCGTTCTTCCGCCAGTACTACAACCTGCGCGCGCTGCTGCGGCGCACCGACCCGACGCTGGAGCGCCTGCGCCCACTCCCGGACTACCCCCTGGTCCGGGCCGGCGGAGGGGCCGACTCGTTCGCCGGGATCCCGCGCACCCCACCGTGGAACCTCGCGGCGTTCGTGGCCCGCAGCCCGAGCTTCGACCTCGCCGGCCTGCGCGGCGTCGACGTCGAGCAGGCCCTGGGGCTGCTCGACGTGGACCTCCCGGCCTCGTTCACCGCGCTCGACGGGGTGAGCGCAGCGGAGGTCCTCGACCGGCTGCGCTTCCCCGAGGCAGCGCGCCACCTCGCGCTCGAGGTCTTCGCGCGGAGCTTCTTCGCCGACCCTCGTGCCTTCTCCGGCGCCGAGCTCGTCGCGATGTTCCACCTGTACTTCGTCGGGTCCGCCGAGGGGCTGCTCTTCGACGTCCCGGGTGAGGACTACGACAGCGCGCTGTGGGCGCCCCTGGGGCGCTACCTGCAGCGGCTCGGGGTCGAGGTGCGGGTCGGTCGCGAGGTCGGTGCGGTGGTCGAGTCCGCCGACGGTGGCCTGCGGGTGCGGCACGCCGAGCCGGGTGCGGACGGCGACCGTGAGCTCGCCGCCGACGCCGTCGTCCTGGCCCTCGACCCGCCCGGGCTGCGTCGTGTGGTGGCCGCCTCCCCCGGCCTCGGGTCGCCCGGGTGGCGGGAGCAGGTGGCCGCGGTGCGCTCGGCGCCGCCGTTCGCCGTGTGGCGCCTGTGGCTCGACGGCCGGGTCGCCCCTCAGCGGCCCGCCTTCCTCGGGACGAGCGGCTACGGCCCGCTCGACAACGTCTCCGTGCTCGAGCGCTTCGAGGGGCACGCCGCCCGCTGGTCGGCGACGCACGGGGGCTCGGTCGTCGAGCTGCACGCCTACGCCCTCACCGAGGACGCGCGACCGGCGCAGGTCCGCGCCGAGCTGCGGGCCGCGCTCGCAGCCGTCTACCCGGAGACCGCCGGGATGGGCGTCC
This sequence comes from Phycicoccus endophyticus, assembly GCF_011326735.1. GTDB lineage: Bacteria > Actinomycetota > Actinomycetes > Actinomycetales > Dermatophilaceae > Phycicoccus > Phycicoccus endophyticus. The sequence goes on from NZ_JAANCN010000005.1 coordinate 39,692, forward strand.
TCCACGAGGAGTGGCTCCTGCGGGAGGACTGCGTCCTCGTCGGGCTCGAGCCGTGGGCCTCCCGCCCCGGCGTCGCGACGCCGGACCCCCGGGTCGTGCTCGCCGGCGACGCCGTGCGCGTCGAGCTGCCCGTCGCCCTCATGGAGCGGGCCGCGACGAGCGGCTGGCTCGCCGCCGACCGGCTGCTCACCGGGTGGGGCCTGCCCGGACACGGCGTGTGGTCGGTGCCGCTCACCGGCCGGCTCGGCCCGCTTCCCGGCCTGACCCGCCGCGGCCTGCGCGCCGTCCGTGCCGCCCGGGCCCGCCGAGGGGGTTGACGCACCTTTCCGTCACTAGCCGATGTCCCGCCGGCGGCGCAGCTCGTAGCGGCGCGCGGCGTACTCGAGGTCGTCGGCCCACAGCTGGACCTGCGAGGCCCGCATCCCGACCCGGACGGCCCGGGAGATGCGCCGGGCCAGCCGGAAGCCGGCGCGGTCCGAGGTGGCCAGGACCGCCTCGGTCATCACCGTGCGGGCCGGATGGACGTTCGGCGCCGTGAGCGGGGTGGCGTGCGTCTCGACGACGCTGCCCTCCCCCTCGCCCTCGGTGATCGTCATGAGCACCGTGTGCGAGTCCGGGCAGGTGAACTCAGCCCGCACCGGCACCGCGAAGGTGCGTCCGAGGCGGTAGGCCACGTCGAGGACGAGCCGGTCCTCGCTCGAGGCGTCGTCGTCGACGGCGAGGTCGCTGAAGGCGTAGGGGTGCAGCCAGGCACCGTGCCAGGGGTCGAGCCGGTTGGCGACGATGTCGCGCGGCTCGCAGGTCGCGGCGAGCGCGACGACCGAGGCGATGGCCCCCTCCGCCGCCGGCCGGGCGCCGAGGACCGGCCGCTCGCTGGGCTCGACGCCCGCCCCGAGCGGGCCGAGCCGCACCCACACGAGGACACCGTCGTCGTGGGCCGCGTAGGTGGCCCACGGAGGCGCGCTGTCACGCCCGAGGGGCATGCCGTGCCAACGGCAGAGGACCCGCCCGTCGACGACGTCGCAGTCGTGCAGCCGGGCGCCCAGGTGAGGACAGGTCCCGGGGCCGGCGAGCAGCCCGCCGTCGACGTCACGCCAGAGGACGACCTCGCGGCCCGCGACGGTGCGCACGAGCGATCGGCCGGGGCGCACCTCGTCCGAGGAGCCCACGACGAGCCACCCGTGGGTGGGCCGGCGCAGGGCCGCGGCGAGCGAGCGGTCGATCCGGGCGGGCCGCGCCTCGCGCCAGGTGCCCCGCAGGTGCGCGGGGTCGGCCTGGGGCAGGTAGCGCACCGGGACACGTGAGCGCACCTGGGCAGGCCACGAGCGGTCGGTCCGAAGCAGGCTCATGGGCCCACGCTAACCGGATCGGCCGGTCGAGGACGGGGCGCGGACCGGCCGCCTGCGCCGGTGTCCAAGGGCTCCGGCAGGGGCCCGGACCCGACCGGTCCTCGCCCGCATCTGGCATCCGCCGCCCGGACCGTTAGACTGCTGTCCTGTTGTTGAGCTTTCCGTTGTGCAGTAGTCGCTGAACGGTCCCGCCGGGGCCGCCGCACTTCCTGAGCAGAGGGACGTACCAGGCATCACCAACGCGGGGCGGACCGACAGTCGGCCGTCCCTCTCTCAGAAACGAAAGGCCTCCCATGGCTACTGGCACCGTGAAGTGGTTCAACTCCGAGAAGGGCTTCGGCTTCATCGCCCCGGACGACGGCTCCGCCGACGTCTTCGCCCACTACTCGGCGATCAACGCGACCGGCTACCGCTCGCTCGACGAGAACGCCAAGGTCGAGTACGAGACCACGCAGGGCCCGAAGGGCCCCCAGGCGGCGAACATCTCCGTCATCGGCTGACACCGCCACCGCACCGCGACCGCCGCCCGGCTTCGTGCCGGGCGGCGGTCGCGCGTTCGGACCCGCTCAGCCCTGCCAGCTGTAGGCGACCTCGGGCCGTCCGGAGCCGGCGTACCGGTTGCCCCGGCTCGCGCGCCCGGTCCCGACGAGATGCTCGAGATAGCGCCGGGCGGTGACCCGGCTGACCCCGAGCTGCTCGCCGAGCTCGGCGGCCGAGCGCGGACCGTCCGCCGCCCGCAGGGCCGCCGCGGTCCGCCCGAGCAGCTCCGGCGTCATCCCCTTCGGCACCGCGGAGCCGGCGGTGGGGCGTAGCTGCGAGAAGAGCGTGTCGACCTCGGCCTGGGTGTCGGCCTCCCCCGCGCTCGCCTGCTCCCGGTAGACCCGGTACCCCGCGAGCCGGTCCCACAGGGTGCCGAAGACGAACGGCTTCAGGACGTACTGGACCACCCCGAGGGACACCGCGGCACGGACCATCTCGAGGTCGCGGGCCGAGGTCACGGCGACGACGTCCGCCCGGTGACCGGCGGCACGCATCGCCCGCACGACGTCCAGGCCGGGCGCGTCCGGCAGCCCCATGTCGAGCAGGACGAGGTCCACGGAACCCTCGCCGAGCCCCCGCAGCGCCGCGCGGGCGGTGTGCGCCACCCCGGCGACGACGAAGCCCGGGACACGCTCGACGTACGTCGCGTGGGCCCGCGCGGCGACCTCGTCGTCCTCGACGACGAGCACCCGGATCGGCTGTGCCGCAGTGTCGCTCATCCACCGCCACCTCCCTCGAGGGGAAGCGTGACGGCGACCCGCGCACCGGGCGGTCCGGCGATCGCGAGCGAGCCCCCGAGCCGCTGCACGGTGTCGTGGACCAGGGCCAGCCCGATGCCACGCCCGGAGCCCGGCTCGCCACCGGGCTTGGTGGAGAAGCCACGCTCGAGCACCCTCTCGCGCAGCACGTCGGGGATGCCCGGCCCGGTGTCGGCGACGACGAGCTCGAGCCGGTCGCCGAGGTCGCGAGCGCTCAGGTCGACGCGTCGCTCACCCTCGGCGCCGGCCACCGCGTCGAGGGCGTTGTCGACGAGGTTGCCGACGACCGTCACGACGTCCCGGGCGGAGGCGAGGCCGGCCGGCCAGCGCAGGGCCGGGTCGACGACGAGCTCGACGCCTCGCTCGTGCGCCTCGGCGGCCTTCCCCAGCAGGAGCGCCGAGAGGGTGGGGTCCTCGACCCCGGCGAGCACGACGTCGGTGAGCCGCTGGGCACGGTCCAGCTCACCGGTGGCGAACTCGACGGCGCGCTCGGGGTGCCCGAGCTCGATGAGCGAGACCATCGTGTGCAGCCGGTTGCCCGACTCGTGGGCCTGCGAGCGCAGCGCCTCCGCCAGCCCCCGGGCGGCGCCGAGCTCGCCGGTCAGCTCCTCGAGGTCGGTGCGGTCGCGGATGGTCACGACGGCGCCGAGGTCCTCGCCGCCCCGCCGGGCGCGCGCCTTGTTCAGGACCAGGACGCGGCCGGCGTGCACGTGCAGGTCGTCCTCGCGCACGTCGGCGTCGCTCATCGCGGCGACGAGGGTGGCCGGCAGGCCGAGGTCGGCGACCGCCCGGCCCGCGGGGTCGCCACCGAGCCGGAGCAGCCGGCGGGCCTCGTCGTTGGCGAGCCGGACCCGGCCCGCCGGGTCGAGGAGCACCAGCCCCTCGGTCACCGAGTGCAGCACGGCGTCGTGGTGGTCGTGCATGGCCTGCAGCTGCGCGGCCCGCAGCCCGCGCGTCTGCCGGCGCACCCGTCGGGTGATCAGGGTGCTGCCGACCGCCGCGAGCACGCCCGCGACCGCGCCGGCCGCGAGCAGCGGCGGCAGCTCGCCGGCGAGCCGGGCGTTGACGGCCTCCTTGCCGATGCCCACGCTGACCAGCCCGACGACGGGGCCGTCATCGTCCCGCACCGGGACCACGACCCGCCGGCTCGGCCCGAGGGTGCCCGTGTAGTCCTCGACGACGGTCCCGCCGGCCCGCGCGGCGGCGATGTGCCCGACGAAGCGCCGACCGACCTGGGCCGGGTTGGGGTGGCTGTAGCGGATGCCGTCCGGGCTCATGACGACGACGAAGTCGGTGCCGGTGCTCCTGCGGACCCCCTCGGCGATCGGCTCGAGCACCCCGCCCGGGTCACCCGTGCGCACCGCCTCGACGACGTCCGGCTCGGCCGCGACCGACCGGGCCACGGCGAGCACCTGGGCGGTCGAGCGCTCGGTGACCGCCCTGCGCGCCTGGAGGTAGGCGGCGCCGAGGCCGGCGGCGATGACGCCGAAGACGAGCGCGACGACGAGCAGCGCCGTCTGCCCGGCGACGCTCATCCCCCGGCCGGGCTCCTCCGGTGCGGTCGCCGGCTCGCTCACCCCGCGGCGCCGACGCTGCCCGTGAACACTGCGTACACAACCGTGACGATATCGGCGCCGGCCGCCATCCTCGTCGGCGACGACGAAGTCCCCGCGTCGGACGAAGGAGTTCACGCCATGACCACACCCACGCCCACCGCTCCCGGCGGCGAGACCAGCGGGTCACCGCGCCGCGACCGCACACACATCCTCTACGTGGCGGTCATCGTCGCGATGCTGCTCGGCATCGTCGTCGGCTTCGTCGCCCCGGACGTCGGCACCCAGCTCAAGCCCCTCGGGACCTTCTTCGTCAACCTCATCAAGATGATGATCAGCCCGATCATCTTCGTGACCATCGTCCTCGGGATCGGCTCGGCCCGGCGGGCCGCCCAGGTGGGCCGGGTCGGCGGGCTCGCGCTCGGCTACTTCCTCGTGATGTCGACCGTGGCCCTGGCCATCGGCCTGGCGGTCGGCAACGTCGTCCAGCCCGGCGCGGGCCTGCACCTGACCGACGAGCTCGCCCAGAGCGGCCGCTCCCAGGTCTCGGCGGAGGCCGAGTCCACGACCGACTTCCTCCTCGGGCTCGTCCCGGAGACCCTCGTGTCGTCGGTGACCTCCGGGTCGGTCCTCCAGGCCCTCCTCGTCGCCCTGCTCGTCGGCTTCGCGCTCCAGCAGATCGGGCCCGCCGGCGAGCCCATCCTGCGCGGCATCAAGCACCTCGAGCGGCTCGTCTTCCGCCTCATGGCGATGATCATGTGGGTCGCGCCGGTTGGCGCGTTCGGCGCCATGGCGGCGGTCGTCGGGGCGACCGGTCTCGACGCCCTGAAGAGCCTCGGGCTGATCATGGTCGCCTTCTACGCGACCTGCCTGATCTTCGTCTTCCTCGTCCTCGGGACCGTCCTGCGCGTCGTCGCGGGGGTCAACGTGTGGACCCTCCTGCGCTACCTCGCCCGGGAGTTCCTCCTCATCCTCTCCACCTCGTCCTCGGAGTCGGCCCTGCCGCGGCTCATCGCGAAGATGGAGCACCTCGGGGTCTCCCGCCCGGTCGTCGGGATCACCGTCCCCACCGGCTACTCCTTCAACCTCGACGGCACGGCGATCTACCTGACGATGGCCTCGCTGTTCATCGCCGAGGCGCTCGACAAGCCGTTCAGCATCGGCCAGCAGATCGGCCTGCTCGTCTTCATGGTCATCGCCTCCAAGGGGGCCGCGGGCGTCACCGGCGCCGGCCTGGCGACGCTCGCCGGCGGCCTGCAGTCCCACCGGCCCGACCTGCTCGACGGGGTGGGGTTCATCGTCGGCATCGACCGGATGATGAGCGAGGCGCGCGCGCTGACCAACTTCGCGGGCAACTCGATCGCCACGGTCCTCATCGGCACCTGGGTCGGTGCCGTCGACCGGGACCAGATGACCGAGGTGCTCGCGGGGCGGCGCCCGTTCGACGAGACCCGGCTCATCGACGAGGAGGCCGCCGCCGAGCCGGACGCGCAGGGCGAGCCGGCTCTCGCCGGGCGCTGACCCCCCGTCCGGGCGGGCCGCTGGAGGGGGCGGCCCGCCTGACGACGCTCCCTGCTGCGGTCAGGTCGCGACGAGCAGGACGTGCAGCCGGCGGGGACCGTGGACGCCCTCGACGCGGTCGAGCTCGATGTCGCTGGTGGCGCTCGGGCCGCTGACCCAGGTCTGGGGGCGGGCCGGGTCGAGGGCGGCGACGGCGTCGACGACCCCGGGCACGACCTGGTGCTCCTCGAGGACGCACACGTGGTGGTCGGGGACGAGGGTGATCGCGCGCCGGCCCTGGCCGGGGCCGTGGGTGAGGACGATGGTGCCGGTCTCGGCGATGCCGAGGGCGGCGCGGGTGACGACGACGTCGACGGCGTCCAGCGCGGCGGCGTCGAGCCCGGTGTCCTCGAGCGCGCCGGGGACCTCGAGGCCGAGGCCCTCGGGCACGAGGACGCGTCGGGCGTCGCCGACGGCGTGGGCGACGGTGCGCTCGAGGTCGGCCGCCGCGCAGCGGGTGACGCTCGCGCGGTAGTCGGCGACCCGCTCGGCGAAGAGCGCGACCGCGTCGGCGCCTTCGGGGACGGCACGGCGGGCGCGGTAGGCCCGGTCGACGTGCACGGGCGACGGGTCCGCGCCGCCGAGCGCCGCTCGGACCCGGGCCAGGACCTCCTCGCGGGCGCTCACGGCCGGTGTCCCTCGTCGCGGCCGGTGCGGGACCACCACTGGCGAAAGGACTCCCGCGGCGGCGCGGGCAGGTCGCGAGCCCCCGTCCACCGGGAGCCGGGGAAGGGCAGCCAGGACAGGCCGCGTCGCCCTCCGGGCATCCGGCGCCCGAGCGGGAGGCGGCCGACGAGCCCGGAGGCCCGCTCCGCCAGGCCCATCCGCCGGGCGTCGCCCAGGCCCCAGGCGCCGGCACGCATGGCGAGGGCCTCCGCCTTGGGCCGGGGGTCGCGGCGGTGGGCGTCGACGACCGCCACCCGCTCGCGCACGAGCAGGCCGGGGATGTCGATCCCGACCGGGCAGACCTGCGCGCACGCGCCGCACAGCGTCGAGGCGTACGGCAGGGCGTCGGTGGCCGGGTCCGACCCGACGCCGTGCAGCAGGGGGTTGAGGATCGCCCCGATCGGCCCGGGGTAGACCGAGCCGTAGGCGTGGCCACCGACCCGTTCATAGACCGGGCAGACGTTCAGGCAGGCCGAGCAGCGGATGCAGCGCAGCACCTGCCGGCCCTCCCGCTCGGCCAGCGCCCGGGTCCGCCCGTTGTCCAGGAGCACGACGTGGACCTCCTGCGGTCCGTCGCCGGGCGTCACCCCGCTCCAGGTGGAGGTGTAGGGGTTCATCCGCTCGCCGGTCGAGGAGCGCGGCAGCAGCCGCAGGAACAGGTCCAGGTCCTCCCAGGTCGGCACGACCTTCTCGATGCCGACGACCGAGACGAGCACCTCGGGCAGGGTCAGGCACATCCGCCCGTTGCCCTCGGACTCGACGACGACGAGCGTGCCGCTCTCCGCGACGGCGAAGTTCGCGCCCGAGACCGCCATCCTCGCCCGGAGGAACTTCTCACGCAGGTGCAGCCGGGCCGCGGCCGCCAGCTCGGCCGGCTCGTCGCTCAGGTCCGCCGGCGCCGGCCGGCCCGCGGCCGCCATCCGGGCCCGGAAGATCTCGCGGATCTCCGCCCGCCCCCGGTGGATCGCCGGGACGAGGATGTGGCTGGGCAGGTCCTCGCCCAGCTGGACGATCAGCTCGGCCAGGTCGGTCTCCCACGCGGCGACACCACGCTCGGCCAGCGCCTCGTTCAGCCCGATCTCCGCGGTGGTCATCGACTTGACCTTGACCACCTCCTCGAGCCCGTGCCCGAGCGCGATGTCCCCGACGAGCCGGCAGGCCTCGGCGGCGTCACGGGCCCAGTGCACCCGCACCCCCCGCGCGGTCAGCGACGCCTCGAGCGTGAGCAGGTGCTCCCCCAGGTGGTCCAGCGTCGCGTCCTTGACCGCCGCCGCCTGGACCCGCAGGTCCTCCCAGTCCTCGACCTCGGCGACGACACCGGCGCGCTTGGCACGGATCGTCGCCGTCGCGTGCGCGAGGTTGCGCCGCAGCGTGGTGTCCGCCAGTGCCGCCTGCGCGGCGACGGGGAACGGCGGCATCCCGACGAAGGTGCGCCCCACCTCAGACCACCCCCGCCGCGTCGTCGGCCGTGGTCGCGAGCACCTCGGCCAGGTGCATGGTGCGCACCCCGGCCCGCTGCCGGGAGAGCAGCCCCCCGACGTGCATCAGGCACGAGGCGTCCCCCGCGACGAGGACCTCCGCCCCCGTCTCGCGCACGTGCCGCGCCTTGTCGGCACCCATCGCGACCGACACCTCGGCGTTCTTCACCGCGAAGGTCCCCCCGAACCCGCAGCACTCACCCGCCTGCGGCAGCGCCACCAGGTCGATCCCGGCCACCGCCGACAACAGCCGCCACGGCCGGTCGCCCACCCCGAGCATCCGCAGCGAGTGGCACGTCGGGTGGTAGGTCACCCGGTGCGGGAAGGACGCCCCCACGTCGGTCACCCCGAGGACGTCCACGAGCAGCTCGGACAGCTCGTACGTGCGCGGCGCGAGGTCGGCCACCGCCTCCTGGAGAGCACCGTCACCGGCGCGCTGAGCCACCAGCCGGTGCTGATGACGCACCGACCCCGCGCACGAGCCCGACGGGACCACCACCGCATCGACGCCCGCGAACGCCTCGACCGTCCGGCGCACCAACGGCACCGCCTCCTCGAGGTAGCCGGTGTTGACCATCGGCTGCCCGCAGCAGGTCTGCTCCGGCGGGACCTCCACTTCCACCCCGAGCCGCCGCAGCAGGCGCACCGTCGCCCGCGGCACCTCCGGGAACAACGCGTCGCCCAGACACGTCGCCATCACCGCGACCCGCATCGGCACCACCCTTCCCGGGCCGATGCTACGCGGCGCTCGGCGCGCGCCCGCTACTTGACCGAGCCGGACATCAGGCCGCTGATGAAGTAGCGGCCGAGGACGATGTAGACGAGCAGCGTCGGCAGCGAGGCGATGAGCACGCCCGCCATGATCGAGGAGTAGTCGGGGTTCTGGCCGCCGGCGAGCTCGTTGAGCGCGTAGGTGACCGGGCCGTTGTTGCGGGTGGTGAGGAAGAGCGCGAAGAGGAAGTCGTTCCACGCCGAGGTGAACTGCCAGATCATCGTCACGACGAACGCCGGCGCCGACAGGGGCAGGACGATCGAGCGGAACGTGCGCAACATCTCCGCGCCGTCGACCCTGGCCGCCTCGAGCATCTCCGTCGGGACCGCGGTCGCGTAGTAGTTGCGGAAGATCAGCGTGCAGATCGGGATCCCGAAGATGCTGTGGACGACGATGAGCTTGACGATGCCGTCGAACCACGGCAGCGCCCCCTGGACGTCGAGGAGCATGCCCTGCAGCGGGATCATCACCGCCTGGTAGGGGATGAACATCCCGAAGAGGAAGAGCGTGAAGACCACGTTGCTCCCCGGGAAGCGCCACTTGGCGAAGACGAACCCGTTGAGCGAGCCGAGGACGGAGGAGACCACCGCGGCGCTCACCGCGAGGATGACCGACCGGTACAGCGGCGGGCCGAGCTGGTCCCACGCGTGCCCCCAGCCCTCGAAGGACAGCGACGTCGGCAGGCTCCACGCGCTCGAGGGCCGGATGTCCCCGGGCGCCTTGAGGCTCGTGACGAGCAGGACGTACATCGGGATGAGCACGAGCACCATGAAGACGGTGATGAGCACGCCCCGGGCGACCCGCACCCCGGTCGAGCCCTGGACCCCGGGGGCGCCGTGGTCACCGCCGTTCGCGGCGCCGAGGCCGGTGTCGATACGTCCCCGGGAGTCCTTGCGGCCGGGGATCCGCAGCGGCCGACGGGCCGAGGGCGCCTCCGGCGCGCCGCCGGCGTCGGGGGCCGTGGGGGTCGTGGCGTCGGCGCTCATCGGGACCTCTCCTCGACCTTGTTGGTGTACACGAGGTACGGGACGACGACGACCGCCACGAGGATGAGCAGGATCGTCGCGTTGACCGCGGCGGCCTGGGCGTCGGACTTCGAGAACAGCTGGGTCCACATCAAGGTGGCCGGGACCTCCGCCTTGTAGGAGTTGGGGCCGGCGATGGAGTAGATGAGGTCGAACATCTTCATCGACTGGTGCCCGATGATGATCAGGGCCGACAGGGCGATGGGGGACAGCTGCGGGAAGAGCACGTGCCGGTAGATCTGCCACTCGCTCGCGCCGTCGATGCGGGCCGCCTCCCGCTGGTCCTGCGAGATCCCGCGGAAGCCGGCGAGGAAGAGGGCCATGACGTAGCCGGACAGCTGCCAGATCGCCGGAAGGGCCATCGCCGCCATCGAGAAGCGGCTGTCGGCCGACCACCAGCCGTTCTGCAGCCCGGGCAGGTGGAGCTTGATGAACAGCTGGTTGAGGCCGACCGCCTGGCCCTCGCCCTGGGCGGGCGAGAGGAGCCACCTCCACACGACACCCGCCGCGACGAAGGAGACGGCCATCGGGAAGAGGTAGACCGAGCGGAAGACGCCCTCGCCGCGGACGCCGCGTTCGAGCAGGACCGACCACAGCAGGCCCATCGCCATCGTCCCCGCGAGGAAGACGACGGTGAGGACGAGCAGGTTGAACAGCGCGTGCTGGTACTGGGAGGAGGCGAGCAGCTGGGTGTAGTTGCGGTAGCCGCCCGGGTTGATGACGCGGTCGGTGACGAAGTCGGTCGAGCGCTGCAGCGAGGTGAGGACGTTCTTGGTGATCAGCCAGTAGACGAACACCCCGACGAGGAGGATCGACGGCGACACCAGGAGGAGCCCCGGCAGCCAGTTGCGTGCGCGACGAGTCATGCTGTCCGTTCTGAAGTCGATGCTGCGGTTCGGGCCGGTGGCCCGGGCCGGCGGTGGGGGCGGGCCGGTGGCCCGGCCCGCCCCCACCGGGTGCTCAGCCCTGGTTGTTCTGCGCCGCGGTGGCGAGGTCGGACACGAGCCCGTCGACGTCACGCTGGGAGTAGAACTTGCTGACGGCCGAGGAGATGTCGGTCAGCCAGGCCTGGTTGACCGCCGCCCCGTGGGCGATCGAGGACACGATGGTGTTGTCCTGGAAGGCCGACATCGCCGACTGCTGGTACTTCGGGAAGTCCTCCGGGCCGATGTCCGTGCGTGCCGGGATCGAGCCCTTGGCGAGGTTGAACGCCTTCTGGCCCTCGGCGGAGCCGACGAGCATGAGCCAGTCCTTGGCGCCGTCCGGGTTGTCCGTGCCCTTGGGCAGGGTGAAGGAGTCGGCGAGGAAGTCGAAGACCCCGTCGGTGCCCGGGACCGGGAAGTACGTGAACCCGGTGCCGTCCTCGGCGCCCTTGTCGGCGAACTCGGCGACCGCCCAGTCACCCATGACGTTGTAGGCGGCCGAGCCGTCGATGACCATGTCGGTCGCGGCCGGCCAGTCGTCACCGTCGGACGCGGTGTTGGCGTAGGACAGCAGGGTCTTGAAGTCGTTCGCGGCCTGCTTGACCTCGTCGGAGTCCCACGCGGTCGAGCCGTCGAAGAGGCCCGAGTAGCCCTCGGCCCCGAGGTCGGAGAGCAGGACGGTCTCGAGCAGCTGGACCTGGGTCCAGGTGCCACCGACCGACAGCGGGGTCTTGACGCCGGAGGCCTTGACCTTCTTGATGTCGGCGATCCACGCCGACATGTCCGCGGGCGTGCCGTTGACCCCGGCCTTCTTGAGCACCGTGGGGTTGGCCCACACGACGTTCGCCCGGTGGATGTTCGAGGGCACCGAGTAGATGTTGCCCTTGACGGTCAGCCGGTCCAGCAGGTCCTGCGGGAAGACGTCCGAGCCGCCGAGGGCCTCGATGACGTCGTTGACCGGCTCGATCTGGCCCTTGCTGATGTAGTCGGTCAGCTCGGCGCCGGCGTGGCCCTGGAAGGAGCTCGGGGGCTGGTTGTTCTGCAGGTCGGAGGCGAGCTTGGCCTTCGCGTTCGTGCCGGCGCCGCCGGCGACCGCGAGGTTGACGAACTCGTCGTTCGGGTAGTCCTTCGCGAAGAGCTTCTCGAGCGCGTCGAGGCCCTTCTTCTCCGAGCCGGCCGCCCACCACGTGAACACGCCGACCTTGCCGCCGGCGCCCCCCTCCTTGGGGGTGTACGCGCCGCTGGCGGCGCTCGTCTGCGCGTCGCCCGAGGTCGCGTCGCCCGTCGAGCACGCCGCCAGCCCCAGGGCTGCGACCGCCACCGCGGCGACCGCGGAGGTCTTCCTCACACCCATCACTTCTCCTTCTCGACCGAAGTCATCATCCACGGCCCGTGGACCCGGGCCGTCCCCGGGAGGCCGCCGCTCCGCGGCCCCGGCGGCGCGGGGGCGGAGCCCAGCGCTGGACCGAGACCGAGAGGTGGGAGCACCGCCGGTCGCGTCGGCCAGGAGCGGGCTGCGGACAGGCCGCAGGCCCGCGCATGGCACAACGTCGCGCCGCATCGTAACTCCGCACCGGGGGCCCGCGAAGGCCGGTCCGACAACGATGTCATAACGGATACCCCCCTATGGTATAGATGGATACCCCCTGGTCGTATGGCCGGAGGACGTCCGACCCACCGACCCCACGGAGGAACCTCGTGCTCTCAGCCATCGCGGACGCCCTGTCGACGACGGGCCTGATGGCCTGGCGGATCGCCTGGTCCCTCGTCCTGGGGTTCACCCTCTCGGCGGTCGTCCAGGCGCTGGTGCGCAAGGAGACCGTCTCGCGCTACCTCGGGGACGACCGGCCGGCCACGCTGGCCCGGGCCTCCGGCTTCGGCGCGGCGGCCTCGTCGTGCTCCTACGCCGCCGTCGCCCTGGCGCGCACCCTCTACCGCAAGGGCGCGAGCTTCACCGCGGCGATGGTCTTCCAGATCGCCAGCACGAACCTCGTCATCGAGCTGGGGATCGTCCTCGCCCTGCTCATGGGGTGGCGCTTCACCCTGGCCGAGTTCGTCGGCGGAGGCTTCATCATCGTCCTCGTCGCCCTGGCCTTCCGGATGGTCCTCGGGGAGCAGGTCCTTCGGGCCGCGCGCTCCCAGGCCGACCGTGGGCTGACCGGCTCGATGGAGGGCCACGCCGCGATGGACATGTCCGTCCAGCGGGAGGGGTCGCTGCTGCGCCGGCTCTTCTCGCGCGACGGCGGGACCGCGGTGAGCCACATCTTCGTCATGGAGTGGGCCGCCGTCCTGCGCGACGTGCTGCTCGGTCTCGTCGTGGCCGGCGCCGTCGCGGCCTGGGTGCCCCGGCAGTGGTGGCAGACCCTCTTCCTCAGCGACGACCCCCTCCTGTCCGCCCTGTGGGGCCCCGTCGTCGGCCCCGTCGTGGCCGTCCTCAGCTTCGTGTGCTCCATCGGGAACGTCCCCCTCGCCGCAGTCCTGTGGAACAGCGGGATCAGCTTCGGTGGGGTCATCTCCTTCCTCTTCGCCGACCTGCTCATCGTCCCGATCCTGCTCATCTACCGGAAGTACTACGGGACCGGGATGATGCTGCGGGTCGCGGGGGTCTTCTACGTGTGCATGGTCATCGCGGGCTACCTCGTCGAGCTGCTCTTCGGCGCTGCCGGGCTCGTCCCCGGCGAGCGGTCGGCCTACACAGGTGCCGAGGACGGCATCTCCTGGAACTACACGACGTGGCTCAACATCGTCTTCCTGGCCCTCGCCGCGGTGCTCGTGGCCGTCTCGCTGCGCAACGGAGGGTGGTCGATGCTGCGGTCCATGGACGACGCCGGCGAGGACGGGCACGAGCACGCCCACTCCTGAGCCGCGGGTGTGAGGATGACGGGCATGCGCATCTTCCTCACCGGCGGCAGCGGCAAGGCCGGTCGTCACGTCGTCCGCCACCTGCTCGGGCAGGGTCACACGGTGACCAACGCGGACCGGGTACCGCTGCGGCTGGACGGGGTCACCGACCTCGACGTCGAGCTGACCGACCTCGGCCAGGTGGTCTCCGCCCTGCGGATGCCGGCGGCCATGGACGAGCTCGACGCGGGAAGCCCGCAGGGCTACGACGCCGTGGTCCACCTCGCCGCCGTGCCACGCATCCTGCTGCAACCGGACTCCACGACCTACGCCAACAACGTCCTCTCGACGTACGCCGTGCTCGAGGCCGCGGCCCTGCTCGGGATCCGCAAGGTCGTCTTCGCCTCCTCGGAGACGACCTACGGCGTGTGTTTCGCCGCCGGCGAACGCCGGCCCGAGTACCTGCCCGTCGACGAGGAGCACCCGACCGTGCCCGAGGACGCCTACGCGATGTCCAAGGTCGTCGGTGAGGCGACCGCGCGCTCGGTCCAGCGCCGCACGGGTGCCGACGTCTACGGGCTGCGGATCAACAACGTCATCGAGCCCCACGAGTACGCGCAGCTCTTCCCGGCCTTCCTGGAGGACCCGGCCCTGCGCCGGCGGAACATCTTCGCCTACATCGACGTCCGTGACCTCGGCCAGGCGCTCGAGCGGTGCCTGCGCACCGACGGGCTCGGCTACCAGGTCTTCAACGTCGCCAACGCCGACCACTCCGTCGCGGCGAGCACCGGCGAGCTCCTCGCCCGGTTCTACGACGGGGTGCCGGTGCGCCGCGAGATGGGCGAGCGCGAGACCTTCTACTGCATCGACAAGGCCCGCCGGCTGCTCGGGTTCGCCCCGGAGCACTCGTGGCGCGACGTGCTCGCCGACCCGCGGGCGCAGTGAGTGCGGCCGGCCCGCCTAGGCTGGTGCCATGAGCCTGCGGTCGGCGAACATCGAGCGGATCGACGGTGGCCTGTTCGACGTCCTCGTCGTGGGCGCCGGGATCAACGGCGCCGTCTCGGCAGCGGCCCTGGCCGGGCGGGGCGCCTCGGTGGCGCTCGTCGACCGCGGCGACTTCGGCGGGTTCACCAGCCAGGAGTCGAGCAACCTCGTCTGGGGTGGCTTCAAGTACCTCGAGAACTACGAGCTGCCGCTGGTCTTCGGCCTCTCCCGCAGCCGTAACCGGCTCATGAAGGCCTACCCGGACAACATCAAGGAGATCGGCTTCCTCGCCGCCCTCGACCACTCCTCCCCGTACGCGCCGTGGTTCGCCGGCCTCGGCGCCACGGCGTACTGGGGGATCGGCATGTTCGGCACCGACCGCCCGCACCTCTACAGCGCCGAGGAGGTCAAGGCGCAGGAGCCGGTCATCGACACGACCGACGTGCGCGGCGGCATCGAGTACCAGGACGCCTACCTCATCGACAACGACAGCCGCTTCGTCTTCTCCTTCGTGCGCTCCGCGCTCGAGGCCGGCGCCGCGGTCGCCAACTACGTCGAGCTGCTCTCCGCCGAGCGGGTCGGCGAGCGCTGGGTGTGCCGGCTGCGCGACACCGACACCGGCACGGAGGCGACGACCTCCGCGCGGGTGCTCGTCAACGCCGCCGGCCCGTTCGTCGACGACCTCAACGAGTCCTGGGACCTGCGCACCGAGCACCGCATCGTCTACTCCAAGGGCATCCACCTCGTCGTCCCCCGGTTGACGACGACGCGCCACGACCGCGTGCTCGCGTTCTTCGACGACACCCAGCGGCTCTTCTACGTCATCCCCATGGGCCGCCGCTCGGTCATCGGCACCACCGACACCCGGGTGGAGACGCCCTACACCGAGGTCACCGACGAGGACCGCGACTTCCTGCTGGACCAGATCAACGCCCGACTCGACCTGCCCGAGCCGCTGACCCGCGCGGACGTCATCGCCGAGCGGTGCGGCGTCCGGCCGCTCGTCGTCACCCGGGGTGCCGACGACCAGGCCGAGGCCGACTGGACCTCGCTCTCGCGCAAGCACGAGATCGAGCGGGACGAGAGCCGTGCCGTGGTCACCGTCCTCGGGGGCAAGCTCACCGACTGCCTCAACGTCGGCGAGGAGGTGGCCGAGCACGTCGAGCACCTCGGCGTGCCGCTCGAGAAGGACGTCGGCACCTGGTACGGCGAGCCCGCGCACCAGACCCGGGCGGAGTTCTACCGCCAGGCCCGGCTGATGCGCCTGGACGCCCTGCGGACCAAGCCGGACACCGAGCCCCTGACCGACCGGCTCTGGCGGCGGTACGGACGCCGGGCCTTCGACCTGCTCGAGGCGATCCGGGCCGACCCGGCGATGGGCGAGGACGTCATGGGCTCGGCGGACTACCTGCGCGCCGAGGTCTACCAGGCGGCCGAGGCCGAGATGGTCGTCACGCTCGACGACTTCATGCGCCGCCGCTCCAAGATCGACCTCGTCGTGCGTGACGAGGACATCGAGGCTTCCCCGGGGCTGCGCGAGGTCGCCGAGATCCTCTTCGGGGCCGACGCCGAACGCCGCCTCGCCGACTACCGCGAGCGCAAGGGGGCCCGCAGCCCCCGCGGCTGACAGCCCCTGCACAGCCGGGCCCGAGCCGGGCCCGAGGTGGCGCCGGGAGCCTGGGGCCATGACGACCACACCGGTCCCCGTGAGCACCCCCACCGTCCGCGAGCTCATCGCCGAGCTCGCCTCCACCGAGGACACGCTGCGCGAGTGCCGGCGCGGGGGCAGCGTCCAGCGACAGGTGACCGTGGCCCGGCGCCAGGCCGTCATCGTCCGCGAGCTGCGCCGTCGCGCGCGCGGCGGGCACTGACCCGCGGCCGGAACACCACGGGTCCGGCGCCTGTTGCCCCGGACATGCGCGTCCTCATCATCGGTGGCCACGGCAAGGTGGCCCGCCTGCTCACCCCCGAGCTCACCGCCCGCTCGCACACGGTCTCGGCCGTGGTGCGCAACCCCGACCACGCCCCCGAGGTGGCCGCCGACGGGGCGCAGCCGGTCGTCGCGGACGTCGAGTCGATGACCACCCCACAGCTCGCGCGGCTGGTCGAGGGCTACGACGCGCTCGTGTGGTCCGCCGGCGCCGGTGGTGGTGACCCCCGGCGCACCTACGCGGTCGACCGGGATGCCGCGACCCGCTCGATGGACGCGGCCGAGGAGGCCGGGGTGCGGCGCTACGTCATGGTGTCCTACTTCGGAGCCGGACCGGAGCACGGTGTGCCGCAGGAGGACCCGTTCTTCCCCTACGCGGACGCCAAGAGCGCCGCCGACGCCCACCTGCAGGCGTCGGGGCTCGAGTGGACCCTCGTGCGACCGAGCCGGCTCACCGACGAGGCCGGGACCGGGCGGATCGAGACCTCGCGGACCGGTGCGACGCCGGGCGAGGTGCCCCGGGCGGACGTCGCGCTCGTGGTCGCCGAGGCGCTCGAGCGCCCGGGCGCCGTGCGTGCTGTCCTCGAGCTCAACACCGGCCCGACCCCCGTGGCCGACGAGCTCGACGCGCTCGGCACGCCCTGACCCCTCGGGGCTCAGTCGCCGACGACCTCGGCCCACAGGGCCTCGACGTCGCGGGTGCCGTCGGCCAGCACCTCGTTCTCCTGGTGGACGAGCAGCCTCCCGGTGTGCACGAGGTGCTCGCGCATCGCCCGGGCCGCCGCGTCGGGGTCCCGGGTCTCGATCGCGCGCACGACCGGCCGGTGCTCGTCCGCGACCGCCGCGAGGTCGCGCGACTGACCCACGGTGGAGGCACCGAGCAGCCGGGTGACGTCGCGCAGGTGGGCCACACTCGAGGCGAGCCGCCGGTTCCCCCCGGCGAGGAGCACGTGGTCGTGCAGACGCTGGTCGTGCGCCATGAACGTCGTCTCGTCGCCCGCGGCGGCCGCCGCGGACATCGCCCGCAGCTCCTCGTAGAGCGCGTCGACGAGACCCGCCGGCGGGGCGGCGGCCACCCGCTCGACCACCGGGACCTCGAGGAGCAGCCGCAGGTGGAAGACCTCGGCCACCTCGCGCGGGCCCGGCCGGTGCACCCGGAAGCCCCGGTTGCGCTCGAGGACGACCATGCCGGTCTCGGCCAGCCGCAGCAGCGCCTCACGGACCGGTGAGCGCGAGACCCCGAGGTCGTCGGCCAGCTGGTAGGCCGAGTACAGGGCGCCCGGGACGAGCGCCCCGGTGCGCACCCCGTCGCGGATCGCGGCGGCGACCTGGTCGGCGAGGCTGCGCGCCGAACCGCCGAGCGGAGGCAGGACGGGCGTGCTCACCCGGCGATGGTAACGGCCGCCGGCCGCCGCCTTGACGAGTAGCATGCTACATGTCACCATCGCCGGACCAGCATCCGACGGCAAGGGAGCCTGCGATGGCGACAGCACGGAAAGTCCACGTCCTCGACTGCGGGGCGATGTCCTGCGACCTCACCTGGCTGTTGCTCAAGCCGGGCCGCAGCATCCGCACCCGCCAGACCAAGGACCAGCCGGTCGAGTGGTACCCGTGCACGACGCACGCCGTGCTCGTCGAGACCGACGAGGGCACGATGCTCTGGGACACCAGCTGCCCGCGCGACTGGGAGACCCGCTGGGAGCCGACCGGGCTGCAGGACTTCTTCCCCTACGACCAGGTCACCGAGGAGCAGTACCTCGACGCCCGGCTCGGCCAGCTCGGCGTCTCGCCCGACAGCATCGACTACGTCGTCCTCTCCCACCTGCACTTCGACCACGCCGGTAACGTGCGGATGTTCGAGAAGACCGGCGCCACCTTGGTGTGCAACGCCAAGGAGAAGGAGTGGGCCTTCGGGTACGAGGGCGCATTCAACGGTGCCCACCTCAAGGCCGACTACGAGGGGCTGGAGTTCGAGACCGTCTCCGGCGACGCCGAGTTCCTCCCCGGCGTCACCCTCCTCGAGGCCCCCGGGCACACCCCGGGCACGATGTCGATGCGGGTCGACCTGCCGGAGACCGGGACGATGATCTTCACCTCCGACGCCATCTACATGGGCGACTCCTACGGCCCGCCCACCACGCCGGCGGCCATCGTCAACGACCTCACGGCGTTCTACGACTCGGTCGAGAAGATCCGGGGCATCGCCGAGCAGACCGACGCCATGGTCGTCTTCGGCCACGACGCCGAGCAGCTGCACTCGATGCGCCGCTCGCCCGACGGCTTCTACGCGTGAGGGGACCCCGATGAGCTACCAGCCCGCACACCCCGAGTCGATCTTCACCTACGGCGCACCGCAGCTGAAGTTCGGCCACGGCGCCGCCGACGAGATCGGCTACGACCTCAGCCTCACCGGCGCCCGGCGCGTCCTCGTCATCACCGACCCCGGGGTCGCCGCGACGGGGACGCCCCAGCGGGTCGCCGAGCAGATGGCCCGGTTCGGCATCGAGGCGGTCACCTACGAGGGCGCCCACGTCGAGCCGACCGACGAGAGCCTGCGCGACGCCATCGACTTCGCGCGCGAGAACGGCCCGTGGGACGGCTTCGTCGCCGTCGGCGGTGGCACGAGCATCGACACCGCCAAGGCGGTCGACCTGCTGACGACCAACCCCGGCGAGCTCATGGACTACATCAACGTGCCCGTCGGGGCCGGTCGGGCACCCACCCACCCGCTCGCCCCGCTCGTCGCGGTCCCGACGACGACCGGCACCGGCAGCGAGAGCACGACGATCTGCGTCCTCGACGTCCTCGAGCTCAAGGTCAAGACGGGCATCAGCCACTCCCGCCTGCGCCCGACCCTGGCGGTCATCGACCCCGCGGTGACCCTCACCCAGCCCGCCGGTGTCACCGCCTCCTCGGGGATGGACATCCTCTGCCACGCCCTCGAGAGCTGGACCGCCCGGCCGTACACCTCCTACGAGCACAAGAAGCCCGAGGAGCGGGTGCCCTACTGTGGCTCGAACCCGATCTCGGACATGTGGTCGGAGAAGGCGATGCGCCTGCTCGCCCCGACCTTCCGGCGGGCCGTGCGGGACGGTGAGGACGAGGAGGCACGCGGCGCGATGTCCCTGGCCGCGACCTTCGCCGGGATGGGCTTCGGCAACGCCGGTGTCCACGTCCCGCACGCCAACGCCTACCCGATCGCCGGACGGGTCAAGGACTTCCGGCCCGCGGACTACCCGCAGGAGGAGGCGATGGTGCCGCACGGGATGTCCGTGGCCCTCACCGCCCCCGAGGCCTTCCGGTTCACCTTCGAGGCCGACCCCGACCGCCACGTCCAGGCCGCGCGGATGCTCGAGCCGGACTGCGCGATGACCGACGACCCGGCGGACCTGCTGCCCGAGGTGCTGACCCGGCTCATGCGCGACATCGGCATCCCCAACGGGATCGGCGCCGTCGGCTACGACGACGGCGACGTCGACGACCTCGTCGAGGGCTCGCTCAAGCAGCAGCGGCTGCTGGCCACCGCCCCGCGCGAGGTCGGCGCCGAAGACCTCGCGGGCATCTTCCGCCGGTCGATGGAGCTGTGGTGAGCCGATGCCGACCTACCTGATCAGCTGCCCCGAGCGGCACCGGCACGAGGTGCTCCAGCCGATGGCCGCCCCGCTGCCCCCGTGCCCGAGCTGCGGGGGTGCCACCCACCGGGTCCCCGCCGCCGTCGGTCTCTCCGGCATCGCCGGCCTGCCGCCCCGGCCGGAGCAGATGCCGCAGACCTGGCGCGGCACGCACGAGGGGAACCGCGAGTACCTCGGCGAGCTGCGGCGTACCGCCGAGGCCCGTCGCCGGGTCGAGGAGCGCCACCCCGAGGTCGCCGGGGACACCCGGCCGATCATCGCCCACGAGGGGCGCTACGAGGGCGCTCCCCTGCGCGCGGGGGAGCCGGTGGGGCACGGCCACACCCACGGCCACACCCACGGGCACGGCCACTCCCACGGGCACGGCGGGGCGGGCGGGTCGCCGGCCGGTGGATGAGCGCACCGCCGCCCTGAGCGCGGCACTGCGAGGGGCCGGCGTCGGCGACGTCGACCCCTCGCCGCTCGCCCGCGCCCTGTACTCCTCGGACGCCTCGCTCTACCGGGTGCCGCCGCTGGCGGTGGTCCGGCCGCGCCACCACGACGAGGTCGAGGCGACGCTGGCCGTCTGCCGCGAGCTCGCGGTGCCGGTGACCGCCCGCGGCGCGGGCACCTCGATCGCGGGCAACGCGGTGGGGCCCGGTGTGGTCATCGACCACCGCCGTCACCTCGACCGTGTCCTGCACGTGGACCCCGAGGCCGCCGAGGCCGTCGTCGAGCCGGGGGTGGTGCACGCCCGGCTCCAGGAGGCGGCCCGGCCGCACGGCCTGCGCTTCGGCCCCGACCCGAGCACCCACACCCGCTGCACGGTCGGTGGCATGCTCGGCAACAACGCCTGCGGCGCACGGGCCCTGGGGTACGGCCGCACGAGCGACAACGTGCTCGCCGTGACGGCGCTCACCGCGGCCGGGGAGCGGCTGCGGCTCGCGGTCCCCGGTCGAGGTGACCCGGGCGCGCAACCGCCGGCACTCGTCGCCGCCGCCCGGGAGCTCGTCGGCGGGCAGCTGGCCACCGTGCGCACCGAGTTCGGCCGGTTCGGGCGCCAGGTCTCCGGCTACGCCCTCGAGCACCTGCTGCCCGAGAACGGGGGCGACCTGACCCGGGTCCTCGTCGGCAGCGAGGGCACCCTCGCCCTCGCGAGCGAGCTCACCGTGCGGCTCGTGCGGGACGAGCCCCACCGCATCCTCGTCCTCCTCGGCTTCCCCGACATCGCCGCGGCCGCCGACGCCGCGCCGGCGACCCTGTCGGCGCGTCCCACCGCCTGCGAGGGCATGGACCGCCGCCTCCTCGAGCCGCTCTTCCGCTCCGGACGCCAGCACGAGGGGTCCTTCCCGACCGGCGGCGGCATGCTGCTCGTCGAGCTCGCCGGTGAGGACCCGCGCGAGCTGCGCTCCCGGGCCGACCGGCTCGTGCGGGACGTGGGGGCCGCGCGCTCCCGCGTCGTCGACGACCCCGCCGAGGCCGCGGCCCTGTGGTCGGTACGCGAGGACGCGGCGGGGATCGCCGCCCGCACGCTGGACGGGGCTCCCGCGCACGCGGGGTGGGAGGACGCCGCCGTGCCCGTCGCCCGCCTCGGGCAGTACGTCCGGGCCTTCGACGCCCTGCTCGACGAGCACGGCCTGCGCGCGCTGCCCTACGGCCACTTCGGCGACGGCTGCCTGCACGTACGGATCGACTTCCCTCTCGGCCACGGCCCCGACGGCGGGCAGGAGGCCTACCGCCGGTTCGTCGAGGACGCCGCCGAGCTCGTCGCGGCCCACGAGGGCTCGCTGTCCGGGGAGCACGGCGACGGCCGGGCCCGCAGCGGTCTGCTGCCCTCGATGTACTCCCCGGCCGCGCTGGCCCTGCAGGCCCGCCTCAAGCGGCTCTTCGACCCCGAGGGCCTGCTCAACCCGGGCGTGCTCGTCGACCCGGACCGCCCCGAGGAGGCCCTGCGGGCCGCGAGCCGGCAGCCCGTGCGGCTGCGCCGGGCGCCCGCTCTCCTCGCCGACGGGGCCGCGCTCGGCGACCTCGCCCACCGCTGCACCGGCGTCGGCAAGTGCGTCGCGACGAGCACCGACGACGTCATGTGCCCCTCGTTCCGGGCGACCGGCGAGGAGAAGGACTCCACGCGGGGGCGGGCACGCGTCCTGCAGGAGCTCGCCACGAACGGCACCACGTCGGGCTTCGACGCCCCCGCGGTCGCCGAGGCCCTGGACCTGTGCCTCGGGTGCAAGGCCTGCGCCCGTGACTGCCCGACCGGGGTGGACATGGCCCGGCTGCGCTCGGAGACCCTCCACCAGCGCTTCGCCGGCCGTCGGCGGCCCCGGACGCACCTGACCCTCGGCCGCCTCCCCCGCTGGGCCGACCTCGCGGCCCACGCCCCCGGGGTGGTCAACGCCGTGACCCAGGGGCCGCTGGCACCGCTCGTGGCACGCGCGGCCGGCATCGACCCGCGCCGCTCGATGCCCCGCTTCGCGTCCATGACCTTCCACCGGGCCCGGCGGACGCGGCCGGCCACCGCGGGTGCCCCGGTGGCCGGCGGCCGGCCGGTCGTGCTCTGGGTGGACACCTTCACCGACCACTTCGCCCCCGAGGTGGCCGAGGCAGCCGTCCGGGTCCTCGAGGGCGCCGGGCACGAGGTGCGCGTCGCCGGCGACGGCGTGTGCTGCGGCATCACCGAGATCTCCACCGGTCAGCTGGACCGGGCCACCGCCTCGGTGCGCCGGACCGTGCGGGCCCTGGCCCGCGAGCTCGACGACGACGCCGTCCTCGTCGGGCTCGAGCCCTCCTGCCTCGGCGTGCTGCGCGAGGACGCCCTGCACCTCCTGCCCGGCGACGAGGACGCCGCGCGGGTCGCCCGGGCGGCGCGGCCGCTCGCCCGGCTGCTGCTCGACACCCCCGGCTGGCGGCCCCCCGACCTCTCCGGGGTCCGGGTCGTCGCCCAGCCGCACTGCCACGAGCACGCGGCCACCGGCTGGCAGGCCGAGGAGGAGCTGCTCACCCGCAGCGGCGCGGACCTGCACGTGGTGCGGGGGTGCTGCGGGCTCGCCGGCAACTGGGGGGTCGAGGCCGGCCACCACGACGTCTCGGTCGCCATCGCCGAGGGCGGCCTGCTGCCCGCCGTGCGCGACCTCGCAGACGGCGGCCTCGTCTGCGCCGACGGCTTCTCGTGCCGCACCCAGGTGGCCGACCTCGTCGGGCGCGACGCCCTCCACCTCGCCGAGCTGCTCGACGGCGCGGACGAGGTGGCCCCGGGAACGGTGAACGTGCTTGGGTGAGGGGGAGCGACCCGAAAGGACCCCGATGACCGACGCGACGGCGGCCGAGAGCCACCGCGGTGCCTTCTCCTCCCGCAAGGTCTTCATCCTCGCGGCGGTCGGCTCCGCGGTCGGCCTCGGCAACATCTGGCGCTTCCCGTACGTGGCCTACGAGAACGGCGGCGGTGCCTTCGTCCTGCCCTACCTCGTGGCGCTGCTCACCGCGGGTATCCCGTTCCTCCTGCTCGACTACGCCCTCGGACACCGTGGCCGGGGCTCGGCCCCGCTCTCCTTCGCCCGCACCGACCGGCGCACCGAGTGGATCGGGTGGTGGCAGGTCGGCATCTGCTTCGTCATCGCCGTGTACTACGCGGCCGTCATCGCCTGGGCGGTGCGGTACACCGGCTTCTCGCTCGGGAAGGTCTGGGGCGACGCGCCCGAGGAGTTCCTCTTCGGCTCCTTCCTCCAGGCCGGCGACCCGGGGGTCAGCCTCGACCTCGTCCCCGGGGTGCTCGTCCCCCTGGCCCTGGTGTGGGCGGCCGTGCTCGCCGTCATGGTCCTCGGCGTGCAGAAGGGCATCGGGGCGACCGCGGTCGTCTTCATCCCGGTGCTCGTCCTCGCCTTCGGCGCGCTCGTCGTGCGGGCGCTCTTCCTTCCCGGCGCCGGCGCCGGCCTCGACGCGCTCTTCAGCCCGGACTGGGCCGCCCTCGGGCACGCCTCGGTGTGGGCGGCCGCCTTCGGGCAGATCTTCTTCAGCCTCTCGGTCGGCTTCGGGATCATGATCACCTACAGCTCCTACGTCTCCCGGCGCACCGACATGACCGGCTCGGGGCTCGTCGTCGGCTTCGCCAACTCCGGCTTCGAGCTGCTCGCGGGGATCGGCGTGTTCGCCGCCCTCGGGTTCATGGCCCAGGCCAACGGCGTCCCCGTCGACGAGGTGGCCTCCGACGGGCTCGGCCTGGCGTTCGTCGCCTTCCCCGCGATCATCAACGAGGCACCGGCGGGCGGGCTCATCGGCGTGCTCTTCTTCGGCTCGCTCGTCTTCGCCGGCGTCACCTCCCTCGTCAGCGTCATCGAGGTGGTCATCTCCGCCGTGCGCGACAAGCTCGAGCTGAGCCGCACCGCGGCCACCGTGGCGGTCGTCCTCCCCTCGGCCCTGGTCAGCCTCGTCTTCTTCGGCACGACGAGCGGCGTCTACGTGCTCGACATCGTCGACCACTTCGTCAACCGCTACGGCATCCTGCTCGTCGCCGTCGTCAGCATGCTCGCCGTGGCCTGGCTGGCCCGGGCCCTCCGGCCGCTCTCGGACCACCTCAACCTCACCGGCTCGGTCCGGGTCGGGCGCTGGTGGCTCGTCCTCGTCGGAGCGCTCACCCCGGCGGCCCTGACCGTCGTCCTCGTCCGCGAGCTCGCCACCGACCTCGGCACGCCCTACGAGGGCTACCCGGGGTGGATGCTCGGGACCTTCGGCTGGGGGGTGGCCGCCGCCGTGGTCCTCGCCGCGGTGCTGGCCACCCTCGTCCGGTGGCGGCCGCGGACCTCGCTCACCCCGCCGGGCGAGGACCCGGCCCCGGACCCGACGGAGGTCGCCTCATGAGTGCCGGTGCGGTCGTGATGATGGTCCTGGCGATGCTCGTCCTGTGGGGCGGCCTCGCCGCGGCGGTGTGGAACCTCACCCACCGCAGCAAGGCCCCGGAGGAGCACTACCGCCGCGACCTGTGAGCCGCGGCGCCTCACCCTGCCCACGGGACAGGGGGGCGTCACACGTCAGTAGTCGACGGGGTCGCGCACGAGCGGGCACGTCATGCAGTGCCCGCCACCGCGGCCGCGGCCGAGCTCGGCGCCGCGGATCTCGACGACCTCGACTCCCGCGCGGCGCAGGAGCGCGTTCGTCGTCGTGTTGCGGTCGTAGGTGAACACGACGCCCGGGGCGACGGCGACGGCGTTGTTGCCGCTGTCCCACTGCTGGCGCTCGGAGGCGTAGACGTCGCCGCCGGTCTCGATGACCCGCAGCCCGTCGAGGCCGAGCGCGTCGGCGACGACCTTGGTGAAGCTGCCCTCGCCGCGGTCCTCGACCTCGACGCCCGGCTCGGCGTCCCCGGGGTGCAGGACGAAGGTGTGGACGTTGTCCATGATCCGCGGGTAGAGGGTGACGACGTCACGGTCGGCGAAGGTGAAGACGGTGTCGAGGTGCATCGCGGCCCGCAGCTGCGGCATCCCCGCGACGACGACCTTCTCGGCGGCGCCCTGGGCGAACAGCGCCCGGGCCACCTGGGTGATCGCCTGCCGGGAGCTGCGCTCGCTCATCCCCATGAGGACGACCCCGTTCCCGACGGGCATGACGTCGCCGCCCTCGAGGGTGGCCTCGCCCCAGTCCACCTCGGGGTCGCCCCACCAGACGGTGGAACCGGCGAAGTCGGGGTGGAAGGTGTAGATCGCCTTGTAGATGATCGTCTCGTGCTGGCGCGCCGGCCAGTAGAGCGGGTTGAGGGTGAGCCCGCCGTAGACCCAGCACGTCGTGTCCCGGGTGTACAGCGTGTTGGGCAGGGGCGGCAGCAGGTACTCGCGCGCCCCCGTCTGCTCCCGGGCCAGGACGACCCACGGCGTGCGGTACTCCTCGGGCAGGTCGGGGATGGCCAGGCCGCCGATGAGGAACTCCGCGAGCCGGTGCGGCTCGAGGGTCTCCAGGAAGGCCCGGGTGCCGTCGACGAGGCCGAGGCCGACGTGGTTGGGCACGATCTTGCGGTCGAGCAGCCAGTCGCGGGCCGTCGGGATGGCCATCGTCTCGGCGAGCACGTCGTGCAGCTCGACGACCTCGACCCCGTGGGCCTGGAGCTTCTCGACGAAGTCCGCGTGGTCGCGCTCGGCCTGCCCGACCCACATGACGTCGTCGAAGAGCAGCCCGTCGGACGTCGACGGCGTGAGCCGCCGGTGCGCGAGCCCCGGCCGGCAGACGAGGACCTTGCGCAGCCGGCCCACCTCGGAGTGGACGCCGTGCGGCTCGGGGGTGGTGTCGGTCATCGGCCGTCCTCGTGCTCGTCGTCGTCGGGGGACGGCGCCCCGGCCGGCGCCGCGGTCGATCCCATCACACCGGGCCCCGCGGCACCAGCCGGTGCCGCGGGGGCTCTCGGCGGGGGCGCCACGGCAACGGCCACGGCGGTGGTCGCCGGGATGGCCAGGACGAGCCCGACCGCGCTCGCCAGGGTGCGGACCACCTCGGCGGTGATGTCCTCGGACAGGAAGAGGGTGGCGGCGCCCTGGCTGGAGAGCGAGATGAGCAGGAGAACCGGCAACGCCGCTCCGGCGTAGGCGAACACGATGGTGTAGACGGTCGACGCGAGATGGTCGCGCCCGATCCGCATCGCCGACGCGAACAGCGCCCGGCGGCTGCGCCCGGGGTCGGCGGCGCGCAGCTCCCAGACGGCGGAGGTCTGGCTGATCGTCACGTCGTTGAGGACCCCGAAGGCGGCGATGAGCACCCCGCACGCCACGAGGTCGTGCAGGCGCACGTTCGTCGCGAGCGCCTGCAGCAGCCCGCTGTTCTCGTCACCGACCCCGGTGAGCCGGGCGGCGTTGGACCCGAGGACCCCGGCGACGGCGGTGAGCCCGAGCCCGACCGCGGTCCCGAGGAGGGCGGTCGAGGTGCGCAGGCTCAGCCCGTGGGTGAGGTAGAGGACGAGGAGCATGGTCGCGCCCGACCCGGTGAGCCCGACCGCGACCGGTGGCGCCCCGTCGAGCAGGGCGGGGGCGACGAACAGCAGCAGCACCGCACCGCCGACGCCGAGGCTGACGAGCGCGGCGAGGCCCCGCCAGCGGGCCACGGCGACGACGAGGACGACGAAGACGGCGGCGAGCGCGAGCAGGGGGGCCCGCCGCTCGACGCCGGCGTAGGAGTAGGCGCTCTGCAGCAGGGCCCCCTGGTCGGCCGCGCCGTCGACCGCGTCGTCGGGCAGCCGCAGGAGGACCACGGTGTCCCCGGGGCGCAGGCCGGAGCGGCTCACCTCGGTCGTCACCCGGACGACCTGGGTCGAGCCGTCCGCGAGCCGCGCCTCGAGCTGGCCGCAGTCCGCCGAGCCCTCCGGCTCGGTGCCGACCGAGTCCGGGGCCGTGGCCGGGCACGGCTCGGTGAGCCGGACGACGGTGGCCCGCGGGAAGGTCGCGCCGGGGACGGCGTAGTCGAGGTCGGGGGAGGTCGGTGCGGGCCCGCCGGGCCACAGGGCGACCAGCCCCACGGCCGTCGCGCCCGCGGTGAGCAGCACGAGGACGACGACGACGACCCGGGTGAGCACCGGCGTCCGCGGCAGGGCGTCGCGGGGCAGGGCGCCGTGCGCGGCCGCGTCCGGGAGGGCGTGGTGGTGGGCCATGCCCGGGTCAGTCGTCCTCGCCGGCCGTGCGCAGCATCGGTGGCTGGATGTCGGTGGCCTCGCCGCGGCGGTAGAGCAGCGCCGGGCGGCCACCGGAGGCCGAGACGCCGTGGGTGTCGGTCGGGACCACGAAGCCGTCGGTGCCGAGCACCTTGCGCCGGAAGTTCCCGAGGTCGGGAGGCGAGCCCCACACGGCCGCGTAGACCCGGCGCAGCTCCGGGAGGGTGAACGGCTCGGCGACGAACTCCCTTGCCAGGGTGGTGTACTCGAGCTTCGCGCGGATCCGCTCGCGGGCGTCGGCGAGGATCGTCGCGTGGTCGAAGGCGAGCGGTGGGGCGTCCGGGCCGCCGTCGAGCAGGTCCTCGACGGCCCACCAGCGCGCGTTCGCCGCGTCCGACCCCGGGGCGGGCGCCGGCAGGTCCGGGGCGAAGGCCACGTGCGCGACGGAGACCACCCGCATCCGCGGGTCCCGGTCGGGGGCGGAGTAGGTGCGCAGCTGCTCCAGGTGCCCCTCGAACCGCTCGACGCCGGTCTCCTCGCGCAGCTCTCGCCAGGCGGCGGTCTCGGCGTCCTCGTCGGCCTCGACGAAGCCCCCGGGCAGGGCCCAGGAGCCGGCGAAGGGCTCCGTGCCCCGCTCGACGAGGAGCACGCTGAAGATGCCGTCGCGGATGGTGAAGACGGCCAGGTCGACGGTGACCGCGAAGGCCGCGTGCCCGCTCACCGCCCGACCTCCGCGCCGGCCTCGGCCATCTCGGCGAGGGCCTGCTCGCTCGTGGCAGGGGCGACCCCGGCGTGCAGCCCGGGGAGCAGCCGCACCCCCAGCCCCTCGGCGAGCGCGTCGAGGACGGTGGCGCGCACGCAGTAGTCGGTGGCGATGCCGGTGACCTCGACCTCGGTGACGCCGAGCGCGCGCAGCAGCTGACCGAGGCGCCGGCCGTCGTCGGTGACCCCCTCGAAGGCGCTGTAGGCCGCGGCCCCCATCCCCTTGCGGACGTGGTGGGTGACCGCCCGGGTGTCCAGCTCGGGTGCGTAGTCCGCCCCGGGCCCGGTCCGCACGCAGTGGGGCGGCCAGGTGGAGCGGAAGTCCGGCTGCTCCCCCGGGGCCGCGAAGTGCCCGCCGTTCGAGCCGTGCGGCTCGTGCCAGTCCCGCGAGGCGACGACGGCGGCGTAGTCGCCGGCGTGGGCGGCCAGGTGCTCGCTGATCCGCCGCGCCACCTCCCGCCCTCCCTCGACGCCGAGGGAGCCGCCCTCGACGAAGTCGTTCTGGACGTCGACGACCAGCAGCGCCGTGGTGCTCACGATGGCTCTCCTTCGAGACCGGCGGTCAGGTACGCGGGCCCCGCGGCGACGGTGCGCGCGCCGGGCGGCAGGCCGGCGAGCGCGGCGCGGCAGGTCGCCCGGACCTCCTCGAGCGTGGGGGCGTGCACGACGGCGCCACCGCGGACGACGGGGACCTGGACCGGGCGCGCGTCCGGCTCCTCGCGGCCGTCGACCCGGTACCACTCGGCGGCCAGGACGCCGTCGACCGCGCGCCGCCAGGCGGTCTTGGCCCCGCCGACCGAGACCTTGTCGTGGCTCTTCTTGGCCACCGGCCGTAGCGGCCCGCCCGGTGAGCTGCCCACGGCGACGAGCTTGTAGACCATGCCGGCCGTCGGGTGGCCCGAGCCGGTCACCAGGCGGGTCCCGACGCCGTAGCCGTCGATGGGCGCGTCGGCCAGCGCGGTGATGACGAACTCGTCGAGGTCGCTCGTGGCGATGATCCGGGTCTCCCGGGCCCCGAGCTCGTCGAGCAGGGCACGCGCCGCGCTCGCCGTCTCCGCGAGGTCCCCGGAGTCGATCCGCACCGCCCCGAGACCCGGACCGGCCACCTCGACGGCGGTCCGGATGCCCTCGGCCACGTCGTAGGTGTCGACGAGCAGGGTGGTGTCCTTGCCCTGGACGGCGACCTGGCTGGCGAAGGCGTCGCGCTCGGTGGCGTGGGCGAGTGTGAAGGCGTGCGCGGCCGTCCCGACCGTGGGGACCCCGTAGCGCAGCCCGGCGGCGAGGTTGCTCGTCGAGGCGAACCCGGCAAGGTAGGCGGCCCGGGCGGCCGCCACCGCGGCGTCCTCGTGGGTGCGCCGGCTGCCCATCTCGACGAGCGGCCGGTCGCCCGCGGCGAGGACCATCCGGGCCGCCGCACCGGCGACCGCGCTGTCGTGGTTGAGCACGCTGAGGACGAGGGTCTCGAGCATGACGCACTCCCCGAGCGTGCCGCGCACGGTGAGCACCGGGCTGCCGGGGAAGTAGAGCTCGCCCTCGGGGTAGGCGTCGACGTCTCCGGTGAACCGGAAGCCCGCCAGCCACCGTGCCGTGGCGTCGTCGACGACGTCCCGGGCGCGCAGCCAGGCGACCTCCTCGGCCGTGAAGCGGAAGTCCGCGAGCAGCTCGCGCAGCCGCCCCAGGCCGGCGACCACCCCGAAGCGCCGGCCCTCGGGCAGCCGGCGCGCGAAGACCTCGAACACCGCGGGATGCTCGACCGTGCCGTCGCGGACGAAGGCGGTGAGCATCGTCAGCTCGTAGCGGTCGGTCAGGAGGCCGGCGGAGACGGGCACGGGGCCTCCTCGCTGCAGAGAGTCGCTGTGACCATAACAGGCGGGGCGGGGCGGGCCCCCCGCACGCACCGCCCGGGTCGGCCGCCGGCGGGGCCCCGCACCGCACCCGGCCCGCGGCGGGTCCCGGGGGTTGTCAACGGCGTCCTGGCATGGCAAGGTAAGCGCTCACAGGCAGTTGTAAGCGCTTACAAGGAGGTGGCGCCGTGGCGGCCGTGCCGACCCCGGAGACCCCCGGACCGACGATCTACTCGGTCGCCGACGCCGCGGGCGTCTCCATCGCCACCGTCTCGCGCGTCCTCCAGGGCAGCGCCTCGGTCTCGGCCCGCACCCGCGAGAAGGTCCTCGCCGCCGTCGACCGGCTCGACTACATGCCCCGCGCCTCGGCCCGCTCGCTCGCCGCCGGCCAGCACGAGGCCCTCGGCCTGGTCCTGCCCGAGCTGCACGGGCCCTACTTCTCCGAGCTGCTCATGGGCTTCGAGGAGGCCGCCGCCGGCCTCGACCTCAGCGTCGTCCTCGCTCTCGTCGAGCCCGACCGCCCTCTCGACGGTGCGCGCTTCACCCGGCTCGCCGCCGGCGTCGACGGCCTCGCCGTCCTCGGTGGCCTCATCCCCGACGACGTCCTGCGCCGCGCGACCCGCCAGAAGCCGCTGCTCGTCGTCGCGGGCGAGGGGACCGCCGGCTTCGAGGCACTCGCCGCGGAGAACACCGCGAGCGCCGAGCAGGTCACCGCCCACGTCCTGGACGCCCACGGCCGCACCCGCCCGGTGTTCGCCGGCGACCCCGAGGTCGCCCCCGACGTCCGGCTGCGCTTCGAGGGCTTCACCCGCGCGCTGGAGCGCCGGGGCCTGCCGGTCCCGGCGCCGCTGGGCGGGGGGCTGCGTGAGGCCGACGGTGTCGACGCGGCCGAGCGCCTCCTCGCGACCGGAATGCCCACCGACGCCGTGGTCTGCGCCAACGACGAGATCGCGCTGGCGCTGACCGCCCGGCTCACCGCGGCAGGCCTCGCCGTCCCGGGGGACCTCGCGGTCACCGGCTGGGACGACGTCATGGCCGCCAGCTACGTGCGCCCCGGCCTGACCACCGTGCGCCAGCCGGTGCGCGACCTCGGCGCCCTCGCCGCCCACCAGCTGCACGAGCGGATCACCGGTGCCGCGCCCCACGACCCCGGCGTGCTCGAGACCCGCGTCGTGCTGCGTGGCTCCTGCGGCTGCCCCGAACCGGCCCCGCCGGCCCCCTGACCCAACCTCCGGCCCAGTTCACCCACAAGGAAGTGAGTACCTCCATGAGACGCACGTCGACGACGGCTCTGGCCCTCCTGGCCACGGCGGCCCTGACCCTGAGCGCCTGCGGTCGCAGCGAGTCCGACGACACCGAGGCGACCCAGGGCGCCGACGTCAGCTCCGGCAAGGCGACCGGCACCATCACCGTCTGGGCGATGGGCGCCGAGGGCGAGGCGCTGCCCGAGCTCGCCAAGGAGTTCGAGGAGGAGAACCCGGGCGCCAAGGTCAACGTCACGGCCATCCCCTGGGACTCCGCGCACGACAAGTTCACGACGGCGATCACCGCCGACAGCACGCCCGACGCCGCGATGGTCGGGACAACGTGGATGGGCGAGTTCGCCGGGCTCGACGCCCTCGACCCGCTGCCGAGCAACATCGACACGAGCGGCTTCTTCTCCGGCGCCCAGAAGACCACCGAGGTCGACGGGACCTCCTACGGCATCCCGTGGTACGTCGAGACGCGGCTGCTGTTCTACCGCACCGACCTGGCGGAGAAGGCCGGCTACGACGAGGCGCCCACCGACTGGCAGGGCCTGCACGACATGGCCAAGGCCATGCAGGACAAGGCCGGCGCGAAGTGGGGCATCGGCCTCCAGGCCGGCGGTACCGGCTCGTGGCAGTCGATCATGCCCTTCGCCTGGGGTGAGGGGGCGTCGCTCACCGCGGACGACGCGTACACCTTCGACACCCCGGAGATGCTCAAGGCCGTCCAGTACTACCAGTCCTTCTTCACCGACGGCATCTCGAACACCTCCGCCCCCACCCAGCCCACCACCGAGCCGGACTTCGCCAGCGGCAAGGTGCCGATGTTCATCTCCGGCCCGTGGATGATGTCGGCCGTCGAGAAGGTCGGCGGCGACGGCTTCAAGGACAAGTACTCCGTCGCGAAGATCCCCGAGGGCAGCGCGGGCTCCTCCTCGTTCGTCGGCGGCTCGGACTTCGTGGTCTTCAAGAGCTCCAAGGAGCGCGACACCGCCTGGAAGTTCGTCCAGTTCCTCGCCGAGCCGGAGACCCAGGTCAAGTGGTACGAGATGTCGACCGACCTGCCCTCGGTCCAGTCCGCCTGGGACGACCCCGCGCTGGCCGGCGACGACAAGCTCAAGGTCTTCGGTGAGCAGCTCGAGACCGCCAAGGCCCCGCCGTCGTACCCGACGTGGGAGCAGGTCGTGGCCAACTTCGACACCGAGATGGAGAAGGTGACCAAGACCGGAGCCGACCCGAAGAAGGCCCTCGAGAGCGTGCAGCAGCAGGCGGACTCGATCGGGACCGGTCAGTGACATGACCGCGACGACCGCCCCGCCGGCCTCGGCCGGCGCGTCCGCCGCCCGGGCGGAGGGGCGGGCCGCGTGGATCCTCGCCCTGCCCTTCTGCCTGCTCTTCCTCGCCTTCACCGCGTGGCCGGTGCTCCAGTCGCTCTTCATGAGCTTCACCGACACCCGCTCACGCGACCTGCGGACCCCGTTCGCCGTGGACTTCGTCGGCCTCGACAACTACACGAAGGCCTTCGCCGACCCGGTCTTCCGCCGGGCGATGCTCAACACCGCCTACTTCGTCCTCGTCGGGGTCCCACTGACGCTGACCATTGCGCTGGCTGCCGCCGTCGCCCTCAACCGGGGCATCCACCGGTTCCGGTCGGTCTTCCGGCTCGGCTTCTACACCCCGGTGATCACCTCGATCGTCGCTGTCGCGGTCGTGTGGCGCTTCCTGCTCCAGGAGGACGCCGGACTGGTCAACACCGTGCTCGGCTGGGTCGGCATCGACGGTCCCAACTGGCTCGGCGACCAGCACTGGTCGATGCCCGCGCTCATCCTCATGGCGACCTGGCGCAACTTCGGGACCGGCATGATCATCTTCCTCGCCGGCCTCCAGTCGGTGCCCTGGCAGCTGCACGAGGCCGCGGCGATCGACGGGGCGTCGGCCTGGCAGCGGTTCCGCCACGTCACCCTCCCGATGCTGCGGCCGACGATCCTCTTCGTCTCGGTGACGACCGGCATCGGCTACCTGCAGTTCTTCGAGGAGCCGTTCGTCATGACGAGCGGCGGCCCGCTGAACTCGACGATCTCGATGTCCATGTACACGTACAACCAGTTCGGCTTCGGCAACTACGGGTACGCGGCCTCGCTGAGCTACGTGATCTTCGTCCTCGTGGCGGTGGTCACCGCGATCCAGTTCCGGCTGCTGCGGGAGGGGGACTGACCATGGGCCTGAACTCCCGCCGCGCCAACTGGTGGCTGTACGGCGTGCTCACCGTGGGCCTCGTCGCCGTCGTCGCACCCTTCGTGTGGATGGTCCTCGGCTCGTTCAAGACCGAGGGTGAGCTGCGTCAGTCACCGCCCACCTGGTGGCCCCAGGACGGCACCCTCGACAACTACACCCAGCTGTTCAGCCGGCTCGACTTCGGTGGCTACTTCACCAACTCGGTCATCGTGGCGGCCGCCGTCACCGCGGGCAACCTGCTCTTCTGCTCGATGCTCGGCTACGCCTTCGCGATGCTCGAGTTCCGCGGCAAGAGAGCGTTGTTCGTCGTGGTCATGACGACGCTGATGATCCCCGGGGTCGTGACGTTCGT
Source organism: Phycicoccus endophyticus (assembly GCF_011326735.1). Classification (GTDB taxonomy): domain Bacteria; phylum Actinomycetota; class Actinomycetes; order Actinomycetales; family Dermatophilaceae; genus Phycicoccus; species Phycicoccus endophyticus. Next base: position 73,743 of record NZ_JAANCN010000005.1, read on the forward strand.
CCCCCTGTTCGTCCTCGTCGCCAACGCCGGGCTGGTCAACACCCTGCCCGGGCTCTTCCTGCCCTTCCTCGTCAGCCCGTTCGGGGTCTTCCTCATGCGGCAGTTCATCATCGGGCTGCCCAAGGACCTCGTCGACGCCGCCCGCGTCGACGGCTCGGGCGAGCTCGGGATCTTCGCGCGCATCATCCTGCCGCTGTGCGGGCCGGCGCTCGCGACGCTGGGCATCCTCACCTTCCTCGGGTCGTGGAACAACTTCCTGTGGCCGCTCGTCGTGGCCCAGACCGAGGACACCTACACCCTGCCCGTCGCGCTGGCCCTCTACAGCACCGGACAGAACAGCACGAACTACGGCCTGCTCCTGGCCGGTGCCACGGTCGTGGTGCTGCCGGTGCTCGTCGTGTTCCTCGTCTTCCAGCGCCGGTTCATCGAGGGCATCGCCACGACCGGCATCAAGTGAGGCCCCGCCTCACCAGGCATCCCCCACCCTCGAAGGAGACCCTCCAATGACCACCACTCCCGCCCGTCCCGCGACCTCGCGTCGCCAGCTGCTCGTCGGGGGCGCCGCCCTCGGCGGGCTCGTCGTCACCGGCGCGGCGGCACCGTCCGCAGCCGCCGCACCCGGCGCGCCGGCCTTCGTGCGCGGTCGCGGCCACGCCGGCCGGTGGAGCAGCCGCGGCGCCCGCCGCTGGGCCGCCGACACCTGGCGCTCCATCGTCGCGATGACCGACGAGCACACCGGGCTGCCCGCCGACAACATCCCCGAGTCGCTCGCCGCGGCCGACCGCAGCGGCTACACCTCGCCGACGAACATCGGCGGGTACCTGTGGAGCACCGTCGTCGCCCGCGAGCTGGGCATCATCACGCCCGGCGAGGCGACCCGCCGCGTGCGCCGGACCCTGACGACGCTGCTGCGGATGGAGCACCACGAGCCGAGCGGCCTGTACTACAACTGGTACGACGAGGCCACGGGCGAGAAGCTGACCTCCTGGCCCGGGTCGGGCGACCCGGTCTACCCGTTCGTCTCGAGCGTCGACAGCGGATGGCTCGGCGCGGCGCTCCTCGTGGTCCGCGAGGCCGTCCCCGGTGCGCGTGGCCTCGCCGACCGGCTCTTCTCCCGGATGCGCTGGGACATGTTCTACGACACCGACGTCGACCTCAAGCCCGGCCTCATCCACGGCGGCTTCTACCCCGAGGCCCCCGCGAGCACCGACGGGCTCTTCCTCGGCAACCACATCGGCGTCGGGGACGACGTCTGGTACACGAACCACCACTACGACACGACCGTGTCCGAGACGCGCATCACGAGCTACCTCGGCATCCTCACCGGCCAGATCCCCGGCGCGCAGTACTACGCGATGTGGCGCACCTTCCCCGCGACCTGCGACTGGTCCTGGCACGAGATGCAGCCGGTCGGCGAGAACCGCACCTACCTCGGCGTCGAGGTCTACGAGGGCGTGTACACCTACCGCGGGCTGCACGTCGTCCCCGGCTGGGGAGGGTCGATGTTCGAGGAGCTGATGCCGGACGTGTTCGTCCCCGAGGCCACCTGGGCGCCACGTTCCTGGGGCCGCAACCACCCCCGGCACGTGCGCGCCCAGCGCGAGCACGGTCTGCTCGAGGCGCAGTACGGCTACTGGGGCTTCTCTCCGTCCTCCAACCCCGCCGGCGGCTACCGCGAGTACGGCGTCGACGCCCTCGGGCTCAACCCGGACGGCTACTTCTCCGACCAGGAGAGCACGAACTACGACCCCGGGTTCGGCGACTGCCGCGAGGCCACCAACCCCCACCCGACCTACGGCGACGGCGTCGTGACGCCGCACGCCTCCTTCCTCGCGATGATGCACGAGCCCCGGCAGGCCTACGCCAACCTCGTCGGCATCGAGCGGGAGCTGGGTGCCTACGGCGACGGCGGCTTCTTCGACGCCGTGGCCGTCGGCTCCGGCACCATCGCGCGGCGCTACCTCTCGCTCGACCAGGCGATGGTCATGGGTGCCGTCGGCAACGTCCTGTGCCGCGACGTCATCCGCCGCTCCTTCGCCACCCGGCGGGTCGAGAGGCGCCTCCGCCCGGTCATCGGGATGGAGGAGTTCGGGGCGGGCGTGGCATGAGCACCACCGCCCATCCCGGGTCCCCGGTCGTCCGTCATCCGGCGACCGGGGACTCCCCGGCCTGGCGCGACCTCAACGGCAACGGCGTCCTCGACCCCTACGAGGACCCTCGGCTGCCGGTCGAGGAGCGGGTCGAGGACCTGCTCGGCCGGCTCTCCCTCGAGGAGAAGGTCGGGCTGATGTTCCACACCGTCATCGAGGCCGGACCCGACGGCGGGCTCCTCGAGGGACCGGGGGCGATCAGCAAGTCGGCGACGAGCGAGGTGGTCCTCGGCAAGCACCTCTCGCACTTCAACGTCCACGAGCTGCGCGACGCCCGGCAGGCGGCGCGCTGGAGCAACGCCCTCCAGCGGCTCGCCGAGCGCACCCCGCACGGCATCCCGGTCACGGTGAGCAGCGACCCGCGGCACGCCTTCATCGACAACGCCGGGGTGTCCTTCGCGGCGGGAGCGTTCTCGCAGTGGCCCGAGCCGCTCGGGCTGGCCGCCCTGCGCGACCGCGACGCGGTGCGCCGGTTCGCCGACATCGTCCGGCAGGAGTACCGGGCGGTCGGCATCCGCGAGGCCCTGCACCCGACGCTCGACCTGGCGACCGAGCCGCGTTGGGGCCGGCAGGCCGGCACCTTCGGCCAGGACCCGACGCTCGTCGGCGACCTCGGCGTGGCCTACCTCGAGGGGCTGCAGCAGGGCCCCGAGCTCGGCCCGGACGCGGTCGCCTGCGTGACCAAGCACTTCCCGGGAGGCGGACCGCAGCAGGACGGCGAGGACGCGCACTTCCCGTACGGGCGCGAGCAGGTCTACCCGGGAGGTCGGTTCGCCGACCACCTCGCGCCGTTCCCCCGCGCGATCGAGGCGGGGACCGCCGCGGTCATGCCGTACTACGGGATGCCGGTCGGGCTGGAGCTGGACGGCGAGCCCGTCGAGGCGGTCGGTTTCGGCTACAACCGGCAGATCGTCACGGGCCTGCTGCGGGAGCGCCTGGGCTTCGACGGCGTGGTGCTCACCGACTGGGAGCTGGTCAACGACAACCACGTCGGCGACCAGGTCCTTCCGGCGCGGGCGTGGGGTGTGGAGCACCTCGACCCGGCCGGCCGGATGGAGCTGCTGCTCCACGCGGGAGCCGACCAGCTGGGCGGCGAGGAGTGCGTCGAGGTGCTCTTGGACCTCGTCCGCTCCGGGCGGGTGCCGCAGTCCCGGGTGGAGGAGTCGGCCCGGCGCCTGCTGCGGGTGAAGTTCCGCCTCGGGCTGTTCGACGACCCGTTCGTCGACGAGGACGCCGCGGTGGCGCTCGTCGGCAACGGCACCTTCCGGCGGGCCGGCCTGGAGGCCCAGGCCCGTTCGGTGACGGTGCTGCGCACCGAGGAGGTCGGCGGCCGGCCCGCGCTGCCGCTGCTCCCGGGGACGCGGGTGTACGCCGAGCGGGTCTCGCCCGAGGCGCTCACCCGGCACGGCCTGGTGCCCGTCTCGACGCCGGCGGAGGCGGACCTCGCGCTCGTCCGGCTCGCGGCGCCGTTCGAGCACCGGGACGACCTGTTCCTCGAGGCGTGGTTCCACCAGGGCTCGCTGGACTTCCCGCCCGGGCTCGTCACCCGGATGGAGCGGGTCGCCGCACACTGCCCGCTCGTGCTCGACGTGACCCTCGACCGGCCCGCGGTGCTCACCCCGCTCGTCCCGCTCTGCGCCGCGCTGACCGCGACGTACGGCACGAGCGAGGAGGCGCTGCTCGCCGCCCTCACCGGGAAGGTCGAGCCGGTGGGCCGGCTGCCCTTCGACCTGCCGGTGTCGATGGAGGCCGTCCGTCGGCACCCCGAGGACGTCCCCGGCCTGGGGGACCAGGCACTCTTCCGCTGCGGCGACGGCGGGGGCCCGGTGTCGGTCTGACCGGCCGGCCCGGACGCCGAGACGCACGCCACGCCGGCCGCGGCTGTACGCCGGCCGTCCCCGGCGAGACGATGGAACCGGGCGCCGTGGGCCGTCGCCACCGCTCCGGCGTTCCGGTAGCCGGTGGCGAGGCACCGAGGAGGCGGCCATGAGAGCCAGCACCGGGGACCACATCGTCCTGGCGGGTGAGCGGGTCGACAGCCCCGTCAGGGGCGGAGAGGTCGTGTCCGCGGGCCCGGGGGGCGACCCCCCGTACACGGTGCGGTGGGACGACGGACGCACGAGCACCATCTACCCCGCGGCGGGCGCGGTGCTCAAGGTCGTCGAGGGCGAGGAACGCCACGCCGACGTCGTCGCCAGACCCGAGCTCGGCACGATGCGCCAGTGGACGGTCCGGGTGACCCTCTTCGAGCGCGGCGACGACACGACGGCGACGGTGGCGATGCTCGCCGACTCGCCCGAGGCGCTGACCGCCCGCGGGACGAGCCACCGCAGCGCCGCGGACCCGCCGGACGCCCACATCGGGGACGAGGTCGCGGTGGCGCGCGCGCTGCACCATCTCGCCGACCGGATCCTCGGGACGGTCGAGGAGGACATCACCAGCGCGACCGGCGCCGAGGAGGTGCACGTCCGCTCCCGCTGAGCGTGCGGGCCCGCCCGCGCGTCCGCACGACGAGACCGATGCCGCCGAGGCGCCGGGCGGGTGCACGGTGGGGCCATGACGCGCTACACCCACGGGCACGGCGAGGCCGTGCTGCGCTCGCACCGGTGGCGGACGGCGGAGAACTCCGCGGCCCATCTGCTGCCCCACCTCGCGCCCGGGATGCGGCTGCTCGACGTCGGCTCCGGGCCGGGCACGATCACCGCCGACCTCGCCGCGCGCGTCGCCCCGGAGCGGGTGACGGCACTCGAGGCCACGGAGGCGGCGCTCGCGCTCACCGAGGCCGAGCTGCGGCGACGGGAGGTGCCGGCCGACCTCGTCGTCGGTGACGTGCTCGACCTGCCCTTTCCGGACGCGTCCTTCGACATCGTCCACGCCCACCAGGTGCTCCAGCACGTCGCCGACCCCGTGCGCGCGCTGCGCGAGCTGTGGCGGGTCTGCCGGCCCGGGGGCGTCCTGGCGGTGCGGGACGCCGACTACGGCGCCTTCGCCTGGTGGCCGGCGCTCCCCGGGCTGGAGCGGTGGCGCAGCCTCTACGCGCAGGCGGCCCGCGCCAACGGCGGCGAGCCGGACGCCGGGCGCCGCCTGCTGTCCTGGGCGCTGGCCGCCGGGGTGAGCGAGGCGCACGTCGGCGCCTCGACGTGGTGCTTCTCGACGCCGGACGGGCGGGCCTACTGGGGCGGGATGTGGGCCGAGCGCATCACCGCCTCGGCCCTCGCCGACCAGCTGGTCGAGGAGGGCCGGTGCACGCGGGCCGACCTCGAGGAGATGTCCGAGGCCTGGCGCCGGTGGTCGGCGGCGGCCGACGGGTGGTTCGTCACCGTCCACGCCGACCTGGTGGCGCTCCGCCCGGAGCGGCCGGGTCAGTCGGGGACGTAGTCGAAGACCTCCGGGTGGGCCCCGATGCGGCCCTCCTCGCCGCGGTCGAGGGTGGCCATCCGGTCCATCTCCTGCGGCCTCAGCTCGACGTCGAAGATGTCGATGTTCTCCCGGATGCGCTCCGGGGTCACCGACTTGGGGAAGACGATGTCGCCGCGCTCGATGTGCCAGCGCAGGACGACCTGCGCCGGCGTCTTGCCCCGCGCCGCCGCGATCTCGCCGACGACCGGGTCCGTCAGGACCTTGCCCTGGGCGATCGGCGACCACGCCTCGGTCGCGATGCCGAGCCGGGCGTCCGCCGCGCGGACCTGCTCGTTGCCGAAGTAGGGGTGGATCTCCACCTGGTTGACCACGGGTACGACGCCGGTCTCGTCGACGAGCCGCTGCAGGTGCTCCGGCTGGAAGTTCGAGACCCCGACGGACGCGGCCCGACCGTCCTCGACGAACTCGGTGAGGGTGCGCCACGTCGAGACGAAGTCGCCGTCGTAGAGCGTCGGGAGCGGCCAGTGGACGAGGAAGAGGTCGATGCGCTCGAGCCCGAGCCGCTCGAGGGTCTCGCCGAAGGCCCGGCGGGCGTCCTCGGGCCGGTGGGCCGCGTTGCTCAGCTTGGAGGTGACGTACACCTCGTCCCGGGGGAGCCCGGAGGCCGCGACCGCCTCACCCACCTCGCGTTCGTTGCGGTACATCTGCGCGGTGTCGATGTGCCGGTAGCCGGCCTCCAGGGCCGTGGCCACCGCCTCGGCGGTGTTCTCCGGCTCGATCTGGAAGACCCCGAAGCCGAGCTGCGGGATGGTCGTGCCGTCGTGGAGCGGGATGCGGGGAACGGTCATGCCGGGTCCAGCACCACCACCGGCACAGGTATTCCGACCTGCGCAGATGCTGCCGGCCGCGACGCCCGTCACGGAAGGCGTCCGGCCGCCCGGACGGGCCGCGGTGCTACGAGGTCCTTTCGGGCCGGCCCGCGGGCGCGACGCCGACGCGGCCGCCGGGCACGATGGCCGGGTGGACCGCCGAGACGACTACGCCATCGCGCCGGAGCGCACCTTCCTCAACCACGGGTCGTTCGGGGCGACCCCGCTCCCCGTGCTCGAGGTGGCCCGTGGGCTGCGCGCCGAGGCCGAGCAGGACTACCCCGGCTTCTACCACGAGCGGGTCTTCCCCCTCCTGGAGGCCTCGCGCCGCGCGGTGTGCCACTACCTCGGCGTCCCCGCCGACCGCGGGGTGTTCGTCCGGAACGCGACGACCGCGATGCAGACCGTCGTCGACCACCTCGCCCTGCGGCCCGGCGACCGGGTGGTGACCACCTCGCGCGAGTACGAGGCCACCACCGTCCTGCTGCGGCTGCTCACCGCCCGCGGGGTCGAGGTGGAGACCGTCGACGGCGGGTTCTCGGGGCTGGGCGAGCGGGTCCTCGCGGCGGTCGGGCCCCGGACGCGCGCCGTCGTCGTCAGCCACGTCACCTCGCCGTGGTCGCAGGTCAACCCCGTCGACGAGCTGTCCGACGCACTCGCGGGCACCGGGGTCGCCGTCGTCGTCGACGGCGCCCACACGGCCGGGATGATGCCGATGCCGGTGGCCGGCCCGGGCGTCTTCGGGTGCCTGACCCTCCACAAGTGGCTCCACCTGCCGACGGGCACCGGCTTCCTCGTCCTGCCCGAGGAGGCCGCCCCCACGGTGCGGCCGGTGGTGACCAGTTGGTTCGCCGAGTCCGAGGACCTGGCGCGGCGGTTCTCCTGGGCCGGGACCGACGACGTCGTCGCCCACCTCCTGGGCCGGGAGGCGGTGGCCTACCAGCGCGACCTCGAGCGGGACGGCCTCGCCGACCACCGGGCCAAGCTGACGACGCACGCGCACGACCGCCTCCTGGCCGTGCCCGGGGTGTACGCCCTCCCGCCGGCACCCCGGGCGCCGGCGATGGTCGCCGTCGGCCTGCCGGCCCTGGACCCGGAGGAGCTGCTCGCCCGGCTGCACCGCCGCGGGGTCGACCTGTGGTGCGGCACCACCGGCGAGGGCCCCGTGCTGCGGCTGTCGGTGGCGCCGTACACGACCGCCGAGGACGTCGACCATGGCCTGGGCGTGCTCGATGAGGAGCTGGCCGCGCTGCGCTGAGCCGCCCGGGCGCCCGGGCGGCTCCTCGGGTCAGCGCCCGCCGCCGGACCCGGTCAGCGCCGTGGCCTCCCAGTGCTCGAGCAGGTCGGCGGTGTCCGACCAGGTCTCCACGCACCCGGCCGCCCCCAGCTCCGCGGCGCTCGTCCCCCCCGACTCCACCCCGATGCACGGCATCCCGAGCCGGCCGGCGGCCTCGGCGTCCCAGACCGCGTCGCCGACGAAGACGCACTCGGTCGGGGAGGCGCCGATCCGCTCGAGGGCCGCCTGGAGGATGTCGGTGTCGGGCTTGCTGTGCTCCGCGTCCGAGCTCGTCGTCACCTCGTCGACCCACTCGTCGGCGTCGAGGGCGCGGCGCAGCGCCTCGACGTCGCTCGGGCCCGCCGACGTGGACAGCACGACGGTCAGCCCCTCCTCGGCGCACCGGCGCAGCAGCTCGCGCGCGCCGGGCAGGGGGACGAACCGCTCGTGCCAGGCCGTGACGAGCGCGGCGTGCGCCGCGACCACGGACTCGTCGATGCTCTCGTCGTGCTCGCCGAGCAGGTGCCCGACGATGCGGTCCGCCCCGAGGCCGATGGCGCGGTGGATCCTGGCCATCGGTACGAGGTGCCCGTGCTGGCGCAGTGCCTGCCACCAGCACGTCGTGTGGGCGTAGGTGGTGTCGACGAGGGTGCCGTCGACGTCGAGGAGCACCGCCCGCGGGCGGCCGCCGGGCGTCGGGAAGGTGGCGGTGGGGGGCATCGGTGGCTCCTCGGGGCAGGCCGGTGGCGACGGGGTCCCGGAGGTCCGGGTGCCCGCCAGCCTACGCAGCCAGGGAGGTCCCCAGCAGCCCGGCAGCGGGCCGGGCCCTGTCCGCTCTCTCGCGGTTGAGCCGGTGGCCGACGGGGTATAGGCGGTCGTTACAGTCGACATCTGCGCAGGTCAGGCTCGTGTGAGCACTTGACAGCAACTTTTGCTCCATGCAAACGTTGCCCCGTGCAATCTCGTGGCGTCTCGACTCTCGCCCGGCCGGTGGCCCTCCTCGCCGCCGCCGCGCTCGTCGCCTGCGCCTGCCTCTGGTACCTCGTCCGGCCCCCGCGCACCGTGGGCGAGTACCGGCAGGAGGCCCACCAGACCCTCGCCTCCCTCGCCTCCGAGGTCGCGACCGCCCGGATGTGGGCCGACCATCTCGACCGCGGTGACGCCCCGCTCACGACCACCCGGCTCGGCCTCGCGGAGATGGAGTCCGACGCGACCGAGGCGGTCCGGCAGTTCGAGGCCTACCAGCCGCCGGTGGGGGCCGCGTCCGTGCGCGCCCGGGTCAGCGGCCTCGGCGGGCGCAGCGTGGCCGCGCTCGCGCAGCTGCGGATCGCCGCGCGCTCCGGCCGGCCCGAGGAGGTCGTGCGCCGGGGGCGTGACCTGCGGGGCCTCTCGAGGGACCTCGAGGCGGCGACGCGGGCGGTCGCGCCGTGAGTACCTCGAAAGTCTTCTCCTTCACCCTCGGCACGCTCTCGGCCATCGGGGGCTTCATCGACATCGGCGACCTCGTCGCGGACGCTCTCGTCGGCGCCCGCTTCGGCCTGCGCCTGGCCTGGGTCACCGTCCTCGCCGTCATCGGGATCATGTGCTACGCGGAGATGTCCGGGCGGATCGTCGCCGTCACCGGGCGGCCCGCCTTCGACCTCGCGCGCTCGCGGCTCGGGCCGCGGTTCGGCCTCGTCGCCCTCGTCGGCTCCTTCCTCGTCACCGGGCTGCTCGTCATGGCCGAGCTGAGCGGCATCGCGCTGTCCTTCCAGCTCGTCACCGACATCTCCTACCTGTTCTGGGTGCCGCTCGCGGCCGTGCTCGTCGGCATCGCCCTGTGGGCCCTGCCCTTCGAGATCCTCGAACGCCTCTACGGCGTCATCGGGCTCGCGATGCTCGTCTTCGTCGTCGCCGTCTGGCAGCTCCACCCGGACTGGGGCCAGATGTGGCACTCGGCCACCACGGTGCGGCCCACCGCCGGTGAGACCTGGCCCGTCTACGCCTTCCTCGGGGTCACCCTCATCGGTGCCCAGATGACCCCCTACGAGATGTTCTTCTTCTCCTCCGGGGGCGTGGAACACCGCTGGGGGCCCAAGAGCATGTCCGAGATGCGCACCAACGTGCTCGTCGGCTTCCCCCTGGGGGGCCTGCTGGCGGTCGCGATCCAGGCCGTGGCCTACCTCGTCTTCGCGCCGGCCGGTATCGAGGTCGAGCACCTGAGCCAGACCGCGTTGCCGGTCGTCGTGGCCCTGGGCAAGGTGGGGCTGGCGTTCGCGGTCGTCGGCATCTTCGCCGCCACCTTCGGCGCCACGATGGAGACCCTCTTCGCGACCGGGTACGACATCGCGCAGTACTTCGGATGGTCCTACGGCAAGGTCCAGCCGCCCGCGCAGGCGGCTCGGTTCACCGCGGTCACGGCATCGCTGCTCATCCTCTCGACCGCCCTGGCCCTCACGACGCTCAACCCGATCCGGGTCACCATCGTCGCGGTCGTCTTCAGTGCCATGCTCCTGCCCCTGGGCCTCTTCCCGGTCCTGCTCGTCGGCAACGACCACTCGGTCATGGGCGAGTTCCGCAACGGCCGGCTCGCCAACACCCTCGGCACGGCGACCCTGGCCCTGAGCATCCTCGTCGCGCTCGTCGCCATGCCCCTGCTCGTCTGGACCCGAGGAGGCAGCGGATGACTCCGGCACACCGCACCATGGCCATGCGGCACGACGTGCTCGACCGGCAGGTCGTCGACAGCGAGGGTCGCCCGGTGGGCCGCGTCGACGACGTCGAGCTCGACGAGGACGGCGCGGCGGTGGCCCTGCGCGTGGGGATGGCCGCGCTGGCGCCCCGGCTCGGCGGCTGGGTGGGGCAGCTCCTGGGTGGCCTCGCCCATCGGCTGGCCGAGGGCGAGCCGTCGCCCGCGGTCCCGGTCGAGCGCGTCACGAAGTGGTCCCCGCTGGTCCACCTCGATGTCCCCGTGCGCGAGCTGGACGGCGTCGCGGGGCTGGAGGGATGGCTGGGGACCCGGGTCGTCGGACGTCTCCCAGGAGGTGGCGATGCGCGCGTCTGAGCTGCTCGGCCGCCCCGTGGTCGACTCCGAGGGGCACTCGCTGGGCCCGGTGCGCGACCTGCGCCTGGACCACGGGGCCACCGCCGGGCGGGTCCGTGCCCGGTGGGTCGTGGTCGGCGGGCACGAGCTGGCCCACCGTCTCGGCTACGTCGACGGCCGTACCCGCGGCCCGGCCGTACTCGCCCGGCTGCTGCGCGGCGGCTGGCGCGACACGGCGCTCGCCGTGCCGGTCGCGGCCGTGGCCTCCTGGGGTCCGGACGTCGTCAGACTCTCGCGGCCGGCCACCGAGACGGCCCGGCCGGTGTCCGAGCTGAGGGAGTCACTGTGAGGAGGCGAGCATGCTGACCACCGCCGAGGCCCTCGTGGCCGGTTGGGGGGTGCTGGTCCTCGCGGTCGGGGTCCTGGTCCTCCTCGTCCGCCGCCGCTGAGGGCGCGGTCAGCCCCCGACGGAGGCCGGCACTCGTCCGGCCGGCTGGTAGCTGCAGGCCGGGTCCTCGCCGAGCGGGTCGCCGGAGGCGGCGTAGGCACGCGCCCGCGAGCCCCCACAGAGGTCCGCGTACTCGCACACGCCGCACCGGCCCGTGAAGCGGGCCGCCCGGATGTCCTGCAGGAGAGGGGTGTCGCGGTAGAGCTGGGCCAGGGGCTGCTCGGTGACCGAGCCGAGCGGCAGCGGCAGGAAGCCGGCCGGCGTCACCTCGCCGTCGTAGGCGACGAAGACGAGGCCCTTGCCGTCGCGGGTCCGCGCGGTCTGCGCGCGCACCCGGGCCGCCGGCTCGCCCAGGAGCTCGGTGAGCCGGGCGGCGAGGCGGCGGTAGATCGGGGTCTGCGGAGCGGGCCGGCCCTCCTCCCGCCAGGCCACCACCCGACGGAAGAACGGCGCCTCGACCGTGCGGACGACGAAGCCGTACTGGCTGGCGTCGTAGAGCAGGTGGCAGACCTCCTCGTGCTGCTCGGGGGTGATGGCGCCCTCGGCGACCCCGCGCCCCACGTGGACGAGGAAGAAGACCTCCCAGATGTGCGCACCGGCGTCCTTGACGAGGCGGGCGACGTCGGCGAGCTCGTCGAGGTTGGCCGACATCACCGTCGTGTTGACCTGGACCGTCAGGCCGGCCTCGGACAGCGCCCGCAGGGCCGGCAGGGTCTCGGCGAAGTGGCCGGGGATGCCGCGGACCCCGTCGTGGGTCTGCGCGCGGGCGCCGTCGAGGCTGATCGAGACGGCGTTGACGCCGGCCTCGACCATCCGGGTGACCGTCTCGGGCGTCAGCTGCGGGGTCACCGACGGGGAGAGGGCGGTGGGGATGCCCCGGGCCCGCGCCGCCGCGACGAGCTCCCAGATGTCCGGACGCAGCAGGCAGTCGCCGCCGGTGAGCACGAGGATCGGGTAGGGGCGCCCGAAGCCGGCGACCTGGTCGATGAGGTCGAGGCCCTCCTCGTGGGTCAGCTCCCCGGGCAGCGCCCCGGCCATGGCGTTGGCGCGGCAGTGCTTGCACGCCAGCTGACAGGCCCGGGTCACCTCCCAGAACACGAGCATCGGACGCTGGTCGAAGCTGACCTTGCTGGGTGCCGTGGGGGAGGGGCGTGGCAACGGGGGCCGTCCTGGTCGTCGTCGGTCGGCACCACGAACGGGTGTCGCCCGCAATCTACTCCGGCACGGCGGCCGGGCTTCGCCCAGCACCCCGCCCTCCGGGGTCGGCACGACGTCCGGCAGAACTGGCCCCGAGCGAGCCATCCGGCACTCGACGCATCAGTCGCCGTACTCCGACATCAGTGTCGAGAAGCATCGAAGATTGCGCGCTCTCCTACGGGGTACTTTGCACGATCAGATCCCGCGTGAGGTGCGGCTCTACGGGACCCTCAATTCGTGGAGAGGGTCCCGGTTCGCGGCATAGGTCGCCGGAACGCTGGCAGCGAGGGCTGCGGTAGCCGTGAGTCCGACCACTACGGCCATGACGTAGCTCGGGCGCGGGATTTGCGTGTTCAGCATGGACAGCGTGGCGGTGCAGAACAGGGCGCCCATGGTGGAGGCGAGTGCGGCCGTCAGGGCCACCTGGCCGACGACGAGCGCGATGATCGTCGCGCGCGTGGCGCCGAGGGCGCGGCGGCGGCCGAGATCCTTGCGCCGGCCGAGGACGAATCCCCAGACGATGACCAGAGATATTGCGGTGGAGATAGCGAGGACGGCTAGGACGATGACGCGGGCTTGTTTGGTCAGTTCACCACCGATGGCCTGGCGCAATGTGGCCAGGCGTTCGGAGGACGAGAGGCTGACGTTCTCATCGGGGAGTTCACTCAGCAGGGGGGCGACAGTCTTCCCGAGGAAGGCGACGTCCTCCGGGCTCTTGGCGAGGATGACAATGGTGGAGAGGCTGGCCTTCCCGTGCGGGTCCGCGGGCGTCGGGATCACGACGAGTGGCTCGAAGGACTGCAGGTAGTCCGGTGGGGTGACAACGCCGGCGACCGTGTATTCCGGGCCGTCGATGATCCGTATAGTCCCGGCCCCAGGCGGCAGTCCAAGGGTTCGGCTGGCTTGCATCGAGAGCCAGGCGAGCTGCACTGTGGCCTCATTCGGGGTCCTCGGCGTGGCCTGGACGTTGCCGATCACTCCGTATGCCAACCGCGCGCCGACGCGGGTTCCGTCAGGCAGTGCTGCGGCGGTGACGTCGCGGACCGGCCCGAACCCCACGACGGTTTCAACGAGGGGGATGGTCGCGATGGTGTCGACCAACTGGGTCGCCAACAACGGGCTGTCGCCAGTGGACTGGATGACGAGCGTGCGAGTTCCCTGTTGGTCCACAGTCCGCAGAACAGCTTCTTCAGTGGCCGCAGCGCGACCACTGGTCATAAGGATTGTCGTCGTCGCTGCGGCAACGAGGACCGCGGTGACCACTGTGAAGACCCGTTGCGACCACGCGGAGGCCGCAACCTCTCGCAGGAATCGGGCCGGGCTCACGCGCTGACCCCCTCGTGGAGCGGATCAAGTGAGATGCGCCGATCGGCCCACCCCGCGACAGTCGGGTCGTGCGTAACGACAATGGCGCAACCACCCGTGACGGCGTGTTCCCGGAACGCTTCGAGCACGGTGGCCGCCGACCGTGGATCCAGGTTGCCCGTGGCCTCATCGGCTACGAGGATGTCCGGCTCACCCAAGAGTGCGCGGCACAAGGCAATGCGCTGGGCCTGACCTCCCGAGATCTGACCCGGCCGGCGATCGGGTGGGATCGCGATGTCGAACCGATCCATGAGCTCGCGGGCCCTCTGGGCGGCCTCACGCCGCGACTGGTTCCGGTATAGGGACGCTTCTATGATGTTGTCCAGCACACTGCGGGTGGGATCGAGTGCGGCGTCCTGAAACACGAAGCCAAACCTCCAGGCTCGAATGCGCGAGCGAGCGGCATCGGAGAGGTGGTCCACCCGCTGGCCGTCGATCTCCACAGCGCCAGCCGTCAATTTGACCATGAGCCCCAGCAGGTACAGGCGGGTGGACTTTCCGCAGCCTGACGGCCCGGTGATCGCCGTGACCGTACCGGGATGGAACTCCGCACTCCAATCGTCAACGATCGGGCTGTCGGTCCCATACCCGAACACCGCGCCCCTGACCCGCACGCGCGGGCCAAGGTACGCGCCCCCCGTAGGGGCCTCAAGGCTGGGCATCATCAGCGATCCGGATCTTCTGCCCGACCGCGACGCCCTCTACGACGGCACGGCCGCCCGAGCTCGCCACGACGGTCACCGGCATCCGGGTCCCGTCCTCCGCTAAGACAGCTGCGCTCCCATCGGTGCCGACGACAAGGGCAGTCGTCGGCACGACGACGCCTGCGGTCATGGGGATAAGCTCGATCCTCGCCGCCAGGGCAGCCTCTCCGCCTGGCGGGATACTCGAGCAGTCTCGCTCACAAATCGACGAGGATCCCTTGGTCGGTCCCAGACGTGCGATAGCTGCACCATCGGTGCCGAAATCTCCGATCTCCGTGATCTCGGCATCCCACGTGTACTCGCTCTTCGAGATCTGCACCGACATTCCGGTCCGTACCAGGGCTGCCTGGCTCTCCGGCAGGGTGATCGTGAACGTGGGAGCAGCTGGTAGAACCTTGATGCCCACACCCTCGAGCGTGACGGTAGCGTCATCCGGCGCAGCAGGAGAACTTCCCGGGCTCACCACCGAACCGACATGGAAGCCTTGAAGGGCCACCTTGGCCGGTAGTTCCGGCACGAACAAGAGCCTCCCAAGCGGCACCTCGCCGGTAGGGCGCTCGCCATGCTCGCGCTGCCACCGCTCGACACCCCTTGCCGTGCCGGGGCCGAAGCGACCATCCGGTGCGGTGTCCATCAACCCCAATGACTTCAGCAGGGCCTGCAGCTGCCGGACATCGTCCCCGCGAGCTCCCTGCCCCAGCGTACGGAACGCAGGCACCGAACCCTGCGCGACCCACACCGGCTCGAGGTCGACGTCGTAAACCGCGTCACCAGCCTGAACTTCCCCCGAGCCGGTGACCCGAACTTTGGTGACCGTGCCTGTCGCGACGTTTGCCACCAAACCGCCACCGGTCCACCGCGCTTCCGCATTCAAATCGATAGTCCGGCCCACTGAACCATCCGTCGCGGCCATCACAACAAACGCTGGACCGCTCGGAAGCGGCGCTGGAGGAGCGAGCAGCACACGCGCTGCCCAACCCAAGCCGACCCCCACGATGAGAGCGGCCACGAGCGCGGCCACCAGCACCCTACGCCTTCGCACGCTTCCCATGCGGACGCCAACCTGCGGAACGGTCCCAACCATCGAGTCTCCACCCACCCCTGATGAACCTACCTGCGCGCGCAGTCGTCAACAGAAGAATGGGAGCAGGCCGTGAACACCGGCTGCATGCGGCGCGCAACTAGTCCCGGGAGCACCACCGGCAGCGCCACACCCCCCGCCAGACGTGTGATCAAGACTCGGCCCTCCAACCTTTGCCGTCGGAGCGCCAGTATGACGGCGCGGATTTCGAGGGGGCTACATGACACGCGCCCCAGAAGCTAGTCCGGCAAAGCAGTGTGCGAGCAGCCGCAGCGGGGTTCTCCTTCCCCGAGTGCGCGGTCACGATCCTGGCGGTGATCTCGAGGGGGCTGACCTCGCTGCGGTCAGGCGCAGTGACGCTGGACGTCGGAATGAGGATTCGGCGGGCTATCACCCGGGACCGCTCGGAATCAGCATTCCTCCATTGCGGGAAAAACGCTTCCCCGGATCTACACGCCCGTCGCCGACCACCGAGCCTCGAAGGATCCGGGCTAACGAAGCAGGTGACGGTCATCAGGCGATTTCTTCGAGGCGTCTCTTATAACCGAACTTGGAGGTGCTAGCCAGGCTGTGGGCAAGTCCGATTGACTTCATCCCATTTGCTGGCACTGAGATCCGCGACGTCATTGAATGGTGACCATGGTTCGCGCCCCCCCAGATAGTCGTCGACAAACTTCTCCTCCGAGGGTGGATCTGAGATTGAATATCCGAGCCTCTCCAGGCACGCTTTGGACTTAACAAGCGCGACATATTGCGATTTAACGCGCTCCTCCGTCAGGGGCTTCGCGTTCGGCTGGGGCCCGGCCTTCGACTCACATTCCCGTACTGCGTTCTGGAATGAAGAACGTTGATTAGTGGGAAGTGAATCCACCGCAATTCCATCTCCGGTGGCCGCGATACTTACGCCCGTCCAGCCCGCATCGTGCATACAACTCACCACTCTCGCTACCCAAGCCTGAAGAGGTTGTTCGCTGACCGCTGGCGAACTTTGCGGATTCTCGGCGCTGGGCGACGGCGAACAAGCGGTAAGGATGGCTAAAAGGAACGCGCCATAGACCACCAAGATGGGACTAGCGGGCTGTGCCCAATTATGGCGTCCCATTGATGCAGTAGGCGTAGGTCCCAGAGTTGCCAATCGACCCATTTGTTTCGACGAACCAGAACCCGCCCCCACCGCTGGTGGCATTTTTTGCCGTTACCTTCCAGGTGCTGCCGTTGTAGAAGACCCCGTACCCGGTGTCGGGCGGATAATGCTCAGTTGTTCCAGTCGAGTAGGCCCTCGAAACGCCGGTTTGATTCGCCGTACAGTTCTTTGTTCCGCTCTTTCCGACACTTGCTTGCGCCGCCGCGGGAACCAGCAGAGTCATCGCAACGGCCACCGCAGCAGCCATCGAAACCTTGATTGTAGTCATTTCACCCACCCCAATTTTCCGAAAACTACAGACCTGACGATGTGACGCTAACGGCGCGCCACTAGACATGTCAAGAAGTATGGCGTGCACGCTTGCTTGGTCGGGAAGGGGACACTTCGGTGATGGGAGTCAGCGGGGAGGCGGACGGGCATGAGCACGTGCCGGTAGTCGGGAGGGACTGCTGCACGGATTGGTGGCATCTGGTTTGGCTTGCCTGCGGGGTGGGCCTGCGGGCAACCGGCGAGAGCACCATGCCGAGTTCCTACACAGCCTTGGGGTAGAGAAGGGTTTCCGACCCCGTGGCCTTCAGCCAGTGCCGATACGGCGCCAAGCTAGGACCGGTGAGACACACATACATCTCAAGGCCGAAGATGGACATAGCGAAGATGATGTGCTGGTCGCCGAGGACAAGGAAGTCAAGTTCTGAGACGCGTTGGTCGCCCGGTTCGTCGTCCGCGAACTGGGTATCCGCCTCGTAGATCCGTCGAACGGAGACCTCCCACGTGTCTGGTCCCTGCCCGTACCGGACGAATCGGCGACAGGGATCCAATTCTGGCGCGCCATCGAAGTTCACGAGAGAGCCGACGTGGTGCAGGTTCTCCAGGGCGATGTACTCGTAGCCCGACTTTGCGACGAACCTCGCGACTTCCCTTGATGTCCTCAAGGAGTCGGGGGCCGCGGCGTAGCCGACTGTCGGGCGCGAGGCACCTGTGAAGGCCCCCTTGGTGACCACCTCAGGAGCATCGACCTCGAGCAGCCTCCGCGCGGAACTTCGGTCGAGAATCATCTCGGCCTCCATCCCGTTCGCCAACCTGACAGGCATGTTGGGGATCCGTCCGCGTTTGTTGCCAACCCCCTGCAAGTGCCGCAAAGCCACCATTGCTGCTGAGCTCACGACGGGCGCCTCCACCTTCCGCCCAAGGTAGTTGTTGCACGCGTTGCACACCGCTCCCGGCGAGAGGACGAGACTATCGTTCTCCAACGCTTCCGGCACGATATGCTCCCAACTCACTGACAAGCGGGAGTCGCCATCGCAGAAGATGCACAAGGACAGTGAGGCCGACGCAGCCTGAGGCACGAACGCTCCTTTCAGGCCCGGGTCGGACCTCGGCCGCATAGTAATGATTTACTACACCTGTGAGCCCCGAGTCTTCCATGCCCCGGACCCGCAGTCAGGCCCTCGGCTCAGGAATCGCGCAAGCGCGTTGGGAGCGCGGCATCACCCAAGGGGAGCTCGCGACTGCCTCGGGGGTAGGACTTGAGACATTGCGGAAGCTCGAGCAAGGGCACGTCGAGCAGCCTGGAGTGTTTCGGATCGCCGCCATCGCGGATGCTCTGGAGATGGCTGTGGATTCGCTCTTGCCCGCGCGGCCGCATCCGGTGTCGTCGGTCGGGTATGAAGGCTGCGATATCGCATCGTTCGTCGATGCGATCCAGGCGGCCAACGTCGACCTAGTTGCTGACGTTCGCCTCACACCTCTGAGCCGGAAGCAAGGGTTCAGCAAGGCGCGCCTGGACTCGGCCCTCGGGGAGATCGGCGTGCGATACGAGCACCTACGGTCCCTGGGGAATGCCAAGGAGAACCGACCGCTCTTTGCCGGCGCGGAGCTGGAGGTCGGGCGGGCACGCTATCGAGCCGGCCTCCGGACCCCCGAGGCGAAGCGCGCCCTCGATGAGTTGGCCTCTTGGCGACAAGAGCATCACGTCGTTTTGCTCTGTTTCGAGCGAGATGAGCGGCGATGCCACCGCTCCGTCGTGCTCGAGGAGCTGGCTCAGTTGGGGTAGTACACCCCGAGCACGTGGAACACCTGGTGGCGTTTGGCTTGGTTGCCGACGAAGAAGGCCGGCCGCCGTGGCGCCTGGAACATCATGTCGACGAACTTGGCTCGAAGTGCGCCGCGAACGACGGCATCGCTTGCGCCGCTGAGCCGGCGCTGGAGAGCCACGAGCTCCCAGTCGATGATGCTCTGCTCGTGACTGCGGCACGAGGGCTCGAAACACTTTCAGCGATAACGACCTTCGAATCGAGGTCCTCGAGCGCACTCTTGTCTGCAGTGTCGAAGAGATCGAGTTGATTGACATAGGCATCGATCTTGGCTTGCTCGTCTTGCGACCAGCCTGGGTGGTCAGTGACCCGGAGGTCGATGAGTTCTCGGACTGGCACGAGGCCGAGCGACGCGTCGGCAGCTTCCGCCTGGTTCTCGCGGTTCAGGGCGCACATGGTGTCTGTCACCGTTGGGTCCAGCAGGGCTTGCCGCCGCTTCCATGGGTCGAGATGGTCGACGACCGTCATCGTCGACATATCAGGTCGCCAGGACTCGACTCGATTGTCGCCGGTGGCGGGAGTGGCCCGAACGCGGATGATGTCGTATCAGAAGCCGCCGTCGCGAGCCATGTTGTTGAAGCGCGAGTAGTGGCCCTGGAAGGCCAGGACGAGGTCCTTCGTCGGCCCGTTGCGGTGCTTGGCCACGATGACGTCCGCCTCGCCGTCGCGCTCGGGGTCGGAGCGGTCCCGGTGCAGGAGGATGACGACGTCGGCGTCCTGCTCGATCGAGCCCGACTCGCGCAGGTCCGACATCTGGGGGCGCTTGTCGGTGCGCTGCTCCGGACCTCGGTTCAGCTGGGAGATCGCGACGACCGGCACCTCGAGCTCCTTGGCGAGCAGCTTCAGCGCCCGGGAGAACTCGGCGACCTCCTGCTGGCGGGACTCGACCTTCTTGCCGCTCGTCATCAGCTGGAGGTAGTCGATGACGACGAGCTTGAGGTTGTGCTGCTGCTTGAGCCGGCGCGCTTTGGCCCGGATCTCCATGAGCGACATGTTCGGGCTGTCGTCGATGAACAGCGGCGCGTTGGAGATCTTCCCCATGATCCGCGCCAGCTTGGTCCACTGCTCCTGGTTCTTCAGCCCTCGGCGCAGGTCCTGCAGCTGGATCGTGGCCTCCGCCGAGAGGATGCGCATCGTGATCTCGGTGCGGCTCATCTCCAGCGAGAACACGGCCGCCGCCATGTCGTGCTTGATCGCCGCCGTGCGCACGATGTCGATGCCCAGCGTCGACTTGCCGACCGCCGGACGGGCCGCGACGACGACCATCTGCCCGGGGTG
This sequence comes from Phycicoccus endophyticus, assembly GCF_011326735.1. Taxonomy (GTDB): domain Bacteria; phylum Actinomycetota; class Actinomycetes; order Actinomycetales; family Dermatophilaceae; genus Phycicoccus; species Phycicoccus endophyticus. The sequence continues at coordinate 93,730 of NZ_JAANCN010000005.1, forward strand.
CAGGCCGTGGGTCAGCTCGTCGAGCTCGATGAACCCCGTGGGCACCCCGATCAGCTCGTCGGTGCGCCCCGAGGCGGCCTCGATCTCCTCCATCGTCTCGTTGAGCAGCTCGCCGAGGGCGTGGTAGTCCTCCCCGCCGCGCTTCTCGGCGACCGAGTACACCTCCGCCTGGGCGCGGTTGACGATGTCGTCGATGTCCCCCTCGCCCTGGGCGTAGCCCATCTGGACGATCCGGGTGCCCGCCTCGACCAGCCGCCGCAGCACCGCCCGCTCGTGGACGATCTCCGCGTAGTAGCCGGCGTTGGCCGCGGTCGGCACCGACTGGATGAGCTGGTGCAGGTAGGCCTGGCCGCCCACCCGCGCGAGGTCACCGCGCTTGGAGAGCTCGTCGGCGACGGTGATCGCGTCCGCCGGCTCACCCCGGCCGAACAGGTCGAGCACGGCGTCGAAGATCGCCTCGTGCGCCGGGCGGTAGAAGTCGTGGGCCTTGACCTCCTCGAGGCAGTCGGCGATGGCGTCCTTGTCGAGGAGCATCGAGCCGAGCACCGACTGCTCGGCGTGGAGGTCCTGCGGGGGGACGCGCTCGTCGGGGCGTGCCGAGGGCTCGGCGTACGCCTCGCTCAGCTCCGCGATGCTCACCCGCGACCCCTTCCTCCCGCTCCTGGTCCGTTGCTCGGGACGCCTTCGACCCGCCGGGGCCCATGGGGAGAATCGCACCAGAGGCCACCGACAGCCGGGACGCCCGAGTCACCGTAGGACCGCCGGTCACGGGCCACCAAGCCGAACGAGGCACATCGGCCGAACGGCTGGGGAGAACCTGTGGAGGGCTTGGGGAAAACGCCGAGGACCGTTGTGCACCGTCGGTGGAGAACCCTGTGGACGCACCACCCGCGCCGTCGTCCGCGAGGCCGTGACCTGCAAGAACGCCGTCCACCTCATGTGCACCGGAGAAAGTCCCGGGCGTGTCACGGTCCACAGGCCGGCCGCTCCCTCGGGCCACCGCGTCACCGCCGAGCGCCCCGCGTTCGGGCGCCCGAGCCGGTCAGCCGACGCGGTCGTAGCGCTGCGCGGCCCGGGCCCGGGCCTTGGCCGCCTCGACCTCGCGGTCCCGGGGCGGTGCGGTCGTCACGAGCTCCTCGAGCAGCCGCCTGGTCGCCTCGGCCACGGTGTCGACGGCCCGCTCGAAGGCCTCCTGGTTCGTCCGCGAGGGCCGGGTGGTGCCACCGACCTTGCGCACGTACTGCAGCGCCGCGGCCGACACCTCCTCGTCGGTGGCGGGGGGCTCGAGGTTCTGCAGCGGGCGGATGTTGCGGCACATCCCCCCACGGTAGGGCGGGACCGCAGGGATCGCCCGGGAGAGGAAAGGCTGACCTGCGCTGTGGGGCCCGGGCCGGACCGGCCATGATGGGGGCATGAGGACCGTGAGTCTCGAGCAGCTCGGCCGCCACCTCGCCGCCCTCCCGGGCACCCCCCGCGTCGTCGTCTCCGGCAACGTGTCCGTGCCCTGGGAGGCCGTGCGCGTTCTCGACGAGGCCCGTGAGACCTACGTCATCAACGCGCTCAACGCACCGCCCGGCATCCCCGACCGTCCCGGCGTCACCGCCGAGACGAGCTTCGTCGGCGGCGGCATGCGCCGGCACTCCAACCTCTCCTACGTCCCGAGCCGGCTCTCGCTCGTCCCGGTGCTCTTCGCCGGCCCGCTCGCACCGGACGTCGTCATCGTCCACTGCGCCCCGGCGCGCGACGGCGTGCTCTCCCTCGGGCTCGAGGTCAACGTCCTGCCCGCCGCCATCGAGGCCTGCCGGGCCCGCTCCGGGCTCGTCGTCGCGGTCGTCAACGACCGGATGCCGTACACGATGGGCGACGCCCTGCTCGACACCAGCGCCGTCGACCTCGCCGTCGAGGTCTCCACCCCGATGCCCTCGCACGACCCCCTCGTCCCCGACGAGGACAGCCGGCACATCGGCGAGCGGGTCGCCGCCCGGGTCGGCGACGGCGCGACGATCCAGGCGGGCATCGGCGGCATCCCGGACGCCACGATCGCGGCGCTCATCGACCGGCACGGGCTGCGGGTGTGGACCGAGATGTTCTCCGACGGCGTCGTCGCGCTCGAGCGCGCCGGCGCGCTCGACCCCGACCAGCCCCTGGTCACCTCCTTCCTCTTCGGCTCCCAGGACCTCTACGACTGGGTCGACGGGAACCCCCGGGTGCGGATGACCCGCACCGAGACGACGAACGACCCGGGGCTCATCGCCCGGCAGCGCGCGATGACCTCGGTCAACTCCGCCCTCGAGGTCGACCTCTTCGGGCAGGCCAACGCCTCACGGATCGACGCGCGCATCCACTCCGGCTTCGGCGGGCAGACCGACTTCGTCGTCGGGGCGCTGCACTCGCGCGGCGGGCAGTCGTTCATCGCCCTGCGCTCCTGGCACCCCAAGGCCGACGTCTCGACGGTCGTGCCCCTGCTGGACGAGCCGGTGACGAGCGTGCAGCAGAGCGCCATCGTCACCGAGCAGGGCGTCGCCGAGCTGTTCGGCTACGACCAGCGCGGCCAGTGCCGGCACATCATCCGCGACGCTGCGCACCCCAACGTCCGTGACGAGCTGTGGGAGGAGGCCGCCGGGCTCGGCCTCGCCTGAGCCCGGTTCGGGCACACCGAACCCGCGCGCCCCCGGCACGGACGCCGCTGGCGTCAGCGGACCGCACCTGCCACCATCCACCGGTCGGTGCGCACCCGCATCCACATGAGCGTCCCGCGCACGGACATGAACACCGTGAACGCGAGCCACAGCCAGGTCACCGCGTTGACCTGACCGCGGGTCGAGCCGTCGTCGAGCAACCAGTCCCCGCCGGCGTGCACGAGCAGCACGACGGGCAGGTAGGCGAGCAGGGTCGCGCTCATGGCCCCGGCGAGCCACCGCCCGTCGCCGGCACCGATGAGCACGCCGTCGACGACGAAGACGAACCCCGAGAGCGGCTGGCCGAGCGCGACGACGACGAGCCCGCCCGCGATCGCCGCCTGGACGGCCTCGTCGGGCGTGAACCAGCCACCCACCCAGGGCCGCACGAGCAGCAGCCCGATGCCGAGGACCACCCCACCGAGCACCCCCCAGCGGACCATCATCCGGGTCGCCGAGCGGGCCGCCGCCAGCTCACCCGCCCCGAGCCACCGCCCGGTCACCGCCTGGGCGGCGATGGCCACCGCGTCGAGGGCGAAGGTGAGGAAGGACCACACCGTCGAGGTCACCTGGTAGGCGGCCAGCGGGACGTCCCCGAGGCCGGCGGCGACCCACGTCGTCACGAGCAGGACGGCCCGCAGGGCGAGTGTGCGCACGAGCAGCGGCACCCCACCGCGCGCGGCCGCGAGGACCCGCCCCGGGTGGGCGCGCAGGGTGACGGCGGTGCGTGCCGCCTCCCGTGCGAGCATCGCGCCGAGCGCGAGCGCCATCCCGGTCTGGGCGATGACCGTGCCCCACGCCGACCCCGCGATCCCCCAGCCGAGGCCGTGGACGAACCACAGGCTGAGCAGGCCGTTCGTCGTGAACCCGGCGACCGAGACCACGAGCGGGGTCCGGGTGTCCTGCAGGCCACGCAGGACTCCCGTCGTCGCGAGGACGACGAGCATCCCGGGCAGCCCGAGGGCCGACACCCGCAGGTAGGTCGCCGCCTGGTCCAGGGCGGCGGCCGAGGCACCGAAGAGACCGGCCAGGTCACGGGCGAACAGCGCGACGAGCGCCGAGGTCACCGCCCCGAGCAGCACCGCCAGCCAGGTGCCGTCGATGCCGGCCGTCACCGCGCCCGACCGGGACCCGGCCCCGAGCTGGCGGGCGACGACGCTCGTCGTGCCGTAGGCGAGGAAGACGAAGACGTTGGCGGCGGTGAGCAGCACCGCGCTGGCCACCCCGAGCCCGGCCAGGGGCGCCACCCCGAGCCGCCCGACGATCGCGGAGTCGACGAGCAGGAAGATCGGCTCGGCGACGAGGGCGAGGAAGGCCGGCACGGCCAGCCTGAGCACCTCGCGGTGCTGGCCCTCGGGGGACGCGCTCACGGCGGAACTCTCGCACGTGCGGGCACCGGGCGCGCGGAGCGCGCGGACGGCGGACGCCCCGGGCCGGCAGTGGGCCGGGCAGCCGGGCGGGCGGGCGGGGTCAGCCGCCGGCGCCCGCGGGGCCCGGGACGACCTCGACGGCCGCCTCGCGTCGCGGGTCGCCCGCGGCGAGCACCGTGCCGTCCTCCCGGCGGTACGCCGCCCCGACGCCACCGAAGTACATCGACACCGAGCCGTGGTCGGTGGCCGCCAGGCCGGCCTCGCGCACAGCGGCGGTGATCGCCGGGTCCGACTCGTGCTCGACCACCGGGCGGCCGGCGTCGTCGAAGCGCACGTGCAGGCGCGGGGCGTCGACCGCCGCCTGGAGGTCGGCGCCGTGGAGGCAGCCCTGGCCGAGGACCTGCATGAGGGCCGTCGTGATCCGGTCTGCACCGGGCGACCCGACCGCGATGACCCGCCCGTCGTCGGTGCGGCCGGTGGTGGGCGCCATGTTCGAGGCCATCCGGGTGCCCGGCGCGAGGGCGTGCAGCCCGAGGCGGTTCAGCTCCGGCTCGCCGAGTGCGTTGTTGAGCAGGAGGCCGGTGCCGGGCACGGTCACGCCCGCGCCGTAGCCGGCCGACATCGTCACCGCGCAGGCGAGCCCGTCGGTGTCGACCGCCGAGACGTGCGCCGTCGAGGCGGAGGTCGGCAGCCCGGCGAGCCCGTGCCGGTCGACCGCGGCGAGCAGCGCGTGCCCCGCCGCGTCGAGGTCGGTCGCGACGTCGTGGACGGCGAGCCGGTAGCGCAGGACGGCGGTCTGGATGGCGAGCACGTCGGACCACCCGTAGTCGCCCCGTCGCGCGAGCTCGCCGAGCATCGCCGCGAGCATCGGCCCGCCCACCGACGGCGGCGGGTTGACCGCGAGGTCCCACTCGCCGACGGTGCGCCGCACCGGTTCCCGCTCGAGCGGACGGTGGGCCGTCAGGTCGGCCGCGGTGACCAGCCCCTCGTGCCGGGCCATGTCCTCGACCATCGCCCGGCCCACCTCGCCGGTCGACAGCAGGGCCGAGCCCTCTCGGCCGAGGAGGTCCAGCAGGTCGGCGAGCGCGCCGTTGGTCGCCACCTCCCCGGCACGCAGCGGTGAGCCGTCACGGCGGGTGACGAGGGCGTGCGCCTCGGGGTCCGGCCCGAACAGGCTCCCCGCGACGAACCCGAGGTAGCGTCCGGCGGCGCCGCCGACGACGTAGCCCGCGCGGCAGGCGTCGGCGGCCGGGGCGACGGCCTCGGCCCACGGCGCCCGGCCGAAGCGGGCGACGGCGTGCTCGCAGGCCGCCGCGGCGCCCGGCGTGGCGACCGACCCGTGCCCGACGAACATCGTCACGCCGCCGCCGTAGTCGGTGTGCACCTGGCGCACCCCACGGCCGAAGGCCTCCGGTGGCAGGCCACGGCCGGGCATCTCGACGTTGCCGTCGACGACCACCGGGTCCTCGCCCGGTGCCCACACCGAGACGAACGCGCCGCCGCCGAGCGAGACGATGCCGGGCTCGGTCGCCATCGCCGCCAGCGCGGCCGCCACCGCGGCGTCCACGGCGTTGCCGCCGGCGCGGGCGAGCGCGCGGCCGGCCCCCAGCGAGACCGGGCCGGTCGCCGCGATCGCCACCTCACCCATCGCCCGCATCCTGCCACCGCCGCACCGGATCCCGTCGCCCCCGCCCGGGCCGGACGGTAGCGTGCGGGGGCATGACCGCTCCGCCCCTCGCCGTCGTCGCCGGTACCGGGTTCTACGACCTCGAGGCGCTCCAGGACCGGTCCGAGCAGACCGTGGAGACCCGATGGGGGCCCGCGCGGGTCACCCACGGACGCTGGCACGGCCTCCCCGTCGTCTTCCTCACCCGCCACGGCCCGGGCCACACCCTCCCCCCGCACCTGGTCAACTACCGGGCGAACATCCGCGCCCTGGCCGACCTCGGCTGCACCGACGTCCTCGCCGTCAACGTCACCGGCTCCATCGACCCCGACCTCGCGCCCGGCGACCTGCTCTGCCTGGACGACTTCCTCGACCTGACCCGCCAGCGCCCACTGACCTTCTTCGACGGCTCGGGCCCGCAGGGCGTCGTCCACGTCGACGTCAGCACGCCCTACCACCCCGAGCTGCGCCGCGAGCTGCTCGAGGCGGCCGCGGCCCTCGGGCAGCCGATGCGCGACGGCGGGGTGTACGCGGCCTTCGAGGGTCCGCGGTTCGAGACCGCCGCCGAGATCCGCCTGGCCCGCCTCGCAGGAGCGGACGTCGCCGGGATGACCGGCGTCCCGGAGGTCACCCTCGCGCACGAGGCCGGCCTGCGCTATGCCGCGGTCTCCCTCGTCGTCAACCCCGCGACCGGTGTCGGGGAGGGGACGGAGCCGATCACGATGAGCGAGATCGAGGCCGTGCTCACCCGCAGCCGGGAGGCCGTCGTCGCCGTCCTCGACGAGCTCGTCCACACCCGGGCGACCTTCGCCGAGGAGGATGCCGGGTGAGCCGGCTCGCGGTGGCCGGCGCCCGCCACGTCGTCACGGTCGACCCCGACGACACCGTGCTGCACGACACCACGGTCGTCGTCGAGGACGGCACCATCGTCGAGGTCCGGCCCGCCTCGGCCGGGCCGGTCGACGCCGACGAGGTGCTCGACGGCACCGGCCGGCTGCTCCTGCCGGGCCTGGTCAACGTGCACACACACCTGCCGATGACCCTGCTGCGCGGCCTCGCCGAGGACGTCGACCTCCAGGGCTTCCTCACCCGGGTGTGGGCCGCCGAGGCCGCCGTGATGGACCCGCCGACGGTGCAGCTCGGCGCCACCCTCGGGGCCCTCGAGTCCCTGCTCGGCGGGTGCACGACCCAGCTCGACATGTACTTCCACCACGACGCCGCCCACCGCGGCGCGCTCGCGGCCGGCAGCCGGCACGTCACCGGCCCGGTCTTCCTCGACGGGCCGGGGCCGGACGGGCTGACCTGGCAGGCGCGCGAGGAGCTGCTGCGCGCCTGGCCGGCGCAGCTCGCCGCCCTCGGCGGCCCGCAGGTGCCCGTGGCGGCCCTGCCGCACGCGACGTACACGTGCTCGCCCGAACGGCTCGCACAGGTGGCGGCCACCCTGCGCGAGGTCGCCGGGGACCGGCCGGCGCTGCTGAGCACCCACGTCTCCGAGAACGCCGCCGAGAACGCCGACGTCGCGGCCCGCTACGGCCGCACCCCGACCGAGGTCCTCGCCGACGCCGGGTGGCTCACGGGCGACCTGCCCGTCGTCGTCGGCCACGGGGTGCATCTGAGCGACTCCGACCGTGGCCGGCTCGCCGCCGCGGGGGCGTCCGTGGCCCACTGTCCCGGCTCGAACCAGAAGCTCGCCAGCGGCGCGCTGCACTGGGAGGCGGTGCGCGAGAGCGGGGTCCGGCTCGGCATCGGCACCGACGGGTGCTCCTCGTCCAATGACCTCGACATGTGGCAGGCCATCCGCCAGGCGGCCCTGCTCGCCCGGCTGACCAGCGGCCGGCCGGACGCCGCGAGCGCGCACGAGGTCCTGCGGGCCGCGACGCTCGGCGGCGCCGAGGCCCTCGGCCTGGGCGACGTCGTCGGCTCGGTCGAGGTCGGCAAACGCGCCGACCTCGTCCTCGTCGACCTCGAGCAGCCCCACCTGACGCCGGTCCACGACGTCCACGCCCTCCTCGTCTTCGCCGCGGGCCGCGCCGACGTCACCGACGTCGTCGTCGACGGCGAGGTCGTCGTGCGTGGCTCTCGCAGCACCCGGGTCGACACCCCCGCGCTCCTCGCCCGGGCCCGCGACCGGGCCGCGGCCGCCGGCGCCGCCGCGGAGGCGTCGTGAGCGGGCCGGAGGGGGCGCCCGCGGGCGGGCACCCCGGCGAGAGCGCCGAGGAGGTCATCGACCGGTTCGGCATGGTGCCCATCCCCGAGGAGGGCGCCTGGTTCGTCGCCGGGCCGCGGACCCAGGGCCTCAACGCCGTCACCGTGCTGCTCACGCCCCGACCCGACGGCTTCTCCGCGATGCACCGGCTCGCCGTCGACGAGGGCTGGCAGTGGCTGGGCGGCGCGCCGGCGGCCCTGCTGCGGCTGCGCCCGGGTGGCTCCGGGGTCCTGAACTACCTCGGCGAGGAGCACCCCCAGGTGCTCGTCCGCCGGGGGACGTGGATGGGAGCGAGCACCCTCGGCACCTGGACTCTCGTCTCCTGCTGGTGCGCCCCGGCCTTCCGGCCCGAGCACTTCGAGCTCGGGGAGCGGGCGGCCCTCGCCGAGGAGTACCCGCAGTTCGCCACCGAGATCGCCGCACTGACCCGGGACGAGCCGGTCGGGCGGATGCGGTGAGCGCGCTCGTCACCGGCGCCAGCGGTGGCCTCGGCCGAGAGGTGGCGCTGGCCCTTGCCCGCGGTGGCCACGACGTGGCCGTCCACTACCGCGGGGACGCGGCGGGGGCCGAGGAGACGGCTGCCGGGGTCCGCGAGGCCGGGCGTCGGGCGGCCACGCTGCACGCCGACCTCGACGTGCCCCTCGGCGAGCCGGACGTGCTCGAGACCCGGTGCGCGGACCTGCTCGAGCGGTGCGCCGAGCGGCTCGGGGAGCCAGCGGTCGTCGTGCTCAACGCCTTCCCCCAGCACCAGGTGGCGTGGGAGGAGCTCGACGCCGCGGCCTGGGACGCCTACCACCGGGCCGGCCTGCGCCCGAGCGCCGTCCTCCTGCACCGCTCGGCCGCCCGGATGGCCGAGGGCGGCGTGGTCGTCGTCGTCGGCTCCATCGAGGGCCTGCGCGCGATGCCCGGACACGCTCCGTACGCCGTCGCCAAGGCCGCGCTGCACCACCTCGTCGGCGCCGCCGCGCACGAGCTCGGCCGCCGCGGGGTGCGGGTCGTCGGGGTGTCGCCCGGGCTCGTCGAGCGCGCCGGCCTCGCGCAGGCCTGGCCCGAGGGCGTGACCCGCTACCGGGCGGCGGCGGCCCTGGGCCGGCCGGTCCGGCCCGAGGAGGTCGCCGCGACCGTGGCCTTCCTCGCCTCACCCGTCGCATCCGGCATCACGGGCACCACCGTCACCGTCGACGCGGGGTGGTCGGCCGGCCCCGGCTGGTGACCCCCGCCACACCTCGGTAACGACCCCGCAACGACTGTGGGGCGGGTGCGGCGAGGACCCGTTCTGGCCGTAGCATCTGCTCGACTGACCCGTACCCCGAGGAGATCCTCCATGAAGTCTTCGCGTTACCTCGTCGCGGTTCCCGCGGCCCTCGCCCTGGCCCTCGCCGGCTGTGGTGGCAGCACCGGCAGCTCCGGTGACGGCAGCAGCGACTCCGGCTCGTCGGCGGGTGCGCCCACGGACGACTCCAACTGCGCCAGCGAGGACGTCTTCTGCGTCGGCCTGGTCACCGACACCGGCAAGGTCGACGACAAGAGCTTCAACCAGTCCGCACACGAGGGCGCCCAGGCCGCGGCCGAGGAGCTCGGCGGCTTCTACAAGTACATCGAGACCCAGGACGCCAAGGACTACGCCGCCAACATGGCGCAGTTCACGAACAAGAGCTACGACGTCGTCGTCACGGTCGGCTTCCTCATGGCCGACGCCACCGTCGAGGCCGCCGCGAGCAACCCCGACACGATGTTCATCGGCGTCGACCAGGACTACTCCGAGCAGGCGCCCGAGGGCACGAACATCACCGGCCTGACCTTCCCCGCCGACCAGGCGGGCTACGCCGCCGGCTTCCTCGCCGCGCAGATGACCAAGACGAACAAGCTCGGCCAGGTGCTCGGGCTCGAGATCCCGACCGTCGTCGCCTTCGCCGAGGGCTACAAGAACGGCGCCAAGGCGGTCAACCCCGACATCTCCGTCGCCACCGTCTACCACCCCGCCGGCGACAACGCCTTCAGCGACCCGGTGTGGGGCGCCAGCGAGGCCAAGAAGCAGCTCTCGCAGGGCGTCGACGTCATCTTCGGTGCCGGTGGCGGCACCGGCAACGGTGCCCTCCAGGAGGTCGCCAAGTCCTCCGGTGCGGGCACCGACACCTTCTGCATCGGCGTCGACAGCGACCAGTGGGAGACCGTCCCGGCCGCCCACCCGTGCCTGCTCACCTCGGCGATGAAGCTCATCAGCCAGGGCGTCACCGACACCGTTACGGCGGCCAGCGAGAACGGCGAGTTCGAGGACGTGCAGACGACCGGCGAGGTCGGCCTCGCGCCGTACCACGACTTCGACAGCACCGTCCCCGAGGACGTCAAGACCAAGGTCGCCGACGTCGTCAGCCAGCTCCAGGACGGCTCGCTGGAGACCGGCGTCACCCTCTAAGGAGCGCCCGGGCCACCATCGAGCGGCCCCCGCGCCTGACCGCAAGGGGCGGGCACCCGGTCCACCGGGTGCCCGCCCCTTCGCCGGTCCCGGCACGTCCCCTTCCGCCGGAGGGCGCCACCGGCCAGACTGTGGCCCGAGCCCCGAGTCCATTGGAGACCCATGTCCGACACCCGCACGGCGCCCGCGGCGCCGTCACCGGGAGAGCAGCAGCCCCCTGAGCAGCGGCCCTCCCGCGGTGGCGCCCTCGCGTACGCCATCGCCCACCAGAACGCCATCGTCATCCTCGTCGCCCTCGTCATCGCGCTGCTCATCGGCGCCGCCCTGATCCGGGCCCAGGGGGTCAACCCGTGGTACGCCTACGAGACGCTCGTGCGTGAGGCGCTCGTCTACCCGGGCGCGTTCACCCGCACGCTGCAGAAGACGACGCCGCTGGTCCTCACCGGCCTGGCCGTCGTCATCCCGCTGCGCCTGGGGCTGTTCAACATCGGCGGCCAGGGCCAGTTCGCGATGGGGGCGATCGCGGGAGCGTGGGTGGCCTACCTCGCCGGTGGCGCCGGCTTCCTCGGTGCCGTGCTCGGCATGCTCGCCGGCATCGCCCTCGGCGGCCTCGTCGGGCTGCTCGTCGGTGTCCTCAAGGCCTACCGCGGCGTGCACGAGGTGATCTCCACGATCATGCTCAACTACATCGTCTCCGGGGTCACCTTCTGGCTCGTCGTCGGCCCGCTCCAGGCCGAGCGCTCCAAGACCAGCGGCATCCCGCAGACCGAGTCCATCCCGGCCGCCTCACGGGTCGGGGCCCTCTCCGGGGTGCCCATCGGGTTCGTCATCGCCGCCGTGCTCGCGGCGCTGTGCTGGTGGATGCTCTCGCGCACGACGCTCGGCTTCCGGTTCAACACCGTCGGCGCCAACAAGAGCGCCGCCGGGTACGCCGGCATCCGGATCAACACGATGGTCGTGCTCTCGGTCGTCATCGGGGCCGGCCTGGCCGGGCTCGGCGGCGCCCTCGAGGCCGAGGGCACGCTGCACCGGTTCGAGCCGGCCATCGTCGGCTCCCTCGGGTTCGACGGGATCACCATCGCCCTGCTCGCGCGCGCCAACCCGCTCGCCACCATCCCGGCGGCCTTCCTCGTCGGCGTGCTGCGGACCGGCGCCGCCGGCCTGCAGTTCTCCACCGGCATCGCCCCCGAGATCGTCGACCTCCTGCTCGCGCTCATCCTCCTCATGGTCTCGATCCCGGTCCTCGGCACCTGGCTGTTCCGCAGCCGGGCCGACAAGGTGAGCGTCGCCTCGACGAGCTGGGGGTCCTGAGATGGCCTGGGTCATGCGCAACCGGGTGACGGTCGGCCTGCTCGCCGTGGTCGTCGTCGCCGCCTACGTCTTCTACTGGGCCGCGAACGACATCGCGCCGTCGATGTACGTCTCGGCGTGGGGCTACGCCATCCCGCTGGTCCTCGCCGCGCTCGTCGGCGTCATCGGCGAGCGCTCCGGCGTCGTGAACATCGGCATCGAGGGGCAGATGCTCATCGCCGCCTTCGCGGGGTTCTTCACCGCCGCGGCCACCGGCTCGATCCTCGTCGGCGTCCTCGTCGGCGTCGGCAGCGGGCTCGTCGCGGGGGCCTTCCTCGCCTGGACCACCGTGCGCTGGCGGATGGACCAGATCATCGCCGGCGTCGTGCTCAACATCGTCGCCACCGGGATCACCTCCTTCTACTACACGCCGGGCAAGATCCTCCCCGGCGTCATCCCCAACCTCGACATCCCCGTGCTCCAGGACATCCCCCTGGTCGGCGAGGTCTTCTTCAGCGGCCGCAGCTGGATCGCCACGGTGGCGATCCTCGCCGCGATCGGGATCCACCTCCTGCTCTTCCACACCCGCTGGGGGCTGCGCACCCGGGCGGTCGGCGAGTACCCCTCGGCGGCCGACACCGCCGGCATCAACGTCGAGCGGCTGCGCCTGGTCAACGTCACCATCGCCGGGTCGCTCGCCGGGCTCGCGGGCGTCTACCTGTCGATGGACGCGTCGAGCTCCTTCGAGCGCGGCATGACCGCCGGGCGCGGCTTCCTCGCCCTGGCGATCATGATCATGGGCGCCTGGCGGCCGCTGCGGGCCTTCGCCATGGCGCTCTTCTTCGGCTTCGTCAACGCGGTCGCCAGCCAGCTGCAGCAGTCCGGCCTCGGGGTCGACGGCGAGCCGAGCGGCTTCCTCGAGTGGCTGCTCGCCGCCGTCACCTCGCCGCAGATCCTCGCCACCCTGCCCTACGTCGCGGTGCTCGTCGTCCTCGGCCTCGCCGCGGGCCGGGTGCGTGCACCGGGGGCGGTCGGCCAGCCCTACGTCAAGGGAGACCAGTGATGTCGGACCCGACCACGACCGGCACGCCGGAGGCCGAGGGCACCCCGACCCCGGCCGGGCACGTCGACACCAGCCCCGACCACCTGGAGCGGGTCGCCACGACCGACGCCGCGCGGGAGCTGCCCCCGGAGCGCTCCGGCTTCGGCGAGGGGGTCGTCGGCGAGGTGCTGCTCGACATCCAGGGCCTCTCGAAGAGCTTCGGCTCGGTCCACGCCAACCGCGACATCACCCTGACGGTGCGCCGCGGCGAGATCGTCGCGCTCCTCGGCGAGAACGGCGCCGGCAAGTCCACCCTCGTCAACCAGATCTTCGGGCTGATCGCCCCGGACGCCGGCACGGTGAGCGTCAAGGGCGACGCCACCCCGATCAAGGACCCCAAGGACGCCATCGGCCGCGGCATCGGCATGGTGCACCAGCACTTCCAGCTCGTCCCCGTCATGACGGTGGCCGAGAACCTCATGCTCGGCCACGAGACGACCCGGGCCGGCGTGGTCCTCGACCTCGAGGGCGCCCGGCGGATGGTGCGCGACCTCGCCGAGCGGCACGGGCTGCGGGTCGACCCCGACGCCGAGGTCGACGACCTGCCGGTCGGCACCCAGCAGCGGGTGGAGATCCTCAAGGCGCTCTCCCGGCGCGTCGACCTGCTCATCCTCGACGAGCCCACGGCGGTGCTCACCCCGCAGGAGACCGACGAGCTGCTCGGGGTGATGCGCGAGCTCGCCGCCTCCGGCACCTCGATCGTCTTCATCACCCACAAGCTGCGCGAGGTGCTCGCCGTCGCCGACCGGGTCTACGTCCTGCGCCAGGGCGCGGTCGTCGGGGAGGTCGCGACCGGGGACACCGACGCCACCGGGCTCGCGACGATGATGGTCGGGCGCGAGGTCGTGCTCTCCATCGACAAGGAGCCCGCCACCCCCGGGGAGACGGTGCTCTCGATCCGGGACCTGCGGGTCGAGGACGACCGCGAGCTGACCGCCGTCGACGGCTTCTCCCTCGAGGTGCGCGCCGGGGAGATCGTCGGCGTCGCCGGGGTCGAGGGCAACGGCCAGCGCGAGCTCGTCGAGGCCCTGGCCGGGATGCGCAAGGTCGTCTCGGGGCAGATGACCCTCGGCGACCTCGACCTGACCAGGGCCGACCCGCACCGCACCCACCACGCCGGCGTCGGGCACATCCCGGAGAACCGCGAGAAGCACGGGCTCGTCAGCGCCTACTCCATCGCCGACAACCTCGTCCTCAACGAGTTCGACCAGCCGCCGTACGCCAGGAGCGGGGTGCGCCAGTTCGCCGCGGTCCGTGAGAACGCCCAGCGGCTGCGCGAGGAGTTCGACATCCGCTCCTCCGGCGTCATGCAGACCGCAGGCTCGCTCTCCGGCGGCAACAAGCAGAAGGTCGTCGTCGCGCGGGAGATGTCCTTCGAGCCCCGGCTGCTCATGGCCGCCCAGCCCACCCGCGGCGTCGACGTCGGGTCCATCGAGTTCATCCACCGCCGGATCGTGCAGGCCCGCGACCAGGGCGCCGCCGTCCTGCTCGTCTCCGCCGAGCTCGACGAGATCCTCTCGCTCTCGGACCGGATCGCCGTCGTCCACGGCGGCAAGGTCGTCGCCGAGATGGCCGCCGCCGACGCCGACCGCACCGAGATCGGCCGCCTCATGGCCGGCGACCACTGACCCGCCCGCCCCAACTTTCCCTCCGGCTGCCGGAACCTTCAGCGGCCGGAGGGTTACAACCGGCAGGTCGCTGAAGGTTCCGGCAGGTCACTGGTCGGTCGCTGAAGGTTCCGGCAGGTCACCGGCCGGATGCGGGCGTCGACCGGCGCCCGGGGCGTCCCTGGCCCCTTCCTGAGAAGAGACCCTACGCTCTCGTAACTTACGGGAACGTAGGTTATGGTCGGACCGTGACCGCCTCGACGACCGACCGAGCGACCCCCCGTGGGGGCACCCGGCCGCGCCTCGGCGCCCACACCCCCGGCCCGCTCGGCGGACTGGCCCGGGGGGCGCGCCGCGTGGCCGAGGCGCTCGCGACCCCGCTGGTCCCCGCCGACTACCTCGACCTCATCGACCCGATGCGCGCCGGGGCCGACCTGCGCGGGCGGATCGTCGAGATCCGCCCCGAGACCGACGACGCCGCGACGGTCGTCATCCGCCCGGGTCGCGGCTGGGCCGGGCACGTCCCCGGCCAGTACATCCGGATCGGCATCGACATCGACGGCGTGCGGCACTGGCGGGCCTACAGCCTCACCCACCGCGCGGACGGCTCGGCCGCCGCCGGCATCCCCGCCGGGTGCGTGGCCATCACGACCAAGGCCATCCCCGACGGCAAGGTCAGCACCCACCTCGTCCGGCGGGCCCGCCCCGGCACGCTCGTCATGCTCGACCAGGCCACCGGGGGCTTCACCCTCCCGGTCCCGGCGCCCGCGAAGGTCCTCTTCCTCACCGCGGGCAGCGGGATCACCCCCGTCATCGGGATGCTGCGCAACCACCTGCCCGAGCTCACCGACGTCGCCCACGTCCACTGCGCCCCGAGCGAGCACGAGGTGATCTTCCACCGCGAGCTCACCGAGCACCACGACGCCGGCAGGGTCGCCCTCTCGCTGAACCTCGACGACGTCCACGGCGTCCTCGAGCTCGGCCGGCTCGACACGCTCGTCCCCGACTGGCGCGAGCGCGAGACCTGGCTGTGCGGCCCGACCGCCCTGCTCGACGCCGCGGAGAAGCACTGGGCCGACACCGGCGTCCCGGACCGGCTGCACGTGGAGCGCTTCCGCCCCACCGTCGTCGAGCCCGGCGAGGGTGGGTCCGTGACGTTCGCCCGCAGCGAGCAGGTCGTCGAGGCCGACGGCGCAACCCCCATCCTCGACGCCGGCGAGGCGGCCGGCGTGCTCATGCCGAGCGGGTGCCGGATGGGCATCTGCTACGGCTGCGTCGTCCCGATGCGCGGCGGCGCCGTGCGCGACCTGCGCACCGGCGAGGTCACCGTCCACGAGTCCGACGAACCGCTGCCCGTCCAGACCTGTATCAACGCCGTCGCCGGCGCCTGCGAGTTCGACCTCTGACCACCGACCCTCCCGCGACCCCTCCGGAAGGACACCACCATGACCCTCGCCCCCCAGCGTGCCGACCACGCCTCGACCAAGCCGCAGGGCATCAACCCGCGGCTGCGCGTGACGAGCGACGAACCCCGCCCGCAGCGCGCGGCGCTCACCGGGACCGGACGGCCCAACCCGGCCGCGCACCTGAGCCCGGATGACATCGAGGGCATCGGCCACGAGCTCGACGCCCTGCGCCAGGAGGTCATGGACTCCCGCGGCGACCGCGACGCGGCCTACATCCGCAAGGTCATCCGCACCCAGCGCTACCTCGAGATGGGCTCGCGCGCACTGCTGCTGTTCAGCAACGTCAAGGTCAAGGGCTTCCGCCCGGCGTGGTGGCTCGGGACGGCCGGCCTCTCGGTCTCGAAGATCCTCGAGAACATGGAGATCGGCCACAACGTCATGCACGGCCAGTGGGACTGGATGCGTGACCCGAAGATCCACTCGACCGCCTGGGAGTGGGACAACGCCTCGCCGGCGAGTCAGTGGAAGCACAGCCACAACGAGATCCACCACACCTTCACCAACGTGCTCGGGCGCGACAACGACCTCGGCTACGGCATCCTGCGGGTCGACGAGGACCAGCCGTGGAGCCTGTTCTACCTCTTCCAGCCGATCTGGCACGTCGGCAACGCGCTGGTCTTCGAGTACTCGATCGCGGCCTACGACCTCGAGCTCGGCGGCTACCTCGCCAAGCGCGAGCGGATGAGCGAGGAGGAGAAGGCGACCTTCCGCGCGAACCGCAACGAGGTCCTCCAGAAGATCAAGCGCCAGGCGACCAAGGACTACGTCGTCCACCCGGCGCTCTCGGCCGTCAGCGGCTCCTCCCGCACGACGCTCACCGCCAACGTCGTGGCCAACCTCGTGCGCAACCTGTGGACGAACACCGTCATCATCTGCGGGCACTTCCCCCCGGGCATCTCCACCTTCGAGAAGACCTCGATCGACGGCGAGACCCGTGGCGAGTGGTACCTGCGCCAGATGCTCGGCTCGGGGAACATCAGCGGCACCAAGGCGATGCACGTGATCACCGGCAACCTCAGCCACCAGATCGAGCACCACCTCTTCCCCGACATGCCGAGCAACCGGTACGCGGAGATCGCGCCGCGCATCCGCGACCTCATGCAGCGGAACGACCTGCCCTACGTCACGGGCAGCCTGTGGAAGCAGGCCGCCTCGGTCTACCTCAAGGTCGTCCAGCTCTCGCTGCCGAACAAGGTCGAGGGCGAGCGTCGCCGCGACGTGGTCCGCCGCGAGCTCGGCAAGGCCTGGCGGAGCAAGAAGCTCGGTCGGCGGTACTGAGCCGGCGAGGTCCGGGCCGGTGAGCCCGGGCCACCCGCGGCAGGCCGGTGAGGCTGCCCGCTCCTCGCGGGAGTAGCGTCGGGCGCTGACCTCCGGGCGCCGGGGCGTCGAGCCCGCAAGGAGGACCGTGGTGGAGCTGCTCGGCGGCGGCCTGCTCGCCGCCGCCCTCATGGGGCTCGCCGCGCTCGTCATCGGCTACTCCAAGACGGCCCTCGGCGGCCTGGCCGTGGTCGCCGTCGCGATCTTCGCCTCACTGCTCCCGGCCCGGCAGTCGACCGCGGCCATCCTTGCCGTCCTCATCGTCGGCGACCTCGTCGCCGTGTGGCACTACCGGCACGATGCCGACTGGGCCATCGTGCGGCGGCTGCTCCCGGCGGTGCTGCCCGGGCTCGTCCTCGGGAGCCTCTTTTTACGGGTCGTCGACGACACCACCCTCCGGCGCAGCATCGGCGGCATCCTGCTCGTCCTGGTCCTGCTCCAGCTGTGGGTCAAGTGGCGCGCCGGAGAGGCGGACTCGACCCTGCACGAGCGGCGTGGTGTCGCCTGGGCGGCGGGTACCGGTGTCGGGTTCGCGACGATGACGGCCAACGCCGCGGGCGCCGTGACCACCCTCTACCTGTCGGCGTCCGGCATCGACAAGCGGCGCTTCGTCGGGACGAACGCGTGGTTCTTCCTCATCGTCAACCTCGTCAAGGTCCCGTTCTCCGTCGGCCTCGGCCTGATGCACTGGGCCGACGCCGGGCGCGCCGCGCTGCTCGCCCCGCTCGTGCTGCTCGGCGGTCTGGCGGGCTACGCCACGGTGCGTCGGATCAGCCAACGCACCTTCGACGTGTCCGTCCTGCTGGCCTCGGCCCTCGCGGCGCTGGCCCTCCTGGCGTGACACCGGCGGCCCGGCAGCGCCTCGCGCGTCAGTAGTGCGCCGCGACCGGGGTGCCGACCGGCGCGAAGTCGTAGACCCACTTCGCGGTGCTCACCGGCAGGTTGATGCAGCCGTGCGAGGCGGCGTAGCCGAAGCTGTCGCGCCACGGCGCGCCGTGCAGCGCGATCCCGCCGTCGTAGAACGAGGACCAGGGGACGTTTGGCGTCTCGTAGTCCGAGCCGTCGGCGTTCGAGCCGCGCATCGTCATCAGCGGGTTCTTGTAGTACACGTGGAAGAGGCCGGTGGACGAGGGGGTCTCGGCCGCGCCGTTGACCATGGACACCGGCCCCAGCGCCACGTCGGCGCCGACGTAGGCGGTCATCGTGTGCTGGCTGAGGTTGACGTCGATCCACTTCTCCCCGACCGCTGCCAAGTATGCCAGCGACTCGGCCCCGGGCGCGATCTCGCGCTCCTCCCAGGTCGCCGGCACGGTGTCGTAGGCCAGCTCGCCGCGGTAGGCCTTGGCGGAGCCGAGCGCCGTGACCACGGCGGAGGTGAGGGCGTCCGCGTTCGCGGCCGTCCGGCCGTCGACGGCCTCGGTCATCACCTGACGCACGGCGCCGGCCGCGTCGACGTACCGCAGGCCCTCGGTCGGCTCGATCTCGGCGTCCTGCGCCACCGACGTCACCCAGGCACCGACCTTGTCGGCGTCGAGGGTCGGCGCGCCAAAGCCGTCGGCGGTCTGCGGGACGCTGACCCAGGATGCCTTGGTGCGCCGCGACGCCTCGTGCTCGGAGACACCGTCGGAGATGGCGACGGTCCGCCCGATGACCGCGTTGGCGGCGGCCGCCGCCTTCTTCGCCGCGGCGGTGGTCACCGTCGGGGTGACGTCGACGAACTCGAGCGTGGTCGTCGCGGAGGTCAGGGTGGCGGCCGCCTGCTCGACGACGTCCTGGAAGGAGGACGGGTCGACCGTCTGGCCGGTGACGGCGGGGGTCACCGTGAAGGACCGCCCGTCCTCGGCAAGGGCGACCGTGGCGTCGCGCCCGGCCTTGCCCGCCTGCTCGACGAGCTCGGTGACGACGTCGTCGAGCGCCGTCTCGTCGTGGGTGACGACGGCGGAGACGTCCCGCGAGGAGACCAGGGAGGTCGCGTAGGAGGACCACGAGGCGTTCGGGGAGAGGACGGCCTCGACCGTGGCGTCGACGTCGACGTCGACGCCGAGGTCGGCGAGGTGCTCGGTGCGGCTCGTGGACCCGGAGCGGAGGGTCACCGTGACGTCGGCGGCGCGCTCACGGACCGCGCTGGCCAGGGCCTCGCGGGTCAGCCCGCTCACCGAGGCCCCCGCGACGGTGCTGCCCGGCAGCGCCTTGTCCTGGTAGTGGGCCGCGTACGCGGTGCCGGCACCCCCGAGCACCATGGGCAGGGCGACGGCGGCGGCGAGCAGCGCCTTCCTCCGGGTCGTCATCTGGGCGGTCCGTCCACTTCCTGGGTCGCGAGCGGCGTGCGCAGTAGGCGCACGCCGCCATCCATGATGGGGCAGGCCGAGAGGGCCCGCCACCTGGCGGCCGTTCCGTCCAGGTCACGAACTGACAACGATGCCGGCGCTCGCGGCGCGCCCTGAGTCGACAGCGGGCAGGTCAGGCGTTGCGCGGGAAGCCGAGCTCGAGGCCGCCGTGACTCGGGTCGAGCCAGCGCGAGGTGACCACCTTGCCGCGGGTGAAGAAGTGCACACCCTCGGTGCCGTGCGCGTGGCTGTCGCCGAAGAGGCTGTTCTTCCAGCCGCCGAAGGAGTAGTAGGCCATCGGGACCGGGATCGGGACGTTGATGCCCACCATCCCGACCTCGACCTCGTGCTGGAAGCGCCGGGCCGCGCCGCCGTCGTTGGTGAAGATCGCGGTGCCGTTGCCGTAGGGGTTGGCGTTGACGAGCCCCAGCGCCTCGTCGTAGGAGGCGGCCCGCAGGACGGAGAGCACGGGCCCGAAGATCTCGTCGGTGTACACCGACATCTGCGGGGTCACGTGGTCGAAGAGCGTGGGGCCGAGGAAGAAGCCCTCACCGTCGGCGTCGACCTCCCCCTCCCGGCCGTCGACGACGAGGGTCGCCCCGGCCTCGACCCCGGCGTCGAGGTAGGAGGCGACCTTGTCCCGGTGCTGCGCGGTGACGAGGGGCCCCATGTCGCAGGCGCGGGTGCCGTCACCGGTGACGAGCGTGCTCATCCGCTCGGCGATCTTGGCGACGAGCTCGTCGGCGACCGGCTCGACGGCCACGAGCGCGGAGATGGCCATGCACCGCTCGCCGGCGGAGCCGAAGCCGGCGTTCACAGCGGCGTCGGCGGCGAGGTCGAGGTCGGCGTCGGGCAGGACGACCATGTGGTTCTTCGCGCCGCCGAGGGCCTGGACGCGCTTGCCGTGCGCGGTGCCCGTCTCGTAGACGTACTTCGCGACCGGCGTCGAGCCGACGAAGGAGACCGAGGCGACGTCCGGGTGGGTCAGCAGCGCGTCGACCGCCTCCTTGTCGCCGTGCACGACGTTCATCACGCCGTCGGGGAGGCCGGCCTCGGTCCACAGCCGCGCGACGGCGTTGACCGCCGACGGATCCTTCTCGGACGGCTTGATGACCACCGCGTTGCCGCAGGCGACCGCCACCGGGACGAACCACAGCGGGACCATCGCCGGGAAGTTGAACGGGCTGACCACCGCGACGACGCCGAGGCTCTGGCGGATCGAGTAGACGTCGACCTTGGTCGAGGCGTTCTCGGTGTAGCCCCCCTTGAGCAGGTGCGGTATGCCGCAAGCGAACTCGGCCACCTCGAGCCCACGGGTCACCTCGCCGAGCGCATCGGAGAGGACCTTGCCGTGCTCGGCGGTGATCAGGGCGGCGATCTCCTCCTTGCGCTCGTTCAGCAGCTCGCGGAAGCGGAAGAGGACCTGGGTGCGTCGGGTCAGCGACGCCTGCGCCCACTCGCCGGCCCATGCCGCCCGGGCCCCGGCGACGACCTCGGCGACCAGCTGCGCCGACGCGAGGTCGACGACCCCGGTCTGCTCCCCGGTCGCGGGGTTGTAGACCGGGCCGGTCCGTTGCGCGGTGCCCTCCCAGGGCGCGCCGGCGACGAGGTGGGTGATGCGGGTGGGGGTCGGGCTCACGAGATCGCGTCCTTCTCCGGGGTCGGATGATGGATTCAGTGTGTCAGAGGCGAATGAGCGATGGAATGGGCCACCACATCCCGGTCCTGGTCCTCGGATCCGCGGCAGAACCGCCGACCACTGCCGCGATGGTCGTCTGCTCCGCGACCCGCGTCAGCCCGCGCTCCGGCGCCTCTCCCCCGTCCACCGGAGGGCGAGGCCCGCGGTCAGGGCCCCGAGCGTGCCGAGGGTGAGGTCTGCGAGGGTGTCCTCGTAGGCCGTGGAGCGCTCGGTGCCGTGCCGGATGAACGTGTACCACTCCCCGAGCTCCCACCCGATGGCCAGGATGGCCCCGAGCCCGGTGACGACGAGGCCGACGGCCCACGGGGGCTCCACCCGCGCAGCGACCAGCAGCCCGAGGCCACCGAGGAGGAGCAGCCAGTTGACGTAGTGGTTCAGGTCGTCCCACCACGCCACGGTGTCGTAGAGGTCGAGGCTGTTGCCCGTCACGTCGACGAGGAAGGGGGCCATGACGAGCGCGAACGCGCCGTACGGCACCGGCGGCCGCGGTCCACGGCGGCGCGTGGACCACCACCACAGGGCCGGCACGAGGAGCATGAGCAGCGGGTAGGCGATCAGCCGCGCACCGAAGGCCTTGTCGGCGAAGCGCTCGATCCCCGGCCACCACTGCGCCACGGCGAGCTGGGCGACGGTGAGGGCCAGGACGGTCGCGGGCACCCACCACGGGCAGCGCGGTCGGGCGGCGGCAGCGGGGTCCACGGCCGCCAGTGTGGCACCCACCGCGCGCACGCCGCCGCGAGTGGCTGCAGGGTCACCCCCGTAGGCTTGTCCACCGTGACCGACACCCCCGCCGCCGACGTGACCGAGGCCGCGCTGCCGGAGCAGATGCGGGTCCGGCGCGCCAAGCGCGACCGCATCCTCGCCGACGGCGGACAGGCCTACCCGGTGCAGGTGCCGCGCACCCACTCGCTCGCCGAGGTGCGCCGCGGGTGGAGCCACCTCGACACCGGTGAGGAGACCACCGACGTCGTCGCGGTCGCCGGCCGCGTCGTGTTCGTCCGCACCACCGGCAAGCTGGCGTTCGCCACCCTCCAGGAGGGGGACGGGACCCGGCTGCAGGCGATGCTCAGCCTCGCCGAGGTGGGCGAGGAGGCCCTCGAGGCATGGAAGGCCGACGTCGACCTCGGCGACCACGTGTGGGTCGAGGGGCGCGTGGTCTCCAGCCGCCGCGGTGAGCTCTCGGTGATGGCCAGCCGCTGGGGGATGGCGAGCAAGGCGCTGCGCCCGCTGCCGGTCCTCCACAAGGAGCTGTCCGAGGAGTCGCGCGTGCGCCAGCGCTACGCCGACCTCGTCGTGCGCCAGGAGGCCCGCGACATGGTCCGGACCAAGGCCGCGACGCTGCGTGCCCTGCGCCGGGTGCTCGAGGAGCAGGGCTTCCTCGAGGTCGAGACACCCGTCCTCCAGCTCGTCCACGGCGGAGCCGCCGCCCGGCCCTTCCGCACCCACATGAACGCCTTCGACCAGGACATGGTGCTGCGGATCGCGCTCGAGCTGCCGCTGAAGAAGGCCGTCGTCGGCGGCGTCGACCGGGTCTACGAGATGGGCCGGATCTTCCGCAACGAGGGCGTCGACGCGACGCACTCTCCCGAGTTCACGATGCTCGAGGCCTACCAGGCCTGGGGCGACCAGCACACCGTCGGCGCCCTGGTCCGCGACCTCTACCTCGGGGTCGCCGACGCCCTCGGCGCGCGCCGGGTCCAGACCCCGGCCGGCGTGGTCGACCTCGACGGCGAGTGGCGCTGGCTGCCGGTGTACGACGCCGTGAGCGAGACGGTCGGCGAGCCGGTCACCCTCGAGACCCCCAAGGAGCGGCTGCTCGAGCTCGCCGCACGGCACGGCGTCGAGGTCGACCCGACGCTGGAGAAGGACCGGGTCTTCCTCGAGCTGCTCGGCGAGCTCGTCGAGCCCGGGCTGGTCCAGCCGACGTTCCTGTGCGACTACCCCGCCGTCGCCCAGCCGCTCGCCCGCCCGCACCGGTCGGTGCCCGGCCTGATCGAGGCGTGGGACCTCATCATCGGCGGCGTCGAGCGCGGTACCGGCTTCTCCGAGCTCGTCGACCCGGTGCTGCAGCGCCAGGTGCTCACCGACCAGTCGCTGCGCGCGGCCGGCGGTGACCCCGAGGCCATGGAGCTCGACGAGGACTTCCTGCGCGCTCTGGAGTACGGCGCACCCCCGATGGGGGGTCTCGGGGTGGGCATCGACCGGCTCGTCATGCTCTTCACCGGCGCAAACATCCGCGAGACGATCCTCTTCCCGCACCTGAAGCCGGAGGTCTGAGCCGATGGACTCCTTTGTGCCCTACGTCGTCGCCGTCGTCCCGACGATCGTGGTCGCCGCCTTCTTCTACGTCATCATCAAGCGGATGATGGAGGCCGACCGCCGGGAACGGCTGGCCCAGAGCCAGTTCGAGGCCGAGCAGGACCGCCGACAGGCCACCCGGAAGGACGGTCCGGACGACCCGGCACGACCCGTCGACAGTGCTCAGGAAAGCCACAGCGAGGAATTGCCCTGACGCATTTCTCCTGAACGCTCCTTTACCTTTACGATAGCCGGTGCATACCCTTCGCCGGGCATGCTCGTGAATGCCCCGAAAAACCCCATCTTCCGAAGGAATCCCCCATGGCCAAGAAGGTCCAGGTCCTGCTCGTCGACGACGTCGACAAGGAGTCGCCGGCCGACGAGACGGTGACGTTCGCCCTCGACGGCGTCAGCTACGAGATCGACCTCAAGAGCGAGAACGCCGCCAAGCTGCGCGACTCGCTCGCGATGTGGATCGGGCACGCCGAGCGCACGGGCGGCCGGCGCAGCACCTCGCGCGCCGGCAGCAAGGGCGCGCGTCGCGACGTCAGCGCGATCCGCGAGTGGGCGCGCAGCAACGGCTACGACGTCAGCGACCGCGGCCGCATCTCCAGCGAGGTCCAGGCGGCCTACGAGAAGGCCACCTCCTGAGGCCCGACCCGTCCGTGGCAGCGGCGGCTCCCGACCCGGGGGCCGCCGCTGCTCGCATGTCGGGCCGCCACCCCTGGCTGCGGTGGGCGGCCACCGGGCCGCCGCTGCCCCACCCTCTCGGGGAGGACCCGACGCCGTGGCAGGAGGAGCTGCACGCCCTCCACCGGCGCTGGTACGGCGGGGGCGCGCCCCCGGCCGTCGCCGCCGTGTTCGTCCTGCAGTGGCTGCTGCAGGTCCCCGCCCACACCGCGGCGCACGCGGCCACCGCCGGGCCGTGGAGCGCCTCGCTCACGGGCCTGACCTTCTCGCGCGCCCCCTCCCTCGTCCCCGACACCGTGCGCCTACCGCCGCTCCTGCCCGACGACCGCCCGCTCGAGGCCCGCCTCGCGGCCGCCGGTGCCGGCTACCGCGCGGTCGCCGAGCCGCTCGCGGCGGCCTATCCCGCGACGGTACGTCTCGGCCCGCACGTGCGGGCGGCGCTCGTCGACGACGTCTGGGCCGAGGCCCGCCGGACGGCCGAGCTCTCCCTCGGCCGCGACCTCCCCGGCGTGCTGCGGCGCGCGTCCTGCTGCCTCGTCTACGCCCTGCCCGGCTGCGTCGAGTGCGCGGGGTGCCCCCGCCGGGCGCCCGGCCCCGGCGGCTGAGTCAGCCCTCGAGGCGCACCCAGCGGGTGCCGTCCCATCGCCAGGTGACCGACCGGGTGCTGGTCTCCGTCGGGAGGGCGGCAGGGTCGGCACTGGCGGTGCGCACCTGCGGTCGGTCGTCGGCCACGCCCGCGGCCGCGGCGGTCGAGGCCGGCAGGGCGGCGACCCCGACGAGGGCGACCGCGGCGGCCGAGCCGAGCCCGCCGAGGGCTCGCAGGCCGTGGTGGTGACGGGTGGGGCTGCGCGGTGTGGTGTCCATGGCAGGAGGCTGCTGCCGCAGGCCCGGAGCCGGCTGTGCCCTTCCTGGGACGCCGATGTGACCTCAGCGCACGACGCAGCGGAAGCCGATGTGCGTCGTCGCGCTGTCCTCGGACTGCGGCGAGCGAGCGGCGGGCCGGTAGCGCAGGCAGTACTCCGGCGCACACAGGTGGGACCCGCCCTTGAGGACCCGCCGGGGGTGACGCTCCCCCGGGGCGACCGAGGCGGCGGCGAGGCGCTGCGCGTCGTCGGCTGGAGCCGCGACCACCCCCGCGCGCGCCGGCGCGCAGCACGAGTGCGCCGCCGCAGGCCCCTCGGGCACGACGGCGGTCTCCCCGCGGGCGAGGGCGTCGGCGCTCTCCCGGTCGGCCCCGACGCCGAAGAGGGTCCGGGTCCACTCCCACACGTTGCCGATGCAGTCCACGAGCCCGTAGCCGTTGGGTGGGAAGCTCCCGACGGGCGAGGTCCCGGCCCAGCCCAGCGCTGTGGTGTTGAGGTAGGGGAAGCGACCCTGCCAGGTGTTGGCCATCAGCCGGCCCCCGGGGTGGAGCTCCTCGCCCCACGCGTACGTCGTGCCGTCGGTGCCGCCCCGAGCCGCGTACTCCGCCTCGACCTCCGTGGGCAGGTCCCGCCCGGCCCACGCGGCGTACGCGAGCGCGTCCTCGTAGGCCACGAGCACGACCGGGTGCCTCTCCCTGCCCGTCAGGCCGCTGCCGGGGCCGGCGGGGGTGCGCCAGCTCGCACCGGGCTGCCACCGCCACCACTGGCTCCAGTCGCCGAGGTCGACCGGCCCGGGGGTCGGCGTGAACACCAGACCCCCCGGCACGAGCAGGGCGGGGTCGGCGCCGGGGAAGTCGGCCGGGTCGAGCTCGCACTCGGCGACCGTGACGTACCCCGTCGCGGCGACGAAGGCGGCGAACTGGGCGTTGGTGACCGGGTGGCGCTCCATCCGGAACGGCTCCACCTCCACGCGGCGCACCGGCCCCTCCTCCGGGTAGAAGGCGCTGGAGCCGTAGTGGAAGGTGCCTCCCGGCACGGCGACGAGCTCGCTGCGCCCGCCCCCGGTGCTCGTCTCGCCCACCGCCCCACGGTAACCCGGTCGGCCCGGCCGCGCGCCGCCGGCTCAGACCCCGTCGGGTACCGGCTGGCTCGGGTGCGGCTCGTCCCCGAGCTCGGCCTGGGCTCGCCACATCGCCACCGTGAGCTCCTCCCGGACCGCCGCGTAGGCCGGGTCGCCGTAGACGTTGTGCAGCTCCTCGGGGTCGTCGTGCAGGTCGTAGAGCTCCCAGTCGGGCGGGTAGGTCTGCCAGCTCGTGCCGGGCAGGCCCATCCCGTCGTTGTAGTAGTAGATGAGCTTGTAGCGGTCGGTCCGCCAGCCGTAGTGCGCGGGGGCCTTGTGGTTGGGGTCGTCGTTCTCCCAGTACCGGTAGTAGAAGCCCTCGTGCGGGGGCGCGGCCGGTGCCCCCACCAGGTCCGGCAGGAAGCTGCGCCCCTGCATCCGCGGGTGGGGCTCGACCCCGGCGGCCTCGAGGAAGGTCTGGGCCATGTCGACGTTGGTCACGATGCCCTCGAGGACCGTGCCGGCCGGGACCCGCCGCGGCCAGGAGAGCACGAACGGCATCCGGATGGACTCCTCGTACATGAGCCGCTTGTCGTACCACCCGTGGTCGCCGAGGAAGAAGCCCTGGTCGGAGGAGTAGACCATGAGGGTGTCCTCGTGGGCTCCTCGCTCGCGCAGCCACGCGGTGAGCCGCCCGACGTTGAGGTCGACGGAGTGCACGCAGCGCAGGTAGTCCTCCATGTAGCGCTGGTACTTCCACAGGGCCGCCTCCTCGTAGGAGAGCCCCGCCGGCGGGGTCGCCTTGAGGTCCTCGAGGTTCATCCCCTCGGCGAGGCGCATCGCCGCCCGCCGGGCCGACGCGGTGCGCGTCGCGTAGTCGTCCCAGAAGGTGCTCGGCACCGGCACCGGCTCGACGAAGAGGTCGGCGTGGTCCGGGTGGGGGGTCCACGGCCGGTGCGGCGCCTTGTGGTGGACCAGGAGGCACCAGGGGGCCTGCCCGTCGAGGCCCTCGAGCCAGCGCAGCGCGAGGTTGGTGATGACGTCCGTGGCGTAGCCCGGCTCGGTGCGCAGGCCGTCCGCGGAGAGCAGCTGCGGGTCGAGGTACTCGCCCTGGTCGACGAGCACGTCCCAGTAGTCGAAGCCCTGCGGGTCGTGGGGGACGCCGTCGGTCTCGCCGTGCCCGAGGTGCCACTTGCCGACGATCGCCGTGCGGTACCCCGCCTCGCGCAGCTGGGTGACGAAGGTCGGCTGGCTGGAGTCGATGTCCTCGGCGAGCACCCGCACGCCGTTGACGTGGCTGTAGGTGCCGGTGAGGATGCTCGCCCGGCTCGGCGCGCACAGCGAGTTCGTCGCGTAGCAGTGCTCGAGCCGGGCGCCGGACTGTGCGATCTCGTCGATGTGCGGGGTCTCGTTGACGACCGACCCGTAGGCCCCGACGGCGTGGGCGGCATGGTCGTCGGTGAGGACCATGAGGATGTTCGGGCGGCGGTCGCGGGGCTGCGAGGTCATCCCACGACCCTAGGACGCCCGACGGGAGGCCGGGACCTCAGGGCAGGCCGGCCAACAGGTCACCGTCACGGTCGAGGCGCTCGAGCACCTCCTCGATCATCAGCTGCTCCAGGGAGCCCCCGTCCTCGGCGCCGGCCTCGACCTCCGCCCAGGTGCGCGGCGCCGCGACCTGCGGCAGCTCACGGCCGCGCAGCGAGTAGGGGCTCACCGTCGTCTTCGCCGCGACGTTCTGGCTCCAGTCGAGGAAGACCTTCCCCGGGCGCAGCGACCGGGTCATCCGCCACAGGACGAGGTCCGGGTGTCTCTTGGTCATCTCCTGGGCGAGCTGCTGGGCCAGGTCGCGCACCTCGGACGAGGAGAGGTCGCCCCCGAGGCGCGCGTACAGCTGCATCCCCTTGCTGCCGGAGGTGACGGGGTAGAGCTCCAGGCCGAGACGCTCGAGCCGTTCGCGGACGAGCAGCGCGACCCGGGCACACTCGCGCAGGCCGGCCGGGGCTCCCGGGTCGAGGTCGACGACGAGCCGGTCCGGGTTCTCGCGGGTGCCGTCCTGCCCGACGGTCCACTGCGGGACGTGCAGCTCGAGGGAGTTGAGGTTGACCAGGTAGGTCAGCTCCGCGAGCCCGGGCACGAGGGGGTAGGTGACGTCGTCGACCTCGACCCGGGGCAGCCACGAGGGCGCGCCCGCGGGCAGGTTCTTCTCGAAGAACATCTGGTCCGCGACGCCGTGCGGCCAGCGGACCCGGGTGACCGGCCGGGAGCGCAGGTGGGCCAGCAGCACCCCCGCGACCCGCGCGTAGTAGTCGAGCACCTCGCCCTTGGTCGTCTCGGTCGAGGGGTACATCACCTTGTCCAGGCTGCTCAGCCGCAGCCGGCGCCCCTCGACGGTGACCCGGGTCGTCTCCGGCTCAGCCACCCTCCTCCACCTCCGCCAGCTCCTCGGGCGTCAGGTCGGTGCGCACCCCGAGGACCGAGGGCTGGCGCAGCCGGTGGCCGGCGGTCAGCTCCAGGGTCGCGACCTCGAGGACGACCCGGGGCTGCACCCAGGTCGTGCCGCGGGCGTCGATGCGAGGGACCTCCTCGGCGAACGGGGAGCTCGCCCGCTCCAGCGGCCGCAGCCGGCGCAGCAGGGCGGCCCCCGCGGCCCCGGCAAGGCCGGCGCCGACCCGGCCGGCGAACCGCCAGCCGCCGACGCCGTCCGGGAGGCCGACGAGCACCGCCCCGAGCCGGCCGGCCGAGGAGGCCCCCGAGCCGTCCTCGGGTCGCCAGCCGCCGACGACGACCGAGTAGGTGCGCCGGTGGGCGACCTTGCGCCAGTCCGCCGAGCGACGCCCGGGCAGGTAGGGCGAGGAGCGCCGCTTGCTCACGACGCCCTCGAGCCCCTGCTCCGCGGTCACCCGCAGCAGCAGTGCGCCGTCGTCGTGGACGTCGGGGACCTGCCACGAGCGCTCCTCGAGGGCGAGCTGCTCGAGCAGCCGCCGGCGCGCCGACCACGGCTGCCCGGTGAGGTCCTCCCCGAAGAGCCGCAGCAGGTCGAACACCATGAGGGTGACCGGCCGCGCGCGGGCCACCCGCTGGGCCCGGGCCCGCCCGCTGACGTGCATCCGGTCGGCAAGCGCGTGGAAGCTCGGTCTCCCGTCCTCGACCGCGACGACCTCCCCGTCGAGGAGCAGGTCGTCGTAGGTGTCGGCGAGCCCGTCGAGCTCGGGGAAGGCGGCGGTGACGTCGCGCTCGGTGCGGCTCGTGACGACCACCGCGCCGTCGTGCACGTCGACGAGCACCCGCATGCCGTCCCACTTCACCTCGTGCACCCACGCGTCACCGGCCGGCGGGGAGTCCGCGACGGTCGCGAGCATCGGGCGCATGCGCCCATCCTGCCGCGTCCCCCTCGGGCTCGAGTGCGCTCGTGGTCGCCCCAGCAGCCACTTGCGCACTCGACCGAGTGCGCTGGGCGCCACCGTCGGGCCCTCCACCGGCACCCCCGCACCCTCCCGCCGAGCCCGCCTCGCGCCTACGCTGGGCGGACGCACCGTCGCCGCCGCGGCGCCGGGCCGACGCAGGAGGACGTGACACGCGATGCGCGCGATCTGGAAGGGTGCCGTCTCCTTCGGTCTGGTCAACGTCCCGGTGCGGCTGTACTCCGCGACGGAGAACCACGACGTGCAGTTCCGGCAGGTCCACCGCGAGGACGGCGGCCGCATCCGCTACCGCCGGTTCTGCTCGATCGACGGCGAGGAGGTCAGCTACGACGACATCGCCAAGGGCTACGAGACCGAGGACGGCGACATGGTCGTGCTCACCGACGAGGAGCTGGCCGACCTGCCGAGCCGGACCTCCAAGGAGATCGGGGTGACCAAGTTCGTCCCCGCCGACCAGATCGACCCGATGTGGCTCGACAAGTCCTACTACCTCGAGCCGGACAGGTCGGCGACCAAGCCGTACGTCCTGCTGCGCGACGCGCTGGAGCGGGAGCGCCGCGTCGCCATCGTCACCGTCTCCATCCGCACCCGGATGACGATGGCGGTGCTCCGGGTGCGCGACGGCGTCATCGTCATGCAGACGATGTTGTGGCCGGACGAGGTCCGCGGCGCCGACTTCGCCCACGTCGAGGAGGAGCAGCACGCCACCAAGCAGGAGATGGACATGGCCCGGATGCTCATCGACCAGCTCGCCGGCGACTACGACCCCGGCGAGTACGAGGACGACTACGCCATCGCCGTCAAGGAGCTCGTCCGGGCCAAGGTCGAGGGCGGCGAGGTCGAGGTGGGTGCCGCCGAGGAGGAGGACAGCGGCGAGGTCGTCGACCTGCTCGCGGCGCTCTCGCGCTCGGTCGAGCGGGCCAAGGCCTCCCGGGGTGAGACGTCGAGCGAGGCCACCAGCGGGGGGAATGCCTCGACGGGCGGGAGCACGGAGAAGGGCACGACGCGCGGCGGCAAGGGGGGCGCCAAGAAGAGCACCTCGAAGAAGACCGCCGCGAAGAAGGCCAGCGCGAAGAAGGCCAGCTGAGCCGGCCCGGGCACCCGGTCTGCCGAGTTTCGGCCTAGCATCGAGCGACCGCCCCGACCGGTGGGCGCGGACCGGGAGGGACAGATGACGAGGACACGGCGCCTGGCAGCGGCTCCGCTGCTCGTCGCCGTCCTGGCCGGGGGGCTCGTGGGCCTCGCACCGCAGCCGGCGGCCGCGGCCACGGGCCTGTCCGCGAGCGCCCACAGCCGCTACGTGCTCGACGCCGAGGCCGAGGTCGTCCACGCGACGATGACCCTCGACCTGGAGAACGTCAGCCCGGACACCGAGGCCGACGGCGGGGTCTACACGTACTACTTCGACGCCTACGGCGTCCCGGTGCCCGCCGGCGCCGAGGCGGTCCGGGCGCGCAGCGAGGGGGCGGACCTGGGCGTCGAGGTGTCCGGCACCGACGACCCGAGCACCGAGCTGGTCCGGATCGGCTTCCCCAACCTGGAGTACGAGCAGACCCGGCACATCGTCCTCACCTTCGAGATCCCGGGGGCACCCCCGCGCTCGGAGAACAGCACCCGGGTGGGGCCGGGGTACGCGACGTTCGTCGCCTACGGGCCCGGTGACGCCGGGCACAACGTCGTCGAGGTGGTCGCGCCCTCGTCGATGACCTTCACGAGCACGATCGACGGCTTCAGCCCGCAGGAGGCGGCGGGCAGCACCACCTACACGGCCACCGAGAACACCTTCGACGGCGGCCTGTGGGCCGCCGTGTCCCTGCGTGACCCGCAGGCGACCACGGAGAGCACGGTCACCGTCGAGGACATGCCGCTGACCCTCGAGGCATTCCCGGACGACGACCAGTGGTCGGCGTTCGTCGCGCAGAAGGTCACCGACGGGCTACCCGTGCTCGCCCGGCTCGTCGACACCCCGTGGCCCGGTGGGCTGCAGCGCATCCGCGAGGACGCCTCACCGTCGCTGCGGGGCTACGACGGGTGGTTCGACCCCACCGGCGACGAGATCGTCGTCGGTGAGCAGCTCGACGACGACCTGATCTTCCACGAGCTGACGCACGCCTGGGTCTCCGGTGAGAGCTTCGAGCAGCGGTGGCTGTACGAGGGGCTGGCGCAGGCCACCGCCGAGCGGGCGGTCGACGAGACCGGTGGCACGCCGCGCGAGCACCCCGAGGTGAGCCCGACGAGCGCCGACGCGGTGCCGCTCAACGACTGGGCCGGCGACGCCGGCAGCCGGTCGGCCGACGTCGACGCCTACGCCTACCCCGCCTCCTACCGGGTGATGACCGCGCTGCTGTCCGGGCTGACCGACAAGCAGTTCGCCGCCGTCGTGGGGGCTGGTGTGCGCGGGGAGCGCGCCTACGACCCCGCGGGTCTGGTCACCCCGAGCGGTGGGCGCACCTCGTGGCAGGACTGGCTCGACCTGGTCCAGACCCGCGCCGGTGTCCGTGCCGCACCGAAGGTCTTCGCCACCTGGGTGCTCACCGACGCCCAGCGCAAGCGGCTGGCGCCCCGGGCCCGGGAGCGGCGCGCCTACGCCGCCCTCGACCGGGCCGACGGCGCGTGGCTGCCCCCCGAGGGCCTCCGGGACGCCATGACGACCTGGGACTTCTCCCGGGCACGGCACATCCGTGGAGCGGTGGCGCCCCTGGGCGCGGCCGCCACCGCCGTGCAGGACGCCGCGGCGGCCACCGGGCTCGACGTGCCCTCGCAGGTCCGCGAGGACTACGAGCAGGCCTCCCTCGACGCCGACTACGCCGAGCTCGCGACGAGCCTGCCCGCGACCGCGCGGGCGATGACCTCCGTCGGTGCCGCCCGAGACGCGGCGGCCGAGGACCGCGACGCCCTGAGCGCCCTCGGCGCCGACCTGCTCGGGCTGAGCGACCAGGCCGAGCAGGCGCTCGGCTACCTCGTCGACGGCGAGGTGTCCCGGGCGCAGGACGCGGCGGACGCCGTGGCGGCCACGCAACGGTGGGTGCTGCCGCTCGGCCTGGGGCTCGTTCTGCTCGCCACCGTGGTGCTCCTCGGCCTGGTCGGCGTCTTCGTCCTCGCCCTGCGGCGCCGCTCCCTGCCGCGGCACGCCGCCGGCGCTGTGGGCGAGGAGTCACCGCCCGCGGAGCACTCCGTGGGGGCCGGGCCCGCGGCCTGAGCGGCCCGGGCTCACAGGTGGCGCAGCATCCGGGTGTTGCCCAGCGTGTTGGGCTTGACCCGCTCCAGGTCGAGGAACTCGGCGACCCCCTCGTCGTAGGAGCGCAGCAGCTCGGCGTAGACCGCGGGGTCGACCGCCTGCCCGTCGATCGGCACGAAGCCGTGCCGGGCGAAGAAGCCGGTCTCGAAGGTCAGGCAGAACAGTCGGGAGACGCCGAGGGCCCCGGCCCGCTCGAGGAGGTGGCCGAGGATGGTCGAGCCGATGCCCCGGCCGGCGGCCGCCGGGTCGACCGCGAGGGTGCGGATCTCGCCGAGGTCCTCCCACAGCACGTGCACGGCGCCGCAGCCGACCACCCGGCCGGCGGCCTCGGCGACGACGAAGTCGCCGACGGTCTCGTAGTAGGCGACGGCCTCCTTCGCGAGCAGCACGCGGCGCTCGGCCAGCGGCGCGACGAGCTCACGGATGGCCCGGACGTCCGCGGTGCGCGCCGGGCGCACCGTGACGCTCTCCCCGTCGAGAGGGAGCGCCTCCGGGCTGCTCGTCGCCATCCCGGCAGCGTAGCCGCGGCGGGTCTGCGGACGTGAAGCGGCCCGCCACCGCAGGGGTGGTGGCGGGCCGTGCAAGGCGCCCCGGAGGCCCTTGCCCTTCAAGTCTGCGCCCGGCCCAGCGGGCATGGGGTAAAGAATGCGTAAGAATTCTTCACGTCCGGGACGTGCCGAGGGCCCCCGACCGCGCAGGTCGGGGGCCCTCGGCGGGTGGGCGGCGCTCAGCCCTCGGAGGCCTCCGCCGCGACCACGGGCAGCTCGATGCCCCGGGCGTGCGGCGTGCCCTGGAAGGTGAACGCGTCGTCCTTGGTCTCCCCGGTGGCGTCGACGGCGACGATCTCACCGGACTTCAGCTCGCCGAAGAGGATCTTCTCCGAGAGCACGTCCTCGATCTCGCGCTGGATCGTCCGGCGCAGCGGCCGGGCGCCGAGCACCGGGTCGTAGCCCTTGGCCGCCAGCAGGTTCTTCGCCGTCGGCGTCAGCTCGATGCCCATGTCCTTGTCCTTGAGGCGGGTGTCGAGCTTGGCGATCTCCAGGTCGACGATCTGGACGATCTCGGCCTGGGTCAGCTGCGGGAAGACGATGGTGTCGTCGACCCGGTTGAGGAACTCGGGGCGGAAGTGCTGCTTGAGCTCGTCGTTGACCTTGGCCTTCATCCGGTCGTAGTCGGACCGGCTGTCGGGGCCGGCGGAGAAGCCGAGCGTGCCCTTGGAGATGTCCCGCGTGCCGAGGTTGGTCGTCATGATGATGACGGTGTTCTTGAAGTCGACCATCCGACCCTGGGAGTCGGTGAGCCGGCCGTCCTCGAGCACCTGCAGGAGGGAGTTGAAGATCTCCGGGTGGGCCTTCTCGACCTCGTCGAACAGCACGACCGAGAACGGCTTGCGGCGCACCTTCTCGGTGAGCTGGCCGCCCTCCTCGTACCCGACGTAGCCGGGGGGGCTGCCGAAGAGCCGCGAGACGGTGTGCTTCTCGCTGTACTCCGACATGTCGAGCTGGATGAGGCTGTCCTCGTCGCCGAAGAGGAACTCCGCAAGGGTCTTGGCCAGCTCGGTCTTCCCGACGCCGGTGGGGCCGGCGAAGATGAACGAGCCGCCTGGGCGACGGGGGTCCTTCAGCCCGGCCCGGGTGCGCCGGATGGCCTGGGAGAGCGCCTTGATGGCGTCGTCCATACCGACGACGCGCTTGTGCAGCTCGTCCTCCATGTGGAGCAGACGGCTGGACTCCTCCTCGGTCAGCTTGAAGACCGGGATGCCCGTGGAGGCGGCGAGCACCTCGGCGATGAGCTCCTCGTCGACCTCGGCGATGACGTCCATGTCGCCGGACTTCCACTCGGCCTCGCGCTGGGCCTTCTCCGTGCGCAGGGTCTTCTCGTCGTCGCGCAGCCGGGCGGCCTTCTCGAAGTCCTGGCCGTCGATCGCCGACTCCTTCTCGCGCACGACGGCCGCGATCTTCTCGTCGAACTCGCGCAGGTCCGGCGGTGCGGTCATCCGGCGGATGCGCAGCCGCGCCCCGGCCTCGTCGATCAGGTCGATCGCCTTGTCGGGGAGGAAGCGGTCGTTGACGTAGCGGTCGGCCATGTTGGCCGCCGCGACGAGCGCGCCGTCGGTGATGGACACCCGGTGGTGGGCCTCGTAGCGGTCGCGCAGGCCCTTGAGGATCTCGATGGCGTGCGCGAGCGTCGGCTCGGCGACCTGGATCGGCTGGAAGCGGCGCTCGAGCGCGGCGTCCTTCTCGATGTGCTTGCGGTACTCGTCGAGGGTCGTCGCCCCGATGACCTGCAGCTCGCCGCGCGCGAGCATCGGCTTGAGGATGCTCGCGGCGTCGATCGCGCCCTCGGCGGCACCCGCCCCGACGAGGGTGTGGATCTCGTCGATGAACAGGACGATGTCGCCACGGGTGCGGATCTCCTTGAGGACCTTCTTCAGCCGCTCCTCGAAGTCACCGCGGTAGCGGCTGCCGGCGACGAGCGCGCCGAGGTCGAGGGTGTAGAGCTGCTTGTCCTTGAGGGTCTCGGGGACCTCGCCCTTGACGACGTCCTGGGCCAGGCCCTCGACGACGGCGGTCTTGCCGACGCCGGGCTCGCCGATGAGGACGGGGTTGTTCTTCGTGCGGCGGGAGAGCACCTGCATCACCCGCTCGATCTCCTTCTCGCGCCCGATGACCGGGTCGAGCTTGCCCTCGCGGGCGGCCTGGGTGAGGTTGCGCCCGAACTGGTCGAGGACGAGGGAGCCGGCCGGGGTGCCCTCGGCGGGCCCGCCCGCGGGAGCGCCGGCGCCCTGGGCCGCGCCCTCCTTGCCGCCCTGGTAGCCCGAGATCAGCTGGATGACCTGCTGGCGCACGCGCGAGAGGTCGGCGCCGAGCTTGACGAGGACCTGCGCGGCCACGCCCTCGCCCTCGCGGATGAGGCCGAGGAGGATGTGCTCGGTCCCGATGTAGTTGTGGCCGAGCTGGAGGGCCTCGCGCAGGCTGAGCTCGAGGACCTTCTTGGCCCGCGGGGTGAACGGGATGTGGCCGGTCGGGGCCTGCTGACCCTGACCGATGATCTCCTGCACCTGTTCGCGGACGGCCTCGAGGCTGATCCCGAGGCTCTCCAGGGCCTTGCTCGCCACGCCCTCACCCTCGTGGATGAGGCCGAGGAGGATGTGCTCGGTCCCGATGTAGTTGTGGTTGAGCCCGCGCGCCTCCTCCTGCGCGAGCACGACGACGCGCCGGGCGCGGTCGGTGAACCGTTCGAACATGGTGCTTCTCCTGACGTCGAGTCCCCTCGATGCTAGTCGCGTGACCCGGGGATGACGCCACCGTTGTCGGCAGGGCCGTGGACCTCGCGGCTACGGAGGTCACAACGCGGGGGCCCGGGTGGGCTGTTCCGCGTTCGCCCACGGCGTACACGGACCGGTCGGGGCGCCGCGTCCCTCGCGTCGGCGGCCGGGTCGGTGCCCGACCGTCCTGCCTGCCGACGTCGCGGTGATGTCGGTGGGTGCGGGCACACTCGCTGGATGACCCGGCTCGGCACGATCTTCCATCCCGGCCTCGCGCCCGAGGCGCTCCTGCCCGCGGCCCGGGCCGCCGACGAGGCGGGCCTGGACGAGCTGTGGCTGTGGGAGGACTGCTTCCGCGAGGGCGCCATCGCCTCGGCCGCCGCCGCTCTCGGGGCCACCTCCCGGGTCCGGGTCGGCCTCGGCGTCCTGCCGGTGCCGCTGCGCAACGTCGCCCTCACCGCGATGGAGCTGGCGACCCTCGAGCGTCTCCATCCCGGGCGGACCATCCCCGGCCTCGGCCACGGCGTGCAGGGCTGGATGGCCCAGGCCGGGGCCCGCGCCGCCTCACCGCTGACCCTGCTGCGGGAGTACACCGAGGCCCTTCGGCTCCTCCTGGCCGGGGAGACCGTCACCGTCGACGGCGAGTACGTGCGCCTCGAGGACGTCCGGCTGTCCTGGCCGCCGCAGGGGCCGGTCGCGCTCCACCTCGCGGGTGAGGGGCCTCGGACCCTCGAGCTCGTCGGTGCGCTCGCCGACGGCCTCGTCGTGCCGGGGGGCTACCCGCCGCAGCGGCTGCGGACGGTGGTCGGCCGGCTCGCCGCGGGTGCGGCGGCAGCGGGGCGCACGCGGGTCCCCGAGGTCACGGTCTTCGTGCCGTGCGCCTTCGGCGACCAGGGCCGCTCCCGGGTCGAGGAGCATCGTCGTGAGCACGGCATCCCCGCCTCCGAGCCGGTCTGCGAGGTGTGGGGGCAGCCGCAGCAGGTGGCCGAGGGGGTCGCCCGGCTCGCCGCGGCCGGTGCCGACTCCGTCGCGCTGCTGCCGCTCGGTGACCTCGGCCCGCGGGAGTTCGCCCGGGCGGCGGGGGAGGTGGGAGCCCTCCTGGCTTCGGGCTGAGACTGCCGCGGGGTATCCGGGCGTCACCGGCGGCGCTGGCAGCGGCCGCACCAGTAGAGCGTGCGGCCGGCCACCACCTGGGAGCGGACCCGCGACCCGCAGCGGGGGCACGGCTGCCCCTGGCGGCGGTAGACCGCCGAGGTGCGCTCGGCCAGCCGCGGCGGCTCCCCGCGCCCGAGCGCCGCCTCGACCTGACGCACCTGCTCCTCGGTCGTGACGATCCTTCCGGTGGCGACGCCGAGCGGCATGAGCCGGACGAGGTCCTCCCAGAGCAGGCGCCAGGATGCGGCGCGCAGCTCACGGCCCGGGGTGAAGGGCGAGAGCCGGTGCCGGAAGAGCACCTCGCATCGGTAGACGTTGCCGACGCCGGCGACCACGGCCTGGTCCATGAGCAGCTCCGCGACGGTGCGCCCGGACCGGTGGAGGCGGTGCCAGGCGCGCTCGGGGTCCGCGTCCGGGCGCAGCGGGTCCGGGCCGAGGCGGGAGAGGACCGCGGCCACCTCGTCGGGGGTGACGACGGCGCACTGCGTGGGACCACGCAGGTCCGCGACGTGCTCACCGTGCGCGAGCCGCATCCGCACCTGGCCGACGACCGGTGCCTCGGCCGTCCACGGCCCGGCATCGAGGGTGAAGGTCCCGATCAGCCCGAGGTGCACGTGCACCCAGCGCTCCTGCGAGAACTCCAGGAACAGGTGCTTCCCCCGGGAGGTCGCGGCGAGCAGCTCGCGCCCCGAGACCTGCGCCGCGCCGTCGGCGAAGCGGCCCTGGGGGCTGGTGACCGTGGGTCGGGTCCCGGCGAACGCCTCGTGCAGGTCACGGGCGAGGGCGAAGAGGGTGTGGCCCTCGGGCATCAGGCACCCCGGCCGGGCAGGGTGACGCCGGGCGGAGGGGCCGGCGACGGGCCGGGCCGGTGGGTGCGGGGCGTCATCTCGCCATTGTCCCCACCGCGGCGTTCCCGAGGGGGGCGACCGGCTGAGGAGGCGCTGAGGGCCTCGCGAGGCGGGGCGTAGCGCAGCCCCCGCGCGCCCGCCGATCGGCCTAGCGTCCGCAGCGTTCCCGCCCATCCCCGTCCAGGAGGACCCCATGTCCGCACGTTCCCTCTCCCGCCGCACGACCGTGGCCGGTGCGGTGGCAGCCGCCGCCCTCGTCGGAGGCGGCGTCGCCTACGGCGCCGGCTCCGAGCCGGCGATCACGACGTCCACCCCGCGCTCGGCCGACCAGGTGACGAACATCGACGTGCTGCGCCAGCAGATCCGCAACTACTACGGCGACCCCCTCGGCACGGGCACGTTCGCCGCGCACGGCAACTACGCCAAGGAGGCCTCGTCGGTCGCGTCCGCCGGCGAGCGCTGGCTGGGCAGCCGTCACCACAGCCGCGCGAGCACCCGGCACCGGCACGGCCACGGCAGCGCGGCGACGAAGGCGATCGTCCTCGACGTCGACGACACCACCCTGACGACGTGGAACTACGAGGTCGCGAGCAACTGGGACTACAACCCGACGACCAACGCCGAGTACGTGCAGGGCCAGCAGTTCCCGGCGACGCCGGGGATGGTGACGATGGTCCGTACCGCCAAGCGCGAGGGGTACGCGGTCTTCTTCCTCACCGGGCGGCCGAGCTCGCAGGAGGAGGCGACCCTCGGCAACCTCACCGCCGACGGGGTCGGCGTGGACGCCGGCTACCCGGAGCCGACGACCCTTCCGGACGGGGAGGACGGGCTGTTCACCAAGCCGGACGTCGCCGACTACCCGGACTACCTGACGGCCGCGTGCGCCGGCGACCCCGGTGGCAAGTGCACGACCATCCACTACAAGGCGGCGACGCGGGCGCACATCGAGGCCCAGGGGTACGACATCGTCGCCAACTTCGGCGACCAGTACAGCGACCTCAAGGGCGGGCACGCCGACCGCGGCTTCAAGATGCCCAACCCGAACTACTTCCTCCCCTGACCCACCGTCACCGAATCGACCAATAGGTCACACCAGGCACACCCGACCGTCACCGAATCGACCAATAGGTCACGCCAGGCACACCCCACCGTCACCGAATCGACCAATAGGTCACGACGCGCACGGGGCGTCATGCCTACGGTGACGAGGCTCAGGCCGGGAGGGCGAAGGCCGTCCCGTCGGGCACCGGCTCGACGAGACCGTCCTCGACGAGCGAGGCGAGGCACCGGTCGACCTGCTCGAGGTGGCCCGTGCCGTGGCGCCGCAGGCGCTGCGCCACGGCCTCCTCGAGCGCCCCGCGCGGCACGGGGGAGGACCTCTCGCGCAGCACCTGCACCAGCGCACCGCGCATCTGCCGGTCGGTCCCCGCCCAGGCCTGGCCCCGCCGCGGGGGCCCGGCCTCGGCGGGGCTGCCGGCCGCCCGCCACGCGCAGACCTGCGCCAGCGGGCAGTCGGCACACCGTGGCACACGCGCGCGGCAGACGAGCGCGCCCAGCTCCATGACCGCGACGTTCCACACCGCCGCGTCGGCGGCGGCGGTCGGGACGAGGGTGGCGGCCAGCCGCTGCTCGGCAGCGGTCAGCGACGGCGCCGCCAGCGCTCGGCCCTCCACGGCACGGGCCAGCACCCGGCGCACGTTGGTGTCGACGACGACCGTGCGCCGGCCGAAGGCGAACGCGGCGACCGCGGCGGCCGTGTACGCACCGACCCCCGGCAGGGCTCGCAGCGCGTCCTCGTCGGCAGGGACCTCGCCGCCGTGCCGCTCGAGGATGACCATCGCCGCCTCGCGCAGCCGCAGCGCCCGTCGGGGGTAGCCGAGCCGCCCCCAGGCGCGGACGACGTCGCCGGGGCTCGCCTCGGCGAGCGCCTCCGGTGTGGGCCAGCGCGCCATCCATTCCCGCCACACCGGCTCGACCCGCGCCACCGGCGTCTGCTGGGCCATGACCTCCGAGACGTACACCCCCCAGGCCGGCGTCGCCGGGTCGCGCCAGGGCAGCGGACGGGCGTGCTCGGCGTACCAGCCGAGCACCCGGCGGCGGAGGACCTCGGCCTCCGGCGCGACGCGCGGCACGTCAGACGTAGCGCTCGAGGATGCTCGTCTCGGCCAGCCGGGAGAGGCCCTCGCGCACGAGGCGGGCGCGGCCCTCACCGACCCCGTCGACGTCCATGAGGTCGTCGATGTTGGCCGCGAGCAGCTTCTGCAGCGACCCGAAATGCCCGACGAGCCGGTCGACGATGGCGCCCGGCAGCCGCGGCACCTTGGACAGCAGCCGGTACCCGAGCGGGCTGACCGAGGAGTCCAGCGCGTCGCCGACGACGGTGAACCCCATGGCCTTGGCCCCCGCGGACGGGTCGAGCAGCTCGGTGTTGTCCATCGCGACGAGGTTGGCCACCGACTCCTCGAGCGAGAAGCCCGCCTTGGCCTCGGTGAGGTAGTCGCGGATGACGAGGCCGAGGTCGTCCGAGAGACCCCCGGTCAGCTCCTCGAGCTGGAGGCTGAGCAGCCGGCCGTCCGTGCCGAGCTGGACGACGTACTCGGCGATCTCGTCCTTGATCCGGCGGACCATCTCGAGGCGCTGGAGGACGTTGGCGACGTCGCGGACGGTGACGAGGTCCTCGATCTCCAGGGCTGAGAGCGTGCCGGTGACCTCGTCGAGCCGCGCCTTGTACCGCTCGAGGGTCTGCAGTGCCTGGTTGGCCCGGGAGAGGATGGCGCTGGAGTCCTCGAGGACGACCCGGCGGCCGGCGACGTACAGCTGGATGATCCGCATCGACTGGCTCACCGAGACCACGGGGTAGCCGGTCTGCTTGGCCACCCGCTCGGCGGTGCGGTGCCGGGTGCCGGACTCGCTGGTGTCGATGCCGGCGTCGGGGAGCAGCTGGGTCGCGGCGTGCAGGATGCGGGTGACGTCACGGTCGACGACGACGGCGCCGTCCATCTTCGCCAGCTCGCGCAGCCGGGTCGCCGAGAACTCGATGTCGAGGGGGAAGCCGCCGGTGGCGATCTGCTCGATGACCCGGTCGTGGCCGAGGACGATGAGCGCGCCGGTGCGACCGCGCAGGATCCGCTCCAGCCCGTCGCGCAGCTCGGTACCCGGGGCGACGGCGGCGAGCGTGGCGCGCAGCAGGTCGTCGTCGCTCGGCGGGACGGGCATGCGTGCTCCTTCCCGACAGCGGACCCGTAGGGCGTGGGCATCGAGCGCCACGCCGGATGCATCGTAACCGGGCGCCGGTCACGGCGAGGTCTCGATCTGCGGGAGCTCGCAGCGACACCCGCCGCTCAGCGCCGCGGCGCCTCGTGGAGCGCGCGCCTCAGCCCGTCGGGGCCTCGTGGAGCGCGCGCCCGACGGCCTCGGCGACCGTCGCGACCTCGAGCACCGCAAGCCCCTCCGGCACGGGACCACCGCCGAGGACGCCCGAGGGCACGACCGCCCGGGTGAAGCCGAGACGCGCGGCCTCGGCCAGCCGGCGATGGGCACCGGTGACCGGCCGCACCTCGCCGGCCAGGCCGACCTCACCGAAGGCCACGGTGCCGGTGGGCAGCGGGCGGTCGGTGATCGCGCCGGCCAGGGCGAGCGTGATCGCGAGGTCGGCGGCGGGCTCGGTGAGCCGGACCCCCCCGACGGTCGAGAGATAGGCGTCGCTGGAGCCGATGGGCGCCCGGGCCCGCTTGTCGAGCACGGCGAGGACCATGTTGACCCGGGCGGTGTCCAGCCCGCTCGTCGCCCGCCGCGGGGTCGCGAGCGTGGAGGCGGTGACGAGCGCCTGGACCTCGGTGACCAGCGGGCGGCGCCCCTCGAGGGTCACCGTGACGCAGGTGCCCGCGACCGCCGCGGTACGACCGGAGAGGAACAGCCCGCTGGGGTCGGCGAGCCCGACGACGCCGACGTCGGACAGGTCGAAGCAGCCGACCTCGTCGGTGGGGCCGTAGCGGTTCTTCACGGCCCGCACGAGGCGCAGCCGGGAGTGCCGGTCGCCCTCGAACTGCACGACGACGTCGACGAGGTGCTCCAGGACGCGGGGCCCGGCGATCGAGCCGTCCTTGGTCACGTGCCCGACGAGCAGCACGGCGATGCCTCGGGCCTTGGCGACCTGGATGAGGGAGGCGGCCACCTCGCGCACCTGCCCGACGTTGCCGGCCGAGCCCTCGACCTCGGCACTGCTCACGGTCTGCACCGAGTCGACGACGAGCAGCTCGGGGCGCACCTGCTCGACCTGCCCGAGCACCGTGGCCAGGTCGGTCTCGCTCGCGAGGTAGAGCCCGCGCGCCATCGCCTCGATCCGCTCCGCCCGGGCCCGGACCTGCGCCGCCGACTCCTCGCCGCTGACGTAGAGCACGCGCCGCTCGCCGTGCTCGCCGGAGCGCGCCGCCCGCCCGGCGACGTCGAGCAGCAGGGTCGACTTGCCGATGCCCGGCTCGCCGGCGACGAGGACGACCGCGCCCGGCACGAGCCCCCCGCCGAGCACCCGGTCGAACTCGGCGACCCCGGTGGGGCGCGCCACGGCGTGCGTGACGTCGACCTCGCCGATCGGCAGCGCCGGCCGCTCCGGGGTGGTCACGGCCACCGTGCGGGCGGTGACCGCACCGACCTCGGCCACGGTGGCCCACGCCTGGCACTCGCCGCAGCGGCCCACCCACTTGGCGGTCTGCCAGCCGCACTCGGAGCAGCGGTAGGCCGCCGCCCCCTTCGCCCGTCGCGCCGCCGTCCCAGCCATGGCGCCCACGCTAGGCCCCGGGTCGGACAGCGGCGCGCAGGCGGGGCTCGCCGCTACGGGGTACCCGGGCCGCTCCCCCCGGTGCCGGGGCGCGCCGCCGGCGGCCGGCCGGCCTCGCCTGCGGTGCCGTCGTCGCCCGCCGCGGCCGCGACGCGCTCGCGCAGGTCGGGGGTGCGCGCGATGTGCCCGGCGATCTCGTCGGCCAGCAGGCGCCGCTCGGCACGCTCCATCCGGCCGTGCTCGCGCAGCAGCACCCGCGCGGTCGAGACGACCATCCCGATCATCACGAGGCTGAACGGCAGCGCGAGCAGGATCGCCGCGGTCTGCAGTGCGGTGAGCCCACCCCCTCCCGCGGTGAGCAGCGCGATGGCCACGGCACCCTCGAGCAGCGCCCACAGCACCCGGCTCCACGTCGGGGGCTCGGGGTCACCGCCGCTGGCGAGCATGTCGACGACGAACGAGCCGGAGTCGGAGGAGGTGACGAAGAAGACGACGACGAGCAGGATCGCGACGACGCTGAGCAGCCCCGACCACGGCAGCCCCTCGAGCAGCTGGAAGAGCGCGCTGTCCTGGTCGACGCCGCCCTTGGCGTCGATGAACCCGCCCTCGCCGAAGATCTCCCGGTGGATGCCGGTGCCCCCGAAGACCGCGAACCACAAGAAGGTGACGACGGTCGGCACGAGGAGGACGCCGGTGACGAACTCACGGACGGTGCGCCCCTTGGAGATCCGGGCGATGAAGACCCCGACGAACGGGGCCCAGCTCATCCACCATCCCCAGTAGAACGTCGTCCAGCCCGAGAGCCAGGAGGTGCCGTCCTCGCCCTGGAAGGAGAGGGTGCGGAAGGAGAGGGTGAAGAAGTTGGACACGTAGCTGCCGACCGAGGACACGAAGTCGCCGAGGAGGAAGACGGTCGGGCCGAGGACGAGGACGAGGAGCATCAGGGCCCCGGCGACGCCCATGTTGAGGTTGGAGAGGAACTTGATGCCCTTGTCGAGGCCGGTGACCACCGACGTCGTCGCCATCGCGGTGATGCCGATGATGAGCAGCACGAGCAGCCCGGTGCCTGCCTTCCCCACGACCCCGAGGAACTCCAGGCCCGCGCCGACCTGCATGACGCCGAAGCCG
Source organism: Phycicoccus endophyticus (assembly GCF_011326735.1). Classification (GTDB taxonomy): domain Bacteria; phylum Actinomycetota; class Actinomycetes; order Actinomycetales; family Dermatophilaceae; genus Phycicoccus; species Phycicoccus endophyticus. Next base: position 137,624 of record NZ_JAANCN010000005.1, read on the forward strand.
AGCGAGGTCGCGACGCCGAAGAGGGTGCCGACGACGGCGATGACGTCGATCGCGTCACCGAGGCCGCCCTTGACCCGGTCGCCGAGCAGCGGCTCGAGGGCCCAGCGGATGGAGACCGGGCGGCCCTTGCGGTGGATCGCGTAGGCCATCGCCAGGCCGACGACGACGTAGATGCCCCAGGCGTGCAGGCCCCAGTGCAGGTAGGTGGCGTCGGTGGCCGCACGCGCCTTCTCGGCATCCGTGGGCCCGGTCCCGGGCGGGGGCGACGCGAAGTGGCTCAGCGGCTCGGCGACCCCCCAGAAGACCAGGCCGATCCCCATGCCGGCCGCGAAGAGCATCGCGAACCACGCGGTGAGCGAGAAGTCCGGCTTCTCGTCGTCCTTGCCGAGGACGACCCGGCCCATCGGCCCCAGCGCTGCCCACAGCGAGAAGGCGATGAAGCCGCTGACGATGAGGATGTAGTACCACCCGAGGTCGCCGACGACGGTGTCGTTGAGCGTGGTGAAGACCTTGCCGGTCCACCCCGGCGCCAGCAGGGCGAGGGCGACGAAGCCGACGATGATGCTCAGCGCGGGCCAGAAGACCCGCGGCGCGGTGATCCGCCGCGCGTCGCGGCCCGGCTCGGGGGGCACCTCCGCGTCGGGCACGCGGGGCTCGGGGTGGTCGGTGACGGACACGGTCTTGCTCCTCCGGGGACGGGGGTCTGGGAACTCGTTCGCCGCCCGACGCTAGCGGTGCGGGCCCGGTGTTGGCCAACCCCGGCGGGCCGTGGTCCCTGCCGGCGGGGGCGAACCCGTCGGGCGCAGCGGGCGGCGCCCGGGGCGTCGTCGCACGCACGAGGGCCCCGGACCGCGGGGTCCGGGGCCCTCGTCGGGCGCAGGCGTCAGCCGGCGACGACGTCGAGCGCGAGCGTGGCCTGCACCTCGGGGTGGAGGCGCACGCGCGCCGTGTGCGAGCCGACGTTCTTGATCGGCGTCGGCACCTCGATCCGGCGGCGGTCGAGCTGCGGCCCACCGGCGGCCTGGACCGCCGCGGCGATGTCGGCGGTGGAGACGGCGCCGAAGAGCCGCCCCTCGGAGCCGGCGTGCGCGGTGACCGTGACCGGGGAGGCCTCGAGGTTGCCCTTGATCGACTGCGCCTCCTCGAGGGAGCGCACGGCGCGGGTCTCGCGGGCCTTGCTGATCGCGTCGACCTGCTTCTGCCCGCCCTTGGTCCACGCGGTCGCGAGGCCACGCTTGAAGAGGAAGTTGCGGGCGTAGCCGTCCTTGACGTCGACGACGTCACCGGCGGTGCCGAGGCCGGAGACCTCGTGGGTGAGGATGACCTTCATCGGTGTTCAGCTCCTTCGGCGACGGGTCAGCGGGACGAGCTGGAGTAGGGCAGCAGCGCCATCTCGCGCGCGTTCTTCACCGCGTTGGCGATGAGCCGCTGCTCCTGCACCGTGACGCCGGTGACCCGGCGGGCGCGGATCTTGCCGCGGTCGGAGATGAACTTGCGCAGCAGCGCGACGTCCTTGTAGTCGATGTTCTCGACCTTCGCCGCCTTGAGCGGGTTGGCCTTCTTCTTCGGCTTGCGAATGGCGGGCTTGGCCATCGTGGTGCTCTCCTTCTGCCGGCGACGCCGGCGGATGAGCCCCGGTCACCCGGGGATGGTGTCGGTCTGGTGTGTCGGGCGTCGGCGGGCGGGTGCCCGCCGCCGCTCAGAAGGGGGGTTCGTCGTAGCTCGGCGCCTGGCCCCAGCCGCCCTGCTGGCCACCCTGGGGCTGCTGCGGCGCCTGCTGGCCGCCGCCGTAGCCGCCCTGGCCGCCGCCACCCTGCTGGGGGGCGGAGCCACCGGTGGCCCACGGGTCGTTCTGCTGGGTGAAGCCGCCGCCACCGCCGCCGAAGCCTCCGCCGGACCCGCCGCGCTCGGCCTTGGTGACCTTGGCGGACGCGTACCGCAGCGACGGGCCGACCTCGTCGACCTCGAGCTCCATGACGGTGCGCTTCTCGCCCTCCTTGGTCTCGTACGAGCGCGACTTCAGCCGGCCCGAGACGATGACACGGGTGCCCCGGTGGAGGGACTCGGCGACGTTCTCGGCCGCATCCCTCCAGATGGAGCAGCGCATGAAGAGGGTCTCGCCGTCCTTCCACTCGTTGGCCTGCCGGTCGAACATGCGCGGCGTGGACGCGACGGTGAAGTTGGCGACCGCCGCACCCGAGGGGGTGAAGCGGAGCTCGGGGTCGGCGGTGAGGTTGCCGATGATGGTGATGACGGTGTCGCCTGCCATGACGGGTGTCCCTTCGGGGGTCGTGGGCTGGTGACGGAGGGCTCAGGCGCCGGGGCGCAGGAGCTTGGTCCGCATGACGGACTCGTTGAGCCCGAGCTGGCGGTCGAGCTCCTTGGCCGTGGCCGGCTCGGCCGTGAAGCCGACGACGGCGTAGATGCCCTCGGCCTTCTTCTTGATCTCGTAGGCCAGCCGGCGCCGGCCCCAGACGTCGACCGTGTCGATGCTGCCACCGTCGGTGGTCACGACCTTGAGGAACTTCTCCAGCGAGGGCTGGACGGTCCGGTCGTCGAGCTCGGGGTCGAGGATGACCATGAGTTCGTACTGACGCATGCGCTCACCCGCCTCCTTCGGTCTCAAGCGGTCACGGTCTCTCCGTGACAGGAGGGTATGCGGTGCGGCCCGGGGCGCCGCGGAGTCGTCCACAGCCTGCCCGTCGGGCAACCGCCCCAGCGTACCGGGCCGGTGCCGTTCGGGCCCAATCCGCCGCCGGCCTCCCCTCCGGTGACCTCACCCCACCGTGCCTGACGTGACCAATAGGTCACGTTGACGACAAGCCGGCGTGCCTGATGTGACCAATAGGTCACTTCGACGACACCTGACGTACCTGACGTGACCTATTGGTCGATTGGGGAACGGGGCGGCGTACCTGACGTGACCTATTGGTCGATTGAGGAACGGGCGGGGGCGGGGGTGGGGACGAGGGTCCAGGCGATCCAGGCGAGGCGGCCGACGGCGAGCAGGCGCAGCGCCAGGGCCGTCGCGTACCAGCCGGCGGGGAGACCGTGCGCGGGGTCGCTCGCGCTCGTCAGCCAGCCGAAGAGGGCGACGGCGTGGACCACCTCCGCGCCGGCCCACACGAGGTGGTCGCGCCACGGGACTCCGGCGAGCGCGACGAAGGGGACCAGCCACAGCGCGCGCGCCGGCGGCAGGGCGGGCGCGGTGAGCAGCACCGGCACGAGAGCGACGAGGGCCACCTGCGCCACGCAGGGCCGCGGCCGACGCCGAGCCAGCAGGACCGCGAGCGCAGCGCCGAGCAGCAGGCCGAGCACGGCGAGGAGGACGACGTCGCGCGGCGCGAGCGGGTGGCCTGCCAGGGTCGGCACGAACCAGGGCGAGCCCGCCGCCGCTCCGGCCTGCGCCCAGGCGCGCACGGGGCGCAGCAGCAGCCCGAGGTCGACCGCAGCGACCGGCCCGACGACGAGCACGAGGGACACCCTGGCCGTGCCGAGCAGCCGGCGGCGTGGCGAGCGCAGCCCGGCGGGCGGCACGAGCGCCATCGCGAGCAGCGGGGCGAGCGCCAGCGGGCTGCCGAGGAGCGCGAGCGCGACGAGTACGCCGGCGAGGGTGACCCGCCGCCGGCTCCAGGCCCACACGGCGAAGACGGCGAGCGCGAGCGGGACGAGCTCGACCGAGAGCAGGACGCCCAGCGCGACCACCGGGGAGAGCGCCAGCATGACCGGGTCCGCCCGGGGATGTCCGAGCGCCGTCCCGACGGCCACGACGAGCCCGGCGAGCAGCGCGGCCGCCACGACGGCCCACAGGACGAGCACCCAGCGCTGCTGGGCCAGACCCGATCCCGGGGCGAGCGAGCCGAGCAGCGCCGTCATGGCACCGGGGACGACGGGCAGCTGCACGTCGGTCCGGCCGGCGAGCCATCCGCCGACGCCGAGCCCGGCGTGGTCCTCGACGAACGAGGTCATCAGCGGCGAGGCGCACTGGCGCCACACCGGCGCCCTGCCCTGCCAGCCGTTGCTCGCGCAGGCGGCCTGGCGCAGCGCGGCGAGGACGAGCGGCAGCCCGAGGAGCAGGACCACCGGTGCCAGCCCGGCCACCCCGCGGGCCGCCGCGGGGGCGTAACGCCCACGGGGGCCCCCGAACGGCCCCAGCAGCCGGTCCGTCAGCAGGCGGTGCCGGGTCGCTCGCTGGTCGCTCGACGCGGACACGGTGCCCGGTGCGTCAGCCGCCGTCGCCCGCGGACGACGACACCGACGGCGACTCCAGCGTCGGGCTCGGCGAGCTCGCCGTCGTGCTCGGCGCTGACGTCGTGCTCGGTGGGGCGGACGAGCTGCTCGGCGGCGCCGACGTCGTGCTCGGCGGGGCCGACGAGCTGCTCGGCGGCGCCGACGTCGTGCTCGGCGGGGCCGACGTCGTGCTCGAGGGGGCCGAGGTCGTGCTCGGAGCCTCGGGCGCCGGCGGCGAGGCGTCCTCGTTGATGTGCGCCGGCGCCGGGAACTGCTCGATGTCGGTGCCCTCGAGCGCCGCGCGCATGTAGGCCGTCCAGATCCGCACCGGGTAGGTGCCGCCGGTGATGTTCCCCGACGTCGGCAGGTCCTGCATGGCCAGCTGGTTGCCCTTCTTGTCCGAGCGGTAGAGCCCGACCGCCGTGGCCAGCTGGGGGACGTAGCCGTCGAACCACGCCGAGCGCAGCGACTCCGAGGTGCCGGTCTTCCCCGCCGCGGGGCGTCCGAGGTACTCACCGGCGTAGGCCGCGGTGCCCCCGAGGAGCGGCTGCTGCATCGCCTCGATGACGTCGTCCATGAGGTCCTTGTCGAAGACCTGCTTGGTCTTGGGCTCGGCCTTGATCACCGGTGCCGAGCTGTTGGGGAAGGTCACCTTCTTGACGAGGTAGGGCTCCGCCCGCACGCCCTCGGCCGCGATCGTGGCGTAGGCGTTGGCCATCTCCATGACGTCGACCGAGTCGGTGCCGAGGACGTTGGCCATGTTCGGCGTCAGCTCGGAGCGCACGCCGGCCGTCTGGGCGGCCTTCATCGTGTTCTCCGCCCCGGCGAGGATGTTGAGCTGGGCGAAGACGGTGTTGACCGAGTGGCCGGTGGCGGTCAGCAGGTTGATCTGGCCGAACTGCTCGTCGTTGTAGTTCTTCACCCGCCCGTCGCCGGTCGCGTAGTCGGCCTCACCCGTGCTCGAGAACTCGTCGAAGTACTGCGGGCTGGCGCCGTTGAAGGTCGAGGCGGTGCTCACCTCGCCCGACTGCAGCGCCGCGATGAGGGTGAAGATCTTGAACGTGGACCCGGCCTGCATCGTGGCCTGTGTCGCGTTGTTGAACTGGCGCTCGGCGTAGTCCTTGCCCCCGTAGAGGGCCACGACCGCGCCGTCACCGGGCACGATGGAGACCAGCCCCTCGTGCACGTCCTTCTCCTGCGGCGACTCGGCGTCGACGGCGTCGACCGCGTCCTGCTGGCGGTCCTTGTCGATCGTCGAGACGACCTTGAGCCCGCCACGCTGGATGTCGGACTCGCTGAGCTTGTAGGTGTCGACCAGCTCGCGCTTGATGACGTCGACCGCGTACCCGGAGGTCCCACCGAGCTGCTTGGGCCGGTACTTCTTCACCTTGGGGAAGGTGGCCTTCTGCCGCTCCTGCGAGGTCAGCCACCCCTGGTCGACCATGGCGTCGAGGATGTAGTCCGATCGCTGCTCGGCGTTGGTGCGCTGCTCGTCCCCGAGGGTGGGGTCGTAGAGCGAGGGACCCCGGACCACGGCGGCCAGCAACGCGGCCTGGGCCGGCCCCAGGTCCTTGGCGTGCTTGCCGAAGTAGCTCTCCGAGGCGGTCTCGATGCCGTAGGCCCCGCGGCCGTAGTAGATGGTGTTGAGGTAGTTCTCGAGGATCTGGTCCTTGGACTGCTGCTTGTCGATCTTCAAGGAGATGAGGATCTCCTTGGCCTTGCGGCTCAGCGTGCGGTCCTGGGTGAGGAAGTAGTTCTTCACGTACTGCTGGGTGATCGTCGAGCCGCCCTGGGTCGCCTTGCCGCCCTTGACGGCCACCCACACGGCGCGGGCGATGCCGGTCGGGCTGATGCCGCTGTTCTGGTAGAAGTCGCGGTCCTCGGCGGCGAGGATCGCGTGCTGCATGTTCGGCGAGATCTCGCTGAGCGGCACCGACTCCCGGTTGCCGCCCTCGTCGGAGAGCCGGGCCATCTCGGTCTTGCCGTCGGAGTAGTAGACGATGCTCGCCTGGGCGGTGACCATCTCGTTCGGCTTGGGGATGTCGGTCAGTGCGTAGGCGAGGGCGACCCCGGCGACCCCGAGGACGAACACGCCGAGCACCCCCCACAGGCCCCGCTTGAGCCAGACCCGGCGACGGGACGTGGTGGACGTGCGCGAGCGGGCCGATCGGCGCGTGGCCTCGGCGCGGGAACGGGGCTGTCGTGGGCTCATGGACTTCCGGGGACGGGGGCAGGGGACGACGCGGCGCCGGCGGCCGCGTCCATCGGTCAGTATGACCGCGCTGGCTGGGAATCCCCCAACCCGGCCCGTCGGGCCGCCCGGCGGGTCGGGAACCCGCCGCCTCTCCCTCGATATATCTCTGCGATATATCTGTGTTACGGTCGTGGGTGCCCAGGTCCGAGCCCGTCGTGCTCGGACACCCCCGACCGGATCGGAGCCGCGCATGGTCTCGCGACGCGCCCAGCTCCTGGAGTTCGCCGTCCTCGGCCTGCTCCACGAGGGCCCGACCCACGGCTACGACCTGCGGCGCCGGCTCAACACCGCGCTCGGCCCGTTCCGGGCGCTGTCCTACGGGACGCTCTACCCGGCCCTGAAGTCGCTGCTCGGCCGCGGCCTGATCGCCGAGTCCACCGACGGCGTGGGCTCGGGCAAGCGGCCGCGGGTGGTCTACGAGCTGACCGCCTCCGGCAAGGAGCACTTCGCCGACCTCGTCGCACGAGCGGACGCCTCCGCGTACGACGACGACGGGTTCGACGTCCGGTTCGCCTTCTTCGCCCGCACCGAGCGGGAGGTGCGCCTGCGCATCCTCGAGGGCCGGCGCTCGCGCCTCGAGGAGGACCTCGAGCGGGTGCGCGAGCGCTCCGCCCGACACCGCGAGCGGCTGGACTCCTACACCGCCGCCCTCCAGCGGCACGGCGAGGAGACCACCGAGCGCGAGGTGCGCTGGCTCACCGAGCTCATCGACGCCGAGCGTCGTCACCCCACCGACCCCGGCCCCCAGCCGTAGCCGGCGCCGGTGCGCGGCCCGCCGCGCACCGCAGTGCCCACCGTCCCCGTCCATCCCCGACCCCAGGAGAACAAGCCCATGGGTTCCATCCGCGTCGCCGTCGTCGGCGTCGGCAACTGCGCGTCCTCGCTCGTCCAGGGCGTCCACTACTACCGGGACGCCGACCCGTCCTCGAGCGTCCCCGGCCTGATGCACGTCGTCTTCGGCGACTACCACGTCCGGGACGTCGAGTTCGTCGCCGCCTTCGACGTCGACGACAAGAAGGTCGGCAAGGACCTCGCCGAGGCGGTGTTCGCCTCGGAGAACAACACGATCAAGATCTCCGACGTCCCGACGACCGGGGTCACCGTCCAGCGGGGGCACACCCTCGACGGGCTCGGCAAGTACTACGCGCAGACCGTCGACGAGTCCCCGGCCGAGCCGGTCGACGTCGTCGCCGCGCTGCGCGAGGCCGAGGCCGACGTCCTCGTGTCCTACCTGCCGGTCGGGTCCGAGCAGGCCGACAAGTTCTACGCCCAGTGCGCCATCGACGCCGGCGTCGCCTTCGTCAACGCGCTGCCGGTGTTCATCGCCTCCGACCCGGAGTGGGCCGCGAAGTTCGAGGCCGCCGGCGTGCCGATCATCGGCGACGACATCAAGTCGCAGGTGGGCGCGACCATCACCCACCGGGTCATGGCCAAGCTCTTCGAGGACCGCGGCGTGCGCCTGGACCGCACCTACCAGCTCAACGTCGGCGGCAACATGGACTTCAAGAACATGCTCGAGCGCGAGCGACTGGAGTCCAAGAAGATCTCCAAGACCCAGGCCGTCACGAGCAACCTCACCGGCGAGCTCGCGGGCAAGACCGAGGACCGCAACGTCCACATCGGCCCGTCGGACTACGTCGCCTGGCTCGACGACCGCAAGTGGGCCTACGTGCGCCTCGAGGGCCGCGCGTTCGGTGAGGTCCCGCTCAACCTCGAGTACAAGCTCGAGGTGTGGGACTCCCCGAACTCCGCCGGCATCATCATCGACGCGATCCGGGCCGCGAAGATCGCCAAGGACCGCGGCATCGGCGGCGCGCTGCTGTCGGCGTCGTCCTACCTGATGAAGTCCCCGCCGGAGCAGCGCCCGGACGAGGTCGGCCGCGCGCGGCTCGAGGCCTTCATCACCGGCGACGAGGAGCGCTGAGCTCCTCACCGGCACCGCTGTCCCGACGAGCGGCACCCGCCTGTGGGCGGGTGCCGCTCGCGCCGTCGCGGGGCGGCCCGTCGCTCAGGAGGCCGCCGGAACGTGGGCGAGCGCGGTCTCGATCACGCCCGGGTCCGGTGGCCGCCCCCCGACGAACGAGACCAGGCCGACGAGGAACTCCCCGCGGGCCACGAACGCGATGTCCTGGGTGACCTGGTGCTCACCCTGGGAGGTCATCCGCACGACGACGGTGTCCTCCGGCACGTCCTCGGTGCGCACCTCGTCGACGACGAACGACTCCTCGGGACTGTCGGCGGCCTCACCGGTGCTCGAGAACCGCGTGCACCCGGGCAGCGCCTCGCGCAGTGCCGAGACGACCTCGTCGGCCAGGCCGTCGCGATGCACCTCGACGTACTGGACGACGAACGGTCCCAGCCCGCTCTGGGCGAAGCGGCGCAGGGCCACCCCGCGCGGCTGCTCGGGCTCGATGTCGACGCCGCAGATGGTCATCCGGAACCCGGGCTGCGGGGGGTCGCTGAGCCGCCACCCGTCGCCGAGCGAGCCCTCGGGCAGGAGCATCGCCGTGGCGCGGTCCTCGAGAGCGGCGTCGGACGCCGCCGGCGAGGACGAGCCCGCCGCGGAGGCCGCGGAGGCCGCGGAGGTCGCGGCCTGCGGGTTCTGCTCGCTGCCGCATCCGGTCACGGCCATCACTCCCATCGCGGCGAGGACCAGGCCCGCACCCATCCCCACCCTCGCTCGCATGCCGACCACGGTAGCCAGGCACGGCCCTCGACGTCGTCTCATGGGTACCTCGGGTGTCGCAGCTGCTCGGCGAGCAGCGCCGCCATCGCGGCGTGCCCCTGGGCGTTGGGGTGGAAGGAGCCCGGGTCGGTGACCGACAGGCCCGGCCCGCCCCAGTCGAGGTCGTTGATCCACTGTTCTCCGTCCGGGGCGCCCACCCCGTGCCCGAGGAAGGCGGAGGTGGGGTCGATGAACTCGACCCCGGCCTCGCGGGCGGCGTCCCGCAGCATCGCGTTCAGGGCGTCGGCCTTGCCGTTCATCCAGACCTGGTCCTCGGCGAAGAGCATGTTGTTCAGCTCCTCGCTCGGCGGGTCGTTGAACAGCCGGGGGTAGCCCATGATGACGACCCGCGCGTTGGGCGCCTGGTCGCGGATGCGCCCGTAGAGCTCGACGAGCTTCGGGCGCAGGTCCTCGATCCGATCGTCGAGCGTGGTGTCCCACGTCTCCTGGCAGGTGGCGATGCCCGGGACGCCCCGCTCGCCGTTGAGGACGCAGTCGGTGAGGACGTCGCTGAAGCCCAGGTCGTTGCCGCCGATCGACATGGTCACCAGGGAGGTGTCCTCGGAGAGGGCGTCCAGCTGGGGGGCCTCGTCGTCGTTGCTGTGGTTCGGGTTGTCCAGGTCGACCGTCTCGGCACCGGAGCAGTAGACCGGGGTGAAGCTGCCGCCGAAGTCGAAGTCGGGGTCGTTGTACGTCTGCTCTGCGTAGGCCGAGGAGGAGCGGTGGCACCGGTTGTGCGAGTCGTCTCCCCAGTTGCCGGGCCAGTAGTCGTCGCGCTTGTCGTAGTCGGTGCCGTCGTGGTAGTCCCCCGCCCCCTCGCCGGAGGCGAAGGAGTCGCCGAGGGCCACGTAGTCGCCGGCCAGCGCCCGCTCGAGCGCGTCCTGGACGTTGGCGGCGGTGTCGTCGCACCCCTCCTGCATGAAGATCCGGCAGACCGCGCTCGTCGTGTGCTGGGCCAGGTTGCCGTGGACGATGCCGAACCACACCAGGCCGACGACGACCGCGGCCACCGCGACCATCCCGCCGTACTCGAGCCCGGTGGCGCCACGTTCCCCGGCGCGGCCCCCTCCGGCGGCGCCGGGGCGGTCGTGGCCCCGCAGCGGTCTGCTCATGGCTCGAGGCTAGGGAGGGGCCGACCGGGTGGGGAGGGCCTCAGGGCCCATCCCCGGGCCCGTTGGGGGCGGGCCCGGTGCGGGACCCTGCAGGCGCGGCTCAGGCCAGGGTGAGCAGGCCGATGCCGGTGAGGACCACGAGACCCACGGCGACGCGGACGGCCCCCGGACGCGCCGCCGGCACGGCACACCCGGCGAGCGCGAGCACCGTGGCCGCGTAGAGCAGCCAGCGGTACGGGGACTCGCCGGTTCCGAGCAGCTTGCCGAGGACGACGCCCGCCCAGGCGAGGGCGAGCAGGGCGGTGGCCGCCCAGGGCGGTGCACCCCGCAGCCGCTCCACGACGAGCGCCACGAGGGCCAGCGCGCCCGCGAGCAGCGACCATCGGCCGATGAGGTAGGCGTCGTCGAGCACGTCGGGGGAGAAGAGGAACTGCGGCAGCCAGACCACGGGCAGAACGAGAACCCCGAGGACCACCATCGCGCTGAGAGGTCCCCCGGCCCTGCGGTTACCGACCGCCGTCATGCTTCGGTAGCGTAGGCGCTCACGCCGCACCGCGGCCCGAGCGACCCGCACCCGGGTTCTCGCGGTCGGGGGCACGTCGCGAGGCCGGAAGGCCTCCAACGGTTTCGGGGAGATTCGCATGAGGTTCACGTCGCTGGCGGGCCTGGCCGCGAGCGCGACGCTGGTCGCGCTGAGCGTCCCGGCCGCCGGAGCCGCGTCACCGGGTGACCTCGAGGTCCCCGTCCAGGGGCAGGCCCTGACCCTGGGCACCGCCTCGGGCGGGGCCCCCGCGGTCATCACCGTCCACCGGGTGGCCCGCGTCGAGGACGCCACGGTCGTCTACTGGTCGATGGCGCTGCCCGAGGGAGCCGCGGCCGAGGGGGGTGCCTACCTCGGCCCGAGTACGACCTCGTTCTTCGGCCGGGACGTCGGGCCCCTGCAGGGGGACGTCGCGCTGGTCGACCCGGCCGGGGCGAAGGTGTACCGGCCGCTGGTGCCGGACGACAAGTTCACCTCGTGCATCTGCTCGTCCAACACCGCGGTCTTCGACCTGGAGCCGGGTCAGGCGTCCGTGCTGTGGTCGGCCACCGCACCGCTGCCGGACGACGTGACGTCCGTCGACGTCGTCGTCGCCGAGCAGGTCATCCCGCACGTCCCGGTCGAGGAGGGCCTGCTCGAGCCACTCGCCGAGGACCAGCAGGACCCGGTCATCCTCGGGACGGGGTGGCCCGAGGTCGACGCCGACCTGCTCGCCGAGGCCCAGCCGCAGAAGCCGGCGAGCTACCGCGTCACCGCGAGGGTCTCCAACCTCGAGGAGTCCGTGACCACCTCCGCCGGCCAGGTCGACCTCGCCGCCGACGTGCTCTTCGCCAAGGACTCCGCGCGCCTGACGTCGAAGGCGACCGCCACCGTCCGCGCGGCCGCCCAGCAGATCAAGGCCGCCGGCGCCGGGAAGGACCTCACGGTCACCGGGCACACCGACTCCGACGCCTCGGCGAGCTACAACCTCGAGCTGTCCAAGCGGCGCGCGGAGGCGGTCGCGACAGTGCTGCGCAAGCAGCTCGGCTCCGGGTACCACCTGACCACCGTCGGCAAGGGCGAGAGCGAGCCCATCGCGGACAACCAGACCCCGTCGGGCCAGGCCAAGAACCGCCGGGTGAGCATCACCTTCAGTGGAGGCTCCTGAGATGACCACTCCCACCCCCCGCCGCCGGCTGGCCGCCGTCACCCTGGTGGCCGGTCTGGCCGCCGTCGCCCTCGGCGGGTGCAGCGGGGACGACCCGCAGCCCAGCCCCTCGAGCGAGACCGGGTCGGCGGCCACCACGTCGAGCGAGTCCTCGACGCCCAGCCCTTCGTTCACCCCCAGGGACCTCAGTTCGACCGTGCTCGATGCCCGGCTCCCGGCGGTCCAGGGCTCGACCAAGGGCACCCTGGACACCGGCCCGGCCACCCTGCGGGTCGCCGAGGTCCTCGCCGGCGAGGGCGACACCCGGCTGACGTTCTGGTACACGGGCCCGGACAAGCTGCTCGTGCGCCGCGGGAACCTCGGGTGGGCCAGCTGGCCCACGCTCGTGGACCGCAGGTCCAAGAAGGTCTACGCCCCGCTCACCTACGTCGACTACGACGGCAAGACCCGGTGTCTGTGCACCGACGCGGCGTACGTCAACGGCGACCCCCAGCCGCGCACGGCCCTCTACCCGCCGCTGCCGGCCGACCTCAGCCGGGTCCAGGTCCGCCAGGAGGGCTTCAAGAAGCCGGTCAGCGTCGAGGTCACCCGGCCCTGACCGGGTCGTTCCCCGGAGCACCGCGGACGCAGCGGTCCCTCGGGGGCTGGCGGGAGGTCAGTCCTTGAGGGTCGGGTCGGCGGTGATGTGCAGCTCCCCCCACCCGAACACCGGACCGCCGCCGGCGCCGGGGAAGGTGACCTGGAAGCCGATGTCACCGCAGTGCCCCTCGCCGACGACGTCGTCGGGGGTCGGCGTCGGTGTCGGCGTCGGGCTCTCGGTCCCCGAGGGGGTCGGTGACGACGACGGCGGCGGGCTCCAGCTCGGCTCCGGCGGTGCCTCGGGCAGCACGCACGGCCCGAGCGTGATACCTAGCTCGGCGACGGCCGAGCGCTCCTCCCGGGAGCCGGACTCGGTGACGGCGTTCGACCTGGTCGTCACCTCGACCCGGTCGCTCTCGGGGTAGTAGCAGTAGCGCGTGAGGGTGGCGTCGTTGCGCGCGGCGAAGTCCTGCGCGGCCTCCCGCCCCAGACCACAGGGCACGCCGCTGCCGCTCAGCACGGCCTCACGGATGGCGTTGGGGGCGTCCCGGACGATGGCCTGCGCCCCGGCCAGCGCCGCGGCGTCCGCGGCGGTCTGGATCCGGCTGACCTCGTCGGTGGCCTTGGCCAGCCGCGCGTAGGCGGTGGTCCCCAGACCCACGAGCGCGAACGCGACGACGACGACCAGCCACATGGCGACCTGCCCGCGCTCGTCCCGACGTGCTCCCCGCCCCGTGCTCCCCGATCGGGCGACGATGTGGTGCATCGTGTACCTCCCTGGCGACAGCGTAGTGGGAGCCGGGCGAGCGCCCAACTCCCACTACGTGGTTCTCGGTCCGGCTCAGCCGGGGGAGAACAGGTCGCTGATGGCGGAGGAGATCTTGCCGCCGACGTCGGCGCCCTGGATGGCGGTCCAGACGAGGCCGACGACGAGCGCCGCGACGGCGATCATGCCGGCGTACTCGAGGCCGGTGGCGCCCTTCTCGGAGCGGGCCGTGCTGGCGGCGGCGGTGAAACGAGCGGCGAGCTTGTGCGTCATGTCTTCCCCTTGGTCGGTGCGGTCGGCCTGCGTGGCCCGTGCTGACATCGACAACGTTAGGTGGGGGTCACCGGGCACCCCAGGGTCCTGGGGCCCAACGCCGGGCCCAAGATCCGCGTGCCCGCTGCGGGCCTCAGGGCCGTCCCATCCACAAGACGATGGCCTGCGCCCGCGTCTCGACGCCGAGGGCGGCGAAGATCTGGTTGATGTGGTTCTTCACGGTCTTCTCGGCCAGGAACAGCTCGCGGGCGATGTCGCCGTTGCTGCGGCCCTGGGCGATGAGGTCCATGACCTCGGCCTGCCGCGGGCTCAGCCCGAGCGCGTCGTGGTCGCCGGGCGCGGGCGTCGGCACGGACGGGCCGCTGCGCAGGGCGGCGAGGGCGGGGCCGGAGAGGGTCCCGGTGCCCTGGGCGGCTGCACGGACCATGTGCGCCAGGGAGTCGGCGTCGAAGGTCCCGTGCACGAGGTAGCCCAGGGCGCCGTCGGCGAGCGCCCGCTGGATGCTCGCGTGGTCGTCGGTGAAGGTGAGCATGAGGACCGTCGTGTGCTCGGCCATCTCGCCGACGACGGAGAGCCCGTCGCGGCCCGGCATCCGCACGTCGAGCAGGGTGACGTCCGGCGAGGTGCGCCGGACGACCTCGAGGCCCTCGTCCCCGTCGGCGGCCTGGCCTACGACCTCGAGCTCGGGGTCGGTCTCGAGCAGGGCCAGCAGGCCGCGCCGGACGATGTCGCTGTCGTCGACGACGACGACCGAGACGCTCACCGCTCCACCCGGTCGAGCAGGGGCACCGAGGACGTGACGACGGTGCCGCGGCCGGCGCCGCTCTCGAGGGTGCACCATCCGCCGACCCGGCTGAGCCGCTCCTGCATGCCGAGCACACCGTGGTGCCCGGCCTGCTGCGCGGCGGTCAGGGCCTCGGGGTCGACACCGGCGCCGTCGTCCTCGACGGCGAGGACGACCCTGCCGTCGGTGGCGGTGAGGGCCACCCGGACACCGCACGGCCCGGCGTGCCGGTGGACGTTCTCGAGGCACTCCTCGAGCACGGCCAGCAGCTCGTAGCGCGTGGCCTCCTCGACCCCCTCCACCGGCTCGAGGGCCAGCTGCGGGTCGCGCCCGGTCCGCGCCGCCCAGCCGAGGGCCACCTGGGTGACCGCGGCGTCGAGGGCCTCGGTCGAGGTCGGGGTCCGCAGGTCGGTCATGACGTCGCGCACCTGGTGCACGGCGGAGGAGGCCATCTCCCGGATCGTCGCCGCGCTCTCGAGCGCCCGGTCGGGCTGGTCGCGGACCTGGCTCGGCAGCGCGGTGGCCATCAGGGCCAGCCCCTGGAGGGACTTGGCCAACGAGTCGTGCAGCTCGCGGGCCACCTTGGTGCGTTCCTCGGTGGCCGCCGCGGTCACCACCGCGTCGCGCAGCGCGGCCTGCGCGCTGCGCTCGGCCGCCAACGCCCGGCTCACCGTCAGCCCGAGCAGCCAGAGGGTGACGTAGACGAAGGGGATGGCCACGGTGGAGACGAACCCGTGCTCCTCGTCGCTCGGCAGGAGGACGCCGGCGAGGTAGAGGCCGAGGACCGCCACGAGGACGATGCCCCCGCTCAGCCGCTCGAGCCACAGCCCGAGGAGGAAGGCCGTGGTCAGCGCCCCGAGCAGCAGCGGGCTCTCCACGCCGTTGAGCGCGACCCCGGCCGCGAGCAGCAGCGCGTCCCCCATCGCGACGATCGGGTGGCGCCGGACGAGGTCGAGCACCGCGGTGTTCATCAGGCCGAAGAAGCTCGTGGCGCCGAGGATGAGGTAGCCGACGAGGCTGGCCATGGTCAGCTCGCCCCCGACGCTGGCGACCGCGGCCGTCGCGAGCGCGAGCAGCCGGATCAGGAGGGTGACCTGGGTGAGCGAGCGCAGCGCGAGGGGGACGCCGGTGTGACCTCTATCCACCGAGGAACCCCCCGAAGGTGTCGGCCCCGAGGGCGAGGTACATCCCGCCGGCGAGGATGACGAGCGCGCCCGGGATGAGCACCATCGTCATCACCAGGCTGATCCGTGGCTCGATCTTGGCCGCCTTCTGGCGCAGCCGCTGGGCGGCCGCCCGGCGCATGTCCGCGGCGATCTGGTTGAGGGTGTCGCCGAGCGGCGCCCCGAGCTCCTCGGCCTGCAGGTAGGCGGTGACGAACTCGTTGACCGCCTCGGAGTGGGTGCGGTCGCGCAGCCCGGTGAAGGCGGACCGGACACTCGCCCCGTTGCTGATCTGGTGCAGGACGGTCTGGATCTCCTCCGAGATGGCCCCGCCGAACTGTCGCGAGACGGTCTCGAGGGCGGAGCGGAACCCCAGCCCGGCGCTCACCGTGACCGCGAGGACGTCGAGGAAGTCCGGCAGGTCGCGGTCGACGGCCTCCCGGCGCCGGCGGGCCATGCCGGACAGCTGCGCGAGGGGGAGGATGACGACGATGAGCGGAGGCAGCGCGACGTAGAGCAGCCGGCCGGTGAACAGCCCGACGACGAACACCGGGCCGACCGCCATCGACCACACGACGAACTTCGCCAGGACGGCGTCGACGTCCAGGCCCGCGGGCCGCCCGGCCATGTCGACCTGGTGCTGCAGCCAGCGCACCGCCTGCGTCGGGAGGGCGCCGCGCAGCCCCGGGACGAGGCGGTAGGCCAGCGCCATGATCGCGCTCTGTCCCTTGGCCTGCTCGCGCGCCGACTTGGTGAGGTAGAGGACCTCGTCGGCGTCGAGACCGACGTCGGGGTCGGTACGCATCATGTGGTAGCCACGCAGCATCAGGACCACGGCGAGCGTGGCGACCAGCCCGGGGACGAGCCCGGCGAGGAAGCTCATCGGTCGAACCCGGTCATCCGCCGGATGACGATGTACCCGGTGGCGAAGAGAGAGCCGCCGAGGACGAGCGCGACCTGGCCGACGGGCTCCCTCGTCATCCGGTCCACCGTGCCCGGCTCGATCGCGTTGACGAGCAGCAGCATCGCGAACCCCATGACGATGACGAGGTTGGAGGAGGCGATCGCCTGCGAGAGCGTCGTCGCCACCTCACGCCGGGTCTCCTTGCGCTGGTCGAGGGTCTCGGCGATGTCCCGCAGCGCGGTGACGAGGGACCCGCCGCTGCGGGCCGAGACGACGAGCGTGGACATCAGGACGTTGGTCTCGCGCGAGCCGATCCGGTCGTAGAGCTCGTGCAGGGCGGTGTCCAGGGGGGCGCCGAAGTTGAGCCGGGTGGCGACCCGGGCGAGCTCGCTACGGGCCGGCTCGGAGAGCTCGTCCCCCGCCACCGCGAGCGCGGTGGGCAGCGAGAGACCGGCGTGGCTGGCGTTGGCGAGCACCCGGGCGAGCTCGGGCAGCTGGGCGACGAACGCCTCCTTGCGCCGGGTCTGGGCCCGCTGGAGGTAGCGGCGCACGGCGAGGACGCCGATGGCCAGGCCCGCGACCCCGAGCAGCGGCGCGACGAAGCGCCACAGGAGGTAGGTCGTGACGATCCCGACGACGACGCCGCTCACGAGGACGACGACCGGACGCTGCTTGAGCCCGGCGAGGTCGAGCTCATGGGCGAGCCAGCGCCCGAGGCGGGTGCGCACGAGACGCTGGTCGAACACCTCGACGAGCGAGGACTGCTCCTCGGTGTGCAGCAGCTCGGCCGCCTGCTCGGCGGCCCGACGGTCGCGGGCCACCCCGACGAACGACCGCAGCGCCAGGACGAAGAAGAGCACGGCGGCGAGGGCCCCGGCGAGGATGAGCCCGACCGTCATCAGCCGTCTCCCTCGATCGCCGCGACGTCCACGCCACCCTCCAGCAGCCGGTCCCGGAAGCGCGCCGGCAGGTCGTGGGTGACGAAGTGGCCCCGGAGCCTCGTGGGGTCGCTGCGGTCGACGGCGTACTCCATGAGCGGCACGAGGGAGAAGTCCTCCTGGCGTCGGCTCGCGACCCAGGAGACGTCGACCACCCGACGCACGCCGCCGCTGAGCCGGTTGAGCTGGACGATGACGTCGATCGCGGAGTTCACCTGGTCGCGCAGGGCGTGGAAGGGCACGTCGACGTCGCTCATCGAGGCGAGGGTCTCCAGCCGGGAGAGGGCGTCGTCGGGGCTGTTGGCGTGCACCGTCGTCAGCGACCCCTCGTGGCCGGTGTTCATCGCCTGGAGCATGTCGAGGGCCTCGCCGCCTCGGCACTCCCCGACGATGATCCGGTCCGGGCGCATCCGCAGGCTGTTGCGGACGAGGTCGCGGATGGTGATCTGCCCCCGGCCCTCGACGTTGGCGGGTCGGGTCTCGAGGCGGATGGTGTGCGGCTGGTCCAGGCTGAGCTCGGCGGCGTCCTCGACCGTGATGATCCGCTCGCTCGGGGAGATGAACGAGGAGAGCGCGTTGAGCAGGGTCGTCTTGCCCGACCCGGTGCCACCGGAGACGACGACGTTGAGCCGGGCCTCGACGCAGGCCTTGAGCAGCAGCGCCGTGCGCCGGTCGAGGGCGTCCTTCTCGATGAGCTGGTTCAGCGAGAGCGCCTGGGGGAAGAGGCGGATGGTCACCGTCGGCCCGTTGAGGCTGAGCGGCGGCAGGACGACGTTGACGCGGGCCCCCCGGGGGAGGCGGCTGTCCGCGGGCAGGCGGGCGTCGACCATCGGGCTGGACTCGTCGACCCGACGGTTGACCGTGGAGACGATCCGGTCGATGGTCTGCATGAGCTGCTCGACGCCGCTGAACGGGGCCGGCCAGCTCTCGAGCTGGCCGTCGCGCTCGACGTAGATCTGGTCGTGCCCGTTGATCATGATCTCGCTGATCGTCGGGTCGTTGAGGATCGGCTCGAGCACCCCGAGGCCCACGGCCTCGTCGACGACACGGCGCACGAGCTGGTTGCGCTCGCTCGCGGAGAGGATGACGCCCTCGCGGGAGACCAGGTGGGCGATGACCCGCTCGAGGCGGGCGCGGCGCTGGTTGTCGTCGACCTTGCTCAGCTCGTGGAGGTCGACCTCCTCGAGGAGCATCCGCCGGAAGGTCGCGACGAGGCTGTCGTCCTCGCGGGAGGTGACCGGGGTGGAGGTCCCCCCGGTGAAGGAGTCGTACTTGCTCATCGGATGTCCGGCATGTCGACCGTGCGGGTCACCGACCCGACGGAGAAGGGCAGCACCGTGGGCACCGGGACGGTCACCGAGTACCGGTACCCGTCGTCGGTCCGGCCCCCCACCACGGTGGTGGCGTCCATGGCGCCCGGCAGCGCGCCGTCGGCCGCGGCCCGCGGGTCCTGGCCGAGCGAGGCGGCGCGGGCGGCGTTCTTGGCGGCCTCGGCCGTCGAGACGACCGTCCACCCGGCCACGCCGAACTGCAGCGCCACGAGCGCGGCGAACACGATGAGCGGGGCGACCCCGAGCATCTCCAGGGCGGCAGCCCCTCGCTCCCGGCGCCGCGCCCTCATCGCTCGCTCACCACCGTCCGGGTGCTCGTCAGCTCGGTCGGCAGGCCGGTGACCTCACCCGAGCCCTTGGGGATCGGGACGGTGACCGAGACCGTGTCGCCGTGTGCGCTGACGCTCAGCCGGTCGCGCAGCACCGAGGGCACGGCCTCGCGGGCGGCCTCGGCCGCCTCGCTCGTGCTGCCGGTCACCGAGTAGGCGCGGGCCGCCTCGGCCGAGGCGTGCCCGGCGTAGAGGAAGGAGAAGCCGGTGACGCCGACCTGCCAGGCGATGAGGATGAGCAGGACGGTGGCGGGCAGGATGCCCGCGGTCTCCATCGCGACCGCCCCGGACTCCGAGGCGACCCGGGGCGGGGGTGTGGACGCCGGGGCCGGCTGCGCCGGGCCCGGGTCGGTCGGAGTCGGCTCGGCGGCGGAGGGCGGCTCGGCGGCGGTGGCCGGCGCCTGCGGTGTGGACGTGCTCGCCCGGCCCCGGGCCCGGCCGCGGCGTCGCCGCGCCGGCTTGCTGCCGCGGCTGCCGCCCTCGCTCGACCCGAGGCCGACCTCGTCGCGGACCTGCTCGATCAGGCGCCACCACGCGACCTCGGTGACGGCGCGCGGGTCGCGGTCGTTCATCGAGGCCTCGAGGACCCGCGGCGAGCTCGGGATCTTCGTCTCGAGGACCTCGGCGGTGGTCAGCTTCTCGACGGCACTGGCGGGGAAGAGGCTCGAGCTGTCGGTCTTGTTGACGAGGACCTTGAAGGCCGCCTCCTCGCGCACCCCGAGGGACTCCCAGGCGATCATCCGGCGGCGCATCGCGCGCACCGAGAGCACGTCCGGGGTCGTCACGACGAGGCACTCACCGGCGAGCTCGATCATCGCGGCCTGCGCGGGCGAGACGTGCCCCCCGCCGTCGGCGATCACGAGGTCGAACTCGCGCCGCAGCAGCGCGACGATCGAGCGCAGGGCCGCCGGGGTGACGAAGTCGGCGTCGCGCACGTCCAGCGGGGCGAGCAGGAGGTTGACCCCCGAGGCGTGGTGGATGACGGCGTCGTTGACGGCGGTCGGCGACAGGTCGCCGGAGACCTTGGCGACGTCGGCGATGGAGACCGACTGGCGCACCTCGAAGATCGCGCCGACGTCGCCCTTCTCGATGTCGACGTCGATGAGACACACCTTGGCGCCGGGGTTCTTCACGAGGTGGTCGTGGGCCATGTGGGCCGCGATGGTCGTCGTGCCCACGCCTCCCTTGGCGCCGACGACGGCGAGCACGGTGCCCCGGGAGGTGTTGGCCATGGCGGCCCCGGCGAGCACGGCCTCCATGTGCTGGGTCCAGTCGGTCGCCGCGAGCACCCGGTTGGAGACGTCCTCGTAGGCGAACGGGTAGGCGACCACACCCCGGGCGCCGTCTTCCATCGCCTTGATGACGACGTCGCTGGTGCGCGAGTGCGACACCTGGAGCACGGCCGCCGACGGCCGCCGGGCGATGATGTCGCGGATGGTCTGCGAGATCGGCTCGATACCGAGGCTGTCGTGGACGAAGACGATCTCCGGCTCGAGACGGCCGAGGAGGTCGAGCAGCTCCGAGGGGGACTTGGCGACGGCGCGCACGTCGTAGCCGTCCATCTCGTCGAGGATCGACATCAGGTCGGCGACGAGGTTCTCGCCCTCCATGCCGATGATGACTCGGGTCATCCGTTGACTCCTTCCGGGATGGCCTTGCCGCCGAGGTCGCTGGCGTCGTACTCCCCGACCTCGTTGCCGCGGTCGGTCCCGACGTCGCTGGGCAGCCCGACGAGGCGGACCTCGGTGGCGAAGTTGGCGGCGTAGGTCACCCGCATGACGTCCTTGGGCACGAGGGCGAGGGTGACCGGGATGACGTCCTGTTCGGTGAGGCCCTGCTCGCTCTGCTGGGTGACCTGCTGCTGGCCGGCGATCGACACCACCCTGATGTCCCGGCTGAGCATCCGGGTGGTCTTGGGCAGCCCGGGGACGTCGGAGAAGGTCGCGAGGATGTCGACCCGGTCCCCCGGCCGCACCCGGCCCGCGAGGCCGGTGACGGCGTCGACGTTGATCGCGATCTCGCGCTCGTCCTTCTCCAGGCTCGAGCTCGGGATGAGCATGTCCGAGCTCACCGTGGTGCCGACGTTGAGCCGGAAGCCGACCCGCCGGCCCAGGAGGTCGTCCAGCCGCAGGACCGAGGAGTCCGAGGCCCAGCGCTCGGGCACCTCCACGGCCTCGAGGTTGTCGGTGCTCAACGCGGTGTAGGGCTCGATCGGGGTGGTCGCGCGGTACACGGTGACCCGCGACCCCACCTGGCTGTTGATGTTGGCGACGTAGCCGGTCACGACGAAGAAGGTGGCGACGGCGATGAGGATCGACACGGCCATGAAGACGAGGCCGCGGCGCTGGCGGGGGTTCATGTGCGCTCCGGGACGCGAAGGTGGACCTGACAGAAGGGGCAGACGATGCCGGGCTGGACGATGCGGCACACGGGGCACTGCGCCACGTCCGGGCCGGCCGTCGGCAGCCGGGCGAGGGTGACGAACTCGGCGCCCGGGGAGCCGTAGACGGCGCGCACGTCCGCGACGGCCGGCACCGGGTGCACGCGGTCGCCGGGCACCAGCGCCCGCAGCGCGTCCAGGGGTGCCTCCCCCTCGGCGCAGCCGGTGAGCACGTCGACGTCCTCCGGGACGCCGGTGCCGTCGCGCCGCACGACCGCCTCGGGGCTCAGCCAGGCCACGTACCCGCGGCTGACGATGGAGCGCAGGTGCTGGGTGAAGGTCGGCTTCGGGTGCTCGAGCCGGGTCACCGAGGACAGCCAGACCCCCGAGGCGGAGTGCTCGAGGAGATGGGTGAGGATCTCCAGGGTGCGGACCGGGCCCTCGGCTCCCTCGAGGGCGACGGCGGCCGCGGTGGCGAGGGCCACCGAGGTGGTGTCGGCGGACCGGACGGCCACCGCGAGGTCCGGAAGGGCACCGGCGAGCACCGTGCCGAGGAGACGGGCCTCGTCGGCCACGGCCGCGCGGGAGGCGACGACGACGTGGTCGAGCTCGGCCGAGCGCACCCAGCCGACGGTCTCGCCGAACGCGCCGGCAGGCACCACGGTGAGCCGGGGCTGGTCGGCCACCCACGAGCGCGCCGAGCCCGGCTGCACACTGGGCTCGAGGAGTACGACTCCCACCGTCATGAAATTCTTCTCCCCGGAACGCCGTGCAAACACCCCGCACCCGCTGGGCGGGCCTGGCACAGTCTTCCACAAGTTACGTGTTCCCGAACCACATTCCAAGGCCACCGAGCATGCGGACCCGCAACCGACAGAGACGACCATCGAGAACGAGCACGGACCGCAGTCACCGGGTCGGCGTGCTGGCGAGCGTCGTGCTGGCGCTGCTCGGCCTGGCGGGTGTCGCCATCGGCGTCATGGCCTGGTCCCAGCCCCGGCTCCCGGTCTCCGTGGTCGCCGACGGGGCCCCGGTCACCCTCGAGGGCTCGCCCCTGTTCGACCCCGGCACGACGCTCTTCGCCGCCGGTGACAACCCCGACCTGCCCGAGCCGGCGCAGTGGGGGTGCACCCGCACCCGAGGGGGCGCCGTCACCGAGCTGGAGGTCACGCCGGACTTCGACGCCGTCGGGAGCCGGGTGGAGGACTCCTCCTCGTACTTCCCGGTCGTCACGGTCGGGCCCTCCGAGGCCGGGGACGTGCTGCGCTGCGACGGGCCGGCGATGAGCCAGGGGCCGCTGCTCGCCCTGCCCACCGACGTCGGGGTGCGTGACGTGCCGCTCGCCTTCGTCGTGGCCGGGATCGGGCTGCTGGGCATCGGTGGTCTGGTCCACCCCCGCAGCCGGGGGATCCACCGGTTCGGCGGCTGACCCCGCCGCAGCCACCTGGCCCGGCGACGCGGTCTCTGCGAGACTGCCGCGATGAGCTGCCCGTGGCCTCGCACCAGCCCCGCCCTCGCGGCCTCGGCCCTCGTGCTCCTCGCCGCGTGTGCCAGCGAGCCGACCGAGCCGCTGCTCTATGCGGACTCGATGGGCGGGGCCTCCTTCCCCATCATGGAGGCCGAGGGCTCGCCGATGGTGTGGGTGTCCTCGACGGACGGCTCCGACCCCCGGCCGGGCGGCGCACCGGACCCCGGGATGTGCCAGGTCTCGGGGGGCGGTTCGCCGCAGCTCACCGACCCCGACCACGGTGACAGCCGGCTCGGGGACACCGTCCTCTACGCCGTCGCGCAGATCGAGGGCCTCGAGCCCCCCGGCGAGATCACCTGCTCCGGGGACGCCGTCAAGCATGTCTACGTCGGTCGCCCCTGAGGCACCGGGCCCGCTCGGGGTCAGCGCAGCCCACTGAGGTCCTCCCGGGTCGCCCCGGGCAGGACCCGGCGGACGACGTACCACGACAGCGCGAGCCAGAGGACGAGGTCGGCGAGCCACGCCAGCGGTGCCGGCAGGCCGAGGGCGCGGGTGAACAGCAGGGTCCCGCCCCAGGCGGCCGGGGTGAGCACGTAGGCGGTCACCGCCACCGCCAGCCAGGCCGGCAGGCTGCCCCCTCCGCCCCAGCGCATGAAGGCCGTGAGGACGGCCACGAGGACCGCGAGGACGACGAGGGTCTTGAAGACGACGCCGAAGGTGGGGTTCGACGTCGCCGCCGCGAGCGCCCCGATGGCCACGGCGCACACCGAGGTGACGACGACGAGGGTGAGGACCGCGCCCACCTGCGCGGCCACGCGTTCGACGGTCACCGCCCCGACCTCCGTGCGCGGGCGAGCAGCAGGCCCCCGAGCCCGAGGAGCAGGCCGCCCACGCCGGCGACGGCGAAGAGGGTGGCCTTGAGGACACGCTCACGGCCGCTGCGCTCGGCGAGCAGCACCTCGCTCGCGCCGTCGGCCTCGCACACCACCGACGCGCCGGCGGTGACCGAGACCTTGTTCGCGGTCGGGTACCACGTGGCGCCGTCCACCTCGACCGGGCCACCGGGCAGCTGGGTGAGGGAGTCCGCGCGGCTGCCGTCGACCTCGCACGTGGTGTCACCGGTCTGCTCGACGTCGGCGAAGACCTCGGCCGTCCCGGCGGCCGAGGCGCTCAGGCTCTGCCCGGCCGCGCCTCGGCCGAGCACCGTGACCGCGGGACCGCCGCCGAGCAGGACGACGAGGGCGATGACGAGCATGAGCACGCCGCCGGCCACGAGGGCGAAGCGGAAGAGGACCAGCGGGCGGGTGAGCAGCCGCTGGAGGAAGGAGCCCTCAGGCACTGCAGGCCTCCCACGGCACCCAGGCCTCGCCGTTGTAGTACTCGCCGCCGGTCGTCTGCAGCTCCGAGGTCTGGACGTCGAGGCTGAGGCCGAGCTCGGCGATCAGCTTGGCGTCGAAGTCGAAGCCGTAGTCACCGTCGTCGGTCGTGAAGTCCTGCCGGCTGAGGTAGCCGTGGTCCTGCACCGCGCGTACGAAGTCGACGGTGCCCTGGGCGGCCGCCAGCGGGTCGGTGACCTTGCCCGCCTGCGGGTTGGGCACGTACCCCGGCAGGCCCGGCACCGGGCCCATGTTCATCGCGTTGAGGAAGTCGGACGCGACCTGCCGGTCGGCGGCCGTCTCCACGGGAAGGGTGACCGTCTCCTCGTGGCGCGACCCCTCGTCGGAGGAGTTCTCCCCGGCGTGGGCCTCCCCCTGGTAGCCGTACACCACCGAGATGGAGGTGACCTCACCGGCGGCGTCCCGGTCGATCGAGATGCCGGCGTCCACCTGCCCGGAGGCGGCCGCCTCGGCGTAGACGGTCTCCCCCTTGCCGTCGCCTCCCCACGTGCCGGCGTTGATGCCACCGCTGACGAGCGCGGAGTAGTACGTCGTCGTCGAGCCGTCCTTGCCCACCTTCGTGCCGAGCAGTGCCTGCACGCCGACGTTGGCGTCGGCGTTGGCGGCGATGAGCGTGGCCGAGGCCTGCGCGCTCGCGGAGGCGCCGCCCTCGTAGTACGTCTCGTCGGACTCGGGCAGGTCGGGCACGCCGGCCAGGTCGGTGACCTGGTCCGACCCCCAGCGGATGGGGTTGGGCACGTGCCAGCCGGTCAGCGGGATCTCGTAGTCCTCGTCGCCGACGACGGTGTCGAGGGCGATGTCCGCGTAGTGGGCGTACATGAGGTCCTGCACCGCCTGCTCGTTCGGGAGGTTGTAGACCTCGCCCTCGCCGAAGCTCACGCCACCCCCCGCCGACGCGGAGGCCTCGGCGCCGTACTCCTTGTCGTCCCACGTGCCGGTGACGTTGAAGCCGACGCCGGCCGCGGCCGACACCTCGGCGCCGGTGCCCCGGGTGACCCGGTAGGTCCCGTCGGACAGCTCCTCGACGAGCCACCGCTCGGTGCCGCCGACGGTGACCGCCAGCGCACCGGTCACCTTGGCGTCGTGCCCCGACGCCGTGACGACGCACGGCTCCGGGGGGATGCGGTCCTCGGCCTGGATCGGCACGTCACACGAGCCCTGGCCCAGGGTGAACAGCTTGCAGATCGCCTCGGTGACCCCGCGACCCAGGGCGTTGCTCCCCCCGCCGATGCCGAGGAAGACGGTGCTCACGACGAGCGCCGCCACGGCGATGAAGCCGCCGTACTCCAAGGCGGTCGCGCCGCGCTCCGTTCCGCGCCCGAACACCATCGACCCCCTCGCTCGTCAAGGACACCGTCCCCGGCCCTCCGCCGGGATCACGGCCACCATGCTGTCACGCGGGGCCGTCCGCCCGCATGGGTCCGAGGACCTTCTCCCGCCCGCGGGCCCGTGGGCCCAGCGCCGCATCGTACACTCGGCGCCATGTCGCATCCGGGGGTCCGCGCCGCTCGTGTCGTCGTGCTCGTCGGGGTGCTCTCCCTCCTCACGGCGGCCTGCTCCTCGGGCAGCGCGGACGACGACCTGCCCGAGAAGCTGCGCAAGATCACCCCGAGCGAGTCGCCCTCGGCACCGCTGGTCCACGACGGGACCGACTCCCTGACCGACCGCACCGTCTCGGGCGACGGGTTCACGATGCAGGTGCCGGCGGACTTCGAGGAGCAGAGCCCGACGACGAGGTCCGGCTCGACGACCTACCGGTGGCTGAAGTCCGTCCAGGGCAGGCAGCCGCCGATCATCGCCGTCGTCACCGACCCCGACCCGCGCAGCGACGCCATCGAGCAGTCCAAGGCGCTGGAGATCAGCCTCGAGGCGGACCCGGACGTCGAGGTCGTCCGCGCACCGGTCACCTGGCCGGGGGCCCAGCGCGCCATCCTCCTGCAGTGGGACCAGCCACAGCCCGGCTCCGACGAGGTCGTCACGACGTGGCAGCTCATGGCGCAGGTCAGCCCGGACCTCATCATGAACGCGCTCGCCGTCGCGCCGCGCGGTGAGTTCCAGGACCTCGACTTCGACAAGATCCTGGCCACGTTCACCCTGACCGGCTGAGCCCGGCCAGGAGGGCACCGAGCCCGGGCAGCGCGAGCACGAGCACCGCCGCGCCGACCAGGTGCGGACCGAGGGGCAGCGAGGTCCGGCGGTCCGCCCGGCGCAGGGCGAGGAGCACCGCGCCGAGCAGGGCGACGGAGACGAACGCGAGCACCGTCGCGAGGACGACGTGGGACCACCCGAGGTAGCCGAGCAGCAGCCCGAGGGTGGGAGCGAGCTTGGCGTCCCCGAGCCCCATCCCGGAGGCCCCGCCGAGCAGGACGAGCCCGAGGTAGACCGCGCCGAGCACCACCGCGGCGAGCACCGAGCGGACCAGGTCGGTGTGCTCGCCCCGCAGGGCCGACACGGCGAGCAGACCGAGCAGCGTCCCCGGAGCCACCCGCAGGGTGATCGCGTCCGGCAGCCGCTGCACGTCCAGGTCGACGGCGGCCAGGACGACGAGCACGAGCCCGACGAGGACCAGCAGCAGCGCGAGCGCGACACCGGCCGAAGCGGACCCGTCCCGCTCCGCACTCCCGACGGTCCAGCCGGTGGCCACCATGAGGGGCGTCACGACGGCGCACGCCCAGGGGACCCAGGCGTGGCTGGTCGTTCGCAGGTCACGCTCGTCGTCGTACCGGTAGCCGCGCCCGTCGAGCCGCCGGCGCACCGCGAGGCCGGCCCCGAGCCCGCAGCCGGCGGCAAGGGTGAGCGCCCCGGTCACGAGGACGTGCGCTCCCAGACGTTGCGGAAGCCCGTGGCCGTCTCGACGAACCGGTCGCCGGAGCACGTGTACGAGACCGGGCCGGTGCCGGGCGTGAGGTCCTGGGTCTGGGGGTCGGCCCCCTCGACGCTCACCGTCACCGTGCCCTCGGAGGACTCCAGCTCGAAGCTCATCCGGCCCCCGTCGGTGCTCACGGAGTACACGGCCGTGCCGTCGAAGACGATGGTCCCGGAGCCCTCGTCGGTCGTGATCTCGGCCGGCGTCGGGTCGTAGGTGACCCGTTCGCGTCCGTCCTCGCTGATCTCGAGCGTGCGCTGCAGACCGGTGATCGTCACCGTGCCCTGCGGCGTGTCCGAGCTCTCGGAGTGCTCCACGGTGCGCCACGACCCGACGAGGCACGGGTCGAGCGAGCCTGTGCCCGAGGTACTCCCGTCGCCCGCCCCGGCCGTGGTGGTGGGGCTCGCGCTCGACGCGGCGCCCCCGGCCGGGGCCGGAGCCGCGCTGCTCGCCGCATCGTGGCTGATGACGACGCCCGTGACGAGGCCCCCGACGAACAGCAGGGCCGCGGCGAGCACCGCCGTCAGCGTGAGGGCGACGACCACCCACGTGCGCGGCCCCTGCCGGACCGCCTCCCGTTCCTCCATCGCGTCCCTCCCCGTGTCGTGGCAGGGCAAGCCTGCCACGACCCTCGGCCCTCGCCGCCGTCTCCGGCCGCGCCCGGAGGCGGGCCTCGCTACCATCGGGGCGGGGAGGCCGCGGCCGAGGAGGGACCATCGCGATGAGGACAGTGTCTGCCGTGCTCGCTGCCGCGGCGCTCGTGGCCGGCGGGCCCGCCCACGCGGCCACCGCGCCGCCGCTGCCGGAGGTCGAGGGGGTGCCCGTGCTCGGCCAGGCCTGGGTCGGCAACGTCACCGACGACCGACTCGCGGTGCTCACGGTGCACGGCCTGCGTCGGGTGGACGGTGGCACCGTCCTGTACTACTCCATGGGGCTGCGGGTGCAGGACCAGCGGGGGGACGCGGCGCACTTCGACGCGTACGGCAACGGGAACAACTACGTGCTCAACCAGGGTGGCGCGGTCTCCCTCGTCTGCACGGCAGCGGCGATCGACCCCGAGCACGACGTCGCGTACAGCGCCCTGCGGCTGGACTCCTCGCGGCGGTGCATCTCGACGAAGAACATCGACTTCACCGCCGGGGCCGACGAGCTCGGGAAGGCCGTCGTCGGCTACACCGTCCTCGCGCCCGTCCCGACGGACGTGAGCACCGTCGACGTGCTCATCGGCTCCCAGCTGGTCCAGGGGGTCCCGGTCGAGGACGGCCTGCTCGAACCGGCCGTCGAGGACCCCGCACCGGCCGTCGGCACCGGCTGGCCCACCGTCGAGACCTCGGCGGTCGCCGAGGCCGTCGCCCCCGAGAAGGCCGTCTTCGACCTACGCGCCCAGGTCGAGGACGTCGCCAAGAAGCTGACCGAGGCCACGCGGGGAGGCGTCAAGGAGCTCGACCTCGACGCGACGGTCCTCTTCGCCACGGACGAGGCGAGCCTGACCTCCACGGCCGGGTCGGTCATCCGCGAGGCTGCAGCCGAGATCACCGAGGCCGGCACGCGCGGCACGATCACCGTCACCGGGCATACCGACAGCAACGCCTCGGAGGCCTACAACCTCGACCTGTCCAAGCGCCGGGCCGCGGCCGTGGCGGCCGCCCTGAAGCGCCGGCTGCCGGGCAGCATCAGCATCCGCAGGGTCGGCAAGGGCGAGAGCGAGCCGATCGCGAGCAACGAGACCGCGCGCGGCCGCGCGCTCAACCGCCGGGTGACGATCACCCTTCCCCAGTGAGGACCGAGGCCATGACCCGACGTCTCGCGGCCCTGACCGCGGCCGCCCTCGCCACCATCGCCCTCACCGGCTGCAGCGACGACCCGGACACCCCGGAGCCGACGGGCTCGGGCTCGGTGTCGGTCACCTCCGGCGACGACAGTGCCACGGCGAGCCCGACGAGCTCGCCCTCGCCGTCCCTCGAGGACCGTTCGGCCGAGCTGCTCGAGGGGGCCGCGCCGCTCACCGAGATCGCGAGGACCAGGGCCGCGAAGGGCTCCTCGTTCGCCGGCTCGACCTTCACGTTCTACCAGCTCACCCGGTCCGACGCCTCGACGCTGCTCGTGTGGCGGGTGAGCGGGGGGAAGGGCTCGAGCAGCCCCTCCGACGCCAACGTGCGGCGGTGGGAGAACTACCCGGTGATGGTGGCGGACGCCAAGGAGTACTCGGTCGTCACCTTCGACAAGGAGGTCGACGGCTGGTCGGCGCTCTCCAACCCCATCCTGCGGATCACGAGCGGGAGCGCGGCTCCCCCGCAGTCGGCGCTCTACCCGCCGCTGCCGGCCGGGACGAGCTCGGTGACCTTGACGAGCCCCTGGTTCGCCGACGTCGAGGTGCCGGTGACCGAGGCCGCCACGGCCGCGGGCTGAGCGCGGCCGGGCGTGCGGCGGTTCTCAGGCCGCGCCGCCCGGGGCCTCGCCGGGGCCGTGCTCCACGGCGACGACGACGACGGAGACGTTGTCCCGCCCCCCGGCCCGCACGGCGGCGTCGACGAGCTCCTCGGCGGCGCGCTGGGGGTCGGGGTGCTCAGTCGCGAGCTCGAGGATCTGCCCGTCGTCCAGCTCGTTGCTCAGGCCGTCGCTGCAGACCACGAAGCGCTCACCGGGAGTGACCGGCAGCTCCCAGATGTCGGGGTCGGGTGCCGGGTCGGTGCCGAGAGAGCGGGTGATGACGTTGCGCAGCGGGTGGGTGGCGACGTCCTCGGGGGCGAGCAGCCCGGCCTCGAGGAGCTCACGCACCTCCGAGTGGTCGCGGCTCACCTGCCGGATCTGCGCGTCCGCCACGCGGTACACGCGGGAGTCGCCGACGTTGAAGACGACCCAGCCCTCCTCGTCGGGGGCTCCGGCGACGACGAGGCCGGTGGCCGTCGTCCCCATGCCACGCAGCTCGGGACGGCCCTGCTGCGCCTGCAGGACCCGGCGGTTCGCCTCGTGCAGCGCCTCCGTGACGTCCTCGGGCCCGGCCGGCAGGCGCTGCTCGAGACCGGCGAGGGCCTCTGCGACGAGCTGCGAGGCCACCTCGCCCGCCGCGTGCCCGCCCATGCCGTCGGCGACGGCGAACACCCGCGCGCCGACGACGACGCTGTCCTCGTTGTGCTCGCGCACCCGGCCGACGTCGGTGGCACTGCCCGCGCGCACGACCACGGAGGGGGTGGGCCGCGACGGGTCGGCGGCGCTCATCCGCCGCTCCCGGGGGCTGCGGCCACCGGAAGGTGCGCCGGGGGCCCCACGGGCCAGGCGGCGGGCCGGGTCGGCCTCCCCCGGCCCGGACGGGCGAGGACGGGCATAGCGGTCTCCCACGGCCGAGCGGACGATGTCCGGGCGAGCCTAGCCCGGACCGGGCCGTCCCACGCGGGTGAGCGCCCCCGGGCCGGTCGTCCCCGTCGACACGGGGGTCCTCCTCTGCGACACTGCGCGGGCACGACCGACATCCCCGAGCCGTGGAGACACCATGCGCGAGCGCCCGAGCCTCAGCGGCGACTGGGCCATCGACCCGCAGCACACCCGGATCGGCTTCTCCGCCCGGCACGCCATGATCACCACCGTGCGCGGCTCGTTCAACGACGTCGCCGGGCGGATCCACGCCGACCTCGAGGACGTCGACGCCTCGCACGTCGAGGTCACCCTGCGGGCCGCGAGCATCGACACCCGCACGCCCCAGCGCGACGAGCACCTGCGCAGCGCGGACTTCCTCGACGTCGAGCACCACCCCCTGGTGACTTTCGTCAGCAGCCGCGTCGAGGAGATCGAGGACGACGCCTTCCTCGTCACGGGCGACCTCACCATCCGCGACGTCACCCGGACGATGTCGATCCCCATCGCGCTCACCGGGGTGCGGACCGACGCCTTCGGCGTGCTGCGGGCCGGCTTCGAGGGGTCGCGCAAGGTCGACCGCCGCGACTTCGGGCTCGAGTGGAACATGCCGCTGGACGCCGGCGGGGTGCTCGTCTCCGAGCGGGTCACCCTCGAGTTCGAGATCTCCGCGACCAGGGCCCAGGGCGAGCTCGCCCGGTAGCCGCGGACCGGGGGCGCTCAGCCGCCGGTGGAGGACTCCGGCTGCTCGGCCCACCACGCGCGCAGCCGCTCGCGGGCTGCGTCCTTGCCGATCGGGCCCTCGTCGAGACGCACCGCGAGCAGGTGCTTGTAGGCCCGGCCGAGGACCGGCCCGGGCGCGATGCCGAGGGCCTCGGCGATCTCGTGGCCGTCGAGCTCGGGGCGTACCGCCTTCAGCTCCTCCTGCTCGGTGATCCGCGCGATGCGCTCCTCGAGGTCGTCGTAGGCCCGCGAGAGCCGGCGGGCCTTCTTGAGGTTGCGGGTCGTGCAGTCGGCGCGGGTCAGCCGGTGCAGCCGGGGCAGCAGCTCTCCGGCGTCCGTGACGTACCGGCGCACCGCGGAGTCGGTCCAGGCGCCGTCGCCGTACCCGTGGAAGCGCAGGTGGAGCTCGACGAGCCGGGCGACCGCCTTGGTCGTGTCCTTGTCGAAGCGCAGCGCGCGCATCCGCTTGGCCGTGAGCTTGGCGCCGACCACCTCGTGGTGGTGGAAGGAGACCCCCCCGCCCTCCTCGAAGCGACGGGTGGCGGGCTTGCCGATGTCGTGCAGGAGCGCCGCGAGACGCAGGACGAGGTCGGGCCCGGGGACCGACTCCGGGGGGCCTCCCGCCGGCCCCTCGAGGTCGATCGCCTGCTCGAGGACGGTCATCGAGTGCTCGTAGACGTCCTTGTGGCGGTGGTGCTCGTCGACCTCGAGGCGCAGGGCCGGCAGCTCGGGCAGGACGACGGCCGCCAGCCCCGAGGCGACGAGCAGCTCCAGCCCCGCCCGGGGGTGCCCGGCGAGGAGGAGCTTGACGAGCTCGTCGCGCACCCGCTCGGCGGAGACGATGTCGAGCGAGGCGGCCATCTCCTGCATCGCCGCGAGCACCTCCGGCCCCGGGACGAAGCCCAGCTGCGCGACGAACCGGGCGGCGCGCATCATCCGCAGCGGGTCGTCGCCGAAGGAGACCTCCGGCGCGGTCGGCGTGCGCAGGACGCCCGCGGTGAGGTCGCCGAGGCCCCCGTGGGGGTCGACGAAGGTCAGCCCGGGCAGGCGCAGCGCCATCGCGTTGCACGCGAAGTCGCGCCGCAGGAGGTCCTCCTCGAGGGAGTCGCCGAACGCGACGACCGGCTTGCGGGTGCGCCCGTCGTAGGCGTCGGCCCGGTAGGTCGTCACCTCGACGACGGTGCCCCCGCGGCGGGCCCCGATGGTCCCGAACGCCCGCCCCATGTCCCACGTCGTGCCGCCCCACGCGGTGAGGATGGCCTCGGTCTGTTCGGGGCGCGCCGAGGTCGTCAGGTCCAGGTCGGTCGGCGAGCGGCCGAGGAAGGCGTCGCGCACCGGGCCCCCGACGAGGGCGATCTCGTGCCCGGCGGCGGCGAAGCGCTCCCCGAGCTCGGTGAGCACGGGCAGCACCGGTGCGAGGTTGCTGACGGCCGCGCGCAGCAGCGCGGCCGGGGGCTGGCGGTCGGACACGAGGCCCAAGCGTAGGGGGCGGCGGCGGGCCCGGTGAGCACGGCCGACGGGGCTCGACGGGGCCACCGCGCCCGGCCGGCGAGCCCGGAGCCCCCTGGGTCCGCAGTGGCTACAGTGAACGGATGAGCCACGCCGCCGCCGACCCGTCCGGGGGGCCGCCGCGGCGGCTGCCGGCGGTCGAGGAGCGCAGCGCCGGCGGGGTCGTCGTGGACGTCCACCAGGGCCGGGCCCGGATCGCCGTCATCGCCCGCCGCAACCGGGCCGGGCGCGTCGAGTGGTGCCTGCCCAAGGGGCACATCGAGGGCGAGGAGACCCTCCCGGAGACCGCCGCCCGCGAGGTCGAGGAGGAGACCGGCATCGCCGGGCGAGTCCTCATCGAGCTCGGCACGATCGACTACT
Source organism: Phycicoccus endophyticus (assembly GCF_011326735.1). Classification (GTDB taxonomy): domain Bacteria; phylum Actinomycetota; class Actinomycetes; order Actinomycetales; family Dermatophilaceae; genus Phycicoccus; species Phycicoccus endophyticus. Next base: position 170,754 of record NZ_JAANCN010000005.1, read on the forward strand.
GGTTCGCGGCGGGCGACCGGCGCATCCACAAGTACGTCCACCACTACCTCCTCGAGGCCACCGGTGGCTTCCTCACCATCGAGAAGGACCCCGACCAGGAGGCCATCGACGTCGCGTGGCTCCCGCTCGAGGAGGCCCACCGCCACCTCACCTTCCCCAACGAGCGGCGGATCGCGCGGCTGGCCTGGCAGCGGCTCGCCGGCGAGGCCGGCTGAGCGCCCGCACCCGCGTCCCCACGCCGGGGCTCGCCGCGCCGGGGCCTGTGCCGCAGGTCCACCCCCTACGATGGACGGACCTGCCGGGCCCACCGGCGGGTTCGAGCCGTGACCGGCGACGGAAGGAGCCAGGGTGAGGGGTGTCGGGCCCGGAACCGTCCTCGGGGGGCGCTACACGATGCGCGAACGGCTCGCACAGGACCGGGGCACCGAGCGCTGGAGCGCGGCGGACACGACCCTGAGCCGGGGGGTGTCGATCCTCGTCGTCCCCGCGGACGACCACCGCGCCGCCGGGCTGCTCGACGCCGCCCGCCGTGCCGGCTCGGTCGCGCACGCGGTGCTCGTGCGGGTGCTCGACGTCGGCGAGGACGACGAGGTCGCCTACGTCGTCGAGGAGGAGCTCGCCGAGGCCCGCACCCTCGCCGAGCTCGTCACCGACGGCGGCATCCCCGGCGACGAGGTGCGCCGGATCACCGGTGAGGTGGCCGCGGCCTTGGAGTCCGCCCGCCAGCGCGGCATGCACCACCTCGACCTCACGCCCGCCGACGTCGTCCGCACCCCGGACGGCGAGGTACGCGTGCGGGGCCTGGAGATCGCCGCGGTCCGCGCGGGGATCGACGCTCTCGACCCGGACGAGGCCGCCCGCCGTGACGCGGTCGGGGTCGTCGCGCTCGCCTACGCCGGCCTCACCGGGCGCTGGCCCCTGGAGAACGCCTCCGGCGGCCTGCCGGCGGCCTCCCGCGTCCCCGGCGGGGTCGTCGCCCCGGCCGAGACCGCCGCCGGCGTACCCCGGGACCTCGACGCGCTGTGCCGGCTCACCCTCAACGGTGACGAGGGCCCGACGAGCCCGGGCGACTACGCCCGCCAGGTCGCCCCCTGGCCCTCGCGCCAGGTGCTCGGCCGACCGGCGGCCACCGCCCGTCCCGCGTCTGCGCCCGAGGGCACCGCGGAGCTGCCGCGGGCCGCGGCCGCCTCGCCGGCGGTCACCGGGACCCCGGACACCGTCGCCGAGGACACCGACCTCGAGGACACCGATGCCGACGACGCCGAGGAGGTCGGGCAGGACGACGTGCCCGCCGCCCCGCCGCCCTGGCTGCTCGGGGAGGACCTCGAGGAGACCGAGGAGTACCGGCCGGTCGCACCGCGTGCCCGGGAGGAGGCGACCTCCGGGCCGGCCGGGGGTGCCACGGCGGCCGGTGGGGCCGCCCTCGCCGGTGCGGCAGCGCGGGTCGGGGGCCGCGCCGGGACACTGGCCCGCCGCGCGGTCGACAAGGTCACCGAGCTCTCCCCGGACACCCGGCCGGGGGACCCCGACGGCCCCGACGGCACCTCCGCGGCGGTCCCCGCCGAGCCGCTCAGCCACGACGAGTCCAAGCTGGCGCTCGGCATCGTCATCGCCTTCCTCATCGTCGCGCTCGTCATCGGCATCATCGGGGTGAGCCGGATCGGGTCGCACTCCGACCTCGGCCTCACCGACTCCACGACCTCGACCGCGACGACGACGGCGTCCTCGCCGAGCGCGTCCGAGGAGTCCTCCACCCAGGAGGGCTCCTCGGAGCCGGAGCCCCTGGCGATCCTCAAGGTCGAGCCGTACGACCCGCAGGGCGACAACGCCGAGAACTCCTCCATCGCACCGAAGACCTACGACGGCGACACCTCGACCGGCTGGTACTCCGAGAACTACCTCACCGACGAGTTCGGCGGCCTCAAGCAGGGCGTCGGGCTGATCGTCGACCTCGGGCCGAACAAGAAGCCGCAGGACGTCCGCCTGGACATCCCCAAGAACGTCGACCTCGAGGTCTACGTCGGGCCCGACGCCTCGCTCGAGGGCGCCCGGAAGATCGGGTCGAAGAAGAACGTCAAGGGCGAGCTGGACTTCCCCGTGCCGCAGAAGGTCTCGGGTCAGTACATCGTCGTCTGGTACACCGGGCTGCACCCCGACGAGGACGGCAAGCGGCGGGCGTGGCTCAACGAGGTCGTCGTCACCGGCTGAGAGGGTCTGCGCGTGATGGCTGCTGAGCTCACCGAGCTCGACGACGCGGTGCTGCTCGCCCGGCACGTCGACGGTGACGACGGCGCCGCCTTCGGTGAGCTCTTCCGCCGCCACCGGGACCGGATGTACGCCGTCGCGCTGCGCACCACCGGCCACCGCGAGCTGGCCGCCGACGCGCTCCAGGAGGCGTTCATCTCGGCCTTCCGGCGGGCCGAGGGCTACCGCGGCGACGCCGCCGTCACCACGTGGCTGCACCGCATCGTCGTCAACTCCTGCCTGGACCGGCTCCGCCGGGAGAAGGTCCCGGTGCGCCGGGCCGGCGACCTCGGCGAGGTCGACCTGCCCGACCGGCACGACCACCACGGCGCGACGGAGACGGCACTCGTGGTCCGCGCGGCCCTCGAGCGGCTGCCGGAGGGCCAGCGGCTCGCGCTCGTCCTCGTCGACATGCACGGCCTCTCGGTCGCCGAGGCCGCGAGCGTGCTCGGCGTCGCCGAGGGCACCGTGAAGTCGCGGTGCTTCCGCGGTCGGGAGGCGCTGGCCGGAATGCTCCGTCCCGGCGACGGCGCCCCGGAACCCCAGGAGGCCTCGTGACGTCTTACCTGGTGGCGGACTCCTGTCCGCCGACCCCGCCCGCCCGTCGTCCTCCCCGCCATGCCACCACCCGGAGCAGCTCGTGACCCGCCCGCACGACGAGACCGACCCGGTCGAGCACGACCCCACGGGGATGCGTGCCCTCCTCGGGTCGCTCGGCGACCCCGGGCCGATGCCCACCGACCTCGTGACGCGGATCGAGGCCGCGCTGGCCGACGAGGCCCGACGGGCCGGCACCTGGCCGGCACCGGCGGCCCACGACGGTGCCCCGTGGCCTTCGGCCCTGCCGGCGGACCCGGACGCCGCACAGGTCCTCACCCTGCGCCGGCGCACCCGCTGGCAGGTGCTCGCCGTCGCCGCCGCCGTCGTCGGCGTGCTCGGGGTCGGGGGCGTGGTCGTCCAGGCGCTGCGTCCCGGTGGTCTCACCGCGAGCGTCGGCATGTCGGAGGACTCGGCGGACGCCGGAGCGGCCTCCGGCCCCGAGGTCGCCGAGACGGGTGCGCGCACGCTGCTTGCCGAGGACGACGAGCTCGGCGTCGTCGTCCTGCAGAGCGGGCGGGACTACAGCACGGCCTCGCTCGCCGAGCAGGTGCGCGCGAGCCTGCCCTGGGACGGCACCGGTCGGCGCGCCTCGAGCGCCCCGACGATGCAGGCCCAGGCCGAGGGTCCCGGCAAGGCACTCGGCCCGGTGGGGACCGCCGCCGGAGCCCGCTCGTGCGCCCAGGGGCTCGGCGTCCCCGACCGGGACACCGTCGTGGTCGACCTCGCGGTCGTCGACGGCTCCCCCGCCGCCGTCCTCGTCGCCACCGCCGAGTCCGGGCGCCGCACCGTGTGGGCGGTCGAGCGCACCTGCTCGGTCACCCAGGCCGACGTCCTCGGCGGCCCGAGCACGATCATGTGACCTCGCGCCGGCACGGCTCGGTCGACATACCCGCTGGGGTATCCTTGTCGGTCGATGCCGGGTCCGCACCCCGGTGCCCACCGCGACCTCGCCGGTCGGCGAGGCGGGGCGGCGCAGGGAACCCCGCGGCCCTAGGATCGGTTCCATCGGCGTACCGCATGTTGCGGTCGCCGCCCGCTGCCACCACAAGGGGATGTGTCCGTGACCTCCGACGTCCGCAACGTCATCATCATCGGCTCCGGCCCGGCCGGCTGGACCGCCGCGGTCTACGCGGCGCGCGCCAACCTCGAGCCGCTGGTCATCGAGGGGTCGGTGACCGCCGGCGGTGCCCTGATGAACACCACCGAGGTGGAGAACTTCCCGGGGTTCCGCGACGGCATCATGGGCCCGGACCTCATGGAGAACATGCGCGCCCAGGCCGAGCGCTTCGGCGCCGAGATCGTCACCGACGACGTCGAGCACGTCGAGCTCGACGGCGAGGTCAAGCTCGTCCGCGACGGCTCCGGTACCGAGTACCGCGCCCGCGCGGTCATCCTCGCCATGGGCTCGGCCTACCGCGAGCTCGGGCTGCCGGACGAGAAGCGGCTCTCCGGGCACGGCGTCTCCTGGTGTGCCACGTGTGACGGCTTCTTCTTCCGCGACCAGGACATCGCGGTCGTCGGCGGCGGTGACTCCGCGATGGAGGAGGCGACCTTCCTGACCAAGTTCGCCCGGTCGGTCACGGTCGTCGTGCGCCGGGACGAGCTGCGCGCCAGCAGCATCATGGCCGAGCGGGCCACCGCCGACGAGAAGATCCACTTCGCGTGGAACAGCGCCGTCGACGCCATCCACGGCGAGGAGAAGGTCACCGGGGTGACCCTGCGCGACACGGTGACCGGCCAGACCCGCGAGCTCGCGGTCACCGGGCTGTTCGTCGCCATCGGGCACGACCCGCGCAACGAGCTCGTCAAGGGTCAGGTCGAGCTCGACCCCGAGGGCTACGTCCTCGTCGAGGGGCGCACCCACGCCACGAGCGTGCCCGGGGTCTTCGCCTGCGGCGACCTCGTCGACCACACCTACCGCCAGGCCATCACCGCCGCGGGGTCCGGCTGCGCGGCCGCCCTCGACGCCCAGCGCTACCTCGCCCACTGACGACCCGTTCACCGACCACCTCGACAGACCACCACCCACCGCCCCGAGCGGGGCAGAGAGAGGCACCCATGGCAGCCGTCAGCACCACCTCCGACGCGACCTTCGAGGCCGACGTCCTGCGCAGCGACAAGCCCGTCGTCGTCGACTTCTGGGCCGAGTGGTGCGGCCCGTGCCGCGCCGTGGCCCCCGTCCTGGAGGAGATCGCCCGCGACCACGGGGACAAGATCTCCGTCGTCAAGCTCAACACCGACGAGAACCCGGGCGTCACCGGCCAGCTCGGCATCACGAGCATCCCGACGATGCACGTCTACCAGGGCGGCGAGATCGTCAAGACGATCATCGGCGCCCGCCCCAAGCCGGTTCTCCTGCGGGAGCTGGAGCAGTTCATCGGCTGACGACCTGCCGCCCTCGTGGCGGACGCCGACGGCCCCGGACCCTTGGGTGGTCCGGGGCCGTCGGCGTGTCGGGGCCGGCGTCGGGTTCGGGCCGCGCCCGGAGTCCCGGCGGGCTCCCGCCTGGTCAGGGCCGGGCCGAGGCGGTGTCCGCGGCGGGCGACCCGTCCCGCAGCCGCATCAGCTCGAGGATCCGGTGCAGGTCCTCGACCGAGGCGAACTCGACGGTGAGCCGCCCCTTGCGCTGCCCGAGGGCGATCCGCACGCGGGTGTCGAGCCGGTCGGAGAGGTCGGCGGCGAGGTCGTCCAGCTGGGGTCGACGGCCCCCGGGGCGGGGCTTGGCGCGGGCGGCCGGGCTCGGCTCGTCCTCGCCGAGGGCCACGAGCTCCTCGACGCTGCGGACCGACAGCCCCTCGGCGACGACCCGCTGGGCCATCCGTTCCATCGCGGCGGCGTCGGCGAGCCCGAGGAGGGCGCGGGCGTGCCCGGCGCTGAGGACGCCGGCGGCCACCCGCCGGGCGACGAGGGGTGGCAGGCGCAGCAGGCGCAGGGTGTTGGAGATCTGCGGGCGCGAGCGGCCGATCCGGCTGGAGAGCTCCTCCTGGGTGCAGCCGAAGTCGTCGAGGAGCTGTTGGTAGGCGGCCGCCTCCTCGAGCGGGTTGAGCTGGCTGCGGTGGAGGTTCTCCAGCAGCGCGTCGCGCAGCAGGCCGTCCTCGGCGGTCGAGCGGACGATGGCCGGGACGGCGTCCTTGCCGGCCTCCTTCGACGCCCGCCAGCGCCGCTCCCCCATGACGAGCTCGAAGCGCACCGGGTCCTCGGGCGCGGCATCGGGCAGCGGCCGCACGACGACCGGCTGCAGGACCCCGATCTCCCGGATCGAGTGGACCAGCTCGGCCAGCTCGTCCTCGTCGAAGACCGTCCGCGGCTGGCGCGGGTTGGGCCGGATGGCCTCCAGCGGCACCTCGGCGAACCGGGCACCGGGCACGGGGCGCAGACCGGTGCTCTCCTCGGGGGCACCCTCGTCCAAGGGCCCGTCGGCGTCCTCGGCTCGGCCGGCGGCCGGCGGGTCGCCGGGGTCCGCCGGGCCGGCAGGGCCCGGGTCACTGCCCTCCGGTGCGGGGAAGAAGACGTCGACCGGCCGGTCGGTGGCCGGCTGGCTCGGGATGAGGGCCCCCAGGCCCCGGCCGAGGGCTCGGCGCTTCTCGCTCATGCGGACTCCTCACTCGTCGCTGGGGCGGCACCGCGCTCGGCGAGCTCGACGGCCGCCTCGAGGTAGGAGAGGGCGCCGCTGCTGTTCGGGTCGTAGGTCATCACGGTCTGACCGTGGCTCGGGGCCTCGGAGATGCGCACCGACCGCGGCACCGTCGCCCGCAGGGTCTGGTCCGGGAAGTGCTCGCGCACCTCCTCGGCGACCTGCGCCGACAGGCGGGTCCGCCCGTCGTACATCGTGAGCAGGATGGTCGAGACGTGCAGCTCCGGGTTGAGGTGGCTGCGGATCAGCTCGATGTTGTTGAGCAGCTGGCTCAGCCCCTCGAGGGCGTAGTACTCGCACTGGATGGGGATGAAGACCTCGCTCGCCGCGACGAACGCGTTGACCGTGAGCAGACCGAGGCTCGGCGGGCAGTCGACGAGGACGTAGTCCAGGCGCTGGCCGGCCGCGCGCAGCGCCGCGACGTAGGCGTCGACCGCCTTCTTCAGCCGGGTCTCGCGGGCCACGAGCGAGACGAGCTCGATCTCGGCACCGGCCAGGTCGATCGTCGCCGGCGCACAGTGCAGCCCATCGATCGTCGGGCACGGCTGGACGACGTCCGCGAGCGGCGTGCCGTCGACGAGGACGTCGTACACGCTCGGGACCTCGGCGTGGTGAGCGATCCCGAGGGCGGTGCTCGCGTTGCCCTGGGGGTCGAGGTCGATGACGAGCACCTGTGCGCCGGCCCCCGCGAGCGCGGCGGCGACGTTGACCGCTGTCGTCGTCTTCCCCACTCCCCCCTTCTGGTTGGCCAAGGTGAGCAGCCGGGTGCGCGCCGGACGGGGCACCACACGACCGGTCAGGGTGATCCGCTTGCGCGCATCGTCGGCGACCGCCTGGGCCAGGGGCGTGTACTCGTCCGCGCCGGGCAGGGCATCCGCGATGGCGGCCCGTTCGTCGGGGTCGTCCCCGGCCTCCCGGTCCTGCGTGCCGTCGTCGGCAGCCGCTGCCTGCGGCGCCGTGGTTTCACGTGAAACGGCGTCCGGCCACCCGAGGTCGGTGCCCCCCCGTCCGGGCCTCGTCGGGAAGCCGAGTCCGTCGGCGACGGGTGGCGCATCCTCGGTCTCGAGCGCTGTGCTCACCGGTACCTCCTCGCGGTTGTGCGGGGTCCATCCAACCCCACCGGCCGCCGACACGCCAAGGCGGCCCTCGCCTGTGGACAACGCTGGGGGTGAGCGCGGCGCGAGGTCGCCGACGGCGTCGGTCGGGTCCCGGAAGCCGTGTAGTGGTGCGGCTTCCGGGACCCGGTCACCGGCGCCGGGGGTCGCGACCGGGCGGTGGACAACCTGTGGACAGCCACCGTGGACCAGCGCGTCTGCACGGCAGCGGCGGAGCGTTCCACGTGAAACAGTCGGCGGCAGTGAGCGGGCGCGACGACCGGCCGGACGCGCCCTCGGGAGGCCCCGTCGCTGGCGTCCCCGCGGAATCGTTTCACGTGAAACGCGCGCCGCCCATCAGGGCTCGCCGGTCGGGTCAACGCCTCCGACGACGTCGCTGTGTCGACCCGGCCGTTCCCCCTCGGCGTCCCGAACGTGGGCGGCCCGCCCGTACGCGGGCTGGGGACGAGCTCCCGTGGGGGAAGGTCAGGTCAACCGTGAGGACCGGTTCCGGCAGGACGCCGAGACCGTGCTCGGTGACGACCGCGGTCCCCAGGCCGAGCGCCGTCAGGGCCTCGTGGTCGGCCGCCAGCTCCTCGCGCGCGGACCGGCCCTTCATCGCCACCACGGTGCCACCGGGCTCGAGCAACGGCAGGCACCAGCGGGCGAGGGTTCCCAGCCGAGCGACGGCCCGAGCCGTGACCCACGCAGAGCACAGCTGCGGTCCGACCTCCTCGGCCCGGCCACGGTGGACGGTGACGTCGAGGAGCTCGAGCTCGGTGACGAGCTGCTCCAGCCAGGTGGTGCGCCGCAGCATCGGCTCGACGAGATGGACCTCGAGGTCCGGCCGGGCGATCGCCAACGCCACCCCGGGCAGCCCCGCACCGGAGCCGACGTCGACGACCCGCGCGCCGGCGGGGAAGGCGTCCGCGATGACCGCACAGTTGAGCACGTGCCGCTCCCACAGCCGGGGCACCTCGCGCGGGCCGATGAGCCCGTGGGTCACCCCGGTGTCCGCGAGTGTCGCGACGAACCGCTCGGCCAGGCCGAGCCGGTCACCGAAGACGGCGGCCGCACCCGAGGGTGCGGCCGCCGGCGACTGCGGGCTCTCCCCGTCGCGTTTCACGTGAAACGACCGCTCAGGCCGAGGTGGTGATCACGACGTAGCGGCGTGGTTCGGAGCCCGCGGACTCCGAGGTGAGCCCGGCGGCGAGCACCTCGTCATGGACGACCTTGCGCTCGAAGGCCGTCATCGGCTCGAGCGACTGCGGCTCCTCGGACCGCCGCGCCTCCTCGATCGCCTCCCGGGCGATGCGCACGAGCTCGGCCCGTCGCGCGGCCCGGTGCCCGGCGATGTCGAGCATGAGCCGACTGCGCTCCCCCGTCTCGGACTGGACCGCGAGCCGGGTCAGCTCCTGGACCGCCTCGAGGACCGCGCCGTCCTGCCCGACGAGCCGGCGCGGCACCCGCCCCTCGTCGCTGTCGACGATCGACACCGCGGCCCGGTCGCCGTCGATGTCGACGTCGAGATCGCCGTCGAGGTCGCAGATGTCGAGCAGGGTCTCGAGGAAGTCGGCGGCGACCTCGCCCTCCCGCTCCAGCTGTCGGCGCCGGGACCCGCGCCCCGAGGGCCGCTCGGCGGCGGCCTGCTCCTGGTCACCGTCGGCGGGGGAGGTCGTCTCCTCCTGCTCGCCGGTCAGGGTCGCGGCCGCCTCCGCCGCCCCCCCGGGAGCGCTCTCGGCGGCCTCGGGTGCACCGGGCGTCACCGCTGCGGCGGTCTCCGCGGACCCCGCGAGCACGGCGCCGCTCGGGGCCTCTGCCTGCGCGGCCGGGGCCTGCACCTGCGGTCCGGCGTCCGCGGCGCGCTCGGTGGTGTTCTCGCTCATCAGTCCTCCTGGGGACGGTAGGGGTGCGGGGCGCCCGGGCGGCAGCAGGCCGCCCGTGGCGGCCGGGCGTTCACTTGCGCTTGGAGCGCTTCTTGGACTTCGGTTGGCTGCGCTGGCCCCCGGTGGGCGTCGAGCCCCCCGGGCTCTCCTCGCCCGCGGCGGCCCCGTCACCGGCGGCGACCGCACCGGGCACCGGCTTGCCCTTGCGGGCCAGCCGCTCGTGGTAGGCCCGCTCCGCGGCCGACCCCGGCGCCGGCATCCGGCGGATGACGTAGAACTGCTGGACCATCGACCACACGTTCGTCGTGAACCAGTAGACGAGGACACCGATCGGGAAGTTGACACCGGAGACGGCGAAGACCACCGGGAAGATGTAGAGCAGCATCTTCTGCTGCTTGGCGAACGGACTGTCGAGCGCCGACTGCGGCATGTTCTTGGTCATCAGCTGCCGCTGGGTCGTGAACGTGGTCGCGGACATCAGGACGATGAGCACGATCGTGACGATCTGGGTGGCCGTGCCGTCGGCCCCGAGGAAGGTGTCCGAGAGCTGGGCGCCGAAGATCTGCGCCGACTCCGCCTGGCGGGCGACCGCGGCCGTGATCGGGCCGATCGGGTCGGTGCCGCCGGAGGCGATGTCCTCGAGCCCGCGCAGCACCCGGAAGAGACCGAAGAAGAACGGGGACTGCACGAGGATCGGCAGGCACGAGCTGAAGGGGTTGGTCCCCTCCTTCTTGTACAGCTCCATCGTCTCCTGGGTCATCGCCTGGCGGGACTCAGGGTCGGTCTTGCCCTTGTACTTCTTCTGGATCTTCTGCAGCTCGGGCTGGATCAGCTGCATCTTGCGCGAGGCCCGGATCTGCCGGACGAACAGCGGGATCATCGCCGCCCGCATGACGAGCACGAGGCCGATGATCGACAGCGTCCAGGTCCACCCCGAGTCGGCGGGCATGCCGATCCCGGTGAACAGCTCGTGGAAGCCGTACATGATCCAGGCCACGAGCCACTCGATCGGGGCCAGGATGCTGTTGAACAGGTCGCCCATGATGTCCTTCGTCGGGCCGGCCGGGGCCGGCGGGTGCTGTCACGGTCGTGACGGGGTCAGGGGTGGGTCGGTCTCGCCGCTCCCGTGCTCGGCGCGTACGGCTTGGGTCCGGTCGTCCCCGGGACCGGCCGGCCGCTGGCCGGGTCGCGGTCGGGCACGTGGTCGACCCCGCCGGGAGTCCACGGGTGGCAGCGGCCCAACCGGCGCAGCGCCAGCCAGGACCCGCGCACCGGCCCGAACCGCTCGAGCGCGGTCACGGCGTACGCCGAGCATGACGGGTAGTAGCGGCAGGTCGCCGGTCGCATCGGGCTGACGTAGCGCTGGTAGCCGCGGACGAGCCACACCAGCGGCGTCACGACGATGCGACCCACGCTCACCCCGCACCTCCGACCCGGCCGATCACCTTGTGGCACAACGTGTCGAGCACCGCACCGAGTTCCGCCGAGGTCGCGCCGCCGGCCGCCGGGTTGGCCCGCACCACGACGTCGACCCCTGCCGGCAACCCGCCGAGCCGGGCGGCGACGAGGGCGCGCAGCCGGCGCTTGGTGCGGTTGCGCACCACGGCACCACCGACGGCCCGGGACACGACGAAGCCGACCCGCGGCGGGCGTCCCGCGCGCGCGTCGGGTCGGGTGGCGTGGACCACGAGGAGTCGCGAACCGGCCCGGGTGCTCCCGGGGCCGCGGACCGCCGACGTGAAGTCCGCCCGCTGGCGCAGACGGTTCGGCGCCGGCAGCACCGCACGGCCTCAGGCCGAGAGCTGGGCGCGACCCTTGCGCCGACGGGCGGCGAGGATGGAGCGGCCGGCGCGGGTGCGCATCCGCAGACGGAAGCCGTGCGTCTTGGCGCGGCGACGGGTGTTGGGCTGGAAGGTCCGCTTGCTCACGATGGGTCTCTTTCGCGGGTGTCGGGCCGGGTGGCCCGGGGTCGGGACGGCGGCCTGCTCGGCTGCACTCGAAGACCCACGGACGGGCGGTCCGCGGCCCGCGGGCATGCGAAAACAGCCGAGGAACAGGCTGCACCACGGTACCCGAGGCGCCGCTCACCGACCAAACCGCCGGCCGGGTACCCATCGGCGTGCTCGACCCTCTACCATCGCACGGAGCATCGGCGGGCCGGTGACGACACTCTGGTCGCCGGGTCCGATGACGACCCCACACCCTGTGGACAACCATGTGGACGACCCGCCCCGCGGCGCGTCGGCCCGAACGCGCGGCTCCCTGACCTGGGCGGCGGAAGGACGCGAGCACGTGGCGGACGCGATGATGACCCAGGTGTGGCGGGCCACGCTCGAGGCCCTCGACGAGGACGGCATCCCCGTCCAGCAGCGGGCCTTCCTCTCCCTCGCCCGGCTCGTCGGGCTGCTCGACGACACCGCCCTGATCGCCGTGCCCAACGACTTCACCAAGGAGGTCGTCGAGACGCGGCTGCGCGAGCGGGTCACCCAGACCCTCGGCGAGCGGCTCGGGCGGGACGTGCGGCTCGCCGTCACCGTCGACCCCACCCTGGCCGACCTGCCCGAGCCCGAGCCGGCCCCGGACGACGGGCACGAGCTGCGCGCCGCCGACCGCCGCCAGCAGATCGACGACCTCGACCTCGACGACGAGGACTCCGACAGCGACGGCCCGGACGCCGGCACGAGCGCCGGGCTGCCCCCCACCGGCACCGAGGACCCCGCGCCTGCACGCAACCTCGTCGAGGTCCCCGGCGCCCGGCGGCCACGGCCCGGCGCCGCGGTCCCCGAGCAGGTCGAGCTGACCCGGCTCAACGCGAAGTACACCTTCGACACCTTCGTCATCGGCGCGTCCAACCGGTTCGCGCACGCCGCGGCGGTCGCCGTGGCCGAGCAGCCGGCCCGGGCGTACAACCCACTGTTCGTCTACGGCGACTCCGGGCTCGGCAAGACCCACCTGCTGCACGCCATCGGGCACTACGCGCGCAACCTCTTCCCGCACGTCAAGGTGCGCTACGTGAACTCCGAGGAGTTCACCAACGACTTCATCAACAGCATCCGCGACGACAAGGCGGCCAACTTCCAGCGCCGCTACCGCGATGTCGACGTCCTGCTCATCGACGACATCCAGTTCCTCCAGGGCAAGGTGCAGACCCAGGAGGAGTTCTTCCACACCTTCAACACCCTCCACAACGCCGGCAAGCAGGTCGTCATCACGAGCGACGTCCCCCCCAAGCTGCTCACCGGTTTCGAGGCCCGGATGCGCAGCCGCTTCGAGATGGGCCTGCTCACCGACGTCCAGCCGCCCGACCTCGAGACCCGGATCGCGATCCTGCGCAAGAAGGCCATCCAGGAGCGGCTCTCGGTGCCCGAGGACGTCCACGAGTTCATCGCCTCGCGGATCTCGACGAACATCCGCGAGCTCGAGGGAGCGCTGATCCGGGTCACGGCGTTCGCCAGCCTCAACCGGCAGCCCGTCGACATGTCCCTCGCCGAGATCGTCCTGCGCGACCTCATCCCCGACGAGTCGACGAGCCAGGTGACCCCGGCGACGATCATCGCCCAGACCGCGGCCTACTTCGGGCTGACCATCGAGGACCTCCAGGGGCAGTCCCGCTCGCGCGTCCTGGTCACCGCTCGGCAGATCGCCATGTACCTGTGCCGGGAGCTCACCGAGATGTCGCTGCCGAAGATCGGCCAGCAGTTCGGCGGCCGCGACCACACGACGGTCATGCACGCCGAGAAGAAGATCCGCCAGCTCATGGCCGAGCGCCGGGCGATCTACAACCAGGTGACCGAGCTCACCAACCGGATCAAGCAGCAGTCCCGCTGACCGCGCCGGGGTGCCCGCACCACCGCGCCGTCCACAGGTTGTCCCCACCCCGTGTACAACCCTTGTCCAACGTTCGAGCACCGGCCACCCGTCCGAGGCCCCGCGCCGCGGGCCGTCCCTGCGCCGGAATCCGTCACCGAATCGACCAATAGGTCACGACAGGAACGGCCGTCGCCGGGCGCGGAGCCGTCCACACCCCGGGTACAAGCCTGTGGACCACCATCGAGGGCGCGCACGGCTGTCCACAGCGGCTGTGGACGAGTGTGGACAACGACACGACCCCGGTGGACGGCCGGCCGCGCGGCGGTGGACGCCGTGTGAACGCCGCGCGGCCGTCAACACCCCACCGCCGACGCTCCACCGCGGGTCCACCCGGTGTGCACAGCCCCGGCAGGCCTCCCGACCAGGCCGGATGCCCCCTCGTCCACAGCGTCCACAGCTGCTACCACTGTGGCGAGACCTCTAGATCTCCCGGTCCGCCCCGACCAGGTGGGGACTCTGCCCGCTCCGAGGTGCCCCGGCCGCGACCGCCGTGGGCTGCGGGCAACGGATGGTGCGCCGCCCTGGGGTGCACTAGTGTCGGGGTCCCGCCCGCGCGGTCCCCGCCATCGAGTGCGCCCGTCCGCCGGCGGTGACGACTCTCGACGCACGACGAAGGCGCGCAGCCCCGCGCCGGACAAGGGTGGTAAGCCGTGAAGTTCCGCGTGGAGCGCGACGTCCTCGCCGAGGCGGTCACCTGGGTGGCCCGTGGGCTGCCGGCCCGACCGCCCGTGCCGGTCCTCGCCGGCATCCTGCTCGAGGCCGCGGACGACGGCACGCTCACCCTCTCCGCCTTCGACTACGAGGTATCGGCCCGGGTCACCGTGGCGGCCGACGTCGCCGAGGCCGGCACCGTCCTCGTCCTCGGGCGGCTGCTCGCCGACATCTCGCGCAACCTGCCCGACCGGCCGATCGACGTCGCCACCGACGCCGGCAAGGTCCAGGTCACCTGCGGGGCCTCCCGCTTCAGCCTGCTGATGATGCCGGCCGACGACTACCCCACCCTGCCGGCGAGCCCGGAGCCGACCGGCTCGGTCGACGGTCACCTGTTCACCCAGGCCGTCGCCCAGGTGTCGGTGGCGGCCGACCGCGGCGACACCCTGCCCATCCTCACCGGGGTCCGGGTCGAGGTCGACGGCGAGAAGATGACGCTGCTCGCCACCGACCGCTACCGCCTCGCGATGCGCGAGCTGACGTGGAACCCGCGCTCGCCCGACGCCAACCACGTCGTCCTCGTCCCCGGGCGCACCCTCTCCGAGACCGCCCGCAGCCTCGGCGCGAGCGGGTCGATCGACGTCGCGCTCGGCGCGACCGCCGGCGGCGACGGGCTCGCGGGCTTCGAGGCCGGCCGGCGCCGCACGACCACCCGTCTGCTCGACGGCGAGTACCCCAAGGTCGCCTCGATCTTCCCGACGAGCACCGAGACCGACGCCGTGGTGCGCACCGCCGACCTCGTCGAGGCGGTCAAGCGCGTCGCGCTCGTCGCCGAGCGCAACACCCCCGTCCGGCTGCGGTTCGCCGGAGACCAGGTCGCCATCGACGCCGGCACCGGCGAGGACGCCCAGGCCTCCGAGGCGGTCGAGTGCGCCCTGAGCGGGCCGGAGATCGAGATCGCCTTCAACCCCACCTACCTGCTCGACGGGCTCGGCGCCGTCGGCACCGACTGGACGCGCATCTCCTTCACCCAGGCCTCGCGCCCGGCCGTGATGTCCGGCCAGGAGAGCGCCGACGGCGAGGCCGACACCTCCTACCGGTACGTCCTCATGCCGGTCCGCTTCGCCTCCTGAGGCCGAGTCGGGGCAGGTCACGGCCGGTCCGAGGGCCGCGCGGCCGCCACGGCATCGGCCCCCGGCAGTAGCCTGCGGGGAGCGCACGACACCGACGAACGAAGGAGCACCGGATGCAGCTCGGACTGGTCGGCCTCGGCAAGATGGGCGGCAACATGCGCGAGCGCCTGCGGCGCGCGGGCCACGAGGTCGTCGGGTACGACCGCAACAAGCAGGTCTCCGACGCCCGCAGCCTCGCCGACATGGTGCGCCGGCTCGACGCACCGCGGGTGGTCTGGGTCATGGTCCCCCACGGCAAGCCCACCCGGGACACCGTCGCGGCCCTGGCCGAGCTGCTCGAGAAGGGCGACCTGGTCATCGACGGCGGCAACAGCAAGTGGACCGACGACGTCGAGAACGAGAAGCTGCTCAAGGAGGCGGGCGTCGGGTACGTCGACTGCGGCGTCTCCGGCGGCATCTGGGGGCTCGAGAACGGCTACGGCCTGATGGCGGGGGGCACCAAGGCCAACGTGCGCAAGGCGATGCCGATCTTCGACGCCCTCCGGCCCGAGGGGCCGCGGGACGAGGGCTTCGTCCACGCCGGCAAGGTCGGCGCCGGGCACTACACGAAGATGGTGCACAACGGCATCGAGTACGGCCTGATGGCGGCCTACGCCGAGGGGTACGAGCTGCTGACGAAGAAGGACATCGTCGACGACGTCCCCGGGGCGTTCAAGGCGTGGAGCCGGGGCACCGTCGTGCGCTCCTGGCTGCTCGACCTCATGGTCGACGCGCTCGAGGAGAAGCCGACCCTCGAGGACGTCTCGGACTACACCTCCGACTCCGGTGAGGGCCGGTGGACGGTCGAGGAGGCCATCGAGCTCGCCGTGCCGATGCCGGTCATCTCCGCGTCGCTCTTCGCCCGGTTCGCCTCCCGCCAGCAGGTCTCGCCGACGATGCAGGCGGTCGCCGCGCTGCGCGGGCAGTTCGGCGGCCACCAGGTGATGACCGTCGCCGAGGGTGAGGCGCTGCGCGCGGAGGCCGCCGCCGGGCCGGCCTCCCCCGACACCGCCACCCGCAAGGCCGCCCGCAAGGAGAAGCGGCCGAGCAAGAAGGCCGCGGCGAAGAAGGCGGCCCAGGCCGCCGAGGCCGGTCCCGCATCGCCCGGGCGCACCGGCGGTCCCCGCCGGCGCTCCTCGTCCACGGGCTGAGCCCCGGGGTGCACGTCCGGCACCTGTCGGTGGCCGACTTCCGCAGCTACCCCGTCGCCGAGCTGCCGCTCGGCCCGGGGGTGACGACGCTCGTCGGGCTCAACGGGCAGGGCAAGACCAACCTCGCCGAGGCGCTGGGCTACCTCTCGACGCTCTCGAGCCACCGGGTGGCCACCGACGCGCCGCTCGTGCGCTTCGGTGCCGAGCGGGCGGTCGTGCGCGGTGCCGTCGTCAGCCGTGGCCGGGAGACGATGGTCGAGCTGGAGATCACGCCGGGGAGGGCCAACCGGGCCCGCCTGAACCGCTCCCCCGTCCGAGCGCGCGAGGTGCTCGGCACGCTGCGCACCGTGCTCTTCGCCCCGGAGGACCTCGCCCTGGTCAAGGGCGACCCCGGGGAGCGGCGGCGCTTCCTCGACGACCTGCTCGTGGCCCGACAGCCCCGGTGGGCCGGCGTGCGCCAGGAGTACGACCGGATCGTCAAGCAGCGCTCGGCGCTGCTGAAGTCGGCCCAGCCCTACCTCGCCCGCCGGGCCCGGGGGCGCCGGCCCCGGGTGGGCGCGGAGGGGTTGGACCCGCAGGCCGAGGCGGACTCGGCGCTGCACACCCTCGCGGTGTGGGACGGCCAGCTCGCCGGGGTCGGTGCGCAGCTGCTCTACGCGCGCCTGCGCCTGCTGCGCGACCTCGGCCCCTACCTCGCGGCGGCCTACGCCGAGGTGAGCGACGGGCAGTCGAGCGCCCGGGCGGCCTACCGCAGCTCGCTGCGCCAGGAGAGCGCCGAGCAGCTCGCCGCCGGGGCGGTGCCGGAGGTGGAGGAGCTGCGCGAGGAGCTGCTCGCCTCGCTCGCGGCCGTCCGCGACCAAGAGGTCGAGCGCGGGGTGTGCCTCGTCGGGCCGCACCGCGACGACGTCGTCCTCTCCCTCGGCGAGCTGCCGGCCAAGGGCTACGCCAGCCACGGGGAGTCCTGGTCGTTCGCGCTCGGGCTGCGCCTCGCCGCCTTCCAGCTGCTGCGGACCGACCTCGGCGACGACCCGGTGCTCGTGCTCGACGACGTCTTCGCCGAGCTGGACTCCGGGCGCCGGGAACGGCTCGCCGCGATGGTCGCCGACGCCGAGCAGGTGCTCGTCACCGCCGCGGTGCCCGAGGACGTCCCCGCGGCGCTCGCCGGCCGGACCCACCGGGTGACCCTCGGCTCGCTCGAGGTCGGGGAGGCTCTGGAGGCCGCCGAGGACGTGACCGCGCAGAGCCCGGACACGGCGGAGTCGGCCGACGGCCCGCAGGACGTCGAGGCCGCCGATGCTTCCTCCTGACCCCGAGGACCCGGCCGTCCCGTCGGAGCCGGCCGGCCCGGCCGCCACCGGCTCCGACGACGCGGCCGACGCCGAGGGCCTCGCCGCCGCCGAGGCGCTGGCCCGGGCGCGCGCACGAGCCCGCTCCAAGGGGCTGCGCCCCGGGCTGCGACCGAGGCGCCGCGCCAAGGACGTCCCGGGGGGACGACGGGCCGGGCGTGACCCCCAGACGCTCGGTGACCAGATCGACCGCTTCGTCGCCGAGCGTGGATGGAACGCCGACGTCGCGGTGGGCTCGGTCATCGGGCGATGGCCGGCCATCGTCGGACCGGACATCTCGGCGCACTGCCGGCCCACCGACTTCGTCGAGGGCGTGCTCGTCGTGCGCGCCGACTCGACCGCCTGGGCCACCCAGCTGCGGCTGCTGGAGTCGACCCTGATGTCCCGGTTGGCCGAGGAGGTCGGCGAGGGCACCGTGGTGCAGCTGCGGGTCGTCGGCCCGAGCGCGCCGACGTGGTCGCGGGGGCGTCACCGGGTGCAGGACGGTCGCGGCCCGCGCGACACCTACGGCTGACGGGTGCGGCGCTCAGCGACCTCGCACCACGGTGAGCGCCAGCCGCAGCTCGTGCTCGAGCAGGTCGGCCGGGGAGAGCACGGCGTCGGTCCCGTACTGGCCGAACACCTCGAGGCTCGTCGCCCCGACGAGGCTCGACCAGAGGAAGAGCGCCCGGCCGACGACGTCCTCCCCGTCCTCGGCGAGGCCCGCACCCACGGCGAGCCGCTCGAGGTCGGCCGAGAGCGCCGCCCCGCTCACGGGCACCGGCCCGCTCCGGGCCACCTCGCCCGCCGCGCTTCCCTCGGCGACGAGCCGGGCCAGCGCGAGCACGACCCGGGTCCCCGGCTCGACCGTGCGCTCGGCCGGAGCCTCGTACCCGGGCACCGGGCTGCCGTAGAGCAGCGCGTAGCTCGCCGGGTCGCCGGCGGCCCAGGCGCGGAAGGCCAGCCCGGCGGTGACGACGCGCTCGTCCCACCGCTGCGCGGCCGCTGCGTCCAACGCCGCGTCGACCCGGTCGGCGAGCTCGGTGTACGCGTCGACGACGAGCAAGGTGAGCAGCTCGTCACGGTTCGCCACGTACCGGTACACGGCCGAGGACACCATCCCGAGCTCACGCGTGACGGCGCGCAGCGACAGCCCGGCGGCGCCCTGGGTCACGAGGTGGCGGCGGCCGACCTCGACGATGCGTCGCTCGAGGTCGCGCCGGCGCTCGGCACGGGTGGTGGGGGGCACGGCACCATCAAACCACAGTAACGAGAGCAGTGCTCTTGACTGGGTGAGGACCCGCCGGGCACACTCGGGCAATATAAGAGCACCGCTCTCACTTCCTGGAGGAGTACCCGATGACCGCCACCCCCGCCGACCGTTCCGGGTCGCCCCGCCGGTACGTCCGCCCCGATCACGGCATGGACCGCCGGCTCAACGCGCTCGTCCGCTGGCTCACCGCACACGGCGTGAGCCTCCTCGGCTCCCGGGTGCTCACCGTCCCCGGCCGCCGCTCGGGGCAGCCCCGCAGCACGCCGGTCAACCTCCTCCGCCTCGACGGCCACGGCTACCTCGTCTCCCCGCGCGGCCACACCGAGTGGGTCCGCAACGTCCGCGCCGCCGGGGGTGAGGCCGAGCTGCGCCTCGGCCGGCGCACCGAGCGCGTCGTGCTCACCGAGGTCCCCGTCGCGGAGCGCCCCGCGGTGCTGCGGGTCTACCTGCGCCGGTGGGGCTGGGAGGTGGGTCGCTTCGTCGAGGGCCTGACCCCGGACGCGACCGACGCCGAGCTCAGCGACGCCGCGCCCGGGTTCCCCGTCTTCCGGGTGACGCCCGCCGCCTGACGCCATCGCGCGCCGGGGCTAGGGTCGAGGCCGTGGATGCCGACGCCCCCCTGGTCCGCCGCGAGACCGAGGACCGGGTCGCCGTCCTCACCCTCGACTCCCCGGGCAACCGCAACGCGCTCTCCCGGCGCCTGCTCGCCGAGCTGACCGAGCAGGTGGGTGCCGTCGCGGCCGACGAGAGCCTCCACGGCGTCCTCCTGCGCTCCAGCCAGCGGGTCTTCTGCGCGGGCGCCGACCTCAAGGAGGCCGCGACCGTCGACATGACCGAGTCGGCGCGCGCCATCGTCGAGGTCCAGCGGCGGCTCGTCGCCCTGCCGGTTCCCGTCGTCGCCCGCCTGGATGGTCCGGTCCGCGCCGGGGGTCTCGGGCTCGTCGCGAGCAGCGACCTCGTTCTCTGCCGCGAGGACGTGACGTTCGCCCTCACCGAGGTGCGTCTCGGGCTGGCCGCGGCGACGATCTCCATCCCGCTGCGCGCGCGCCTGGCCCCCCGGGCCGCCGCCGACTGGTTCCTCACCGGGCGCCAGGTGGACGCCGCGCAGGCGCGGGAGGCCGGCCTCGTCACCCACGTCGAGCCGGCGGAGGGGATGGACGCTGCGGTCGCTGCGGTGCTCGCGGACCTGCGGGCCGGCGCCCGCCAGGGGCTGGTCGCCGCGAAGCAGATGCTCACCGAGGACCTGCTCGCCGCGTTCGCGCGAGACGGCGAGGCGATGGCCCGGCTCTCCGGCGAGCTGTTCCACTCCCCGCTGGCCCAGGAACGGATGGCGGCGGCCCTGCGCCGCTGACCCGCAGACCGCATCCGGCAGCCGCGTCCTGCCGAGCGGGCGTCCTGGCGCGCGCCTGGCAGGACGCCGCGGGTGCGCGCCGCCGTTCCGTGTTGAGGAACGCCCGTGGTCCCGCGCGGCCGGGCACCGCACCCTGAGTGTGGGCGGCAGTTCCCGCCCACACTGAACGCAAAGGGGCGCCGGTGCCGAATGTGACGATCGACCCCACGGGCGAGGTCATCTGGCTCGAGCCGGAGGAGACCGTGCTCAGCGGCCTCTTCCGCGCCGGGTTCGCCTACACCGTCGGGTGCCGCCGCGGCGGCTGCGCGATCTGCAAGGTCGACTGCCTGGCGGGGACCTTCGGCTACAACCGGCGCGTCGCCGAGAGCGTCCTGTCCGCCGACGAGCGCACCGACGGCACGTGCCTCTCCTGCCGCGCCGTCCCGCAGACCGACGTGACGATCCGCCTGCGCGAGGGCGACCTGCGCATGGTCAACCCCTACCTCCGTCAGATCAACGAACGCGCCCGGCAGCGGGCCGAAGCGCTCGCCGCCGCGCAGCCCGCGTCCGGCGTCACCTCCAAGGAGTGAGCACATGGGAGTCATGAGGATGGGCTACGCCCACGTCCGGGTCACCGACCTGGCCGAGGCCAAGGCCCACTACGCCAACACGATGGGCCTGTACGAGACCCACGCCGAGGACGGCCGGGTCTACTACAAGGGCTGGGACGAGTGGGACCACCACTCGGTCGTCCTCGAGGAGGGCGGCGTCGGCGTCGTCAAGTTCGGCTGGAAGGTCCGCTACTCCTCCGACCTGGACGAGATCGAGCGGCGCGCCCAGGCCTTCGGGGTGACCGTCGAGCGGATGAGCCGTGGCGAGAACCCGGAGATCGGCGACGGCATCCGGTTCACGACTCCCTCCGAGCACGTCTTCGAGGTCTACCACGAGGCCACCCTCATCGGCACCGAGGTCGGGACCCACAACCCCGACGCCTTCCCGCGCCACCTCGTTGGCGTCGGGGTCCCGGGTCTGGACCACGCGCTGATCACCGCCGAGGACGTCAAGGGGATGGAGCGCTTCCTCACCGAGGTCTTCGACTTCTACGCCACCGAGCGCGTCCAGACCAGCCTCGAGGACGACGCCGACTACATCGGCACGTGGATGACGAGCAACAACCAGATCCACCAGCTCGCCGTCATCGGCGGCCCCCAGGGCAAGCTGCACCACTTCGCCTTCAAGCTCGGCGACTGGAGCGAGGTCGGCCACGCCGCCGACCTGTTCTCCATGGACGACGTCCCGATCGACGTCGGCCCGACCCGGCACGGCATCACCCGTGGCCAGACGGTCTACTTCTTCGATCCCTCCGGCAACCGCAACGAGGTCTTCGCCGGCGGCTACCTCGCCTACCCCGACCGCCCGGTCCACGTGTGGACGCCCGAGCAGCTGGGCAAGGGCATCTTCTACCACGCCCGCGAGCTCAACGACCGGTTCACGACGGTCCTCACCTGAGGGACGGATGCTGACCCGAGCCGAGAGTGCCCTCACCTACGACGGCGCCCGGCTGGCGCTGGACGCCGCGCTCGCGCGGGCCGGCCAGCTGGGCGTCGCGGTGAACGTCGCCGTGGCCGACCCCTGCGGCGGCCTGCTCGCCTTCGCCCGGATGGACGGTGCGTTCGGTGGCTCCGGGGCCATCGCGCGGGACAAGGCGGCCACCGTCGCCGACTTCGGCGGGTCCGCGACCGACGACCTCGAGGCCGCGATCCGCGAGGAGCCCGCGGTACGCGACGGCATCGCGCTGCGGGAGGGCGTGGCCGCCTTCGCCGGGGGCGTGCCGGTGACCGTCGACGGCCGGCTCGTCGGTGCCGTCGGTGTCTCGGGTGCCTCCGCGGCGCAGGACAAGGACGTCGCCCTCGCGGGGGCCAGGGCGCTCGCCGCCGCCGCCGCGGCCGACGGCCTCTGAGGGACCGACACCCCCGCAGCGAGGGCGTTCAGAGGCCCGCCTCGCGCAGGGTGCGCCCGAGGGTGACGGCGGCCGCGCGCACGGCGACCCCGTAGCGGACGGGGTCGATCGCCGCCGTGCGGCCGGTGACCGAGAGCGCGGCCCGCACCCGCCCGTCGGTGCCGACCACGGGCGCCGCCACGCAGGAGACGCCGACCGTGGACTCCTCCCGGTCGTAGGCGGTGCCCTCCGCCCGGATCCGCGCCAGCTCGCGGGTCAGCGCCCCCGGGGTGGTGATCGTCCGGGGCGTCAGCCGCGGCAGGCCGGCCTCGACGCGCCGCCGGACCACCTCGGGCGGGGCATAGGCGAGCATCGCCTTCCCGACGCCGGTGGCGTGTGCGGGCAGCCGGCCGCCGGTGCGGGAGGCGACGTCGACCTCGCCGGCACCGAGGATGGCGACGTAGACGACCTCGACCCCGTCGAGGACGGCCAGGTGGATGCGCTGGTGGGTCGCCTCGAGCAGGTCCTCGAGCAGCGGCAGGGCGGCATCGGTCAGGGTGCGCCGGGTGGGCACGAGCTCGCCGAGCTCGAACAGCC
Organism: Phycicoccus endophyticus; assembly: GCF_011326735.1. Taxonomy (GTDB): domain Bacteria; phylum Actinomycetota; class Actinomycetes; order Actinomycetales; family Dermatophilaceae; genus Phycicoccus; species Phycicoccus endophyticus. Next base: position 193,520 of record NZ_JAANCN010000005.1, read on the forward strand.
GCATCCCGAGCCGGTAGGTGCCGCCCTCGGCCCGGTCGAGCAGCCGGAGGCGGACGAGCTCGCCGGCGAGGCGGTGGACGGTCGACCTCGCCAACCCGGTGCGGCGGGCGAGCTCGGCGACCCCGAGCCGCGGATGCGCCTCGTCGAACGCGCCGAGGAGGGCCGCCGCCCGGGCGAGCACCGACGGCGGCGGCTGCGGGGAGTCGAGGGATGCGGCGTGCGCCACATCGTCCCGCTCAGTGGAACGCATGTCTTGATGCAAGCACGACCGGGGGCCACTGTCATCTCGTCGACCCGCCGAGGGCAAGGGAGCCACCGTGATGTCGAGCGCCGGAGACACCGCCTGGTGCACCTCCACCCCCAAGCGCACGGCGGCCGACGCCGGGCACGGGAGCGGGCTGCGGTCGGTCGGCACCGCGCTGGACGTCCTGGAGTGCTTCGCGCTCGACGGCTCGCTCGGGGTCTCCGACATCGCCCGCCGCCTCGGGGTGGCCAAGTCGACCGCCCACCGGCTGCTGCAGACCCTGGCCAGCCGGGGCTTCGTCGAGCAGGACGTCACGAGCGGCCAGTACCGCCTCGGCATCCACCTCTACGAGCTCGGCCAGCTCGCCCAGGCACGGCACGCGCTGCGGTACGCCGCCCTGCCGGTCATCCGGCACGTCGCCGCGCAGACCGGGCTCACGGTCAACTTCGCGGTGCCGGACGGCGCGGACACCGTCTTCGTGGAGCGCATCGAGAACCGGGACGGGGTGCGCATCCTCGGCCACATGGGCCGCCGCTACCCCGCCCACGTGACGAGCAGCGGCAAGGTGATCGCCGCCTACAACGCCGAGTTCGCCGAGGCCCGGCGGCGGGCCGGCTTCCCGCCGCGGGCCAGCCACACGGTGCGCAGCGTCGCCGACTGGGACCGCGAGCTGGAGCGGGTGCGCCGCCGCGGGTGGGCGCACTCGCACAGCGAGTCCTTCGAGGACTCCTCCTCGGTCGCCGTCGCCGTGCTGCGCGGCCGGGTGGCCGTGGCGTCGGTGTCGGTCTTCGGCCCGACCGACGACATCGAGCCACGAGTCGAGCAGCTCGTGCCGCTGCTCGTCGCCGCCTCGCACCGGATCGCCCGGGCGGGGAGCGGCTGAGCCCACCCGGCGTGGCGACCCGCAGGACGCCCGCGGGAGGCACTCGTTCCCACGTGCGGAACGGACCCCGTGCCCGCCGCTGCGCGGTCATACCGTCGAGAGGACGCAGGGTCGGGCACCCGGCTCGGCAGGAAGGAGCGGTCGTGGACGACCAGACGCGGTCCGAGGCCGCGGAGGCGCTGCTCGGGGCCTACGCGACCCGGGTGCCGCTCGAGCCGCTGACCGCGACCTACCCGGGGATGACCCTCGAGGACGCCTACGCCGTCCAGCTGCTCCAGATGGAGCGGCGGCGGGCCGAGGGGCGAACCGTCACGGGGCACAAGGTGGGCCTGACGAGCGTGGCGATGCAGCGTCTCCTCGGGGTGAGCGAGCCCGACTACGGCCACCTGCTCGACGACTTCGTCCACCTCGAGCACGCCCCGGTGCCGGTCGGGCGCTTCCTCCAGCCGCGCATCGAGCCCGAGGTCGCCTTCGTCCTCGACGCCCCGCTGCGCGGCCCCGGGGTGAGCGTGGCGGACGCCCTGCGCGCGGTCGCCTTCGTCCTGCCGGCCCTGGAGATCGTCGACAGCCGCATCCGCGACTGGCGGATCGGCCTGCTGGACACCATCGCCGACAACGCCAGCTCGGGCGGCGTCGTCCTCGGCTCCACCCCGACGCCCGTCGGCGAGGTCGACCTGCGCCGCGTGGGGGCCACGCTGCACCGCAACGCCGAGCTCGTCGGCACCGGCGTCGGCGGCGCCGTGCTGGGCTCACCGGTGACCGCCCTGGTCTGGCTCGCCAACACCCTCGGCGCCCGCGGCGTCACGCTCGAGGCCGGCCACGTCGTCCTCCCCGGCGCCGTGTGCGCCATGGTCCCCGTCGCCGCCGGGGACACCGTCACCGCGACGTTCGCCGGTCTCGGCAGCGTCACCGCCCGTTTCGTCCCAGGAGACCAGCCATGACCCCCGCCCCGCAACGCACGACCGGTACCGCCGCGATCGTCGGCCCCGGGAACATCGGCACCGACCTGATGTTCAAGCTGCTGCGGCGCAGCGACCTCATCGAGCCCCGCTACATGGTCGGGGTCGACCCGGCCAGCGACGGGCTGCGCCGGGCCCGCTCGGTCGGCCTCGAGGCCAGCCACGAGGGGGTGGACTGGCTGCTCGCCCAGGACGAGCTGCCCGACATCGTCTTCGAGGCCACCTCCGCGGGCGCGCACGCGGCGAACGCCCCGAAGTACGCCGAGGCGGGCATCCTCGCCGTCGACCTCACCCCGGCCGCCGTCGGGCCCTACCTGTGCCCCCCGGTCAACCTCGAGTTCAACCTCGACGCGACGAACGTCAACATGATCACCTGCGGCGGGCAGGCGACGGTGCCGATGGTGCACGCCGTCTCCAGCGTCGTGCCGGTGCCCTACGCCGAGATCGTCGCGTCGATCTCCTCGCGCTCGGCCGGCCCCGGCACCCGGGCGAACATCGACGAGTTCACCGAGACGACGGCCAGCGCCCTCGAGGTGGTCGGCGGCGCGCAGCGTGGCAAGGCGATCATCATCCTCAACCCCGTCGAGCCCCCGCTGATGATGCGCAACTCGGTGTTCTGCGCCGTGCCGCCCGAGGCGGGCGAGCCGGGGGCCACCCAGGACCGCATCCTCGAGGCGATCCACGCGATGGTCGCCCGCGTGCAGGAGTACGTCCCCGGCTACCACCTGCGGGCCGACCCACAGTTCGACCACGCCCGCGAGCTGTGGAAGGGCGCCGCCCGGGTCTTCGTCCCCCTCGAGGTCAAGGGCCGCGGTGACTACCTGCCCGACTACGCCGGCAACCTCGACATCATCACCTCGGCGGCCGCCCGCGTCGGCGACATCATGCTCGCCCACCGTCTCGGCGTCGCCTCCTCGTGGAAGTCCTCGGCCGAGCTCGGCGAGACCCCCACCCCCGCTACCGCTACCGCTACCGCTACCGCTACCGCAGGAGTCTGACCCCATGGGCGAGATGACCATCCGGCCCGAGGACACCCCCGTCGTCACCGACCAGCCGAGCGAGAGCGAGGTGCGCGCGCACCTGCCCGCCGGCGGGGGCCCCGCCGACCTGCGGATCACCGACTCCACGCTGCGCGACGGCTCGCACGCCATGCAGCACCAGTACACGGAGGAGCAGGTCCGCGGCGTCGTCCACGCGCTCGACACCGCCGGTGTGCAGGTCATCGAGGTCAGCCACGGCGACGGCCTCGGCGGGTCGAGCTTCAACTACGGCTTCTCCAAGGTCGAGGAGCTGCAGCTGATCCGGGCAGCCGTCGACGAGGCGACCCGGGCGCGCATCGCCGTGCTCATCCTCCCCGGGCTCGGGACGCTGCACGGCCTGCGGGCCGCGCACGACGCCGGCGCCTCGGTGGCGCGCGTGGCGACGCACTGCACCGAGGCCGACGTCTCGGTCCAGCACTTCGGCGCCGCCCGCGAGCTCGGCATGGAGACCGTCGGCTTCCTCATGCTCGCCCACAAGGCCAGCCCCCGGAAGCTCGCCGAGCAGGCCCGCACGATGGTCGACGCCGGCGCCCAGTGCGTCTACGTCGTCGACTCCGCCGGCGCCCTGGTCCTTGACACCGCCCAGCAGCGGATCGAGGCGGTCCTCGCCGAGGTCGGCGGGCAGGCCCAGGTCGGCTTCCACGGCCACCAGAACCTCTCGATGGGGGTGGCCAACTCGGTGCTCGCCTACCAGGCCGGAGCCCGGCAGATCGACGGCGCCCTGTGTGCCCTGGGCGCCGGGGCGGGCAACTCCCCCACCGAGGTGCTCGCCGCCACCTACGAGCGGATGGGCATCCGCACCGGCATCGACCTCGGCGAGGTGCTCTCGGCCGCCGAGGACGTCGTGCGGCCGTTCATCCCCCGCCTGCCGTGGATGGACCGGGCATCGATCACCCAGGGCTACGCCGGGGTGTACTCCAGCTTCCTCCTGCACGCCGAGCGGGCCGCCGAGCGCTACGGCGTGCCGGCCCACGCCATCCTCACCAAGGTCGGCGAGGCGGGGTACGTCGGCGGCCAGGAGGACATGATCATCGACATCGCCATCCAGCTGGCCGAGGAGCGCGAGCTCGAGCTCGAGCACGGCGACCTCGCGGGCGCGGGGGCGCGCTGATGGGCGGGCCCCCCGCGGGAGCCGCGCCGGCGAGCGGCTGGGACGTCGAGTCGGTCGCGACCGAGCTGCTCGCCTGCGAGGCCGAGCGCCGCGACCGGCCGCCGTTCACCGACGAGTGGCCGGGGCTCGACCTCGACACCGGGTACGCCGTGCGGGACCGCACCCTGGCACGACGTCTCGAGCGTGGCGAGCGCCTCGTCGGGGTCAAGCTCGGCCTGACGAGCCGGGCCAAGCAGCAGCGGATGGGCGTCGACACCCCGTTCGTCGCCTGGCTCACCGACGCGATGGTCCTGCCCGTCGGCGACGCCGTCCCCCGCCACCGCCTCATCCACCCGCGGGTCGAGCCGGAGATCGTCTTCGTCATGGGCGAGCGGCTCGAGGGGCCGGGGGTGAGCGCCGCGAGCGCGATGGCCGCCGTGGCGTCGGTGTGGGCCGGCGCGGAGGTCATCGACAGCCGCTACCGGGACTTCCGCTTCACCGCCGGGGACGTGGCCGCGGACAACGCCTCCTCGGGCGCCTTCGTCACCGGGCCGGTGGGCCTGCCACCGGCCGGGCTGGACCTCTCCCTCGAGGGGGTGCTCGTCGAGGTCGACGGCGAGGTCGTCGACTCGGCGACGGGTGCCGCCATCCAGGGGCACCCGGGTGAGGCGCTCGCGCTCGCCGCCAACGACCTCGCCCGGCGGGGCCATGCCATCGAGCCGGGCTGGGTCGTGCTCACCGGCGGGATGACCGACGCCGTCGACGCGCCCCCCGGGGTGTCGGTCGGGCTCCACTTCACCCACCTGGGCTCGGTGTGGCTGCGCGGCGGGGAGGGCTGAGCGATGCCCGTCATCGACGTCACCCTCGCCGAGGGCCGGGACCCCGAGGCGCTGCGGACCCTCGTCGACCGGCTCACCGACGCGGCGGTCGAGGCCCTCGACGTGCCGTGCGACTCGGTCCGGGTCATCCTCCGGGAGGTCCCGCCGACGCACTTCGCCGCGGGTGGGGTCACCCTCGCCGAGCGGGCAGCCGAACGGGCCGGCGAGCGGGACGCCGACCGCGCCGGCGAGCGGGACGCCGGGCCCCACCCCTCCCCGACAGCCACCGAACGACCGTCGGCGGCCCCGGCCGCCACCACGAAAGGCGGAGCCAGATGAGCGAGCGTCCCTTCTTCGGACACGTCATCGACGGCAAGGAGGTCGACTCCGACTCCGGCGAGCGGTTCACGAGCGTCAACCCGTGGACCCGCGAGGTCTGGGCCGACGTCGCGCTCGGCGGGGCCACCGAGGCCGACCTCGCGGTGACCGCCGCCCGGCGCGCCTTCGACGAGGGCCCGTGGCCGCGGATGGGCTACGCCCGGCGCCAGGAGCTGCTCGAGCGGCTCGCGGACCTCATGGAGGAGCACGCCGACGAGCTCGGCAGCGCCGACAGCCGCGACATGGGCAAGCCGCTCGCGCAGTGCCGCCACGACGTGGCCCGGGCGGCGTGGAACTTCCGGTTCTTCGCCGAGCACGCCAAGCTCTCCACCGGCGAGACCTACCCGATGGACTCCGGCCACCACGCCTACAGCCGCTTCGAGCCGGCCGGGGTCGTCGTCGCCATCGCCCCGTGGAACTTCCCGCTCATGCTCGAGACGTGGAAGGTCGCGCCGGCGCTGGCCTGGGGTAACACCGTGGTGCTCAAGCCGGCCGAGGACACCCCCGCCTCGGCGACCATCCTCGCCCGGCTCGCGGCCGAGGCCGACATCCCCGAGGGGGTGTTCAACGTCGTGCACGGGTACGGGCCCAACTCGGTGGGCTCGGCCCTCACCGAGGACCCGCGGGTGGACCGGATCACCTTCACCGGCGAGTCCGGCACCGGCCGGATCATCGGCCGGGCCGCGATGGCCAACCTCACCCCGGTGAGCCTGGAGATGGGCGGCAAGAACGCCAACATCGTCTTCGCCGACGCGGACCTGGACAACGCGGTGGACTGGTCGATCCAGTCGATCTTCCGCAACGCCGGCCAGATCTGCCTCTCGGGCTCGCGGCTGTACGTGGAGCGGGCGGCGTACGACACCTTCCTGGAGAAGTTCGTCGCCAAGGCCGAGGCCATGAAGTTCGGCGACCCGCTCGACCCCGAGACCGAGTTCGGGCCGCTGGCCTCGCAGGAGCACTTCGAGAAGGTCAAGGGCTACATCGACACCGTGGAGTCCGAGGGCGGCCGGATGGCCACCGGCGGGCTCGGCGACGGCTGGTTCGTCAAGCCGACGGTGCTCGTCGACATGCCGCCGACGAGCAGGCACGTGTGCGAGGAGATCTTCGGCCCGGTGGTCGTCATCACCGCGTTCGACTCCGAGGAGGAGGTGGTCGCGCTCGCCAACGACAGCGAGTACGGCCTGGACGCGCAGCTGTTCACCGAGAACCTCTCGCGGGCGCACCGCGTGGCCGAGCGGCTGCGGGTCGGCACCGTCTGGGTCAACTGCTTCTTCATCCGCGACCTGCGCGCCCCCTTCGGTGGGGTGGGCAGCTCGGGCATCGGGCGCGAGGGCGGCAGCTTCAGCCGGGAGTTCTTCACCGAGCCCAAGGCCGTCGTCATGCAGATCGACCGCTGACGTCGTCGGGGCGGTGGCGGTGTCCTGCCGAGAGGGCGTCACGGCGCGCGCCCGGCAGGACGCGGCGCTCCCCGAGGGGCGGATGTCGGCCGGCACACCGACACTGGAGCGATGACCGCACGCTGCTCCGTCGTCCCGCCCTACGTCCTCGAGGCGCTCGCCGCCTCCGGTGACCCCCGCCTGCAGGCGCACGCCACCGCGACGCTCGACGTCGACTCGGCGCTGCGCCGCGGGCGGGTCAGCGCCGAGACCCGGGCCGGTGACGCCGTCCTGCCCCAGCTCGAGCCCGGCACCGACGCCGGGCCGGTGCGGGCGGTCTACGACGCCGAGACGGGCACGAGCCTGCCGGGTGAGCTCGTGCGCTCCGAGGGCGACCCGCCCACCGGAGACACCGCCGTCACCGAGGCCTACGACGGGCTCGGGGCGACGTGGCAGCTGTGGCAGGAGGCCTACGGGCGCACCTCGCTGGACGACCACGGGCTGCCGCTGCTCGCGACCGTCCACTACGGCAGCGACTACGACAACGCCTTCTGGGACGGCACCCAGATGGTCTTCGGCGACGGTGACGGCGTGGTCTTCCTCGGCTTCACCCGCAGCGTCGACGTCATCGGGCACGAGCTCGCCCACGGCGTCACCCAGTACACCTCGGGGCTGAACTACCAGGGCCAGTCGGGCGCGCTCAACGAGTCGGTGTCCGACGTGTTCGGGGTGCTCGTCAAGCAGCACCTGCTCGGGCAGAGCGCGCAGGAGGCCGACTGGCTCGTCGGGGCCGAGCTGCTCGGGCCCGGGGTCGACGGCGTGGCGCTGCGCTCGATGGCGGCACCGGGCACCGCCTACGACGACCCCCGGCTCGGCACCGACCCGCAGCCGGCGCACATGAGCGACTACGTCGACACCGCCGAGGACAGCGGCGGGGTGCACATCAACTCGGGCATCCCGAACAAGGCCTTCCACGACCTGGCGGTGGCCCTCGGCGGCCACGCCTGGGAGGTCGCCGGGCAGATCTGGTACGACACCGTGACCGGCGACATCCGCGCCGACTGCGACTTCGCGACCTTCGCCGGGCTCACCGTGGCGGCCGCCGCGGCGCGCCACGGCGAGGCCTCGCCGCAGGAGGAGGCGGTGCGCGCCGCGTGGGAGGGCGTCGGGATCACGGTGGGCGAGGGCACGCCGGGAGACGACGCCGGTGACCAGGCGCCCGAGAGCCCCGCGCCCGGGGCGCCAGCCCCCGGGCCGACGCCGCCGGCCGACACCGAGGTCGAGGTCTTCCGCACCGGGGGGCTGGCCGGGCTGACCCGGCGGCGGACCGTCGCCCTGCACGAGCTGCCCGAGCCGGACACCCGGGCCTGGCAGGAGCTGCTGGCCACCGACCGCCTCCAGCAGGAGGCGGCGGCGGTCGGGCGGGACTACCCGGACGCCTACTGCTACGGCGTGCGCTGCACCCGGCCCACGCTCGACGTCCAGGTGCCCGAGCCGGTGCTCACCGAGGAGCTGCGTGCCCTGCTCGAGCGCACGCTCGGCGGCGGGACGGGTGGCGCCGCAGGCTGAGCCAGCGGCGTGCCGAGGCCTGGGCCGCCCGGGTGCGGCGCGCCCGGGCGGCGCCCACCTCGCGACGAGCCCGGCGCAGGCCGCTCAGCGCCGCTGGGAGCCCCGGTCACGTGTGGGGAGTCGAGGGCCACCCCCGCGATCCGCCACAACCGGCGCCACGGGCCTCCCAGCGGGTGGTCTGAGCGTGCCGACCGGTAAGATGGACACCGACAGCGCGCCCCCGGGTGTCCCGCCCGTGGGCGCGCGCCGTGAGCCGCTGCGGCGCCCTGCGCGTGGCGGCACCGACGAAGGAGACCCGTGGCCGACCAGCCCGACACCCCCGACGTTCCGCCCGTGGACCCCGCCGCGGCCCCGCAGCCGCACGACCCCGCCGTCCCGGCCTACGACGCGTCGGCGATCACCGTCCTCGAGGGGCTCGAGGCGGTCCGCAAGCGGCCCGGCATGTACATCGGCTCCACCGGCGAGCGCGGCCTGCACCACCTCGTCTGGGAGATCGTCGACAACGCCGTCGACGAGGCCCTCGCCGGCTTCGCCGACACCATCGAGGTCATCCTCATGGAGGACGGCGCCGTGCGGGTCAAGGACAACGGACGCGGCATCCCCACCGACATCCACCCCACCGAGGGGGTGAGCGCCGTCGAGCTCGTCCTGACCCAGCTGCACGCCGGCGGCAAGTTCGGCGGCGCCGGGTACAAGGTCTCCGGCGGTCTGCACGGCGTCGGCTCCTCGGTCGTCAACGCGCTCTCGACCCGGCTCGACGTCTGCGTGCGCCAGCAGGGCCACGCGCACCGGATGTCCTTCGACCACGGCGTGCCCACCGGGCCGCTGCGCCGGGAGGAGGAGACCGACCGCACCGGCACGACGATCACCTTCTGGGCGAGCCCGGAGATCTTCGAGACCACCGAGTACGACTACGAGACGATCCGCTCCCGCTTCCAGCAGACGGCCTTCCTCAACAAGGGCCTGACGATCAGCCTCACCGACGAGCGCGTCCAGCACGACGACGAGCCCGACCTCGACGGGGTCGACGCCGACGTCGCCGAGGTCGAGGACACCGAGGAGGTCGAGGCCGGCGGCGAGGCACGCGTGACCCAGGCCCGCTCGGTCACCTACCGCTACGACGGCGGCCTCGTCGACTACGTCGACCACCTCGTCGGGAGCAAGAAGGCCGACCCGGTGCACGCCGAGGTCATCGACATCGAGGTCGAGGACGAGGCGCGCAGCCTCTCGCTCGAGCTGGCCATGCAGTGGACCACCGCCTACAGCGAGTCGGTGCACTCCTACGCCAACACGGTCAACACCCACGAGGGCGGCACCCACGAGGAGGGCTTCCGCGCGGCGCTGACCAAGCTGGTCAACGACTTCGCCCGCCGGCAGAACCTCCTGAAGGACAAGGACGACAACCTCACCGGCGAGGACGTGCGCGAGGGGCTGACGGCGGTCATCTCGGTCAAGCTCGGCGAGCCGCAGTTCGAGGGGCAGACCAAGACCAAGCTCGGCAACTCCGAGGTCAAGGGCTTCGTCCAGCGGGCGATGACCGACGAGTTCGGGCACTGGCTGGAGACCCACCCGAGTGAGGGCAAGGAGATCGTCCGCAAGGCGGTCCAGGCCGCGACGGCGCGGATGGCGGCCCGCAAGGCCCGCGAGGCCACCCGCAAGCGGGTGCTCGAGTCCGGCGGGCTGCCCGGCAAGCTGCGCGACTGCCAGGCCAAGGACCCGGCGGTCTCGGAGGTGTTCATCGTCGAGGGCGACTCCGCCGGTGGCTCCGCGGTGCGTGGGCGCAACCCGCACACCCAGGCGATCCTCCCGATCCGCGGCAAGATCCTCAACGTCGAGAAGGCCCGCCTGGACAAGATCCTCGCCAACACCGAGGTCCAGGCGCTGATCAGCGCGTTCGGGACCGGCATCGGCGAGGACTTCGACATCGACAAGGCGCGCTACCACAAGATCGTGCTCATGGCCGACGCCGACGTCGACGGCATGCACATCCGCACGCTGCTGCTCACGCTGCTCTTCCGGTTCATGAAGCCGCTCATCGAGGCCGGCTACGTCTACCTCGCGCAGCCGCCGCTGTACCGGATCAAGTGGAGCAACGCCACGCACGAGTTCGCCTTCACCGACCGCGAGCGCGACGCCCTCGTCGCACAGGGCCAGGGCAAGGGGCGCCGGCTGCCCAAGGACAACCCCATCCAGCGCTACAAGGGCCTCGGCGAGATGGACTACCAGGAGCTGTGGGAGACCACGATGGACCCCGACCAGCGGGTGCTCCTCCAGGTCACCCTCGACGACGCCGCGGCCGCCGACGAGATCTTCTCGGTGCTCATGGGCGAGGACGTCGAGAGCCGGCGCAGCTTCATCCAGCGCAACGCCCGCGACGTCCGCTTCCTCGACATCTGATGCCTCCACTTTCCCTCCGGATGCCGGAACCTTCAGCGACCTGCCCCTTGTACGAGGCCGTTCGCTGAAGGTTGCGGCAGGACGGCCGACGCCGCCGCCGCCGCGCCCCCGGCCCCCCAACCCGCAGACCCACCTGACGAAGGACCCCGATGAGCGAGCAGCCCCCCGTGACGACCGACCGCACGGAGCCGATCGACCTCAACGCCGAGATGCAGCGCTCGTACATCGAGTACGCGATGTCGGTCATCGTCTCCCGGGCGCTGCCCGACGTGCGCGACGGCCTCAAGCCGGTCCACCGCCGGGTGCTCTACGCGATGTACGACGGCGGCTACCGCCCCGACCGCGGGTTCAACAAGTGCTCCCGCGTCGTCGGCGACGTCATGGGCCAGTACCACCCGCACGGCGACAGCGCCATCTACGACGCCCTCGTGCGGCTCGTCCAGGACTGGGCGATGCGCTACCCGCTCGTCCAGGGCCAGGGCAACTTCGGCTCCCCCGGTGACGACCCGGCCGCCGCGCCGCGGTACACCGAGTGCCGGATGGCGCCGCTGTCGATGGAGATGGTCCGCGACATCGAGCAGGAGACCGTCGACTTCACCCCGAACTACGACGGCAAGACCCTCGAGCCGTCGGTGCTGCCGAGCCGCTTCCCCAACCTGCTCGTCAACGGTAGCGCGGGCATCGCGGTCGGGATGGCGACGCAGATCCCGCCGCACAACCTGCGCGAGGTCGCGGCCGCCGCCGAGTGGGTGCTGCGCCACCCGGAGGCCACCCGCGAGGAGACCCTCGAGGCGGTCATGCGGGCCATCCCCGGGCCGGACTTCCCGACCGGCGCGCTCATCATGGGCCACCGCGGCATCGAGGACGCCTACCGCACCGGGCGCGGCTCGGTCATCATGCGCGCGGTCGTCGAGGTGGAGGAGATCCAGGGCCGGCAGTGCCTCGTGGTCACCGAGCTGCCCTACCAGGTCAACCCGGACAGCCTCGCGCAGAAGATCGCCGAGCACGTCAAGGACGGCCGGCTCGCCGGCATCGCCGACATCCGCGACGAGACCTCCGGCCGCACCGGCCAGCGGCTCGTCATCGTCCTCAAGCGCGACGCCGTTGCCAAGGTCGTCCTCAACAACCTCTTCAAGCACACCCAGCTGCAGACGACGTTCGGCGCGAACATGCTCGCCCTCGTCGACGGCGTGCCGCGCACCCTGCCGCTCGACGCGTTCATCCGGTACTGGGTCGAGCACCAGGTCGACGTCATCCAGCGGCGTACCGCCTACCGGCTGCGCAAGGCCGAGGAGGAGATCCACATCCTCCGCGGCTACCTCAAGGCGCTCGACCAGCTCGACGAGGTCATCGCGCTCATCCGGCGCAGCCCGACCGTCGAGGAGGCCCGCAACGGGCTCATCGAGCTGCTGGAGATCGACGAGATCCAGGCGCGCGCCATCCTCGACCTCCAGCTGCGCCGGCTGGCGGCGTTGGAGCGCCAGCGGATCATCGACGACCACGACAAGCTGCAGGCCCAGATCGAGGACTACCGCGACATCCTCGCCACCCCGGAGCGCCAGCGCGACATCGTCTCCGAGGAGCTCGGCGAGCTCGTCGCGAAGTGGGGCGACGAGCGCCGCACGACGATCATGCCGACCGACGGCGACATGTCGATGGAGGACCTCATCCCCGAGGAGGACGTCGTCGTGACGATCACCCGGGGCGGGTACGCCAAGCGCACCCGGGTGGACGCCTACCGCTCGCAGCGGCGCGGCGGCAAGGGCGTGCGCGGTGCGGCGCTGCGCGGCGAGGACATGGTCGGGCACTTCTTCACGACGACCTCGCACCACTGGCTGCTGTTCTTCACCAACCTCGGGCGGGTCTACCGGGCCAAGGCCTACGAGCTGCCCGACGCCGGGCGCGACGGCAAGGGCCAGCACGTGGCCAACCTCATGGCCTTCCAGCCGGGCGAGGAGATCGCCCAGGTGCTCGCGGTGCGCTCCTACGAGGACGCCTCCTACCTGCTGCTCGCCACCCGCGCCGGGCTGGTGAAGAAGACCCGGCTGGCCGAGTACGACAGCCCCCGCACCGGCGGCCTCATCGCCGTCAACCTGCGCGAGGGCGACGAGCTCGTCGGGGTGGGCCTGGTCGAGGCCGAGGACGACCTGCTCCTCGTCTCGCGCAAGGGGCAGTCGGTGCGCTTCCACGCCGACGACGCGACGCTGCGCCCGATGGGGCGGGCGACCTCGGGCGTCACGGGGATGAAGTTCCGCCCCGGCGACGAGCTGCTGTCGATGTCGGTCGTGCGGGCCGGGGAGGACCCCGACCTCTTCGTCGTCTTCGAGTCCGGGCTGGCCAAGCGCTCGAAGGCCTCGGAGTGGAACGTCAAGGGCCGCGCGATCCTCGGGGTCGCGGTGGCCAAGCTCTCGGACAAGGGCGGCGACCTCGTCGGCGCGCTCACCGTCGACGAGCACGACGAGGTCCTCGTCGTGTTCGAGAAGGGCAACATCGTCCGCTCCCGGGTCGACGAGGTGCGCCTGACCGGGCGCAACACGATGGGTGTGCAGTTCGCCAAGCCGGGGCCCGGCGACGCGATCGTCGCGGTGACCCGCAACCCGGAGAAGGAGGTCGAGGAGGCCGTCGAGGCGGTCGAGGCGGCCAGTGGTGAGGCGGATGCGGAGCCGGCCGACGCGGCGGGTGCGGCACCGACGGCGGCGCAGGCCGGTGTCGAGACCGGCGGCGTTGATGTCGCAGGCCGCACCGGGGATGCCGTACCGTCGGAGGGTGAGCAGGACGACGAGCCCGACGCCGCGTCCGACCGAGGAGGCCGTGAGTGAGCACCGCTGACAGCGCGGGGCGCCCCGTGCGCTCCTCCACGCCCGCGCGACGCTCGAGCGGCAACGCGTCGGCCGCGCGCGGCGCGGCCACCGAGACCAGCGCGCTGCGCCAGGCCGACGCCGGCACCTCGGCGCGCGAGGCCACCCGGCCGGTCCCGACCGGGCGCTCAGGCGAGGCCGCCACGTCCACCACGGCCACGGCCCCCGCCAAGAGCGCGGCCCCGGCCCAGCCCGCGACCCGGGACGAGCCCCGGGCCAGCGAGCGTCCGGTCACCCAGCAGGCGCCGCGCCCGGCCGCGGTCGCCACCCGGCCGGCATCGGCCCGTCGGGTGCGGCTGACCGTCTCGCGCATCGACCCGTGGTCGGCGATGAAGATCTCGTTCCTGCTGTCGGTCGCGCTCGGCATCGCGCTCGTCGTGGCGACGGTCGTGCTGTGGACCGTGCTCGACGCCATGGGCGTGTTCGACCAGGTCAACGGCGTCATCGGCCAGGTCATCCAGGACGGCGGGACCGAGTTCGACATCCTCGACTTCGTCGGGTTCACCCGCGTGGTGTCGCTGTCGATCGTCATCGGGGTCGTCGACGTCATCCTCATGACGGCCATCGCGACCCTCGCGGCGTTCCTCTACAACGTCTCCTCGGCGCTCGTCGGCGGCGTACAGCTCACCCTCACCGACGACTGACGAGAGCCTGCCGACCGGCGCCTTCCGCCGGTCGCTCCCGTTTTGGGGCGCGGCTGCGCGGTGGGGTAATCTCGTGCACCGCGCCTCCCTCGCCGGGGGCGCGACGCCGGTCGGCGACGGGCCTATAGCTCAGACGGTTAGAGCGCTTCCCTGATAAGGAAGAGGTCACAGGTTCAAGTCCTGTTAGGCCCACCATTCCGACCATCCCGAGCTCCAGGTGGTGTCCGTCCGTGAAGAAGCTCCTTCTCCTGATCGCCTCGGCCGCCGGCGCGCTGGCGGTCACCAAGCAGATCCGCGACAAGCAGGCCGAGAACCGCCTGTGGGCCGAGGCCACCGACAGCCCCCAGGGCTGAGCTCACCCCCCCGCCCGGCGCACTCGTGCCGCCGGTCGGCTCGGGGCCATGGCGCAACTGGTAGCGCACCTGCTTTGCAAGCAGGGGGTTAGGGGTTCGAGTCCCCTTGGCTCCACCGCAGGTCAGAGGCCCTTCGCGAGGTTCGCGACGGGCCTCCGATGCGTCCGTACCCCACCGAAGCATGGCGGCCGCCGCTGCGGACGCGCGACTAGGTGAACGGGTAAGGCCGCGGCCCCAGTGGACGTCTGCCAGCCCACCCGCGGATCCTGGCGGCCAGCGATGGGGGTGCATAGAGTGCTGCTCGTGACTTCGACGACAAGTGGGTCTGTGGCCTTCGATGCACTGCGCGAGGCATTGGAGAAGGACGCGAACCTGCGCGGTGAGCTGGAGGCGGCTCTTGACCTAAACGTGCGCCGGGTAAATCCAACGGACCGCGCTAACCGCTTTGGCTCTGGCGCTGCAGTCGAGTGGATCCTTGCGGCCGCCGCCTACGCCGCCAAGGTCCTCACGATTCCTGGCGGCCACAATGCCGACGGGTTCGATCTCAAGGACCTCCGCGAGGACGCGCGAGGGCTCTGGTCAGTCAAGAACACCACCCAGCGCTCCGACTTCCGATTGACCAACGGAATCGGCGGAGCGGGAGCGGGCTTCACCGACCCCGTGGTCTTCCTCTCACCAGCACTCCCGGGCATCACCTACATCGACCCTCAGATGCACCAAGAGGTCGCGCATCGGGTCGAAGTGAAGTCGGACGCCACGATCCTGAAATTCCGCATCGTGGAGGAGCACGCACGACGACGCCCCGAGTGTGTCGCCGTGTGCCGGATGCCTAGCAACCCGGGCACCGGACAGGACGATCCATGGATGGACTACGTCGAGAGCCTCCTCAGTGCCGACAGATTCCCTCAGCTCTCCCGTCTGTTCGCCGCGTCGAAGCCGACCCGCGGCACGCTGACTTCCGAACTGCGGGAGCTCGTCGCCCAGCGGGAGGCGGGCAATATCTCACGCGAGCAGTTCGACGCCTTGGTCGCGCGCCTTGGCGTGTAGCTCCCTCAGCTGGCGGCTGCGGTCGAGGCTTCGCCGCTTCGACTCGCCTCAAACTCGCGTGCGCAGGGAGAGACGGCGTCGCCGACAGGGTTGAGCTTGGCCCCGAGCACGCTCTTGACGAGCTTTTTGGGCAGGTCTGCGCGGTTGTCCTCGACGTGGGTGCGGAAGACGTGCCAGGCCGCTCCTATGGCGACACCGTTGCCGACCTGCTTGTACGAGGCGGCGACCCGCTGCTCGCCGAAGGAGAAGGACCGAGGAAGGCCCTGTAGACGAGCGGCCTCGTGCGGCGTGATCCGCCGTCCACGCGAGCCGATGATCGATGTCTGCGTGATAGCCACCAGCGCAGGAAGGTACGTCGGCGCCTTCGCGCGGATCCCGGACGGCCGGAAGTGCATCACGGTTTCCCATAGGGAGGGTGTGTCCTGGGCCTGCCACTCGAGCTTGCGCCGCGACTCAGGGAATCCGTCGAAGTCACGATGGCGCTTTCGCCATGCTTCGATGATGTGTCGGTGCTCGTCGTAGAAGCGTGCGTTCTTCACGAGGAAGTCGGCCTTCCACTTTGGCTGTGCTTCGACCAAGAGGTGGTCGAGGTCCCGCTCGGGCATCCAGGCGTCAGCCCAGAGTGGGAAGCCGGGCAGGCGCGTGCCTCGCTCCTCCCAGACTGTCTTGACGAGGTCGTCCCAGACCTCGATCCAGCGGACCTCGTCGTCGGCCAGCCGATATCGGCCGAGGTCGGTGACTGTGGCGTCGTCGTCGAGGACCCACTCAACGTTCCAGTCGTGGACGTTCCAGCCACCAACCGGCTCCCGGACGACGGTGGGTGGCACGCGCGTCTCCCGCAGCGCGCGTTGAGGACCCACGAAGGTTCCCAGAATGAAGACGCGGTCCCGGATCTGCGGGGTCCCGCCCAGGGAGGGTGGAAGAAGATGCGGTGAGAACACCGATGGCACCGATGACACGCGGTAGCCGATCTCGCGCAACGTCTGGACGATGACTTCCCACTCGTGGGCATGTCGAGGGCCAGCGATGTTGCGCACGTTCTCTAGAAGGACAACGGCCGGCTTCCGCTCCTCAAGGATGCGAGCGATGTTCCAAAAGAGCGTTCCACGCGCCTCGTCCATGCCCCGTTGGAAGCCCGACTTAGAGAAGGGCTGACACGGGAATCCGGCCGCCAGGACGTCGTGCGGTGGGACGTCGACCTCACCTTCGTCAGGGGTCGCAAGGGTGATGTCAGTGTTGACGACTGGCCGTTGAGCGTTGGGGAGCGGGTCCACCCAGTTGCGGAGGTACGTCTGGCGGGCCTCACGGTCGATCTCTGAGACGTAGACACAGCGGCCGCCGGCGTGGTCGAGCATCGCGTGAAACCCACCAATCCCCGCGAACAGGTCCACATACCTGAAGGAGGCCGAATCCTTCGACATACCAGAAAGCTTAGCTGAACCATCAGCTAAGTCAAGCTGGGGCGCGCACTGGTTGAACTGGAGTGGCAGCACGTCCGTCATCGGGCACAGTCCTCTGGTCATGCGCATCCAGCAGGGTCGACCCGATGCGCTCTAGCGAAGCATCACTTCGCCAGAGGTACTCCATCAGAAGGGGCAGACAGGGTCGGGCGTGGTCCCGGATGAACCGGCCCCTGTGGGTTGAGGAGGGCGTGAGCCACCGCCTGAGGGTCACCACGGACCTGGCACTCCCAGACCCGCACGACGCGCCATCCGGCGTCCTGAGCGAGCCGGGTGGACCGCCGGTCACGCTCGGCGTTACGGAGCATCTTCTCGGCCCAGAGTTTCGCGTTGGGTCCCGTCCATGGCGTCTTGCGGCCGTGCTCCGGACACCCGTGCCAGAAGCATCCGTCGACGAAGACCGCGACGCGACGAGAAGGCAGGACGAAGTCGGGGGTGCAGCCCTTGGCCAGCTGTCGATGCAGCCTGAACCGGCCCCCAGCCGCATGGACCGCCCGCCGGAGCAAGATCTCGGGGGTCGTGTTCACCTTGCGGCGACCCGCGAGATGGGCGCCTGCCTCAGTGCTGACCCAGCGCTCCGCCACCCGTCCAACCTACGACCAAGAGGACCCGCGGGACGTGAGGGATGACGCGCAGGCACTCAGCTCGCATGACCTCGACCGGCATTCGACCGGCGCGCACCGGCTGGGACACCGGCAAGGACTCCACGAGCCGCATGCGGGAGTCCACCGCCACGCCGCGCCGATACCCCCACCGACCCACCAGCGTGGTCCCGCGCCACGGCGCCAGGGCCCGGTCGTATGCGTCGAGGTTGCACTCACACGAGGGGTACCACAGCAGCGTCCCCGCCGCCACGGACGTCAGCGCCGCCCCTCACGAGGGGCATGTGGTCGCCCCACGGTCCTTCTCCTCACGGGGTCTCACCCTAGAGGCACCCTCGCCGTGGCGCGCGCAGATCCAGGGGAACCGGCGGGCGCCCAAAACGTAACTTATCGGTTACGCTTCACCCATGGACGGAGTTCGGGCGATCGCCGACCCCGTGCGGCGCGAGATCCTCGAGCTGCTGCGCGAGGCTCCGCTGCCGGCGGGGGCGGTGGCTGAGCACTTCGCTATCAGCCGCCCCGCCGTCAGCCGACACCTGCGCGTCCTCCTCGAGTGCGGCGTCGTCGAGGTGGCCACCGAAGGCCGCCGGCGGGTCTACGCCCTGCGCCCGGCGCCGTTGGCGGAGGTCGCCGGCTACCTCCGCCGCCTCATCGGCCCGGCACCGCAGCGCGGCCCGGCACCGCGGGTCGGTCTCGACGCGCTCGCCACCGAGGTCGCCCGCACCCGGCGCGAGCGTCGGGCAGCCGGGCCCATGACGACCCGGTCTGGCGCCTCGGCGGGGCCCGCGACCAGGAGGGACTCGGCGTGAGCACACCACACCCGACCGGCCGGCTCGTCGAGGGGCGAGAGGGGCTCGACCTCGTCGTGACCCGCACGTTGCCGGGCTCGCTCCAGGACGCGTGGGAGAGCCTCACCGACCCCGAGCGCACGGCACGCTGGATGGGCCGCTGGAAGGGGACCGGCGCGCCCGGCGAGACGATCCGCGTGCAGATGGCCTTCGAGGAGGGGGCGCCGTGGATGGAGGTCCGGGTCACCCAGTGCGACCCGCCCCACCGGCTGCGGGTGGTCACGCTCTCCGAGCACGCCCCGTGGGACCTCTCCTTCGAGCTGACCGGCGCCGGGGACCGCTGTGAGCTCCGCTTCGTGCACCACGGGGTCGCGCCGGCGGAGGTCGGTGAGGTCGGCCCGGGCTGGGAGTACTACCTCGACCGGCTCCTCGCGGCCGCCACCGACGGCCCTCAGCCGAGCTGGGAGGACTACCCCGACGCCCAGCGCGCGTACTACGAGCAGCAGCTGGGCTGAGCCCAGGCCGGCACCCCACCGCCGTCGCCGCAACCTCTCCTGCCGCCGGGCCGGCCCACCGGCGCCGAGCGGCCCTGCGAGGTCGTTGCGCTGTCAAATTTATCCCGCGGGGTGGAATGGTTCGGGCGAAGCATTCCCCAATCGGAGGGCACCCGGCTAAGGTCGTCGAGTGACTCCAGCAGGGGCCTGACAAGGGCGGAGTCGACTGGGCCAGCGTTCCGGGCCGTAACGCGGACACGTGGATGGTGCATTGCGCCGTCCCTCTCTCCGGGCCGGGCGCGACCCACCGAAACTCCCTGCGCGCGAACGATGTCGTCGCGCCCCGGGCGGTCCGGTCAGCAGGGGGCCTGACCGCCCGGTAACGAACGGCGCCGGCCGCACCCGATGAGGATGCGGCCGGCGTCGTGCGTCGTGGCGGGCGTGGCCCGCGCGGGGTCAGCTCTTCTGCGAGCCCGACCCTTCGTCGCCGCTCGTGTCGGAGGCGGAGCCCGATGCCTCGTCGAGGTTGGGCGTCGAGAGGTCCGACCCCTCCGAGGTCCCCGTCGTCGACGGGACCTCCGCGTCGCCGGCGTTGGCGTCGTTCCACGTCGCCGTGCCCTTGTCCGCCTCGGCCCCGGCGGCGGCCTTGGCCTCCTGGGCCTTGCTCGCCGCGGCCTTCTTCGTCGTGGCGGCCTTCTTCGTGGCCTTGGCCTTGGTCTCCGAGGCCCGGGTCGAGGCGCTCTCGGCGGCCTCGGCGGCCTTCTCGCGCACCTCGCCGGCCTTCTCCTTGACCGCCTCGGTCGCCTCGCTCACCCGGGCCGAGGCCGACGGGGGCGGGGTGTAGGAGCCGGCGCTGGCCCAGGGGTCGGGGCGCTCGGTGCTCTTGCGGTACGCCATGACCGCGGCACCGGCGGCCACCCCACCGAGCAGCAGGATCCAGCGGCCCTTGCTGCGCGGCTTCTTGGCCTTCGCGTCGCCCTTGAGGACGGCGTAGGCGTCCGGTGCGCGCTCGGCCGCCTCGGCCGCCTGCTCGCGCGCGGTGGCGGCGCTCGCGGCGATCGCCGTCAGTGCGGCCATCACCTTGGGGAGCACGTCGTCGGCGAAGGTCTCCTTGGCCTGCTCCACCCGCGGTGCGAGCGCCTCGAGGGCCTCCTCGGCCCGCTCGCGCGCCACCTCGGCGGCGTCCTGGGCGCGCTCGCGACCCTCGCGCACCTTCGGCCCGACGACCTCGGCGTAGTCGTGCGCCCTCCCCCGGGCGTCGTCGTAGCGCGACGCCGCCTCCTTGCGGGCCTTCGCCGACCTCTTGCGGAGGTCCTTGGCCTCCGCCCGACCCCGCTTGCGCAGGTCGTGGGCCTGGTCCGCGGCCCGGTCAGCGGCGTCCCGCGAGGCCGCGCTCACCCGGTCGGCCGCGTCGGTGACGGCGTCGACCGCCTGGTCGGTCCTGCTCTTGCTGCGGAACACGAGTCCTCCTCGATGTGTGGACGTCTGCCCCCATCCTGCCCTGTTTCCGCTGATCCGGGCACATCAGGGGGCATCCGGATGCTCGTGACCCGCCCCACCGTCCCTCGCGCGCCCCCGTGAGAGGATCGAGGGCATGAAGGCAACGCTGCACACGAACCACGGCCCGATCGTCGTCGAGCTCTTCCCCGACGAGGCACCCAAGACGGTGAAGAACTTCGTCGGCCTCGCCACCGGCGAGCAGGAGTACACCGACGACGCCGGCCGCACCAACCCGACGCCGTTCTACGACGGACTCGTCTTCCACCGGATCATCCCCAACTTCATGATCCAGGGCGGCTGCCCCCTCGGGAAGGGCATGGGCGGGCCCGGGTACACCTTCGACGACGAGATCCACCCGGACAAGCAGTTCGACCGCCCCTACCTGCTCGCGATGGCCAACGCCGGCACCCGGGGTGGCAAGGGCACCAACGGCTCGCAGTTCTTCATCACCGTCGCCCCGACGACCTGGCTCAACGGCAAGCACACGATCTTCGGTGAGGTCGCCGACGGCGCCAGCCGCGAGGTCGTCGACGCGCTCGCCGCCGTCCAGACCGGGTCGATGGACCGCCCGGTCGAGGACGTCGTCATCGAGCGCGTCGAGATCGAGGACTGACCCGCCCGGCCCCACCCCCGGGAGACCGCCGTGGCCGCGCAGCCGCCGATCCCCCCGTCCACCCCGGACCCCGGTACGCCCGGCTCCGGGCAGGTGCCCGTCTGCCCGCGCCACCCCGACCGTGAGTCCTACGTCCGCTGCCAGCGCTGCGGCCGGCCGGCCTGCCCCGAGTGCCAGCGGCCGGCCGCCGTCGGCATCCAGTGCGTCGACTGCGTCCGCGAGGGCGCGCGGACCGTCCGTCAGGGCCGCACCGTCTTCGGCGGGGCGCCCACCGACGGCCGGCCGCTCGTGACGATGTGGGTCATCGGCATCTGCGTGGTCGTCTTCGTCCTCCAGCAGCTCGTCCCCGGCCTCACGGGGCGGATCTCCTTCGTCCCGGTGCTCGGTGACTCCCAGCCGTGGCGCTTCCTCAGCTCCGGCTTCGCCCACGGTGGGCTCACCCACATCGCGTTCAACATGTACGCCCTGTGGGTGATGGGCCAGTACCTCGAGCCGCTGCTCGGCCGTGCCCGCTTCGCCGCCCTCTACCTGCTCAGCGCGGTCGGGGGCTCGGTCGGGCTGCTCCTGCTCGCATCGCCGCAGACCGTGCCCGAGTGCCTCGTCACCCGGGGCGCGTGGTGCACCTCGGCGGTGGGCGCGTCCGGCGCGGTCTTCGGGCTGTTCGGCGCTTTCCTCGTCCTCCAGCGCCGGCTCGGCCGTTCGGCGGCGGGGATGTACGTCGTCATCGGCCTCAACGCCGTCATCGGGTTCGTCCTGCCGAACATCGCCTGGCAGGCCCATCTCGGCGGGCTCGTCACCGGTGCGGCCGCGGCCGGCATCGTCGGCTACCTCGGCGGCAGGCGCTCCCCCGCGGAGCAGCCGAGACGGACGGTGCACTGGCTGGGCCTCGGCGCGCTGCTCGCCCTGCTCGTCGTCCTCGCGGTGGCCAAGTACGCGCTCGCGTGAGCACCCGGGCCGGCCACCGGCCCCGACGGCTGTGGGTTACACGGGTGTCATTCGTCCCCAGTGTGGACAACCCCTGTGGACAACCCGCCCGGCCCGGGACGGCCGAACCCCGGCGGTCAGCGCCAGCGGGTCGTCATGAGGAAGCCGGAGAGCATGAGGGCGAAGCCGGCGGCGAGGTTCCACCGGCCGATCTGCGGCACGGGGAGCTCGTGGGTGCCGGAGATGTAGTACGTGACCACCCAGAGCAGGCCGAGCACCATGAGCGCGACCATGAGGGGCGCGAACCACCGTGGGTTGGGTCCCTGCGCGGCGGCGCGCGCGGTACGCGGCGGCGTGTAGGCGGCCTTCTTGCGACCCTTGGACTCGGGCACGTCAGCTCCTCCGGTTCGTTCAGACTCGTGCCCTAGCGTAAGGGCGGTCGCGCCGAGAGAGGGGAGCCAGGTGGTGGGGACGCACGCCGGCCGGGTCGAGCGACCCTCGCCGTGGCCCTGGCTCGTCCCCGTCGCGGCCCTCGTCGCGGGCGCCCTGTTCGCCTCGAGCGTGCGCGCGTCGCACGGTGAGGACCTGCGCGCGGACTACGCCCGCCTGCCCGACCTCATCCGCGAGCAGACCCAGACCAACGCCGAGCGGGCCGCCGAGGTCGACCGCCTGCGCGCCCAGGTCGACGACGCCACGGCGGCCCTCGCGCCCGGCGACCTGACCACCCAGCGGCTGGAGCGGCAGGCGGCCGAGATCTCCGCGCTCGCCGGGCGCACCGAGGTGCGCGGGCCGGCGCTCGAGGTGACGCTCACCGACGCCCAGCTGCCCGGTGGTGAGGTGCCGGCCGGCGCCGACCCGGACGACTACGTCATCCACCAGCAGGACGTCCAGGCGGTCGTCAACGCCCTGTGGGCGGGCGGAGCCGAGGCGATGATGCTCCAGGACCAGCGCGTGGTGTCCACCTCCGCGGTGCGCTGCGTCGGCAACACCCTCATCCTCCAGGGCCGGGTCTACTCCCCGCCGTACGTCGTCACCGCCATCGGCGACCCCACGGCCCTCCAGGCCAGCCTCGAGGCCGACGACGACGTCGACCTCATCCGCCAGTACGCCGTCGCCTTCGGGCTCGGCTACGACGTCGAGGACGTCGGCGAGCAGACCTTCCCCGCCTACTCCGGCACCATCACGCCCGAGCACGCCGAGGTGGCCCGGTGACCCGGCGGCTCGTCGGGTGGACCGGCGAGCTGCTCATCACCGCCGGCGTCGTCGTCCTGCTCTTCATCGCCTGGCAGCTGTGGTGGACCGACATCACCGCCGAGCGCAACCAGCGCCAGCTGGTCCAGGCGCTGGGCGACCAGTTCGCCGGCGACGGCCGGGGCACGGTCGGTGGCGACGCCTTCCCCGAGCTCGACTCCGAGCACGCCTTCGCCGTGCTGCGCGTCCCCCGCTTCGGCGCCGACTTCGCCCAGCCCGTCATCGAGGGGGTGGAGGCGTCCGTGCTCAGCCTCGGGGTGGGTCACTACGAGGGGACGGCGCGGCCCGGCGCGGTCGGCAACTTCGCGGTCGCCGGCCACCGCACGACCTACGGGCGGCCGTTCCACGACATCGACACCCTCGTGCGCGGCGACCGGCTCATCGTCGAGACCAAACCGACGATCTACGTCTACGAGGTCACCGGGCACGAGATCGTCCGGCCGTGGCAGACCGAGGTCATCGCCCCCGTCCCGGACGAGCCGGACACCCGGGCGACCCGCGCGCTCATCACGCTGACGTCGTGCCACCCGAAGTACAGCGCGACCTACCGCTACATCGTCCACGGCCGCCTCGTGAAGACCATCCCCCGCGCCGAGTGGCACCTCGCGGACTGGACCACGGTGAAGGGGTAGCGATGTACGCAGCTCTCTGGCGGATCCTGCCCGGCCCGGTGTGGGCGAAGGTGCTGCAGTGCCTCGTCCTCGCCGCGCTCGCCGTCGTCGTCCTCTTCCACTGGGTCTTCCCGGCGCTCGCCGAGGCCGTCCCGTTCAACGGCAACACCGTGGACTGAGTCGCCACCGGCGCCCGGGCGCGGGCACCATGGGGGGATGACCCGGGTCCTCGTCGTCGACAACTACGACAGCTTCGTGTTCACGATCGTCGGCTACCTCGAGCAGCTCGGCGCCGAGTGCGAGGTGGTGCGCAACGACGCCGTGGCCCCCGCCGACGCGGCAGAGTTCGACGGCGTCCTCGTCTCCCCCGGGCCGGGCACCCCAGAGGAGGCCGGCGTCTCGATGGCGATGATCGAGGCCTGCGCCGAGCGGGAGCAGCCGATGATGGGGGTCTGCCTCGGCCACCAGGCGCTCGCCGTCGTCATGGGCGCCACCGTCGACCGGGCGCCCGAGCTGCTCCACGGGAAGACCTCGCGGGTCCACCACGACGGCACGGGCGTGCTCGCCGGGGTGCCGGAGCCGTTCACCGCCACCCGCTACCACTCGCTGACCATCGACCCGGCGACGATGCCGGACACCCTCGTGGCCAACGGGAGCACCGGGTCCGGGGTGATCATGGCCGTCCGGCACACGACGCTGCCGCTGCACGGGGTGCAGTTCCACCCCGAGTCGGTGCTCACCGAGGGCGGCCACCTCATGCTCGCCAACTGGCTGCACGAGGCCGGGATGGCCGACGCGCTCGAGCGGGCCGACGGGCTCTCACCCCTGGTGCGCGACGCCGCCGGCGTTGCCCGGATGGTCGCCGCCGGCTGACGCCGCTCAGCCCGAGGAGGAGTCCGAGGGCGAGGGGGAGGTCTCGGACGTGGTCGGGGTCTCGGACGTGGTCGGGGTCTCGCTCGGCGTCGTCGGGCTGACGGTCGTCGCGGTCACCGTCGGCGCCTCCTTCTGGGCGACGGTGATCTTCACCGCCGAGCCGATGTCGACCGTGTCGCGCCCGCTCGGGTCCTGGTCGATGACGTCCCCCTCGGGTGCGTCGCCGGTCTGCTCGTACTCGGTCTTGACGCGCAGGTTGGCGTCGGACAGCTCGCGCTGGGCCTCGTTCTGGCTCATGCCGACGACGTTGGGGACCTCGACCTGCCCGGTGCCGACCGTGAGGTCGACGCGGGTTCCCGGCTTGACGTCGGAGCGTGCGCTCGGCTCCGAGGAGATGACGACGTCCTTGTCGGTGTCCGGGTCGTCGACCTCGTCGACGGTGCCCAGGGTGAGCCCGAGGTCGTCGAGCAGGGCCTTGGCCTCATCCAGGGTGCGCCCGGCGAGGTCGGGCACCTCGACGTTGTCCGGGCCCCCGGAGACCGTGAGCCGGACCGTCGAGCCCTCCTCGGCCGTCGTGTTCGCCTCGGGGTCCTGCGAGATGACGTTGCCCTCCTCGACGGTGTCCGACGCGGCGGTCACCGAGTCGACCTCGAAGCCCTTCTGGGTGAGCGTCGCGGTCGCCGCGTCCTCCGGGGCGCCGACGACGTCGGGCACGGTGATCGTGGTGACCTCGGGTGGCGCGAAGTAGCTGACGAGTCCGAACCCGAGCAGACCGAGGGCGGCGAGCACCGCGAGGGTCAGGACGATGTAGGCCAGCGGCCCGCGTCGACGCTCCTCCTCCTGGCGCTCGCGGCGGGTCAGCAGCGGCTCCTCGTCCTCCGCCGGGGTGGGCGTGGGGGCGACCGGCGCCTCCCAGGCGGCCGTGTGGTCGGCCGCGCCCGTGGTCGGCAGCGCCTCGGTCATCCCCGCGGCCGCCGCGGCACCGGCGACCGCCGCCGCCGAGGAGCGGGCCGCCACGCTCACCGGGCGGCCGAGCCGGACCGCCTGGAGGTCGGCGCGGAAGTCGTCGGCGTCCTGGTAGCGCCCGTCGCGCGACTTCTCGAGCGCGTGGAGGAGGACGGCGTCGAGGTCCTCGGGGATGCCGTCGGCGTACCGGGACGGGGGCACCGCCGGCTCGCCGACGTGCTGGTAGGCGATCGCGACCGGGCTGTCCCCGAGGAAGGGCGGGCGGCCGGTGAGCAGTTCGAAGAGCATGCAGCCGGCGGAGTACAGGTCCGAACGGGCGTCGACGGTCTGGCCCTGGGCCTGCTCGGGCGAGAGGTACTGCGCCGTGCCGATGACGGCCTGGGTGGCGGTGACGGTGGCGCTGGCGTCGGCCATGGCGCGGGCGATCCCGAAGTCCATGACCTTGACCGAGCCGTCCTCGCCGACCATGACGTTGGCGGGCTTGATGTCGCGGTGGACGATCCCCTGGCGGTGGCTGTAGGCGAGCGCGTCGAGGACGCTCTCGGTGACCCGCACCGCCTCCATCGGCTCCAGCCGACCCCGCTCGGAGAGCACGTCGCGCAGCGTGCGGCCGTCGACGTACTCCATGACGATGTACGGGATGTTGACCTTGGCCCCGCCGGACTCGGTGTAGACGTGGTCCTCGCCGTGGTCGTAGACGGCGACGATCGAGGCGTGGTTGAGCGCGGCGGCGGACTGGGCCTCCCGGCGGAAGCGCCCGAGGAAGGTCGCGTCGCGGGCGAGGTCGCTGCGGAGCATCTTGATGGCGACCGGGCGGCCGAGCCGGGTGTCCACGCCGAGGTGCACCTCCGCCATGCCGCCACGGCCGAGGAGCTCGCCCACCTCGTACCGTCCCCCGAGCAGCTCCGGGACGTCACTCATGTCGTGCACTCCTCATTGGTTCAACCGTGCTTCCATCATGGCCTTGGCGATCGGTGCGGCCACGATGCCGCCCCCCGTCTCGGAGCTCGCCTCCCCGCCGTCCTCGACGACCACGGCCACCGCGATCTGCGGGTCGTCGGCCGGCGCGAACGAGATGAACCAGGCGTGCGCGCGGCCGCTGCCGTGCTCCGCCGTCCCGGTCTTGCCGGCGACCGTGGTTCCGCTGATCTGCGCCCGGGTGCCGGAGCCCTCGTCGACGACCGCGGTCATCATGTCGGTGAGGGTGTCGGCCACCTCCGGAGTGACCGCCTGCGAGAGCTCGTGCGGCTCGGTGGACTCGATGACCGACAGGTCGGACCCGATGACCGACTGCACGAGGTAGGGCTGCATGACGACCCCGTCGTTGGCGACCCCCGCGGCGACCATCGCCATCTGCAGCGGGGTGACCCGCACGTCGTACTGGCCGATGGCCGACTGCGCCAGCTGGGGCTCGTTGAGCTCGGCGGGAACGCTGCTCGGGGTCACCTGCATGGGGATGCTCGGCGCGTCCCCGAACCCGAACTTCGCGGCCTGCTCGCGCAGGGCGTCCGCGCCGATGTCCATCCCGAGCTGGCCGAAGGCCGGGTTGCACGAGACGACGAGGGCCTGCTTGAGCGTGACCTCGCCGGTCGAGCTGCACGGCCGGTCACCGAAGTTCGGCAGGTCCGCGGTCGTCTGCGGCAGGTCGAGCGAGGCGCCGCCGGGCAGTGTGGAGTCCGCGGTGTAGTCGCCGCTGGAGAGCGCCGCCGCCGCGGTGACGACCTTGAAGACCGAGCCGGGCGGGTAGAGGTCTCCGGCGATGGCCCGGTCGACGAGCGGGCGGTCCTCGGCGGTGTTGAGCTCCTGGTAGTTCTTCTCGACCGCTCCGAGGTCGTGCCCGGCGACCGAGTTGGGGTCGAAGGTGGGATGGCTGACGAGCGCGAGGATGGCACCGGTCTTCGGGTCGAGGGCGACCGCGGCGCCCCGGGAGTTGCCGAGGCCCTCCGCAGCGGCCTTCTGCACGGCGGGGTCGAGCGTGGTCTCGAGGGTCGCGCCCTGGGGCCGGCGACCGGTGAACAGGTCGGAGACACGGCGGTAGAAGAGCTTGTCGCTGGAGCCGGAGAGCAGCGAGTTCTCCGACTGCTCGAGGCCGCCGACCGCCCCGTAGAAGGAGTAGAAGCCGGTGACGTGTGCGTAGAGCTCGCCCTCGGAGTACCGCCGCTGGTACTTGAACTCGTCGTCGGTGGGCTGCGAGGTCGCCACCGGGTCCTGCCCGACGAGGATCTCGCCGCGCTCGCGGGCGTAGGTCGCGAGCAGCGTGCGGCGGTTGTCGGGCCGCGCGTTGAGGTCGGCGGCGAAGACGTACTGGATGAGCGTGGTCGACACGAGGAGCGCCGCGAAGAGGGACGCCACGAGGAAGGAGAGCCGGCGGACGGGCGCGTTCACGGCATCCTCACCACCTCGGTGCGGGCCTCGCCGACGGCGCTGCCCTCCTGCTCGTCGGGCAGGGGCCGGCGGGCGTGGTCGGAGATCCGCAGCAGGATCGCCACGAGCGTCCAGTTCGCGAGCAGGGAGGAGCCTCCGGAGGAGAGGAACGGGGCGGTGAGCCCGGTGAGCGGGATGACCCGGGTGACCCCGCCGACGACGACGAAGCACTGCAGGGCCAGCGAGAAGGACAGGCCGGCGGCGAGCAGCTTGCCGAACCCGTCCCGCGTGCCGAGCGAGGTGCGCAGGCCGCGCTCGACGAGCAGGGCGTAGAGCACGAGGATCGCGAACAGCCCGATCATCCCGAGCTCCTCGCCGAAGCTCGGGACGATGAAGTCGGACTCGGCGAGGTAGGTCAGGTCGGGCCGGCCTCGGCCGAGCCCCGTCCCGATCATCCCGCCGGCGGCCATCCCCATGAGCCCCTTGGCGAGCTGGTCCGAGCTCTGCAGGGCCTCGGGGCTGAAGGTGTGCAGCCACAGCAGGACGCGGGTCTGGACGTGCCCGAAGGTCAGGTAGGCGAGGTAGGCCCCGGCGCCGAAGAGTGCCAGGCCGATGGCGATCCACGACACCCGCTCGGTCGCCACGTAGAGCATCGCGACGAACAGCCCGAAGAACAGCAGCGAGGACCCGAGGTCCTTCTCGAACACGAGGACGCCGAGGCTCGCGAGCCAGGCGAGCAGGATGGGCCCGAGGTCGCGTGCCCGGGGAAGGGTGAGCCCGAGCACCTTGCGCCCGGCCACCGAGAGCGCGTCCCGGGTCTGCACGAGGTAGCCGGCGAAGAACACCGCGAGGACGAGCTTGGCGACCTCACCGGGCTGGAAGGAGAACGGCCCCAGGCGGATCCAGATCCGCGAGCCGTACTCGGAGTTGCCGATGAGGGGCATGAGCGGCAGGAGGAGCAGCACGAAGCCGACCGCCCCGGCGAGGTAGGTGTACCGCCGCAGGATGCGGTGGTCGCGCAGGACGACGAGCACGCCGGCGGCGATCGCCACCGCGAGCGCGCTCCACATCAGCTGCCGCAGGGCGACGCCGTCGGACAGGTCACGCCCGCGGGCGATGTCGACCCGGTGGATCATGACCAGCCCGAGCCCGTTGAGCAGTGTGACGATGGGCAGCAGCAGCGGGTCGGCGTACCGGGCCCGCCAGCGCAGGACGACGTGGAAGGCGAGCGAGACCCCGAGGTAGCCGACGCCGAGCGCGGCCAGGCCCGGCGGGATCGTCCCCGAGGTCGCGAGCCCGAGGTTGACGTAGGCCAGCCCGACGATCGCGACCGCGGCGAGCGTGAGGACGAGCTCGGTCGTGCGGCCCGAGCGCGGGGCGAGGGAGGAGACGACGCTCATGCGGACGGTGGGGTCGTCGGGGTGGAGGTGGCGGCCGGCAGGGTCGGCGTGCGGCTCGGCGCGACGCTCGGCAGACCGGTGCCGCTCGCGCTCGGGGTCGGGCTGCCGCTCGCGCCCGGGCTGGAGCTCGAGCTCGGGCTCGCCGACCCGCTCGAGGAGGAGGTCGGGGTCGGCATCGTCCATGTCGGGGAGACCGTCCGGCAGGGCTCGTCCTGGGTGCGGGCGTACCGGCAGGCCTGGGCCTGCACGCGCAGCTCCTCGACCCGGGCCTGCGCGTCGGCGCGGTCGTCGGCCTCGATCCCGCTCTCGATGCTCTGCTGGTAGGACTCGGGCAGGTCGTCGACGGAGATCGTCGTCGAGTACTCGGGCGAGGAGAGCTCGATCGGCCCGAGGCTCTGGGCGACACCGCGGTAGACGGTGACGACGCCGTCGTCCTCGCCGATGAAGTACTGCCGCTGGGACCAGGCGTACGCCGCGTACGAGCCGCCGGCGAGGACCACGACGGCCACGACGAGCGCGGCCGCCACCCGCAGCGCGAGGGTCCGGCGCGAGCGCGGGCCCTCCTCGGCGAGGGTGACGGTGTCCTCGGCGTCGCTCCCGCTCGTGGCCTGCGCGAGGGCGGCCGCCTTGGCGGCGGGGGTCGTCGGGATCGGGCGGGTGCCACTCCGCCGGGCGGCGGCGGCACCGACCACCTGCGGCTGGGTCGGTGGCGCGTCGACTTTGGCGATGTCGACGAGGTCGCCGACGACGACGGTGACGTTGTCCGGGGCCCCGGCCCGCAGCGCGAGCCCGACGAGCCGGTCGGCGCACTCGCCGGGGTCGCTCGTGGAGACGAGGACGTCGTCGACGGTCTCCTTGGCGACGTAGTCGGTGAGGCCGTCGGAGGCGATGAGGTAGCGGTCACCGGCCCGGCCCTGGCGCACGACGAGGTCCGGCTCGTCGTCGTCGTTGCCGGTGAGCACCCGGGTGACGAGCGAGCGCTGGGGGTGGGTCTTGGCCTCGTCGGCGGTGATCCGCCCCTCGTCGACGAGGTTCTGGACGAAGGAGTGGTCCTTGGTCACCTGGGTGACCTCGCCGTCGCGGACGAGGAAGGCGCGCGAGTCGCCGATGTGTGCGAGGACGATCCGGTCGCCGGTGCGGAAGATCGCGATGAGGGTCGTGCCCATCCCCTCGAGCTTGGGGTCCTCGGCGACGGCGGCCCCGATGTCGTGGTTGGCCCGGCGGATCCGGTCGAGCAGGGACTGGGTCGCCTCCCGGCCGGAGAGCGACTCGCCGTCGAGGTCGACGAGGGCGGCGACGACCGTCGAGCTCGCGACATCGCCGCCGGCGTGCCCGCCCATCCCGTCGGCCATGGCGAGCAGGTGCGGGCCGGCGTAGCCGGAGTCCTCGTTGTTCGAGCGGACCATGCCGACGTCGGAGCGCGCGGCGTAGTGGAAGGCGAACGGCATCGGCTACCTCTGCAGCTCGAGCGTCGTCTGCCCGATCCGCAGCACGCTGCCGGCGGTCACCTCGCGCGGCTCGGTGAGCCGGGTGGCGCCGAGGTAGGTGCCGTTGGTCGAGCGCAGGTCCTCGACGAGCCACTGGCCGCGCTCGTCCTGGTAGATGCGGGCGTGCCGGCCGGAGGCGTAGTCGTCGTCGAGGACGAGCGCGCACTCGGGGCTGCGCCCGATGAGGGTGCCGGCCGCCCGCAGGGGGAGCGTCGTCCCCGACAGCGGCCCGGCGGTGACGACCAGCCGGGTCGGGCCCTTACGGGCCGGCTTGGCGCCGCGGCCGCGCGCCGGGGCGGGGCGGGCGGGAGCCGGGCCCCGCGCCGGGGCCGCGACCCGCTTGTTGACCCGCGTGCCGTAGAGGTCGCCGCGCAGCACCCCGACGACGGCGAAGACGAAGGCCCAGAGCGCGACGAGGAGACCGAGCCGGAGCACGGTGAGGGTCAGCTCGCTCAGCATCGCGTGCTCACCGCCGCCCGGCGCGGAAGGTGACCGACGTGCGCCCGACGGTGACCCGGTCGCCGTCCTCGAGGTGGGTGCTCGTGATCCGCTCGCCGTTGACGAAGGTGCCGTTGGTCGAGCCGAGGTCGCGGACCGTCGTCACGAAGTGGGGGCCGTCGGTCGTCACGCGCAGCTCGCTGTGCCGGCGGGAGATGCCGGGGTCGTCGAGGACGATGTCGGCGCTGTCGTCGCGCCCGAGGATCGTCATGGCGCCCATGAGCGGGTAGCGCTCGCCGTCGACGTCGAGCCAGGGCCGGTCGGCGGGGTTGACGCGGCGCGGGCGGGCCGGGGGCGCCGCCTCCGCGCGGGTCGGCGGCGCGTCGGCACGCTCCGGTTCCGGCTCGGGTAGGGCTGCGGCCCCGGCGGCCATCGCGGCGGCGCCGGCGGCCGCACCC
>NZ_JAANCN010000006.1 GCF_011326735.1 Phycicoccus endophyticus
GGGGCCGCCGCAGCCCGGCGGCGAGCCACCTCCCGCGCGCGGCGGCGGCGGGCGAGCCGGGCAGCACGCTCGGCGCGCACGCCGGCCCGGACCCACGCGAAGGAGGCGAGGAGCGCGACGGCCGGAATGACCGGCGCCCAGGGCTGCAGCACCGAGAACGCCGCGAGGAGGCCGACGACGACGAGGCCGACCAGCGAGACGAGCAGCGCCGCCCCACGCACCCTGCGCAACGCCGCCGGAGTGGGACGGCGCACCGGGCGCACCGAGGGCGGACGTCCCGGAGCGGGCGGACGGCTCACCGACGCGGCGGCCGTGCGCTGGACGCGGGCCGGAGTCTCGTCGTCGAGCACCGCACGCTTGACGACGACCTCAGGGCGCGCGGCGCGGGCGGGGTGCACGGCCCAGGACCGCGGCGCCGGGTCCGACAGGTCGGTGCGCGGGACTGGGGGACGTCGTTCGAGAACGCGCATGGCGGCGCTGAACTGCTCCACGGACCGGGCGGTCGCCAGGTGGTCGCGCCGGCGCACCCAGTACTGGACGAAGTAGGCAGCCCAGACCCCGAGGAGGACGAGGAAGATCAGGCTCGACGGGGACTGCACGCTCCGACGGTAGGCGCGCTCAGCCGCCCGGACCGGCACCCGCCTCGGTGTGTCGCGCAAGTGACTCGTGTGACGGCTGTTCCTCGCCCGTCCGACGGACGAGACGCTCCAGCACCGTCTCGCCCTCGAGGTCCTCGGTGGTCAGCGCGAACGACAGGTGGTCCCGCCAGGCACCGTCGATGTGGAGGTACCGGGGGCGCAGCCCCTCGGCGCGGAAGCCGAGCTTGCGCACGACCGCGAGGCTGGAGGTGTTCTCCGGGCGGATGTTCACCTCCATCCGGTGCAGCCCGACGCGCCCGAAGAGATGGTCGGCCACGAGAGCCACCGCGGTGGGCACCACCATCCGCCCGGCGAGCGAGCGGCTCACCCAGTACCCGACCGTGCAGGAGCGGAACGACCCGAGAACGACCGTCCCCACGTTCACCTGCCCGACGAGCCGCCCCCGGACCTCGACCGCCAGCGGCAGCCCCCTCCCGGACGCCCCGTCGGCCTCGTACTGCGCCAGGAGGTCGCCGAACGTGCGCGGACGCGCCTGCGGCAGAGGCGAGGTGGCGTCCCACGGCTCGAGCCAGGCAGCGTTCGCCCGGCGCACCGACTGGAACACCGGCTCGTCGGCGAGCTCGAGCGGCCGCAGGACGATGTCGACCCCGGCCGGTGTCCGGCCGCTCAGCCGCAACGGCCACACCCAGCTCTCCTCGCGCGCGGCGTCCGCCCCGGCGGCCCCGGCCCGCAGCCGACGCCACATCAGTGGTCGCCCCCGTGGACCTGGTCGAGCGCGTGGCCGAGGACCTCGGCGAGGACGGCGAGCGCGTCGCGGACCCCTCCGCTCGACCCGGGCAGGTTGACCACGAGGGTCCGCCCGGCCACCCCGGCCAGCCCGCGGGAGAGGACCGCCGTCGGGACACCCTGGGCGACTCCACGGGCCCGCAGCGCCTCGGCCAGCCCCGGCACCTCGCGCTCGAGCAGCGGGCGGGTGGCCTCGGGCGTGCCGTCGGTGGGGGTGAGCCCGGTGCCCCCGGTCGTCAGGAGGAGGTCAGGGCCCTCGGCGAGCGCCGCGGCGAGCGCCTCCCCCACCGCGGGTCCGTCGGCGACGACGACCGGGTCGGCCACCTCGGCGCCCCACTCGCGCAGCGTCTCGGCGAGGAGCGCGCCACCTCGGTCGGGGTAGACGCCCGCCGCGGCCCGCGTCGAGCAGGTGACGACGGCGGCCCGGCGGCCGCGCAGGTCCACCGTGGCGCTCACCCGTCCTCCCGCCAGTCGCCCGAGCGACCGCCGGACTTGGCCGTGACCCGGATGTCGGTGACCCGGGCGTGCCGGTCGACCGCCTTGACCATGTCGACGAGGCCGAGGGCGGCGACGGCCACGGCGGTCAGCGCCTCCATCTCGATGCCGGTGCGGTCGGCGGTGAGCACCTCGGCGCGCAGCTCGACGCCGTCGTCGACCACGGCGAGGTCCATCTCGACCCCGTGCACCGCGACGGGGTGGGCGAGCGGCACGAGCTCTGGGGTGCGCTTGACCGCCTGGATGCCCGCGATCCGGGCCACCGCGAGGGCGTCCCCCTTGGGCACGGTGCCGTCGCGCAGCGCGGCGACCGCCGCCGGGGAGAGCAGGACCCGGCCGCGGGCCTCGGCGCGCCGGGCCGTCACCGCCTTGGCCGACACGTCGACCATGTGGGCCGTGCCGTCGGCACGCACGTGCGTCAGCCCGCTCGCGGGCCCGGGTCGCTCAGCCACAGCCCCGATGATGCCCCAGGAGCGGCAGGCAGCGGAGGCTCATGCCCGCCTCGACCGACTCCACGTCCGCAGGGACCATCGCGAGCGCGGTCGCCTCGGCCAGGGCGCCGAGCACGTGCGAGCCCTGCCCGCCGGAGGGGCGGACCCGGTCGCCGTCCTCGACCACCCGGGTCATCTCCGCCCGCCCGGGGGCCGTGGGCCACGCGGCGCCGGCGACCGCGGTGAACGACCCGTCGGCCTCGGGGTCTCGTCCGGCCAGGCGGCGCAGCGCCGGCAGGACGAACACGTGGAAGGACACGTAGGAGCTGACCGGGTTGCCCGGCAGGGTGAGGACCGGGACCCCGGACGCGGCGAGGGTGCCGCACCCCTGCGGCATCCCCGGGCGCATCGCGACCTTGACGAACTCGACGCCACCGTCGGCGGCGAGCACCTCCTTGACGGTGTCGTACACGCCCATCGACACCCCGCCGCTCGTGATGACGAGGTCCGGGTCGCCGTCCGGCGCGGCGAGGAAGGCTCGTACGGCGTCGGCGTCGTCGGGCAGGTGCACGCCTGCGGCGACCTCGGCGCCGGCGGCCTCGACGAGCGCGCACAGCATGAGGTGGTTGGAGTCGACGATCTGCCCGTGCTCGAGGGCGTGGCCGACGGGCACGAGCTCGTCGCCGGTCGAGACGACGGTGACCCGCGGGCGTCGGCGCACACTCACCTGCGCGACGTTCGCCGCGGCCGCGAGGGCCACGTGCCCCGGGCCCAGCGCCACCCCCTCCCGCAGCACGGTCCGGCCGCGCTGCACGTCCTCGCCACGGCGGCGGACGTGCCGGCCCACCTCGGGGCACAGCCGCAGCGCGACGCGCGCCTGCCCGCCGTCGGTCAGCTCGACGGGGACGACGGCGTCACAGCCCTCGGGCAGCGGGGCGCCTGTCATGATCCGCAGCGCGCGGCCCGGGCCCAGGACGTGCCGGCGGGTGTCCCCCGCGGGGATGTCGCCGTCGACGGGCAGGCGGACCGGCGCCTCGTCGCTCGCGCCCGCGCAGTCGGCCGCGCGCACGGCGTAGCCGTCCATCGCGGAGTTGTCGAACCCCGGCAGGTCCACGGCGGCCACGACGTCCTCGGCGAGGACCAGCCCCCGGGCCGCACCGACCCCGACCCTCACCGGCGCGAGCGGCGCGACGAGCGCGAGCACCGCCGCGCGGTGCTGCGCGACGCTCCTCATCCGCCGGCGCCCTCGAGGCGGGCCCCGTCGGGGACGGTGCGCGCCTCGCCCGTCAGGTGCACGTCGCCGACACACACGACATCGGCGCCGAAGGTGACGTCGGCCTCGACCCGCAGGCTCGAACACTCGCGCAGCGAGGGCACGCCGTGCGGGAAGCGGGCCTCGAAGCCGTCGAGCAGCGTGTACGCCGACCCGAGCTGGACGAGCGGGTCGGGCCGGTCGGTGCTCGCCTCGACGGTGCCGTCCTCGGCGACCCGGTAGAGGTCGCTGCGCAGCAGGAGCAGCTCGTTGGTCGTCTTCACCGGGCGGAACCGCTCCCGGCCGACGGCCAGCGCCCGCGCCCCGTCGAAGACCTCGACGGCCGAGCCCATCGCCGTCTCCAGCTGGATGACCGGCGTCGAGCCCGGATCGGTGGGGTCGACGGTCTTGCGGTTGACGATGACCGGCAGGCCGAGCACGCCGTCCCGCGCGTCCAGCGTCGCGGAGAGCACCTCGAGATCGACCCAGAGGTTGTTCGTGTGGAACCAGCGGTGCCGCTCGAGGTCCTGGAAGTAGTGCTCCTCGCCCGGCACGACGGCGGCGGTGTCGCGCAGCACGAGCCGCCCGTCGGCGTGCCGGACGACGAGCTGGCCGCCCTTGCGGTCGTTGACCGTCCGGGCGCTCATCTCGGCGACGTAGGGGATGCCCTCGGCGGCCATCCACGCCGGGATGGCGCCCTCGCAGGTGGCTCCGAGGTTGTCGGCGTTGGAGAGGAACAGGTAGCGGTAGCCGCGCTCGCGCAGCTGCGCGAGCAGCCCCGAGGTGCGCAGCGCGACGAAGACGTCGCCGTGCCCCGGGGGGCACCACTCGAGCTCGGGGTCCCGCGGGTGCTCGACCGGGAAGAGGTCGTCGGCACGCAGCTTGGGCTCCTTGCTCTGGAGGAAGTCCAGCGGCAGGCCGTCGACCTCGAGACCGGCGTGCCGGCGGAGGATCTCGAGCGAGGCCTCCCGGGTCCGGAAGGAGTTCATGACCAGCAGCGGCACCTCGACCTCGTGACGGTGGCGCAGCGCGAGAACCTGCTCGGCGATGACGTCGAGGAAGGTGCGCCCCTCGCGCACCTCGAGGGCCGACTTCGGGCCGGAGACCCCCATGCTCGTCCCGAGGCCGCCGTTGAGCTTGACGACCACCGTGCCGGCGAGCGCCTCGCGGACCGCGTCCTCGCCCGGGCGGACGTCCTCGAGCGAGGGCGGGTCGGGGAGCGGGTCGACGCTGCCCTCGGGGATGGTCCCCGTGACGTCCGCGGCGAGCTGCTCGTGGTAGTGCGCGAACACCCGCACCGCGAGCTCGTCGACCCCCGCCTCCCGCATCCGACCGGTCGCCGCCTGCAGCGCCTCGCTCACCATGGGCGCCACCCTACGATGCCCGCATGGCGACTCCTCCCAAGGCCGCGCGGCGGCAGGCGCTGCGCGCGCGCCGGCAGGCCCTCGTCGCGGCCCGGGACGAGGCGGCCGACGCCGCCGCGCTGGCGTCGGGCGCGCTCGCCCTCGCCGCCGACCACGGCCTGGGCGCCGGGGCGGTTCTGCTCTCCTACGAGTCGCTCCCGGGCGAGCCGCCCACCGGGCCGCTCAACGCGGCGCTCGTCGCCGCCGGAGCCCGGGTCCTCGTGCCGGTGACCCTGCCCGACCTCGACCTGGAGTGGACCGACCTCTCCGACCCGGCACGGGCGCTCCTCGGGCGGGGCGCGGTCGCGCTCGCCGACCTCGTCCTCGCGCCCGGGCTGGCGGTGGACCCGACGGGCACCCGGATGGGCCAGGGTGGCGGCTGCTACGACCGCGCGCTGCCGCGTCGCCGCCCCGGCGTTCCCGTCGTCGTCCTGCTCCACCCCGGCGAGCTGCTGGCCGCGGACGAGGAGCCGCTCCCGCGGGCCTCGCACGACGTGCCCGTCGACGCCGTGCTCACCGCCGACGGGCCGACCGACCTCGGCGGCCGCGGCCGGTAGCGCCGGGCCGGCGGACCCCGGGCACGCTCCCCTACGAGGCCGGCTCGGCGTCCGGGCGCAGGGTCATGACGTCCGGGTCGGTCGCGTCGACAGCGCGCGCGGTGAACGGCCAGGCGCGCTGCCGGCCGGCGACCCAGTCGTCGACCTGGTCGGCGTAGTGGTCGTCGGTCACGTGCCCGCTGACCCCGCTCTGGTCGACCCAGGTCGAGCCGTCGAGGTCGTCGAGGTCGACGACCATCCGCATTGAGGGCGCCCAGCTCACGTCGTACCCCTGTGAGGCGTCCCAGCCGTTGGCGTTGACGATGGCCGACCCGCCGGGCATCTCGTAGGTACCGGCGTCGAACAGCCACCGCACGATGCCCGGCGTCGAGTCGCCGCCGAGCACCTGGTGGCGCAGCGTCAGCCGGTGCAGCTTGCCCCAGTCCCACTGCTGCGGGTCCTTGCCGATC
Source organism: Phycicoccus endophyticus (assembly GCF_011326735.1). Lineage (GTDB taxonomy): Bacteria > Actinomycetota > Actinomycetes > Actinomycetales > Dermatophilaceae > Phycicoccus > Phycicoccus endophyticus. The sequence continues at coordinate 5,973 of NZ_JAANCN010000006.1, forward strand.
TCCTTGGTCAGCTCGAGCCGGGCCTGCACGAGCGCCTGACGCAGGATCTCGTCCCGCCCCTCGGTGACGTTCGGCGTCAGCTTGTTGTCCCACCAGTCGTTCTCGGGGTCGGTGAGCAGCCGCTGCACCGCGGCCCGCCAGCGCTCACCACCGTCGGCCTTCATGTCGACCGGCAGCTCGTCGTCGAAGAGCAGGTCGCACAGGTTGCTCCACACGGTGTTGTAGTAGGCCGCCGCCGCGGAGGCGTCGGAGTCCGAGGCCGGTGTGCTCCCGTCCCACCCGCGCAGCAGGTTGCGCGCCTCCTCGGTGAAGTCGAGCAGGTCCTGCTGGTCGGACTCCCCCTCGGGCGCCTCGAGCGGCACCGCGAGCAGCGCGGGCACGAGGGTGCGCGCGAAGAGGTCGCGGTCGTCGGTCTGGATCCGGGCCATGTCCGCGGCGGTGGCGTCCTCCAGCCCGTCGAGGCGCTGGCCGATGCGGGTCGAGCGCCACCCGGCGTCCCACTCGCTCGTGAGGAAGGGGGTGAGGCTGTCGGTGACCTCCTGGTTCGCGGCGACGATGACCCCGTCCTTGGGGTCGAGGGTCCACGGGAGGTCCTCGAAGGGGACGTAGCCGGTCCAGTCGTAGGAGGAGTCCCACCCCGGTGCGGGCCAGTAGCCCGGCGGGCTCTTGGCGAACGCGGAGCGGCGGACGGGCACCTGCCCGGGGGCCTGGTAGCCGATGTGGCCCTCGCGGTCGGCGTACACGAGGTTCTGGGCCGGGACGGCGAACGAGCTGGCCGCCTGCCGGAACTCCTCGAACGTGCTCGCCGTGTCGATCTGGAGGATGGCGTCGGCCGTCCGGCCGGGCTGGAGGCCGGTCCAGGCCAGGGAGACCGCGTAGTCCTGCGCCGTCCCGCCGTCGCCGCTGGTCGGTGCGCGGGCGCCGCCCTCACGGACCGACTGCAGGACGTCGGACATGATCGGGCCGTGCGTCGTCGAGCGGACGGTGATGCGCTGGTCGGCCTTGCCGGCCACCTTGATCGTCTCGGTGCGCGACTGCACCGGCTTCCACGACCCGTCGCGCAGGTAGGTGTCGCCGACGACGCGTTCGAGGTAGTAGTCGGACACGTCCGGCCCGAGGTTGGTGAAGCCCCAGGCGATGTCCGCGTTGTGGCCGATGATGACGCCCGGCACCCCCGCGAAGGAGAACCCCGAGACGTCGAGCGGGCAGTCGGCGTCGACGGTGCGGCAGTGCAGGCTGTTCTGGATCCACACCCCCGGCTGCTCCACGCCCAGGTGGGGGTCGTTGGCCAGGAGCGGCTTCCCGCTCGCGGTGTGCTCGCCCGAGACGACCCACGAGTTCGAGCCCACGCCCTCGCCGCGACCGACGAGCTGGGGTACCGCCTCGAGGGCGTCCTCGACGGCCGCGTACGCAGCGCGGGCGCCGGCGCTCGTCACGGCACCCGTGCCGGCGGCGGCGTCGTCGGCGCCGCTCCCCGCGGTGAGGGCCTCCGGCACCGCCGAGGAGGCCGAGGAGGTCGAGGAGGTCGAGGCGCCCGGGTAGTCGTCCCCGGGCTGCCACTCGTCGGCCGAGAGGATCGGCGGGTGGGCGTCCTCGTCGTAGGAGGGGTAGATCGCCTCGATCTGCGCGCGCGTCAGGCGACCGGTCAGCCGGGCGCGTGCGAGCTCGTCGGTCTCGTCGCCGCGCAGGTCCCACGCCATGGCCTTGAGCCAGGTCAGGGAGTCCAGCGGCGTCCACTCCTCGATCTCGCCGAGCGGGAGCTGGAGGCCGAGGACCGTGTACTCCGCCGACACCTCGCCCGGGCTGCGGCCGCGCAGGTAGCGGTTGACTCCGTCGGCGTAGGCCTGGAGGACCTGACGGGTCTCCGGCTCCAGCTGCGGCAGCTCGGCCTCGGCGACCCGCCGCCAGCCCATCGTCCGGATGACCTTGTCGGTCTCGAGGCCGGCCGACCCGACAAGCTCCGAGAGGCGTCCGGCGGTGATGTGCCGCCGCAGGTCCATCTGGAAGAAGCGCTCCTGGGCGTGGACGTACCCCTGCGCCCGGGCGATGTCGGTGACCGAGTCGCCGTAGATGTGCGGCACGCCACTGTCGTCGCGCTTGACGGTCACGCTCGCGGAGAGCCCCGGCAGCGTCGCCTCGCCGGTGTGCCGCGGCAGCGAGTCGCGGACGGCGGTCACGACGACCACACCCGCGACGACGGCGGCCACGAGGACCACCGCGAGGACCCCCACGACGACACGGCGGGCGAGGACGAGGCGGCTCACCCTGCGAGACTAGGACACCTCACCCGAGCAGACGAGGACGGTCCCGGTGACACACGCATGGGCGGTGCCGGCGGCGGACGGCGCCGCGACGGCGGGGTTCACCCTGGACGACCTGTCCTCCGTGCTGCTCGTCGGTGCCCTCGTCCTCGTCGTCGCCGTCGTCGCGGTCCGGCTCTCGCTGCGCTCCGGTCTGCCCACCCTGCTCATCTACCTGGCCATCGGGCTGGCGCTCGGCGAGAGCGGGATCGGCATCCACTACGACTCCGAGGAGCTCACCCAGGTCCTCGGGTACGCGGCACTGGTCCTCATCCTCATCGAGGGTGGGATCTCGACGCAGTGGTCGGGCATCCGGCGGGCGGTCGCGCCGGCGGCGGCCCTCTCGACCGTCGGGGTCGGGGTGAGCGTCCTCGTCGTGGCCGTCGTCGCGCGGGCCGCCCTCGGCTGGTCGTGGGAGGTCTCGCTGCTCATCGGGGCGGTGCTCGCCTCGACCGACGCCGCCGCGGTGTTCTCCGTCCTGCGGCGGGTGCCCCTGCCACGGCGGGTCTCGGGGATGCTCGAGGCCGAGTCGGGGTTCAACGACGCGCCCGTCGTCCTCCTCGTCACCGCGCTGTCGGCGCAGCTCGCCCCCGGTGGCGAGCCGGACCCGTGGTGGCGGCTGCTCCTCGTCGCCCTCGTCCAGCTCGTGGGGGGCGCGCTCGTCGGGCTCGCCGTGGGGTGGCTCGGGGCGCGGCTGCTCCAGGTGGTCGCGACCGCCTCCTCGGCGCTGTTCGCCATCGGGGTCCTCGCGGTGGCCGTCCTCGCCTACGCCGCCGCCGCCTCGCTGCAGACCTCGGGGTTCCTCGCCTGCTACCTCGCCGCCCTCGTCCTGGGAAACCTTCACCTGCCGCACCGGCCGGCCGTCCTCGGGTTCGCGACGGCCATCGGCTGGCTGGCCCAGATCGGCCTGTTCGTCCTCCTCGGCCTGCTCGCCACGCCGTCGGGCTTCGCCGACCAGCTGCTTCCGGCGCTCGTCATCGGCGCGGCGGTGCTCGTCCTCGCCCGGCCCCTGTCGGTCCTGGTCTCCTGCACGCCCTTCCGTATCCCGTGGCGCACACAGGTCTTCCTGTCGTGGGCCGGGCTGCGCGGCGCCGTCCCGGTCGTCCTGGCGACGGTCCCCGTCACGGCGGGTACTCCGGGGGTCGACTGGATGTTCGACCTCGTGTTCGTGCTCGTCGTCGTCTTCACGCTGATCCAGGCACCGGTGCTGCCGTGGGTCGCCCACCGTCTCGGGGTCGACGCCCCGCACCACCGGGTCGACCTCGCGGTCGAGACGACGCCCCTGGCCGACCTCGGGGCCGAGCTGCTCGAGATCGACATCGGCCCCCGCTCGAGGATCGCCGGGGTGCGGGTCTTCGAGCTGCGGCTGCCGCCGGGGACCAACGTCAGCCTCGTCGTGCGCGAGGGGGCCTCGTTCGTGCCCCGGGAGTCCGACGTCCTCCGACACGGCGACCAGCTGCTGCTCGTCGTGCCGAGCGACGTGCGGGCCGCCGTCGAGCGGCGCCTGTACCAGGTGAGCAGGGGCGGCCGGCTCGCCGACTGGTCCGACGGCTGAGGCACCCCGCCCCTGACCCCGCCAGGGTCGGCTCGGGGTCGGGTCAGGACCAACCCTCATGGTGCGGGTCCCCGGCCGGGCAGCAGAGTGCTCGTCATGATCACCGTGGAGCACCTCACGAAGCGCTACGGCGCGTTCACCGCCCTCGACGACGTCTCCTTCGAGTCCCGCCCCGGCCGGGTCACCGGCTTCCTCGGCCCGAACGGCGCGGGCAAGACGACGGCCATGCGTGTGGTCACCGGGCTCACCCCGGCGAGCGCGGGCACCGCGACCGTCCTCGGTCGTCCGTACGCGACCCTGCCCAACCCGGGCCGGCACGTCGGCGTCCTCCTCGACGCCTCCGCCCAGCACGCCGGCCGGACCGGCCGCGAGGTGCTGACGCTCGCGGCGATCCTCACCGGGGTCGACCGGCGCCGGGTCGACGCCATGCTCGAGCTCGTCGGGCTCACCGAGAAGGAGGCCGCCCGGCGGGTGCGCAACTACTCCCTCGGGATGCGCCAGCGGCTCGGCATCGCCCAGGCCCTCCTGCCCGACCCGGAGGTGCTCGTCCTCGACGAGCCGGCCAACGGGCTGGACCCGGCCGGCATCCGGTGGATGCGCGACCTGCTCGCCGGGTTCGCCGCGCGCGGCGGCACGGTCCTGCTCAGCTCGCACCTGCTCAACGAGATCGAGCGGGTCGCCGACGACATCATCGTCATCGGCAACGGACGGGTCGTGGCCCAGGGCACGACGACCGAGCTGCTCGCCGGCGCCGGCACCCGCGTGGCCTCGGTCGACGACTCCGCGCTGGCAGCGGCCCTGGAGGCCGACGGCGTGACGGTGGCACCCCTGGCCACCGGTGGCCTGCGCGCCGACACCGACCCGGACACCGTCGGGCGCCTCGCCCTGCGGGCCGGCGTCGCGCTGCGCGAGCTGCGCGGCGGCGACGAGCGCGGTCTCGAGGAGATGTTCCTCGAGCTCACCGCGAGCTCGGCCCGCGAGGGGGTGGCCGCGTGAGCGCGGCGACCGGGTCGGCCCCGGTCACCGCCCCGGCGCCGCCCGCACCGGCCACCGCCGGTGACCGGGAACGGCCGGTGCGCACCATCCCGATGCCCCGCCTCGTGCACGTCGAGCTGCGCAAGATGCTCGACACCCGGGCCGGTCGGTGGCTGCTCGTCGCGATCGGTGTGCTCGTCGTCGGTGCCCTGGCCATCCTCCTCGTGCAGGACGGCGGCGAGCACCCGCTCGGTGACTACCTCCAGGCCACGACCCTCCCGACGGCCCTCCTGCTGCCGGTCGTCGGGATCCTGGCCGTGACCTCGGAGTGGTCCCAGCGGACGGCCCTGGTGACGTTCACCCTCGAGCCCCGGCGTGCCCGCGTGGCCTGGGCGAAGGTCGCGGCCTCGCTGCTCGTCGGCGTGGGTGCCGTCGCCGTGTCGTTCGCCCTCGCCGTCGCCGCGCACGGCAGCGCGATCGCCCTGCGCGGGGCCACCGGCGACTGGAACCTGGCGGGCACCGTCTGGCTGGGGGCCGCCGGCTACGTCCTGCTCGGCCTGCTCCAGGGGCTCGGCTTCGGGATGCTGCTGCGCAACACCCCCGCTGCCGTCGTCCTCTACTACGCGCTCCCGACCGGGTGGTCGATCCTCGGCTCGTTGTGGGCCCGGGCCGCCTCGGTCGGCGAGTGGCTCGACCTCAACCGGACGATGGAGCCGCTGTTCTCGGGCTCGCTGAGCGCCGAGCAGTGGGCCCGGCTCGGCACCTCGGTGGGGCTGTGGGTGGTCCTACCGCTCGCGGTCGGGATGTGGTGGATCACCCGGGCGGAGGTGAAGTAGCGCCGCGCCGTGCCGACGGCCCACGGCGACGGGCCGCCGGCACGGCGCGGGCGCCTCAGCGGTAGGCCCCGGCGTCGATGTCCTCGAGGAGGGTCGGGCCGGTCGGGGTCCAGCCGAGCAGGTCGCGGGTGGTCTCGCTCGTCGCCGCGAGGTCCATCGCGAAGAAGGCGCCGATCCAGCCGAAGTGCTCCACGACACCCTCGGGCTCGACCGGCGCCACGGGCAGCCCCTCGGCGCGGCCGATGGCCTCGGCGATCTCGCGGGTGGGCACGCCCGTCTCGGCCACGGCGTGCAGCCGCGCCCCGGCAGGGGCCGCGGTGAGGGCCATGCGGGCCAGGCGGGCGGCGTCCGAGCGGTGCACGGCGGCCCAGCGGTGGGTCCCGTCGCCGGGGTACCCCGAGACCCCCCGGGCCCGGGCCGCGGCGGTGAGGGCCGCGACGAACCCGTGGTCGTGCATCCCGTGCACCGACGGGGCGAAGCGCAGCGAGACGGTGTGCACACCACGGTCGACGAGCTCCAGGGCGAGGTTCTCGCTCCCCCCGCGCGGGCTGTCCGGGCCGTGGAAGGGCGAGAGGTCGCTCTCGGTCGCGGGGCGGCCGTCGGCGAGCGCGGCCACGCCGGCGGCCAGGAGGAAGGGCCGGCCCGAGCCGGCGAGCGCCTCGCCGAGGGCCTCGACTGCTCCCCGCTCGGCGGCGTTGGACGCCGCCATGTCGGCGAAGTCGTGCTTGTTCGCGAGGTGGATGACCGCGTCGCTCTCCGCGGCGCCGTCGCGCAGGCCGGCGAGGTCGTCGAGGTCGCCACGGCGCACCGTGGCCCCCTTGGCCTCCAGCGTGGCGGCGGCGGCGTCCGAGCGGGCCAGGCCGGTGACGGCATGCCCGGCGGCGAGCAGCTCGTCGACGACGGCACTGCCGATCCAGCCGGTGGCTCCGGTGACGAAGACGTGCATGGGTTCTCCTCGGTGCTTGATGTCGGTGACTGACATCAACCGTACACCCGAATGTCAGCAACTGTCATCACTACACTTCCCCGCATGGGACGCTGGGAGCCGGCCGCCGCGGAGCGCCTGCAGCATGCCGCCCTCGAGCTCTTCGCACGCCAGGGCTACGAGCGCACCACCGCCGCGGAGATCGCCCAGTCGGTCGGGCTGAGCGAGCGCACGTTCTTCCGGCACTTCGCCGACAAGCGCGAGGTGCTCTTCCGCGGTCAGGACGAGTTCGAGGCCGCCTTCCTCGAGGGCCTGGCGGCCGTGCCCGCCGACGCGCCGGCCATGGCCGCCGTCGCTGCCGCCGTCCGCGCCGGTGCGGCCTGGTTCGTCGACGAGCGGCGTGACCACTCCCGGCTGCGACAGGTGGTGATCGATGCCAACCCGCCCCTGCTGGAGCGCGAACGACACAAGATGGCCGGTCTCGCGACGAGCCTCGCGAGCGCGCTGCGAGAGCGGGGGGTCACCGAGCCCGCTGCCACCCTGGCCGCCGAGTCCGGCGCCACCGTGTTCGGCATCGCCTTCGGCCTGTGGATCGGTGAGGGCGAGCAGCGCTCGCTGCGGGAGATCGCCGACAGCGTCCTCGCCGAGCTCGCGGCGGTCACCGGCACCCCCTGACCGCCGGCAGCGGCACGCGCCCGCCGGCGCTGCCCCGGAGCGGGGCGCCGGCGGGCGCGTGGTCGGCGGCCGCTCAGAACCCGGCGGTGATCCGGGTGAACTCCCAGTCGGCCTGGGCGATGCCCGAGCAGGACGACACGACTCCGCCTCCGGCGCAGCCGCGGTCGCGGTTGACCGACCAGAAGGTCAGCCGGGCCAGGCCCCTGGCGGAGGCCCAGTCCCGGATGCGCTGCCAGGTCTGCGGCGTCGTGAGCTCCTGCTGGTCGGAGAGCCCGTTCATGCCGGAGATCCCCATGTGCGAGTACGCCTCGGCCTCGCTCCAGCGGTAGACCGACCGCAGCTGCACGTTCAGCCCCTCGGTGGCCCCGACGGTGGCCGCGTACATGTCGCCGCCACCGAAGTCGAACGGCATCTGGGTGAAGACGTCGATCGGCGCCCCGAGGGCCTCGGCCTGCGCGATGAGCCGCTTGCCGTAGTACGTCGGCCCGGACGGCGAGGTGCCGAAGGTGACGATCGTCGTGATCCGCGGGTTGCGCTGCTCGACGATCTTCAGCGCGCCGACGATCCGGTCCGCGACGGCCTCGTTCTCGAACTCGTCGGAGTTCTCGATGTCGATGTCGATCGCGGTGAGGCCGAAGGCGTCGATGACCTTCTGGTAGGCGCCCGCGAGGGAGGCCGCGTCCGGGCAGCTCGGGCCGAGCTTGGTGCCCGACCACCCACCGAAGGAGGGGATGACCGTGCCGCCGGCGGCCTGGATCTCCCTGATGTACCGCTCGTGGACCCCACCGGTGATGCCGCTCTCGCCGTCCCACACGGGGTTGCACCCGTTGGCGAGGACGAAGGCGATGGTGAACGCGCCGACGCCGGTCTGCTGCATCACCACCGAGGGGCTCGGCGGGTCACCCCACCCCGGGTAGAGGTAGGGCGCAGCGGCGGCCCGGCCCAGGTCGGTCGGTGGGGGGTCGCCCGGGTCCCCGGGGTCGCCGGGGTCACCTGCGCCGCAGGCGCCCTCGTCGGCCCACACATCCCACTGGCCGCTGCGCTGGGCGGGGTTCTCGCCCTGGGTCCACCACTTGGCCCGGTAGTTGTGCCCCGCGTACGAGGCGTGGTCGCCGCCGACGTACACCGCACTGGAGGACCAGGCAGCGGCGCAGGCGGTGGCGGCCGCGGCCGGGCCGCCGGGTAGCGCGCTGAAGGCCAGCGCGAGCAGTGCGCCCACGACGGCGGCGGCGAGCGCGCGAGGTCGGCGCCGCCGGGTGCGGTAGGGGCTGGTCGTCGTCATCGCTGTACTCCTCATCCCTGGTGCCACTTCTGGTTGGCGGTACCGGCGCAGGTCCAGATCTGCAGGGCGGCACCCCGCCCGTCGACCCAGTCGGTGATGTCGAGGCACTTGTCCGCCTGGGGGTTGACGAGGTCTCCGGCCCCGGAGAGGACCCACTGCTGCGCGGCGTTGCCGCTGCAGCGGGCGATCTGGACCGGGGTGCCGTCCGCGGTGCCGCCCCCGGCGACGTCGAGGCACATCCCGTTGGCGGACTCGAGCCGCCCGCCCACGGCGGTCCACCGCTGGGCCTCGGTGCCGTTGCACGTCCACATCTGGACGCGCTGGCCGTCCTCGAAGCGGCTGTTCGGCACGTCGAGGCAGAGCCCGTTCCAGTCGCTGACGACCGCCGTGGCGTTCGTCGGCGGGGTCCCGCCGCCCGACCCGCCACCGGTCGCGCCGGTGAACGGCGACAGGGTGATGCCGGCCGCTCGCGGGTCGCCGTCGTGGACGAGGGACTCGAAGCCGCCGACGTCGTCGTAGGCGAAGGCATACGCCCGCCCGTCGGCCATCGCCTCGTGGATGACGCGCGCGTAGTGGTCGGGCGCGGAGCCGCGGTAGAACTGCGAGGCGTCGGTGCTCGGCTGGGTGTCGAGCGAGCCGAGCGTCCCGCGGGTCAGGGCGGCGCACAGGGTGCGCGAGATCGGGCCGACGACGTCGTCGTTGGGCGAGGGCAGGTCGCCGTCGCATCCCCACACGCTGGCGTTGCTCGGCTTGTGGAACGAGGCGATCTGGGCGCCCGACCCGTCGGTGAAGGTCATCGTCGAGCCCGAGGTGTGCCCGTAGTACCGGACCTGCGGGCGGTCCGCGAAGGGCTGCACGGTGAGCGTCCGGGTGGTGTAGGCGTTCCACGCCTGGTCGATGTAGCCGTCGAGGTAGTGCGGGTCGAGCAGACCGGCACCGAGCGCCTTGCCCGGCGCGAGGACCCGCAGGACCGTGCCGTCGGCACGCCGCACGATGCTGTCGGCGAAGGCCGGCTCGGCGGCGATGGCATCGATGACCCGGCGGCGGCCGTCGTCGACGACCAGGCCGGTGCTCGAGGTCCGACCGTCGGCGCCGGTCACCGACACCTCGTGCGGGACGGCGAACATGTCGACCTGGCTGCTGTTGAGCCACAGACCCGAGTCGTCGTAGGTGAGCTCGCTCCAGTCGAAGAGGATGTCGTGGTTGGGGTCCCCCGCCGCCCACGGGGCGGGCTGGACGAGCCCGTCCGGGGTGAGGAAGAAGCGCAGCGGGTCGCCGAGCGAGAAGTACACCCGGCCCGAGAACCCCCGGGGGAGCTGGAGGGTGCTCGCACCCCCGGTGCCCGCACCGTCCACGGAGACGTCCGGTGCCGGAGAGGGCGGGTTCGACCCGGCCGGCCAGGCGTGGAAGGTGCCACCGGCGTCGACGTACCCTAGCCGGCCGCTGGCCAGGTCCACGCCGATGACGTAGAGGTGCAGGGCCTCACCGCGGCCGGTCGCGTTGGTCACGGTGAGGGGCAGCCGGTCGGGACCGAGGGCGGCAGCGGGGGACGCCGCCGCCAGGACGAGACCGGCGGTGAGGGTGGACAGGACGGTGAGCAGCGCGCTCACCCATCGGCGGGACATCGGGGCTCCTTCGTTCGAGGGAGGGTGGCCGGGGTGGGGTCGAGGTACCCGCCGGGCCCGCGTCGCGGCCCGGCGGGGGCCGTCAGCTGGTCAGACCGCGGATGAGCTCGCCGTCGGCGGTGTCGCCGGACAGCTCCCAGAAGAAGGTTCCGCCGAGCCCGTGCGCGCGAGCCCAGGCGGCCTTGCCCGCGAGGGTGGACGGGGTGTCGTAGCTCCACCACTCCTCGCCGCAGTGGGCGTATGCGGTCCCGGCGACGGTGCCGGTCACCGGGCAGGTGGCCTCGAGCACCTGGTAGTCGTCGATGCCCGCCTCGTACGTGCCGGGGGCGGCCCCCGAGGCGCTGCCCCCGGGCGCGTCCTGGGTGACCCCGCTCCAGCCGCGGCCGTAGAACGGCACGCCGAGGAGCAGCTTGGCTGCCGGCACGCCCTTCCCGGTGAGCCGTCCGAGCGCGGTCTCGGCGTCGAACCCCGCGACCGGCTGGCCGGCGAAGGAGGTGAGCGGGGCGTGCGGGGCGGTGGGTCCGTCGGGGTCGAAGGCGCCGAAGTAGTCGTAGCTCATGACCATGTACCAGTCGACCGACGCCGCCGCGGCGTCGTAGCCGCCGGCGTCGATCTTCCCTCCGGGGGTGCCGTCGGCGGTGATCGCCGAGGTGACGAGCTCTCCGCCGAAGCGCTGCCGTAGGGCCGACATCAGCGCCGGGTAGGCGCCGGCGCCGCTCGCGTCGCAGGTGTTGCCGCAGGCGTTGGGGTACTCCCAGTCGATGTCGATGCCGTCGAAGACACCGTCCCAGCGCGGGTCGTGCACCAGGGCGTAGCAGCTGTCGGCGAACGTGGTGGGGCTCTGCGCGGCCTGGCCGAAGCCGCTGCTCCACGTCCATCCCCCGAAGGACCAGAGCACCTTCAGGTGGGGGTACTTCGCCTTGAGCTTCTTCAGCTGGTTGAAGCTGCCGCGCAGCGCGCCGGCGTCCCACGTGTCGGCCTGGCCGTCGACGCTGTCGGCGGCGGCGTAGTACTTGTCGTAGTCGGCGTAGGAGTCGCCGACGGTGCAGCGGCCGTTCTGGACGTTGCCGAACGCGTAGACGATGTGCGTCAGCCGCGCGGCCGAGCCCGAGGTGTCGATGTCCTTGACGTGGTAGTCGCGCCCGTAGACGCCCCACTCGGCGAAGTAGCCGACGACCTTCTCGCCCCCGGTGCCCGGCGGCGTGCTCGTCGGGGTGGGCGTGGGCGTCGGGCTCGTCGCCGTCGGGGTGGGCGTCGGTGTCGAGCCGCCGCCCGAGCACGCGCCGTCGTCCACCCAGACGTCCCACTGGCCGCTGTGCGTCGCGGGGTCCTCGTTCTGGGTCCACCACTTGGCGGTGTAGGCGTGCCCCCCGGCCGCGACCCGGTCTCCCTGGGTGTACACGGCCGCGGCCGACCACGTCGCCGCCGGGCAGCCGACCGCGGCCCGGGCCGGCACCGCGGCCAGGGGCGGGACGAGCAGCCCGAGGCCCCCGAGGACGAGGACGGCGAGCAGCCCGAGGACGCGGGCCCTCGGGCGGCGGGGCGACGTGGCGGAGGGGGTCATCGGGGCCTCGTTCCTCGGTGAATTAGTTAGGATGGTTAACTAAACGACCATCGTCAGTCTTGCCGCGCCCCGAGACCCCTGGCAAGGCATGGACGGCGATCCTTACCGACATTTGAGGCACCCATGACGCCCCACTGACCCCCGGTTGACCCACCCCCGCTCGAGGGGCCTCGGGGCGCCGGGGGGTGCCCCGAGGCCCGCGCCCGGTCCGGTGGGGCGCGGGGCTCCCGTATCCTGGGGGCGACGCGCCGCCGCGAGACCCGCCACTGCCGTGCCGGGAACGGCGGCGCCCGAGCTGTCCGAGGAGGACCACCGTGCCGACGTACGCCTATGCGTGCACCGCGTGCGACCACCGCTTCGAGGTCGTGCAGTCCTTCAGCGACGACGCCCTGACCGAGTGCCCGGAGTGCGGCGGCCGCCTGCGCAAGGTCTTCAACGCCGTGGGCATCGTCTTCAAGGGGGGCGGCTTCTACCGCACCGACTCCCGGTCCGCCTCCTCGGGGTCCACCGCCGGCGGGTCCTCGACGGGCTCGGCCGGGTCCTCGGCCGAGCGCTCCTCCGGCTCCGGCTCGTCGGGGTCGGGCTCGTCGGAGGGCTCCGGCTCGACGCCGGCGGCGTCCTCCACAGGGGGCACCTCCGGTGGCGCGTCGTCCACAGGCGCCGCCTGACCCGACCACGCCCGCGCGCCGCGGCCTAGCGTCGCGGGATGGCGCCCCTCCCCCGCCCGGTCCCCGGGCTGACCGGTCCCGGCCGCCGCGCGCGCTGGCGGCGGGTCGTCGCGCGGAGGCTGCTCGCCGCGGCCTGCCTCGGCGGGGCCGTCCTCGCCGGCCTGCACACGCTGCGCCCGCCCGAGCCACCGATGGTCGAGGTCGTCGTGGCGGCACGAGCGGTGCCCGCGGGGTCGGTGCTCACCGCGGGCGACCTCGCCGTGCGTTCCGTGCCCTCCACCGCGCGGCAGCCCGCGGCCCTGGCACGCCCACGCCCGGCACTCGGGCGGCGGCTGGCCGCCGCGCTCGCCCCCGGTGAGGCCCTCACCCGGGCCCGCCTCGTCCCGCGCACCCCGGCCGAGGGGCTCCCGGCGGGGCACGTGGCGCTGCACGTGACGCTCGCCGACCCGGCGGCGGCCGAGGTGCTGGCACCCGGGCAGCCGGTCGCGGTCTACCCGGCCACGGGGGGTGCCGCGCTCGCTCGCGACGGCGTCGTCCTCGCGGTGGACCCACCGGCGGACGAGGTCGCCCTCGCGCTCACCGGCGGCGGGTCCGCAGCCCGCGGGGTGGTCCTCGAGCTCCCCGACGGGTCGGCCGAGCGGGTGCTCGCCGGCCACGGCGGGCTCGACGGCTCGGTCTCGGTCTCGGTCACCGCCCGAGGCGGCTGAGCCGGGAACCTTCGGCACGCCATGCCCCACCGACCCTGCCTGCGTCGCGGACACACGCGGTTGCCAATACGGTGTCCCTCGTCACCCACCTACGGAAGGAACTGCCATGAAGGGGTTCAAGGACTTCGTCATGCGGGGCAACCTCATCGAGCTTGCCGTCGCGTTCGTCATCGGCGCCGCGTTCGCCACCGTCGTCGAGGCGTTCACCACCATGTTCATGGACGTCCTGGGAAAGCTCGGCGGCACGCCCGACTTCTCGAACTGGGCGCCCGGCGGCGTCCACGTCGGCGTGTTCATCACCGCCCTCATCTCCTTCCTCATCATCGCCTTCGTCGTGTACTTCTTCGTCGTCAAGCCGTACACGGCGGCCTACGAGCGCTTCTTCCCCAAGGAGCCGGAGGCCGAGACGGTCGACCCGAACACCGAGCTGCTCAAGGAGATCCGCGACGAGCTGCGCGCGGGCCGCGGAGTCTGACCCCACCGCAGCACGACCAGCCGCACGGGGCGGCGACCCGACCGGGTCGCCGCCCCGTGCGACGTCCAGGGGTCGGCAGCGGGGCTAGCCCCAGTGCGGCGGCCGCTGCTCACGCAGCCACCGGTCACGCGCGGGCTCGGCGGGGTCGGGCTCCTCGCGCGGTGCGGCGAGGTCGGGCGCGTCGTCGGTACGGGGGTTGGTCGCGGGGCGCACCGCGCGCCGCGGGCGGCGCCGCCGACGGGCGGGCTCCTCGGCCCGGTCAGCCACCGGGCGCCTGACGGACACCGACGGCGTCCAGCACCCGGGAGACGACCCGGGCGGGGTCACGGAAGACCTCCGTGGACCAGACCCGCAGGTGCCGCCAGCCGCGTCGCTCGAGCTCGAGCACGCGCACGAGGTCGCGGTCGCGGCCGGAGGGCACGGCGGCGTAGGCCGGCCCGTCGCCCTCGACCGCCAGCAGCAGGCGTCCGGGCTCGGTCGGGTCCTCGACGGCGAGCTCGACGGGCACCGGCGAGCTCCCGAGCCGCTCGTGGACCACGAGCCCGTGCTCGCGCAGCCGACGGGCCAGCTCCCCGAGGACGACCGAGCCGGCCTCGGGGTCGGTGGTCGGCCCCGCGGACCCCAGCCCCTCGACGTACTCGAGCAGCGAGCGCAGCATCCTCGCCCCCGGGGTCCGCAGCCGGTCCGGGTCGAGCTCCTCGGCGAGGATCGTCGAGACGACCGTGAGCGAACGGCGGGCCCGGGTCAGGGCGACCCCGAGGCGCCGGTGACCGGTGTCGGTCCCGATCGGGCCGAAGCGGTGCAGGACGCGGCCGTGCGGGGTCTTCCCGAAGCCGACGGTGAGCACGACGTCGTCCCAGCTCTCGCCCTGGACGTGGTCGGCGTCGCGCACGGCGAACGCCTCGGCACGGTCCTCGGCGAAGAAGGCGAGGGTGCGCGGGTCGAGCGAGTCCAGGCTGCGTCGCAGCGCCGCCTCGACGAGCCGCCGATGGCCCTCACCGAGCGCGATGACGACGAGCGAGCGGTCGGGGCGGGTGCGGGCGTGCTCGAGGACGAGCTCGACGACGCGCGCGACCTCCGCGGAGGTGGACTCGACCGCGGCCTCGCCCTGCGCGACCACGCCGTGCCCCTCGACGAGCTCGTGCCGCACGACCGGGGCGGTCGAGGTGCCCGGGAAGGTGACGAGGTCCCCGTCGTAGAGGGCGGTGTCGACGAACTCGACGAGCCGCTCGTCGAGCGCGCCGTACTGCCAGCTCAGGCGGCGCTCGGGCAGCACGCCCTCGAGGAGGTCGAGCACCGACACGGCGTCGGTCTCGTCCGGGACGTCGACGCCGGCGGAGACGACGAAGGGCACCGGGGGCAGCGCCCGGGTGTCGCCGACGACGACGACCTGGCGGGCGCGCGAGACGGCGGCGACCGCCTCGGCGGGCGCGACGAGGGAGGCCTCGTCGAGGACGACGACGTCGAGGACCTCCCCCGGCGGGAGGACCGAGGGCACGGCGAGCGGGCTGAGCAGCCAACAGGGCCGCACGGCGGTGGCCAGCGGGCCCACCTCGGCGAGCAGCTCGGGCAGCGGGCCGGGCCGGGGCGAGCGGGTCGCCTCGGTGCGCAGCCGCGCCTCGGCCTGCGGGCGGCCCCGGCGCACGGCGGCCACCCGCTCGGCAACGGCGGCGAGCACGCGGGGTACCTGGCCCTCGAGGGCATCCCGGTCGGAGGCGACGAGCGTCGCGACCGCATCGCTCAGCGCCGCGGGGTCGAACCCGGTGAGGTAGCGGTCGTGGGCCGCGACCTCGTCGGCGATCGAGCACGACCAGACCCAGGCCAGCTCGGTGGCCACCCGGTCGGCGGGTACCCGGCGGGCGCGCAGGTCCTCGACGAGCGGGCTGAGGCCGAAACGGTCCAGCCGGTCGAGTGCGAGCCTGATCTCGGGGGCCGGCTCGAGCCGCCGAGCGGCGTCGTGCAGTGCGGCCGCCCGCGCGGCCAGCTCGAGGAGGTCCAGCTCGACGAGGTCGAGGTCGTCCTCGTCGTGGGGGAGGCGGTCGTCGACCCAGGAGACGTCGTCGACGAGGTCGTCGTGCGCGACCCGGGCGCGGTCGAGCTCGACGGGGATCTCCGGCCGACCGCCGGAGCCGGCGAGCTCACGCCAGGCGAAGCGCTGCATCTGCGCCTCGCGCAGCGCGGTGTGCAGGTCGGCGGGCGGGCGACCCGGCCGGAGCAGACTGCGCGCCTGCCGCCGGATCCGCCACCGCTCCACCGCCCCGAGGTCGCTGGTGCCCGCGCGCCGCTCGGCCCGGGAGGCGGTCGCGTCGACGAGGTCCTCGAGCGGGATGTCGAAGACCTCCGGGCGGAAGACCTCGAGGGTGTCCCGGACCTGCCCGACGGTCGCCAGCACGCGGTCCCAGTCCAGGACCGTGGGCGCAGCCGGCAGCTGGATGCCGCGGAAGACGTCCGCGAGGGTGCGGCGGGTCCCGTCGACGAGGCCGCCCGCCAACCGCTCGGTGCGCTCCCGGGCCTCGGCGGCCTCCTCGGCGGTCCGCAGCTGGGCGCCGAACCAGGGGTCGTCGACGCCGTCGCCGTCCCACGCCGCCAGCTCGGCCAGGCGCGTCAACGTCGAGGTGGCCTCGGTGAGCGTCTCCGGGTCGAGCCGGGCGAGCACCGCGCCCTCGAGACGCACCCGCGAGCGCGGTGGCGTCTGCGCCCTGGCGTGCCGGCTGACCTCCTCCTGGACCTCGTGGAGGGTCACCCCCCACGGCTCGCGGCGCCCGTGGAGCGCCCGCAGGTGGGTGTCGAGCAGCCCGGCGGCCCGGGCCCGGTCGTGGCGGTCGTCCGGGGTGGGGTCGAGCGCGTGGTCCTGCCCCTTGTCCTTGCCCCTGACCTTGTCCTTGTCCTTGCCCCGGGAGCGGGACGAGCCCTTCGGGGCAGCCGCCGGCGGCGGGAGGCGGTCGAGGGCGGCGACGAGCTCGCGGACTGCCTGCCGCCGACCGTGGCCGCCGTCCGGCAGGTCGAGGACGAGGTCGCCGAGGCCGGCGCCGGCGAGCCGCTCGCGCACGGCCTCGAGCGCGGCCCGCTTCGGGGAGACGACGAGGACGCTGCGCCCGTCACCGGCGAGCGCGGCGGCGAGGTTGGCCACGGTCTGCGAGGCGCCGGTCCCCGGTGGCGCGTGGAGGAACAGGTGCGACCCGCCGCGGACGGCCTCGACGGCTTCGCGCTGGCTGGCGTCGGCGTCGAGGACGAGGAAGTCCTCGACGGGGCGGCCGTCGCGCTCGTCGGTGTCGGGGCCGACGGTCACCGGGGAGAGGGCGTCGCCGAAGCCGGCCAGCGCCGCGACGACGTCGTGCCCGGCCAGGGCGTCGCCCTGCCGGGCGAGGTCGGCCACGAGGGGGGCCTTGTGGTACGGGAAGGTGCTGAGCACGACCCGCGGGTCGACGTAGAGGTCGCGCACGGCGTGGCAGGCCTCGGCGAGGGCGGCGTAGACCGGGTAGGGGTCGAAGGCCGAGGCGGTCGTGGCCAGACGCTCGAGCCGGTCGGTGTCCAGTGCGATGGCGTGCTCGGCAGCGAGGTAGTCGACGAGGGCGGGGTTGACCTCGACCTCGGCCCCCGGCTCGAGCAGCCAGTCCGACCGCCGCGCGTCGACCGGGCGGGTCGTGCACGCCCGCAGCAGCACCGGGGCGCCCGGCTTGCGCGGGAGAACGCGCCCGTCCTCCCGCACGAGCGTCCAGGACGCCATCCCGATCCCGAGGAAGCAGGTGCGCACACCGTGCTCGCGCTCGATCTCGGTCGCCGTGTCGTGGACGCGGGCGATGCGCGCCCGCGCCTCCTCGAGGGCCGTGCTCTCGCGGACGAGGTCGGACAGGCGCACGGGCTGCCCGGCGAGCAGGCTGCTGCGGGCACCCAGGTGCGCCGTGGACAGGTCGAGGGTGCCCGCCGGCAGGTCGCGGTACCACAGCAGGGTGTTGGGGCCGCCGAGCTCGACGAGGTGGCGGGTCCACTCGCGGCGGGCCTCGGCCACCCGCTCGGCGCGGACCGTGGCGAGGTCGGGGGCGAGGCTGAGATGCCCCGGTCGCTGCGGGTCCTCGGGCACGGCGGAGCCGGCACCGGACCTCCCGCGGGGCCGGGCGTCGCGCGCGGGGCCGCTCGCACTCACCGCAGCAGGCTAACAACGCGAGGCCGCCGCGTCGGGGAGGCGAGGACGCGGGTCGCGGGTTCACAGGGGCGATCGCGGAGCCGGTTCGGGCACCGGTTCGGGTGTCGCGGGTGCGCGAGTCCCGACGGCGGCCAGCCCGATGACGAGGGCGACCCCGAGGGAGGTGAGGGCGAGGGCGTGGAAGTCGACCCGGTCGACGATGACCCCCGCGACCGCGCCCCCACCGCCCGCAGCGAGGCCCATGACCAGGTCGGAGGCTCCCTGCACCCCGGGGCGCTCGGCGGCGGCGACGGCGCCGGTGACCAGGGCCGACCCGGCGACGAGGGTGCACGACCAGCCGACCCCGAGCAGGAAGAGCCCCGCGACGAGCCGGCCGGACTCGCCCATCGGGGAGAGCGCCGCGAGGAGCGTGGCCAGCACGAGGACGACCGACCCGAGCAGGGCGACGACCCGGCCGCCGAGGCGGTCGACCGCCCACCCGGTGAGCGGGGAGAGGGCGTACATCCCGAGGATGTGGATGCTGATGACGAGGCCGATGACCGACAGCTGTGCGTCGCCGTGGGCCATGTGCAGGGGCGTCATCACCATGACGCTCACCATGACCCCGTGCCCGAGTGCGAGGGTGAGGACGCCGAGCCGCGCGACGGGGTGGGTGAGCGCCACCCGCAGGCCCCGCACGACCGACCCGTGGGTCGGCTCGCCGGGCTCGTCGCCCTCGTCGACCGCCAGCCGGCGGGCCTCGGCGAGCGGGTCGGGGCGCAGCAGGACGGCGACGACGACGATGGCGAGCACGAGCCCGACCAGGGAGAAGACGAAGGGGCCGGTGAGGCGGGGAAGGCCGAAGGCTCGCGCGACGGGCGCGCTGGGCCCGACGAGGTTCGGCCCGACGACGCTGCCCACGGTCGTCGACCACACGACGATGCTCAGGTCGCGGGCCCGCCGGGCAGGAAGCGCGAGGTCCGCCGCCGCGTACCGGGCCTGGCTGTTGGAGGCGGTGGCACCGCCGAAGAGCAGGCTCGAGACGAGCAGCAGCGGGAAGCTGCCGACGACGCCGGCGACGACGAGGCCCACGGCTCCGACGGCGGCGAGCACATACCCGAGGACGAGCCCCGGGCGCCGGCCGCGGGCGGCCATGACCCGCGCCATCGGCACCGCGATGACCGCGGCACCGAGCACCTGGAAGGTCCCTCCGAGGCCGGCGAGCTCCGCCGACCCGGAGACCTCCTCGGCGAGCAGCGCACCGACGGCGACCCCGGCCGAGAGCCCCACTCCCCCGAGCATCTGCGAGCCGACGAGCGTGCCGAGGGTCCGGCGCTGCAGCAGGGCGCGCCGGTCGGCGGCCGGCGTCGGGGCGGTCGTCACGCCCGAAGTATGCCCCCCGGCGTACCGAGCGTCGGCAGGCGGTGGGCTCGGTCGCCGAGCGCTGCGTCCCGTACGCTGGTTCGCGGTCTTCCCGCCCTCGTAGCTCAGGGGAAGAGCACTTCTCTCCTAAAGAAGGTGTCGCAGGTTCGATTCCTGCCGGGGGCACTCGGTGCGTGGACGGCTCCTCGCGGCACCCGGCCCACCCGTCCGCCCCCCGGGCGTCAGGGCTGTCCTTGCCGGTCCTCCAGGCGCGCAAGCGCCTCGGTCACCACGGTTGGCGGGAGGACCAGGTCGGCTCTGGCGACGTCGTGTGAGACCGCCTCCGCGTTCGGCTCGTCGACGGATGCCACCCAGCGCGCGGCTGCCGCAGCGCTCTTGCCGAACTGCCTGTGACGAGCGACAAGCCTGCGACGCCGCTCCTCGGGACCCACGTCGCACCACCAGACCTCGTCCAGCTCCGCCCGCGCTCGACGCCATGCGCCGCGGTCCAGCAGCAGGTAGTTCCCCTCCGTGACCACCAGGCTGGTCGACGGTGGGACCGGCACCGCGCCGGCCACAGGCTGCTCGATCTCCCGGTCGAAGGACGGCGCGTAGACCGTGTGCTCACGTTCCTCGTGGATCCGGCGGAGCAGGGCGCCGAAGCCCGCGGGGTCGTAGGTGTCCGGCGCCCCCTTGCGGTCCAGACGACCGAGACGGTCGAGCTCGACATCGGCTAGGTGGAAGCCGTCCATCGGCACGTGGGCGACCCGTTCCGGTGCCGTCTCGGCCAGCGCCGCCACCAGCGCGGCCGCGACAGTGCTCTTGCCGGAGCCTGGCGTGCCGGCAATGCCGACGACCACGCGGTCGCCGCGTGCCGCCAGCCGGTGCGCGCGCTCGGCGAGCGCCGCGAACCCGGGAGCCCGAGGAATGTCCGCGCCGGTCATCGTCGCCGTGCGGCCTGGAGACCCCGGTCGAGGAAGTCGCGCGCGTGGGACGCCAGGTCAAACCCGTCGTCCCACAGGTTGCGCCAGATCGCGAGATCGGTCGACAGGCCGGGAGCGATGACTGAGCTGCTGAAGGACTCGAAGGTGACCGGTCCGTCGTACCCGATGTCCGCGAGGGCATGAAAGAAGCCGGTGAAGTCGAGGTGACCCGAGCCGAGGTAGCCGCGGTGGTTCTCCCCGACATGGACGTACCCGAGCCGGTCACCGACGTCGTGCACGGGGCGTACGAGGTCGTCCTCCTCGATGTTCATGTGATAGGTGTCCAGATGGATGCGCACGTTGTCGGCTCCGATGTCGTCCGCGAGCCGCAGAGCGTCCCGTGCGGTGTTGACCACGTTGGTCTCGTACCTGTTGCACACCTCGAGCCCCAGCGTGACGCCCAGCTCCTCAGCGTCCTTGGCGAGGTCGCGCAGCACCGAGACGATGTTCCGCCGGCCGGCCTCGCTCAGGGGCCCGCGGGCGTGGCCGAACGCAGAGTAGAGCGCCCCTGTGAGCCAGGTGCCACCGAAGCCGGCGGTGACGCGCAGCGACTCGTGGAGGAGCTCTTCCCCGCGTCGCACGACGTGGGGGTCCTCGCTCGACACGTCGGCATCCGGCGAGAGCCCGCGCGACGCCGCAGCGGCCAGCCCGGCCGTGGCCAGCTCTGCCCGGGTGCGGTCCAGGTCGAAGCTCACCGCGTCGTGCAGGGAGAACTCCAGCAACCCGAAACCCGCCGCCCGGGTCTGCGCGATGGCGGTGGAGACGGACTCCGGGCCGGTGTCGCCGACCCAAACGAGGGCGTGGACGCCGAGAAGGTTGTTCATGGGGTTCCTTGGGAAGGTGGGTGGCGGGATGTCAGGCGGCCTGTGCGCCCGTGACGAGGGCGACGATCTCCTGACCGGTGGTCTGGGCGGTCCGACGCCCGGCGACGCATCGCCCGGAGCGCATCACCCAGACAGCGTCGGACAGGCGCATCACCTGTTCGAAGTTGTGGCTGACGAGGAGCACGGCGCGTCCGTCGTCGCGCAGCCGCCGGATGAGGGCCTCGACCCGAGCCGTCTCCTGCACCCCGAGGGCTGCGGTCGGCTCGTCCATGATGACCAGGCGAGAGCTGAAGCCGGCCGCCCGACAGATCGCGACGGCCTGGCGCTGCCCGCCCGAGAGTCTGCGCACCCGTGAGGTCACCGCGGGCACGTTGACCGCGAGTGAAGCGACCATCTCGCGGGCCTGACGCTGCATGGCCCGCCGGTTCAACAGGCTGGCCGGCCCCAGCCCCCGCACGATCTCCCGGTTGAGGAAGAGGTTCTGCCACACGGTGAGGTCCTCGACGAGCGCCAGGTTCTGGTGGACTGTCTCGATGCCGGCCTCGCGGGCGTCCTCGGGCGAGCGGAAGTCGATGTCGGCGCCGTCGAGTGTCATCACACCCGCGTCCGGTCGGTGGATGCCGCTCAGACACCGCACGAACGTGGACTTGCCGGCACCGTTGTCACCGACGATCGCGGTGATCTCACCCGCGCGAAGCGACAGGTCGACGTCGGTCAACGCCTTGACGCTGCCGAAAGCCAGGCTCACGCCGCGGGCCTCCACCAGGACCGGGCGGTCGGCATCGGGCTGGGTCCGGGTCATCTCTGGAACCTCGTGAGGAAGGCGGCGAGCACCACGACGGCACCGACCGCGACGGGTTGGTAGTACTGCGAGACGCCGAGCAGGGTCAGGCCGTTGGTCAGCCCGGTGAGGAGCAGCGCGCCGGCGACGGGGCCGGCGATCGTGGCCCGGCCTCCCATGAGGCTGACGCCCCCGAGCACCACCGCCGCGACCGAGTTGAGCAGGAACTGCATGTTGGCCGCCGGCTCCGACGCCCCGACGCGCGCGACGAGCAGGATCGCTGCCAGGCCGGAGAGCAGCCCGCTGATCGCGTAGACCGCGGTCTTGATGTTCGCGAGGCTGATGCCCGTGGCAGTGGCCGCCTCGGGCGACCCGCCGGCCGCGAGCACGTGCGTTCCGAAGCGGGTGTGGAACAGCAACACATGGGCCAGCAGGGCCACCGCGAGCGCGAGGATGACGGTGTAGCCAACCGGACCGACGCCCTGGGTCGACAGCCGCAGGAGGAACGGGCTGATCACCGTCGTCGGCTTGCCGTCGGACACCACGAGAGCAAGGCCGCTCGCCACCGACAGTCCACCGAGCGTGACGATGAAGTCGGTGATCCTCCCGCGGCCCACGACGAGCCCTTGGACCAGCCCGACGAGCAGGCCCGCGGCCAGCGCGAGCAGGCAACACACCGGCAGGGGAGCTCCCTTGGCGTAGGCGAGACCGAAGACGATCGCGCCGAAGGTCATCGTCGAAGCCACGGACAGGTCGATGCCGCCGGTCGCCACGGCGAAGGTCTGGCCGACCGAGAGCACGACGAGGATGGCTGCCGCCACGAGCATTGCCTTGACGTTGCCCAGGGACAGGAACGTGCTGTTCATCAGCTGGAAGACGACAGCAAGGATGACGAGGCCCACGGGCGCGGCCCACTCGGCCCAGAGGCTGACGTCCGTGACCCGCGCGAGCCGAGCGGGGCGACGGCCAGGCTGGTCGAGGACCGGGTCGGGCGACACGTCAGGTCGGTCGGGACTGAGAGGTGGGGGTGAGGCCATGTCGCGTCCTCCTACCGTGCGCGGGCGGGTGTCGCTGGGGTTCATGGGTGGACCAGCACCTTGACGTGCTCACCACTGCGGGCGGCGGAGAACGCGCGGTCGACCTGCGTCAGGGGCACGGTGAGCGTCACCAGGTCGTCCGGACGAGCACCACCGTCGCCGATGATCCTGAAGGCCGTCGCGTAGTCCTCGGCGAGGTAGGTGATGGTCCCCTGTACCCGCACCTGCTGGTCCTGGATCGTCGGCAGGTCCACGGTCACCGGGGATACCGGCACGCCGACGACGACCACCGTCCCTCCCTTGAGGGCCATCCGGACGGCCTGGTCCATCGTCTGCTGGACTGACACGCAGTCGAAGACGACGTCCGCGCTCTCCCCGAGCTGGGCACGTACGCGCTCGACGCAGTCCTCGGCCGTGGCGTCGACGGCAGCGTCCGCTCCGATCCGGAGCGCACGCTCCCGCTTGGCCTCGAGCACATCGGTGACGACGATCCGCCGTGCGCCCGCCCAACGCGCGGCGGCCACGACGAGCAGCCCGATCGTCCCGGCGCCGATGACGACGACCGTGCGGCCCACCAGCGACGGCGACTCCCCGGTGCGAGCACCGGCCGCAAGCCGGACAGCGTGGACCGGCGTCGCCAAGGGCTCCACGAGCGCGGCCTCGAGGTCGGTCATCTCGTCGGGAACACGGTGCAGCCGGTCGGCCCGGATCACGGAGCGCTCGGCCATTCCGCCCTGGTCGCCACCGCAGCCGTAGAAGTCCAGCCGCTCGCACAGGTTGGTCCGACCGCTGGAGCACTGCTTGCACGCGCCGCAGTACAGATCCGGCTCGACGACCACACGGTCCCCGACACGGACGTGGTCGGGCCCCGTGCCCCACGCGGCGTCAGCGCTGAGCAGCTCCTGGACCTCGCCGTCCTCTCCCGCGAGAGCCTCGACGACGGCGACTACCTCATGTCCCGGCCGGTAGGGCAACGGCACGAACGGGTGCTCCCCGGCCACGGCATGCAGGTCCGAGCCACAGATGCCGACATAGACGCTGCGGATGCGCGCCTCACCGGGCCGCAGAGCGGGTAGGACACCAGTCTCCAGGCGCAGCCCCTGACTCGTGGCCCGGACCCACGTCGTGGTCACCATGACGGGGCCAGGACGATCTTGTGGACGCTCCGGTCGTGCTGCAGCGCCTCGAGCGCCTGCCCGTAGTCCTCGAGAGCGAAGCGGTGGGTGATCAACCCGGCCGGGTCGACCCGGCCGGTACGCAGCGAGACGACGGCCCCCGGGAAGTCGTCGACCTGCGCAAACGACCCTCGGACGGAGATCTCGCGCCGGAAGACGTCGTAGGGGCTGATGGTCATCCGGTCCTCGGCGTCGGTGACCCCGTAGACGAGGACAGTCCCCTGGCTACGGGTCAGGGGGACGCAGAGGTCGGCGACCTCGGTGGACCCGGTGGCCTCCACGACCAGGTCGTAGCCGCCACTCTCGGCCATCAAGGACGTCGCGGTCCCGGTCGGGTCAGCGCGATCCATGAGGTGGACCGCGTCGATACCCATCGCGAGCGCACGGTCGAGCTTGAACTTCGAGGAGGCCGCCACTGTGACGTGCGCGGCGCCGGACCTCTGGAGCAGCTGCGCGAACAGCAACCCGGTGGGACCGGCGCCGAAGACCAAAGCGGTACTGCCGGGGCGCGGCGCCAGCAGGCCGACGCCGTGGACAACGCACGAGACGGGCTCGGCGAAGACGGCGACGTCATCGTCGATGCCCTCGGTGGAGTAGACGAACTGGTGCGGCATGGTCAGGTACTCGGCGAACGTCCCGGGGAAGTTGGTCCCGACGCCCTTGAGGTTCGGGCAGACGAGGGTCTGACCACGGCGACAGTAGTCGCATCGATGGCAGGGCACGTTGGGGTTCACCGTCACCCGCTCGCCGAGCTCGAGGCTGGTGACCTCCCCACCAAGGCCGGCCACCACCCCGACCACCTCGTGACCGGGGATGAGTGGGAACTCGGCATAGAAGCCGCCCTCATGGATGTGCAGGTCGGTCCCGCAGACACCGGTTTGAAGCACCTGGACCAGCACCTCGTCGTCGGCCGGAACCGGGTCCGGCACCTCCCGGACGCTCCATTGGCGCGGCGCGTCGTACACCACTGCACGCACGTGTTCTTCCCTTCGGACTCGTAGATGGGCGTCTCGCCCCTGGGCAGCTGTTCGGCCCCCCGGCAGCCGCCGGCTGGCAGCCACCGGGCAGACCAACCCGGTGGTCAGCCGAGGTCTGGCAGGGGGTTGTCGAACTCCTTGAACGGGGCCGGGAACTTCGCCAGCGCGTCGGCGGCCTCGTCCTGGGTGATGAGCGCCACGGGAGCCTTGATGTCCTCAGGTACCGAGCGGCCGGCAATGGCGGCCTCGCACGCCTGGACGCCGAGCTGACCCACTGCGTACGGATACTGCGCCACGGTGGCGGCGAGCTGCCCGGACTGGACGGCCTCGATGGCGTCGGTGTTGCCATCCAGGCTCATGACCTTGATGTCACCCGTCTTGCCGGCGTCCGTCACAGCCTTGGCCGCGCCGAGGCCCATGTCGTCGTTGGCCGCGAAGATCCCGACGAGGTCCGGGTGTGCCTGCATGAGGTCGGTCGCAGCGGTGAGCGCCTTCTGCCGGTCCCAGTCCGCCGCGACCACCGGGAGCAACGTCAGCGTGCCCTTGGTCGCGTTGGTGAAGCCCTCGACGCGGTCGTTGCTGGTCACGTCACCGGCGACGCCGCCGATGATGGCCACCGTGCCTGTGCCGCCGAGCTGCTTGACCATCTCCTTGCCGTCCAGCTCCGCGGCGGCCACGTTGTCCGTGCCGATGTACGTCGTGAGGGTCAGCCCTGCCGCGTCGGCCGCGTCGGCATCGACGGGGCGGTCGATGTTGACGATGGGCACGTCCTTGGCCGCGATCTGCGCCAGACCCTGCACCAGGTTGTTGCCGGTGATCGGGTTGACGACGTAGCAGCCATAGTCCTGTTGGGCCAGCGCCGAGAGCTTCTCGGCCTGACCGGTGGTGTCGGTGATCGACTGCGCCGCCTGCACCTCGACATCGACCCCCGAGCTCTTCGCCTCATCGAGGATGCCGTCGCGCATCGTCTGGAAGAACTGGTTGTCGAGACCCTTGATGACCGCCGCCACCTTCGTGGTGCCACCGCCGGTGTCTTCTGCGCTGCTGCCCGAGCCACTCGTGTCGGAGCCGCACGCGGCGACCAGGAACAACGGACTGATCGCGAGTGCAACGGCCGCACCGCGGGGAAGTACACGCTTCATTGCGCCTCCTGTATATGGATGAAGAAGACAATAAGAGTGCTTCTTTAGTCTGTCAACCACATAAAACAGGTTGGTATGAGGGCTTGTGGACCTATAGGGTGGGCCTCGCGACATCGCGGCGAGGAGAACGGGCAATGCTGAGCGAAGGGGCGGGCGAGCTCGTCAGGGTGCTGCGACAGATGCCGCCGATGACCCGCACCGAGCTCGGCGACTCCACGGGCTGGGCTCGCACCACGGTCAACAGCCGCCTCGAGGAGCTGCTCACGGCGGGCCTGGTGCGGTCGGCCGAGCCGATGAACGGGGCCCGCGGTCGACCGGCCTCGCGTTTCACCCTCGAACCGTCACGCGGTGCCCTACTCGTGGCCGACGTGGGGGCCTCCAGTGCTCGACTCGCCCGCGCGGACCTGGCCGGAGCCGTGGCCGAGCACGAGTCCGTGCCCCTGTGGATCGGCGACGGGCCGGACGCCGTCCTCGGTCTGATCTGCGAACGACTCTCGAGAATTCGCGATGCGGCGCCGGCTCCCGTCTGGGGGGTCGGCATCAGCCTGCCCGGGCCGATCGACTCGCGTGAGGGCCGCGTGGTGTCGCCGCCCATCATGACCGGGTGGGACGGGCTGGCCGTCCCGGAGGTGGTGGAGCCGGCTCTCGGCGCACCGGTGCTAGTCGAGAACGACTCCAACGCGATGGCATGGGGTGAGCACGTCACCGCCGAACCACCGGCCGACGAGCTGATCTTCGTCAAGGTGGGCACCGGGGTAGGGGCCGGCTTCGTCACAGGAGGCCGTCTCGTCCGGGGTGCCCACGGAGCCGCCGGAGACCTCGGGCACACCCGCGGCGAACCCCCACATGGCGGGGAGCAGCCCCTGTGCCGGTGCGGCAAGACCGGCTGCGTGGAGGCGTACGCCGGCGCCTGGGCCATCGAGCGGGACCTGCGCGCCGCAGGGCAGGACGTTGGGTCCACGCCCGAGGTCCTCCGGCTGATCGCGCAGGGCAACCCGCACGCGGTCCGTCTGGTGCGCGACGCCGGCCGGGTCCTCGGTGGGGCGCTCGCACACGCCGTCAGCCTGCTCAACCCCGCCGAGATCGTCGTCGGGGGTCAGGTCGCGGCAGTGGCCGGTGAGCACCTGCTCTCCGGCATCCGAGAGCACGTGGCGGCGCGGGCGCTACCCCTCGCGACCCGCGACCTGCGCATTCGGCTGAGCGACCGACCGCACGAGGCCGGGATCACCGGCATGGCCGACGCCACGAGCACGTGGATCCTCGGGCCCTCCCAGCTCGCCGCTGCCCTGAACCGCGTCGGGCCGCCCCCCGCGCCGCCGCTGTGAGGGGAGGACGACCGAGAGCGGGACGCCTGCGGCCGCGAAGGCGGTGGCCCACCAGAACGCCCCGTCGAACCCGTCTGTGGTCCCCGGTGTGGCGGAGCCGGCGAGGATGACCGCGAGCACGGCGACGCCGAAGGCCCCACCGACCTGGGAGGCGATCCGGGTGAAGACGCTCGCATGCGCCACGTCGTGGCCGTCGAGCCCGAGGTAGGCGGTGGACATCAGCGGGATGGTCACCGCCCCCAGCCCGACACCACGCACGACGAGCGCCGCGAGCAGTAGCGGGAGCCGGCCGGAGGTCCCGGCCAGCGCGAAGGGCACGGTCCCGGCCGCGACGACGGCGAAACCACCGAGGCAGACCCAACGGGCACCGATCCGGTCGACGAGCCCGCCGGCCACCGAACGGCTGAGCAGGGTCCCGACGCCCTGGGGCGCCAGGAGGAGGCCGGCGCCGAGCACGTCGACGCCACGGGCCTGCTGCCAGAACAGCGGCAGGACGAGCATGGCGCCGTAGAGGGCGACTCCCGAGAGGAAGAGCAGGGTCGTCGAGGTCAGGAGCGCCCGGTGCCGCAGCAGGCGCACGTCGACCAGGGCGGCCTCGCCGCGGCGGACCGCCCACCCGACGAACGCGACGAGCAGGACCACTCCCCCGAGCAGGGGGAGGAGGACCTCCGACCGGCCGGCGCCACCATCCTCCGCCAGGCGGGAGAGGCCGACGAGCATGCCGGCGACAGCGGGCGAGAGCAGGAGCAGCCCGACGACGTCGAGCGGAGGGCGGCTCGTGCGGGGCCGGTCCGCCGGCAGCATCCGCCAGGCCAGGACCAGCCCCACGGTGCAGAACGGCACGTTGACGAGGAACATCCAGCGCCAGTCGGCGACCTCGAGGATGAGCCCACCGAGCACGGGGCCGAGGATCCGCCCCAGCACGGCGGGCAGGCTCATCGTCGCCATGACCCGCCCGAGGTTGCGCCCTCCGGCGGCCTGGACGACGAGGGTCGCCATGAGTGGGAGCATGATCCCGCCGCCGAGCCCCTGGAGGACCCGGAAGACGATGAGCGACGTCGCGTCCCAGGCGCTCGCGCACAGGACGGACGCGCCGAGGAAGACGAGGAGGGCCGCCATCCACAGCCGCCTGCCCCCGAGCCGGGCCTGTAGCCAGCCGACGAGCGGGATCGCGACCCCGAGGGCCAGGAGGTACCCGGTGCTCACCCACTGGATGACGTGGACCGGGGCGTGCAGCTCCTCGACGAGGGTGGGCAGCGAGATGCTGACGATCGTCGTGTCGAACACCACGGCGAGTGCGCCGACGACGACCGCGGTCGCGGTCCGTCTCAGCTCGGGAGCCATCGGCTCGGTGGCCATGTCGCCTCCTTAATAGGGAACGATGAGTATCTTATACGTCACCCACCATCGCCACCACATCCAGGGAACGAGGAGTTTCTTGTGAGCACCCACCCGGTCCGCCACCGTCGGCGGGGAGCCACCCTGGAGGCCGCGATCCTCGACGCCGCCTGGGAGGAGATCGCCGAGCGGGGCTACACCGGCTTCACCGTCGACGCGGTCGCGGCCAGGGCAGGGACGAGCAAGGCCGTCCTCTACCGACGCTGGCCGGACAAACCCGAGCTGGCGCGCGCCGCCATCGCGCACCTACTGGCCGCCGACCCGGTGGTCGCCCCGGACACCGGGCGGCTGCGCGACGACGTCCTCGGGCTGCTCCGGCGGGTCAACGAGCGCCGGGTGGGGGTGGCCGCCGCGCTCGTGGCGAACCTCGGCGACTTCTACCGCGACACCGGGACCGACCTGGGAACCCTGCGCGACTCCGCCTCGACCGGGGGCCCCAGCGCGATGGTCGCCGTCGTCGAGCGGGCCGTCCGGCGCGGAGAGGTCGAGCAGGGACGCGTCAGCGAGCGGATCATGCGCCTGCCGACCGACCTGCTGCGCATGGAGCTGCTCCTCGGCGCACGGGAGGTCGACGACGCGGTGCTCGTCGAGATCGTCGACACGATCTTCCTGCCCCTGGCCACCGGCGGACGGGCTCAGCGGACGGTGTAGCCGCCGTCGACGACGAGGTCGGCGCCGTTGACCACGGTCCTCGTCAAGCGGGCCATGTTCGCCGCTGCCCGGCGCCGGGTCCTCTACGTCGACCACAGCAAGTTCGAGGCACGGGCGCTGCACGCCCTCCTGCCGCTGAGTGACTTCGACACCGTCATCGTCGACGCCGGTACTCCTGACGAACATCTCGACCGCCTGCGGCGGGCCGGCATCGACCTGGTCGTGGCCGGGCCGGACAACACCTGAGACCCACCGGTCAACCCGCCCCGGCGGTGGCCTTTAGACGGCTAGCCTGTGCCTCGTCCCCCGAGAGGTCGCACCACCGAGGGTGCCGCACGCCGAAGGCAGCACATGGCCCGATCCATCCTCTTGGCGCTCGACTGCTCGACCACCGCGAGCAAGGCCATCGCTGTCGACGCCGACGGCACGGTCATCGCGGAGACCCGCCAGCCCCACACGACCTCCACCCCCGCGCCCGGGTGGTACGAGCAGAACCCGTGGCAGTGGTGGGAGGCGAGCGCCGACGCCCTCGCCGCTGTCGCCGCGATGCTCTCCTCGGACGACGAGGTGCTCGCCCTCGCCCTGACCAACCAGCGCGAGACCTTCGCCTGCCTCGACGCGTCCGGGGCTCCCCTGCGGCCGGCCCTGCTGTGGCTGGACGCCCGCGCGACCGACCAGATCGCTCGTCTCGGCAGCGCACGGGTCCATCGCCTGACCGGCAAGCCCCCGTCGTCGGCCCCCTCGTCGTACAAGCTGGCCTGGCTCGCGGAGAACGAACCCGAGACGCTGGCTCGGGCCCGCACCGTGACCGACGTCCAGGGCTTCCTCGCCCTGCGCCTGACCGGCGAGCGTCGAACGAGCAGCGCGAGCGCCGACTCCACGGGCCTGCTCGACATCGTGAGCGGCGCCTGGGACCTCGGCCTGGCCCGCGACGTCATGCTCGACCCCGAGCTCCTTCCGGAGCTGGCGGCCCCGGGAGACGTCCTCGGCCTCGTCTCGCGCGACGCCGCGACCCGCACCAGCCTGCCCGTGGGGCTTCCCGTCGTCGCGGGTCTCGGGGACGGGCAGGCCGGCATGGTCGGGACGGGTGCGCTGCAGGACGGGCGCGCCGCCCTCAACGCAGGCACGAGCTTCGCCCTCGGCATCGCCACGGGCCGGTACTCGTGGGACCCGTCCTACCGCACCTTCGCGGGCCCGGTGCACTCGTCCTACGTCCTCGAGTCGCTGACGGCGGCAGGGGGTCTCTCGCTCGCCTGGTTCCGTGAGCACGTCGCGAGAGGCGCATCCATCGACCAGGTCGAACGGGCGGCGTCCGAGGTACCCGCGGTGCGCCACGGCGCCCTGTTCCTGCCCTACCTCACGGGGACCGACAGCCCCCGGCGCGACCCCCTCGCACGCGGTGCCTTCGTCGGGCTCGGGACCGAGCACGGAGTCGGGGCGATGTACCGCGCCGTGGTCGAGGGCCTGGCACTGGAGCAGCGACGCGGCCTGGCCCGCCTGGAGGAGGCCATCGGCCATGGCGTCGAGGAGGTCGTCATGACCGGTGGACTCGCGCAGTCACCGCTCGTCGTCCAGACCGTCGCCGACGCCCTCGGACGTCCCGTGTCCGTGGCACGCGAGCGGGAGTCGACGGCCCTCGGTGCCGCGGTCGTCGCCGCCGCCGGCCCCCCGGTCGGCCTCTACCCGAACCTCGCCGACGCCGTCGGCGCGATGACCGGCACGCGGTCCACCGTCGAGCCCGACCCCGCCACGCGCACCCTCTACGACGAGGCCGCCGCCGTGCACGCGGAGCTCCGCCCCGCCCTCGCGCCCCTCGGCGCAGCACTCTCCCGCCTGCGCGGGCGCGGAGGGGCCCAGGAGCCCTCGGGCGTCCACCCGCCGGTGGCGCAGATCCCGTGACCGGCTCGCGGGAGCCGGGGCCCGCCTCGAGCCGCGCCGCCGAGGTCAGCCCGGCCGGCGCCTGGAGGCCCGGGTCATGGCCTCGTGCGTCTCGTACGCGGTGAGCGGAGGCACCGGGAGAGGGGTGAAGGTCCCCCGGTCGGTGCGGATGCCGTCGAGGAAGACCGTGAGGTAGCGCCGGTAGAGGTCGGGAGCGAGCCCGCGGGTGCGGTCCATGACCGCCGAGAGGGCGAGCTGGACGAAGATGAGGTCGGTCTGGTCGAGGTCGGGTCGCACGACTCCCTCGGCCTTCGCCCGCTCCACGAGCACCGTGACGAGGGGGGCGATCCGGTCGCGCACCTCGGCGACGCGGGCGTCCCCGAGCACCGGGTTGTTCATCATCTGGGTCAGACCGCGGTCGCCGTGCTGGAGGTCGAGGGCTCCCTCGAGGAAGTGCAGCAGCCCGCTCCAGCTGTCGGGGTCCTCCGCGGCCTCCCGGGCGACCTGCTCCACCTGCGTCATCCGCTCCTCGAAGAGCGCGTCGATGACCTCCTCCTTGTTCGCGAACCGGCGGTAGGCCGTCCCGACACCGACGCCGGCGTAGCGCGCGATGTCGTTGAGGGTCACGTCGAGGCCGCGCTGGGCGAACAGCTCGCTCGCCGCCCGCAGCAGCCGCTCACGGTTGGCGGCGGCGTCCTTGCGCAGGGCACGCGCGGCGTCGGGTCCGGGCACGAGAGCACCGTAGCAGGCAAGCGGATTCGGAATATCCGCTTAGTCTGCTAGCGTTCCACTAACCGGATAGCAAATATCCGCTTGACCGACGGGCCCCGTGCACACCGGGGCCCACGCCAGACCTCGCTGACCGGCTCCGCCGCGTCACGGGTCCCGAGAGGACACCATGCGATACACGCCCAGCGGCGCCCGGACCGCCCTCGGTCCGGAACAGACCTTCACCGGCACCGTCTTCGTCGACGGCATCCGCACCCCCGACGAGCAGTCCGCCGTCGGCTGTGCCCACGTCCGGTTCGCCCCCGGCGCCCGGACCGCGTGGCACCACCACCCCAAGGGCCAGACGCTCTACGTCACCGACGGCATCGGGCTCGTCGCCCGTCGTGGCGGTGAGGTCGAGCAGATCAGGCCCGGGGACGTCGTCTACATCGAGCCCGGCGAGGAGCACTGGCACGGCGCCACCCCCGAGCGGTTCATGTCCCACGTCGCCATCCAGGAGGCCGACGAGGACGGGCAGGTCGTCACCTGGCTCGAGCACGTCAGCGACGCCGACTACACCGCGTAGGCACCCGGCCCTGCCCCTGCCCCCGTTTCCCCCATGGCCGACGAGCCGGCCTCTCGCCCGAACCACTCCCGTCCCACGACCCACCTTTGACCAAGGAGCATCACGATGACCGACACCTACACCCTCTCCACCGGCGTGCCGATCCCCGCCCTCGGGCTCGGCACCTGGTTCATCGACGACGACGTGGCGGCCCAGGCCGTGAGGGACGCCGTCGCGGCCGGGTACCGCAACATCGACACAGCGCAGGCCTACGGCAACGAGCGAGGTGTCGGCGAGGGCGTCCGCACCAGCACCGTCCCGCGCGAGGAGATCTTCGTCTCGAGCAAGCTCGCCGCGGAGATCAAGGACTACGACGGCGCGCTCGCCGCGATCGACCGGTCGCTGGAGACGATGGGCCTGGACCACCTCGACCTCATGCTCATCCACAGCCCGCAGCCGTGGGACGACTTCCGGGGCGGGGACTACGCCGAGGGCAACCGGGAGGCCTGGCGCGCCCTGGAGGACGCCTACGAGGCCGGCAAGCTGCGAGCCATCGGTGTCTCCAACTTCCAGGAGCGTGACCTCGAGAACATCCTCGAGCACGCCCGGGTCGCACCGCAGGTCAACCAGCTGCTCGTGCACGTGGGCAACACCCCCGAGGAGCTCATCGCGTTCTGCGAGAGCCACGACATCCTCGTCGAGGCGTACTCGCCCATCGCCCACGGACAGATGCTCGGGAACGAGGACCTCGCGACCATGGCCGAGAGGTACGGCGTCACCGTCCCGCAGCTGTGCATCCGCTACACCCTGCAGCTGGGCACCGTGTCCCTGCCGAAGACGGCCAACCCCGAGCACATGCGCAGCAACGCCGCGGTCGACTTCACCATCGCGGACGACGACATGGAGGCGCTGCGCGGCATGCGGATGCGGGACTACGGCGAGCACAGCTTCTTCCCGGTCTACAGCGGGAGCTGAACCGCCCGCCGGGACGGCCGCGGACCGCATCCGACGGGCCGTCCCGGCGCGGGGGAGCCCGGGGAACCGGACCGGACTACGGCGGGTGGCTGCGGCGTTCACCTGCTGTGCAGAACGTGGGGTCCGTGGTCATCGGCGCGGGGCAGGCCGGGCTCTCGACCTCCTTCCACCTGGCCCGGCTCGGTGTCGAGCACGTCGTCCTCGACGCGAACCCGACGCCGGGCGGCGCCTGGCAGCACCGGTGGGACTCGCTGACGATGCGCGACGTCCACGGGGTCGCGGCGCTGCCCGGGTCGGCCCCGCCCACGACCTCGTCGCAGCGGGCCAACCTCGCCGTCCCCCGCTACTTCGCCGACTACGAGACCGAGCACCGGCTGCCGGTGCTCCGCCCGGTGCCCGTGGACCGCGTCCGCGACCTCGGTGACGGCTCGCTGGCCGTCGAGGCCGTCGCGGCCGACGGGCGCGCCTGGAGGACACCGACACTCGTCAACGCCACGGGAACCTGGACCCACCCCTTCGTCCCGAGCTACCCGGGCACGGCCACGTTCGCCGGCCGCCAGCTGCACACCCACGACTACCCGGGGCCCGCGTCGTTCGCCGGGGAACGGGTCGTCGTCGTCGGCGGGGGAACCTCCGCGATCCAGCTCCTCGCCGAGATCGCACCGGTCGCGGCGGACACCCTCTGGGTCACCCGGCGGGAACCGCGATGGGTCACCGACGAGCTGACCCCGCAGCGCGGCCGGGCAGCCGTCGCCCTCGTCGAGGAGCGCGTGCGGCAGGGCCGGCCACCCGCGAGCGTCGTCAGCGTGACCGGCCTGCGGCTGCGCGCCCAGGAGCAGGCGGCCGCGCGGCTCGGCGCCTACGAGCGGCGGCCGATGTTCAATCGGGTGACCCCCGGTGGCGTGCTCCTCCCGGACGGGACTCGGTGGCCGGCGGACACGATCCTGTGGGCCACGGGGTTCCGGCCGGCCCTGCGCCACCTGGCCGCCCTCGGGCTGCGCACCCGGGAGGGCGGCATCGAGCTCGACGGTACCACCGCGGTGGCCGACCCCCGGGTGCAGCTCGTCGGGTACGGGCCCTCGGCGAGCACCATCGGCGCCAACCGCGCGGGCCGCGCCGCCGCCCTCGCCGTCCGCGACCTCCTACGCGCTGACCGTGGGGGTGACCCTCAGGGCAGGAGGTAGTCCGCGTCCCGCGCGTCCGTGACGAGCATGTGTCCGGGGGCGTGCGCGATCGCGAGCGTGGGCCGGGACTCCATGACCGCGGCCTGGGGGGTGACCCCGCACCCCCAGAAGACCGGCACGTCCCCGTCGCTGAGCCGCACCGGCTCACCGAAGTCGGGTCGGTCCAGGTCGGCGATGCCGAGCGCCGCGGGGTCACCGACGTGCACCGGCGCCCCGTGCACGGCGGGGTAGCGCGCCGTGATGCTGACCGCGTCGGCCACCCGGTCTGCGGGGACCGGTCGCATCGAGACCACGAGCGGCCCGCTCATCGACCCTGCGGAGCGGCACCGGCGGTCGGTGACGTACATCGGGACGTTGCGCCCCTGCTCGACGTGCCGCACCGGCACCCCACCCTCGGCGAGCGCCGCCTCGAAGGTGAAGGAGCAGCCGACGAGGAAGGCCACGAGGTCCGGCCGCCACCACCGGGTGACCTCCGGTGTCTCCTCGACGAGCTCGCCCTCGACGTACACCCGGTAGGCCGGCAGGTCGGTCCGCACGTCGCCGTCGAGCAGCGGGCCGGAGACCTCCCCCGGGTCGAGAACGTCGAGGATGGGGCACGGCGTGGGGTTGCGCTGCGCGAAGAGCAGCACGTCGTAGGCGAGCTCACGCGGCACGGCGAGGAGGTTGGCCTGCGTCCACCCGGTGCACCAGCCGGCGGTCGGGGTGACCAACCCGCCGCGGAAGAGCGCCCGCGCCTCGCGCGGGGCCAGACCCGCGGGATGCTCCGGTGGCCGGGCGCTCACGGTGCCTCCACCCAGCGGAAGGTGAGCCGCTCACCCGGACCGACCTGCGCGGCCCGGTCGACGTCCTCGCCGACGACGACGGCCACGACGGGATAGCCCCCGGTGACCGGGTGGTCGGCGAGGAAGAGGACCGGCTCACCACTCGGCGGGACCTGGACGGCCCCGCGCCAGATCCCCTCGCTCGGCAGCTGCTCCTCGCGAGCGTGCTCGACCCGCCCTCCGGCGAGGCGCATCCCGACCCGGTTGCTGCGGTCGCTGGCGGTCCAGACCGTGGTCGTCAGCACGTCGACGTCCCGGGCCCAGTCCGCGCGCGGTCCACGCACGGCCCGCAGGACGACGTCCGGGTCCCACCGCGGCCAGGGCACGTGGTCGACGCCCGGCAGCGGACGCTCGACGGCGCGCACCGGCAGGACGTCGCCCTCGCGCAGCGGCGCCGGCCCGAGGTGGGCCAGGACGTCGTGGCTGCGCGCGCCGAGCACCGCAGGGACGTCGAGCCCACCGCGCACGGCCAGGTAGGACCGCAGCCCGTGGGTGGGGGCCGCGAGGCGCACCCGGGAGCCGACGGCGACCCGGACCGGGTCGTGCGTACCGACGTCCCGGCCGTCCACCGTGACCGGGCAGCGGGCACCCGTGACGCAGAAGGTCAGCTCCTCGCCGCCGACCTCGACCACGAGACCCCCGGCGGTCACCTCGACGGCCGCGGCCCCCTCCTCGTTGCCGAGGACCCGGTTGGCCAGGCGGAGGGAGGCCCGGTCGGCCGCTCCGGAGCGCCCCACGCCGATCCCCGCGAGGCCCGGCCGGCCGAGGTCCTCGACGAGCGCGAGCGGCCCGGTGGCGCGCACCGTCAGGGTGGCGCTCACCGGCCGGCCTCGACGAAGCGCACCCGGACGCCCGGACGCAGCAGGGCCGGCGGGTCCCGGTCGAGGTCCCACAGGGCGAGGTCGGTGTGGCCGAGCAGCTGCCAGCCGCCGGGCGACTCCCGGGGGTAGACACCGGCGTACTCCCCCGCGAGACCCACCGCGCCGGCCGGGACCCGGGTGCGCGACTCCTCCCGTCGGGGGACGTGGAGGCGCTCGTCCTCCCCGACGAGGTAGCCGAACCCGGGAGCGAAGCCGCCGAAGGCGACCCGCCACGTCTGGCCGGTGTGCGCCGCGACGACCTCGGCCACCGAGAGGCCGGTGAGCCGGGCGACGTCCTCGAGGTCCTCGCCGTCGTAGCGCACCGGGACCTCGACGAGCTCGGCGCCCTCGTCCGCCGGGTCCAGCGGCACGGGACGCAGCGAGCCCAGCAGCCGCGTGACCTCCTCGACCGCGGTCCCGTCGGCGGCGACGACGAGCACGGTGCGCGCCGCCGGGACGAGCGCGCCGACGCACGGCGCCGCCGCCTCACGGACGGCGGCGGCGAGCGCCATGGCCTCCTCGCCGTCGGCGAGCTCGGCGAGGACGGCACGGTCGCCGTACGGCAGGAGCCTCATCGTCGGATCCTCACACGA
This sequence comes from Phycicoccus endophyticus, assembly GCF_011326735.1. GTDB lineage: Bacteria > Actinomycetota > Actinomycetes > Actinomycetales > Dermatophilaceae > Phycicoccus > Phycicoccus endophyticus. The sequence goes on from NZ_JAANCN010000006.1 coordinate 42,922, forward strand.
ACGCCCGGACCTCGACACCCGCGTCCCCGAGGGCGGCCCGCACCGCCCGCCCCATCGCGACGGCGTCGGGGGTGTCGCCGTGCAGGCACACCGACTCGGCCCCGACGGTGACGGCCGACCCGTCCACCGCCTCCAGCTCGCCGGTCGTCACGAGCCGCAGGACCCGCTCGGCGACCTCGGCCGGGTCCTCGAGGAGGGCTCCCGGCTGCGAGCGCGGCACGAGGGTGCCGTCCGGGCGGTACCCGCGGTCGGCGAACGCCTCGCGGACCGGCCGCAGCCCGGCCGCCTCGGCCAGTGCCAGCAGCTGCGAGCCGGGGAGCCCGACGACCGGCAGGGACCGGTCGTAGGCGACGGTGGCCTCGACGACGGCCCGAGCGTGGCCGACGTGCTCGACCGTGGCGTGGTAGAGCGCCCCGTGCGGCTTGACGTAGGCCACCCGGGTGCCGGCCGTCCGCGCCATCGCGTCGAGCGCACCCACCTGGTAGATGACGTCGTCGACGAGCTCGGGGACGCTGCAGTCGACGAACCTGCGCCCGAAGCCGGGCAGGTCGCGGTAGCCCACCTGGGCACCGACGGTGACACCCCGCTCCGCGGCCAGCTCGCAGCAGCGCCGCAGGGTCGAGGGGTCGCCGGCGTGGAAGCCGCAGGCGACGTTGGCGCTCGTCACCAGGGCGAGCACGGCCTCGTCGTCCCCGAGCCGCCAGCGGCCGAAGGACTCGCCGACGTCGCTGTTGAGGTCGACGACGGGGGCGGCGCTCACAGCGAACCCAGCCCGCGGACCGCGTTGTACCCGAGGTAGAGGGTGAGCAGCCAGGCCAGGACCCCCACGCCGAGCAGCCACCCGGGGTAGCGGTAGCCCTGGAGCAGGTCGCGCCGGCGCCATGCCGCCCACAGCAGCACCGAGAACCCGATGGGCAGGATGAGCCCGTTGAACGTCCCGGCGAAGACGAGCAGCTGGGCCGGGGCCTGCTCGATGACGACGAAGGTCAGCGCGCTCACCGCGATGAAGGCGACGGTGAGCAGGTTGCGGGTGCGCGGCGCCGTGCGGCTCGTCGTGAGGAACGACACCGAGGTGTACGCCGCCCCGATCACCGAGGTCAGCGCGGCGGCCCACAGGATGACCCCGAAGACCCGCAGCCCGGCCTCGCCCGCGGCCTGCTCGAACGCCGACCCGGCCGGGTTGTCGGCCGCCAGGGACGCGCCACCGGCGACGACGCCGAGGATCGCGAGGAAGAGCAGCACCCGCATCAGGCCGGTGACGAGGATGCTGACGACCGAGGAGCGGGCCACCTCGCGCACGTGCTCGACGCCGGTCCGCCCGGAGTCGAGCAGCCGGTGCGCTCCCGCGTAGGTGATGTACCCGCCGACGGTCCCCCCGATGATCGTCGTCGTCGCGACGAACGAGAAGGTGTCCGGCGCCACCGTGCTGCGCAGCGCCTCACCCACCGGGGGGCTGGAGGTGACGGTGATGACGAGCGCCGCGAGCACCATGACGAGCCCGAGCACGACGACGACCCGGTCGAGGGCGACCCCGGCCCGGCGGGAGAGGAAGATCCCGATCGCGACGAGCGCCGACAGCGCGCCGCCGAGCCGGGGCTCGAGGCCGAGCAGGGCGTTGGTCCCGAGGCCGGAGCCCGCGACGTTGCCGATGTTGAAGATGAAGCCCCCGAGCACGACGAGGCCGGCGAGCACGTAGCCGGCACCGGGCAGGACCCGGTTGCCGATCTCGTGCGCCCGCAACCCCGAGACGCCGATTACGCGCCACACGTTCATCTGGACGGCGATGTCGACGACGATGGAGATGACGATGGCACAGGCGAAGGCCGCGCCGAGCTCGGAGGTGAAGGTGGCCGTCTGAGTGAGGAACCCGGGGCCGATGGCGCTCGTGGCCATGAGGAAGACGGCGCCGAGGACCGCGGAGCGACCCACGGCGTCCTTGACGGTCTTCCCGGTGCGCTGCTCCGTGGAGCCGGTGGTGGTCTGGTCTGCCATGGCGAGCGAGCATGGCAGTTGTTGAACAATCCGGCAATAGGGTGTCCGGAACTTCCGGGGAGGCAACTACGCTCTCCCCCGTGGCGACATCGGGGTTCGACGACGTCCTCGCGACGCTCGACGCCGAGCGTCGCGCCCGACGGGCGGTCATGAGCACGTCCGCCGAGCGGGCCGCCCGCCAGGTCCGCGAGGAGGTCGTCGAGGGCCGGCTGCGTTCGGGGACCCGGCTGCCCGAGGAGCGCCTCGCCGCGGCGATCGGCGTCTCCCGCAACACCCTTCGCGAGGCACTCAGCCAGCTGGTCGCCGAGCGCATCCTCGTGCGGGTGCCACACCGCGGCGTCGTCGTCGCGACCCCGGGGCCCGAGGACATCCGCGACCTGTACGCCGTCCGGATGCTCGTCGAACCGGCCGCGCTCGCCCACGGGTCGGGCCTGAGCGACCGGCGGGTCGAAGGGCTGCGCGCCGCGGTCGACGAGGGGCGCGCGGCGCTCGCCGCCGGGGACCTCGAGGGAGTCGGCAGCGCCAACCAGCACTTCCACCGTGCCGTCGTCGCCCTCGCCGGCAGCCCCCGGCTCGACGCCCTCATGGACCTGCTGCTCGCCGAGATGCGCCTCGTCTTCCACTCGATGGGCGACCCGGCCGCCTTCCACACCCCGTACCTCGAGGAGAACGCGCGCATCTGCGACCTCCTCGAGGCCGACGACCGCGAGGGGGCGGCCCGGCATCTGGCCGGCTACCTCGCCCGCGCCCGCGACCACCTCCTGAGCGCCCCCGGCTCCCGGACGACGGCGGACGATCCCGGGAGCGACGCGCGGTGACCAGGCGGCACCCGGGTGCACGGGACGCGCTCGTGGCCGGCGGCACGTGGGTGGTCGCCGTGGGTCTGCTCGTGGCCCTGCCCCTCCTCACCGAGACCGACCCCGCCGCCGAGCTGCCGACCGCCGGCGAGGCGGCCTGGTGGACCGTGGCCGCCACGGTGACCGGCCAAGCCGTCCTCGTGCTGTGGCGGCGCTCCGCCCCGGCGCCCGTCCTCGTCGTCGTCGCCGCGTTCGCCCCGGTGAGCGCCCTCGCCGGCGCCTCGGCCGCGGTGGGCGTCACCTCGGTCGCGGTCCTCGTCGCCACGGCCGCCGCGGTCCTCGACCTCGGCGTGAACCGCTCGCTGCCCGCCGTCGGCCTCGCCGGAGTGCTCGTCGGGGCGGCGCAGGTGCTCGTCCAGCTCGGGACGGGTGCCGGGCTGCTGGCCGCGCTGGGTGCGGGCGCCGTGCAGGGAGCGGGAACCGTCGGTGTGCCCCTCGCTGCCGCGGCCGTCGTCGCCGCCCGCCGGGAGGCCGGCCTCGCCCGCGAGGAGCGCTCCCGCGCCCTCGTCCGGGAGCACGACGCCCTCGTCCAGGTGGCCGTGGCGCGCGAGCGCACCGCGACCGCCCGCGAGCTGCACGACATCGCGGCGCACCACCTGTCCGGCATCACGGTGATGACCGGGGCGCTGGGACGCCAGATCGACACCGACCCCGAGGCCGCCAAGGAGGCGGTCGCCCAGGTCCGACAGCAGAGCACGGCGATGCTGCGCGACCTGCGCAGTCTGGTCACCCTGCTGCGCGAGGACGGGCCGGAGGGCACCGCGCCGGAGACCCTCGCCTCGGTGCCAGCGCTCGTCGAGAGTGCCCGCCGGGCCGGCGCCGACGTCGGGCTCACGGTCCTCGGGCCCGGCCCGGGCGAGGTCCTGGACTCCCGCGTCGGCGCCCTCGCCCAGTTCGGGGCGTACCGCACGGTGCAGGAAGCCCTGAGCAACGCCGCCCGCCACGCCCCGGGCGCGCGGTGTGACGTGGTCCTCGACTCCCGCGACCCCGCGATGACCCGGGTCGCGGTGGTCAACGCCCCACCGACCGGCACGGCCGAGCGGCCCGCGGCGAGCGGCACCGGGTACGGGCTCGTCGGCATGCGCGAGCGCGCCGGTCTCACCGGGGCCGACCTCTCCTACGGGCCGACCGACGAGGGGGGCTGGGCGGTCCGGCTGGTGCTGCCGACCCCGCAGGACGCCGCCGTACGCGCCCCGGGAGCCGGGCCGTGATCCGCGTCCTCGTGGCCGACGACGAGCCCCTGGTCCGAGCGGGCCTCACGGCGCTGCTCGCCGCCGAGCCGGACATCGAGGTCGTGGCGACCGTGGCCGACGGTGTCGAGGCGGTCGAGCAGGCCCGCTCGCTCGCCCCGGAGGTGGCCTGCCTCGACATCCGCATGCCCCGGCTCGACGGCATCGCCGCCACCCGCGCCCTGGCCGGTCCGGGCGCCTCACCGCGGGTGGCCGTCCTCGTCCTGACGACCTTCGACAGCGACGACCACCTCTTCGGTGCGCTCGAGGCGGGCGCCTCGGGCTTCCTCCTCAAGGACGCCGAGCCGGAGCAGATCGTCGCGGCCGTCCGAGCCGTCGCCGCCGGCCACGGGACCATCGCCGACGGGCTGACGCAGCGGGTCATCGGCGAGCTCGTCGGGCGGCGGCGCACCCAGCCGGTCACCGCGGCCCGCGCCGCGCAGCTGCTGACCCCCCGCGAGACCGAGATCCTCCTGCTGCTCGCCGAGGGGCTCTCCAACGAGGAGATCGCACGCACCCTCGTCCTCGAGGTCTCGACGGTGAAGTCCCACCTGGCGCGGATGATGCCCAAGCTCGGCGTCTCCTCCCGGCTGCAGGCCGTGGTGTGGGCCTACCAGAGCGGCGTCGTGACGGTCGCCGACCGCCCACCGCAGGACGGGCCTGCATCGAAAGGATGAACCGCTGCGGTTGCATCCTCGGCATCTCGAGCGCTCCCGCCGGGCTTCGTAGCGTCGTCGGTGGACACGACACCCCGACCAGGAGCAGCACCATGACCATCGCCCCACCGGACACCACGACCGCGACGGCCGTCCGTCTCGTCGACGTCCACAAGACCTACCCCGGCGGGGCCCAGCCCGTGGCCGCCCTGCGCGGGGTCTCCCTCTCGCTCGACACCGGCTCGCTGACCGCCGTCGTGGGTCAGTCCGGGTCCGGCAAGTCGACCCTGCTCAACGTCGCCGCCGGCCTCGACCTCCCCACGTCGGGGCGGGTGGTGGTCGGCGGGCGCGACACGACCGGGCTCTCCCCGGACCAGCTGACCCGCTTCCGCCGGGAGCACGTCGGCTTCGTCTTCCAGGCCTACAACCTCATCCCCCACCTCAGCGTCGTCGACAACATCCGACTCCCGCTCGTTCTCGCCGGGCGGGCCGCCGACGAGGTCTGGATCGGCGAGCTCCTCGACGCGCTCGGTCTCGCCGGCCTCGAGCAGCGCCGCCCCGGGGAGCTCTCTGGCGGCCAGTCACAGCGGGTGGCGATCGCGCGCGCGCTCGTGGCCCGGCCCGCGGTGGTCTTCGCGGACGAGCCGACCGGCGCCCTCGACTCGCACACGGGCGCCTCCGTCCTGGAGCTGCTCCGGGTCGCCGCCCACCGGTTCGGACAGACGGTGGTCGTGGTCACCCACGACGCGCACGTCGCGGCCGCCGCCCAGCGGGTGCTCTTCCTCGCGGACGGACTCGTCGTCCACGACGAGGAGGACATGACCCCCGAGCGGGTCACCGCTCGCCTGTTGGAGACCGGGCGATGAGCGCCGTGTGGCGCCTCGCGACGGCCGGTGCTCGGGCCCACCGAGGTGGGCTCGTCGGCCCGGCGCTCGCGCTGGGGCTCGCCTCGACGCTGCTCACCGTCACGGGAGTGCTGCTCGAGACGGGCCTGCGGGCGGCCAGTGCCGCGCCCCTGTCGTCCCGGGCGGTGGCCGGCGCCCAGCTGACGACCCTCGCCTCGTCCTTCGCCGGGACCGCGCTCGTCGTCGTCGTCCTCGTCGTCGCGACGACCGTCTCGCTCGCGCTGCGCCGGCGCCGGGAGGAGCTGGCCCTTTTGCGGGCGGTCGGGGCGACCCGCGGCCAGGTGCGGCGGATCGTCGCGAGCGAGGTCCTGCAGGTGGGTCTCGTCGCGGCGCCGCTCGGCGCCGTGCCGGGGCTCCTGCTCGCCCGGGCCATGACTCCCCTACTGCGGGACGCGGCGCTCGTCGCGCCCGATGCCGACCCGGTGCTCTCCCCGCTGCCCGTGCTCGGCGCCGTGCTCGTCCTGCTCCCGACGGCACTCGCCGCCGGGTGGCTGGCCGCCCGGGAGACCCTGCGGCCGCCCCCCACGGCAGCGGTCCGGGAGGCCGAGGTCGAGCAGCCGGCGCTGGGCCGCCGGCGGTCGGTGGCCGCGGCCGTCACGGCGGTGCTCGGCCTGGCGGCGGCAGGGACGCCGCTCGTCGTGCCCGGCCTCGTCGGCAGCGCAGCCGCGGCGTCCTCGGCACTCCTGCTCGTGGTGGCCGCCGCCCTCGCCGGTCCGCTCCTGCTCGCCTGGGGCGTCGAGCGCTGCGCCCCGCTGCTGCGAGGCACCCGACACGCCCCGGTCCGGCTCGCCGCGGACAACCTCCAAGGCTTCTCGCGGCGGCTCACCGCGGTCGTGGTGCCTCTCGCCCTCGTCGTCGCGGTGGGCGCCGTCCAGACGAGCACCGACGCGGCGGTGAGCAGGGCCGCCCGCGCCCAGCTCGACGCGGCACTCGGCGGTGACCTCGTGGTCACCGGCGGCCAGGGCGTGCCGCCGGAGGTCGCCGACTCCGTCGCGGGGCTCCCCGGGGTGCGCGCGAGCGCCCCGATGGCGACGAGCGTCGCCGAGGTGCGCACCGACGAGGACGACCTCGGCGGGCTGTCCTGGGAGACGGTCTCGGTGCGGGTCCTCGACCCCGGGACGCCGGCCACCCTGCTGGACCCCGGGGTCACGGCAGGCTCGCTCGCCGCGCTCTCCCGCGCGGGAACGGTGGCGGTCAGCACCGACTCCGCCCTGGAGACGGGAGCGGGCGTCGGCGACGAGCTGATGATGCGTCTGGGCCAGGAGAGGTTCGCTGCCCGGGTCGTCGCCGTCTACGACCGCGGCGTGGGTCTCGGCGGCTACCTGATCGGCCGGTCCACCCCGGCGGCCCACCGGGCACCGACCACGATCGAGGCCCTTCTCGTCGCGGCCGACGACCCGGGCGTCTCGGCCCGGGTCAGGGACCGTGCCGCCGCGGCGGGGCTGAGCGTCACGACGCCCGGGGCCTACGCCGGGGAGGCAGGCTCTGCCGAGGATGCCTCGCAGCGTCTGGAGACCGTGCTGCTGCTCATGCTCCTCGTCTTCGTCGCCCTCGGAGCCACCGACGCGCTCGTGCTCACGACGGTCGGCCGGCGCCGAGAGCTGGCCCTGCTGCACCGGACCGGAGCGACGCCACGCCAGCTGGTCGTCATGACCGTCCTCGAGGCACTCGCGACGGGGGCCACCGCCTGGGCCGTCGGCACGGTTGCCGTCCTGCCCGCCCTCCTCGGGGTCGCCGGGGGCCTCCTCGGGACCGCGCTGCCGGTGCTGGACGTGCCCGTCTACCTGACGTTGAGCATCGGGGCCCTGGCCCTCACCCTGGGCGCGTCGGTGCCCGCCGGGATGCGGACCATCCGGGCGGTCACCCGGCTGGCCACCTGAGCCGCCCACCCCGCGCGAGTAGCGTGGCGTCCGGGAGGCGCGCATGGACGTCGGTCGTCACCACACGCAGTGGCGGGGGCTCCTGCGCCTCTCGGGCCTGGCCGCCTTCGGGTCCGTCGGGCTGCTCGTCCTCCAAGTGGTCCTCTTCGCCCTCTGGCCCCCGGTCCACACGGTGCCCGAGGTCTTCGACCTCATGGGGCGATCGCCGCTCGTCGGGCTCGTCTCGCTCGACGCGCTCTACCTCGTGAACAACGCGCTCGTGCTGGCGTTCTATCTGGGGCTGGCGGTGGTCCTGTGGCCGGTCTCGCGCTCCGGGGTGGCCGTCGTCGTGACGCTCGGCGTCCTCCAGATGGCCGCGTACTACGCCTCCAACCCCGCCGTGGAGATGCTGCTGCTCGCCCGCCGTGAGGCCGGCACGACCGACTCGCAGGAGCGCTTCGTCTACCGGGCAGCCGGCGAGGCGCTGCTCACCTCGTGGAAGGGCACCGCCTTCCTCGTCTACTACCTGCTCGGAGCCGCGGTGCTGCTGCTGGTGGCCGTTCTCCTTGCCCGCTCACCGGAGTTCGGCACGCCCACCTTCGGCTGGGCGCTCGCCGCGGGCCTGCTCATGCTCGTACCCTCGACCTTCGGCCGGGTGGGGATGGCCTTCGCCCTCGCCTCGCTGGTCCCGTGGAGCGCCCTGTGCCTCCTCGCCGGACGCCGGCTACTGCGGCTGGCGGCCCTCGCCGAGCAACCGGCGGACAGGTCACCCGCGGGGGTACGGGCCGGCGACGGGCACTGAGCGCACGGCCTCAGCCGCCGAAGCCGCCGCCCGGTCCGCCGAACCCGCTGGTGCCACCGCCGAAACCGCTCGGCGCGCCGCCGCCGAGGCCGGAGCCGCCACCGAACCCGCTGCTGCTGCTGTCCGAGCTGGGGAGCTCCTGCGAGGGGTCTGCGAGGACGACGACCTGGCCGGAGGAGAGCCCCTCCGAGACCTCGGCCCGCCCCTGGCCGACCGCGCCGACACTCACCCGGGTCGTGCTCACGGCGTCGCCGTCGACGACCTGGACACTGCCCTCACCGCTGCTCAGGCCACTCAACGCGGAGACCGGGACGGTGAGGACGCCCTCGGCCTCCGCCAGGGTGATGCCCGCCGAGGCGGTGGACCCGGTGGCCAGCGTCACCGGGGCGCGTGAGACGGCAACGGTCACCGGGTAGGTCGGCGTCGAGGCCGTCGTCGAGGTCGGCAGCACCCCGATGCTCTGGACGGCACCGTCCACCGTGCTCGTCGTTCCCGCGGGCGTCACCTCGACCGGCTGGGCGACCCGGACCATCCCCAGCTGGGCGAGCGGGACATCGACCGTGACCAGCGCCGCCCCCTGACCGACGATGACCGCCTGGGCGGAGGTCGAGGCCTGCTCGCCGACGACGAAGTCGAGCGACGCGACCCGACCGGAGATGGGGGCGCGCAGGGTCGCGCCGTCGAGGTCCTGCTGCGCGGAGGCCAGCTCCTGGGTGGCCTCGAGGACCTTGACCTCGAGCTCCGCGGTCGAGCCCGCGGTGGTCGCGGCCCCGGAGCCGGTCGTCGCGCCGACCCCGCCGGTGCTCGTGTCGCCCGCGGAGCCGGTCGTGTCACCGGGCGTGCTCGGCGTCACGCCGGTGGAGCCGGTCGTGCCTCCGGAGGCGGCCGGGCCTGCGGAGGTGCCGGAGGTGCCGGCGCCGGTCGTCGGCGTCTCCTGCAGGGCCGCGGTGGACTGCTGCTCCTGCAGGGCCGTGCTCGCGGCGGCGAGCATGTCCGCGAGCCGGTCGAGGGTGGAGCCGGCGCGGTCGGTGGCCGAGAGCACCGCGGTGAGGGCCGCGACGCAGTCGCTCACCTGGCTGGCTGTGGGCTCGCTCGACGTGGGGTCGCTCGAGGTCGGCGTGGGTGACGGCGAGGACGTCGGGCTGCTCGAGTCGGTCGGGGTCGGCGTCGTGGTCTCCGTCGGCGTCGGCGTCACGGTTGGCGTCGGCGTCGGCGTCGCGGTGGCCGTCACGGTTGGCGTCGGCGTCGGCGTCGCGGTCGCCGTCTCGGTCGGCGTCGGCGTCGCGGTGGCCGTCACGGTTGGCGTCGGCGTCGGCGTCGCGGTCGCCGTCTCGGTCGGCGTCGGCGTCGCGGTGGCCGACTCGGTCGGCGTCGGCGTCGCGGTCTCGGTGGGTGTCGAGGTGGCCGTCTCGGTCGGCGTCGGCGTCGCGGTCTCGGTGGGTGTCGAGGTGGCCGTCTCGGTCGGCGTCGGCGTCGCGGTGGCCGACTCGGTCGGCGTCGGCGTCGGCGTGGGTGTGGCCGTCGCGGTCGGCGTCGGTGAGGCCGACGACCCGCTGTCCTCGGAGGTCTCCCCGACGACCGGCTCGCACGCCGTCCTCGCGGCCGCGAGGAGCCGCTCGGTCTCGCTGGTCGCCGCGTCGAGCGCGCCGATGTCCACGCCCGAGGCACCACCCTGCCCGCTCGTCCCACCAGGAGCGCCCGTGCCGGAGCCGGAGGAGCCTCCGGAGGACCGCTGGCCGGCACCCTCGGAGCTCGAGCCTGCGGTACCCGACGTGCCCGAGGAGGAGGGAGCGGAGGCGGAGGGTGCGGCCGACGACGCGGTGGTCGACCCACTCCCCGACCCGCCGGACGCCGACTGCGAGGTGGTGGAGGTCCCCGACTCCGAGGTCGTGGAGGTCCCCGACTCCGCCGCGTCCAGGTCCGCCTGGGCGGCGACGAGGTCGGCCTGGGCGACCCTGACCGCGCGCCTCAGCGCGGCCGCGTCGATCGTCGCGAGGACCTGGCCGCTGGAGACCGTGTCACCGACCTCGACCCGCACCGACGTCACGGTGCCGGCCGTCCGGAAGGCGGCGGCCACCTGGTCGACCCGTTCGACGGACCCCGAGAGGTCGACCGACTGCGTCACGGACCCCGAGGAGACCCGGGCGGTCCGCAGCCCGTCGGCCGCCGCGCTCGAGGACAGGTCGACCGCGAGGTAGGTGCCGGCGCCGACGACGGCGACACCGCATCCGACGGCGACCCAGCGCACCCAGCGCGGCGTGTGACGCTCAGCCACCACGCACCTCCGAGCACGAGCCGTCGACTGCCTGGCTCAGCGCGACCGATGTCGCCGTGAGGGCACCGGTGTCGTCGGTCTCGCCGGTAGCCCGCACGCAGCGCCCGACGCGGATCGCCGATGCCTTCGCGGTGGCCGTCGTCGTGAAGGTCGTCGAGTCGTCGAAGGAGACGGTGACCTCCTCGGTGTCGGCCGAGGAGGAGGTGGACGAGTCCGCACTCGCGCCGGTGCCGGGCTGGGCCAGCGACGAGGCGAGCGTGAACGAGCCGTCACCGAGTGCCGTCACCTCCCCCATGGCGCCGAAGCCCCCGAATCCTCGCCCCCCACCGGGCGTGCCGCCGCTCGGCATCCCCGAGGGGGCGCCGCTCGGCAGGTCGGAGGGCGCCCCGCTGGGCATGTCGCCGGCACCGGGGAAGCCCCCGCCACCTCCGCCGAACCCACCGGCCGAGACCTGCGAGCACCCGGACCCGTCGGTGCTGAGGATGGACACCGACGCGGCGTCCACCGACGTCGGGAGCCCGCCGGCCTCCGACGACGACGCCGACGGGGTCGCCGTGCCGTTGGCGTCCGACAACGAGCTCGCGGACCGGGCGCTGACGCAGTCCCCGACCGCCAGTGCGGAGGCCGAGGCCTCCTTCTGGGTCGTGATGGTCGTGTCGTTCGTGACCGTCACGGCGGTCTGCTCGGTCTCGCTCTGGACCTGGAGGGTGCGCCCGTCCACCGCGGCGACGAGACCGCTGACGCCCGGCACCCCGCCCTGGCCCCCCGGCGCGGAGGGGCTCGTGGCCGCGCCCGAGGTCGAGGCCTGAGTCGCCCCGGCGTCGCTGTCGCTGCCGCAGCCGGTCACGGCCAGGACGGCGCCGGCCGCGACGACGAGGCCGAGGAGGGCGGAGGGGCTGGTGGGACGGGAAGCGCGCACGGATCACTCGTTTCGCAGGGCGTCGATCGGGGACAGTCGGGCGGCGCGGCTCGCCGGGTAGACCCCCGCGACGACGCCGATGAGCAGGGAGATGCCGAGGGCCAGCACGGCAGCGGCCGCCGAGACGGTGACCGGTTGGTCGAGGAGGGCCGGCAGGACCGCGGCGCCGGCCACCCCGAGGAGGAGGCCGAGCGTGCCACCGGTGAGCCCGAGCAGGCTGGCCTCGGTGAGGAACTGCCGCAGGATGACCCGCGGTGTCGCCCCGAGTGCCTTGCGCAGGCCGATCTCACGGACCCGCTCGGTGACCGAGACGAGCATGATGTTCATGACCCCGATGCCGCCGACGAGCAGCGAGATCGCGGCGATGCCCCCGAGCAGGACGGTGAGGGTGCGGGTCGTGCTCGTCGCCGTCTCGACGATGGACTCCTGGCTGCTCACCGAGAAGTCCGCGTCCGAGGCGGTGACGCCGTGCGCGGTGAGCAGCGCGTTCGTCGCCTCCTGGTAGGCCGCCGAGAGGCTCTCGCCGTCCTGCGCCTCGAGATAGATCGTCCCGATGCTCGTGCCCGTGTCCGGGGAGACCGAGGTCGCGAACGTCGTCGAGGGCACGACCGCCTGGTCGTCCTCGTCGCCGCCGACCGTCGAGCCGACGCTCGCAAGCACGCCGATGACCGTGAACGGCTGCGACCCGATGGTGACGCTCGAGCCGACGGGGTCCTCCACCCCGAACAGCTCCTCGGCCGTCGTCGCCCCGAGGACGACCTCGGCCTGGGCGCTGACGAGCTCGTCCTCGGTGAAGAACCGCCCGGACTCCAGGGTGCGGGCTCGCACGTCCGGCCACTGCGCCGTCGTCCCGATGACGTTCGTCGTCCAGTTCGTCCCGTTGGCGGTGAGCGAGGCCTGGGTCGTCGAGACCGGCGCCACCCCGCTGATGTCCGGCGCCACCTCGGGGTCGGCGAGCGTCGTGGCGTCGGTCGCGGTGAGCGTCGTCGCCGAGCCACGGCCGCCCCGGACGCCGCTGAGGCTGGTGCTCGAGCCCGGCGAGACGATGAGCAGGTTGGAGCCGAGCTTGTCGATCTGGTCGGCCACCTCCTGCTGCGCCCCCTGCCCGAGCCCGACGGTGAGCATGACGGCACCGATCCCGATGAGGATGCCGAGCACCGTCAGCGCGGAGCGCATCCGCCGGGTGCGGATGGCCTCGAGTGCGGTCCGCAGCGTCTCCGACCAGGTCACCGGGCCCCCATCGGGGCCGCGTCGAGCAGCCGTCCGTCGTGCATGTGGACCGTGCGCCCGGCGCGCTCGGCGACGTCGTGCTCGTGGGTGATCAGGACGATGGTGCGGCCCTGGTCGTGCAGGTCGTCGAAGAGGGCGAGGACGTCGGCCGTGGCGACCGAGTCCAGGTTGCCGGTGGGCTCGTCGGCGAGGATCAGCTGCGGGTCGGTCACGAGGGCCCGGGCCACCGAGACCCGCTGCTGCTGGCCACCCGAGAGCTCGCTCGGGCGGTGGTCCACGCGCTCGGCGAGCCCGACGCGCTCCAGGGCGGACACCGCCCGCCGGCGCCGCTCGGCCCGGGGCACCCCGGCGTAGACCAGGGGGAGCTCGACGTTGCGCCACGCCGACAGCGCGGGCAGGAGGTTGAACTGCTGGAAGACGAAGCCGATCCGGCGGTTGCGGACGTCGGCCAGCTGCGCCTCGGTCATCGCGCTCACGTCCTCGCCGGCGAGCAGGTACTGACCCACCGTCGGGATGTCGAGACAGCCGATGATGTGCATGAGGGTGGACTTGCCCGAGCCCGAGGGGCCCATCGTCGAGACGAACTCACCCTCGTCGACCCGCAGGTCCACCCCGCGCAGCGCCTCGACCTCCAAGATCCCGGACCGGTAGGTCTTCCCGATGCCGACGAGCTCGAGGATGGCCGCCGGGCCGAGCTGCTCGGCACTCACGACGCCCCTCCGGGGGCCTGGCCCGGCACGCCGCCGGAGCCGCCGGGGAAGCCACCGCCGGGCATCTCCCCGCCGGGCATCTCGCCACCGGGGAGAGCACCGTCACCGCTGTCCTCACCCGAGCGTCCGGAGCCCGAGGACCCACCCCCGCCGAAGCCGCGGACGGTGACGACGACCTCGTCGCCCTCGCTCAGCCCGTCGGAGACCACGGTGGAGGTCCCGTAGACGCCGTCCACGGTCACGGGCACGCTCGTCACGGTGCCGTCCCGGCTGACCTGCACGGTCGTCGCGCCGTCCTCGGTCTGGACCGCCTGGGTGGGCACGGTGAGCACGTCGGTCAGCTGCTTGACGGTGATGGCCACGGTGGCCGTCGTGCCGGCGTGCAGGTCGCTCGGCGTCCCGGTGAGGTCGACGACCACGGGGAACTCGGCCGTACCCGAGGAGGAGGAGGACGCGACGACGCCGACGCTGCGGACCGTGCCGAAGACGGTGTCGTCCGCACCGGTCGGGGTCACCGTGGCCTGCAGGCCCTTCTCGAGGTCGGCCAGGTCACTGCTGGAGACCGTGGCCTGCACCTCCCAGGTCGAGGTGTTGACGATCTCGATGCCGCTCGAGGAGGAAGAGCTCGTCTGGTCGGTCGTACCCCCCGCGGCTGACGCGCTCCCCTCGCTCGCCGTCCCGCTGCTCGAGGAGCTGCCCGAGCCCACCGTGTCTCCGGTGCTGTAGCCGACGCTCGCGACGGTCCCCCCGATGGAGGCGCGCAACGTCGCCCCCGCGAGCGCCTCCTTCGCGTCGGCGAGCTGGCTGCGGGCGCTCGCCAGCTGCGCGTCCGCGGAGGCCACCTCCTGGGTGCTCGACGCGCTGTCGGCCTGGTCCTGGGCGGCGGTGACCGAGGCGCGGGCGAGGGTCACCGCGTCCTCGAGGTCGTCGTCGTCGATCCGCGCCAGCACGTCGCCCTTGTCGACGTGGTCCCCGACCCCGACCGAGACCGCGGTCACGGTCCCGGAGGCGGTGAACGCCGCCGTGGACTGCGTGCGTGGCTCGATCGTCCCGCTGGCCGAGACCGTCTGCTTGACCGTCTCCCGGGAGACGGTCACGAGCTGTGTGCGCTCGACGGACGCCGCCGACGCGGTGGTGTCGCGCGAGCTCCACCACCAGCCGGCGACCGCGCCCACCGCCACGAGCGCCACCGCCCCGACCACTGCGACCAGCCGACGGGCCCACGGACGTCGGGCAGCGCCCGCTGAGAATCTCCTCACGCCCGCGGACGGTATGGACCGATCCTGCGGCGAGGGTAAGCGCAGTCTGTCAACAGGCTATGTGTGGCCCGCGGACGCCCCGTGCCTCAGGTCCGCACAGGGCTGGCGGACGCCACGTCGTCGACGACGTCGACGACGATCCGCAGGTTCGCGAGCAGGGCACCGTAGAGCGGCCACATCAGCCCGGCGAGGTCCTCGCCGGACAGCTCGTCGACGAGGTCGCGCAGGTCGGCGCGCAGCGCGCCGACCTCCGCCTCCGGGTCTGCGACCCGCCGGCCGACCTCCGCGAGCAGCGGGACGAACCGGTCGCGGAAGCGGGGGTCCCAGTCCTGGGACTCCTCGGCCGAGTCGCGCAGGTGCCGCGCGATGCTGCGCACCTGGGCCACCCCCTCCTCGAGACGACGCAGGACGTCCGCGAAACCCTCGGGGACGCCGCCCGGGTGACGTCGACGGCGGGGGTTGAGCCACCGGCTCTCCTGGGAGAAGCGCACGAGCGACCAGGCGTGGTCGATGTCCGCGTCGATCGAGCGGGTGCGCTCGACCCACTGCTCGCCGAGCTCCTGGGACCACGGACGGGCGAGCTCGTCGGCGATGTCGGTCAGCAGCTCCCCGAGACGGCGGTCGACGTCGTCGACCTGACGCTGCGCGCTGCGGTCGTCCAGCGGCGGCAGGACGAGCAGGTTGACCACGAGAGCCACGGCGACGCCGATGACCGTGTCGAGCAGGCGGTCCGGGAGCAGGTGCACCGCGCGCTCCACCGACCCTTCCTCTCCGGTGGTGATGACGAACAGCGCCGTGGTCGCGACCGTCACCCCCTCGTGCCGCACCCACGGGAGCCGGGCCAGGACGAGACCGACGAGCACCGCGAGAGCGAGCGACCAGGTCGAGGCCCCCAGGTAGCGGACGATGAGGAAGGACAGCACGACCCCGAGGCCCACGGCGAGCACGGTCTCGCCGCCGCGCCACACCGTGCGGTGCACGGTCGCGTGCACCGTGAGCAGGGCGACCCACGGCGCGAGGAAGGCCTGCGGCAGGGCGAGGACGGCGTCGGCGAGCCACCACGCGAGGACCGCGGCCACCGTCGCCTTGAGCACCTGGACCGCGTCGGTCTGGGTCACCGGTGAGGCCAGGGCCGCGAGGACCCGGCGCGACCGTCGACCGTCGAGCGCTGGCATCGCCCCAGTCAACCGGACGGCGGCTCGGCCGCGGGGAAGGCACACCCGCTCCTGCGGGGCACGGCCTGCGGCAGACTGCGGGCGTGCACCGGTGCCCCGGACAGGAGACGGTGGTCGAGGCCGTCCGCGGCGACCTGACCACCCAGCGGCTCGACGTGGTCGTCAACGCGGCCGACCCGAGCCTGCTCGGCGGCGGCGGGGTCGACGGCGCCCTCCACGCGGCCGCCGGGCCCGGGCTGCTCCAGGAGTGCCGGCGGCTGCGGCGCACGACCCACCCGGACGGGCTAACCGCGGGTGAGGCGGTCGCGACGGGCGCCAGCAACCTGCCGTGCCGGTGGGTCGTCCACACCGTCGGGCCCAACCGGCACCGCGGCCAGAGCGACCCCGCCCTGCTCGCCGCGTGCCTGACGAACAGCCTCGCCGTGGCTCGTGGCCTCGGGGCCCGCACCGTCGGCGTGCCGGCGGTGAGCGCCGGCGCCTTCGGCTGGGACCCCACCGAGGTGGCAGGGGTCCTCACCACGACGGCGGCGGCCGACGTCCGGGCCCACCCGGGGCTGGACCTCGTCCGCTTCGTCCTGACCTCCGAGCGGCTGCTCAGCCTGTTCCAGGACGCCCTGGAACGTGCTCGCCGCTGACCGTCCGCGGCCTCAGTGGCGCAGTGAACGACGGGCCGGCGGCGCGGACTCGGTGGCGTCCGGGTGGATGGAGCGGGTCTGCGCGCGCGTGTAGCGCCGGGAGAACCAGTCGCGCGGGTAGAGCTTGGGGAAGACCTTGGCCACGGCGAGGCCGACGTACATCACCGTGTTGACGGCGACGAAGACCGCGAGCACGGCGAACCAGTCGCTCGAGAGCACCGACTCCGGAAGCAGCAGGCCGGCTCTCATCCGTCACCCCCCTCGACCTGGACCTTCCCCCCGGTCGTGCGCGTGACGTGGCTCCACTGTGCCTGCCGACCGCGGAGGATGTCGAGGACCCCACGGATCCACACCCCGTTGAGCATGCAGGCGTAGACCAGCTCGGGGACGAGAACCGCAGCGACCAACCGGGCCCGCCAGCCGCCGGACCAGGCGGTGACGACCCGCTCGACCACGAACACCAGCCCGATGCTGATCCAGAAGGGGAAGACGACGACCTCGTCGAGGGCGACGATCATGAGGAGGATGAGCACCGCATAGGCCGACAGCGCCACCACCCCGTAGCCGATGCCCAGCTGCTGGGCCCAGTACCGCAGCGTCTGGGGGGTGATGCCGTAGGCGCCGAGGTTCTCCAGCGCCCCCCGCTGCCACCGCAGCCGCTGGGCCCACAGGGCACCCCAGGTCGGCATCACCTCGGTGACGACGGAGCACTGCTGTGGCGAGACCATGAGGGCGCCGAGGGACTTCAGGGCGAGCGTCAGCTCGTTGTCCTCGGTGAGGGCCGCGGTGTCGTACACGTCCCCGGCCCTGCCCGGGAGGATGGCCCCGCGCTGCGCCGCCACCTCGCGCAGGGCGGCCGAGCGGAACACCGAGGCGGTCCCGGTGAGCACGTACAGGCGTCCCCGCCGCCGCCGGATGTCACGGCTGTAGCGGCTGTACTCGTTGCGCTGCATCTGGCCGAGCAGGCCGGCCCCCTCCTCCCCGTAGAACAGGCCGCCGACGGCCATGAGCGCACGGTCGGCCGTCATCCGGCGGCGGACCTCGGTGAGATAGCCCGGGTCGAGGACCGTGTCGGCGTCCATGACCATGACGCAGTCGTTCTCCCCGAGCTCGGGCAGCAGCGTGGCGAGCGCCTGGTTGAGGGCCCCAGCCTTCTTGTGGGTGTTACCCACGCTCGGGCGCACCTCGGCACCCGTCCGGCGGGCGATCTCCTCGGTGTCGTCGGTGCAGTTGTCCGCGACGACGACGATCCGGTCGGGCGCGTCCGCGGCGGTGGTGAGCGAGTCCAGCGTCGCGGCGATCCGGTCGCCCTCGTTGTGCGCCGGGATGAGCACGGTGACGGTGACCGGCCCGTGGTAGACGCCTGCGGTCCTCGCCATGACGATCTTCGGCGCCAGCGGGGCGGCGCGCGCGTCCTCGGAGCGCCGGTAGCGGGTGGCGATCCGGTTCTCGGCGGCGGCCACCGCGGCCGCGAGGAGCAGGGCGATCGCCACGGCCACGACGAGCATCCGAGGGGGTGGGGCCTGGGTGTCGTAGAGGACGTGCCAGACACCGAACAGGAGCCCCTCGGTCGGCGGCGTCCGTGCCTCCTGGCCATCGAGGGTCAGCCCGAACCACAGCATCGTGGCCGCACCGAGGGCCATCCCGAGCACGACGAGGCCCACGCCTCGCTCCAGGCCGGACTTGCGACGCCTCACGGCACGATCTCGGGTGTCGAGGACGCGGCGACGTCGGTCCGCCATCCGGAGGTGCCTCCGGGCAGGTGTCGCGCGCGGAACTCCTCGAACGGCACCGGCTCGCCGATGTGGAAGCCCTGGGCGTAGTCGACGCCGAGCTCGCAGACGACGTCGAGGACCGGCTGCTCGGTGACGAACTCGGCCACGGTCTCCTTGCCGAGGTCCCGGGCGATGCCGACGATCGAGGCGAGGATGGCGCGGTCGACCGCGGAGGTGTGGCACTCGCGGACGAACTCGCCGTCGATCTTGACGATGTCGAACGGCAGGTGCTTGAGGTAGTAGAAGGACCCGAAGCCGGCGCCGAAGTCGTCGATGGCGACCCGGGTGCCGAGCTCGGCGAGGCGCTGCGCGAACGAGCGGGCGGCCGGGACGTCGGCGACCGCGGCGGTCTCGGTCGCCTCGATGACGAGCGCGTCGCCGCGGATGCGGTGCTGGCGAATGGCGTCGACGAGAGTCCGCTCGACTACGGGGCTCCCGATGGACCGGCCCGAGAGGTTGACCCCGAGACCGAAGTCGGGCACCTGCTCGTGGATCCGAGCGAGGAGCTCGACGGCGTGCCGAACCACCCAGCAGTCCAGCTCGACCGCGAGCCCGGTGCGCTCGGCCACCCGGACGAAGCGGTCCGGCGACAGCGGCGGGCCGCCGTCGACGAGCCGCAGCAGCGCCTCGGCGCCCGCGACCCGCTCGGTGCGCAGGTCGAGCAGCGGCTGGAGGTAGAGCTCGAACTGGTCCTCCTCGAGCGCGGCCTCGATGCGCCCCTTGACCTCCAGGCGCGCTCCCGTGTGCGACTTGGCGGCGGTGGAGGACAGCACGGCGAACCGGTCGCGTCCGCCCTCCTTGGCGTCGTAGAGGAGCATGTCCGCGAGCGCGAGGACGTCGACCTCCTGCTCGGCGGCCTCCGCGAAGGTCACGACGCCCATGCTCACGGTGACCCGTCGGCGCACGCCGTCGAGCGTGCGGGTGAAGTCGCGGACGGACTCGATGACGCTCGACGCGACCCGGCGCGCCGCAGCCTGGTCGGCGTCCGGGAGGATGATCGCGAACTCGTCGCCTCCCACCCGGGCGACGACGTCACTCGAGCGCAGCGAACGGTCGAGCAGGCCGGCCACGCCGACGATGAGCTCGTCACCGACGCCGTGGCCCATCGTGTCGTTGACCTCCTTGAAGTGGTCCAGGTCGAGCAGGAGGAGTGCGCCGTCGGGCTCGTAGGGAGAGCGCCGCCGCAGCTGCGCGTCGAGCACGGCGTCGAATCGTCGGCGGTTGACGAGCCCGGTCAGCGGGTCGTGGTCGGCGAGGTAGCTCAGCCGTTCCTCGTACCGGCGCTGTTCGGAGAAGTCGACGACGTTGACGAGGACGACGTCCGGCACCCCGTCGGCCGTCTCGAGGACCCGGCTGGTCAGCGAGACGTGGGCCTCGCTCCCCTCCGGGGCGACGATGGTCCAGTCACCGACGAGGAGGCTCCCGGGGTCCTCGAGGGTGCGCGCCAGGTGGCGCACCATCGGCTCGCGGTGGGTGGGCGACAGGTCGGCGAACAGCCGCCCGACGAGAGCGCGGGCCGGGCGCCCGAACAGGGTGGCCAGCGAGTCGTTGACCTGGACCACTCGCCCCTCGAGGTCGAGGACGGCGACGCCGTGCGGGGCGTCCGAGATGAGCCGCTCGGTGCGCTCCCGCTCGGCGAGCAGGGCATGCAACCTGGCGTACTCCTCGGACACATCACGGATGACGAGCAGCACGCGCTCGGGCGGCCCACCGACCTCCTCGTTGAGCGGGACGGCGTCGACCGAGACGGTGCGCATCTCGGCGAGCTGGATGTCCTCCATCCGCAGCACCTCGCCACGGACCCGCTCGCCCTGCAGGGCCCGGCGCGTGGGCCGCTCGGCCTCCGGAAAGGGGGCGCCGTCCAGCCGGTAGGGGTCGAGGGCGGACAACGAGGGAACCGCTCCGTCCCGGGCCGGCGGCAGCCACTGCAGCGCGGCCTCGTTGTGCAGCAGGATCCGGCCGTCGCGGCCGACGACCATGACCGCGTCGGGGATCGTCGAGGTGATCACCTCGAGGTCGTCCGCCTGGGCCCGGGCCGCGCGGGCGGCCGCCGCACTCTCGTGGAGGAGCCGGCTGCGCTCCCACTGGACCGTGGCGATGGCGATCGCCAGGCCCACGGCCATCGCCATGAAGCCCTGCAGGACGAGTGCCAGGTGGTAGTCGTCGCTCACGGCACCGAACGGGCCGCCGCGGTGCCGGGAGACCAGGACGAGCACCTCGAGCGAGACGAGGATGCCCTGGATCGTCGCGAGCGGCAGGGGCAGGCGCAGGCCGGCCCACACGATGGCGGCGAACGGGACGAAGGCGAGCGGCAGGGTCTGGCCGGGGGCGAACACGAGCCACATGACGGCGCCGGTGACGAGATAGACCGGCAGCGCCTCGACGAGCCGTGCGAGCCGCACCTGGTGCGCCGTGTCCCGCAGCGCGAGGCCCGGGACCGCGATGACGACGATCGCGGCCATGTTGCGCACGATCCACCCGATGAGCGCGGACCAGGTCAGCTCGGTGCCGCCGGCCGCCAGGCCGACCATTCCGAAGACCGCGCTCACCGTTGTCCCGACCATCCCGGCGAGCAACGCCCGGTAGAAGTCGTCGACCCGGGTCAGGACGTTGACGGGGGCATCGGTGCCGCTGCGGTGCCGCAGCCAGGAAAGTACGGCGCGGCAGCCGACGGCGATGGAGGCGTTGGCGAGAGCCAGCCAGACCGCGGTGGCCGGCGGCAGGCCGGTGAGCGCGTTGCCCATCCCGGAGACGGCACCGACGAGGGCACCGACGAGGAGCACCTCGCGCCGGTGGGCGGCGAGCAGCCCCCACAGTGCCGCGACCCCGGAGGCGGGCCAGAAGAGCGCCAGGCCGGTCTCGGGCAGGGTGGTGTGCCGCCCGATGACGAGGGCGAGCACGAAGGCGGCCAGGAAGCTCACCGTGCGCACGAGCATCGTGTGGCCCTTTCGTCCGTGCCGGTCGGTCCCTGGATTATGCGGCAAACCACCGGCGCTGGCCTCCCGGACGACACAGAGCGACGCCCCGGACTGCAGGGGGTGTCCGGGGCGTCGCCGACTGGGCGGTCGTGGAGCGGCTCAGAAGCGGCCGTAGCCGCTGACTCCTGAGAAGATCGCTCGCTCCTGGACCGACTTCCCCGGGCGCGGGCTGTCGATCATCATCCCGTTGCCGACGTAGATGCCGACGTGCCATGCGGGCGAGCCGAAGAAGACGAGGTCGCCCGGCTGCGGGGAGCTGACCGGCGTCGCCGCCGCCTGCTGCTCCGAGGCGGTGCGCGGGAGCGAGACCCCGGCCTGGCCGAAGACGTACTGGGTGAACCCGGAGCAGTCGAAGCCGGTCGACGGGCTCGTGCCGCCGTAGGAGTAGGCGATGCCGATGTACTGCCGGGCGATGTTGACCACGCCGCTCGCCGACGGGGCGACGGGCGCGGGGGTCTCGACGGCCGGCGCCTCGGTGGTCGTCTCGGTGGCGGGCGCCTCGAGCTCGGTGGAGCGGCTCGCGGTGGTCACCGTGCGCTCGGCGACCGCCTGGACCACCGGCTCCGGCTCGGGCTCGGGCTTCGCGACCGCCTCGACGCCGCTGACACCGACGGCGGGCGCCGCGGAGACCGGCGCGGCGGCCTCGGGGGCGACGACGGCCGGGGCGGCGCTGAACGCACGGTGGCCGGCGGAGGGGGCGGCGCTCGCGGCCGAGGTGGTGGGGCTGGCGGAGGAGCGCACCGCGGCCTGCGCCGGGAGGGCGAAGGTGGCGACGAGCCCGCCGGAGGCGGCGAGGACGGCGGAGACACGGGCCCCGGTCTCGCCGGCGGTACGCACGATCGAGGACAGCTCGGCGACGGGGTTGTAGCGGGCGCCGTGGCGGTGTCGCCCAGCGCGGGTGTGCTCGGACACAGTGAACCTCTCAGTGCCTACGAGGTGAGCTGTCGGGTTCGGGCTGAGGTTGCCCGGCCGGTCCGGTCGCGAGACCGTCCGGCTTCACCCCGAGGGGCCGCGGCCGAGGCCGTGGCTCCGAAGTGGTTCCCCCGCTCCTGCCAGCGGACGTGTGCGAGATGACCCAGTGACGGAGGCAGGACTCGGCGGTCCCGTCACTGGTGTCCGTCGTCCGGGGCGACGAACGAGACGACCGTAACAGGGCCCTGCGGAAGGTCACAAAACGATGACGGCGCCGCCTCTCAGGAGGCTCTTGGGGGGCGCAGACCTCAGTAGTTGACCGTCACGTGGACGTGGTCGTAGTGGTTCGCCGTGGTGCTCCCGCGGTCGGACATCGTCCGCCACGCACCGCCGGGCTCCCAGTACCGCTGCTGCCAGATGACGTACTTGACGTTGAACTCGGCGACGTGCGCCTGGACGTAGGCGGCGATGGCGTCGCCCTGCGCCGCGCTGGCGATCATGAAGTCGACCGCCTGCCCGGTGCCGTGCTCGTCGTTGGTCGCCCGTCGGCCGCCGATGGTCGGCGGCCCGTAGGCGAGGTCGACGGCCGAGCACAGGCGCTGGGCGTTGGTGATGAGCCCGATCGTCGTGCACCGGCCGGTGAGCGTCCCGGACCACGCGGCCGCACTCGAGCGGGCCGTGGAGGCGTCGGCGGCGGGGTCGCCCACCGAGCCCACTGCGTCGGCGCCGGCGTCCGCGGTGTCGGTGGTCTCCGGCAGGGCGACGGCGGTCACGCCTGTGACACCGACCGTGTCGGACCGGACCGGGGCGGCGCCGACGGGTGCGGAGACCGCCGGCGTCACCGAGCGGCGGGCCTCGCTGCGCGAGGCGGCGCTCGGGGCGACCCGCCCGGTGAGCGCGACGGCTGCGGCGGTGTCGGTGCCGGCATCGGCGAGCTCGGCGGGACCGGTGAGGGCGAGGGCGGCGCCACCGAGGACGCACAAGCCGGCGGCCGACTTGGCCGCAACGGAGGCGCCGGGCCGGCCGAGGCCCTCGGGGAGGCGCTTGACACGGCCGGGGGCCCGGCGGCGGCCGGGCGCCCGACGAGCGGGTGGGACGAGAGAGGACACGTGCGGGGTCGACTTCCGGGGGTGGGCGGACTCAGGCGACACCGTACGGCACCGCGCCGTCGCGTGTCACGTTTCGATAACGCGCACGGCGGCGGCCGGGGTGTCCGGACCGCCCGTGGTCGAGGACGGGGCGACGAAGACGTGCCCGGCGATGTCGCGGGGCAGCGAGACCCCGCTGGACTCCTCGGCGTCCTCCCGGGAGACGACGACGCGGGTACCTTCGCGGCGCACCCGGGCCGGCTCGCCGGGGAGCAGCCCGGCGCTGGTGAGCAGCGCGAGGGCCTCGTGGTCGGTCTGCACCGGCTCCCCGATGCGCCGGACGACGACCGAGACCGGCTCGAGCGCCGCCACCTCCTCGAGGGTGAGCAGCCCGGAGCGGAAGTCGACGGGGTCGCCGAGCTCGCCGAGCTCCTCGAGCCCCGGGATCGGGTTGCCGTACGGGGACTCGCGGTGGTCGGGGAGCATCGCGAGGATCTTGCGCTCGACCCGCTCGGACATCACGTGCTCCCAGCGGCAGGCCTCCTCGTGGACGTGCTCCCACTCCAGCCCGATGACGTCGACGAGCAGCCGCTCGGCGATCCGGTGCTTGCGCATGACCCGGGTGGCGAGGGTGCGCCCCAGCTCGCTCAGCTCGAGGTGCCGGTCGCCCGCGACGTGCAGCAGGCCGTCACGCTCCATCCGGGCGACCGTCTGGGAGACGGTGGGCCCGGAGTGCCCGAGCCGCTCGGCGATCCGCGCGCGCAGAGGCGGGATGCCCTCTTCCTCCAGCTCGAAGACGGTGCGGAGGTACATCTCCGTGGTGTCGATGAGGTCGGTCACGTAGGCCAGCCTAATCTGCCGGGAGGACATCGCGGCCGCGCCGGCGCGGGTCGTAGCGCGGAAGCCAGCACAGCAGCCACCCGCCGCCGGCGAGGGTGAGCGCGCCGACGACGACGCTCGCGGCCCCGATGGAGGCGAGCGCCGCGACCGCCCCGACGAGCACCGCGGCCCCGTTGTGCCCGACGAGCGAGAGCAACCGCCAGACCCCCAGGAAGGGCGCGCGCCCGTGCACGGGCGCGGCGTCGGCGCCGAGCGTCATGACGATTCCCGAGCCGAGGCCGTTGCCCACCGCCATGACGACGGCGACGCTCCCGACGGCGGCGAGGCTCGCCGTCAGGGGCAGCACGAGCAGACCGAGGCCGAGCAGGACGGTCACCGGCAGCGCCACCCACACCCGGCCGCGGCGGTCCATGAGCGAGCCGGCCGGGTAGAACAGGAGGACTTCGACGAGCCCCGCGGCGCCGAACACGAGCGAGGTCTGCGCCGCGGTGAGCCCGATGCTCTCGGCCCACAGCGGGACGACGACGACCCGCGAGGAGCGGGCCAGCCCCAGGGCGAGCACCCCGAGCCCGACGGTGAGCAGCACCCCGCGGTGGCGGCGCACGACCTCGCGCACGGGGACCCGGTCCGCGCTGCGGTCCGGCCGGGCACCGCCGTCGTGGGCCGTGAGGTCCGGTGAGGCGGCCGCCACCCCCGCAGCGAGCACGCCCGCGACGACGGCCACGGCGAAGGCCGCCTGGGCGCCGAAGCGGTGGACGGCAGGCGCGGCGAGCAGCGGGCCGACGAACAGACCGACCCGGGCCACCCCGCCGAGGGTCGACATGGCCCGGGCCCGCACGGCCTCGGGAGCGGCGGCGGTGAGGTAGGACTGCCGGGCCAGGAGGAAGACGGCACCGGTCGGGCCGGAGAGCGCGACCGCCAGGCCGAGGACCCACAGCGAGGGTGCGCACAGGGCGAGCAGGGCCGCCGCGGCGTCCGCCAGGCCGGCGAGGACGAGGGCGCGCCGCTCGCCGACCCGGTCCACGAACACGCCGGAGGGCACCGCGGACACCAGCTCGCTGACCGTCCCGATGCCGACGAACAGGGCCGCCACGGCCACGGTCGCGCCGAGGTCGCGGGCGCTGAGCGCCACGACGGGCTGGGTGGCGCCGAGACCGACCGACCACAGGGCCGTCGGCCCGAACGCGGGCACCGCGACGCCGCGCAGCGAGAACGGCTCGCTCACCGGTCCTCCTTTCATTCGACCTCAAGATACTTGACATAAAGATACGTCCCCGGCGTGACCGACGCCACAGGTCGGGGCGGGGCGACGTGGGTACCTTGGCCGGCGTGGAGATCACCGTCCCCCGCCGCTTCCGTGGGCCGCCCGACTCCGGCAACGGCGGGTGGGTCAGCGGCACGCTGGCCGGGCACGTCCGCACGACGGGCGAGCACCCCGCGGTGACGGTACGCCTGAACGCCCCGCCCCCGCTGGACCGGCCGCTCCCGGTGGTCGGTGACTCCGGGGAGCTGCTCGCCGCGGGCGCCACGCTGCGCCTGCTCGACGGCGACGTCCTCGTCGCGACCGCCGCGAGCGTCGCCGAGCTGGACCAGCCACTCCCGGCCCCCGCGCCGCTCGAGGCCGCACGCGCCGCCGAGCAGCGCTTCGAGGGCCGGCACGCCCACCCCTTCCCGACGTGCTTCGTCTGCGGCACCGACCGGGAGCCCGGCGACGGGCTGCGGCTGGCTCCCGGCCCCCTGACGGACGGCACGGGGCGATATGCCACGACGTGGCGGGCACCGCAGGACGTCGACCGCCCGATGGTCTGGGCCGCGCTCGACTGCCCGGGAGGGTGGTCGGCCGGTGTCGCCGGGCGACCCATGGTCCTCGGCACGATGACGGCCCGGGTGTGGCGCGTGCCCACGCCCGGCGAGGAGCTCGTCGTCACGGCGTGGCCGCGGGGAGCCGAGGGGCGCAAGCACCGTTCGGCGAGCAGCGTCCACACGAGCGAGGGCGAGCTGCTCGGGCGCAGCGTGGCGACCTGGCTGGCCGTCGACCCCACCCGGGTCCGGCCACGGGAGCAGCCGTGAGCGAGCCGGGAGCCCCGCGGCCCACGGCCGTCGTCACCGGGGCGAGCAGCGGCATCGGCGCCGCCACCGCCCGCCTGCTCGCCGCCTGGGGCTACCGCGTCGTGTGCGCTGCCCGACGTGCCGACCGGGTCGAGACCCTGGCCCGAGAGGTCGACGGCGTCCCGGTGGCCTGCGACGTCACCGACGACGACGCCGTCGCCCGGCTGGCCTCCGTCGCCGGCGAGCGGGTCCACGTCCTGGTCAACAACGCGGGCGGGGCGCTGGGCCTCGAGCCCGTCGCCGAGGCCGACGTGCAGCGGTGGCAGCAGATGTACGACACCAACGTCCTCGGCACGCTACGGGTCACCAAGGCCCTCCTGCCCGCCCTCGTCGCGGCCGGCGGCGACGGGGTGGTCGTCAACGTCGGGTCGATCGCCGGCCTGCTCGCGTACGAGGGTGGCGGTGGCTACACCGTCGCCAAGCACGGCGTGCACGTCATGACCGAGACCCTGCGCCTGGAGCTCTACGACCAGCCCGTGCGCGTCACCGAGATCGCGCCGGGGATGGTGCACACCGACGAGTTCGCGCTGACCCGTTTCGACGGTGACCGCGAACGGGCCGAGCAGGTGTACGCCGGCGTGCCCGGCCCGCTCGTCGCCGAGGACGTCGCGGACGCGGTCGTGTGGATGGCCACCCGTCCGGCGCACGTCAACGTCGACCTGCTCGTCCTCAAGCCCCGGGCCCAGGCCGCACCGCACAAGGTCCACCGCCTCCCCTCGTGAGGGCGCCGCGCTCGCGCCGTGGGCCCGACGCGCGCCCTACCCTCGGGACATGGAGCCCTTCGCGCAGGTGCTCGCGGCCGGCGGCCACACCAACGCCCTCGGTCGGGCCGGTGAGGTGCTCGCCCACCTGCGGACGGACGACGCGCGCACCGGGGAGCTCTTCGCGTGCATCGCCGACGACGACGCCTGGGTGCGGATGCGGGCCGTCGACACCTTCGAGAAGCTCGTCCGCGAGGACCCCGACCGTGGGGTTCCGTACATCCACCGGGTCCTCACCGAGCTGACCGGGAGCGACCAGCCGTCGGTCCAGTGGCACGTCGCCCAGCTGCTCGGCGAGCTCCCGCTCACCGCCTCCCGGCGCGCCACCGCCGTCGCCTGGCTGCGGGAGCGGCTCACGAGCACCGACGTCGACTGGATCGTCGCGGCCCAGTCCATGGCGACCCTCGTCGGGTTCGTGCGGGCGGGGCTGCTCGAGCGGGCACGGGTCGTGCCGCTGCTCGAGGTGCAGACGGGCCACCGCTCGGCGTCCGTGCGTCGCAAGGCGGCCGGCCACCTCGCCGAGCTCGGCGGGTGACCGCACGCGCTCACGGCTGGCGCCTCGAGACCTCCCACGAGAGGGCGTCCCCGAGGTCGCCCTCGCCGACCCGGCGGTAGACGATGCGGTCGTGCAGCCGGTCCCGGCGGCCACCCCACAGCTCGACCTCGTCGCAGACGACGCGGTACCCGCCCCAGAAGTCGGGCACCGGCACGTCGTCGGCACCACCGTGGTCCGGGAACTGCTCGGCGCGTGCCCGCGCCGCCGCCTCGAGCTGCGCGCGAGAGGACACCGGCTGCGACTGCTGCGAGGCCCAGGCGGAGATCCGCGACCCCCACGGCCGCGAGCGCCAGTACTCGGCGACCTCGTCGCGGTCGAGCTCGACCGCGACCCCGCGGAAGCGCACGGCGCGGTACATCGCCGGCCAGGTGAGCCCGGCCGCGACCCGCGGGTTGTCCGCGATCTCCCGGCCCTTGGTCGAGGTCAGGGCGGTGACGAAGCCCGGGCCGCGCTCGTCGAGGAAGCGCAGCAGGACCGTCCGCACGTTGGGCCGGCCCTCGGCGTCGACGGTGGCCACCGCGGCCGCCAGCGGCTCGACGACGTCCGGTGCGGACGACGAGCGCGCGACGGCCGCGTCCACCCAGGCCCGGACCTGCGCGTAGGGGGTGGCCAGGAGCTCGTCCTCGCCGATCCCCTCGCCGGTGTAGTCGAGGCGCCGTGGGTCCATGCCGTCACCCTAGGCCCACCGACGCCGGCGGGCACCGGGCCCTTGCCCGGGCGTCAGGGGGTGGGGTGGCGGGCGTCGTAGCGGACGAAGCCGGGCTGGACGAGGCCGAGGACGACCACCGCCACGACGCACGCGGCGCCTCCCCAGACGGCGGTCCAGCCCTCCCCGAGGCGTTCGGCCACCCCACCGCCGGCGAGCTCACCGAGCCGCGGGCCCCCCGCGACGACGACGACGAAGACGCCCTGGAGGCGTCCCCGCATCCGGTCCGGTGCGGCCGCCTGCAGGATCGTCGTCCGGAACACCGCGCTCACCGAGTCCGCCGCCCCGGCGAACCCCATCGCGAGCAGCGCACCGACGAGGGCCTGCTCGCGGGTGAGCGCTCCCCCGGCCCCGAGGAGGGCCACGCCGAGCCCACTGATGCCGACCCCCCACCCCGCGACGCTCACGAGGATCGCCGTGCCCTGCCGGCGCACCCCGCCGAGCCGGCCGGAGAACGTCATCGCGACGATGCCGCCGACGGCCGCCGCGGCGTACAGCGCCCCGACGGTGGAGGCCCCGCCGCCGAGGATCACCGCCCCCGCGGCCGGGAAGAGCACCCGCGGCTGGGCCAGCAGCATCGCAGCGATGTCGGCGACGAACGTCATCCGCACGTTCGGCGCGGTCCGCAGGAACGCGAACCCGTCGAGGACCGAGCGCAGGCCCACCCGGCGGGCCACCTCCCCCTCGCCGCGGTCCGGGGGCACCGGGTGCAGCCGCCACAGGCTGTTCAGCGCGGCGAGCGTGAGCACCGCGTCGGTCGTGTACGCCGCGCGGTAGCCGCCCCAGTCGACGAGGACCCCGGCGAGCAGCGGGCCGGCGGTGAGGGCGGTGTTCATGGCGAAGACCGACAGCGCGTTGGCCGCCGGCAGCAGCTCGGGGTCGAGCAGGCGTGGGTAGATGCTCGAGCGGGCCGGCGAGGAGACCGCGAAGGCCCCGCTCCAGAGCGCGACGACGGCGTAGAGCAGGGTGACCGAGGACAGCCCGGCCCACGCCTGCCCGGCCGCGACGACGCTCGCGCCGAACGCGACGAGCGTCGAGACGAGGCCGACGAGGCGGCGGTCGTGGTGGTCGGCGAGCGCACCGCCGTACAGCCCCATGACGACGAGCGGCACGAGGGCGAACAGACCGACGACGCCGACCGACGCGGTGGACCCCGTCAGGTCGTACACCTGCAGGCCGATCGCGACGACCGCCATCTGCGAGCCGACGTTGGAGAGGGTGAAGCCCGTCCACAGTCGGCGGTAGTCGGCACTGCGCCGGAAGGGGGTGAGGTCCGGCAGGAGCGAGCGCAGCACAGGCGCATCATCGCCCACGCGCACCCCGCGCTCGGGGGGCGTCCACGCCGAGGCACCGGGGCCGACCCCGGGGCGCCCCATGGCGTGCTGCACGGCGTCGCCGCCGCGGGCTAGCCTCGCGGCATGACCGACTCCGCACGGATCGCCCTGCTCATCGACGCCGACAACGCCCGAGCGCGCCGGCTCGACGTCATCCTCAACGAGCTGGCCGCTCTCGGGGAGACGACGATCCGCCGCGCCTACGGCAACTGGACCAAGTCCGAGCTCAAGGGCTGGCAGGAGGTCCTCCACGAGAACGCGATCCGTCCGATGCAGCAGTTCGACCCCGCCAAGGGCAAGAACGCCAGCGACATGGCCCTGGCCGTCGACGCCGTGGAGATCCTGCACACCCAGCGGCCGGACGCCTTCGCCGTCGTGTCCTCCGACGCCGACTTCACCCCGCTGGTCATGCACCTGCGCGAGCACGGGGTGGCCGTCTACGGGTTCGGCGACGCCAAGACGCCCTCGGCGTTCCAGAGCGCCTGCACCCGTTTCCTCGTCCTCGACCGGCTCTCGGCGCCGAGCGGCCAGGCCGACGGGTCCGCGGAGACCGGCGAGCAGCCCGCGAGCGCGCGCACCGCACGCTCGCGGCGCACGACGAGCGCCGCCGGCACGCCGGAGAGCGGGACGGCCGCCGAGGGCGGGGCGACCAAGGCGGCGGCCAAGCGCGCGGCCACGACGGCCAAGAAGTCGGCGAGCACGTCACCGGAACGAGCCACCCGCACCCAGCTGCGGCGGGACACCCGGCTCGTCGCGCTGCTGCGGCGTGCGGTCGAGAGCGCGGCGGACGACTCGGGCTGGGCGAAGATCGGCACCGTCGGGCAGCGGATCTCCAACCAGTCCTCCTTCGACTCGCGCAACTACGGCTACGCGAAGCTGAGCAGGCTCATCGAGGCCACCGACCTGTTCGAGGTCCGCGACGCAGGCTCGCCCGACATGGCCGTGCGCGACCCGCGGGCCGGCTGAGGCCCCCTGGCCCGCAGGGCGTCCCCGGGGAGGCCCACAGGCGCGCGCCGGCCCCCGCCGGTGCGCCCCGGGACGGCCGGCGGGCACAATGAACCCGCCCGACACCGGCGACGAGCGAAACGGGGATGCCCATGACCGCCACCACCACGGACCCGGACTTCTACCCCGGTCTCGAGGGCGTCATCGCCTTCGAGAGCGAGATCGCCGAGCCGGACAAGGAGGGTGGAGCGCTGCGCTACCGCGGCGTCGACCTCAACGACCTCGTCGGCACGGTCTCCTTCGGGCAGGTCTGGGGGCTCCTCGTCGACGGCAAGCTCGACCCGGGCCTGCCGCCCGCCGAGCCGTTCCCGCTGCCCGTGCACACCGGGGACATCCGGGTCGACGTCCAGTCGGCGATCGCCCAGCTCGCACCGGTGTGGGGCTTCAAGCCGCTGCTCGACATCGACGACGACGAGGCGCGCGCCAACCTCGCGCGGGCCTCGGTCATGGCGATCTCGTTCATCGGCCAGTCCGCCCACGGCCAGGACCGCCCGATGGTGCCCCAGTCCGAGGTCGACAAGGGCCGCACCATCCCCGAGCGGTTCATGATCCGCTGGCGCGGTGAGCCCGACCCCAAGCACGTCGAGGCCATCGACGCCTACTTCATCAGCGCGGCCGAGCACGGGGTCAACGCCTCGACGTTCACCGCGCGGGTCATCGCCTCGACCGGCGCCGACGTCGCCGCCTGCCTCTCCGGGGCCATCGGCGCGCTGTCCGGCCCCCTGCACGGCGGCGCCCCGTCGCGGGCCCAGCACATGATCGAAGGCGTCGAGCAGATGGGCGACGCGACCCGCTACGTCCGCTCCGTGCTCGAGCGCGGGGAGCGGCTCATGGGCTTCGGGCACCGGGTCTACCGCGCCTACGACCCGCGCGCCGCCGTGCTGCGCGAGACCTGCCGGCGCCTCGGCGCCCCCCGCTACGAGGTGGCGCTCGAGCTGGAGAAGGCCGCCATCGCCGAGCTCGCCGAGCGCCACCCGGAGCGCCGGATGGAGACCAACGTCGACTTCTGGGCGGCCGTCCTGCTCGACTTCGCCGAGGTCCCCGCCGAGATGATGACGCCGCTGTTCGTCTGCGCGCGCACGGCCGGCTGGTCGGCCCACGTCCTGGAGCAGAAGCGCACCGGGCGGCTGATCCGGCCGAGCTCGCGCTACGTCGGCCCGGGGCCGCGGCCGCTCTCGGAGGTGGCCGGCTTCCGCGCCTCCTGAGGGCGGCGGTCACCGGGCGCCCATCTGGTGGACCCGGCGTCCGCTCCCCGGACACGGCCTGTGAGGATGGTGCCGGCCGCGGTCGCCGTCGACGGCCCGGCCACGAGCGGGGTGAGACCGCCCCGCCGCGCCGGCCCGGCCGGCGCCCGACCGACCACGGAGAGACACGTGAGCGACGCACCCGTCACCATCCCCGCCGACCTGCTGCCCGCCGACGGCCGGTTCGGGTCAGGACCCTCCAAGGTCCGTCCGGCGCAGGTGGAGGCGCTCTCCGCCATCGGCCGGACCGTCCTCGGAACCTCGCACCGCCAGGCGCCGGTGAAGAACCTCGTCAAGTCCGTGCGTGAGGGGCTGGCCACCTTCTTCGACCTCCCCGACGGCTACGAGGTCGTCCTCGGCAACGGCGGCTCCACGGCGTTCTGGGACATCGCCGCCTTCGGGCTCGTCCGCGACCGCGCGCAGCACCTGTCCTTCGGCGAGTTCTCCTCGAAGTTCGCCGCCGTGACGCGCAAGGCCCCCTTCCTCGGCGAGCCGACGGTCATCACGTCCGAGCCGGGCACCTGCCCCGAGCCGACGGCGGAGGCCGGCGTCGACGTCTACGCGTGGGCGCACAACGAGACCTCCACCGGTGTCATGTGCCCGGTGCGCCGGGTCGAGGGCGCCGACGACGACGCCCTCCTGCTCGTCGACGCCACCTCGGGGGCCGGCGGCCTGCCGGTCGACGTCCGCGAGGCCGACGTGTACTACTTCGCGCCCCAGAAGTCCTTCGCCTCCGACGGCGGGCTCTGGCTCGCCCTGTTCTCGCCGGCCGCGCTCGCCCGGGTCGAGGAGATCAGCGCCGCCGGCCGCTGGGTGCCCGACTTCTTCAGCCTGCCGACGGCGATCGACAACTCGCGCAAGGACCAGACGTACAAC
Organism: Phycicoccus endophyticus; assembly: GCF_011326735.1. GTDB lineage: Bacteria > Actinomycetota > Actinomycetes > Actinomycetales > Dermatophilaceae > Phycicoccus > Phycicoccus endophyticus. The sequence goes on from NZ_JAANCN010000006.1 coordinate 75,609, forward strand.
ACGCCGGCGGTCGCGACCCTCGCGATGCTCGCGAACCAGGTCGAGTGGCTCAACGGCAACGGCGGCCTCGAGTGGGCGACCGCCCGCACCGCGGACTCCTCCGGCCGGCTCTACGAGTGGGCCGAGAAGACCGAGTACACGACGCCGTACGTCACCGACCCCGACCACCGCAGCCGGGTCGTCGCGACCGTCGACTTCGACGAGTCGGTCGACGCCTCCGCCGTGGCGCGCACGCTGCGCGCCCACGGGGTCGTCGACGTCGAGCCCTACCGCAAGCTCGGCCGCAACCAGCTGCGCGTGGCCTGCTTCCCGGCGGTCGAGCCCGACGACGTCTCGGCGCTCACCGCGTGTGTCGAGTACGTCGTCGACCACCTCTCCTGAGGGGCCCTCAGCGGGCCACCGCGTAGAGGACCGCGACGAGGACGAGGACGGCGAGCACGCCGAGCGTCATCCGCCGTCGGAAGTTCGGGGTCACCTCGTCAGTATCCCCGGGCCGCGCGCGGTCACCGCGCCGCCTCCGGCACCGGTACGCGCGCGTCCTCACGCTCCCGGGGCAGCGGGGCGGTCGAGACGTCGACCCGTGGGCGGCGCTGGGACTCGTAGCTGACCCGCACGTTCTCGGCGTGGGCTAGCCAGACCGAGACCACGACGAGGGAGAGGCCGACGGCCAGCGCGCCGACCCCGATGGTCCACCGGGGCCCGAGCTGCTCGGAGACCCAGCCGATCATCGGCGCACCCGCCGGGGTGCCGCCCATGAAGATCGCCATGTAGAGCGCCATCACCCGTCCGCGCATCTCCGGTGCGACGCGGGTCTGGACCATGGCGTTGGCGGTGGTCAGCGCGGTCAGGGCGGCGAGCCCGACGGGCACGAGCGCGACGGCGAAGGTCCAGTACGACGGGGCCACCGCCGCGGCGGCCGCGGCGAGGGTGAAGCCGACGAGCGCCAGGAGGAGGACGCGCAGCCGCGGGCGCCGACGCCGGGCCGACAGCAGCGCCGCGCTCAGCGAGCCGACGGCCATGACCGAGCCGAGCAGCCCGTACTCCCCGGCCCCCTTGTCGAAGACCTGGGTTGCCACGAGCGCGGTGGTGATCTGGAAGTTCAGCCCGAACGTCCCGAGCACGAAGACGAGGAGCATGACGAGCTGGATGTCCCGGCGGTGCCGGACGTAGGCGAACCCCTCCCGGATGCCGCCGCGGCCGGTGGCCCGGGCCGGTGAGCGCAGCTCGGAGACGCTGAGCATCGCGAGCGCACCGAGCACGAAGACGAACGTCAGGGTGTTGAGCAGCAGGGCCTCACCGGTCCCCCACCAGGCGATGACGAGCCCGGCCAGCCCGGGCCCGATGAGCCGCCCGGCGTTGAACGACGCCGAGTTGAGCGCCACCGCGTTGGCGAGCTTCTCCGGCGGCACCATCTCGGAGACGATGACCTGCCGGGCCGGGTTGTCGATGGCGGTCGTGACGCCCTGGACGAGCGCGATGGTGTACACGTGCCAGAGCCGCGCGGTGCCCGTGACGGCGAGGACGCCGAGCACGAGGCTCGTCAGGGCGAGCATCGTCTGGGTGAGCAGGAGGATGCGCCGCCGCGGGAAGCGGTCGGCGATGAGCCCGGACCAGGGCGCGAGGAGGAGGAACGGGAGGAACTGCAGCCCGGTGACGATCCCCAGGGCCGTCGCGGACCCGGCGGTGAGGACGGTGAGGACGAGCCAGTCCTGCCCGACCCGGCCCATCCACGTCCCGACGTTGGAGACGAACCCACCGAGGAACCACAGCCGGTAGTTGCGGACCTCGAGCGAGGTGAAGGTGGGGCTCATTCGGCGGCCACGCGTTCGAGGAGCTCGGTGGCCCGGCACAGCAGGGCGCGCTCGTCGTCGGTCAGCCGCTCGAGCCGCGTCGCGAGCCACTGGTCGCGGCGCCGGCGCGTCTCCCGGATGGTCTGCCGACCGGCCTTGGTCAGGGACAGGATGACCTGGCGCCCGTCGGTCGGGTCGTCGGCCCGGTCGACGAGCCCACGCTCGACGAGCCCGGACACGGTGCGGCTCATGCTCGGTGCCGACACCTGCTCGATGTCCGCGACCTCCTTCGGGGTGCGCGGACCGTCCTCGAGCCGGGCCAGCACCGAGAACTGGTGCGGGGCGACCTCCGTCGTGCTCTCGAAGCGCACCCGCCGCGAGACCCGCATGCACACCATCCGCAGGTCGCTCGTCAGGCGGTCCTTCTGGGCACGGGTCATCGTCGCAGAGGATGCGGGCACGGGGGTCTCCAGCTGTGGTCGTCATCGGTAGTTAGCACAACTCATTACCGTGGCTAACTATTCCACGCACCGACGGGTGCCGCCCACGACGACGCCCGCCCCCACGCTGTGGGAGCGGGCGTCGTGGCCGGAGCGCCTCAGCCGGAGACGAGCTGGGTGATCGGGTCGATGAAGAAGTACACGAGGAAGAGGACCGCGGTGAGCCACATCATCGGGTGGATCTGACCCACCTTGCCCCGCACGAGCTTGATGAGCACGTAGGCGACGAAGCCGGCACCGATGCCGACGGTGATCGAGTACGTAAAGGGCATGAGGATGATCGTGAGGAAGGCCGGGACGGCGATCTCGAGGTCGTCCCAGGAGATCTCCTTGACCTGCTGCATCATGAGGAACCCGACGAGCACGAGGGCGGGCACCGCGGCCTCGTTGGGGATGACCTTGACGAGCGGCGCGAAGACCACCGAGACGAGGAAGAGCACACCGGTGACGACGGACGCCAGGCCCGTGCGGGCGCCCTCGCCGACACCGGAGGCGGACTCGATGTAGGAGGTGTTCGACGAGACACCGGCCGCACCGCCGGCGGCCGCCGCGAGCGAGTCGACGACGAGGATGCGCTCGGTGTTCGGGGGGTTGCCCTCCTCGTCGAGCAGCCCGGCCTCGGCGCCGATGGCGGTCATCGTGCCCATGGTGTCGAAGAAGTCGGCGAGCATGAGGGTGAAGACGAGCAGCACGGTGGCGACGATGCCGACCCGCGAGAAGGAGCCGAGCAGGCTGAACTCACCGAGGGTCCCGAAGCTGATCGGGTCGACGGTGTCCGGCCAGGCGGGCACGTTGAGGTTCCAGCCGAGCGGGTTGACGATGTTGTTGCCGGCGTCGTCGACGCCGGTGACCGTCGGGCCGACCTTGGCGATCGCCTCGATGACGAAGGCGACGACGGTCATCGCGATGATCGAGATGATGATCGCGCCCTTCACCCGGCGCACCCACAGCGCGACGATGAGGACGAGCCCGAGGGCGAAGACGAGCGTGGGCCAGCCGGCCAGCTGCCCCCCGACGCCGAGCTCGACGGGCACGCTGCCACTCGCGGCCCGCCGCACGAAGCCCGCGTCGACGAGGCCGATGAGGGCGATGAACAGCCCGATGCCCACGGAGATGGCGACCTTGAGCTGGGCGGGCACCGCGTGGAACACCGCCTGCCGGAAGCCGGTGAGGACGAGCACGAGGATGATCAGCCCCTCGAGGACGACGAGGCCCATCGCGTCCGCCCAGGTCATCTGGCTGGCGACGGAGTACGCGACGAAGGCGTTGAGGCCCAGGCCGGTCGCGAGCGCGAGCGGGTAGTTGGCGACGACCCCCATGAGGATGGTGAGGACGCCGGCGACGAGCGCCGTCCCCGCGGCGATGGCGGCGAGGTTCGGCGCGTCGCCACCGCCGAGGAAGCGACCGTCGGCGTCCTGGACGTACCCGAGGATGAGCGGGTTGAGGACGACGATGTAGGCCATCGTGAAGAACGTGGCCACGCCACCGCGGACCTCGCGGCCCACCGTGGAGCCGCGCTCGTGGATGTGGAAGAAGCGCTCGAGGGCGCCGTGGGGTGCCCGCCCGGTGTGCCCGGCGGTCGTCGTGGTCTCGGCCATGGCGAGCAGGGTAGTGGTGGCCCGGCCCGGGCGGGTTTCAGGGGTGTGACGAGCAGATGGCTACGCTGGCCCGGTGAGCGAGCCCGCCCCGCACGAGCGCGACCACGGCGCCCTCGGCGAGTCCGCGCCGGTCGACCCCCCGGACCTGCCGCCGATGACGGTCGTCCTCGTCGGCAGCGCGCTGTGGGCGCTGGCCCTCGTCGTGACCCTCGCGGTCCCGGCGCTGCACACCGGTGAGCGGTCGTGGTGGCCCTGGGCGTGCGTCAGCGGCCTGGCCATCGGGGCCTTCGCCGGCTGGTACGTGCGCCGGGGCCGGGGTGCCGCCGCGGGCGGCTGACCACCGGCCGCCGCCGCGGACGTCAGGAGACCTCGAGGGAGTCGTCGTCGAGGATCGGGGGCAGGACCTGCTCGGGGGCCGGCGGCTCGACATCGGCCTCGGAGTGCGCCCCGCAGCCGTGGTCGAGGCTGACGACCCGCCCGTCGGACGGGGACCAGGCGTTGGCGCACGCGCCGAACACGGCGCGCAGGGCCCCCCGCATGGGCAGCAGGTACCCGCAGCTCGAGCAGGGCATCGGCGCCTTGGCCGCGACCGGCGCCGAAGGGCCGTTCTCGCCCTCGTACCAGCGCCGGGCCGCCGCGTCGCGGCCCTCGGCCGAGAGCACCCGCGGCCTGCCGAGGCCGAGCTCCCACAGGGCGACGGCGTCGACGTCCTCCTCGCCGGTCGCCTCCCAACCCTCCTCGAGCAGGGGGTCGGCGTCGACGTACGGCGTGACGTCGCCCGGCCCGAGGTCGCCGGGAGCGAGCCGCGCCGCGTAGGGCACCCACGTCGGTGAGAGCAACGCCTCCTCCCCCGCGACGAGGTCGGTCTCGCAGACCGTGACCGTGCGCGAACGCGCGACGCGCGCGACGGACACCGCCCAGCGCCAGCCCCGGTAGGCCCGGGACTCGCACGCGAAGTAGTGGGTGGCGAGCCGCTCGGCCTCCATGACCATCCCGAGGTGCTCACCGACGGCGCCGGGCTCGGCGACGTCGAGCAGCGCCGCACGGGCGACCTCGACGGCACCGCGCAGGGTGGCGTCGGGCCGCACGGCGGCGGAGGCGGCGCTCACAGCTCGAGGTCCCCGGCCACGGCGCGCAGCACCTGGGCAACCTTGTTGCCGTGGGCGCGGTCGGGGTAGTGACCACGGCGCAGCGACTCCGAGACGTCGTCGAGGAGCTTGATGACGTCCTCGACGATGACGACCATCTCCTCGGTCGGCTTGCGGTCGCGCACCCGGCGGTTGGCCGAGACCGACGGGGCCGGGTCGAGCAGGCGCACGGAGAGCGCCTGGGCGCCCCGGCGCCCCTCGGCGACGTCGAACTCGATCCGCTGGCCGCTCTTGAGACCGGTGACGCCCGCGGGCAGCGCTGAGGCGGGGACGAACACGTCCCCCTCGCCGGCCTCGTCGGAGACGAAGCCGAAGCCCTTCTCGGCGTCGAAGAACTTCACCTTGCCAGTCGGCACCGTCCACCTCATCCGTCGGTTGCTGCCTCGGCGCCCGCACGGGCACCAGCGACAAGGCTAACCGCTCCGGGCGCCACGGCGCCCATGGGTTCTCGCCCGCCCCGGTCGTCGGTGACGGGAGCGCCCCGGCGCGACGGCTCGGGGGCGAAACCCGCTCGCCGGGTGTCGGTGGCCCGTGGCAGCCTGCTGCCGTGTCCGAGCCGCCCGCCACCGGTCCGGACGAGCGGCCCGGTGGCCACCTCGACGCGGCGGCGGTGGCAGGGTCGGCGCCCGGCCCACACCTCACCGTGCGGGGGTTCTGGCGGGCCCTCCCCCGCCCCGGGCGGTGGCTGCTCTCGACGACGGCGGTCTCCACCCTCGGCCGTGGCATGACCCTGCCGTTCACGGTGATCTACCTGCACGAGGTGCGCGGGGTCGACCTCGACGTCGCCGGCCTGCTCATGGGCCTCATCGCGGCCGTCGCGCTCGTCGTCACCGCCCCGGTCGGCATCCTCACCGACCGGCTCGGCGCGCGCCCGGTCGTCGTCGCCGGCCTGCTCGCGCAGGTCCTCGGGGCCGCGGTGCTCGCGTTCGCGACGACGATGCCCGCGTTCGTCACGGCCGTCACGCTGCTCGGGGTGAGCTTCGGGGTCGGCTGGCCGGCCTTCAACGCGATGATCGCCGGCCTCGTCGAGGGACGGCTGCGTACCCAGTACTTCGGGGTCAACTTCGCCCTCGTCAACCTCGGCATCGGCGTCGGCGGGGTCCTCAGCGGCTTCCTCACCGACGTGCAGCGGCCGGGCACGTTCACCGCCATCTTCCTCGCCGACGCCGTGTGCGTCCTCGTCCCGGTCGCCGTCCTCCTCGGGCCCCTGCGGCACGTCGCCAGCCGCCCGCCGCCCGACCCCGGGGGCGGGAGCGGGGGCACGGGCAGCTACCTCGTCGTGCTCCGCCGGCCCGCGGTGTGGTGGGTCACGGCGCTGACGTTCCTGTCGAGCTTCGTCGGCTACGGGCAGATGGAGGCCGGCTTCCCCGCCTTCGCCCGCCAGGTGAGCGAGGTCTCCACCCGCACCATCGGGTTCGCCTTCGCGGCGAACACCGCGGTGATCGTCCTGCTGCAGTTCCTCGTGCTGCGCCGGATCGACGGCCGCCGGCGCACCCGGGTCTTCCTCGTGCTCGTCGCCCTGTGGGCGCTGGCCTGGTCCCTGCTCGGGGCGACCGGGCTCGTCGCCGGCACCGCCGCGGCCGCGGTCGGCGTCGTCGTCTTCCACGTCGTCTTCGGGCTCGGCGAGACCCTGCTGCAGCCCACCGTCCCGGCCATCGTCAACGACCTCGCCGACGACCGCGACCGTGGTCGCTACAACGCGGTCTCCGCGATGGCCTTCCAGGTTGGCGCGGTCACCGCGCCCGTCGCGGCCGGCGCGCTGCTCGAGCGGCACCTCGGCGGCGTGTTCGTCGCCGTCCTGCTCGGCTGCCTCGTCGGGGTGGCGCTGCTGGCGCTCGCGCTGGAGCGCACGGTGACCCCCGAGGTCAACGGCGTCCACGGCCCTCCGCCGGTGGTCGGGTCAGCCGCCGGCGAGGGCCCGCACGACGCGTGACGGTGAGGGCCGGTCGAGGCGCTCAGCCATCCACCGGGAGGTCTCGACAAGCGCGTCGAGCCGCAGACCGGTCCGCACCCCGGCGCCCTCGAGCGCCCAGACGAGGTCCTCGGTCGCGAGGTTGCCGGTCGCCGACCTCGCGTAGGGGCAGCCCCCGAGCCCGCCCGTCGAGGCGTCGACGACCGTGACGCCGTCGCGCAGCGCCGCGAGGGTGTTGGCCAGCGCCTGGCCGTAGGTGTCGTGGAAGTGCACCCCGACCCGCTCCGGCCCGATCCCCACGGCGGCGAGGGCCTCGAGCAGCCGGTGGACGTGCCCGACGGTGCCGACCCCGATGGTGTCCCCGAGCGAGAGCTGGTCGCACCCGAGGTCCATGAGCCGTCGGCAGACGTCGACGACCTGGGCGACCGGGACCGGCCCCTCCCAGGGGTCGCCGAAGCACATGGAGACGTAGGCCCGCACCCACAGACCCTCCGCGCGGGCCCGCTCGACGACGGGCGCGAACATCGCCACGGACTCCTCGAGCCCCCGGTTGAGGTTCTTGCGGGCGAAGGTCTCGGTGGCGCTGCCGAAGACCGCGACCGCCCCCACGCCCGCTGCCAGCGCCCGGTCGAGGCCGCGGACGTTCGGCACGAGGACCGGCCGGCGCGCACCCCTCCCCTCGTCGCCGAGCAGGCCGAGCAGCTCCTCGGCGTCGGCGAGCTGCGGCACCCAGCGCGGGTCGACGAAGGACGTCGTCTCGATGGTCCCGAGCCCGGCGGCGGCGAGCCGGCGGACGAACTCCACCTTCACCTGGGTCGGCACCGTCGCCTTCTCGTTCTGCAGCCCGTCGCGGGGGCCCACCTCGTAGACCGTGACCTCCTCCGGCAGCGAGGGGTCCGGCTCGACCTGAGGCAGTGCGCGGCTCATGTCCCGATCCTGACACGGCCGACGCGGCGCGCACAGGGCCGCTACTCTGCACGAGGCGGCCGGACCGGGCCGCGCACCGATGCCGAGGGGACCGACACCGTGAGCAGCTCCGACGACTACCGCGACCCGACCGCCCCGCCTCCGCTGCGCGACGCCGAGCCGGACGCCGCGGACGAGGCCGGCACGCCGCCGGCCGAGCAGACCCAGGTCGTCGACCCGGGCACCGCCCCGTTCGCGCCACCGGCCGCCTCGGGCCACGACGTGCCCCCGCCCCCTCCCCCGCCGGGAGCCACCGCCGAGACGCTCCCGCCTGCGCCGCCGTCCCCGTACGGCAGCGCCTCCCCGACCGGCTCGCCCTACGGCGTCGCCGGCTACCCGAGCCCCCCGGCTCCGTACGGCGCCGCTGGCGCGCCCGCGGCGCCGGGCACGAACACCAGCGCCCTCGTGCTGACGATCGTCTCCGGGCTCGCCGTCCTCGTCGGCATCGTCTTCATCGTCGGGCTGCTCTTCGTGCCGGCGCTCGTCCTCGGCATCATCGGCCTGGCGAAGCACTCCGCCGACCCGCAGGGGGCGCGTCGGATGGCCCGCTTCGGGTGGATCGCCTTCGCCGCCGCCGTCGGGCTGTGCATCCTCGGCTTCCTCGCCATCGTCGGACTCGCCGCCGCGTCGTTCTCCACGAGCCCCTGAGGCCGGCGGGCGCCCACGGCACGCCCAGCCCACGTCCAGCGGGCTCCCAGGCTCGGGGGCGAGACTGGGAGCCGTGAGCGCATCCCCCTCCCCCGAGGCGCGGCTGCTCGTCGTCGAGGACGAGCCCAACATCCGCGAGCTGCTCGCGACCTCGCTGCGCTACGCCGGCTTCGACGTCGCCACCGCGGCGAGCGGCTCGGAGGCCCTGCAGGTGGCCGGTGACCACCAGCCCGACCTGTGTGTCCTCGACGTCATGCTCCCGGACATGGACGGCTTCACCGTCACCCGCCGGCTGCGTGACCAGGGGCGCCAGCTGCCGATCGTCTTCGTCACCGCCCGCGACTCGGTCGACGACAAGATCAAGGGGCTCACCGTCGGCGGCGACGACTACGTCACCAAGCCGTTCTCGCTCGAGGAGGTCGTCGCCCGCATCCGCGCCGTCCTGCGACGCACCCGGGGCGACGTCGACGACGGCCGGACCGTGCTGCGCTTCCAGGACCTCGAGCTCGACGAGGACTCCCACGAGGTCCGCCGCGCCGGCCGGGTCATCGAGACCAGCCCGACGGAGTTCAAGCTGCTGCGCTACCTCATGCTCAACCCCAACCGGGTGCTGTCCAAGGCGCAGATCCTCGACCACGTCTGGGACTACGACTTCCGGGGCGAGTCGGGCATCGTCGAGTCCTACATCTCCTACCTGCGCCGCAAGATCGACCTCGAGGGCTCCCCGGCGCTGATCCACACCAAGCGCGGGGTCGGGTACGTCCTGCGCCTGCCCCCCGACGCCTGATGGGGCGCTCCCCCCGCACCCCTCCCCGGCTCCTGCACCGGCTCGAGGCGGTGCCGCTGCGCACCCGGCTGCTGCTCATCGTCGGGCTGCTCGTCGGCGCGGCGCTGCTGCTCACGAGCATGGTCACCGCCTACCTGCTCAAGAGCGACCTCGACGCCCGCGTCGACGCCGAGCTGCGCAGCGTCCTCAACCCGGTCGCCACCCAGGCCATCGCCGACCTGCAGAACCGCTCGGACCAGACCCTGCCCACGAGCTACGCGTTCGTCCTGCAGAGCGGCGGCGGGCAGGTCACCCGGCTCCCGGAGGACCAGAGCGCGGAGCCGGACCTCCCGCTCCTCGACCCCACGGATGCTCGGGTGCGCACCCAGCAGCCGTTCACCGTCGGGTCCCAGGGCAGCGCCGTGCAGTGGCGATTCATCGCCGCCCGGGTCGCCGACAGCAACGCAGTGGTCGCCGTCGGAGCCCCGCTGGAGCCCGTCTCGCACACCGTGACCCGGTTGCTCGTCTCCACGGGGCTGCTCGGCACCGCGGCACTGGTCCTGTCCGTCGTCCTCGGCCACTTCGCCGTGCGCCGCGCCTTCCGGCCGCTGCGCCGCATCGAGGACACCGCGGCTGCCATCGCCGCCGGTGACCTCACCCAGCGGGTCCCCGTCCGCCAGGCCGACGACGAGGTCACCTCGCTCTCGCGCAGCCTCAACGCGATGCTCGCGCAGGTGGAGTCCTCCTTCGCCGTCCGGGAGGCGAGCGAGGAGCGGATGCGCCAGTTCGTCGCGGACGCCTCCCACGAGCTGCGCACGCCGCTGGCCACCGTCCACGGCTACGCCGAGCTCTACCGCCAGGGCGCCGTGCGGGACGGGGAGGAGGTCGGGGCGGCCATGGAGCGGATCGAGGCCGAGTCGGACCGGATGAGCGCGCTCGTCGAGGACCTGCTCACCCTCGCCCGGCTGGACGAGGAGCCCGAGGTCGAGCCGAGCGACGTCGACCTCACCGTCCTCGCTGCCGACGCCGTCGCTGACGCCCGCGCGCGGGCACCCGAGCGGCGCATCGCGCTCGTCGGCCTCGGCGGACCCGTGGAGCCGACCCCGGTGCTCGGGTCCGAGCCCCGGCTGCGTCAGGTGGTGACCAACCTCGTCGCCAACGCCCTGCGGCACACGCCCGCCGGGACGCCGGTCGAGGTCGCGGTCGGGACCCAGGAGGGCCAGGCCTGCCTCGAGGTCCGCGACCACGGCGACGGCGTCCCCCCGCACATCGCCACCCGGGTCTTCGAACGCTTCTTCCGCGCCGACCCCTCGCGCGGGCGGGGCGCCGGCGGCGGAACCGGCCTGGGCCTGGCGATCGTCGCCGCCATCGTCGCCGGACACCACGGACGGGTGGGCGTCGCCGAGACCCCCGGCGGGGGCGCCACGTTCGTCGTCCGTTTCCCACAGCGGACTCTCAGCCGGTGACCAGCGGGCGTCCACCTCGGGGGCGTTGACTCGGGGACGTAGCCGAGCAGAAGGAGCGACACCGGCGATGAACGACCACCCCGACACGACCGGCCGCAGGACCGGGGACTGGACCGCCCCCCAGTGGTACAACCCCGGCGGCGAGCCCGCCGCCCCCGCGGCACCGGGGACGTCGACCGAGCCCCTCCCTCCCGCCCAGCACCCCGAGAACGCCCCGTCCGACCCGGCCGCCCCTCCCCCTCCGTCGGGGCCGGCCGGGTCGGCGGGGTCGTCCGGCTCCCCGGCCACCCCCTCCTCCGGGACCGGACGGCGCCGCGTCGCCGAGCTCGTCGGCGTCGCGGTGCTCGCCGCCCTCCTGTCCTCGGGCGGCACCTACGCCGCGACCCGGCTGGGTGACGACGGCGCCTCGACCACGTCGACGGCGTCCTCGACCACCCAGCTGGGCCGCGGCACGGACACGGCACCGGTCGAGCAGGCCGACGCCTCCGCCCCGGACTGGGCGGCCACGGCCGACGCGGTGGCGCCGAGCGTCGTCGCGATCACCGCGACCCTGAGCAACGGCGAGGCCCAGGGCTCGGGCGTCATCATCGACTCCTCCGGCCACGTCGTGACGAACAACCACGTCGTCTCGGGCGCCCAGAGCCTCCAGGTGACCCTGAGCGACGGGCGGACCTTCTCCGCGCAGGTCAAGGGCACCGACTCCTCGACCGACCTCGCGGTCATCACCATCGACAACGCCCCGAGCGACCTCACCCCGATCGCCATGGGCGACTCCGACGAGCTCGAGGTCGGCGACCCCGTCATGGCCGTCGGCAACCCGCTCGGCCTCGCCGGCACGGTGACCACGGGCATCGTCAGCGCGCTGAACCGCCCGGTGACCACCGAGTCCGAGTCCGAGCAGCAGGACCCGTTCAACGGCGGCTACCAGCAGCAGCAGTCCGAGCCGGTCGTGACGAACGCGATCCAGACCTCCGCGGCGATCAACCCGGGCAACAGCGGCGGGGCGCTCGTCAACGCCTCCGGCCAGCTCGTCGGCATCAACTCCTCGATCGCCTCACTCGGGTCCTCGAGCAGCCAGTCCGGCAGCATCGGCATCGGCTTCGCGATCCCGGTCACCGAGGTCCGCTCGATCGCCGAGCAGCTCATCGACACCGGCACCGCCCAGCACGCCTACCTGGGGGTCTACCCGCAGGACGGCACCGCCTCCGACGGCTCCGCGACCCGCGCCGGTGCCGAGATCGCCCAGGTCGAGTCGGGCACCCCGGCAGAGAAGGCCGGCCTGCAGAAGGGCGACGTCATCATCGCGCTGGACGGCGACCCCGTCGACTCCGCCGAGTCGCTCGTCGGGTACGTCCGGGAGCAGTCGGTCGGCAGCACGGTGACCCTCACCGTCCTGCGTGACGGCGAGAGCATCGAGGTCAAGGCCACCTTGGCGGCCGCCGCGGACACCACCGACTGAGCAGACCACCCCGTCCGGGGCGCCCGGGCACGGTTGAGTAGCCGTGCTCAGGCGCCCCGTTCGCGTCTGCCCGAGGCTGGTGGCATGACGCACCGGGACGACGTGGCGCGGCTCGAGGTCGAGTTCGCGGACGCGATGCAACGGATGTACGCCGTGGGCAACGGGCTCGCCCGGCTGCGCGTCGACCTCGACCGGGAGGGGCACGCGGCGCCCGCCCCGGTGGGTGCCGCCACCGGCGGCCCCGACCCGGCGCTGCGGGCGGCTGCGTCACCCGCCGCGCCGTCGGGCCGCGAGGCCCGACCCGTCCCGCCGCCGGCCGTAGGGGGGCCGGTGACCGGGGCGGACGCCGGGCCGTCCGCACCACACGCGGGCGGTCCGGCGCTGCCGCCTCCCACGGGCCCGGCGCTCCCGCACGTCCCGTGGTACCAGCGGGACGGGGCCGTCACGCGGGCCCTCGCGGTGGCGGGCGCCGTCGTCACCCTCTCGGGGGTGGCGATGCTGCTCGTCCTTGCGGTCCGGCACGGCTGGTTCGGGCCGGGGGCCCGGGTGAGCGCCGGCGCGCTCCTCGCGGTGCTGCTCGGTGGTCTCGGCGTGCGCGGAGGGGCGCGCGACCGGAGCACCGGCGGTCCCGTCGGGAGCGCGCCGGTGGCGCTCGTCGCGACCGGCGCCGCAGCCGCCTACCTCGACGTCGTCGCCGCCACCACGGCCTACGGCTGGCTCCCGGCGGTGCCGGGCCTCGTGCTGTGCCTCGTCGTGGCGGTCGCCGGGCTGGCGGTCGCCCGGCGGTGGGCCAGCGAGCTGCTGGCGGTCCTCATGGTCGCCGGTGCCGGCTCGCTCGCGCCCGTCGTGGTGGGGAGGCCCGGGTGGCTGCTCTCGGCCGTCCTCGGCATCCTCGCGCTCGTCGGGTGGTGGGCGGGGGCGGGCCGGCGGGCCCCGTGGCTGACCGTCACACGCACCGTCCCCGTCGCGCTCTCCCTCCTCGCCGGAGCAGGTGTCGGGTCCGGGGCCACCGAGCACCGCGCACTCCTGCTCGTGGCCCTTCTCGTCCTCGGCACGACGCTCGCCACCTCGGCGGTGTCGGTCCGGGGAGACGCGGACGACCTCGCCGCGAGCGCGGCCCTCGCCCTGGTCACCGTCGGCACGCTCGCCGTCGGCAGCGCGCAGCCGGGCTCGACCCGCACCCTGGCCTACGCCGTCATCGCCGTCGTCCTCCTTCTGGCCGCCGCGGCGCTCTCGCGGCCACCTGCCGGGCCGGTCGCCGGCCACCTCGTCGTCTCGGTCGCCACCGGCGGCGCGGTGGCGGCCGTGCTCGCGGTGCTCGACGGTGCACCGCGGGGCTTCGCGGGCACCGGGCTGTTGGCGCTGGCCCTCGGGCATCTCGCGGTGGCGGCCGGGAGCCGCTCGCGGGTCGCCCTCGGCCTGGGTGCCGGCGTCTCGGCGGTGGCGCTGCTCGGCTGGCTCGGCCACCCGGTCGCCATGGTGTCGGCCGAGCTCGCGACCCACCACGACCTGGCGGTCGCGGCCCTCGACAGCGTCCTCGCCGCCGGTGTCGTCGCGGTCGGGTGGTGGGCGGCCTCGAGGGCCACCGAGCTGCCCGTCGAGACCCGCCGGGTGGCCACCGTCATCGGGTGGGTCGTCGGGCTGGCCAGCACCGCAACCGTGCTCGTCAGCATCTCGACCCTCGTGGGCGAGCGTCTCGGCGGGCCGGGCACCGGGTTCACGACGGGTCACGCCCTGGCCACCGTGACCTGGGTGGGCGCCGCCGCCGGCCTCCTCCTGCACTCGCTGGCCCGTCCGTCGACGAGTGACCTCGCGCTGCGCAGCGGCCTGCTGCTCAGCGCCGTCGCCGTGACCAAGCTGTTCCTCTTCGACCTGGCCGCCCTCGACGGCGTCGTCCGCTCGGTCGCCTTCATCGCCGCCGGGCTGCTCCTGCTCGCCACCGGCAGCCGGTACGCGCGAGCCTGGGAGCGGGTCCGCACGCGCACCTGAGCCGCCCCCGGCGCGCGGCTGTGCCACAGTGGCGCGGTGGACAGCGTGGAGGCTCGCTGGGCCGCGGACTGCCGCGCCGCCCTGCCCGAGGCCGACGCCACCCTGGTCGCGTCCGCCGGTGCCGACCTCGCCCGCCGCTGGCGCGAGCCGCACCGCCACTACCACGGCGTGACCCACCTGGGCGAGGTCCTCGCCGCGGTCGACCGGCTCGCCCGCGCCGAGCACCTCGGCCCCGAGGGCCGGGACGCCGCACGGCTCGCGGCCTGGTTCCACGACGCGGTCTACTCGGTCACCGACCCGGAGGGCAACGAGCGCGCGAGCGCCGACCTCGCCGGGCACGTCCTCACCGGTCTCGGCGCCGAGGACGTGCTGGTCGGCCGGGTCGGCACCCTCGTCCTCGACACCGCGCGCCACGAGCTGCCCGCCGACCCACCCGACCCGGCACGGCCCGTGCTCCACGACGCCGACCTGTGGGTCCTCGCCGCCCCGGTGGCCCGGTTCGACGCCTACTGCGCGCAGGTGCGTGCGGAGTACGCCCACCTCGCGGCGCCCGTGTACGCCGCGGGCCGCACGCGGGTGCTGCGACCGCTCCTGGCCCGTCGGCACGTGTTCCGCACCCCGTACGCCCGCGGGAGGTGGGAGCCGGCGGCCCGGGAGAACCTCGCGCGCGAGCTCACCCGGCTGGCGGGCTGAGCGTCGCCTCGAGCACGGGCCAGTAGAAGTCCTCGCCGCACAGGGTCCGCAGCTGCGGCCAGGTGACCCACCGGCGACCGTCGACGTCCGCCGCACCGGGCAGCAGCGGGGGCCGTTCGGCGCGAAGGTGCACCGTGTAGAGCTGCATGAGGTCCTGGCCGGGCCGCCATCGGCCGTCGCCCCGGTGGTGGAACCGCTCGTACCCCACCGGTCGCAGCTCCCCGACGTCGACGACCAGGCCCGTCTCCTCCCGCAGCTCACGGACGGCGTTCTCGCGCACCGTCTCCGGCGGTTCCCGCCATCCGCCGGGGGGACCCCACTGGTCCCGGCGCACCGAGTGCACGACGAGATGGTGCCCCGCGGCGTCCCGCACGAAGGTCATCGCGGCGAAGACCCGGGCCGGCGGCACCTCCCGGGGGGAGCGGATGAGGTCGACGTCCGCCCGGGTGCCGTCCGGGAAGCCCACGCCGAGCACCCGGGCGACGCCCTTGTCGCCCCGGCGCTTGCGGATGCGCAGCCCGCTGGAGAGCAGCGCGGCGAGCAGCTCACGGGCACTGACCGGCCGGGCGCCCGCCGCGACGACGGACGGGTAACGCTCCTCGGGCACGTCGTAGTGGTCGCCCTCGAACGCCTGGCGGGGCAGGCCGCAGCCCTGGGCGAAGGCGTGCAGCTCCTCGAGGCTGGCGTCGCTGACGAGGTGGGACCAGCGGCGCCCGTACGCCTCGACCGCGGGCGGGTCGACGAGGATGGCCACCCACCGAGCCTAGACGCCCTCCCCCTGTGGAAAACCCTGCGGCGCCGGGCCGCGCAGCGCCTAGCGTCGTGGCGACGGGCCGGCCACCGGGGCCGGCCGGGCAGGAGGTTCCCTCATGGCAGCACAGTTCCAGGTCGACACCGACCGCATCGCGGCCGCGTCCGGCGACGTCGCGCGCATCAGCGCCGAGATCGAGGGCCAGGTGGGGGTCATGCTCGCCCGGCTCACCGGGCTCCAGGACGCCTGGACGGGCACCGCGTCGGCCCAGTTCCAGGGGGTCGTCGAGCAGTGGCGTGCCACACAGCAGCAGGTGCGCGACTCGCTGGACTCGATCGGCCAGGTCCTCGGCGCCGCGGGGACGCAGTACGCGGAGACCGAGGCCCAGGCGGTGCGGATGTTCTCCTAGCCCGGTGGGTCGAGCCGCACCGTGGACACCACCCGCAGCCAGGGGTGGTCGTGGTCGGTGCCCTCGACCATGCCCGTCACCCACGTCAGCTCGAGACCGGTGGGCAGCACCCGGCACAGCGCGACGTTGTTGTCGAACCACGGCCCCTCGGTGACCGTCCACGGGTAGGCCGGGTCGGGTGCCCGCTCGGAGCGGGCGCGCAGCCATCGCATCGGCCGCACGAGCGAGCGCGCGAGCATCGACATCATCACCCGCACCCCCCGCGGCATGGGGTTGCGGATGGGTGAGCACACCGCCTGGGTCACCCGGGAGCGCGCACCGTACTGGCCGACGTCGCTCACCTCGGCGAAGTAGGAGTTGTGGACGTCGCCGGAGAGGAACGTGATGCTGTCCGGCGCCTCGCCGCGGTGCCCGCGCGCGAGGTCCATGACCATCTCGAAGACCTCGTCGAACCCCGAGTTGAACGCCGCCCAGTGCTCGAGGTCCACGCTGCGTCTCAGCTGCTCGCCGAGATGCGCGAAGGGCCGACCGTAGGCTCCCTGGGCGACGGCCTCGTCGATGGCCTCGAAGTCGTGCAGCCCCGGCGGCAGCAGGAAGGGCAGCGAGGTCCCGACGAAGACGTGCCGGTAGCCGCCACGGAGGGTGTCGTCGAGCCAGCGGGTCTCGACCGGGTCGAGCATCGAGCGGTGGTCGGGCTGCAGGTCGCGGGCGGCCCGCGAGTCCAGGACGACGAGGAGACAGTCGCCGAGCTCGCGGGTGTGGCTCCACCGGTAGGTCTCGGGCTCGGCGTCCGCGCGGGTCGCGAGCGCCTCGAGGGCCTCGGTGAGGTCGAGCTCTCCCGCGGCGCCGGACGCGGCATGCTCGAGGACCCCGCGGTAGACCTCCTCGCGGGCGAGCTGGGCCGGTGAGAGGTTGCCGATGTGCTGGTGGACCCAGTACGACGCCAGCCCGGAGACGATCCGCTCCTGCCACCAGCTCGTCGCCCGGATGTCGCGGCGCCAGGCCCACGAGGTGTTCCAGTCGTCGCGGATGTCGTGGTCGTCGAAGATCATCGCCGACGGGAGGGTCGACAGCAGCCAGCGCACGACCGGCTCGGCCCAGGTGAGCCGGTAGAGCTCGTCGTACTCCGGGTAGTCCTTGATCTCCTCGTAGGGCGGCTCCTTGAGGCTGCGCCGCGAGCGCATGAACTCCTTCAGCTGCGGGTTGGGGGTGGTGTCGGCGTAGACCTGGTCCCCGAGGAGCAGGAGCAGGTCGGGCCAGCCGGCCCCCGGGTCGTCCCGCAGGGCCACCCCGAGGCTGCGCAGCGCGTCGACCCCGTGCTCGGCGACCCCCTCCGCGTCGTGGCTGCCCGTCGTGCGGCAGGACCCGAAGGCGAACGAGGGCAGCCGGCCCGGGTCGAGGGTGCGGATGCGGCTCGGCGGCGCCCCCTCGAGCGGCCACTCGGGCTCCTCGTCGACGAGCACCTCGTAGGGGTCGTCGCTGCCGGGCTCGAGGCCCTCGCAGACGACGAGCGCGTAGTGCGACCCGTGCACGCCGAACGTCGGGGCGCTCCACGTGCGCCCGGCACGCCGGACGCTCACCGAGGCGGCCCGCGCGGTGCGGACCCACACCGTCGCCGAGGTGGCGTCGACGTACCTCAGGAGGGGCCCGAGGACGAGCGGATGGTCGTCGCCGGCGGCGGGATGGCTCATGACCCCCATCCTGCACTGTCCCCCCGTGCGGCGATCTAGACTGGCCGACCGCACACCGCCCACGTCACGGGGTCACGGCACGCGCCGAGGCCGGCTCGGAGGTCCATGTCCCAGCAGGACGGCGGCTCGCCGCCCCGGCAGGGCTCCGGGGGCAGCGTCGCCCGCAACAGCACGGTCATGGCCGTCGGGACCTTCGGGTCCCGGGTGCTCGGGTTCGTGCGCACCGCGATGCTCACGGCCGTCGTCGGGGGCGCGCTCGCCGCCGACTCCTTCACCGTGGGCAACTCGCTGCCGACCCAGGTGTACGTCCTGATCAACGGTGGCCTGCTCTCGGCCGTCCTCATCCCCGCGTTCACCCGGGCGATGTCGCACGCCGACCGCGGGCGGGACTACAGCGACCGGCTGATCACCCTCTCGCTGCTCGTGCTCGGCGGCTCGACCCTCCTCATGCTGCTCGCGGCCCCCCTCATCGTCGACCTGCTCAGCGCGAACAAGGACCCGCAGTTCCTGTCGCTGACGACGTACATCGCCTACCTGTGCCTGCCGCAGATCTTCTTCTACGGGCTGTACTCGGTCCTCGGCCAGGTGCTCAACGTCTACGGCCGCTTCACCGCGTTCGCGTGGGCGCCGGCGTGGGCGAACGTCGTCCAGATCGCCGGGCTGGCGTGGTTCCTCCTGGAGTGGGGCCAGCAGGCCTCCATCCGCACCTGGACCCCCGCCATGGTCTGGGTGCTCGCGGGGACCACGACCCTCGGCATCGCCGTCCAGGGGGTCTCCCTCGCCGTGCCGCTGTACCGGATGGGCTTCCGGTACCGGCCACGCTTCGGCTGGCGGGGCTACGGCTTCCGGGAGGTCGGCACGATGGCCGGCTGGACGATCGCCGCGCTCGTCCTCTCCCAGGTCTCCGGGCTGGTCCAGACGCGGGCGATGACCGTCGGAGCCAGCCAGGCCGAGCACGTCGCGGGCAACGCGGTGCAGCAGTACGCCTACAGCCTGTTCATCCTGCCGCACTCGCTGATCACGGTCTCGATCGTCACCGCGCTCTACCCGCAGATGGCGCGCGCCCACCACGACGGCGACCTGGCCGGGATGCGGCACTGGCTGCGCCGGGGGCTCGAGGGGCCGGCCGTGCTCGTCATCCCCGCGACCGCGGCGCTCGTCGCCCTCGCCCGCCCGATGGCGGCGACGCTCTACCCGGGCCTGCGCTACGACCCCGCCCACGGGATCGACGAGCCGGCCGACGTCGCGCTCGTCCTGGCCCTCATGGCGCTCGGGACCCTGCCGTTCGGCATCACCGCGCTCAAGCAGCGCTACTGCTTCGCCCGGGGCGACGGCTGGACCAACTTCTGGCTCGTCGGGCTCATGGCCGGCGGCAACATCCTCGTCGCGCTCGTCGCCATGTACCTCACGCCGCCGCGCTACGTCGTCGCCGTCGTGGCCCTGGGGATGACCCTCTCCAGCCTGGTCAACGCGGTGGTCTTCGTCGCGCTCGCCCGCCGCCAGCTGCACGGCCTGGGCTTCCGGCCCGTCCTGCGGCTGTGGGTGCGGCTCACCGTGGCCGCCGGCCTCGCGGGGGTCGCCGGGTGGGCGGTCGCCTCCCTCGTGGCGCACCGGGACGGGCCCTGGCGGGAGCAGGCGCTCGGCCTGGCCGCCGGGGGGGCGGTGCTCGTCCTCGTCTTCTACGTCCTCGCCCGGCTGCTGCGCATCCGGCAGGTCGACGACATGGTCGGGGCGGTCACCTCGCGCGCCGGCCGGCTCGTCCGCCGCTGAGCCGGCCGTCCCTGCGGACCGGGCCGGACGTCCTCAGCCCGCCGAGCGGGCGGCGGCCTGCGGGTCGTAGTAGCGGTGGAACTTGCGGTCGTAGCTGAGACCGCCGGCGAGCACCTTCGCCCAGCGACGGGGGTCGCGCTCGGCACGGTAGTGCAGCGGGTTGCGCAGGCCGCCGGCGTCGATGACCCGCCGCACCTGCGACCACAGCTCGGGGTGTGGCCGCAGCGCCCACCGCAGCGTGCGCACGGGGACGATCGAGTACACGGTCTCCTCGGTGGTCTCCACGAGGTCGTCGCCGTCGGGGAGGGCGTCCTCGACCCACTCCTGGACGTAGTAGCGCACCGCGTTGTGCCCGGTGCCCGTGACGTAGTAGTTCGAGCGTCCGAGGCGCGGGTTGAGCTCGAAGAACTTCGTCGAGCCGTCCCGCGGGTCGTACTTGAGGTCGAAGTTGGCGTACCCGACCCAGCCGAGCTCGGCGAGGATCCGCCCGGCCTGGGCGACGGTCTCGCCGTCGCGTCCGGTGAGGATGCCCGCGGGCACCCCGAGCAGGCCCGGCGAGTGCTCCTCGAGGAGCGTGCGGCCGTAGGCGGCGAACCGGACCCGCGAGCTGCGGTCGCAGTAGCAGGTGAGGATGCGCATCCCGGTGTCGTCGCCGGGGATGAGGTCCTGGACGACCAGCTCGTCGTGGTAGCCGGCATCCCGGATATGCCGCAGCAGCGCGGACAGCTCGGCGTGCGACCGAACGGTGTGCACCTTGGACTGGCCCTCGAAGCTCACCGCCGCCCAGGCGGCGGGGGTCGTCGGCTTGACGACCAGCGGGTAGCCGAAGCCGGGCTCGACCTCGACGCTCGCGGGGTCGGCGAGGTCGAGCGAGCGGGTGGCCGGCACGCTGACGCCCGCGGCCCGAGCCACCTCGTCGAAGGTGTGCTTGCGGGTCGCGCGCTCCAGCGGGCCGGTCCCGACGTACGGGATGCGCCAGTCCGCACCGAGCCGGCCGCGCAGCGCGACGACGGTCTCGACGAGCGAGTCCGAGGTCGCGAGGAGCAGCTTGGGCAGCGTGGTGGCGCCGAGCGCCTCCTCGAGCGTGGCGAGCAGCACCTCGGGGTCGACGGCGTCCCGGCACGGCAGCAGCTCGAGGACCGAGGAGTGGTCGGTCACCCAGGTGCCGACGCTCGCGACGACGACCGAGCGCACGCCGTAGCCCTCGTGGAAGGCCCGGACGAGGGAGTAGGCGCCGACGTGGCCGCCGACGACGACGGGCAGGAAGGGCTGGTCGGCCAGCTCGGGCGGCAGGAGTGGGGTGCTCACGGGCTTCTCGGTGCTCTCGGGGTCAGCGGCGCTTGTAGAGGGACACGGCGCGCTCGACGAGCCATCCGGTGGCCCCGCGCAGCCGCTGGGTGAACTCCCCGACGTACTCGACCCGCTCGGGCTCCCACTGCCGCTTGAACTCCTCGAGCCCCTCCGAGGCGTCGATGCCGCCGAAGTCGAAGGTGCGCACGCCCCGGGCGCTCGCGTCCTGCATGAGCTGCCACACCATGAGGTAGTTCGGCCGCAGGTTGCGGTGCTCGTTGGAGGAGGCCGCGTAGAGGTAGCTGCCGCGGGTGCCGTTGGTCGCGAAGACCGACCCGGCGAGGTAGGGCCCCTCGGACCCGGCCTCGACCATCGCCTCGTAGGTGTCGATGAGCTCGTCGGCGTTGGCGATGCTCTGCGTCAGGCTCTCCTTCTGACGGGCCCGCTTGTCCGAGTCCGGCTTCTTCTCCAGGGCGGCCAGCTGCTTGTGTGACTCCGCCTTCGTCGCGCGCGCCCCCTCGACGGCCTGGGCGGGGTCGAGGCGCACGAGCGAGACGGTGATGTCCCCGGTCGGGCTGAGCAGGTCGTAGAGCGTCGTGAAGTACTCCAGGCTGCGGATGCCGAAGCCGTCGCGCTCGCCGGTGGCCCGCATGAGCTCGTAGAACGCCGGGATCTTCTCCCGGCCGACCGACTCGTACACCAGCCCCGAGCGTGCGGACTTGCGGATGCTCCATCGGGTGCCCTGGGGCAGCGCCTGGTGGAGGGCCTCGATGTCGGAGATGTCCGTGACCATCCGCAGGGCCGGTTGGGCCAGGGTGCGCGCGGCGTCCTCCCCGGGGTCGGTCCGGGCGAACCCGCGGCGCTCGAGGGCGTCCCGGCAGCACGGGTCGGAGGCGCGCACCGCCGGGTCGATGCGCAGGGTCACCCCGCGGTGCTCGGCGGCGACCCGCCGGACCTCGTCGAGCAGCGCGTCGAGCGTCTCCTCGTCCGACCAGTCCAGGACGGGGCCCCGCGGCAGGTAGCACAGGGCGAACGGCAGCACGGGCAGGCGCCGGAAGAGCAGGAGGGCGACGCCGGTGACCTCCCGGGCCTCCTCGCTCTCGCGCCCCACCGCGACGGTGCGCCAGCTCCAGCCGGTGTGCTCCTTCTCCCGCCCCCACGCGGTGGTCTGCATGAGGTGTCCGTTGGGGTGGTCGCGGACGAACGCGTCGTGCTCGGTGTCGCTGAGGTCCAGAGCCTGGACGGTCACGGATGCTCCATCGGGCAGGGGGCTGCGGGCACCGGGCAGTCTATCGACGCACCCACACCCGGACGTCCCCACACCCCTGCCGGCCACCTCTTCCCCGGCACCCGGCCCCCTCTTCCCCAGCACCCGGCCCCCCGCGTCACCCCCTCCCTCCGTCCCCCAATCGACCAATAGGTCACGTCAACGACACGAAACGCCAGGCATCCGCACCCCCGACTGTGCCTGACGTGACCTATTGGTCGAATCAGTAACGCCGGAGCGGCTTCGTACCCACTCACCCCGACTGTGCCTGACGTGACCTATTGGTCGAATCAGTGACGCCGGGGGCGGCTTCGGGGGGACACGGAAACGGCAGGCGCCCCTCCCGGTCCGTCCCTGATGTGACCTATTGGTCGAATCGGGGACGGGGAGGAGGGGAGCCTGCCGTCTGCCGTCTGGCGTCCACCACCTGGCGCCGGCGGGCTGCCGGGTCAGGAGGTGGGGGTGGGGCTCAGAAGCCCATGCCGCCCATGTCGTCGCCGCCACCGGGCATGGCCGGAGCGGCCTTCTCGGGCTTGTCGGCGACGACCGCCTCGGTCGTGAGGAACAGCGCCGCGATGGACGCCGCGTTCTGCAGGGCCGAGCGGGTGACCTTCGCCGGGTCGATGACCCCGGCCGCGACGAGGTCGACGTACTCGCCGGTCGCGGCGTTGAGGCCGTGGCCCGGCTCGAGGTTGCCGACCTTCTCCGCGACGACGCCGCCCTCGAGACCGGCGTTGACCGCGATCTGCTTCAGCGGAGCCTCGACGGCCACCTTGACGATGTTCGCGCCGGTGGCCTCGTCGCCCTCGAGCTGGAGGTTGGCGAACGCCTTGGCACCGGCCTGGATGAGGGCCACGCCACCACCGGCGACGATGCCCTCCTCGACGGCCGCCTTGGCGTTGCGCACGGCGTCCTCGATGCGGTGCTTGCGCTCCTTGAGCTCGACCTCGGTGGCCGCACCCGCCTTGATGACGGCGACGCCGCCGGCGAGCTTGGCGAGGCGCTCCTGGAGCTTCTCGCGGTCGTAGTCGGAGTCCGACTTCTCGATCTCGGCGCGGATCTGGTTGACCCGCCCCTGGATCTGGTCGTTGTCACCGGCACCCTCGACGATCGTCGTCTCGTCCTTGGTGACGACGACCTTGCGGGCCCGGCCGAGCAGCGAGAGGTCCGCGGTGTCGAGCTTGAGGCCGACCTCCTCGGAGATGACCTGGCCACCGGTGAGGATGGCGATGTCGCCGAGCATCGCCTTGCGGCGGTCGCCGAAGCCGGGGGCCTTGACCGCGACCGACTTGAACGTGCCGCGGATCTTGTTGACGACGAGCGTGCTCAGCGCCTCGCCCTCGACGTCCTCGGAGATGACGAGCAGCGGCTTGCCCGACTGCATGACCTTCTCCAGCAGCGGCAGGAGGTCCTTGATCGAGCCGATCTTGGAGTTGGCGATGAGGACGTAGGGGTCCTCGAGCACCGCCTCCATGCGCTCGGTGTCGGTGACGAAGTAGTGGCTGATGTAGCCCTTGTCGAAGCGCATGCCCTCGGTGAGCTCGAGCTCGAGCCCGAAGGTGTTGCTCTCCTCGACGGTGATGACGCCTTCCTTGCCGACCTTGTCCATGGCCTCGGCGATCATCTCGCCGATCTGGTTGTCGGCAGCGGAGATCGACGCGGTCGCGGCGATCTGGTCCTTGGTCTCGATGTCCTTGGCGCCCGCGAGCAGCTCGTCCGAGACCGCTCGGGTGGCCTTCTCGATGCCGCGCTTGAGCGCCATCGGGTTGGCGCCGGCGGCGACGTTGCGCAGGCCCTCGCGGACGAGCGCCTGGGCGAGGACGGTGGCCGTCGTCGTGCCGTCACCGGCGACGTCGTCGGTCTTCTTGGCGACCTCCTTGACGAGCTCGGCGCCGATCTTCTCGTACGGGTCGTCGAGCTCGATCTCCTTGGCGATGGAGACACCGTCGTTGGTGATCGTGGGGGCGCCCCACTTCTTCTCCAGGACGACGTTGCGGCCCTTGGGGCCGAGGGTGACCTTGACGGCGTCGGCGAGGGTGTTCATCCCCCGCTCGAGACCGCGGCGCGCCTCCTCATCGAAAGCGATGATCTTGGCCATTCGGGTGGTTCCTCCCACGCGAATCGAAGGTGGGACCGGGCGGTGCCCGCGACGGACGGACCGGGGCCGCGGCTCACGTCACCGTCGGCGCACCTGCCCTCACCGGACCGGTCGGTACTTATCACTCTCGACGTGAGAGTGCTAAGACACATTATTGGCACTCTCCGGGCGAGAGTGCAAACGGGTGCCCCCGGGTCACAGCTCGGGCACGGCCCCGTCGATGGCCACCCGCAGCGAGGCGTCGGCCTCGGAGGAGACCGGGTCGGCCAGGTCGGCGACGAAGACCGCGACCGCCTCCCGGGCGGGGTTGCCCTCGAGCTCGCGCAGCACGCTCCGCCAGGCGGCGAGGTTGGGGTGCTCGACGGCGGTGCACGCCTGCGCCGGGGCGAGCGAGGCCACCGCCGCCTCGAGGTCGGCGCGGCCCAGCGGGAGTGTGCCGGTCGAGCCGTCGTGCCGCAGGATGGTCGCGAGGACGACCGCCGGCAGCCCGTGCCGGCCGCCCGGGGCGTTGACGTGCGGGAAGACCCACTCCGGGCTCGAGGACGCCGGCGAGAGGCCGACGGCGTGGGCGACCGGCGGGCGCCACCCCTCGATCCCGGCGGCGAGGTGGTCCCGGATGGCCTCGAGCCCCTCCGGGGTGCTCCAGTCCAGCGCGCTCATCGGGCCACGGTAGCGAACGCCGGCGCCCGGCCCGCCGCGAAGGTGAACCGGGGATGAACTCCGCCGCCGGGGATGCCTGCGCCCTCCCGCCCGGGGGGCGGAGGTGCTCTACTTCTGCACTGTGACCGCCACGCTCATCCTCGTGCTCGTCGTCGTGACGGCCCTGGCCTTCGACTTCACGAACGGCTTCCACGACACCGGCAACGCGATGGCGACCTCGATCGCCACCGGAGCGCTGCGGCCCAAGGTCGCCGTCCTGCTCTCGGCGGTCCTCAACCTCGTCGGCGCCTTCCTCTCGGTCGAGGTCGCCCTCACGGTGACCAACGCCGTCATCAAGGTGCAGGACGACTCCGGGGCCCCCGTGCCGGAGCTGACGAGCGACCACGGCTACGCCCTGCTGCTCATCATCCTCTGCGGCCTCGTCGGCGGCATCGTGTGGAACCTGCTCACCTGGCTGCTCGGGCTGCCCTCGTCCTCCTCGCACGCCCTCTTCGGGGGGCTCATCGGCTCCACGGTCGCGGGTCTCGGCTGGGCCGGGGTGAAGTGGACCGGCTCCGGTGACGAGCTCGGCGGGGTGCTCGGCAAGGTGATCCTCCCGGCCCTGGCCTCCCCCGTCATCGCCGGCCTCGTCGCCGCGGTCGGGACCTGGTTGGTCTACCGGGTCACGAGCGGGGTGGCCGAGCGGTTCGCCGAGCGCGGCTTCCGCTGGGGCCAGGTCGGCAGCGCCTCGCTGGTCTCCCTCGCCCACGGCACGAACGACGCGCAGAAGACGATGGGCGTGATCACCCTGGCGCTCATCGCCTCCGGTCAGTGGTCCGACACCGAGAGCGTGCCGGTCTGGGTCAAGCTCAGCTGCGCGCTCGCGATGGCCGCCGGCACCTACATCGGCGGGTGGCGGGTCATCCGCACCCTCGGCAAGGGGCTCGTCGAGATCGCCTCGCCCCAGGGGATGGCCGCCGAGAGCGCCGCCGCCGCGGTCATCCTCTCCTCGAGCCACCTGGGCTTCGCGCTCTCGACCACCCACGTCGCGACCGGCTCGATCCTCGGGACGGGTGTCGGCAAGCGGGGTGCCGAGGTGCGCTGGGGCGTCGCGGGCCGGATGGTCGTCGCGTGGCTGATCACGCTGCCGGCCGCGGGGGTGGTCGGGGCGCTCACGTGGTACCTCGGCAACGCCCTCGGGGGCGCCGCCGGCCCGGCGGTCGTCTTCCTCGTCCTGCTCGCCCTGGCGACGTTCATGTGGCTGCGCTCGCGCCGGGCGCCGGTGCACGCGGGGAACGTCAACGACGACTGGCAGGGCACGCCGTCCACGCCCGCGTCGAAGGAGCACGCCGCATGATCGCCCTCGCCCTCAGCGGCATCTGGAAGGTGCTCGCCGCCGGCCTGCTCTTCGGCGCCGGCCTGCCCACCGTCTTCGCGCTCGGGGTCCGCTCCCTGGCCCTCGCCGAGGGCGGCGAGGCCGAGGCCACCCCGGGGACCCGGCCCCACCCCTCGGCCCGGGTGCTCGGCATCGCCTGCCTGGCGGTCGTGCTCCTCGCCGTCGCGCTCGGCATCGCCTTCATCGTCGCGTCCGGCCTCGGCAAGGAGCTGAGCTTCGGGCACGGCTACCCGACCTTCGCCGACAAGGAGTGAGGGCATGGCTGCGCACCGTGGTTTCGTCCGACGCTCGCTGGACTGGCTGCGGGCGGGGTACCCGGCCGGGATCCCGCTCACCGACTACCCCGCCGTCGTCGGGGTCCTCCATCGCCACCTGACCGCCGCCGAGGTCGACTCCGTGGCCGCCGAGCTCGCGGCCCACGCCCGGGCGGGCGAGCCGGTGACCGAGGCGGACGTGCGGCGGATCATCGAGGAGCGCGCCTACGAGAGCGCCGGTGCCGACGACGTGCGGCGGGTCAGCGCGGCGCTGGCCGCCGGGGGCTGGCCGCTCGCGGGACGCACGCCGGACGAGGACGAGCTCGAGGGTTTCGAGCCCCCGGGCGAGGGCAGCGTGCTCGCCCGGATCGTCGCCTGGCTGCGTGAGGGCTACCCCGAGGGCATCCCGACCACCGACTACGTCCCGCTCATCGCCCTCCTGCGTCGCCGCCTCACCGACAAGGAGGTCAAGCAGGTGGCCCGCTCGCTGCGCCAAGCCGACGTCGCCCCCGCGACGAGCGTCGACATCGGCGAGTTCATCTCCAAGGTGACCCAGGACATGCCCTCCGAGGATGACGTGCGCCGCGTGCGGGCCCAGCTGGCGAAGAAGGGCTGGCCGGTCGAGTTCCCCGACCCCGACCTGCCCTGAGAGGCCCGCGGGCACAAAGACGCCCGTCCGGCTTCCCTCACGGACGGGCGTCTCTGGTCTGGTGGCGACCGCTCAGGGCTGCATGCCGAGCCGCCGGGCCGAGCGGGCGCGCTGGCGGCTGGCGCGCAGCCGACGCAGCCGCTTGACGAGCATCGGGTCGTGGGCGAGCGCCGCCGGGTCGTCGATGAGGGCGTTGAGCACCTGGTAGTAGCGGGTGGAACTCATCTCGAACAGCTCCTTGATGGCCGTCTCCTTCGAGCCGGCGTACTTCCACCACTGCCGCTCGAACGCGAGGATCTCCCGGTCGCGCTCGGACAGCTCCCGGTCGACGGCGGGGGTGACCTGTTCGGACGCGGCGTTCACGGTGTGTACTCGACCCTTCCTCGACGGCTGCGGGCCCACTCTAGCCACCGAATGACACGACTGTCATTCCCCGTCCGGCCCCCGGAGCGTGTCGGCTCGGCCCGTTCGACCCACCGGTCACACCAGTCACACCAGCCCCGGCGAGCCAGCGGGTGGGGCGCCGCGCGGCGGCTGCGGACGCCGCTCGCCGAGGAGCAGCGCCGCGAGGGTCGCGACGTCGTCGACGACGGCGTCGGGGTCCTCGGCCGCGAGGTCCCGGCGCTCGCCGGCGCCCCAGGTAACGGCGAGCGCGGCCATCCCCGCGGCCCGGGCGGCACGGACGTCGACCGTGGCGTCGCCGACGTAGACGCAGTCACCCGGGTCGGCGCCGAGGGCTGCGGCCCCGTGGAGCAGCGGGTCCGGGGCCGGCTTGTGGCGCGTGGTGTCCTCGAGGGCGGCGACGACCTCGACGAGCCCGGCCACGCCGACGCCCTCGAGGGCGAGCGCGGCGGTCCCCCGCCGCTTCGAGGTGACGACGGCGGTCGCGACCCCCGCCTGCGCCAGCCGGCCGAGCAGCTCGGGCACGCCCTCGTAGCGGCGGATGAGGCGGGCGGTGTTGGCGAGGTTCCACTCGCGGTAGGCCGCGTCGAGCGCGTGGCCGTGCTCGGGGTTCTCCTCGAGCAGCACCGGCAGGAGGGGCCGGCCGATCCACGCCCGCGCCCGGGACTCCTCGACCTCCTCGCCGAGGACGGCGCGGAAGGCGTGCTGGTAGGACGCCACGATGAGCGGGATGGTGTCGGCGAGCGTGCCGTCGAGGTCGAACAGGACGGTCCGCCAGGGCGGCACGGGCGAGAGGGGGTCGGGTGGGGCCGGCACGGGCGCCATCCTGCCGGGCGCCGGGCGGGCCGCGGTCGCCGGGGCGGCCGGCCGGGCCCCGGGAGGTGCCCGGCGTGCGGCACAGCGTCCGCGAGAGGGCGCCGAGCGCCGCGCCGCCGGTCAGCCGCCGGCGGCCGGTGCCTGTCGCTCGCGCGGCACGGGGAAGCGGGGGCGCAGGGCGAGGCTGACGTAGACGAGCGCGACGAGCACAGGCACCTCGATGAGCGGCCCGACGACGCCCGCGAGCGCCTGCCCGGAGTGCACCCCGAACGTCGCCACCGCGACGGCGATGGCGAGCTCGAAGTTGTTGCCGGCCGCCGTGAAGGCGAGCGTCGTCGTGCGCTCGTAGGTCAGCCCCAGCCCTCGACCGAGCAGGTACCCGCCGCCCCACATCAGGGCGAAGTAGCACAGCAGCGGCAGCGCGATCCGGGCGACGTCCCAGGGCCGGCTGGTCACCTGCTCGCCCTGGAGGGCGAAGAGGACGACGATGGTGAACAGCAGGCCGTACAGCGCGAAGGGCCCGACCCGCGGCAGGAAGGACCGCTCGTAGGCGGCCCGCCCCCACCGCCGCTCCCCGAGCCGGCGGGAGAGGTAGCCGAGGACGAGGGGGACCCCGAGGAAGACGAGGACGGAGCGCGCGATGTCCCACGGCGAGACCTGCAGCCCGGCCTGCTCGAGGCCGAGCCAGCCCGGCAGCACCGAGAGGTAGAACCAGCCGAGGGCCGCGAAGGCGAGGACCTGGAAGACGGAGTTGAGCGCGACGAGGACCGCCGCCGCCTCCCGGTCCCCGCAGGCCAGGTCGTTCCAGATGATGACCATGGCGATGCACCGCGCGAGGCCGACGACGACGAGGCCGGTGCGGTACTCCGGCAGGTCGGGCAGCAGCAGCCAGGCGAGCGCGAACATCAGCGCCGGCCCGAGGACCCAGTTGAGCAGCAGGCTCGCCCCGAGCATCCGCCGGTCGCCGGTCACCGTGTCGAGCCGGTCGTAGCGCACCTTGGCGAGCACCGGGTACATCATGACGAGGAGGCCGAGGGCGATGGGCAGCGAGACGCCGTCGACCTCGACGGCCGAGAGGCCCTCGCCGAGCCCCGGCAGCAGCCGGCCGAGGACGAGCCCGGCCACCATCGCCGCGGCGATCCACACCGGCAGGAAGCGGTCGAGGGTCGAGAGCCGGGCGGCGACGGTCTCGCGCTCGGGGGCCTCGGCGGGGGAGGTGGTCACGAGCAGCAGGCCTCCACCGCGCTCGCCGGGCGCGGGTCGGCGGGGTCGTCGTCGGTGACGGTGTAGAACTCCCACCCGGCGCCGTGCGGGTCCTCGACCCAGACCTTGTCCTGACGGGCCCAGCAGCACGTCGTGTCGCGCTCGTCGAAGGCCGCCAGCCCGGCGTCCCGGAAGCGCTCGCGGGCCGACTCCACCGCCTCGAGCGAGGCGACCTCGACGCCCAGGTGGTTGAGGGCCCCCGTCGTCCCGGTGCCACGCTCGCGCGCCCCGGTCTCGATGAGGACGAGCTTGAGCGGGGGCTCGGCGACCTCGAAGTTGGCGTACCCGGGCCGACGCTTGTGGGGCGGCACGCCGAACATCGTGGAGTAGAAGGCCACCGACGCCTCGAGGTCGGCGACGTTGAGCGCGAGCTGGACGCGGCTGGACGGCTCGGGCACGGGAGCACCTCCGGATGAGAAGATCGACGGGCGTCGATGTGACGGGTCGAGCAGACCACACGCATCGGCATGTGTCAATATAGACGTCTATCTATTCACCGAGGGGGTCCGATGCCCGTCCGAGAGCTCCCGCTCGTGCCCGACCCCGCGGCCGGCACGTCGTGCACCGGGGTCGACGCCGGCCTGAGTGCCGAGGAGGCCGAGCGCAGCGCGACCCTGCTCAAGGCGGTCGCCGACCCGGTGCGCCTCCGGCTGCTCAGCGCGATCCGGGCCACCCCCGCCGGCGAGGCCTGCGTCTGCGACCTGACCGCGCTCGTCGGCCTCGCCCAGCCGACGGTCTCCCACCACCTCAAGGTCCTCGTCGGCGCCGGCCTCCTCGAGCGCGAGCGCCGCGGGACGTGGGCCTGGTTCCGTGTCGTCCCGGAGCGCCTCGCGGACGCCCGCGCGACGCTCGCCTGACCCGGCGCCGGGCCGGCCCACCCCGACCCGCGCGTACTACGGTGGAGCCGATGTCCTCCCCACCGGCCCCGACGACCGCCAAGCCGCTGCGAGAGCTCGTGCACCCGAGCTGGGCCGACGCCCTCGCCCCCGTCGAGGGCACCGTCGCGCGCCTCGGGGAGTTCCTGCGCGCCGAGGTCGCCGCCGGCCGGGGCTACCTGCCGGGAGGTCCGCACGTCCTGCGCGCCTTCCAGCAGCCGCTGGACGCCGTCCGCGTGCTCATCGTCGGTCAGGACCCCTACCCGACCCCGGGCCACCCGATGGGCCTGTCGTTCTCGGTCAACCCCGACGTCTCGCCCGTCCCCCGGAGCCTCGCGAACATCTACACCGAGCTGCACGACGACCTCGGCCTGCCCACCCCCCGGACCGGCGACCTCACGCCGTGGGCGGACCAGGGGGTCCTCCTGCTCAACCGCGTCCTCACCGTCGCCCCGGGCAAGCCGGCGAGCCACCGCGGACGGGGATGGGAGGAGGTGACCGGGCGGGCCATCGAGGCGCTCGTGGAGCGTGGGGGCCCGCTCGTCGCCATCCTGTGGGGACGTGACGCCCGCTCGCTCGCGCCGCACCTGCGCGGCGTCCCGTGCATCGAGTCGCCGCACCCGAGCCCGCTCTCGGCGCAGCACGGCTTCTTCGGCTCCCGGCCGTTCTCGCGGGCCGACGCCCTGCTCGCCGAGGCCGGGGCCGACCCGGTCGACTGGCGCCTGCCGTGACCGCGACCCGCCCCGAGAGCCGCCGGACGTGGACCCGGTACGTCGCGATCGGCGACTCCTTCACCGAGGGGATGGCCGACGCCGACCCCGCCCACCCGGACGCCTACGTCGGCTGGGCCGACCGGCTGGCCACCGCCCTGGACGCGCTCGCCGAGGCCGAGCACCTGCCCTTCGGCTACGCCAACCTCGCCGTCCGGGGCCGCACGCTCTCCGACGTCGTCGGCCCGCAGCTCGACGCGGCGATGACGATGACGCCCGACCTGGTCTCCATGGTCGGCGGGGGCAACGACCTGCTGCGCCCCACCGTCGACCTCGACGCCCTCGCCACCCGCCTCGAGCAGGCCGTGGTCCGCATCCGGGCGACCGGCGCCGACGTGCTCCTCGCGACCCCGACCGACACCCGGGACGCCGGGCTGTTCCGGGCGCTGCGTGCGCGGCACGCCGTACACACGGCCAACCTGTTCACCATCGCCCAGGACCACGGCTGCCACGTCCTCAACCTCTGGGGGATGCGCGCCCTGCGCGACTGGCGGATGTGGGCCGAGGACCGCATCCACCTGACGAGCGAGGGGCACCGCCGGGTGGCCCTCGCGGCGCTCGCCGCACTCGGCCAGGAGACCGACGCCGAGCAGTGGGCCACCCCGCTGCCGCCCGCCGACCGGGCCACCCGCGCCGAGGAGCTGCGCGGCCACGCCGCGTGGGTGCGCACGCACGCCGCGCCGTGGGTCGAGCGCCGCCTGCGCGGCACCTCCTCCGGGGACGCCCGCGCGGCGAAGCGGCCCACCCTGCAGCGCCTGCGCGACCCGGACCGCCCGCCGGGCGGTCAGCAGCTGCCCGACCACTGACGTCCGTCGCCGGAGCCGCGGGGCCGTTCCGCCTGCCGTGTCGCAGATGCGGCGCTATAGTCCCCGACATGACGCAGCTGCGGATCGCGGAGGCGGCGGGCCTCCTCGGGGTCTCCGACGACACCGTGCGCCGGATGGTCGACTCCGGACGCCTGACCGCCGAGCACGACGACGCCGGCCGGCTCGTCGTCGAGGGCGCCGACCTCGCGGCGGTCGCGCAGGAGGTCGCCAACCCCGCCCCCGTCGGGGCGGTCACCGGGGAGTCGGCGCGCAACCGGATGCAGGGCATCGTCACCCGCGTCCTCACCGACACCGTCATGGCCCAGGTCGAGCTGCAGTGCGGGCCCTTCCGCATCGTCTCGCTCATGTCGAGCGAGGCGGTGCGCGACCTCGGGCTCGAGCCCGGCACGGTGGCCGTCGCGACGATCAAGTCGACCAACGTCGTCGTCGGGGTCTCCCGATGAGCCCCCGCCGCTGGAGCATGCGCACGCTGCTCCCGGCCCTCGCGGTCGTGGCGCTCGCCGCCTGCTCGCCCGCGACGAGTGAGGACACGGGCGCCTCGGGCACCGGCTCCGCGGGGTCCGGTGGCACCGTCACGGTGCTCGCCGCGGCGTCGCTCACCGAGCCGCTCACCGCGCTCGCCGAGGCCTACGAGCAGGACCACGACGGCGTGCGGGTCGCCCTGAGCTTCGGCTCGAGCACGACCCTGGCCCAGCAGATCGCCGAGGGCGCGCCGGTCGACGTCTACGCCAGCGCGGGCGAGTCCGCCCTCGACCTGCTGCCGGCCGACGCGGCGCAGGACGGCGGGCGGGCCACGATCGCCCGCAACACCGTCGAGATCGCCACCCCGCCGGACAACCCCGGTGGCGTCGCCGGCCTGCAGGACCTCGCGGACCGAGACCTGGACGTCGTCCTGTGCGCCGAGACGGTGCCCTGCGGCAAGGCGGCCGACGAGGTGCTCGAGCGGGCCGGCATCAGCCCGCACGTCGTCTCGCGCGAGGTCGACGTCAAGGCGACCCTGACCAAGGTGACGCTCGGCGAGGCCGACGCCGCGATGGTGTACCACTCCGACGTCGTGAGCGCCGGCAGCGACGTCACCGGCGTCGAGATCCCCGACGCCGACAACGTCACCCTCACCTACCCCCTCCTGTGGTTCAGCACCGACCCCGACGTCGTCGGCTTCGCCCAGTACGTCACCGGCGACGCCGGCCGGGCGGCACTGGAGAAGGCCGGCTTCCTCGCCCCGTGACGCCGCGCCGGCCCGGGCCGACCCGCCTGGCCCTCCTCGCCCCCGCCGCGCTCGCGGTCGCGCTCGTCGTGCTGCCGATGCTCGGGCTGCTCGCCCGCACCGACTGGGGCGCGCTCGGCACCCACCTGCGGGCTCCCGTCGTGTGGCCCGCCATCCGGCTCTCGGTCCTCACCACGCTCGTCACCGTGGCGCTGTGCTTCGTCCTCGGCACCCCGCTCGCCTGGCTGCTCTCGCGGGCCCGGGGGGCGGTCGCGACCTGGCTGCGGGCCCTGATGACGGTGCCCGTCGTGCTACCCCCCGTCGTGGGCGGCGTCGCCCTGCTCATGGCCTTCGGCCGGCGCGGCGTCGTCGGCCGGCCGGTGTTCGAGGCCTTCGGCGTCAGTCTCCCGTTCACGCCGACGGCCGTCGTGCTCGCGCAGCTGTTCGTCTCGATGCCCTTCTTCGTCCTCGCCGTCGAGGGGGCGATGCGCTCGGTCGACGAGCGCTACGACGCGGTCGCGGCGACGCTGGGGGCCTCGCCGCTGCGGATCTTCACCCGGGTCGCCCTCCCGCTCGCCGGGCCCGGCATCCTCTCCGGCGCGGCGCTGGCCTGGGCCCGGGCGCTCGGGGAGTTCGGCGCGACGATCACCTTCGCCGGCAACTTCGCCGGGACGACGCAGACCGCGCCGCTCGCCGTGTACGTCGCCCTGCAGAACGACCCCCAGGCGGCGATCGCCCTCAGCCTCGCGATGCTCCTCGTCTCCCTCCTCGTCCTCGGCCTGCTGCGCGGGCGGTGGCTGCGGTGACGCTCGACGCCCGGGTCCGCGCGCACCGCGGCGGCTTCGCGGTCGACGTCGCCCTCGAGGCCGCGGACCGGGCCGTCGTCGCCGTGCTCGGGCCCAACGGTGCCGGCAAGACGACGCTGCTGCACGCCCTCGCCGGCCTGCTGCGGCTCGACGAGGGCCACGTGCGGGTGGACGGGCAGGCGTGGGCCGAGGGCCGTCTGCACCTCGAGCCGGCCCGGCGGGCGGTCGGCCTGCTCGCGGCCGACCATCTCCTCTTCCCCCACCTCAGTGCCCGGGGCAACGTGGCCTTCGGGCCCCGCAGCCGCGGGGCGAGCCGGGAGGCGGCCCACGCCCGGGCCGAGGCCGAGCTGGCCGCCCTCGGCGTGCGCGAGCTCGCCGAGCGCCGGCCGGGGCAGCTCTCGCACGGCCAGGCCCAGCGGGTGGCCCTCGCCCGCGCCCTGGCCACCGACCCGCGCCTGCTGCTGCTCGACGAGCCGCTCTCGGCCCTCGACCCCTCGACCCGCCCGCAGGTGCGCGCCGGCCTGGCCGCCCGCCTGCGCGACTACGACGGCGTGACCGTCGTCGTCACCCACGACCCGCTGGACGCGCTGACCCTCGCCGACCAGCTCGTCTTCGTCGAGGACGGGGCGGTCGTCCAGGTCGGCCCGCCGAGCGAGGTCGTGGCCCGGCCGCGCACTCCGTACGTCGCCCACGTCGTCGGCCTCAACCTCTTCGCGGGCACGGCACCGGACGGCACCCGCGTCGAGACCGGCGTCGGCCCGGTGGTCACCGGCGGGCACGAGCACCGGGGGGCCTCGTGGGTCTCCTTCGCCCCCACGGCCGTCGCGCTCTACCCCCAGGAGCCGCACGGGTCGACCCGCAACGTCTGGCCGGCGCGGGTCGTGGCGGTCGAGCTTGCCGGCCAGTCGGCGCGGGTCCGGCTCGACGTCGGCGGGGAGGCCCTGCTCGCCGAGGTGACCGCCGGGTCGGTCGCCACCCTGCGCCTCCAGCCGGGCTCGCGGCTGTGGGCCGGGGTCAAGGCCACCGAGGTGACCGCCTACCCCTCGTGAGCCGGCCACGCGGGCTGCCCCTCACGTGCCGCCGATTGTTGGACGTCCAACTACCTCGCTACCCTCACAGGCATGCCAGCGACGAGGCTCATGCCGACCGAGGAGGGCCGGGAGCTGATCGACCTCACCCGGGAGATCTGCACCAAGGAGCTCGCACCCCGCGTCGACGACGCCGAGCGTGCGGCGGCCACCGGCGAGTCCTTCCCGACGGAGGTCTTCGCCACCCTCGGGGACGCCGGCCTGCTCGCCCTCCCGCAGCCGGAGGAGTACGGGGGCCACGACCAGCCCGCGGAGGTCTACCTCCAGGTCGTCGAGGAGCTCGCGAGCGTCTGGATGAGCGTGGCCGTCGGGGTGTCGGTCCACGCCCTGAGCACCTACCCGCTGGTGCACCACGGCACCGACGAGCAGCGCGCCGCACTGCTGCCCGGCATGCTCTCGGGCAGCCAGCTCGGCGCGTACTGCCTCTCCGAGCCGCTCGCCGGCTCGGACATCGCGGCGATGACGACCCGGGCGACGCGCGAGCGCGACGGGTACGTCGTGCGGGGGCGCAAGGCGTGGATCAGCCATGCGGGCCACGCCGACTACTACACGACCTTCGTGCGCACCTCCGACGACGGCGGCCGCGGCCTCACCTGTCTCCTCGTCCCGGCCGACGCCGAGGGGCTCTCCTTCGGCGCTCCGGAGCGGAAGATGGGCCTGCACTGCGACACCGTGCGCGAGGTGCTCTTCGACGACGTCCGGGTCGCCGCCGACCGACGCATCGGCGAGGAGGGGCAGGGGATGGCCATCGCCCTCGCCGCCCTGGACACCGGGCGCCTCGGCATCGCCGCCGCGGCCACCGGGCTCGCCCAGGGCGCCCTCGACCTTGCCGTCCGCTACGCCCGCGACCGGGAGCAGTTCGGCCGGCCGATCGCCGAGTTCCAGGGGCTGGCCTTCCTCCTCGCCGAGCTCGAGGCCGCCGTGACGAGCGCCCGGGCCACCTACCTGCACGCCGCCCGCCTCCAGGACGCCGCCCGCCCGTTCACCCGGGAGGCCGCGGTCGCCAAGCTCGTCGCGACCGACACCGCGATGCGGGTGACCACCGACGCCGTCCAGGTGCTCGGGGGCGCCGGCTACACCGAGGACTTCCCGGCCGAGCGCTACCTGCGCGAGGCCAAGGTCACCCAGATCTTCGAGGGGACCAACCAGATCCAGCGCCTCGTCATCGGTCGGGACCTGCTGCGGTGAGACGGAACCCACCGGCCGCCCGGCACGTCCGAACGACAAGCCCCCAGCGCAAGGAGCCGACCGTGCGACCACGCCTGCTCGTCACCGCCGCCCTGACGGCGCTCGTCCTCACCGGCTGCGGGACGGAGTCCAGCGGCTCCGCCTCCTCCGCCGACACCTCGCCGAGCCCCACCGCAACGGCGACGACGAGCCCGTCGCTCCCGGCCGCCTCGAGCACCCCGACGGTTCCGCCCCCGGCCGACTCCTCGCTCCCACCGGGCCTGGAGGATCGGACGGAGGTCCAGGCGGCGATGAAGGACGCGGCCGGACGCGCGGGCATCGTGCCCGGCGAGGTCGTCGTCGCCGGCTACGAGGCGGTCACCTGGAGCGACGGCTCGCTCGGCTGCCCGCAGAAGGGCCGGGTCTACCCCCAGCACACCGTCGACGGCGAGCGGCTCCTGCTGCGCGTCGACCAGCGCACCCTGGAGTACCACGCGGCGCTCGGGGGCGAGTTCAGCTACTGCGCGTCCCCGAGCGGCGGCTACCGCCCGCGGGCCGACTGACCCCGAGTGGCCGGCCGGCGCCGGGGGCCACGCCCGGACGTGGCGAGACCGGGCCATCTCATACCTGGCCCGGTCTCGGACAACGGTAGGCACAGCCACGCCCCCCACCGGACACCGACACGCGGCGACCCGCCGAACTCGCCGTGAACTCCTCCCCCGGGCTCACCGGTCCTCGGTGGTCTCGTCGTGCTCGCGGGAGATCCCGGGCAGCAGGGTGTCTCCGGCCCGCAGCGCCTCGACGGCGGACGGGCTGACCGCCTCGAGGTGCGCCAGTCCCTTGCGCCGGTAGCGGACGAGCTGCACGGCGCCCAGGCCCCAGAAGACGAACTGCACCGACATCGCGAGCCGGAAGTCGTCCCGGGTGTAGTCCTGCGGGCCACCGGGCGCGAGGTGGTCCAGCACGACCCCGATGAGGGCGATGGTGAGCAGCGAGGCGGTGAACCCCCCGATGTTGACCACGCCGGTGGCCCGTCCGAGCCGGGAAGAGGGGTGGAAGGTGCGTGCGAGGTCGAAGCCGACCATCGAGCCGGGTCCGCCGACCGCCGTGACGACGGCGAGGACGACGAGCAGCCACGAGGGGGCCGGCCCGGGCCAGAGCAGGACCACGGCCCAGGTCGTCGCGATGACCGCGACGATGCCGAGGACGAGCTGGGAGCGCCGGTAGGGCAGCCGGGCGGTGAACGCCGCGACCACCGGCCCGGCGGCCATCGCCGTGAGCGTCATGACGACGAGCACGACCGAGGCGGTGGCCGGGGCCATCCCCTCGCTCACGAGGAACGGGTAGCCCCACAGCATCGTGAACACCGTCGCACCGAACTGCGAGGTGAAGTGCACCCACAGCCCGAGCCGGGTACCCGGGTTGCCCCACACCTCGGCGAGGGTGCGGGCCAGCGCCCTGACCTTGATCCGCTCGACGGACTCCCCTCGGTAGGGCGAGTCCTTGACGACGACGAGCAGGCCCACCGAGAGCACGAGGCCGAGACCGCCGGCTGTCGCGAAGGAGCGGGTCCAGCCGAAGGTGGCCAGCGCCGCGGCCAGCGGCGTCGCGGCCACGACGGCGCCGAGCTGGCCGATCATGCCGGTGAGCTGGGTGACGAACGGTGCCTGCTTGACCCGGAACCACACCGCGACGAGTCGCAGCAGGGAGGTGAAGACCATGGCGTCGCCGGCACCGAGCATGACGCGGGCGGCGACGCCCACGGGAAAGGACCCCGCCACGGCGAACCACAGCTGCCCGCCGGACATGAGCAGGAGGCCGCCGAGCATGAGCCGCTTGGAGCCGAACCGGTCCAGGAGCACCCCGACGGGCACCTGCATCCCGGCGTACACGGCGAGCTGGACGACGGTGAAGGTCGACAGCTGCGCGGCGGAGATGTGGAAGCGCTCGGCCGCGAGCAGGCCGGCGACGCCGAGCGAGGTGCGGTGGAAGACGGCGAGGACGTAGACCGAGAGTCCGACCGCCCAGATCGCCCAGGCCCGCCGGCGCCCGATGTTGTGCACCTGACGCAGGACGGGGCGGGTCACCCGCCGAGTGTAGGAGCCGGCCGGGCGACCCCCGCCCCGGCGCCCCCGCCGCGGCCCGGGCCGTCGGGGACTCGGCGGGGCGGGCCGCTCAGGCCAGCGAGTCCGCCCAGGCCCGGTGCAGCCCGGCGTAGCGGCCACCGGAGCGCCCGACGAGCTCGGCCGGTGAGCCGTCCTCGACGACGCGTCCGTGCTCCATGACGAGGACCCGGTCGGCGACCTCGACGGTCGAGAGCCGGTGGGCGATGATGACCGCCGTCCGGTCGGCGAGCACGGTGCGCAGTGCCTGCTGGACGAGCCGCTCGGAGGGCACGTCGAGCGAGGAGGTGGCCTCGTCGAGGATGAGGACGGCGGGGTCGGCGAGGAACGCCCGGGCGAACGCGACGAGCTGGCGCTGCCCCGCGGAGAGCCGGCCGCCGCGGTTGGCGACGTCGGTGTCGTACCCCTCGGGCAGCGCGCTGACGAACTTGTGCGCGCCGACCGCCCGGGCCGCCTCGACCACCTCCTCGGTCGTGGCCTCGGGCCGGCCGAAGCGGATGTTGTCGGCGACCGTGCCGGAGAAGAGGTAGTTCTCCTGGGTGACCATGACGACGTGCGAGCGCAGGGTCTCGCTCGCGAGGTCGCGCAGGTCGACCCCGTCGAGGAGGACCCGGCCCCCGGTGGGGTCGTAGAAGCGGGTCGCGAGCTTGGCGAGGGTGGTCTTCCCGGCGCCGGTCGTGCCGACGAGCGCCACGGTCTGCCCGGCGGGCACGTCGAGGTCGAGGTCGGGCAGCACCGGACGGCCCGGGACGTACCCGAAGGCGACGTGCTCGAAGCGCACCTGCCCGCGGGCGCGGTCCAGGGCCGCCGGCCGCTCCGGCTCGGGGACCCCCGGCCGTTGGTCGAGCACACCCGCGAGCTTCTCCAGGGCCGCCGACGCGGACTGGAAGGTGTTGTAGAACTGGCTGATCTCCATCATCGGCTCGAAGAACTGCCGCAGGTAGAGCAGGAACGCGGCGAGCACGCCGACGGTGACCTGCCCCTCGTGGGCGAGGTAGCCGCCGTAGAGGAGGACGACGGCGATGGTCACGTTGCCGACGAGCCGGATGCCGGGCATGAACAGCGACACGAGCCGGAACGCGACGAGGTTGGCCGCGCGGTACTGGTCGTTGACGTCGTCGAAGATCTCCTCGTTGCGCGGCTCCCGGCGGAAGGCCTGCACCGCCCGGATGCCGCCCATCGACTCCACGAAGTGGACGATGACGAGGGCGACCTTCTCCCGGGTCACCCGGTAGGAGCGCGCGGAGGCCTTGCGGAACCAGTTCGTGAGCAGCGCGAGGGCCGGACCGCAGGCGAGCGCGACGAGGCCGAGCTCGACGTCGAGGTAGAGCAGGATGCCCGCCGTCCCGAGAAGGGTGAGGGCGGCGGTGACCAGCCCGTCGAACCCGCTCTCGAGCATCTCGTAGATGGCGTCGACGTCGGAGGTCTGCCGCGAGACGACCCGCCCGGAGGTGTACTCGTCGTGGAAGGCGGGGCTGAGGGCCTGGAAGTGCCGGAAGACCCGGCGGCGGACCTCGAACAGGACCCGCTGCCCCACCTGGCCCTGGAGGACGAGGAAGCGGTGGCGGGCGACCGCCTGGAGGAGCGTCGCGAGCAGGACCACGGCGACGATGCCGAGCAGCGGCGCGAGGTCGTCGCGCTCCCGGATCGGCGGGATGCCGGCGTCGATGCCCTCCTTGACGAGGTAGGGGATGGCCAGCCGGGCGACGTTCTCGACGAGGACCACGGCGACGAGCACGGCAAGGGCGCGCCGGAACGGGCGCAGCAGCCGGGCCAGGAGCCGCCGGGAGCCGACGGTGGTCCCGGCGGTGAGCCCCTCGGCGTCGTCCTCGCCGTCGGCCGGTCCGAGGCGCCCGCGCCAGCCGCCGTGGCCCGGGGCAGGGCCGGTGGGGTCGGTCGGGGCGGGCGCGCTCACGCGGGCACGTCCTCGGGCGTGCCCGCGTCGGCGGCGAGCAGCTCGCGGTAGGCGGGCACCGTCTCGAGCAGCTCGTGGTGGGTGCCGACGTGGGTGACCCGCCCGTCCGCGAGCAGGGCGACCCGGTCGGCGAGGAGCACCGTGGAGGCCCGGTGCGCGACGACGAGGCCGGTCGTCGCGCCGAGGACCCGGCGCAGGGCGTCCTCGACGAGCCGCTCGGTGTGCACGTCGAGCGCGGAGAGGGTGTCGTCCAGGACGAGCACGGCGGGACGGGCCAGGACGGCCCGGGCGAGCGCCAGGCGCTGTCGCTGGCCGCCGGAGAGGGCCATCCCCTGCTCCCCGATCCGGGTGTCCAGCCCGTAGGGCAGGTCGTGGACGAACCCGGCCTGGGCGACCTCCAGCGCCTGCGCCACCTCGGCGTCGG
The DNA here is from genome assembly GCF_011326735.1 of Phycicoccus endophyticus. Taxonomy (GTDB): domain Bacteria; phylum Actinomycetota; class Actinomycetes; order Actinomycetales; family Dermatophilaceae; genus Phycicoccus; species Phycicoccus endophyticus. The sequence continues at coordinate 116,441 of NZ_JAANCN010000006.1, forward strand.
TGGCGTCGGACCGCCCGAGGGTGAGGTTCTCGCGGGCGCTCATGGAGAACAGCGTCGGCTCCTCGAAGGCCGTCGCGACGAGCGCGCGCAGGTTCTCCAGGCGCAGCTCGCGCACGTCCACGCCGTCGAGGGTGACCCGCCCGGACGTGACGTCCCAGAGCCGTGGCACGAGGGCGGTGAGGAGGGTCTTGCCCGACCCGGTGGCCCCGACGAGCGCCACCGTCTCCCCGGGACGCACCTCGAGGTCGAGGTCGCGCAGCACCGGCTCCTGCGGCGCGTCGGGGAAGGCGAAGCCGACACCCTCGAAGCGCAGGTGGCCGCGGGGGCGCTCGAGGACCCGCGTCCCGCCGACGATGTCGGGCTCGGTGTCGAAGATCTCCAGGATGCGGGCAGCAGCGGTCATCGCCTCCTGGCTCATCGCGAGGATGACCCCGAGGGAGCTGACCGGCCACACGAGGCTGAGCATGAGCGTGATGAACGCGACGAGCTCGCCCGGGGTCAGGGTCCCGCGGCCGACCCCGACCGCCCCGAGCGCGAGGACGACGACGACGGCGAGGTTGGGGATGACCCCGAGGAAGGTCCAGAAGCGGGCCGCGAGCCGCACCTTGGTCAGGCTCGTCTCGAGCAGCCTGCCGGCCGCCTGCTCGTACTGGCGGGAGACGTGCTCGGCCCGGCCGAAGGACTTCACGACCCGGATGCCGACCGCACCCTCCTCGGCGAGGGTCGCCAGGTCGCCCTGCTCGTCCTGGACCGCGCGCGAGACGACGACGTAGCGCTTCTCGAAGCGCATCGAGAGCCAGACGATGGGGACCGAGGCCGCGGCGACGACGAGACCCAGGGGCCAGTACAGGTGGAGCAGCACCGCCGTGGTGGCGACGAGCTGCACGGCGTTGGTCAGCAGGAAGAGCAGACCGAAGCCGCTGAACCGCCGGATCGCCGACAGGTCCGTCGTCGCGCGCGAGAGCAGCTGGCCGGACTGCCACCGGGTGTGGAAGGCCATGGGCAGCGCCTGGAGGCGGGCGTAGAGGTCGTGCCGGAGGGTGGTCTCCAGCCCGAGCACCGCGCCGGACTGCACCCACCGGCGGGCCCACACGAGGACGGCCTCGAGGACCCCGAGCGCCAGCGCCAGCCCGCACAGCGGCAGCAGGGCGGAGAGGTCGCCGGCGGTGACCGGGCCGTCGATGATCGCCCGGGTGACGAGCGGGATGCCGATGGACAGCGCCACCCCGCCGAGGGCGGCCACGAGCATCAGGGTGAGGGAGCCGAGGTAGGGCCGCAGGTACCCCCGCAGCCGCCACAGCGAGCGCACGTCGGCCGGCGGGGCGACCTGCGGGTCCGGACCGGGCGCGGAGGGGGCGGTGGTCCGGACGCTCGACATCGCTCGTGAGTCTAGGTCGGCCCACCGACACCCCCGCGCAGCGCTCCCGCCCCGGGAGGCGGCCGCGGGCTCAGCCGACGGCGGCCGCGAAGGACTCCTCGAGGACGTCCATCGCCTCGTGCAGCAGGTCCTCGCCGATGGTCAGGGGAGGCAGGAAGCGGAAGACGTTGCCGTAGGTGCCACACGTGAGCGTGACGACGCCCCGCTCGTGACAGCCTCGGTTGACCGCGGCGGTGAGCGCGGGGTCCGGCTCCTTGGTCTCGCGGTCGACGACGAGCTCCATCGCCATCATGGCGCCCCGCCCCCGCACGTCACCGACCTGCGGGAAGCGCGCGGCGAGCCCGGTCAGGCGCTCCTCGAGCACGGCACCGAGCCGGCGCGCCCGGGTGGGCAGGCCGTCGGCCTCCATCGTCTCGATGCTCGCCAGCGCCGCGGCGCAGGCCACCGGGTTGCCGCCGTAGGTGCCGCCCAGCCCTCCGCCGTGCACCGCGTCCATGAGCTCTGCGCGACCGGTGACGGCCGCCAGCGGCATCCCCCCGGCGATCCCCTTGGCGGTGGTCACCAGGTCCGGGACGACCCCTTCGTGGTCGCACGCGAACCAGTCGCCGGTGCGGCAGAACCCCGACTGCACCTCGTCGGCGACGAGGACGACGCCGTGCTCCCGGCACCACGCGGCGAGCCCGGGCAGGAAGCCCTCCGGCGGCACGACGAACCCGCCCTCGCCCTGGATCGGCTCGATGACCACCGCCGCGGTGTTCTCCTCCCCCACCTGGGTGTGGATGAGGTCGGTGACGACGGCCAGGGCCTCCTCGGCGCAGCGCTCGGGGCCACCGGGCCAGCGGTACGGGTAGGCCATCGGCACCCGGTAGACCTCCGGGGCGAAGGGACCGAAGCGGTGCTTGTAGGGCATGGCCTTGGCCGTCATGCCCATCGTCAGGTTGGTGCGGCCGTGGTAGGCGTGCTCGAAGACGACGACCGCGGGGCGCCCGGTGGCGTGCCGGGCGACCTTGACGGCGTTCTCCACGGCCTCCGCCCCGGAGTTGAACAGCGCCGACCGCTTCTCGTGCTCACCGGGGGTCAGGGCGTTGAGCTTCTCGCACACCTCGAGGTACGGCTCGTACGGCGTGACCATGAAGCACGTGTGGGTGAAGCGGCGGACCTGCTCGGTCACGGCCTCGACGACCCGGGGGTTGCCGTTGCCGACCGTGGTCACCGCGATGCCGGAGCCGAGGTCGATCAGCTGGTTGCCGTCGACGTCGACGAGGATGCCCCCGGCTCCCTGCGTGACGTAGACCGGCAGCGTCGTGCCGACCCCGGCGGCGACGGCCGACGCCTTGCGCGCCTGCAGCTCGCGCGAGCGCGGGCCGGGGACGGGAGTGCGGAGGATCCGTTGCTGGTCCAGCATGAGGGCATCCTATCCGCGACCGTTGCCGGTCGACATCACGGATTCCGCAGCAATCTGATCGCTCGGCGCAGGATCCCGTCACTCTGGCACTCCGGGGCGTCGCCGGCCGTTCCCCCGGGTAGCACGTCAGCCACACCGCACAACACCAGGGAGGTCGCGATGCCCGCACGCAAGAACCCCGGCCCGTCGGTCAAGGACGACGAGATGTACGAGACCCTGCGCGAGGAGGGTGCGAGCAAGGAGAAGGCCGCCCGGATCGCCAACGCCGCCGCGAACACGTCGCGTTCTTCGGTCGGTCGCCGGGGTGGGCACTCGCCGGCGTACGAGGACTGGACCGTCCGCGACCTGCGCCGGCGTGCCCGCGAGCTCGACGTCGCGGGTCGCTCCAGGATGTCCAAGAGCGAGCTCGTCGACGCGCTGCGCAGCCGTTGACCAGCGAAAACACCTGTCGGACAGCGGAAGGCGCCCGGGATCTGCGTGCAGGGGGTTCGCAGCTCCCGGGCGCCGGTTCCGTGGTCCGTCGCGGCATCCGCCGCGCGGACCCGAGTACTGTACCTGAGGTCGGATGCCGTCGAAGAATCGTGGAGGCCGGTCGCGTGAGCCGTGGGACGGGTCGGCCGTGAGGCTGCTCCTCGTCGAGGACGAGCGCCCCCTCGCGGCGGCGCTCGGCGACGCCCTGCGCGAGTCCGGCTGGGTCGTCGACCATGCCGAGGACGGCGTCAGCGGGCTCAAGCTCGGGCTCGCCAGCCAGTACGACGTCCTCGTCCTCGACATCATGCTGCCGGGCATGAACGGCTACGACGTGCTCAAGCACCTGCGCGCCCACAAGGTGTGGACCCCGGTGCTCATGCTCACGGCCAAGGACGGCGAGTTCGACCAGACCGACGCCTTCGAGCTCGGCGCCGACGACTACGTGACCAAGCCCTTCAGCACGCCGGTGCTCCTGGCCCGGCTCCAGGCGCTGGCCCGGCGAGGGGCGCCCGAGCGTCCGGTGGCCCTGACCGCCGGGCCGCTCAGCCTCGACCCGACGACCCGCCGGGTCACCCGGGCGGGCCAGGAGGTGCAGCTGACCGCCCGCGAGTACGCCCTCCTGCACCACCTCATGCGCAAGGCCGGGCTCGTCCAGAGCAAGGCCGAGATCCTCGAGAACGTGTGGGACTCCGACTATCCCGGCGCCGACAACGTCGTCGAGGTGTACATCGGCTACCTGCGCCGCAAGATCGACGCGCCGTTCGACACCAAGGTCATCGAGACGGTGCGGGGCCTCGGCTACCGGCTCAACCCGGAGGCCGCACCGGAAGCCTGACGGTGAAGCGGCACCAGCCCTCCGGGCTCTCGGTGGCCTCCACGAGCCCGTCGTGCGCCGCGACGACCTCGGCGACGATCGCCAGCCCGAGGCCCGTGCCGCCCGTCCCCCGGGTACGCGAGTCGTCGAGCCGCACGAAGCGACCGAAGACCCGTTCCCGGTCGCGCGGGTCGATCGGGGGGCCGTCGTTGTCGACGCTGAGCACCGCCTCGTCCCCCTCCCGGGCCAGCCGGACGCGCACGGTGTCGCCCATGTGCCGCTCGGCGTTCTCCAGCAGGTTGCGCACCACCCGGCCGAGGCGCGCCTGGTCGCCCTCGAGCCGCACCGGCTCGACGCTCACCGACACCGGCATTCCCCGGGCCCGTAGGGCACCGGTCTCGGCGAGCACGACGTCGTCGAGGTCGACGTCGGCGCGCTGGAGGACCATGGCGTGCTCGTCCGCGGAGGCGAGGGTCAGCAGGTCCTCGACGAGCACGGCGAGCCGGTCGACCTCGGCCGAGGCGCGCGCCGCCGTGGCGGCCCGGTCCTCGACCGGCCGTTCCTTGCCCAGGCGGTCCAGGAGCACCCGGATGGTCGCCAGCGGGCTGCGCAGCTCGTGCCCCGCGTCGGCGACGAAGGCGCGACGGGAGGCGTCGGCCCGCCGCATCCGGTCCAGGAGGTAGTTCATCGTCTCCGCGAGCCGGCTGAGCTCGTCGCGCCCGGCCGGCACCTCGAGCGCCGGGCCGGGCGTGGGCGCCGTCGGGGTGGCGGCCAGCGCCTCGACCTGGTCGCGCATCCGCTCCACCGGCCGCAGGGCCTGCCCGACGGCGAAGGTGGTGACCGAGCCGAGGAGGGCGATGAGGCCGACGGCCCCGATGAACGCGAACTCCGTGGACTGCCCGAGCGCGGTGGCCTCGACGCGCGTCGGCACACCGACGAGCAGGGTGTAGTGCTCGCTGTCCGGCGAGACGGCGTCGGCCCCGGCGACGATCCAGGTGCCGCTCGCCAGGCCGGGCACGTCCTCGACCTTGCCGATGCGTACCTCGTTGCCGTCCAGGCGCGGCAGGGCGAGCGGGTCCTCCGGGGCGCCGGCGGTGGCCGCGACGACCTCGCCGGTGGCCGGGTCGACGACCTGGACGATCCGGGTGCCGTCGACGACGGCGTGGGTGCCGATGAGGTCGCTGACGCCGTGGACGCCGAGGTCGGCCCGCAGCTCGACGACCTCGGCCTCGGCGACGTCGCGCGCCGACGCCTCGAGCACCTGCCCGAGGGAGAGGTAGACGATGCCGGCGAGCGCGGCGCTGATGAGGAGCACGACCGGCATGGTCAGGGCGAGGATGCGGCTCCTCAGACCCAGCCGGACGCGCATGCGCCGAGTGTAGGTGGCGCCGCCGGACAGGGCAGGATGGCCCGGTGAGCGACTCCCCCCGTCTGCTGACCCTCTCCTGCGGTGGCCTCACCCTCGAGGTGCTCACCGTCGGCGCCTCCGTGCGGCGGCTCGTCGTCGACGACGGTGACGGCCCGCTCGACGTCGTCCTCGGGTATGCGGACCTCGCGCTCTACGGTGCCGACGAGGGCTATCTCGGCGCGACCGTGGGGCGCTTCACCAACCGGCTCGACCGGGGCCGGTGCCCGCTCGACGGTGTCACGTACACCGTGCCGGCCAACGACGGCCAGAACGCGCTGCACGGCGGGCCCGACGGGTGGCACGCGCGCCCGTGGGAGGTGCTCGAGGAGGGCCCGGACCGCGTGGTGCTCGGGCTCACCAGCCCCGACGGGGACCAGGGGCTGCCCGGTGAGGTGACCGCCCGGGTGGCCTACGAGCTGTCACCGGCCGGCGTCGCGATCTCGCACACGGCCCGCACGACCCGGCCGACCGTCCTCGGCATGACCAACCACGCCTACGTCGACCTCGACGGCGAGGGCAGCGGTGGCGTGCTCGACCACACCCTCGAGGTGCGGGCCGGCGCCTACACCCCGGTGCGCCCGGACCTCGTCCCGACCGGCGAGGTCGTCCCCGTCGCGGGGACGCCGTTCGACCTGCGCACCCCGCGACGGGTGGGCGACGTGCTCGCCGAGGACGACGAGCAGCTCGCCCGCGCCGGTGGGCTCGACCACAACCTCGTCCTCGACGGCGCGGGGATGCGCACCGTGGCGCGGGTCGTCGGCGCGAGCGGCCGGTGGCTCGAGGTCGCCACGGACCGGCCGGGGCTGCAGGTCTACAGCGGCGCGCACTTCGACGGCGGCGTGACCGGTCTCGGCGGCACCGCGTACGCCGCCCACGCGGGGCTGGCGCTGGAGACCCAGGGCTTCCCGGACGCACCCAACCACCCGGGCTTCCCCAGCGCCGTCGTCCGCCCGGGCGAGCAGTTCTCCGCGCACACGACGTGGCGGCTCGGGCGCCGCTGAGGAGCCCCCCGTGAGCGGCGACGGTCAGCTCGAGGGGCCGAACCGCTCGGTGCGCACCGCAGCGGCGTCGTGCCCCAGGCCCAGCAGGAGGCCGGTCGCGGTCTCGACGAAGCCGCCGGGGCCGCAGACGTAGACGACCGGTGGCACGCGGGTGGTCGACACCGCCGGCAGGTCCTCACGGTGGAGCCGACCGGGGGGCCGGCCGTCCTGCGGGAGCCCCGCGCGGGTGAAGACCCGCTCGACCCGCAGGCCGGGCGTGGTCAGGCCGAGGGCGTGCAGCTCGTCGGTGTAGATGACGTGGTCGGGGGTGCGGGCCGAGTACACGAGGTGGAACGGCTGGTCGGTGCCCGCCCGGACGCGCTCACGGACCATGGCCATGAGCGGCACGATGCCCGAGCCGCCCGCGACGAGCAGCACGGGCTCGGGCATCCGGGCCGACCACCGGAACCACCCACCGATCGGGCCACGCACCTCGAGCTGGTCTCCCGGGCGGGCCTGCTCGACGAGCCACGGCGAGACCTCGCCGTCGGTGACGAGCTGGACGGTGAGGACGAGCCGGCCCGTCTCGGGCGCCGAGGCCACCGAGTAGGTGCGGGTCGCCGTGTACCCGTCGGCGGCCGTGAGGCGCACGTCGACGTGCTGGCCCGCGTCGTGCCCGGGCCACCCGGGCACCTCGAGGACGACGGTGCGGGCGGTACGCGTCTCGAGCCAGGCGTCCTCGACGCGGGCCCGGTACCAGGGCATGGGTCCCGGCAGGCCGGGTTCGGGCTGCGGCACCTCAGTCGCCGACGTAGCGCTGCTCGCGCCAGGGGTCGCCGTAGGCGTGGTAGCCCAGCTGCTCCCAGAAGCCGGGGGTGTCCCGGGCGAGCAGCTGCAGGCCGCTCAGCCACTTGGCGGACTTCCACAGGTACAGGTGGGGCACGAGCAGCCGAGCCGGGCCACCGTGCTCGGGGGCGAGCGGCGCACCGTCGTACTCGGTGGCGACCCAGGCCCGCCCCCCGAGCAGGTCCTCGAGCGGCAGGTTGGTCGTGTAGCCGCCGACGGCGTGGACCAGGACGAAGGCGGCACCCGCCGTCGTATCCGGCCCCGCCGCGGCGAGGACGTCCTCGAGCGGGACCCCGCGCCACGTCGTGTCGAGCTTGCTCCACTTCGTCACGCAGTGCAGGTCGGTCGTGAACGTCTCGTGCGGCAGGGCCGCGAGGGCGTCCCAGGACAGGCTCGTCACCGCGCCGCCGACCGTCGTGACCTCGAGCCGCCAGTCCTCCACGCGCACCGCCGGCGTCGGCCCGGCCGAGAGCACGGGAAAGCCACGCTCGAGGTACTGGCCCGGCGGGATGCGCGGGTCACGGTCGGTGCGGCGGCCGACGAAGCCTCGGGTGACGATGTCCACCCCGCCATTGTCACCGGTGACGTGACGGGACAGACACTGTGACCCCGGCAACCCGCGCCGCCGGCGGGTCACGGGCCGTCCGTAGCGTGACGGTGGAGCCACGGCTCCCGACCGTGGCCGCAGCGGAGGGAGTGCAGGACGTCATGAGTCGCACCTACGTGGTCACGGGCGCGGCCTCGGGGATCGGGCGGGCGACCGCGAACCTCTTGGCGCACCGCGGGAACCGGGTCATCGGCGTCGACGTGCGCTCCGGTGACGTCGTCGCCGACCTGTCGACCCCGCAGGGCCGTGAGGACGCCGTCGAAGGGGTCCTCGACGAGGCCGGCGGGCGGATCGACGGCGTCGTCGCGAACGCCGGGCTCTCCCTGCCCACCGCCGCGACCGTCGCCGTGAACTACTTCGGCGCGGTCGGGCTGCTCCACGGCCTGCGCAGTGCCCTCGTCGCCGCCTCCTCGGGTGCCCCGCGGGCCGTCGTCACGTCCTCGATGGCGACGCTCATGCCGGTGCACGCCCCGCTCGTCGAGGCTTGTGTCGCCGGCGACGAGGAGCGCGCCATGCTCATCGCCGCCGACCTCGAGGCCCAGGGCCCGCAGGTCGGCGCCATCCTCTACCCCTCGAGCAAGCGGGCACTCTCGCGCTGGGTGCGCCGCGTCGCGCCGACGGCCACGTGGGCCGGCGCCGGCATCCCGCTCAACGCCGTGGCGCCGGGCATCGTGCGCACCCCGATGGTCGAGGAGCTCATCGCGACCGAGGAGGGCCGCGCGGGGCTGGAGGCGGCGGTCCCGATGCCGCTGCACGGCTACCTCGAGGCCCAGCAGGTGGCCGCTCTCATCGCCTGGCTGGTCTCGCCGGAGAACACGCACCTGTGCGGCCAGACCGTCTACGTCGACGGCGGCTCGGACGTCGTCCTGCGCGGCGAGGACGTGTGGTCCTGGAACGACCCGCCCTCGACGGTGAGCACCCCGCACGACGAGGCGCGCGAGAGTCAGCCGGCGTCGTCGTAGGACTCGGTGTCGATCTCCTCCCGGGTCGCGGCACCGTACCGGGGGCCGCGGACCGTCCCCGCGTTGAGGATGCGCCCGGCCGCCGCGAGCACCCGCTCGGGCACCGGGGCGGCGAGGGTGGCGAGGTTCTCGTGGAGGTGCTCCACCGACCGGGTGCCCGGGACGGCGAGGACGTGCTCGCCACGGGAGAGCACCCACGCGAGCGCGAGCTGGGCCAGGGTGACCCCGGCCTCGCGGGCGAGGGCGTCCAGGGCGTGGGCCAGGGCGAGGTTGCCCGGGTAGTTCGCCGCGTCGAAGCGCGGCATGGACCGCCGGATGTCGCGCTCGGGCAGGGCCGAGGGTCGGGGCGGGTCGGCCGTGAGCAGGCCGCGGGCGAGCGGGCTGAACGCGACGAGGGCGACCCCCAGCTCTCGGGTCGCCTCCAGGGTGCCGAGCTCGGGGTTGCGCGACCAGAGGCTGTACTCGTTCTGCAGCGCCGCGACCGGGTGGACGGCATGGGCACGCCGCAACGTCGTGGCGGAGACCTCCGAGAGCCCGACGGCCCGCACCTTGCCGGCCGTGACGAGCCCGGCGAGGGCACCGACGCTCTCCTCGACGGGCACCGCCCGGTCGAGCCGGTGCAGGTAGTACACGTCGATGACGTCGGTGCCGAGCCGGGCCAGCGCCGCGTCGCACGTGCGCACGATGGTCTCGGGGCGCCCGTCGAGGACCCGGCGACCGTCGACACCGGCGAGGCCGCACTTGCTCGCGAGGACGACGTCGTCCCGGCGTGGGCCCAGGACCCGGCCGACGAGCTCCTCGTTGGCGCCGAAGCCGTAGAGGGCGGCGGTGTCGAAGAGGGCGACCCCCGCGTCGAGGGCCGCCCGCAGGAGGCGCTCGGCGTCCTCCGGTGACGGCGTCCGCCCGTAGCCGTGGCTGAGGTTCATGCACCCGAGCCCGAGGGCGGGGACCTCGAACGGCCCGATGCGGCGCGTCGCAGCCGCAGCGCTCACGGCGCCTCGAGCTGCTGCTCGAGCGCCGCCAGGGTGCGGTAGCACGGCAGGACGCTGCGCACCGAGGCGTTCGGCTCGCGGCCCTCGCGCACGGCAGCGACGAACTCGCGGTCCTGCAGCTCGATGCCGTCCAGGGAGACGTCGACGTCGCTGACGTCGACCGGCTCGTCGCGGCCGGTGACCAGCTCGTCGTAGCGGGCGAGGTAGGTGCCGGTGTCGCCGATGTAGCGGAAGAAGGTGCCGAACGGCCCGTCGTTGTTGAACGACAGGGAGAGCGTGCAGAGGGCGCCGTCCTCGGCGAGCAGCTGGACCGACATGTCCATCGCGATCCCCAGCTCGGGATGCAGGGGCCCCTGGACCGCGTTGGCCCGGACCACCCGGGAGCCGGTCTGGTACTGGAAGAGGTCCACCGTGTGCGCGGCGTGGTGCCACAGCAGGTGGTCGGTCCACGAGCGCGGCTCGCCGAGGGCGTTGAGGTTCTCGCGGCGCAGGAAGTAGGTCTGGACGTCCATCTGCTGGATGCGCAGCGCGCCGGCCTCGACCCGCCGATGCACCCACTGGTGGCTCGGGTTGAAACGGCGGGTGTGCCCGACCATCGCCACGAGACCGGTGCGCTCCTGCGCTGCGAGGACCGCCTCGGCGTCGGCGAGCGACTCCGCCACGGGGATCTCGCACTCCACGTGCTTGCCGGCCTCGAGGCAGGCGATGCTCTGGGCGGCGTGCAGCGGGGTCGGGGTGGCGAGGACCACGGCGTCGACGTCGTCGGCGGCCAGGGCCTCCTCGAGGGTCGCGACCCCACGGCCGAGGCCGTGCTCGTCGGCGAACCGCTCGGCGTGCTCGAGGGTGTCGCTGACGACCGTGGTCACCTCCGCGGCCTCGATGCGCGCCAGCGCCGCGGCGTGCTTGGCGCCGAACGCCCCGGCGCCCGCGAGCGCGATCCGGACCGGCTGCTCGCAGGTCATGTCACTCCTTCCCCGCCGGCGCCTCGGCGCGCGGGTGGTTCTCCAGGATGAGGTGTCCGACAGCCGTGTTCGAGGCCGGGACGTGATAGAAGCGGTGCTTCACCTCGACCGTACCGCTGCCGTCGACGTCGGCCAGCGCCCCTCGGGCGATGAACCACATGACGAGCTCGATGCCCTCCGACCCGGCCTCCTCGACGTACTCCAGATGCGGGACCCGGGCGAGGTCGGCGGGGTCGCGCACCAGCGCGTCGAGCCAGCGGTTGTCCCACTCCTCGTTGATCAGCCCGGCCCGCGGTCCCTGCAGCTGGTGGCTCATCCCGCCGGTGCCCCACACCTGCACCCGCAGCGGCCTGTCGTAGGACTCGATGGCCCGGCGCAGCGCCTGGCCGAGCCGGAAGCAGCGCTCGCCCGAGGGCACGGGGTACTGGACGACGTTGACATGGAAGGGGATGACCTTGACCGGCCAGCGCTCGACGTCGCCGAACATCAGCGACAGCGGGACGGTCAGCCCGTGGTCGACCGCCATCTCGTTGACGAGCGTGAGGTCGAAGTCCTCCCGGATGAGGCTGTGCGCGATGTGCGCCGCGAGGTCGGGGTCACCCTCGATGCCCGGCACCGGGCGGGGGCCGTACCCCTCGTCGGCCGCCGGGTACGACGCGCCCGTGCCGAGGACGAAGGTCGGGATGACCGTGAGGTCGAACGCCGTCGCGTGGTCGTTGTAGACGAGGAAGACCACGTCGGGCAGGTTCTCGCGCTCCCACTGCTTGGAGACCTCGTAGCCGTCGAAGACCGCCTTCCAGTACGGCTCCTCCCGGCGGTGCTGGTCCCACGCCGCGCCGATGGCGGGGACGTGCGAGGTGAACACGGCGCCGGTGACCCACGCGTGCTCGGCGGGCCGCTGCGCGCCCTCGGCCGCGTAGTGCGCTTCGCGGACCTGGTCGGCGATCCGGTTGCCCTCGATCGAGCGGCCGCCGTGGAGCATCATGTCGCGGTAGTCCTCCTCGCTCATCCCGGTCATCGACCCGGCCATCTGCTGGAAGGACAGCCCGAGCGTGGCACCCCACTTGGACAGGAAGTAGATGTTGCCGCCCTCGGCCATCGCGGCGTTGAGGTCGCGATCCAGCAGGGCCTGCCTCTGCGCGTCGGTGAGCGGCCACTCCTGCAGGTAGGCACGCTCGTCGGCCAGGTAGCGCTCGCGGTTGGCCGCGGTCATCAAGGACATGCAGAACTGGTTGAGGTGGTAGCCCTTGGCCGACTGCTCCGCGTCGAAGATCGTCGTGCCGGGGACCTTCTTGTAGGTCTTGTCGAGGGACATGGTGACTCCAATCGGTCGCGCCGGCTCAGGGCTCGTCCGGCCAGTACAGACGCATGGGGTTCTCGACGAGCAGGGCCTGTTGCAGGGCGGCGCTCGGGGCGATGTGCGGGATGCCGTCGACGAGGAGACCGTCGTCGGGCATGTGGTCGCAGAGGTTGGGGTGCGGCCAGTCGGTACCCCACAAGACGCGCTCCGGGAGCTCCTCGACCACCCGCCGGGCGAAGGGGACGACGTCGCGGTAGGCGTCCCGCTCCCCGTCCACGGCCGGCGGGCCGCTCACGGAAAGCCGCTCCGGGCAGGTCACCTTGCAGTAGGCGTCCGGCCGCTCGCGCAGCAGCCCGAGGAGGTCCTCGAACGGTGGGCCGGTGGGGTCCTGGCTGACGTCCGGGCGCCCCATGTGGTCGATGACGAACGGCACCGGCAGGTCGAGCAGGACGGGCCGCAGGCGGGGGAGGTCAGCGGCCTCGAGGTACACCACGACGTGCCAGCCGAGGGGACGGACGCGGGCGGCCAGCCGCTGGAGCGTCTCGGGTGGCTGGCGGTCTGCCAGCCGGCGCAGGAAGGTGAGGCGGACGCCGCGGACACCGGCCTCGTGCAGCTCGGCGAGCTCGTCGTCGGTGACCTCGGGACGCACGGTGGCCACCCCACGGGCGCGGCCTGCCGAGGCGCGCAGGGCGTCGACCATCGCCCGGTTGTCGGCACCGTGGCAGGTCGCCTGGACGACGACGTTGCGGGCGAAGCCGAGGTGGTCGCGCAGCGCGAAGAGCTGGTCCTTGGACGCGTCGCACGGGGTGTACCGGCGCTCGGGCGCGAACGGGAACTCCCACCCCGGCCCGAAGACGTGGCAGTGCGCGTCGACCGCGCCCTCCGGGACGCGGAAGGTGGGCGTGCTGGGGTCGGCGCACCAGTCCAGCCAACCGGGCGTCTTCTCGAACGTCGTCATCACAGCGGCCCGTTCAGTCCTCGTAGCGCAAGCCCAGCTCGGCGAGCGGGCCGCGCATGGCGTAGAGGTCGAGGCCCAGCTCGCCGGCCCGGAAGCGCTCGCGTTTGCCCGCCTCGGCACCCTCCCGGCGGGCAGCCGCATCCGCCACCTCGGCGGCGCGCTCCCGGGGCACGACGACGACGCCGTCGACGTCGGCCAGGACGACGTCCCCCGGCCGCACGAGGGCGTTCGCGCAGACGACGGGGACGTTGACCGAGCCGAGCGTCGCCTTGACCGTGCCCTTGGCGTTGACCGCCCGGGAGAAGACCGGGAAGTCCATGTCCTCGAGGTCGTCGACGTCGCGGACCCCGCCGTCGATGACCAGCCCGCGGGCCCCCCGGGCGCGGAAGGAGGTGGCGAGCAGCTCGCCGAAGAAGCCGTCCTCGCTCTCGGTGGTGCACGCGGCGACGACGACGTCACCTTCCCGCAGCTGCTCGGCGGCCACGTGGAGCATCCAGTTGTCCCCCGGCTGGAGCAGCACGGTGAGCGCGGGGCCGCAGAGCCGGGCCCCGGCGTAGACCGGGCGCAGGTAGGGCCGCATGAGCCCCACCCGGCCCAGGGCCTCGTGGACGGTCGCCACCCCGAACTGCGCCAGGGCCGCCACCGCCTCGGGGTCGGCGCGCGTGACCGAGGTATGGACCACGCCGATCTCGGTGTGCTGCATCGGGGCTCCTCTCAGTGCCCGGCGGCCGCGAGCCGGGCGGCGAGGCGGGGGTAGACGCGCAGGGCGTTGCGCGAGTAGACGGCCTCGCGCTCGTCGTCGGTGAGGTGGGGGGTGGCGTCGAGGTAGCGCTTCGTGTCGTCGAAGTGGTGGCCGGTCCTCGGGTCGACGTCACGGACGGCGCCGATCATCTCGCTCGCGAAGAGCAGAGCACGGCTGGGCACGACCTCGGTGAGCAGGTCGATGCCGGCCTGGTGGTAGACGCACGTGTCGAAGAGGACGTTCTCGAGCAGCTCCTCGGGGTCGGGGCGGCCGAGTGCCATCGCGAGCCCACGGAAGCGACCCCAGTGGTAGGGCACGGCCCCGCCCCCGTGCGGGATGACGAGCCTCAGCTGGGGAAGGTCGCGGAACAGGTCACCCTGGAGCAGCTGCATGAAGGCCGTCGTGTCGGCGTTGAGGTAGTGCGCGCCGGTCGTGTGGAAGGCGTCGTTGCACGAGGTGCTCACGTGGACCATGGCCGGCACGTCGAGCTCGCACACGGCCTCGTAGACGGGGTACCAGCTGCGGTCGGTGAGCGGCGGGGCGCTCCAGTGGCCGCCGGAGGGGTCCGGGTTGAGGTTGACGACGACCGCACCGAGCTCCTCGACGGCGCGGCGCAGCTCGGGGACGCTCGTGGCGGGCGCGGCACCGGGCGACTGGGGCAGCATCGCGCCCATCGCGAACCGGTCGGGGACGAGGGTGCTCACCCGGTGGACGAGATCGTTGCAGATCCGCGCCCACGTCGTGGACACGGCGAGGTCGCCGACGTGGTGGGCCATGAAGCTGGCCCGCGGCGAGAACACCGTGAGGTCGCTCCCGCGTGCGTCCATCATCGGCAGCTGGTTGCCCTCGACGGCGGCGAGCAGGTCCTCGTCGGGGATGTCGAGCTCGGCGGGGTCGGGCGCGTTCGCCGGGTCGCCGACCGCGGCGACCTGCCGCTCGCGCCACGCGGCGAGCTGGGGCGGGGCGGTCGTGAAGTGGCCGTGGCAGTCGATGATCACCGCGGCCACCACTGGGGGTTCGGCCCGCCGTTGCGGGCGGACGGTACGCAGCCCCCGCGGGGCCGTGCCGTCCAGGGCTGCGCCATCGCCTGCTCCCTCGTCCCGTCGTCGGACCGTGCCCGTGCACCGTGACACGGCGGCCCGGGGAGGTCAGCAGGGCTTCCGCCCTGCGGAAGGACGGGTCAGCCGGTCCGGACGACGGCGACCCCCGCCCGGCGGCCCAGCTCGGCGGACACGGCCTGGGCGGACCGGAGCACTCCATGGCGCAGCGCCCGGACCCGTTCGGAGCCGGGGTCGGCCGCGACGACCACCCCGAGGGCGGCGTGGACCGGGCCGCTCGGACCGACACGTACCGGCGCGGCGACCGCCAGGGTGCTCTCGGAGAGCTGGCGGTCGCTCACGACGACCTGCTCGCGCCGGATGCCGTCGAGCTGGGCTCGCAGCACGTCGGGGTCGGTGACCGTGTACGGCGTCCACGCGTCCAGCGGGGAGGCGAGCACGGCCTCCTGGATCTCGGCGGGGGCGTGCGCGAGCAGCACCCGGCCCATGCCGGTCGCCGAGAGCGGGAAGCGCCCCCCGACCATCGTCCGCAGCTCGACCGAGCGGTGACCGGCGATCCGCTCGACGAAGACGAGCTCGGTGCCCTCACGGACGGCCAGCTGGATGTTCTCGTGGGTCGCCTCGTAGAGGTCCTGCATGAAGGGCAGGGCGACGTCGCGCAGGATCTGGGTGCGCGGGCAGACCGCCGCCACCTCCCACAGACGCAGGCCGACATGCCAGGCACCGTCCTCACCGCGCTCGAGGGCACCCCACTCGGCGAGCTCGGTGACGACCCGGTGGGCCGTGCTCAGGGCCAGCCCGGTGCGCTGCGCGATCTGGGTGAGGGTCTGGCTCTGCCGCTCCCGGTCGAAGGTCGCGAGCACGTCGAGGACCTTGCCTGCTGCGGTGCTCCGGCCCTCCATGCCGGCAGTGTGGCACCCGGCGTCCGCCGGCGGACGCGGTTTGGGACAGCTCGCCGCCGCTGCGCCGTCCGCCGGGCACGACGTTCTCCGAGGTCAGACGGGGTGGCGTCGGCGCGTGGCGGCGCGCCGGGGCGGGGCCGGCCGCTCGTGGCTGGGCGACGAGACAGTTGACGAAATTGTCAACAATCGGGTTCACTCTCCGCGGAGGCACCCTCGACGGCGAGCGGTGTCGGACTCGAGGAGGAGCCCAGCCATGCACCTGCCCAGGACCTCATCGCGGCGGATCACCCGCCGCGCCGGACTCGTCGCCGCCGGATCGGCCGCCGCCCTCGTGCTCGCAGCGTGCGGCTCGGGCGACGGCTCGCTGGGCGACTCGTCCAGCAGCGACGGCGCGTCGAGCGCCTCCGGGGAGACGAGCACCGTCTCCGTCGGCGTCATCCCGATCATCGACGTCGCGCCCATCTACCTCGGCGTCGACCAGGGGTTCTTCGCCGACCACGGCCTCGAGCTCGACCTCGAGCTCGCCCAGGGTGGTGCGGCCATCGTCCCCGGCGTCGTCAGCGACCAGTACCAGTTCGGCTTCAGCAACACCACCTCCCTGCTGCTCGCCACCGACAAGGGCCTGCCGGTCAAGGTCGTGGCCTCGGGCAACCAGGGCACCGACGACCCCGAGGAGGACTTCGCCGGCATCCTCGTGCGCTCCGACAGCGGGATCTCCAGCCCCAAGGACCTCGCGGGCAAGAAGGTCGCCGTCAACACGTTGAACAACATCAACACGACGACGACCAACGCCCTCGTGCGGGCCGACGGCGGCGACCCCTCCGGCATCGACTACGTCGAGCTCGCCTTCCCCGACATCCCCGCCGCGGTCGAGAAGGGCGACGTGGACGCCGGCCAGGTCGTCGAGCCCTTCGTCACCACGGGCGCCGCCGACGGCCTGGAGAACATCGGCTCCAACTACGCGGGCGTCGCCCCCGACCTCCAGGTGGCGATGTACTTCACCTCCACCACCTACGCGCAGAGCCACCCCGACACGGTCGAGGCGTTCGCGGCCGCGATGGACGAGTCGCTCACCTACGCCCAGGAGCACCCGGACGAGGCCCGCGCGATCCTCCTGCAGTACACGAAGATCGACGAGGCAGCCACCCAGAAGGTCGTGCTCCCCCAGTGGGACGAGCAGATCACCGAGGACACCGTCCAGCAGCTCGCCGACCTCGGCATGCAGGACGGGCTCTTCGAGAAGGACGTCGACATCTCGACCCTCCTGCCGTGAGGCCGGTGGTCCCTCGCCCCGCGCGAGGGACCACCGCCCATCCCCGGACGACCAGGCGAGGAGCCTGCATGACCGCGACCACCACCGACGTCCCCGCCCCCCGGCGCCGCGTCCCCCTGCCGTCGGGTGACGGCGCGCTCGGCGTCCTCGGCCTGCTCACGGTCGCGGCCGTCGTCGAGGTCCTCCCGCGGACCGGGCTGGTCAACCCCGGCTACCTGCCGCCGACGAGCGAGATCCTCCGGGCCCTCGGAGGCGTCCTCGCCGACGCCGACTTCTGGCGCCTGCTCGGGCTGACGCTGCGGGGCTGGGCCGCCGGGCTCGCCGTCGCGATGGCACTCGGGGTCGCCCTCGGGTTGCTCATCGGCAGCTTCCGGGTGCTGCGCGAGGTGACCGCCTCGACGATCGAGTTCCTCCGGCCGATCCCGTCGGTCGCCCTCATCCCGCTCGTCGTCCTCGTCTTCGGCAGCCGGCCACCGTCGGCCCTCGTGCTCGTCGTCTACGCGGCGACCTGGCAGGTGCTCGTCCAGGTGCTCTACGGTGTCGCCGACGTCGACCCGGTCGCCCGTGACACCGCCCGCTCCTACCGGTTCTCGTTCCTGTCCACCGGGTGGAACGTCGTGTGGCCCACCGCCCTCCCCTACGTCGTCACCGGCTTCCGGCTGGCCGCCGCGGTCGCCCTCATCCTCGAGGTCACCGCCGAGCTCGTCATCGGCGTCCCCGGCCTGGGCCAGGCCATCGGCGTCGCCCAGTCCTCGGGGGCGGTCCCGGAGACCTACGCCCTCGTCATCGCGGTGGGGCTCGTCGGCGTGCTCGTCAACGTGCTCGCCCGGGTCCTCGAGCGGCGTGTCCTGCGCTGGCACCCCAGCGTCCGCCGGGAGGCCTCGTGACCGCCCGCATCCTGCGTCGCGTCGGCTACACCGCCGGGCTGCCCGCCGTGCTCGTCGCGCTGTGGTGGGTGGCCTCGGCCGGCAGCGACAGCTTCTTCTGGCCCCCGCTGCGCACCATCGTCGCGACGTTCCCCGACACCTGGCTCACCGGACGTCTCGGCGAGGACGTCCTGCCGAGTGTGCTGCGGCTGCTCGCCGGCTACCTGCTCGCCCTCGTCCTCGGCGTCGCCCTCGGGGTGCCGATCGGCCTCCACCGCCGGGTGCGGGCCTTCGCCGAGCCCACCCTGGAGTTCTTCCGAGCGATCCCGCCGCCGGTGCTCGTGCCGGTCATCGCCCTCTTCGCCGGCTACACGGGGTCGGCGTCCAAGGTGGTCACCATCGCCATCGGATGCCTGTGGCCAGTGCTGCTCAACACGGTGGAGGGGGTCCGCGCCGTCGACGAGGTCCTCGTCGACACCGCGCGCTGCTACCACCTCCGCCGCCGCTCGCAGCTCGTCCACCTCACGCTGCGCGGGTCGAGCCCGCAGATCGCCGCCGGCGCGCGCCAGGCCCTCTCGATCGGGGTCATCCTCATGGTCATCTCCGAGCTGTTCGGCGCCGACCGCGGCCTTGGCGCCTCGATCGTCCAGTTCCAGCGCAGCTTCGCCATCCCGCAGATGTGGACCGGCATCATCCTGCTCGGCGTGCTCGGCTTCCTGCTCTCCCTGATCTTCCGTCTCGTCGAGCACCGCGCCCTCGCCTGGTACCGCGGTCTGCGCGACGCCAACCGAGGAGCCTGACATGGCTACCACCGAGCCCACCACGACCGCCCCGGAGGCCGCCGCGACCGACGTCGCCCTCGACGTGCGCGGCCTGCAGAAGACCTACGGCGGCCAGGGCCGCTCGGTCGAGGCGATCCGCGAGCTCAGCTTCTCGGTCCCGCGAGGCCAGCTGACGTGCATCGTGGGCCCGTCGGGCGCGGGGAAGACCACGCTGCTGCGGTGCATCGCCGGCCTGCTCGACGTCACCGCCGGGGAGATCGTGCTCGACGGCGAGCGGGTCACCGGCCCACCACGCGGCATGGCGGTCGTCTTCCAGGAGTACGGGCGCAGCCTCTTCCCGTGGATGACGGTGCAGCAGAACGTCGAGCGGCCGCTCATCGAACGTAGAGTCCCCAAGGCCGAGCGGCGGCGCGTCGTCGCCGACGCCCTCGCCGCGGTCGGGCTCGGCGACTCCGGCGAGGCCCACCCGTGGCAGCTCTCGGGGGGCATGCAGCAGCGGGTGGCCATCGCCCGCGCCGTCGCCTACGAGCCCACGGTGCTCATCATGGACGAGCCGTTCGCCGCCGTCGACGCCCAGACCCGCGCCGACCTCGAGGACCTCGTCCGCGACCTGTGGCACCGGCTCGGCGTCACCGTGCTGTTCGTCACCCACGACATCGACGAGTCGGTCTACCTCGGGCAACGGGTGCTCGTGCTGTCCAACCGCCCCACGGTCCTGCTCGAGGACGTCACCGTCGACCTGCCCGACGAGCGCGACCAGCTGGGCACCCGGGGGACGCACCGCTTCGCGGAGCTGCGCGGACACGTCTACGAGCTCATCCAGCGCGCCAAGGCGGGGCACCGGCCCGAGGACGACGCGGGGCCGGCCTCATGAGCACGACCGACCACCGCGGGTCGCGCGGGTCGCTCCGGCCGAGCGGGGGCCGGCGGGCGAACGGCTACCCTCCCACCCAGCAGACCGACCTGCCCACAGCACGCCGAGGAAGGATCGCGATGGCCACCGACAGCACCGTCGTCGAGGGCCTGCGCGAGGCGATCCTGCGCGGGGAGCTGGCACCGAACCAGCGCCTCGTCGAGGCCGAGCTGTGCGAGCGCTTCGGCGCGAGCCGGTTCACCGTGCGCTCGGCGCTGCGGACCCTCGAGGCCCAGGGCCTCGTGGAGCTGCAGCGCAACCGGGGGGCACGGATCCGGGAGATCACCCTCGAGGAGGCCGTCGAGATCACCCAGGTGCGGATGGTCATCGAGGGTCTCGTCGCCGCCCGTGCGGCCGAGCTCGCGACGACCGAGGACGTCGCCGAGCTCGAGGCGATCGGCCAGGAGATGCGCGAAGCCGTCGCCGCGGGCGAACCGCTGCGCTACAGCGACCTCAACGCCCGGCTGCACGGCAAGATCCGCGACATCGCCGGCCACGGCCTGGCCCAGCGGATCATCGAGGAGCTGCGCGGCCAGATGGTGCGCCACCAGTTCCAGCTCGCGCTGCGGCCGGGACGCTCGGCGGTCTCACTGGCCCAGCACGAGCGGGTCATCGAGGCGGTCGCGTCCCGCGACCCGGCGGCCGCCGAGGCCGCCATGCGCGCCCACATCGCGAGCGTCATCGAGGCGCTGCGCGAGATCCGCTGAGCGCCGACACCCGACCGTCCCCCGGAACCGGCCCGCCGTTTCCGCCCGACCCCCCAGGGAGCACCCGTGGAGCGCATCCGTGACATCGCCCACCTCTCCGCCGTCGAGCTGCGCACGCCGGATCTCGAGGCGACCACCGACTTCTTCGTCCGTCTCCTCGGCCTGGACGAGGTGCGCCGCGAGGACGGGGTGGTCCACCTGCACTGCTGGGACGACTACGAGGGCTTCACCCTGCGCGTCGTCGCGCACGAGACCTCGGGCATCGGGCGGACCTGGCTGCGCACCGCCGGACCCGCGGCGCTCGAGCGACGGGTGGCGGCC
The DNA here is from genome assembly GCF_011326735.1 of Phycicoccus endophyticus. GTDB lineage: Bacteria > Actinomycetota > Actinomycetes > Actinomycetales > Dermatophilaceae > Phycicoccus > Phycicoccus endophyticus. The sequence goes on from NZ_JAANCN010000006.1 coordinate 137,088, forward strand.
CTCGAGGAGCGCGGGCATCGCGGCTCGTGGGAGGAAGGTGCGCCCGGCCTGGGCCCGACGTACGTCGTGCCCGACCCGGACGGCCACCTCCTGGCGTTGTACTGGGAGTCGGAGCCGTACCGGCCGCCGGAGCGCCTGCGGCCGTCGCTGAAGAACCAGGCCGCCGCGTTCCCCGGCCGCGGTGCCACCGTGCGCCGCCTGGACCACGTCAACTACCTCGCCCGGGACGTCGCCGCCAACGGCTCCTTCCTCGCCGACGCGCTCGGTGCCCGACTCTCCGAGCAGATCGTCCTCGACGACGGAACGCAGGCGGCCTGCTGGTACACCGTCACCGACAAGAGCTACGACCTGGTCCACACCACCGACTGGACTGGCTTGCGGGGGCGCCTGCACCACATCGCCTTCGCCACCGACACCCGGGAGGACATCCTGCGGGCCGCCGACGTGTTCCTCGACAACGACGTCTTCATCGAGACCGGGCCACACAAGCACGCGATCCAGCAGACCTTCTTCCTCTACGTCTACGAGCCGGGTGGCAACCGGGTCGAGCTGTGCAACGCGGGGGCCAGGCTGCTCCTCTCCCCGGACTCTCCCCCGGTCACCTGGACCGAGGCCGAGCGCGCCAAGGGCCAGGCGTGGGGGCTGAAGACCATCGAGAGCTTCCACACCCACGGCACCCCGCCCGTCGGGGAGTGAGGCCTCTCCGATGAGCCCCGCCCTGCGCCTGCTCTCCTCGAGGGCCCCCGAGCGGCTGCTGGACGCGGCCACGGACCACCTCCACCGGGAGCACGGTCTCACCGTGCGCACCGCCTCCGCCGGAGGCGTCGAGGTGGCCCGTCGGATGCGCCGCGGCGAGCCCGTCGACCTCGTCGTCCTCGCCGAGGACGCCCTGCGCGGGCTGTCGACGGAGGGGTCGGTGCACCCGGCGACGGTCACCGCGCTGTTCACGTCCGACGCGGTGCTCGCCGTGCGCTCCTCGGCCCAGCCACCGCCCCTGCGCACCCTCGCCCAGCTGCGCGACGTCCTCCGCAGCGCCGACGGTGTCGCGTACTCGACGGGGCCGAGCGGCACCGCGCTCGTCGCCCGGCTCGAGGAGTGGGGTCTGGCCGGCACGCTCCGCCTCGTCCAGGCGCCACCGGGAGTGCCCGTCGGCCGGCTGCTCGCGCAAGGAGTGGCCGAGGTGGGCGTGCAGCAGCGCAGCGAGCTCACCGGGATCGAGGGGGTACGCGTCGTCGGGCCGCTGCCCGGCCCCGCCGCCCTGACGACGACCTTCGCCGGTGCGGTGGCCGCCGGGTCGGCCCACCCGGCGCTGGCGGAGCGCGTCCTGGCCCTCCTCGCCGGCGACGAGCTCTCCCACCTCGTCCGCGCGCACGGCATGCTCCCGGCCCGACCTGGCTAGGGTGTCGGGGTCAGTGACCACCCCCACCGACGGAGACTGCCGTGAGAACGTGTGCCGAGTGCGGCGCCGAGGTCCACGCCGGCGACCGGTTCTGCCCCGTGTGCGGCGTCGACCTCGCCGCGGCCGAGGCGGCCGCTCGTGGCTCCCTCTTCGAGGAGCTGATGACGGACGGCCGCGCCGAGGAGGGCGAGCCCGTACAGGACGAGCGTGAGGAGGCCTCGCACAGCGGGCTGCTCGGCGTCCTGCTCGTCTCGCTCGGCGCCCTGCTGCTCGTCGCCGGGATCGTCTGGGTCGTCACGCCCCGCAGCGGCGGCGACGGCTCGGCGTCGTCCGCGGCGCCGGCCACGCGGTCCAGCGGGACCCCGACCCCCTCCCCCGCCTCAGCCGACGAGAGCTCCGCCTCCCCCTCCCCGGCGCGCTCCTCCGCGACCATGCAGCCCCCGCGTGACATCAACATGACGCACACGGCGAGCCGGTGCCCCGGCGCCGGGGACGGCGTCACCGCCTACAGCGGCAACGAGGTGACGAGCTGCGCCTTCGCCGTCGAGGTGGCCGAGGCGCTCGCCGCCCGGGACCCGAAGCTGCCGGCGACCTTGACGGTGCGCTCGCCGGTGACGACCAAGCGCTACACGATGACGTGCGACAACACCGCGCCGGTGGAGTGCCGCGGGGGCACCGACGCGCTGGTCTACGTCGCGCTGCCCGAGGGCTAGCAGACCTCCACACCCTCCCCACACTCCCACCACGTGCCCCCCGCCGCGCGAGGCTAGGGTGAGCAGCGTGCAGCCGGTGGTGCGGGTCGAGGGGCTCACCAAGGACTACGGTCCGGTGCTCGCCCTGGACTCGCTGACCCTCGACATCGGCGAGGGCACGACCGGCCTCGTCGGTGCCAACGGCGCGGGCAAGTCCACCCTGCTGAAGATCCTCCTCGGGCTCGTGCCCGCGACCTCCGGGCGGGCCGAGGTCCTCGGCCACGACGTCGAGGAGGAGGGCCCGCAGGTCCGGGCGACCGTCGGCTACCTGCCCGAGCACGACTGCCTCCCCCCGGACGTCAGCGCGAGCGACTTCGTCGTGCACCTGGCGATGATGTCCGGCCTGCCGCGCCTCGCGGCCCGCGAACGAGCGGCCGAGGTCCTGCGCCACGTCGGCCTCGCCGAGGAGCGCTACCGGCCGATGGGGGGGTACTCGACGGGGATGAAGCAGAAGGCCAAGCTGGCCCAGGCCCTCGCGCACGACCCACGCCTCGTCCTGCTCGACGAGCCGACCAACGGCCTGGACCCGGCCGCCCGCGACGAGATGCTCGGGCTCGTGCGCCGGATCGGGCACGACTTCGGCATCGCGGTCATCGTCACCTCGCACCTGCTCGGCGAGCTGGAGCGGGTGAGCGACCACGTCGTCGTCCTCGACGCCGGCCGGCTGCTGCGGGCCTCCCGGACCGACGAGTTCCTCGACGCCACCGGCACCCTGCTCGTGGAGGTCCTCGGCGAGGACGCCCAGGGCCGGATGGCGACCGCCCTCGCGACCGCCGGCATCGGGGTGCGCGAGCGCGGGTCGGCGCTGTCCGTGGACCTCACCGGCAGCGGGCCCGACGTGCGCGACGTCGTCCGGGACGCGGCGAGCGACCTCGGCCTCGGGCTGGTGCGGATGCAGGCCGACCACCGCCACCTCGAGGACGTCTTCGCCGAGCAGCCCTCCGACGGCCGGCCGGCCGACCACGCCGAGGAGGTGCCCCGTGACTGACCCGTCGGCCGCGACCCCCGAGGGGCGCAGCGTCATCCACGACCTGGGCTACCGCCCGTACACCGGGCCCCGGCTCGGGCAGGGCGCGATCGCCCGCTCGCTCGTCGGCACGGGGCTGCGCAACGCCTTCGGCCTCGGCCGCTCGGGCCGCTCGAAGGTGCTGCCGTTCGCCCTGCTCGCCCTGAACCTCCTGCCCGCGGTCATCGTCGCCGGGGTCATGGTGCTCGTCGGGCTCGACAGCCTGCCGATCGGCTACGCCGAGTACGCGTCGACGACCCAGGTGCTCGTCGGGGTGTTCGTCGCCGCCCAGGCCCCGGTGCTCTTCTCGCGCGACCTGCGGCACGGCACGATCGCCCTGTACCTCGCCCGGCCGCTCGGGTCGGGGACCTACGCCCTGGCCCGCTGGGTCTCGCTGCTCGGCGCCACCCTGGTCTTCCTCGTCCTGCCCGTCCTCGTCCTCTACGGCGCCGCCCTGCTCAGCGAGCTCGACGTCGCCGAGCAGACCCGGGACGTCGCGGTCGCCCTCGGGCTGGTCGTCCTGCTCGCCCTCTCGCTCGCCGGCGTCGCCGGCCTCGTCGCGTCCTGGTCCACGCGCCGGGGCTTCGCCGTCGTCGCGACGATCGCCCTGCTGCTCATCGCCAACGGCATCGTCACCGCCGTCCAGGGCATCGCCGGCGCGGAGGGCCGGCCCCGGATCGGTGAGGTCACCGGGCTGTTCTCGCCGTACTCGCTCTACCGCGGGCTGATGTCCGCCTGGACGGGGGTCGAGGCCCCGACGCCGCCGGCGTCGACGGGGATGGAGCTGGCCTACGTCGCGGTCCTGGTCGGCCTGTCGGCGGCCTGCCTCGGCGCCCTCGTCCTGCGCTACCGGAGGGTGGCGACGTCGTGAGCGTGCTGCGCCTGGAGCAGACCTCGCGATGGTTCGGCAACGTCGTCGCCGTCAACGGCATCACCATGTCCGTGGGCCCCGGCATCACCGGGCTGCTCGGACCCAACGGCGCCGGGAAGACGACCCTCATCGCCCTGATGTCCGGCTTCCTCGCTCCGTCCGCGGGCGCGGTGACCCTCGACGGGGAACCGGTGTGGCGCAACACCGGCGCCTACCGGACCCTCGGGCTGGTCCCCGAGCGGGAGGTCAGCTTCGGCTACCTCACCGGCCGGCAGTTCGTCCTGGCCAACGCCGAGCTGCACGGTCTGCGGGACCCCGGGGCCGCGACCCGGCGCGCCCTCGAGGTCGTCGACCTGCTCGAGCCGGCCGGGCGCCGGATCGGCACCTACTCCAAGGGGATGCGCCAGCGGGTCAAGCTGGCCTCCGCGCTCGTCCACGACCCCGCCGTGCTGCTGCTCGACGAGCCCTTCAACGGGGTCGACCCGCGTCAGCGCCTGCATCTCATGGCACTGCTGCGCCGGATGGGGGCCGAGGGGCGCACCGTGCTGTTCAGCTCGCACATCCTCGAGGAGGTCGAGCAGGTCGCCCGCCAGATCGAGGTCGTCGTCTCCGGCCGGCACGCAGCCTCCGGGGAGTTCGGCGAGATCCGGCGGCTGATGACCGACCGCCCGGTCCAGTACGTCATCGTCGCCGACGACGACCGGGGGCTCGCCTCGCGGCTCATCGCCGAGCCCTCGGTCCTCGCCGTGGCGCTGCGCACGGACGGCGGCGTCGACGTCTCCGTGTCCGACTTCGGCGCCTTCGCGCTCCGGCTGCCGCGGGTCGCCCGCGAGCACGGCACCCGCATCCTCGAGGTGCGCCCGACCGACGACTCCCTCGAGAGCGTCTTCTCCTACCTGGTGGGGGGCTGAGCGGTGAACCGTACGATCATCCGGCTCTCGGCCCAGGCCGTGCTCGGCCGCCGCCGCGGGATCGTGCTCGTGCTCGTGCCCGTGGCGCTGCTGCTGCTGGCCGTCGTCGTGCGCCTGCTGACCGACGGCGACGTGGGCTTCCAGGCCACGGCCGGGCTCGGGCTGACCCTCGCCCTGCCACTCGTCGCGCTGCTCGCCTCGAGCGCGGTGCTCGGGCCCGAGGTCGACGACGGCTCGATCGTCTACCTGCTCGCCAAGCCGGTGAGCCGGCACGTCGTCGTCGTGAGCAAGTACGCCACCGCGTGGGCGACGACGATGGTGCTCGGCGCGCTGCCGCTCGCGCTGGCCGCGCTCGTCCTCGACCCCTCGCTCGGGCGCCGTGCGCTGGCCCTCGGCCTGGGCGGGGCGGTGGCCGGGACGGCGTACTCGGCCCTCTTCCTGGCCCTGGCCGCGCTGACCCGGCACGCCGTCGTCGTCGGCCTGCTCTACACCCTGTTCTGGGAGGGCGTGCTCGGGTCGCTGCTCGCCGGCGTGCGCTGGCTCTCGGTGGGGGCGTGGGGTCGCGCCGTGGCGGGCGAGGTGAGCCCCCTGCTCGCCGACGAGGCGAGCACCGGGCTGGTCTACTCGCTCGTCGCCGCCGCGCTCGTCACCCTCGTGACGGTGTGGTTCGCGGGCGACCGGCTGCGCTCGTTCACCCTCCGCGGCGACGAGTAGCCCGCCGACGGCTCGGTGACCCGGTCGGGGCTCCTCAGGCCGGGGGTGGCGCGCACGACGCACGCTCGACCATCGTCGTGGGCAGCCGCGCGTGGCCGGGGCTGCTCCCCTCGCCGTCGAGGAGGGAGACGAGGATCCGCAACGCGGTGGCCCCGATCTCCTGCAGGGGCTGGGCGATCGTCGTGAGCGCCGGCGTCGACAGGGCCGACTCGGGCACGTTGTCGAAGCCGACGACCGACAGGTCCCCCGGGACGTCGAGCCCGAGGGAGCGAGCGACGTCCATCGTGCGGATGGCGCTGAGGTCGTTCGCCGCGAACACGGCCGTGGGCCGCTCGGCGCGCGAGAGGAGAGCTCGGGCGGGCGCCTCCGCCGACTCGGCCCGGTACCCGCCGACCACGACGAGGGACTCGTCCACCGGCACCCCGGCCCGCCGCATCGCCTCGCGGAAGCCCTTTTCCCGCAGCCGTGCCGACTCCAGGTCGGTGCGCCCCCCGAGGAACGCGACGCGCCGGTGGCCGAGGGCGAGCAGGTGCTCGGTCGCGGTGACGGCACCGCCGAGGTTGTCGGCGTCGACGGTGGGGACGTCGCTCGGCCCGGTGTGCGGGTCGACCGCGACGACGGGGATGCCGCCGTCGCGGGCGTCGACGACCGTCGGGGTCACGACGATCGCCCCGTCGATGACCGAGCCGCCGAGCCGGGCGAGCGAGCGACGCTCCCAGCCCACCTGGTCCCCGTGGTGGCGCCCTGAGTGGGCGATGAGCTCGTACCTCGTCTCGCCGATGGCCGCCGAGACGCCCTTGAGCAGCTCGGTGCTGAACGGCTCGAACTCCGCGACGAGCACGCCGATGACGTTGGTCCGCAGGCTGCGCAGGCTGCGAGCGCCGAGGCTGGCCTCGTAGCCGAGGTCGGCGATGACGCCGAGCACCTTGTCGTGGGTGGCCGGGGAGACGCCGTAGCGGCCGTTGACCACCTTGGACACCGTGGCGACGGAGACCCCGGCGGCGCGCGCGACGTCGGCCATCTTCACTCGCCCGACCGGCTGCACGCCCCCGATCCTACCGACCGAGGGCGTGCCGGGCGGCGGCCGATCACGGTGTCGGACACCGGCTCGGGTCAGGAGGTGAGGTGCTCCACGGCGAGCTGGTTGAGCCGGACGAAGCCGAAGTCGCGCTCGGCGGCCTTCTCGACGTCGAAGCCGTCGTCGGTCGCGAGGAAGTCCGCCAGGGACTCCCCCTCATCGAGGGTGGGCTCCACGAGCGTCCCGACCCCGGCGTACTCCATCGCCTCGGTGACCCGCGGGTCGGCGCGGAACGCCCTGGCCTTCTCGGCGAGCAGCAGGTACGTGCTCATGCACGCCTTGGCCGACTCCCACACACCCTCGAGGTACTCGGTCCGCGACGGCTTGTAGTCGAAGTGCCGGGGGCCGGTGTAGCGCGGGGCGTCCGGGTTGCCCGGGAACCCGTTCTCGAGCAGGTCGACGGTGAAGAACGCGGAGAGCAGGTCACCGTGGCCGAAGACGAGGTCCTGGTCGTACTTCAACCCGCGCTGGCCGTTGAGGTCGAGGTGGAAGAGCTTGCCGGACCACAGTGCCTGCCCGAGCTGGTGGGTGTAGTTGAGGTTGGCCATCTGCTCGTGGCCGGTCTCCGGGTTCAGCCCGACGATGTCGCCGTGCTCGAGCTCGGCGATCATCGCCAGGGCGTGCCCGACGGTCGGCAGGAAGATGTCGCCGCGCGGCTCGTTCGGCTTGGGCTCCAGGGCGATCCGCAGGTCGTAGCCCTTGGACTTGATGTAGCCGGCGACGGTGTCCAGGCCCTCCTTGTAGCGCGCGAACGCGGAGTGGAGGTCCTTGCTGCCGTCGTACTCGCTGCCCTCGCGGCCACCCCACATGACGAACGTCGTCGCCCCGAGCTCCGCGGCGAGGTCGACGGCGTGGATGACCTTGCGCAGCCCGAACCGGCGCACCGAGCGGTCGTTGCTCGTCAGGCCGCCGTCCTTGAAGACGGGGTGGCTGAAGGTGTTCGTCGTGACCATCTCGATGACCAGGCCGGAGGCGTCGGCGGCAGAGCGCAGCCGGCCCACCCGCTCGCGGATGGTCTGCTCGTCGGCGTCGAAGGGGTAGACGTCGTTGTCGTGGAAGGTGATCCCCCACGCCCCGAGCTCGGCGAGCCGGTCGGCGTACTCCCACGGGTCCAGCGCGGGGCGGCTCGGACCGCCGAACGGGTCGGTGCCCGTCCAGCCCACGGTCCACAGCCCGAACGAGAAGCGGTCCTCGGCGGTCGGCGTCCTCGGCGACATCGTCATCATCTCCTGTGTGTTTTGTTCAATGATGAAACTAATACGCCGTCCGGGGTACGGTCAAGACGTGAGCCGGCCGACGCGTGGAGGAGCGCCGTCCCCGGTGGCGGTCGACGCCGGCGGGGTGCGGGCGGTCAACCTCGCCCGGGTGCTCTCGGCCGCCCTGGCCTGCCCCACCCCGCCGACCCGGGCCGACCTGGCGCTCGCCACCGCCACCACCCGGGCCACCGCCGCCCGGCTCGTCGACGACCTGCTCGCCGGCGGTCTGCTCGAGGAGCTCGGGGCGCAGGCCGGTCGTCCACGCGGCCCCGGCCGCCCGGGGACGCCGCTCGGGCCCGGGAGCACGCTCGGGGCGCTCGGGCTGCAGGTCGACGTCGACCGGGTGGCGGCCGTGGTCGTCGACCTCACCGGCGCCGTGCGCGCCGAACGCGTCGAGGACGACGACCTGCGCGGCTCGCGGCCCGCACCCGTGCTGCGCCGGCTCGCCCGGCTGGCCCACCGGGCCCTCGCCGACGCGCCCGACGTGCTCGTCGTCGGTGCCCGGCTCGCGCTCCCGGGGATCGTCGCCGACGACGGGGTCCTGCTGCGTGCGCCGAACCTCGGCTGGTCCGACGTCCCCGTGGCCGAGCTGCTCCCCGACCTGCCCGGGCTCGCAGCCGTGGCGGTGGGCAACGAGGCGGAGCTGGCCGCCGTCCCCATCTCGTTCGCGGCCCCCGGACGGCCGGGCACCCACCGCGACTTCGTCTACCTCTCGGGGTCCACCGGCATCGGCGGCGCGGTCGTCCTGGACGGCCACCCCGTCCGCGGCCGGCACGGCTGGGCCGGCGAGGTGGGCCACGTGACCGTCGACCCCGCCGGCCCCGCGTGCGCGTGCGGGAGCACGGGGTGCCTCGAGCAGTACGCCGGTGCCCGGGCGCTGGCCGCCGCCGCGGGCCTGCCCGAGACGACGCGCACGAGCGAGGTCGCCCGCCGCGCCACCGCAGGCGACGCGCGCGCCCGCGAGGCGGTCGAGCGGGCCGCCGCCGGCCTGGGCATCGCGCTCTCGGCGGTCGTCAACGTCCTCGACGTGCCGGTCATCGTCCTCGGAGGCCACCTGCGTGAGCTCGGGGAGCTCGTCCGCCCCACACTGGAGCGCACCCTCGGCCGGCGGGTCCTGTCGGCGGCCTGGGTCACTCCCGTCGTCGAGGTCGCGCCCGAGCGGCCGGTGGCCGCCGCGCTCGGCGCCGCGTACGTCGAGCTGCACCGCCTCGTCGCCGACCCCGGGCCGTGGCTCGAGGGCCGCACCGCGGCCGCCGTGCCGTCCGGAGGCTGACCGCCCCCGCGGCGCGCCTGCCGGCGCCGGACGCCCGGAGGGTCAGCGCTCGACGTCGACCGTCGCGAGCAGGGCCAGCTCGTCCCGCGACGGCTGGCCCTCCCAGTCGCCGTCGACCGCGGCCGCCAGCGCGCCGCAGCGGGCCGCCGTGTCGAGCATCGTGGCCGGGTCGGCCCCCGCCACCCACTCGGCGAGGTAGCCCGCGGCGAACGCGTCACCCGCGCCGATCGGGTCGACCTCGGCCACCTCGAAGACCGCCGAGGTACGGGCGACCCCGTCGACGCACGAGACCGCGCCATGGCGGCCGTGCTTGACGACGGCGTGCCGGGGCCCGAGCTCGTGGAGCCGGTCGGCCAGCTCGGCGTCCGCCACGGCGTCCCCGACGAGCAGACGCGCCTCCGCGTGGCCGGCGAACACGACGTCGGCGGCCGCGGCCACCGGGCGGAGGACCTCGGCGGCCGCGTCGGGGGCCCACAGCCGGGCCCGGAAGTTGACGTCGAACGAGACCGCCGTCCCCGACGACCGGGCGACCGCCACGGCGCGGTCGAGGGCTGCCCGGGCGGAGGGCCCGAGGGCGGGCGTGATGCCCGAGACGTGCAGCAGCCGGGCCGAGGCGATCGCTGCCTCGTCGAGGTCCTCGACCGCGAGCAGGGAGCCGGCGCTGCCCTCCCGGTAGTAGGTCACCCGCGTGACGGCCGCCGTCCGTCGTTCTCGCACGAGCAGCCCGGTGCGGGCGCGCGGGTCGACCGCGGCCCGGACCTCGACCCCCTCGCCGCGCAGGGTGGAGACGACGAGCCGGCCGAACTCGTCGTCGCCGACGCGGCCGACCCACTGCACCGGCACCCCGAGGCGCGCCAGCCCGATCGCGACGTTGGACTCGGCCCCGGCGACACCGAGGTCGAGGGCGGCCGAGTGGCGCAGGGGGCCGATCCCCTGGGAGGCGAGCCGCCCCATCGCCTCGCCGAGGGTGACGACCTCAGCCACGGGCCACCTCCTCGCTCGCCACCGCACCGGCCATCGCGGTCCGTGCCCGCTCCCCGAGGGCCTCGAGGGACCCTCCGCGCAGGGAGTCCCCGACGAGTGGGGACCCGAGCCCGACGGCGACCGCACCGGCCGCCAGGTACGCGGGGATGTCGCCGAGCGCCACCCCGCCCGTCGGCACGAGGGGGATGTCGTCGAGGGGTGCCCGGACCGCCCGGACGTACTCGGGCCCTCCCACCGACCCGACGGGGAACACCTTGACCGCCGTGGCCCCGAGGCGGTGGGCGGCGACGACCTCCGTCGGTGTCATCGCGCCCGGGAGCCACGCGAGACCGAGCTCGAGGGCCCGGCGGCCGACGGCCCCGTCGGTGTCGGGCGACACGACGAAGGTGGCGCCCGCGGCCGCGGCGTCGTCGACCTGCTGCGGGGACCGGACCGTCCCGGCACCCACCCGCGACCCGTCGCCGGCGAGCTCCCCGAGGGCGTCCTGCCACCCCGGCGAGTTCGTCGTCACCTCCAGCCAGCGCACACCCTCGCCGAGGAGGGTGCGCCCCACGGCGCAGGTGGCTCGCGCGTCACCTCCACGGAGGATGGCGACGACCGGGCTGGCCGCGAGCTCGCCCAGCACGATGTCCCGGCCGCTGCCGCTCACGCCATCCTCCCGATCGCCGCAATGCCCTCACGGATGTCGTCCGTGGACGTCGCGAGCGAGAGCCGCACCCACCCCTCACCGCCGGCGCCGAACGCGGTGCCGGGCGCGACCGCCACCCGCTCCTGCTCGAGGAGGCGCACCGCCCAGGACTCGACGTCCCCACCGGCCCGGGCGCTGACGTCGGCCCACAGGTAGAAGGCCCCGTGCGGGACGACGTGGGGGATCCCGGCCTGCTCGAGCAGGTCCAGAGCCAGCCGGCGGCGCGCGTCGTAGGTGCCGCGCATCTCGTGCACCCGCTCCTGCGGCCCGGTGAGCGCGGCCAGGGCGGCCCGCTGCGCCGGGGCGTTGACGCAGGCCACCATGGGCTCCTGGAGCTTCGCGGCGACCGGGGCGACCGACGCCGGGCAGACGAGGTACCCCACGCGCACCCCGGTCATCGCGTAGGTCTTGGAGAAGGAGAACGCCGAGAGCACGCAACCCGTCCGGTCGAAGGTCGCCGGGGAGACGTGGGCGACCCCGTAGGTCAGCGCGTCGTAGCACTCGTCCGACAGCAGCCACAGGTCGTGCCGCTCGGCGAACCGGACGAGCTCCTCGAGCCGGGGCCCGGGGATGACGGTGCCGAGAGGGTTGGACGGGCTGTTGACGACGAGCACCCGGGTCCGTGGCGTCAGGAGAGCCTCGAGGTCGGCCACGACCGGGACGAAACCCTGCTCCGGGCGCAGCGGGTACCCGACGGGGACCCCCTGGAGGAGCCCGACGGCCATCCGGTAGTTCGGCCACCCCGGGTCCGGCACGAGGACCTCCTCGCCCGCCGCCAGGGTCATGGACAGCGCCAGGTGCAGCGCCTGGGCACCGCCGGCGCTCACGACGACCTGCTCGGGAGCGACCTCGATGCCGTTGGCCGTCCGCAGCTTCTCCACGAGGGCGCGGGTCAGCTCGGGGATGCCGCCGTTGGGGACGTAGTGCGTGTCCCCGTCGAGGTAGGCCTGGGCCCCGGCCGCGGCGACGTGGGCCGGCGGGTCGAAGTCGGGCTCGCCGACGTGCATCCCGATGAAGGGCCGTCCGGAGGCCCACGCGGCGTCCATGACCCGGCGGATTCCGGACCGGGGCATGGTCGCGGCGTGGGGAGTGGGTGTCGGCATCGCGGTGCGGGGCTCCTTGTCGTGCGGGTGGTCAGGTGAGCAGTCGGGTGACAGTGCCGCCGAGGATGTCCGCCCGCTCGCCGGGGGTGATCCCGGGCAGGCACGCCTCGAGCACGTCCAGGGTGGCGGTGTACCCCGGGACGGCGTCGACCCACGGCCAGTCCGAGGCCCACAGGGTCCGGTCGGCGCCGAAGGCCGCGACCAGCCGCTGCGAGGTCTCGGCGAGGTCCGGGTACGGATGGTCCTGCGCCGAGAGGGCGTAGTGCCCCGAGAACATCAGGTGGGTACGCGGGTGCCTCGCCAGACCCTCGACCCGCTCGACCTCGGCCGGCGCCAGCGCGCCGTCGAACCGGGGGCGGCCGTGGGCGTCGACCCACATGCCCGAGGGTGCGAAGCCGAGGTGGTTGAGCACCACCGCCAGGTCGGGGACGAGGGCGCCGAGCGGCTCGAGCAGCGGCGCCTGCTCGGGCGGCAGGTAGCTCCACAGGGCGAGCCCGCGGCGGGCGAGCCACCTGAGGGTGGGGAGCATCGGCGAGTCCTCCAGGGGCCGGCCGGGATCTCCGAGCCACGTCGTCCGCAGCGCCCGGAAGGGGAACCCCTCCCACCGGCGCTCGAGGGCCTGCACCGGGTCGACGCCGGCGCGCCCCTGCTCGGCCTCGCCGGCGACCGCGACCGCCGCGACCGCCCACGGCGAGGTGGCGAGGGCACGACGCACCGGCTCGTCGTGGCGGTCGAGCGGCACGAGCACGGCGCCGTCGACCCCCGCCGCGCGCAGCCGTGCGCCGAGCGCGTCCACGGAGGCGGTCCGGTCGACGGGTACGAGCTCGTCGACGCCTCGGGCGACCCGGTCGGCACGCTCGAACACGTGCACGTGGGCGTCGACGACCGCGGTGCTCATCGCGGCCGCCGCACGACGAAGACCGCGACCGCGGCGATGATGATCAGCCCCCGCACGAGGTCGGTCCACGTGGAGGGGAGCTGGAGCAGGGTGATGGCGTTGGTGATCAGGGCCAGGAGGGCGACGCCACCGACCGTGCCGAGCAGGCTGCCGCGCCCCCCGAGGAGCGAGGTCCCACCGATGACGACCGCGGTGATCGCCGACAGCTCGAGACCGCTGCCGGCCGTCGGGGAGCCGATGGCCGAGCGTGCGGCGAGGAGGACCCCGGCGAGGCCCGCCAGCACCCCGGAGGTCACGTAGGCCCCGAGCAGCACCGGGCGGACGCGCACGCCGGCGGCCCGGGCGGCGTGCTGGTCGCCGCCGACCGCGTACAGGTGGCGCCCCCACGGGGTGCGCGCGAGGAGCAGCCAGACGGCCGCCACCGCCGCGACGAGGACGAGGAAGGGCGCCGGGACGGGCCCCAGGGTGGCGCGCGAGAAGTCGGTCAGCGCCGCGGTGACCCGGCCGGCCGGGGTGGCGCTGACGGTCAGGGCGACCCCGCTGACGAGGTAGAGCATGCCGAGGGTGACGATGAACGGGGGAAGCCTCGCGACGCTGACGAGCGAGCCGTTGAGCAGGCCCATCGCGGCCCCGAGCACGACCATGGCGACGATGACGGGCACCGTCCGGATGGGGTAGCCGTCGACGAGCACGGCCGTGAGCAACGAGGTCAGCGTGACCATGGAGCCGACGGACAGGTCGATGCCGCCCCCGAGGACCACGACGTGCTGCCCCAGGGCGACGAGCCCCAGGACGGCGGCCCCGGCGAGGACGGCCGCGATGTTGCCCGAGTTCCAAAAGCCCGTCCCGCGGGCGAACGTCAGCGCCAGGACGAGCGCAAGGACGATGACCCAGACGGCGCCACCGCGCCGGACGAGGCCGGAGAACGCGGCGAGCCGGGGGGCACGGGAGCCACGGGGGGCTGCGACGCTGGTCATGACGCGGTCCCCAGGGCCAGGTGCATGATCCGCTCGGCGCTGTCCGGGTCGCGGTGGACCTCCCCGACGACCGCGCCGTCCCGGAAGACGAGGACCCGGTGGGCCAGGCCGATGACCTCGGCCAGCTCGCTCGAGGCGATGACGATGGCCATCCCGCTCGCCGCGAGCTCGCGCACGATCCGGTAGATCTCGCTCTTGGCACCGATGTCGACCCCGCGGGTCGGCTCGTCGAGCAGCAGGACCCGGGGGGAGACGCGCAACCACTTCGCGATGGCGATCTTCTGCTGGTTGCCACCGGAGAGCTGGCGGGTGGGCTGGCCCGGGCCGGACGCCTTGATGCCCAGACGCTCGCGCTCCTCGTCGAAGGCGGCGTTCTCCCGGGCGGTGCGCACGAGCCCGGCCGAGCTGACCTGGCGCAGGTCCGTGAGGGTGATGTTCTGGGCGGCCGTGAGGTCGAGGACGAGGCCGTCGCGCTTGCGCTCCTCGGGGACGAGCGCGACACCCGCGGCGATCGCCCCGGTGAGCGAGCCGCGCACGCGCCGCCCACCCACGTCGACTCCCCCCTGGGAGCGGCCACGGGCCCCGGCCAGGGTGCGCAGGAAGCGGGAGCGGCCCGCCCCGACGAGCCCGGCGAGACCGACGATCTCACCGGCGCGCACCTCGAGGTGCGCCGGTGGTGCGCTCGAGCCGACCGGGACGAGGTCGCTGACCCGCAGGACGACCTCGCCGGCGGGCGGCGCGGGGTCGGGGAAGACCTGGTCGACCTGGCGGCCGACCATCTCGCGCACGATCCGGTCGGTGGTGTAGTCCGTGGCCGGGCCGGAGGAGACGACCTTGCCGTCGCGCAGCACCGTGAGGTCGTCGGCGAGGGCCGGCACCTCCTCGAGCAGGTGGGTGATGTAGACGACGGCGGTCCCCTCGGCGGCGATGGCGCGGACGACGTCGTGCAACGCCTGCAGCTTGTCGCCGGAGAGCACCGCCGAGGGCTCGTCGAGGATGAGCACGGAGCTGCGTCGGGCGATCGCGCGCGCGATCTCCACGAGCTGCTGGTTGGCCAGCGACAGCTCCCCGGTCCGGGTGCCGAGCGGCAGGTCCTCGAGGGAGACCCGCGCGAGGGCCGCCCGGGCGAGCTCTCGCTGGGCGCCCCGGTCGAGCAGGCCGCGGCGGGAGCGCTCCTGGCCGAGCAGGACGTTGTCGAGGACGCTCATCTCGGGGAGCACGGTGAGCTCCTGGTAGACCGGGACGATGCCGAGGCCGAGCGCCTCACGCGGCGCGCCGAGCCGCGTCTCCCGGTCCGCGACGACCACGGTCCCGGCATCGGGCGACTCGTCGCCGGTGAGGATCCGCACCAGCGTGGACTTGCCCGCACCGTTCTCCCCGAGCAGGGCGTGGACCCGGCCCGGCGCGCACGCGAGCGTGACGTCGTCGAGGGCCCGGACGCCCGGGAAGGACTTGGTCACTCCCCGGGCGCCCAGCGCGGTCTCGGGCATGGTGGGCTCCGCTCCTCGGTCCTCGGTGGTCAGGACGCCTTGCACATCTTGAGGTCCACGAGCAGGTCCTCGGGAGCGCTCGAGGGGACCAGCAGCCCTCCGTCGCAGTCGTCCCGGGCGTACTGCGCGCCGTCGGCATCGGTGAAGCTCGGGGAGTCGACGTAGACCTTGTCGAGCACCGGCTCGCCCTTGAGCAGGTCGAGGGCGGTGTCGAGGCAGGTGCTCGACATCTCCGGCGGGAAGGTCGAGAGCGCGTACTGGACGTCGGTGCCCTCGGTCGCCTGGATGAACTCGTTGATCGAGTCTCCCGTGATCGGCGGGACCGCCTTGCCGGCCTCCTGGTAGGCCTGGACCACGCCGAGCGCGCCGTAGCCGGAGTCGGACCAGATCGCGTCGAGGTCCGGGTAGCTGGCGATGAGGTTCTGCGCGACCGTCTTGGCCACGGTCGGCGACCACTGGGTGTACTGGGTCGTCACGATCTTGATGTCCGGGTACTTCGCGAAGGTCTTCTCCGCGGCCGCCTTCTGGTACTCCGCCGTCGGGACTCCGGCGAGGCCGGAGAGGATGGCGACCTTGCCCTTGCCACCGAGCTTCTCGGCGATCCACTCGGCGTAGGCCGAGCCGAGCAGGTCGTACTGGCGGGTCACGGTGGAGACGGCGCCGCTGGAGTCGGGCAGCAGACCCGAGCACAGCACGACCGGGATGTCCTGGTCCACCGCCGCCTTGACCTGACCGGAGATCCCGTCGCCCATCGGGACGACGACCATGGCGTCGGGGTCCTGGCTCGTCAGCTGCTGGATGTTGTCGACCTGGGTGGTGGCGTCCCCGTTGGCCGCGGCGTACAGGACGTCGACCCCGAGCTCCTTGGCGTGGTACTTCAGCGCCTCGTCGCTGAGGACGCCCCACGAGTTCGTCGGGCCCTGCGCGGCGAAGGCGATCCGGTAGCTGTCGCCCTGCTTGGGCTCGGCCTTCCACTGCTCGCCGTCGACCTGGCAGACGGTCTCGTCGACGGGTTCGAAGTCGGTGAGGCCGAAGGCCTCCTTGACCGAGGTCCACGAGGCGGTGTACTCCGCCTGGGCCTCGTCGGCGTTGATGCAGTCCTCGGCGGCCGAGGAGCCGGACGAGGAGGAGGAGCCCTCCTGCTCGGTGCTGCAGCCGGCTGCGACGAGCAGGGCGGCGAGACCGACGGTGGTGGTGAGGACGCGGCGGCGAGGACCGCGTCGTCGGGTGGGGTGGGTCATGTCGTGTCCTTCTCTCGTGCGGTGATTCGTGGGATTCGGACGGGTCGGCCCTGCATGAAGACCGCCAGGACGATGACTGCCCCCGAGACGACGAGCCGGGCCCCCGCGCCCGCCCCGAGCTGGATGAGCCAGGTGAGCAGCACGGCGAGCATCACCGTGCCGAGCAGCGTGTTGCCCACCCGTCCCCGCCCCCCGGTCAGGGCGACCCCGCCGATGACGGCGGCGGCGATCGAGTCGAGGTTGAGGCTGCGCACGAGCGCGGCGTCCACGTAGCCGATGTAGCTGGCGTTGACCATCCCCGCGACGACGCCGAGCAGGCTCGAGGCGACGTAGCAGCCGACGACGACGAGACCGGGGCGCACCCCGGAGAGCCGGGCGGCGTCGGGGTTGAAGCCGGTGGCGTAGACCCGCCGGCCGGCCGTCGTGCGCTCGAGGACGACGAGCGCGGCGAGCGCGAGCAGCGCGAAGACGACGACCGGGACCGGCACCTGCCCGAGGACGCGCCCCTGCCCGAGCCAGGACAGCCCGGCAGGGATCCGGCCCGAGGGGGCTCCACCGGTCCAGGCGATGACGACGCCCTGGACGAGCACGAGGGAGGCGAAGGTGGCCACGAACGGGGGCACGCCACGCAGGACGACGAGCCCACCGTTGAGCAGCCCGACGGCAAGGCCGGCGGCCAGGCTGAGCAGGACCCCGGCGACGAGCCGGCCGTCGGACCCGCCCGTGGTCACGGCGAGGACGACGGAGGTCATCGCCATGGCGCCGCTGATCGACAGGTCGATGCCGCCGGTGAGGAGCACCAGCGTCTGGCCCAGAGCGGCGATCCCGATGATGCCGACCTGGAACAGGACGATGCGCACGACGTCGGGGGTGTACATCTGCGGCGTCGTCACCGCCGCGAGGACGAGGACGAGCACGAGCCCGGCGAGGGGGGCGAGCACCGTCGACAGGCGGGTGAGCACCGAGGCGGACCCGGTCGTCGCGGTGGTCATCGCGGCTCCCCCGCTGTCGGGGCGCAGAAGGCGCGGGCGAGCTGCTCGTACAGGTCGGCCGCCTGGTGCACCGCGCGGACCGAGACCCACTCGTCGGCGCCGTGCGCGCGGGCGAGCAGCCCGGGGCCGAGAGCCGGTAGGCAGGGCGTCCCGAGGCCGGCGAGCCAGCTGGCGTCGGTGGTGCCGGGGAAGACGGACGTGGGGGGCCGGTGGCCGAGGACCGCGGCACCGGCGGCCTCGGCGGCCCGCACGAGCGCGCCGTCCGCCGGGACCAGGGGCGAGGCGTCGATCCAGTGCGCGGCCGTGGCGTCCGGGCGGACCTCGACGTCCGCGC
This sequence comes from Phycicoccus endophyticus, assembly GCF_011326735.1. Lineage (GTDB taxonomy): Bacteria > Actinomycetota > Actinomycetes > Actinomycetales > Dermatophilaceae > Phycicoccus > Phycicoccus endophyticus. Next base: position 155,055 of record NZ_JAANCN010000006.1, read on the forward strand.
CGTCGGCGCCCTCCCGGGCGCGCTCGGTGAGCTCGGCGAGGACGGCGCCGGGGGTCATCCCGGGCAGGGTGCGGACCTCGACGAGCGCGCTCACGTGGTCGGGGAGGACGCCGTAGCCCCAGCCTCCGCGGTAGGCGAGGCCGGCGTTGACCGTGGCGTTCCAGTCGCGGACCCCGGGCGGAGCCAGCGGGGTGACCAGCTCGGCGCCGTGGAGGCGGGTCACCGCGGCGGCGACGTCGGCTCCGGCGTTGCGCATCCCGAGGACGGAGGAGAGGCTGGAGTGGCCCTGCCGGGCGGAGGCCAGCACGTCGAAGCGCGCGAGACCCCGGCTGGAGACGTGGAGCCGGTCGAAGTCCTCGGCGATGCCACCGGGCTCGCCGATGACCATCCCGTCCGCAGCCAGCTCCACGGCGCGCCCGAGGAACTGCGAGCCGTAGACGGCGCCGTTCTCCTCGTCGGCGGTGAGCAGCAGGCTCAGGCGTCCGCAGCGCGGTGGCTCCTCGGCTAGCCGCTCGGCGGCCACGGTCATCGCCGCGACCCCGGCCTTCATGTCGCCCGAGCCGAGCCCGTAGAGGCGGTCGCCGTCGAGGTCGGCCCCGAACGGGTCGGCACTCCACGCGGCGTCGCCGACCGGCTTGGTGTCGAGGTGCCCACAGAGGACGAGATGCGCACCCCCGGCGCCGAAGTCGAGGGTGGTCAGCAGGTTGGGGCGTGTGGGGTCCAGGGCGTGCACCGTCGGCCGGGGCAGGCCGGCGTCGGTGAGGACGTCGGCCATCAGCGCGGCGACGGCCCGCTCGTCCCCGTCGACGACGGGGCTCGGGGTGCGGATGAGCTCGCGCGCGAGCTCGAGGACGTCGGTCACGACCGGCCTACTTGTACTTCTCGGCCCACTCGACGCCCTGCCAGGTCTGCATCGAGACCGGCTCGAGGCGGAAGAGCCAGCGCTGCTTGTCGAGGGTCGGCTCGAGGTACTTCGGTCCGTTCTCCCCGAGGTAGCGCAGCGACATCCGCTCGGCGATGGGCACCCAGGCGCCGCCGACGTTGGGCTCCTCGACGAGGTGAGCACGGCAGCGGGCCGACACCTTCCGCTGCCCGCCGTCCTCGTCGACCGTCAGGGCGCATCGCTCGTCGTCGGCGAGGAAGCGGGCCCAGGCCGACTTCCTGCGCGGCACGACCCAGAACGACGAGCCGTCCCACTCGTGCCAGCAGGGCACGACGTACGGCCACCCGTCGCCGTCGAGGCAGGCGAGCCGTGCGATGACGCCCTCGGCGAGGAAGCCGTCGAGCTCGCCGCCGCGCAGGGCGCCGATCTTGCCGCGCCAGCTCTGGTCCTGGTCGCTCACAGCGTCTCCAGGTCCGGCGTCGTGGGCTCCGTGGCGGGTCCATCGTCGTCCGGCCGGCTCGGCAGCCGGTGGCCGGCCCGGGCCGAGAGCTCCCGGGCGATCTCGACGACCCGTGGGCCGTAGCGTTCGACGTCCTCCCGCGAGAAGCGGTAGGCGGGGGCGGAGACCGAGAGCGCCGCGACCACCTCGCCGAGGTGGTCGAAGACGGGGGCCGAGACGCAGCGCACCCCCTCCTCGTTCTCGATGTCGTCGATGACGTAGCCACGCTCGACGCAGCGCTCGAGCTCGGCGAGCAGCGCCGCCCGCTCGGTGATGGTGTTCGGGGTACGCGCCTCGAGGGGCTCGTGCAGCAGCTCGTCGCGGCGGGCGGGCGAGGACCACGCGAGCAGGCACTTGCCGATGCCCGTCGAGTGCAGCGGGTTGCGCGAGCCGACCGTCGCGGCGGGGCGAACCGGCTGCGGACTGCTCACGGCCGCGACGTAGAGCACGCTCCCCCGGTCGAGGACGCCGAGGAAGCAGGTCTCGTCGGTCTCGGCGACGAGGGTCTCCATGAGGTCGAACGCGAGACGGGCGATGTCGAGCTGGGCGAGGAAGGCCTGCCCCCACGCGGCCGTCCGCGGCCCGAGGCCGTAGATCCCGCGCTCGTCCACCCGCACGATGTCGAGCTGGACGAGGACGTCGACGAGGCGGACGACCGTCGCGTGCGGCAGGCCGAGCTCGTCGACGAGGTCGGTGAGCCGCATCGGCCGCCCGCTCGCGGCGAGCAGGTCGACGACGGCCACACCCTTGACGAGGCCCTTCGCGGAACCGGAAATGGACGCCAGGTCCATTCTCATTTCGGACATGGCGTCCATAGTGGGCGGCCCGGGCCGCCGACGGAAGGGGCGGCGGGCTTCGTTACCCAGTGTTTACACGCGGGAGTGCGCCGGCCCGGCGCGCCCGGGGGCGGCGGGCGCGCCCGACCGTGTCGGAATGGTCACCCCGGTGTACGGCGGCGGCGAGTTTTCGGCAGGATGGGGGTGCCCCACCCGACCATCCACGGAGACCCGATGACCACCCTCGCTGCTCCCCTTCGTCCACGCGCCGTCCTCGCGGAGGCCGTGCTGCCGCAGTCGCTGACCCGCACGGGCGTCACTGTGGGGCTCGGTGCCCTGATCACCGCGCTCGCCGCGCAGGTCGCGCTGCCGATCCCGGGCTCGCCGGTTCCGGTGACCGGCCAGACGTTCGCGGTGCTGCTCGTCGGCGCGGCCCTCGGCCCGGCCCGGGGCGTGGCGAGCATGGCCCTCTACCTCGTCCTCGGCGCCGTCGGCCTGCCCGTCTTCACCGACGCCTCGGGCGGCGCGCACGTCCTCCTCGGCGCGACCGGCGGCTACCTCGTCGGCTTCCTCGCCGCTGCCGCGATCGCCGGCCACGCGGCCCGCCGCGGCCACGACCGCTCGGTCCTGCGCGAGCTGACCGTCGCGGTCGCCGCCTCGCTGACGATCTACGTCGTCGGTGTCGGCTGGCTCGCCCTCTCGACCGGGATGTCCCTCGGTGCGGCGATCGGCGCGGGCATGCTGCCCTTCCTCCTCGGTGACGCGCTCAAGGCGCTGCTCGCCGCCGGCGCCCTCCCCGGCGCCTGGAAGGTGGTCGGCGCGCTCGACTCGCGCCCCGACGCCTGACAAGCCGCCGAGCTCGAGCGGGCCGGGCGCCACAGGCCCTCGGCCCGCTCGGCCTGACATGACGACGTACCGGGCTCGACGAGCGACTCGTGAGCGGTTCGACCTGTGGTGGGCGCCCTCGGAGCCGACGGTGTGCCGACCCGCCGGCCGTCGCGACGGCCGACCTTGCTCGTCCCCGACGCCACCCGGCTGAGCCCCGCGGTGCTCGCCGGGTCCAGGGCAGGCCACCGGCGGGCATCCTCTTGTGCCACCCTCCCCCCTCGGACACACTGTGCTTGCGCCGCATGGGCGGCGAGGCGCCGTCCGGCGCGTCGAAGACATGAGGGGGACACGATGAAGGCATGGGGCAAGGCCGCACGCGGAGCGGCCGTGGCCGCGGTGGTCGTCGCGGGCGGCGTCGTGGTGACGCAGGGGTCCGCGTCGGCGGGGATCATGCGGGACTGCGTCCTGTACGAGAAGAGCTTCGGCTACGGCTACACGTGCGAGGAGGAGGTGGTCGGCACGCCCGAGAAGGGTCGTACCCTGGCCGCCGCCTTGTTCACCGGGCAGAACTTCACCGGCAAGCGGCTGCGGATCTGGAAGCTCGGCGGCGACTGCACCCGGCCCTACGACGGTGACGAGTTCGAGGCTCCACTCCCCGACGGTGACTACGCGCCGTTCGCCTACAACGTCGAGTCGATCCGCACCTTCAACTACTGCGACGTGCAGCTGTCGGCGGGCAACCGGGACAGCAAGTGGATCGACTACGCCCCGAACCTCAAGGACGGCTTCGCGATCAACTGGAACAACCGGGCGACGTACTTCTCCATCAGCTGAGGACACGCCGAAAGGTCGGCAGGCCGAACGAGGACCGCCCCCGCGGCCTGCCCGTCCGGCACCTCAGCGGGGTGCCCGCTCAGCAGCCGGCGGCAGCGGCGGGAACGGGGCGGCGGGAGCGGTCTGGTACCAGTACGCGACCGAGGAGTAGTCGTCGACCCTCTCGAACAGGCCGTGGTCCCACGCACCGATCTGTTGCACGGTGACGCGCAGTCGGTCGTGGAAGTGGATGGGGTCGGGCACGTGCCACCGGTAGAGCGCGTGCATCGCGGGCGCGTGGGTCGCGAACGGTGAGGCCGCCGTACGGTCCCGGTCGACGAACTGGGGGTACCCGCACCACGGTGCGCTGTAGGTGAGGATCGCGGGCTCGGGATGGGCACGCAGCTCGTCCTGGAAAGCCCAGGCCCCTCCGGCGTAGTCCTCCAGACCCGTCGAGCACAGGGTCGGCAGGTCCACGTCGTCATCGAGGAAGAACTTCACTTCCCCCTCCCCCCACCAGAACCGCTGGAGGGACGAGACGGCGATGAACGTGCCGAGGTAGGTGCCCGCGCCCCGGACGCCGTCGAGAATGACGTGGTCCTCGCCGGCCGCGGTCGTGCCGTTGGACCGGCGCCACTGGGCGTGGAAGGACATCGCCTGAGGACCCACGTCATCACCGACGGTGTAGTCGACCTGGTAGAAGACGTGCTCGATCGGGCCGGGGTGCTCGCTCGTCAGCGTCATGCGGGCGTGCTCGCGGAAGGGCATCTGGAAGTACGCGTTCATCCCGCCGGTCGGCGCCACCACGACGAGGTCGGACGTGACGAGGGCACGGTCGGCGAACCCGTTGCAGAAGAAGTCACCCAGAGGCACCTCGACGGCCGGGGCGTCGGCGCCGTCCCAGTAGACCCGCAGGACGAGGTCGCGCAGCACGAAGGGACCGGCGGCCGTGCGGTCGGGCACGGTGACCCATACGTGCCGGATGACCCCTGGCCCGTCGATGTCAGCCAGGGTGATGGTCTCCCCGGCGGCCAGGGGCAGGGCCGGCGATCCCTTGCGCCCGGGACCCAGCGGCGAGGGCGCCGAGGCGCCGGCACCCTCTCCGCCGGTCGGGTTCTCGGCGTTCGCGGATCGGCTACGGACGGTTGGCGGGCGTTCCCACAGGGAGGTCATGGCGAGTCCTCGAGAGGTCGGGGTGTGGTCGGACTGTCGGCGTGGCCGGGCACGGAACGGCTCAGTCGCCGCGGGTCGGTCACTTGACCGCGCCTGCGGTGACGCCCCGGCTCAGGGTGCGCTGGAAGATGACGAAGAACACGAGCGTCGGCAGCAGCGACAGGAGCGATCCGGCGTTGAGCACCGTGATGTCGATCGAGTACTGGCCCCGCAGCGTCGACAGGGCGATCGGCACGGTCTGGCTGGCTGGGTCGCTGAGCAGGACGAGGGGGATGTAGAACTCGTTCCACGTCCAGATGAAGAAGAACACGACGAGCACGCCCATGGTGGGGCGGAGCAGCGGGGCGACGATGCGCACGAGGATCTGCCGCCGGTTGGCACCGTCCAGCCGTGCCGCCTCGAGCAACTCGACGGGGACGGTCGCCATGACGCTCGAGAGCAGGTACGTGGCGAACGCGCCTTGGAGCACGGAGAAGACGATGATGACCGACCAGACGGTGTTGAGCGTCCCGGTTGCCTGAGCGCCGTAGAACAGGGGGTAGATGAGGGCCTCCTGCGGAAGCATCGTCGCCAGCAGGAGGACGGCGAGGAGGCCCCCACCGCCACGCACCCGGCCGACGCCGATCGAGTACGCCGCCAACAGCCCGAGCACGACACCGACCACGGCGACGACGCTGCTGATGAGGATGGAGTTCCACAGGGCCACGGGGTAGTCGACCCGGCCGAGGTACCCGCGGACCGACTCCAACGTCCAGGCCTCGGGCCAGGACAGCGGTCCGTGGGTGCTGTAGTCCGTACCGCTCCGGAAGGCGTTGACGACCAGGAGCAGGAAGGGGAGTGCCGTGGCCAGTGCCATGAGTCCGACGACGGCCAGCACCCCCCAGCGCGTGAGCTGCTCACGCGGGGTCCGCCGGCGCCTGCGCTTCTCGGCAGGGCGCACCGGGCGGCTCCTGGAGAGAGCCGTGTCTGACGGGATGCTCATCATGCCTCCTGACGGTCCGCGCGGCGCTGCCAGACGAGCAGGAGGCTGGCCGCGGCGAAGATGATGACGGACATGACGGTCGAGATGGTGGAGCCGTAGCCGACGCGGGAGAGCTCGAAGAAGTTGCGGTAGCTGTAGTACGAGGGCACGACGGTCGAGTTCTCCGGTCCTCCGGCAGTGAGAATGAGGATTGGAGCAAAGACCTTGAGCGAGTTGACCGTTGCCGTGAGGACGACGACGAACACCTCGGGCCGGATCTGGGGGACGGTGATGTGGCGGAACCGGCTGAGCCAGCCGGCGCCGTCGAGCTCGGCGGCCTCGTAGAGCTCCGGGTCGACCCGCTGCAGCGCCGCCATGAAGATGACGACCGGGTAGCCGATCTGGAGCCAGATGAGCATGAGCATCACGGAGTAGAGCGCGACATCGGGGTCGCCGAGCCAGTCGGGTGTCCGGTCCAGGCCGAGGAGCTGCAGGCCGACGGTGAGCACTCCTTCCCGGGAGTCCAGCACCCACGCCCAGATGAACCCGGCCACGGCGATGGGCACGATCTGGGGCAGGTAGAAGGTCGCTCTGAGCACAGCTGCGGTCCGGGCCCCGAACTGCTTGCCCAGGTAGTCGAAGAGAACCGAGGCCAGGAGCAGCCCGACGAGCGTGGGGACGACGACGACGGCGACGATCATGTAGAGCGAGTTGCCGAGGGAGGTCCAGAACTCGTGGTCGGTCGCCAAGGTGCGGTAGTTGTCCAGGCCGGTCCAGGACATCGGTGCCTGGCCACCTCGCCACCGGTGCAGGCTGACCCAGACGTTGGCGACGAACGGCACCGCGACGACTGCAGTGAAGCCGACGAGCATGGGGGCGAGGTAGAGCCAGTAGCTGCCGCCGCGTGCTCCTCGGCGGTGCTGTCCTCGGGGGACGCGCTGCGTCGACATCTGCGGTGTGGTCATGCGGGTCTCCTTGGCCCTGGCCGTCGCGACCGCCCGGGCCCGCGGGGGCCCGGGCGGTGGCGGCTCACGGAACCTGGCTCTCCTTGCCCTCGTCGTAGAAGGCCTGCAGCTTCTCCAGGTACTCGGAGGCGTTCTCGTTCTGGTTCGACATCGCCTGCATGTTGCTCTGGATGAAGTCCAGGAAGCCGGGAACCGGGTAGTCGGGGTAGTAGGAGATCGCGTCCTGGTCGACGAGCTCGTTGAACCGCTCGCTGAGCGCCCGGACGCGCTCGTCGTCGATCTGGGAAGGGTCGCCGGCAAGGGGCAGGCCGCCGTTCTTCCCGATGACGTTCTGGACCTCGGGGCTCAAGGTCGTCTCGATCCAGTCGTAGGCGAGGTCCTTGTTGTCAGACTTCGCCGGGACGCCCCACAGGTGGCCGGAGGAGCCCATGACGAGGTTGGCCCCGGGCATGGTGAACGTGCCCCAGTCGAAGCTGGCGTCCTTGGTGATCCGGGCGAACTCACCGTTGTTCCAGATGAGCATCGCCGTGTTGCCCCGCAGGAAGTTGACGGTGGCCTGCTCGTAGGAGAGGCCTCCGAGGTTCTTGCCGACGTATCCCTTGTCGATCCACTGGGCGAACGTCTCGGTGCCCTCGGCCCAGGGATCCGCGGAGAAGTCGACGTCGTCGCGCAGGAACATGAAGTCGTCGATCTGGTCGCGGTCCGCGAGTGCGGAGACGAGTGAGTACCAGACCCACATCTGGTTGAAGCCCTGGCTCGTCGACGCCGAGCTCGAGATGGGCGTGACGCCTTGGGCGAGGAGCTTGTCCATCATCGCCTCGAAGCCGTCGAGGTCCGTGGGGATCTCGGTGATGCCGGCCTTCTCGAAGACGTCCTTGTTGTAGTAGAACATCACGTACTCACCGAAGTTGGGGATGCCGTACCACTCACCCTCGCCGGCGTTCCCGTTCTCGTCGTAGCGGGCGAAGGCGGCCATGGGGCCGGTGACCTTCTCGTCCCAGCCCCGCTCGCTGACCTCGTCGGTCAGGGGCTCGAGCAGACCCTGGGCGGCGAGCTGGCCCCCGTCGGCGTTTCCCTTGTTGAACTCGATCACGTCCGGGACGTCGTTGCCGGCCAGGAGGATCTTGGCGTTCTGGCGGACGGCGTCGAAGCTCGTCTGCTGGAAGTCCACCGTCACATCGGGGTGGTCCTCCTTGAAGATCTCCACAGCCTTGGCCCAGCCCTGGCCCTGAGCAGTCGTGGGGTCCTCGTACTGGACGATCGTGAAGGTGTCGCCGGAGTTGTCGCCCGCCTCGGAGTCCCCGCCACACGCGGCAAGAAACCCGCTGAGGCCGAGGACGGTGACGGCGACGACCCCGGTGCGGAGGCGTCGTGTCGATCTCATGGTGCTGTCCTTTCGATGGGTGCGCTGGGGTCGGCGGCAGGGGGCGCAACGGTTGAGCGCTCCACGAGGCCGCACGGGATGCGTTCGACGACGGGTGCGTCGTCGGTCTCGCCCCTGATCCGGGCGATGACCCGGCGTGCCGCCCATTCGCCCATGGCGTCATGGGGCAGCTGGACCGTGGTCAGGCCGGGGATCATCGCGTCGGCGACGTACTGCTGGTTGTCGAAGCCGACGAGGGAGAGGTCTTCCGGGATCCGCAGCCCGTGGTGTGACGCCACCTGCGAGACAGTGAGGGCGATCTGGTCCGAGAAGCAGAAGATCGCGGTCGGGCGGGTCGGCCGGGTCAGGAGTGCCTCGGCGGCGGGCACCGCCGACCGGCTGGAGGGGTCGGGCGCCTCCACCTGCAGGTCGGGGTCGGGCTGGATCCCCGCGCCGCGCAGCGCGTTCTCGTACCCGGCTCGGCGCAGCCGCGCAGCGACGTACGTGTCCCCGGCAACCCCGATCATCGCGATCCGCCGGTGGCCGGCGGCGATGAGGTGCTCGGTGGCGGCCGTTGCGCCCCCCACCTCGTCGGGGACGACACCGTCGGCACTGTCGGGGTCGTCGGGCCAACCGTCGAGGACGACCGTCGGAACGCTGGCAGGAACCGGGGGGACGACGACCTCGCGGTGGAAGTCGGCGGCCACGACGAGCGCCTCGACGTCACGCTGGAGGAGAGACTGGGTGGCGGGCGTGTCGAGCCGACGGTCACCACCGGTGTCGATGACGAGGAGGAGGAACCCCTCCTCCCACGCGGCGCGCTGGGCACCGGCCAGCATCGGCCCGGCAAAGGGGACCGTCGCCACGCGGTCGGCGAGCAGGCCGAGGGTGTGGCTGCGCTTCGTCTTCAGCCCCCGGGCGAGCAGGTTGGGAACGTACCCGAGTTCCTCTGCCCGGTCTCGGATCCGCTGGGCGACGGCGCTGTTGACCCGGCCCTGGTCCCGGTTGTTGAGGACGAGCGAGACGGTCGACACGGAGACACCGAGCTCGGCTGCGATGTCCTTCATCCTCACCATTGAGTGGCTCCTCGACCTCACCGCGATCGACGTCGAACGATTGACGTGGACCTGGGAACGACCGTAGAAACGTCAAACGCGTTGACGCAAGCACGCGGAGCAGGGCGTTCCGCCCACGGTCGGGGGGCCCCCTCCTCGCCCGTCAGGGCGGGTCCCGCGGTGGGCCACACTGCCCGCGCCACCGGGGTCGAGGGCAGCAGGCGTGCGCGAGAGCGGCCTCAGGACCGGTCGAGCCGGTGCTCGACGGTGTCGAGCATGGCCTCGACCCGCTTGTAGGTGTCGCTCGGGTACGCCCCGATGTCCCGTTCGGTGAGGAGGGCGTCGCGCATCGCGTCGAGGTAGCGGCGCTGGAGGATGAGCATCTGCTCGACGGCTCCGGGATGCTCGTCGAGGTGCCCGGCCCCGGCGAGCAGACGGGGCAGGACCTCCTCCCGCAGCCGGCTGGCCAGCGCCGGGTCGACCGGCTCACCGTCGATCGTCTGCTCCTCGACCGGGCCGACGGCGTCGACGGCACTCTCGCCGACCTGGCGCAGCAGCGCCTGTACGGCATCCCGCCGCTCGACCCCGTCCGCCGAGCGGAAGTCCATCCGGGCGATGAGCCACGGCAGGGTCAGCCCGAACAGGACGAGGGTGACCAGGGCGACGAGGAAGGCGGCGAGGACGACGGTGGCGCGCTGGGGCGTGCCCTCGGGGATGGTCTGGGCGGCGGCGACGGTGACGACGCCGCGCATCCCGGCCCAGGCCAGGACGAGGTAGCCGCGTCCGGTGATCGGCTCGCGCTGCTCGAAGTCGACGTCGGCGCGACCGCGCGCGAGGCGTCGCCGGGCCCAGCCGAGCCGGGACGCCTCCCGCTCGTCGGCGGGCGGGGACATCGCGTCGAGCTTCTCCTCGAACGCGTCGTACCGGGCGCGTAGCGCCTCCCCTCGGTCACTGCCCCGGGCGGCGCGACCGGTGAGGGCCGGCCAGAGGAGGCCGACGAAGCGCAGGACGAGAAGGAGGGCGACGACGACCACGACGAGCGCGCTGATCCGCCCGACGGTCGTCTCGTCGTGGGCGGCCTCGAGCAGCTGCGGGAGCTGGTAGCCCATGCCGAGGAAGACCGCGCTCTCGAGGACGAAGCTCGCCGTGGTCCACGTCGTCGCCTGGGTCTGGCGGTCGCGGGCGCTGAACCGCCGGCTGCCGAGGGTGCCGGTGACCAGGCCCGCGACGACCACCGCGAGGACCCCGGAGACGCCCGCCTCCTCCGCGGGCACGAACGCGAGGAACGGGACGGCGAAGGAGATCGTCGTGTTGAGCACCGGGTCGTCGAGGCGCTGGCGCAGCAGCACCGTCAGCCACCCCACGGCGAGGCCGATGCCGACCGCGCCGGCGACGGCCCAGACGAAGTCGACCGCCGTCGACCAGACCGTCAGGCCGCCGGCGGCGGTGAGAGCGGCCGTGGCGGTGCGCAGCACGACGAGCGCGGAGGCGTCGTTGACCAGGCTCTCCCCCTCGAGCACGGTCATCAGCCGCGGCGGCAGCCCGAGGCGGCGGCCGATGGCGGTCGCGGCGACGGCGTCGGTCGGGCTGACCACGGCGCCGAGCGCCACGCCGAGGGCGAACGGGATGCCGGAGAAGAGCAGGTGCACGACGGCGCCGATGACCACGGCCGAGACCACGACCATGACGATGGACAGCCAGCCGATGAGCGAGACGTTGCGCCGCACGTCGAGCACCGGAAGGTTGACCGCCGAGGCGTACAGCAGCGCCGGGAGGACGCCGGCGAGCACCACCTCGGGCGAGATGTCCACCGTCGGGGCGCCCGGCAGGTAGCTCGCGCCGATCCCCAGGACGGCGAGGAGCAGCGGGGTCGCGATCCCCGTGCGGCGCGAGAACACCGACGCGGCGACCATGATGGCGAGCGCCGCACCGACGACGAGCAGCAGCTGGTGGTTCATCCCCTCGCCCCTCGCGTCTCGAGGTCTTCCCTGGTCGGGCGGGCCTCTCCGCCCGACCATTCCGGACGTCGCGATCCTAGGGCGGCGCGACGAGCAGCGCCCGGCCGCCGCTCGCTGCCGGGCTTCGGGGCCGTCCGGTACGCCGGTCGACCACGGGGCGCAGGGGTCTCGCGGTATGGTCGTGGGAGGACAAAATACTCTTGTCCAAGACGATCTCATCTCGTAGTATCTCTTCCATGCCCTCGAGACCGGCTTCTCCCTGGACCGCGCCGATGCCCCCCGCCAGGCCACCCGGCGACATGGGGCTCTGGCAGCTGCCGACGGGCACGTACAGCACGCGCGCCGCCCTCGCGGTCACTGGAGGCTCGCCGTTCGAGCAACGCGCCTTCGCGGCCACCGCGGTCCTGGTGAGGCACCCGCTCGGGGACCTGCTCGTCGATGCTGGCTTCGGTGCTGCTGTCGACGAGCACGTCGCGATGCTCGCCAGGATGGAGCGGCCCCCCTACCACCGCGCCGGTACCGCCCGGGCGCAGCTCGAAGCGGCCGGCTACGACTTCAGACGTCTGCTCGGTGTCGTGGTGACCCATGTGCACTGGGACCACGTCAGTGGCCTCGACTCGCTGGACGCCCCCGTCTGGATGAACTCCGCAGAGGCCGGCTACGGCGCCGAGGACAAGCACGGCGCCGTCTACCGGGCCGTGTCGGAGACGACCGCCACTCGCAGCTACGAGATGGCCGACGGGCCCTACCTGGGGTTCCCCGCCAGCTGGGACGTCCACGGGGACGGGTCCGTCGTGATCGCCCACGCAGGGGGTCACACCCCAGGTTCCGTCGTGGTCTTCGTCGCGCTGCCCTCGGGCGAGCGCTACGGCTTCATCGGCGACCTGACCTGGCAGCTCGACGGCATCACCCGCGGGGCAGAGCGGCCGTGGTTCATGCGACGGGTCGCCGACGTCGATCCCGAGCTGGTCCGGACCGGGCTCGAGCGCAGCATCGCGCTGCGGGACGTCGTCCACATCGTCCCCGCGCACGACGTGTCCGCGTACGACCCCATCCCGCGCCTGGAGCAGGTCGACCCGTCCGGGACGGTGGACGCATGAGCGACCCCGTGGCCCCGCGGATCGTCGACGCGTCCTCCGGCTCGCTCGAACAGAGCCAGCCGAGCCTCGGGCCCGGCCCGGAGTCGGAGATCACGTGGCTGCTGCATCGGGCCGCGCAGCGACTGCGCTCCGTCACCGGCGACGTGGCGGAGCGACACGGGCTCTCGATGCGTGACTTCATCGTCCTGAGCGCTCTCCATCTCTCCCCGGGCATGACCCAGGTCGAGCTCGGCAGGGCGGTCGGGATGGACAAGACGACACTGACGAGCGAGCTGGACCGGCTCGAAGGCTTCGGGCTCGTCATGCGTACCGTTGACCCCCGGGACCGACGGGCTCGCGCACTGAATGTGACCCCGACGGGGGAAGAGCGGCGACGCGTCGTCGCCGACGCGACCGAGCGGGCAGAGTCCGAGGCGCTCGCGGCTTTCGACCACGACGACGTCCTACGCCTGCGCCGCATGTTGTTCGAGCTCATCGGCCCCCACCAGGACAAGGGGACGTGCTTGTGACCAGGGAGACGACGGAAGACCGGATCTCCCGCGGACGGCGCATCTACGCCCGCAACCTCGGCATCCCCGAGGCGGAGGCCGAGACGCGGATGTCCGCGCTCGCCGGCCATGAGTTCGTCCGGGAGGCGTACCTCGCAGCAGGAGGCACGTCGTGGAGCAGCCCCGAGCTGTCGGACCGCGACCGAGCCCTCGCGGTCGTCGCTGCCCTCGTGGCACAGCACGTCGTGGACGAGCGGCTGGACCCGTACCTGGCGCTGGCCCGCGGGGCCGGCGTCACCGAGGACGGGCTCGACGCACTGATGGTGCTCCTGAGCGCCTATCTCGGTCAGCCTGCGACCTCGCGTGGGGCTGCGGCGGTCCACCGCACCAGGTCGGCCCGCGACGACTGACCAGCGGGCAGCGTCACCGAGCGCTTCGCTGGCCGTCCTGAAAACCGCGGTGCCCGGCCCGGCCCACCCCACGAGACCGCAGCTTGGGCGACCCCACCCCACCCCCGTCGTCCGGGAAAAACCGGGGGAACGTCGCGTCGCCGCGCGGAGTCGTACCTGTGTCTGAGAGCTGGCGGGGGGACTCGAACCCCCAACCACCTGTTTACAAGGCCTCCTGAATCCGTAGCTCAGACACGCCCTGACCTGCAACAACGCGCACGAAAGCAATAGCACCGAGGGTCCCCGTGCGATCCACGTGCGATGCGAGTGCATGCTCGGGGCCACTTCTGACCCCTCATCGCCGGCTCGTCAACCACGGCCACATTCGTGATCCGGTCATCCGTGCACCGGCCGGCCGTCGAGCGCACCCGCCGACTCCGACCGGAGGACCAGGCCCACCGCCACGTAGAGGAGCCCCCAGACGACGGCGACGAGCCCGAGCACGATCGCGATGCCGACCGCGCCGCGGCCCGGGTTGGCCATGAGCAGGATTCCCAGCAGCCAGCTGACGATACCGCCCGCGACGACGAGCCAGCGCAGCATCATCGCGGGGGACCCGAGGGCGTCGACGATCTCGACGATGCCGCGGACGGCCAGCCACACCCCGAGCGCCCAGGTGACGGCGGTGACCGCGAGCGCCGGGCTGAAGACCGCCACGATGCCCGCAACCGTGGCTACGGCCGCGACGACGAGGACGAGCACGCGCTTCCACGTCGCGGCGTCCGAAGCGGCGGCCTGGCCCACGAGGCCGACGCCGTCGACGATCGCCCACACCCCCCAGACGACGCCGAGCACCCCGATCGTCAGACCGGGCCACACGATCGCGAGGACACCGACAACGAAGGCGACCACCCCCCGCGCGACGTACGTCAGCCATGCCGGACGAGCGGGACGGGGGACGAGACCTGGGTCGGACATGGCTAGCTCCCGGATGTCGTGGTGGGTGGGTCTGGCGGGTCCGAGGCTGTCGTCCCGGAGGTTCCGATGAGGCCGCGCAGCCAGCGGGTGTTCGGGTCCACGTCGATGAACAGCTCGCGGACCAGCAGGGTCAGCGGGACGGCCAGTACAGCCCCGACCGGGCCGAGGATCCACGCCCACACCACGAGCGAGAGGAACGTGACACTGGCCGAGAGGCCGACCGCGTCCCCGACCAGCTTGGGCTGGATGATCGACTGAATGACGACGTTCACGACGGAGTAGGCGACGACCACCCCGAGCGCCAGCCCCGGGCCGCCCTCGAGCAGGGCCAGCACGGCAGGGGGCACGAGCCCGAGGACGAAGCCGATGTTCGGGACGTAGTTCGTGACGAAGGCGAGCAGCCCCCAGAGCAGCGCTCCCGGCACTCCGAGCGCCCACAGAAGCAGGGTGTCGACGACCGCGACGACGAGGCCGAAGACGGTCGACACCAAGAGGTACGTGCGGGTCCCCCGCGCGAAGGAGTCGAGCGCCTCGACGAACGCCGGACGGTGCTGCCGGATCACCGCCAGGTGCCGCCCGAAGGACCCGGCGTCGAGGACGACGAAGAGGACGAGCGTGACGACGAAGGCGAGGTTCGTGACGAGCGAGAGCGTCCCGGACAGCACCGTCGTGACGAGCCCAGCCAGTCGTCGCAGGTCGAAGGAGTCGAGGATCGCCGACACCTGGCCGTTCCCCACCCCCAGGTCGGCGAGCCACCGCGCGACCCCGTCCAGCACCTTCCTTAGCTCGTCCTGGTAGTCCGGGACGAGCGCCGCGAACCGAGCAGCCGCCACGACCATCGAGCCGGCGAGAACGACGATCACGAGATACACGACGAGCACCGTGAGCAGCGTCCCCACCCACGCCGGCGCCCCGAGACGCTCGGCGACCGACCTCACCGGAGCGGCCGCGATGCACAGGACGACGGCGAGGAAGGCCGGGCCGAGGATCCCTGACACCCCGTGCAGACCCGCCACGCTGACGGTCGCTGCGGCGAGGCCGACGAGAATGAGGACCCCACGCGGAAGGGCGACCGGGGTCATGGGTCCGGGGGTGCTCGCGGTCATCGGAGCGCCTCCGCGGTCTCGGGCCGGCAGGCGCCGAGGTCGCGGCGGTGTCCCGCCTCCTCGAGCACGGCGACGAGGGCGCGGTGCAGGGCCGCGGCCCCTTCGATGGCCGTCTCCCCTCGCCACAGGCTCGTGGGCGCGACGACTACTCCCCGGTCCTGCCATCCGCCGAGGCCGCCGTGACTGCCCACGAGGTCCTCGAAGGCGGCCACCTCACCCGTGCTGGGGTCGGGACTGCTCCCCACGTACAGGTCCGGCGCGCGGTCGTCGGCGAGCGCCGACGCCAGCATCCGTCCGGAGTGGGCGGGCAGGTTCTCGAAGGGGTCCTCCCCGTCGCCGGCTCCGGAGGTGAGGTCGCGCCATCCCCGGGCACCGAGGGCGACGGACCGTCCCTCGTGCGACAGGCCGGCGACCCAGCCGATGCCGGGGTGCTCGGCGAGCCCGCGGGTCAGCCGCGGCCACCGGTCGTCCAGCTCGGGAAGGGTGAGCCGCCGTCGCCCGCCCGCGTACAGGAGGCCGAGGTTGCCCGAGCCGAGCACGACCGGTGTCCCGACCGCGGCCGTCCCGGTGTCCTGGAGGTCGCGCCCCCGCCGGACGAGCGCGTCGGTCAGCCCCGAGCCGCCCTCGGCCTCCCCCAGGTCCTCCGCCAGGGACGCGGCCCGGCCGACGCTCTCGACGGGCTCACCCACCCACGTCACGTCGGTCCCCATGAGACCGCGGCACAGCTCGTCCAGTCCGATGCCGTGCCGGGACTCGAACGGCTCGCCCATCGACTGACCGTGGTCGGACAGGAGCAGGATCTCGTATCGGCGGGGTGCGAGGTCGGCAAGCCGGGCCAGGGCCTCGACGACACCGTCGATCTCGGCGAGCACGGCCAGGGCCTCCAGCCGCGTCGGCCCGGCGTGGTGCGCGACCTCGTCGTAGTCGACGAAGTCGACGTACACCGAGCGACGACCCGCGGCCAGCTCGCGGGCGACGACGACGAGGTTGACGTCGCGCAGCAACCCGTTGGTCGCGGCACGCAGACCGGTGAACGCCCAGGGCCGCACGATGCGGGGGACGACATCGCGTCGACGCTGACGGCGCGACTGGAAACGTTCGCGGCCGATCTCGGCCACGGCCCGCGCGAGCGTCCGCGCCAGCCCGTCCGGTCGGGCGACGAACCCCGACACGGCCCGTCGGGTGGCGAGGCTGCCCCGACTCGCCTCCGTCCGGCTCATGACCATGGAGCAGCGTGGGGCGTCACCGGAGAAGAGGTTGCTCACGGACGCGCCGTCGTCGGCGAGCAGACCGTGTCCGGTCCGAACGCGGTCCTCGATGATCCTGGCGTCCGCCGGGCGGTTGGCCACGAGGACCCGGCCCAGCTCGCGGTCGTACCAGCGGAAGGCCGGCACACCGGACGTGGTCCCGTGGAGGAGGCCGAGCTGGCTGGCCGGGGTTGTGCACGGCAGCTGGACCAGCCACTCCTGGGCGACGTGGGTCCCGCTGTCCACCCATCGTCGGACGGTCGGCATGAGGCCGGACTGGAGCGCCCAGCGCAGCAGGGGGAACGGCAGCCCGTCCAGCTGGACGAAGATCACGCCGCGCACCTCGGGGTCCGGCAGCGTCACGCCACGGCTCCGGGACCCCACCTCCCGCGCGAGCGAGGCCACGAGCGAGTCGGACGTGCCCGCAGTGGTCAACCACTCGACGGCCGTCACCAGCGCCGCGGTGACCCAGGCGGCCACGAGCGTCGTCCCGAAGGACGCAGAACGGACGCCGGGCACGAGCCCGAGCGCGACGTGGAGCACGACGGCCTGCCCCACGAAGGCCACGACGACGACCGCCACCCAGCCGACGAGAGCGGCGGCGAGCACGAGCAGAGGGCGCAGCAGCGCCCCGACGACGCCCACCACGGCCGCCGCGGTCGGCCACGCCCACCACCCGTCCGCGGACAGACCGGGGAGGACGACACCACTCACCCAGAGGGCACCGGTCCCGACACCCCAGGCGGCCAGCAGCCGCCCCAAGTCGCCCCACCGCAGGACTCTGGGGCGCACGGTGTCGGCCATGGCCCCAACCCTCCCTATCGGCGTGGTCGGCCGCCTTCACCCAGGGCGGGTGAGGCCGCCGGATCCCCGGCCCGCCTAGCCTCGCGAGGTGAGCGCCCAACCGTCGGGCCGCCCCGGTCCACGGGTCGACGCCCAGACGGACCGGGGCCGTCGGGTGGCCTCGGTGCTCTGCTCGGTCCTGGCCGCCCTGCTCACCGGCCCGGCCGTGGCCGCGGCGGCGGTCCACCAGGTCGCGACGGACGGCGACGCCTACGTCCGGCTCGTCGGTCCACTGGCCGAGGACCCGGCCGTGCAGGACGCGGCCGTCCGACACCTCGTCGACGCCGTCGACGACCGTCTCGTCGATGATGCACCGCTCGACCTCGCGGCGGATGCCCTCGAGTCGCGTGGGGTACCGCCCGCGCTCGCGCGTGCCCTGCAGCTGCCCGCCGACCCGGCTCGGGACGCCGTGCTCGACCGCGTCCGCGCCACATCGGACGCGGTCGTCTCGAGCCCGGCCTTCGCGCGCTCCTGGACCACGGCGAACGCCGCCGCCCACGAGCGCGCGATCGGCCTCCTTCGGGGTGAGACCACGCCGCCCACCACGGACGACGGCACGGTGGGCGTCTCCCTCGATCCCCTCCTCGACACCGTGCTGGCCGACCTCGCTCACGCCGGTGTCCCGGGCGTCACCAGCCTGTCCCCGCCTCCGGTCGTCATCCCGGTGGTCCGCGCCGACCGGCTCGAGCAGTGGCAGCGGTCCTACCGCCTCCTCACTGCGGGGACGACGGCACTCGCCCTCGCCCCGGGCGCGCTGTTCCTCCTCGGTGTCTCCCTCGCCCGCGACCGGCGCCGGGCAGTCCGGCGCAGCGCCGCCGGTGCCGTGGTGTCCGTCCTGGTGCTCCTCGTCGTCGTGGCGCTGGTCCGGGAACGGATCCTCGACGAGGTGGCCGCGCCGGACCGTGCGGCGGTCGGCGCCGTCGTCACTGCCGTCACCGGGCCCGTCCGCGGGGCCTTGCGGTGGACCGCGGTGGCCCTGCTCGTCGTGGTCGGCGCCACGGCCGTGGACCGGGCTCGCACCGACGCGGTCGGCGCCCTGGTGCGCGCAGCTCGGCGGCACCCCGCCACCCCGGTCCTCGGCATCGCCCTGGCCCTCGGGTGCCTGCTGGCAACCACCTGGGCCGGGTCGTCACTCGCGTCGACCATCGCTCTCTCGGCGGGTGCCGCACTGGGGGTGTCCCTCACCGTGTCGGCGTCCCGACGCAGGCCGGGGAGCTCAGAGGAGGTGCGCCCGACGGGCCTCGGTGATCGCGTCCCGCCGTGAGGCCACTCCGAGCTTGCGGTACACGCTGCGGAGGTGCGTCTTCACCGTGTTCACCGAGACGACGAGCGACGAGGCGATCTCCTCGACCGTCTTCAGCGTGGGGAGCTCGCACAGGACGTCGAGCTCACGTTGGGTGAGCGCGACCGTCGGCGCCGCCGACGCGCGCGCCCTCCGCACGATCTCCTCGACGAGGGCCTCGTTGCGGCCCCATCCCCCGAACTTGCCGTCGAGGAGGTCGAGCACGGCCTGTCCGCCGACGTCCACGACGGGTCGGGCGGCACCGAGGCGGGCCGCGTCGTCGAGCACGGACGCCAGCCGGCGCAGCGCCACGTGCTGGTTCCCGGCCTCGGCGTGGAGCCGGACGAGCAGCATCTCCGCGTAGACCCGGTTGAGCTCGAGGACGACGGGTCGCTCGCCGTCGGCGACGGCCCGGAGGGCTTCGACGGCCTGCCGTCGCTGGCCACGGGCCAAGGCGTGGATCGCCGCGACGACGAGGACCTCGCCGGCCGACCCGAGGCGTTCCCGGGCGGCCTCCGAGATCTCCCGCAACCGGTCGCGTCGACCCGTCTCGTGGGCGATGAGGGCGTCCGCAACGGCGAGCACGGCCACGGCGTCGCTTGCGATGTGCTCGTCGGCCGGGGCGGTGAGCCACAGTCGGTGGACGCGGTCGACGTCGGTGAGGACACCGTCACCGTCGAACCGGGACGCGGCCGCCAGGGCCGCCACCCCCAGCTGGACGGTGGGGTCGTCGCGTCCCGAGACGAGCGCGGACGCGCGGGATGCGTGAATACGGCTCGCTGTGTCGTGCAACGCGGCCCGTTCGGCCCATCCTCCGAGCAGGTGCAGGTAGGTGGCCCGCGCCGTCTCCGTCCAGCCGCAGCGCTGGGCGACGGCCGACGCCCGCTCGACGTACTCGCGCACACCGTGGAAGTCGGACTGTGCCGCTCGGACGGCGCCGAGCATCGTCAACGCGTCCAAGAGCGCGGCGTCGGCGGTCCGTCCGGCCGCCAAGGTGGCAGCGGTGCGGAGCAGGTGTTCCGCCTCGTTGAGCGACCCGGCCCGCAGCAGCGCCGTCCCGCGGGCCAGGGCGAGAAGGAGCCCGACGTCGGGTCCAACGGACGGAGGGGGGTCCCCCGAGTCCGGGACGACCTGGGCTCCCTGGAGCACTAGGACCCGCAGTCGTACCGCCTCCTCGAGAGCTGCGACCTCGGCCTCCCCCGCTGCTGCCCCCTGCATCACGTCGACCTCGGTCGCCGCCTCCGCTGCCCGTCCCAGGTCGAGCAGCGCGGCCGCCCGGACCGCCCGGACCCACCGCCCTCCGGGCGAGTGTGCGCCGCCGGGCAGCAACGCCAGCAGCCGCTCGGAGCGTCCGACCGCGACGAGGCCGGGCCCGGCTCGAGCCAGCACGGCTTCGAGCACACCGTCGTGCTCGCTGCGTACTGCGTGGTCGGTCGCCTGCAGGGCAGCGCCGTGGTCGAGGAACCACTTCGCCGATCGGGCGTGGCGGTCTCGGGCGAGGACGGCGTCCCGGCGCAGCTGCTCCGCCTGGAGGTAGACCCGCAGACTCGCATGGAGGTGGTACTCGATCCGCCCGTCATGGTCCCGGACCCTGTGCACGAGACCGGTCGCCCGGCCGGCGTCGTCGAGCAGGGCGCCGGCGTGGGGACACCTCGTGAGCTCCGTGACGAGCGCCAATGGCACGGTCTCCGCAACCGACGCGGCCATGAGCACCGAGAGGGCCTCCGGCCCGATGCGACGTAGCCCCTCCCCGAACACGGCGTCCATGAGGGGCCGCTCGTCGTCCCAGACGTCGGCCACCCGGCCGCCGCCGCGCAGCGCGACGCCCACGAGGCGCGTCAAGGCGGGCCAGCCCTCGGTCCCCGACCACACCGCCCGCCGATCCTCGGGCCCGAGCCAGGGGCACACCAGACCGGTCTCCTCCTCCGTGAAGGCGAGGTCGCGCGCCCGCAGGTGCGCCAGCCGTCCGTCGAGGCGGTGGTCGAGGACGGTCGGCAGCGGCGGCAGTGTCCGGCTCGTCATGACCACCCGCACGCCGGACGGCAGGCGGTGGAGGAAGTGGTCGAAGGCGCGGAGGGTGACGGCGTCGTGCAGCAGGTCGACCCCGTCGAGAACGACGAGGAGCCGCCCGCCGACGAGCCGGTCCACGAGCTCCAGGACGAAGAGCTCGTCCCCGGCGGTCTCCGGTGGGTGCAGCCCCCGCAGGGCGGTCGCCCACTCCTCCCCCGACGCACGGATCGCCGCCACCACCTCACGCCAGAACAGGCGACGCGACGCGCCGGCTGCGGTCAGCTGGAGCCACGCCACCGGCCACCCCGCGGCCTCGGCCCGGTGCGCCCACGTGTGAGCCAGCGTCGTCTTTCCGAATCCCGGTGGGGCGGAAAGCAGGACCGCCGTGCACGCTGCGACCGGCACGAGCTCGCGGTCGATGAGGAGGTCGAGCCGCGGGCGTGCAACAACACCCGAGAGGTCGTCCGTCAGACCCTCGTCCAGCACCGCGCCCCGATCGGGGCCGATGGCCCTCAGCATGTTCTCAGGGTAGTGGAGTCGCGGACCGGCCGCTCGCCGGACACCGCTCAGTCCGGGAGACGTCGCATCTCCTGCACCGGAATTCCGAGAGTCTGGAACCGCTCGAGTAGACCGTAGAGGTGCGCCTCGTCCTCGACCTCTCCGAAGAGGACGGTGCCCTCGGTGGGCGCTGTCGCCTCCTCGAGCTCGGGGAAGGCAGCCGTCACGGTCTCCGAGAGCCGCCCGTCCAGGCGGAACTCGTAGCGCACGACGTCGCTCGGGGATCGACGTCGACCGGTGCGCGGCGTCATTGCGCCCTCCGCGGGCCGGGCCCGGACGGCAAGGAGCGCCATGGCGTGAGGGTGCGGTCGTGGCGTGTCATGGTCTCTCCTTCGACGTCGCCGGTGCCAGCGTCGGCTGTGGAGCCGGCCGGCGGCTCATCCGTGACGGGTGAGTCCGGGTCACCGCGGACTGCGCACCGTGACATCAGCCGGCGGGCAGCACCACCGAACCGCCGACCACCAGGGTCACGTCCACGTCGGTGTCCGCGAGGCCGGCGCGGTCGAGGGCGGCACGGAGGGACTCCGCGTCGGCCTCCGGGGGCCGCCCGATGCTCACGATGTGCAGGACCCCGGCGCGCAAGAACACGTCGGTCACGGTCCAGCCCTGGTCCGCGGCCCACTTCTGCGCCACCGGTCGGGCCGCTGCGACAGCGGTCTGCTCCTGCACCACGTTGCGGCTCCCCACGGCGAGCGGCACCGCGACGAGGATGATCGACCCCGCGACGATCGCGAGCGTCCGGCCTGCGAGGACGCCGACCTCGGCACCGGCCCTGTGGGCCGCTTCGCGCAGCCGCGCGATGAGGAGCACGGCCGTCCCCGTCGCGATGATGGCCGCGACGTTGGTGCCGAAGAGGAGGAGCGCCCCGAGGGCCTCGTCGGGGCTGCCCGACTCAAGAGTGAGCCCGACGACCGCGAGCGGTGGCACGAGGGAGATCGCGATGGCCACGCCGGGGAGACTGTCCGCGACGTCCGAGCGGGTCAGCGCGTAGGCCCCGACGACCCCGGTGGCGAGCGCGGAGATCAGGTCGATGAGCCGGGGGCTGACCCGACCGGCGACCTGGCTGTTGGTGTCGGCCACGACGTCCAGAGGCACGGTCAGCCCCAGGAGCCACCCCACGGCCACCACCGTTGTCGCGCCGCTGACGACGAGGAGCATGTTGGCCACTAACTGTCGCCGACGGGACAGCACGATCGCACAGGCGGTGCCGAGGATCGGCCGCATCAGGGGGGCGACGATCATGGCGCCGATGACGGTCGCGGTGGAGTCGGCCACGATCCCGGCGCCGGCGATGACGGCCGACAGGACGAGCAGGACCCAGAACGAGGACAGCATCCGGGCCCGGTGCGGACCGTCCAGGAAGTACGTGCCCGTGATCCGCTCGACGTCCGCGGGGGTCAGGCGGTCAAGCCCTCGCGCGCCGAGCCCGCCCGCCGTCACGACCGGACCCTCCGGTGGCCCCGCCACACCGCCACCACGCCACGCCGGTGGGCCGACACCGTCACGCCGCCGTCGGCGACGCGCCGGCCTGCGGCTCGGCGGTCACCGCCCCTGCTCCGAGCCGCGCCGCGGCGACAAGGAGGACGACGGAGGAGAGGATGGCGGCGACCAGGGTCCGCACGACGACGTCGGGGTCCATGGACGCGGCCACGACGAGGGCCGCCGCGATGTTCCGCTGCGCGGCAGCGAGTCCGAGGAGTCTTCGGTCGGGGGTGGACCGGGTCCGGTTCACGAGAGCCCCGACGACGTAGGCGATCGCGAGCAGCCCGAGCGTCCCTACGAAGATCCAGGAGCCGACGGACCCGACGATGTCCCGCCAGGCCGCGAGCAGTCCGGCCACGAGCGCGAGCACGATCGCCCCGGTCGGGACCGGCGCGAGCACCCGGGCCCACGATGCGGCGACCTCCGGCAGCCACGCGCGGAGCCCGAGCCCGGCCGCCAGCGGCAGCAGCATGACGACGACGAGTGAGAGGGCGATGGGCCCGGCGGACACGCTGGCCCCCTCGACCGCGACGGGCACGACGAGCGGCGCGTAGACGACCGTGACGACCATGAGCAGGACCATGACCGCGACCGAGATCGCGAGGTCACCATGGACCAGCCGGGCCAAGGTCGGCAGGAAGGGGGCACCCGCGCAGCAGGCCACGAGGACGAGGGCCGTGCCGGTGGCCGGCTCGACGGGGAGGAGCCGGACGAGCAGCACGACGACGGCCGGGACGACGGCGAAGTTCACGACGAGCGTCCCGGCGACGAGCCGCACGTCCCGCAGAGGTCTCGTCACGCCACGCACCGTGAGCGCAAGACCGGTCGTCACCATCCCGACGACGACGAAGGTCAGCATCCCCGCCCGGGCCACGGCCACCAGCGCCTCGGTGGCGCCGGTCATCGCGGGCCGCTTAGCGTGGACCCGCTCACTGCGGACGACGCTCGGGAATGCTCCATCACCGCTCCCTCGCGTGGACCGGCGGACGTCCGCCGGTGCGGCGCCCATCGCACCAGCTCCACGAGCCCGGTCACCTCATCCCCTCCGGGTGAACCGCCGACGTCGACCGCGTCCCTACCGTGGCGCGATGCGCGAGCGTGCGACCCGTCCCGACGGTGCGCCCGCCCCGGGCGAGGACCTCGTCGCGCGACCCTCGCGGTCGCTGCGTGGCGTCCTGCCCGTCTTGGCCTGGCTGCCCCGCTACGCGCCCGGGCGGGACCTGCCGCGTGACGTCGTCGCCGGGATCGCCCTCGCCGCCCTGCTCGTCCCCGAGTCCATCGGGTACGCCGGCATCGCCGGGGTCCCTCCCGAGGTCGGACTGTACGCGGCCATCGCGGCCATCGCGGCCTACGCGGTGTTCGGCGGCACCTCCGTCCTCGTCGTCGGACCCGCGTCCGCCGTGGCCGCGCTGAGCGCGTCCCTGGTGGCCGAGATCGCCGGCACCGGCGTCGACCCCGTGGCCGTGACCACGGGGCTCGCCCTCGCCTCCGGCGTCCTCCTGGTCCTCGCCGGAGCCCTCCGCCTGGGGTGGATCGTCAACTTCGTGTCCCGACCGGTCCTCCACGCCTTCGTCGCCGGACTCTCCATCGCGATCGTCGTCGGACAGCTCGACACCCTGCTCGGCCTCGAGCTCGAGCGAGAGACCGCGCTCGGCCGTGCTGTCGAGGTGGTGACCCACGTCCCCGCGTGGCAGCCCCCGGTCGTCGCGGTCGGCGTCGGCTCCCTGCTCCTCATCCTCGTGCTCGAGCGACGGGTGCACCGCGTCCCTGCCGCGCTCGTCGTCGTCGTCGCCGGGATCCTCGCCGTCGCCGTCCTCCACCTCGATCGGCACGGCGTGCCCGTCCTCGGCGACATCCCACAGGGGCTGCCGACACCCGGGATCCCCGACCTCGGAGCAGGCGCCTGGCTCGAGCTCGCGGCCGGCGCGACCGCGCTCCTCCTCGTCGGCTTCTCCGAGGGGTTCGCCGCGGCCAGCGCCGTGGCCGACCGGACCGGCGAGGACGTCGACGGCGATCAGGAGCTGCTCGGCTCCGGCGCGGCGAACGTCGCCGCCGGCCTGTTCGGCGGCCTGGCTGTCTCCGGCAGCCTTTCGAAGTCCGCCGCGAGCCAGGCCGCCGGCGCCCGTACCCAGGTCGCCAATCTCGTCGCCGGTCTCGTCGTCCTCGCGTCCCTCCTCGTCCTCGGCCCCGTCGTCGCCCTCCTCCCGGAGCCGGTCGTCTCGGCGGTCGTCATCGCCGCAGTCTTGCCCGCCGCCGACCCCCGTCGCGTCCTGCGCCTCTGGATCGTCAACCGGCTCGACTTCGTCGCCGGTGTCACGACGTTCGTCCTCGTCCTCGTCTGGGAGACCCTGCCGGCCATGGCCGTCGGGGTCCTCCTGTCCCTCGTCTTCCTCGTGCGGCGGGCCAGCTTCCCGTCTGTCGTCGAGCTCACCGAAGGTCCCGACGGCTTCCACGCCGGCTCACCACTCGACGCGACCGCCTCCCGGCCGGACGTCGGGGTGCTGAGGTTCGGCGCCCCGCTCGTCTACGCGAACCAGGACCGGCTTCTGCGTGCCGTCCGCGGTCTGGTGGAGGGACGACCGGGTATCACCCGGGTCGTCCTCGACATGGAGATGGTCGCCGACCTCGACACCGACGGCGCGGACGCCCTGCGCACCGCGGACACGTGGCTCGCCGAGCACGGGGTCGCGCTGCACCTGGCCCGGACGCACGAGGCGACGCGCCGGCAGCTCGCACGCTCCGGGGTGGACCGGGAGTTCGAGCACCGGCTGCACCAGCACATCCGGGACGCGGTCGACTGAAACGCCACCGTCGGTCTCACCCATGACGGGCGAGGTGGCACCGGCACCGTCCTCGGGAGGCTGGCCGTCGACGTCACCGTGACGCCGGCCACCGGAAGGAGCCTGCCGATGTCGACCATCGTCCGGGAGGAGCGCACGGGCTGGGACATCGCCCTCGGGGCGTTCCTCGTCCTCGCCGGGTTCGTCGTCCTCGGGCACACGATCATCGCGACCGCGGTGTCGGTGCTCTTCGTCGGGTGGACGACCCTGCTCATGGGGGTCGTGGCGGTCGTCGTGACCCTCTTCCGGATCGGCAAGGACGGGTTCTGGACCGGGATCATCGGGGGCGGCCTCCTCGCGGCCATCGGGTTCGCGATGGTCCGCAACCCGGGGGTCGCGGCCCTGACCCTGACCCTGGTCGCCGGCTCCTTGTTCTTCAGCACGGGCATCGTCCGCCTCGTCGCCGCCTTCGGGACCGGCGAGGGTCGCGTCGCCCTCCTGCTGAGCGGCGGTGTGTCGACACTTCTCGGCCTGTCCGTCCTCTTCAACCTGTTCTCGTCGACCTTCGCCTTCCTCGGCGTCCTGCTCGGCGTCCAGGCCATCGTCGAGGGAATTTCGGTCATGGTCGCCGGACGCCGTCGGATCGTCCCGGCCGGACGCCACGATGCCTCCCGGGCCACCGCCTGACCGCGGTCCGCCGACCGACCGCCGGCAGGTCGGGTCGCCGGACGGGCGGACCTTCGGACTGCACGACGGGCAGCCGCCGTTGACGCCCGGCGACCTGTGGACGGTGGAGGAAGGGCCTGGCGAGATCGTCCTCCAAGCGCTCACGCCTCGGACAGGCAGCGTCCTCGGCCGTCTGGACGACGACCGTCTCGACCCGGACGTCGCGGGCTGGGCGCGGCTCGACGCCCGGCCGGCCGTCGCCGACACCCTGTCCGCGATCCACCGGGCGTCCGGGGCGCAGATTCCCGTCGGCACCTGGGACGCCGGGTCCGCCTCGTCGGCCGCCCTGCTCCGGGCCTCCGGCTTCAACCGCCACACCTTCCTGTGCGGCCAGAGCGGGTCGGGCAAGACCTACGCCCTCGGCGTCCTCCTCGAGCAGTTGCTGCTCGGCACCGAGCTCCCAATGGCGGTCCTCGACCCGAACGCCGACTTCGTCCGGCTGGCGGAGACCCGGCCGGACGTCGAGGCCGACGTCGCCGCCCGGCTGGGCGCTGCCGACATCCGGGTCCTCGGCCGAGAGCCGGAGCGCGAGCCGTTGCGGATGCGGTTCGTGACGATGCCGCGGCGGGCCCAGGCCGCGGTGCTCCGGCTCGACCCGCTCCGGGACCGGGCGGAGTACAACCTGTTCCTGGACTCGCTGAGCGCCGGGCGGCCTCCGCTCGAGGGCGTCGAGGCCTACGTGCGCACCCTTCTGGGCGGCGGTACGGACGAGCGCGCCCTGGCGCAGCGGATCCAGAACCTCGGGCTTCCGGAGTGGGAGGTCTTCGCCCGGGAGGACCGGTCCGCGGCCGAGGTGGTCCGCGGTGGCGCCCGCGTCACCGTTCTCGACCTCGCCGGCTTCGACGACCCCCGGGCCGGGTCGGCGGTGAGCCTGGACCTCCTGGAGAACCTGTGGGCCGGGCGCCACGAGCGGTGCCCGCAGCTCCTCGTCATCGACGAGGCCCACAACATCTGCCCTGCCCATCCGGTCGGGGAGATCCAGGAGATGCTCGTCGAGCGTCTCGTGCAGATCGCCGGGGAGGGCCGGAAGTACGGACTGTGGCTGCTGCTGTCCACCCAACGTCCGTCCAAGGTCCACCCCCAGGTGCTCTCGCAGTGCGACAACCTCATGCTCATGCGGATGAACTCGCCTGCGGACGTCGAGGAGGTCGTCGACCTGTTCGGCTTCGCGCCACCGGAGATGCTGCGACGGGCGCCGTTCTTCCGGCAGGGCGAGGCCGTCTTCGCCGGCCGGTTCGCCCCGTGCCCGATGCGGGTGCGGATGGGTCGACGGCTCACCGTCAACGGTGGGTCCGACGTCGCCGTCCCGCTCGCACCGGCCGCGGCGGCTGCCACTGCCGACCGCGACCGGATCTGACCACCGAGGAAGAGGAGGACGTCATGGCCACGCTGACCGTCTGGAAGTTCGGGTCCGCCACGGGAGCGCAGGACGCGGTACGAACGCTGGAGGCGCTCACGAGCCAGGAGCTCATCACCGTGCACGACGCCGCGACGGTGTCGTGGCCCGAAGGGAAGAAGAAACCCAGCACCCGGCAGGTGAACGACCTGCGCACCTCCGGTGCCCTCGGAGGGGCCTTCTGGGGAATGCTGTTCGGCTTGATCTTTTTCGTCCCCCTGCTCGGCGCTGCCATCGGCGCCGCCGCCGGGGCCCTCTCGGGAGCCCTCAGCGACGCCGGGATCGACGACGGTTTCATCAACCGCGTCCGGGACGAGCTGACCGAAGGGACCTCGGCCCTGTTCCTGCTCTCCTCCGACGCCGTCATCGACCGCGTCCGCGAGGCCTTCGCCGGACAGGACCTCGAGCTCATCCGGACCAACCTCTCGCGCGAGGAGGAGGACGCCCTGCGCGCTGCCTTCGCCGAGGAGTAGGACGAGCGCCCGGCCCCCGAGCCGTCGGGGCGCCGCCGAGTCGCGTCCAGGTCCTCACTCGTCGGACCGGAACTCCCTCAGGGCGTCCCGGTAGGCCCGGCGGGTCGTGTCCCCGATCCACTCCGTCCCGAGGTAGACGTGCTCTGCCCCCAGCTCGTCGACGAGGCCCTCGCCCCGCAGCTGCCGCAGAGCGCGCTCGGTGCCGAGCACGACCTTGAGGGCACCACCCCGGGCGCTCAGCTCGGCTCCGTACCGGCGCAGGACGTCCACGAGCGTCAGCCCGAGCTGGTCCACACCGCGGAAGCGGATGACCACGCACGCACCCGTACTGCCGTCCGTCACCCGCGGAAGCTGCCGTTCCAACACCGGGGCGCTGGCGAAGAACAGGCTCCCGTACGGCTGGAGGACGACGACGTCTCCCGCCTCGAGCGTGGCCGGTGGATCCGTCTCGCGGTACCGACCGTCGGCGCGCAGCTCCACCCGGCGCAGGCTGACGCGGTTGGACTGGTCGGCGACGTGCAGGACGATGGCCAGCCCGACCCCGGTGACGACCGCGTACTGGAGCGGCACGACGACGGTCAGCACGAAAGTGACGGCCAGGACCGTCGCCTGGAACGGGCCCGTGCGCACCACGGAGAGGAAGGCCGCGGGCTTGACCGTGCGGATGCCGACGACGACGAGCAGCGCGGCCAGCGCCGGCATCGCCACACGCCCGACGACGTCGGACAGGGCGAGGATCACGACCGCCATCGTGAGACCGGCCACGAAGAACGCCGCCCGGCTGCGGGCACCGGCCGCATGGACCAGGGCCGAGGCCGACATCGACCCGCCGACCGGCATCCCCTGGAAGACGCCGGACAGCACATTCCCAGCGCCCTGGGCCACGAAGTCCCGCGACGCGTCGGACCGGCGGCCGTCCGGGTTCGGCAGGCCCGACGACACCGCCGCTCCCTGCACGAGACCGACGAACGCCAGCGACAGTGCGGGGACCACGAGAGACAGGAGGTCTCCGAGCACCGGGAGCCGTGGAGCGGGCAACGTGCCCGGCAGGTCGGCGAGGTCGGACACGAGCGCCACGTCGAGGTGCAGCACGGCGGGAAGGATGGACGCCGCCGCGACGGCGACAACGAGGCCGAGCGAGCGCAGGCGGGTGCGCTCGAGGCCGACGATCAGCAGCACCGTGAGCGCGCCGACCGCGACGGACGCGACGTCGGCGCGACCGGGGTGGACGAGCAGGTCGGCCGCGCGCAGCAGACGATTCCCGGCCTCCGAGGCGTACCCGCTGAGGTTCGAGAGCTGACCGAGCACGATGTTGACCCCGACGGCGCTGACGAAGCCGGTCATGACCGCCGTGGGGACGAACCGCAGCAGCCGACCACCGCGGAGCAGTCCGGCCACGACCATGACGAGCCCGGTCAGCACCGCGAGGGTGAACAGCGCCCGTTCGGGGTCCGGCCGGGAGGCGAGATCGGTGTCGGCGACGACGAGCGACATCGCGCCGGTCGCCTGCACCGCCATGAAGGTGCTGCTCGTGAAGGCCGCGGCACCGACCATCCCGAAGAGGTAGCCGTACAGGCCGGAGACCGGGTCGACCCCCGCGAGGACGCCACTCGCGAGACCATCGGGAACGCTCTCGACCCCCAGCACCACCCCGGCCACGGCGTCCGAGCGCAGGTCACCGGTCCTGGACCGGGTCACTGCCTGCGGTACCTCGCCTTCACGACGAGGTCGGCGTCGTGCTCGGCATCCGGGTCGATGTCGATGTCGACCGCCTTGATCGTGCCGGTGAACTCGCCCCGCGGCGTGGTGTAGTCCCGGACGACGGGGTCGAGGCTGTCCAGCCCCACGTCGAGGCCCTCGTCGAACGAGAACAGACCCGGCACGGTCCTCGGCACCCGGCCTTCCCCGATGGCGCGGCCGTCGCACTGCAGCCGCACCGTCCCACCTTTGCCCGCGCCACCCCCGTCGTAGTCGAACGCCATTCCCAGGACGTGGTCGCCGCCACCGACCGGCTCGTGCGAGCGGACGGTGTAGGTCTCCATCCCCACGAAGTTGTGGGCGTAGCAGAGATGGCCGTCCCGTGCGTACAGGCACCAGCCGCCGAAGCTGCCGCCCTGCGCGACGATCGCCCCCTGGACCGGCTCCTCGGGCAGCGACACGTCAGCGGTCACCGTGAACGAGGTGTTCTTCACGTTGAGCACCGTGTTCTCGTTGAGCCGGGTCATCCCGGGATGGAGGGTCATCCGGGTGCGTCCGGCCATGAGGTCCGGGCGGCCGGCCAGCCGCGCGTCGAACCGTTCACGCTCGCGGTCGTCAAGAGGCAGGACGTGGTACTTCGCAGCCTCGATGAGGAACCGTTGCTGGAGAGCGGCCAGGACCTCCGGGTGCGCGTCGGCGACGTCGTGGGCCTGGGTCCAGTCGTCGGGCCCGTAGAGCTCCCACCGGTCCTCGTCGAGCGGTGGGGTGACCCAGTCGGGGTCGGGCCAGGGCAACAGGTGCTGGGTCACGGCAGTCCACCCCTCGTGGTACACACCACGGTTGCCCGCGATCTCGAAGTACTGGGTGCGGTGCCGCTCGGGTGCGCCCCCGTCCTGGAGGGCGTAGACGAAGCTCGTCCCCTCCAACGGGCTCTGGTCGATGCCGTTCACCGTGTCCGGCGCCGGGATCCCCACCAGCTCGAGGACGGTGGGGACGACGTCGATGACGTGGGTGAACTGCGAGCGGGCCTCGCCCGCGGGCACGACGGGCGGGTACCGCAGGACCATGCCGGTCCGGGTCCCGCCCCAGTGCGACGCGACGATCTTGCTCCACTGGTAGGGGGTGTTCATCGCCTGCGCCCACCCCGACGGCATGTGGTTGAACGCGGTCGGGCCGCCGATCTCGTCGACGTGCTCGCGGATGTCGTCCGTCGTCATCAGGACGTTGTTCTGGTAGGCCATCTCGTTGAACGTCCCGTACGCACCCGCCTCGGCCGAGGACCCGTTGTCGCCGAGGATGTACAGCACCACCGTGTCGTCGAGCACGCCTCGATCCTCGAGGGCGGCGAGGACCCGGCCCACCTGGTCGTCGGTGTGGCTGGCCATCGCGGCGTAGGCCTCGAAGAGGCGGGTGCCGACGAACCGGTCGTCGTCGGTGAGGTCGGACCAGGCCGGGATGTAGGCGTTGGGTTCGGTGAGGTCGGCGTCCTCCGGGACGACACCCAGCTCCTGCTGGCGCGCGAACGTCAGTTCCCGCTGCTCGTCGTAGCCGTGGTCGAAGCGGCCGCGGTAGCGCTCCAGGTACTCCCGTGGAGCGTGGTGCGGCGCGTGTGTCGCGCCGAAGGCCAGGTAGGCGAACCAGGGCTTGTCCGGGGTGAGCGCACCCAGGGCCCCGGTCCACGCCAGGAGCTGGTCGACCAGGTCCTCCGACAGGTGGTACCCCTCCTCGGGAGTCCGAGGCGGTTCGATCGGTGTCGTCCCCTCGACCAGGGCGGGCGTGTACTGGTGGGTGTCCCCCCCGAGAAACCCGTAGAACTTCTCGAAGCCCTCCCCCGTCGGCCAGCGGTCGAAGGGACCGGACGGGCTGGTCTCCCACGGCGGTGTCTGGTGCATCTTGCCGAAGGCGCCCGTGGAGTACCCGTTCATCCGGAGGACCTGCGCCAACGTCGCACAGTCGTCCGGACGAATCCCCGTGTAGCCACGGAACGACGTCGCGATCTCCGCGATGACCCCCATGTTGGCGGAGTGGTGGTTCCGGCCGGTCAGCAGCGCCTGACGCGTCGGGGAGCAGAGTGCCGTCGTGTGGAAACGGGTGAACCGCGTCCCCTCGGCGGCCATCCGCTCGGCGTGCGGCATCTCGCACGGGCCGCCGAACGCACTGCTGGCGCCGAACCCCATGTCGTCGATGAGGATCACGAGCACGTTCGGTGCGCCGGCCGGCGGGCGCAGCGGAGGTTGCGGCTCGGGGGCCACACCGTCCCGCGCGTCGACCGGGGTGTCCCCCGGTGGCGTTGCTGTCGCCAGGGGGAGACGGGAACGGCTGCTCACGGGTGTCATAGAAGGTCTCCGCTCTTGACCGGTCGGGTGCCGACATCGTGGTGCGTGCCGGGCGAGAGTCCTTCACCCTCCGAGGGTGACCCGACGTCCGCAGACCCCTTGCGCACCACCGAACCGGCGCCAGCGACGTGCCCTCGCGATCCGCCGGATGTCGGTCGCGGCATTCCGTGTCACCCGAGTGAGCGAAGGCAAGATGACCGCCGGACGCCAATCGACTCGGACACACGTCTGCACGAGCTGAGTCCGTGCAGAACTCCTATTCACGGCGTTATTGACGTCCTGTGACGAGTCCGAAGACGCATCCCAGGACTGCCCGCGAGAAGCCTCTCCATAGAGCGGCACGCATGCTACGAAGGTCCGTAGGTCGGTCCGCCCGTGAGGGCGGGCCGAACGTCGTTTCGAGGCTGGTTGACGGGCAGTGACGGGTGGTGGGGCCGGGTGCATGGCGGGGTGAAGTTCTACCGCGGATCGGCTGTCGCGGCCCGCTCCTACGTGGAGGCGGACCGGTCCCGGGCGGATGACTACTACCTGGCTGAGGGCACCGGCTTGGCGACCCGGTTCGTCGCCACCACGGGTCCGGACAGCCCGGCGACCGTGCTGGAGGCGGGGGCGTTGGACGGCCCGGCGTACGAACGGTGGGTCGCCGGCTACGACGCCGAGACCGGGGCCGCCAAGGGGCAGCTGCGCACCGACGAGCGGGGGCTGCGGTTCGTCGAGGTCGTCGTCAACGGACCCAAGACCTGGTCCCTGGCCGCGTCCCTGCACCCCGAGATCGCCGCCGCGTACGACACGGCGCAGGAGAAGGCGGCGCGGGAGATCATCGGGTGGCTCGCCGAGCACGCCACCACGAGGGTCGGGCCGCGGGGCCGGCAGGTCCAGGTGCCGGTCGACCGGCTCGAGGCGGCCGTGGTGCGGCACCACACCTCGCGGGCGGGTGACCCGCACCGGCACCTGCACCTCCAGGTGAACGCCCGCGTCCTGGCCGGCGGGAAGTGGCGGGGGCTGCACTCGGTCGGGGTCGTGGATTTCATCCAGGCGGTCAACGGGATCGGTCACGCCGCGGTCGCCTGCGACCTCGACTTCCGCCGGGCACTGGCGGCCCGCGGGTACCACCTCGACCCCGCGTCGGGTGAGGTCGCCGAGCTGGCCCCGTACGCCGGGCGGTTCAGTGCCCGCGCGGCCCAGATCGGCCGGAACATCGACCGGTACGAGGCGGCGTGGCGGACCGAGCATCCCGGCGCCGAGCCGGACCAGCGGCTGCGTCGCACGTGGGACCGGCGGGCCTGGGCGCAGGCCCGCCCGGACAAGGTCACCCCGACCAGCGGGGCGGACCTGGTCGCGCGGTGGCGCGAGGAGCTGCACGACCTCGGCTTCACCCCACCCCGGCCGGACCCGGACCTCGGCGCCGGGTTGGTCGGGACGGCTGTTGGGCGGGTGAACCGGGACGCCGTGGCCGACCTGGTCCTGACCCGGCTCGGCGCGCGCCGGTCGGCCTGGAACGCCGCCGACATCCGCGGCGAGACCGAACAGATCGTCGCCGGCCTCGACGTCATCACCGCGCCGACGGTTCGGGGAGAGCTGGTCGAGGACCTCACCACACGTGCCGTGTATCGGTGCGTGCCGCTGCTGGACCGCGGCGATGTCCCCGAACACGTGCGGGCGCTGACCTCGCGGCGGGTCCTCGACGTCGAGAGCGACATCACCACCCGCCTCGCCGCCCGCGCCAACCATCCCGGCACACCCGATCCCGTCGGTGCCCGGAGCGGCGGGCGGGCCCTGGACCCCGCCCAGCGGGGGGCGGTCGGCGCGATGGCCGGGACTGCGCGGCTGGTCGTCGTCGAAGGCGCCGCCGGAGCCGGGAAGACCACGACTCTCGCCGCGGCCCGTGACCTCCTCGACGTGCAAGGGCACCGGCTCGTCGTGGTCACCCCGACGATGAAGGCCGCCCAGGTGGTGCAGGCCGAGACCGGCGCGGACGCGTTCTCCGCCGCCTGGCTGGCCCACCACCATGGTCACCGCTGGGACAGCGACGGACACCGCTGGCACGAACCGGGACCTGTCCACCCGCTGGCGCGGCTGCTCCCGGGTGACCTGCTCGTCGTCGACGAGGCCGGTATGCTCGACCAGGACACCGCCCAAGCGCTGCTGCAGGTCGCCGACACCGCCGGCGCCCGCCTCGCCCTCGTCGGCGACCCCCACCAGCTGCCCGCCGTCGGCCGCGGCGGCGTCCTGGACCACGCCATCAGGTGGGCCACCCCCGACGCGCACGTCCTCCTCGACGGCATCCACCGGTTTGACGACCCCGACTACGCCGCCCTCACCCTCCTGATGCGCACCGGCCAGGACCCCGCCCACGTTTTCGACGCCCTCCACGACCGCGGACAGGTCGTCCTGCACCCCACCGCCGTCGAACGCACCGCCGCCCTCGCCCGGGTTGACGGGCTCGTCATCGCCGACACCCGCGACCAGATCGCCGCCCTCAACGCCGCCATCCGCGACCACCGCCGTACCGAACGGACCTCGCCGACGGCGCCGGCCGTGACCACCCGTGCCGGGGAGACCCTCGCGGCCGGGGACCTCGTCGCCACCCGCCGCAACCACCCCGACCTGCGCGTCGCCAACCGCGACCGCTGGACCATCACCGCAGTGGAGAAGGACGGCTCCGTCGTCGTCGGCGGTCGACGCGGCACCCGGCACCTACCCGCCGACTACGTCCAGGACCACCTCGAGCTCGCCTACGCCACCACCGTCCACGGCGCCCAAGGCGACACCGTCCCCGCCGCGCACTTCCTCCTCGACGAGACCACCGGCGCCGCCGCCACCTACGTCGCCATGACCCGCGGCCGACACACCAACACCGCCCACCTCGTCGCCGACACCCTCGAGGGCGCCCGCGCCCAGTGGGTCACCACCTTCAGCCGCGACCGCGCCGACCTCGGACCCGCCCACGCCATCGACCAAGCGCTCGAGGACATCGACCGCTACGGACCCCAAGCGCCTGCCAGCCTCTTGTACTCCCCGGTCGTCCCGGCGCCACGCCGCGCACCCGAGCGCACCCCCTGGCGGCCGACGTCACCCGACCGCTCCCCCCACATCGGACGGTAACGATCCGGTCACAAGAACCGCCCAGAGGACCCTGAAGCACCCCCTCAAGGGCTTTTGGAGACAAGAGGCCGTATCGGTCGACAGGAGCCAGCGCATGCAGCCCATCCAGGTCCCCACCCAGTGGGAGGACAGCGCCCTGCTCACCTTCGAGCAGTTCTGCACCCTCATCCACACCCCCCAACGCACCGTCCGCGACTGGCGCCGCCGCGGCGTCGGCCCCCGCTGGTCCCGCTTCAACGGCACCGGACGCCTCTACACCACCGTCGCCGAAACCCGCCGCTGGCTCGGCATCCCCCGCTCATGACCATCGCCGCTCGTCGCTCGTACGAGTCCCTCAGCCAGGCCGCGGAACGTACCGGGATCAGCACCAAGACGCTCCGACGGCGCATCGCGGACGGCGCCCTGACTGCCTATCGGTGCGGACGGCTCATCCGGCTGGACCCGGACGACGTGGACCGGATCTTGGTCAAGGTGCCGAACGGGCGGTGACCGGTCCGCTACTCGCCGCTCGGGTTCGACATGCGGGAGAGCGCCTCGGCGATCTGCCGGTCTCGGCCCTGCGCCGCGTGCTGGTACCGCAGGGCGGCGTTGACGCTGCTGTGGCCGAGACGCTGCTGCAGCTCGGCGAGGGTAGCGCCGGCCATCGCGGCCATCGTGGCGCCGGTGTGGCGCAGGTCGTGGATCCGCAGATCCGGGCGACCGGCCGCAGCCCGCGCCTTCTTCCAGTGCTTGTACAAGCCGGACGGCTGAAGGCTCGAGACGCCGTCGGCCGCGGGGAACAACAGCGCGTCAGGACCGGGCGCGACGAACTCCTCGAAGTGGTGCGCGAGCGCCGAGAGGACGTGGGGCGGGATCGCCACCGTCCGGATGCCGGCCGCGGACTTCGGTGTCCCGACGACGGCACGGCCGTGGACCTGCGAGACGGCGCGCTCGACCCGGACGGTCCTGTTGAGGAGGTCGACGTCCCGGCGACGGAGCTCGAGCATCTCCCCAGAGCGCAGCGCGCACCACGCGCCCAGCAGCACGAGCGCCTGGTAGCGATCAGGCATCGCCGCGACGATGACCGTCAGCTCCTCGACCGTCGCCGGCCGGACGTCCCTCGCTCGCGGCGCGTTCGAGGCGCCACGGATACGGCACGGGTTGGCGTCGATGACGTCGTCGGCGACGGCCGTGTTCATCACCGCCTTCAGCACTCCGTAGGCGCGGGCCCGGACCGTCGGCGTGTTGGGGTCCATCGACGACCACCAGGCGCGGACGTCCGGCGCTTTGATCTCGACCAACGGCTGCGCGCCGAACCTCGGCAGGAGGTACTTCGTCAGGATGTGTTCGTACCCCTCGCGGGTCTTCGGCTTGATGTCACGCACGGCGACCCAGGTCGTGGCGTAGCCACCGAAGGTCTCGAGCACCGGCGGTGGTGCCGGCGGCTCGGGCGGCTTCGGCCGCTCCCAAGCGCCGTCCGCGATCTTCCGATGCTCGACGCCGAGCCAGCCCTCGGCGTCCGCCTTCGTGAAGAACGTGACGGGGGCGTTGACCCGACGAAGGTCGGGTGCGATGTAGCTCGCTTGGTACCGGCGCGACGGCAGCTTTCGGATGTGGCCGAAGCCCCGGTGACCCTTCCGCGCAGTCATGGCGGCCCCATCGCACGACAATTTCGTGCGATTAGCGTGCAATGCCTCGTGCTACCCATGTCCATCTGTGACCCCCTGTGTCCACGCCGTCAACCGTGCCGACAGCACACATCATCGCAGTTCAGAAGGGCTAAGTACAAGGTCAGGGAGGAGAGCTGGCGGGGGGACTCGAACCCCCAACCACCTGTTTACAAGACAGGTGCGCTACCGATTGCGCCACGCCAGCGAGCCACCCGCCGGGCGGCGGCCACACACTCTACGCGGGCGGGCGCCCGGCACCGGGGCGCCCGGGGGCAGCCATCCGGCGACCCAGCAAACGCACCGCGGCGGCACGGTCACCGGGCACGACATCCGTGCCGACCTTTACAGCCGGCCGTCCTTGAACTTCACGAACGCCTGCTTCGACTCGTCGTCGAGGATGACGATGGACTGCCCGTCCGAGGAGGTGCCGAAGCCGCCCTTGGCCACGGTGTGCCCGACCTTGCCCGGGGAGACCTTGTACATCGACGCCACGAAGGTCAGCGCCTCGGTCGCCGTGCGGTCGGACTCGGCGAACTTCGAGACCAGCGTCATCTCCTTGGGGATGACCGAGGGGCCCTGCACCCGGGCCGCGACGGCGGCGGCGAGCAGCAGGTCGCCCTGGTGCGCGGAGCGGCCGAAGTCGCCGTCGGGCAGCGACTTGCGCTCGCGGGCGTAGGCGAGCGCCGACTTGCCGCTGAGCACCTGCTTGCCCTTCTTGACCGTCGTCGTGCCGAGGAAGACGAGCTTCTCCGCGACCTTCATCGGCAGGCCCCCGGACTTGTTGACGATCTTCTGGAAGCCGCCGAAGCCGGTGACGACGTACCCCTCGATCGGCAGCCCGGTCACCGCCCGGACCGTCTCGACCTGCCCCTTGCCCCCGCCGTAGGCGAAGGCCGCGTTGATCTTCGCCTCGCCACCGCCGGGCATCGGTGCCCAGATGTCGCGGGCCATGCCGATGATGCCGCCGCCGCCCTTGCCGTCGATGCCGACGATCTGCAGGGTGTCGCCCCGGGTGCCCTTGAGCGGCTCCCCCGGCCGGGCGTCCGAGCCGATGACGAGGACGAACCGGGGCCCCTTGCCGAGCGAGGCGCGGCGCTCCAGCGACGGCCACCAGCCGCCGACGACCTTCCACGACGGACCGACGGCGAGCGTGACGTCCTTGCCGGAGGTGACGACGGCGACCTTCTTCCTCTTCCACGTGCCGAGGTGGGCGGTCGCCGTGACGCCCGTCTTGCCGGCGTACACCTTCGCGACCGCGCGGGTCAGGGCGGCGTCGGCGCCCTTGACCGTGATGGCCGGGGAGGGTGTGGGCGTCGGGGAGGTCGAGGAGGGGGCCGGGTCGGGGTCGCCCGA
This sequence comes from Phycicoccus endophyticus, assembly GCF_011326735.1. GTDB lineage: Bacteria > Actinomycetota > Actinomycetes > Actinomycetales > Dermatophilaceae > Phycicoccus > Phycicoccus endophyticus. Next base: position 193,328 of record NZ_JAANCN010000006.1, read on the forward strand.
GCAGCCGGCGAGAGCGACCGCCGCGGCAGCGAGCGCGGCGGCGAGGTGACGGGCACGCATGGGCACGAGGGTAGGGGGCACCCGTCGCGCCGCTCGACACCCCTCAGCCGTGTCTCAGCGCCCGGGCACCGCCCTCAGAGGGGCACCTGGTCGGTCCGCGGCCGTTTCGACCCGCGCATGTGCCGGTCCCAGGGCGCGGCGAGGAACTCACCGAGGACGGTGCCGGTCGCGATGGCGAGCAGCACACCCCCGGCCGAGAGCAGGGTCGAGAGCCCCGACTGGAAGGTGAGCAGCCCCGAGTCCGAGCCCTCGGCGACGAGCTCGTACAGGCCCCGGAAGATCGTCAGACCGGGCAGCAGCCCGAAGCTCGCCGGCACGACGAGCACCATCGACGGCGCGTCCAGCCGCTGGGCGACCAGCCGCCCGAGGACACCGATCGAGACGGCGGCGAGGCCCGTCCCGGTGACGACCCCGATGTCGAGCACGCGGGTGAGCAGCGCCGAGACACCCACCCCGACGACGGTGAGCACTCCCATCGGCACGACGAGCCGCCGCCGGCTCTGGACGGTGACCCCCGCGGCGAGCCCGACGACGAGCGCGGCGAGGATCGCCGGCACGATCGGCGCCGAGGTCACCCGCAGGTCGAGCACGTCCGGGGAGACGAAGTCGGCCCCCGAGTGCTCGGTGATCGTCAGCATCGTCCCCAGGCCCGAGGCGATCCCGATGATCAGGCCCGTCAGCGACAGGAACACGGCGAGCAGCCGCCCGGCACCGGTCAGCGGGTACCCGAAGATGACGTCCTCGATCGCCGAGGCCATCGTGCGCCCGGGCAGCATCGCGACGATCCCGCCGGCGACGACGTAGGCGAAGTCGCTCTCCCCGAATGAGATCCAGTCCGCCGCGCCCATCGCGTAGAGCCCCCCGGCGAGCAGCGTCGCGGCGTAGGCGTTGATCGCGTTGCCGTAGAACTCCGGCAGCTCCACCCGCGCGTGCAGCCGGGCGATGCCGGCGACGACGAGCACGACCCCGATGGTGAGCACCGCCGCGAGCGGGCTGGCGCCGATGACGACCGCCACCGCCGAGGCGAGCACGGCGTTGGCCGCCGAGACCGCCCACCGCGGGAAGTTGCGAGGGTGGCGCTCCACCTCGCGCAGCCGGGAGGCGACCTCCTCGGTGGTCACCTCGCCCGCGACGAGCGACTGCACGAGCCGGTGCACCGCGACGATCCGGGCGTAGTCGTAGCGGGTGTGCCGGACCACCCGCACCACGGTGTGCCGGTGCCCCTCGCTGCTGCGCGCCTGGAGCAGGATCGACTGCAGGGTGATGTCGAGGTCGACCTTGTCGACGCCGGCCGCCGCGGCGGTCGCCGCCATGGCGCCCTCGACCTGGGGGGCGCCCGCGCCGCAGCGCAGCATGAGCTCACCGACCCGCACGGTGAGGTCGAGGCCCCGTTCGATGGTCGGGTCGCCGGCGGCCTGGTGCGGGATGCGCGCGTGCCGGTAGGGCGTGCGCCGCAGCAGGTCGGCCATGGGCATCGGCTCGGTCGGCAGGTCGCCCCGCAGGATGCGGGCCCGCCGGGTCCTCGGGTCGCTCACAGCGGCGGCACCACCTGGTCGACCCAGCCGGGCGAGCCATGGAGCGGCCACCACGACGGCTCGCCCCGGCGCAGCGCCACCGCGACGAGCCCGGCGCCGGCGAGCAGCGCCGCGACGACGAGGACGAGGCGCACGCTCGGGTGCCCGCCGAGGCCGCGCGCGATGCTGCGGCTGCCGCGGCGCAGGCTCGCCCCGCCCGGCCCCCACCACGCGGTGAGCGCCGTGAAGACGGCGGCGCCGGCCAGGGGCAGCGGCCCGTCGGCGCTGGAGTCGGCGCCCCCGGTCAGCCCGCCGACGACGAGGGCACCGGCGAACATCGCCGAGACCCCGACGAGCAGCGGCAGGGCCAGGGTCACCAGAGCCCCGAGGGCCCCGACGACGGCGTGCCACGGGCCGCTCGCGACCGCGACCGCGACGTCGCTCCCGCGCGCACCACGCTCGTGGCGGCGCATGACGAGCGAGGTCACCGAGCGGTCGGCGGTGCGCGCGAGCACCATCCACAGGCCCAGGACGAGCAGGCCGGCCAGCGGGGCGGCCACCGTGACCCCGACGAGCAGGGCGAGCAGGGCGAGCAGGGTCCCCGAGCGGTTCGGCCGGCCGATCCGCGGGTCGACCTGGACGCGCAGGACGTCGTCCTCGTCGTCCTCCTCGAGACCCGGGACGAGCGGCCCGCGCGGCTGCGTCGCGGGCGGCGGCGTCCAGGGAGGTGGCGGCGCGGGCGGGGCTGGCGCCGGCGGGGCCGAGGCCGCCGCGGCCGGGCTGGGCAGCAGCGCCGTGCCCGAGGTGTCGATGGCCCGGGTCTCCGGGCGGGCCCGCCGCACGTCGATCGCCGAGGTGGCCAGCTCGCCGTGGGCGTAGCGCTCGAGCGCGGCCACCACCTCGTCCTGGTGTGGGCGCTCGTCCGGGTACGGCGAGAGCGCCGCGTAGAGCAGCGGCTCGATCCGCGGGTCGACGGCGACGAGGTCGGGCTCGCCGGACGCGACCCGCGCGAGGACGGCGTTCATCCCCCCACCGCCGAACGGCGGCGTGCCGCTCGCCGCGAACGCCGTCGTCGCGGCCCATCCCCACCAGTCGGTCGCCGGGGTCACGTCGTCGCCCTGGACGACCTCCGGGGCCAGGTAGCCGGGCGTGCCCATGACGAGCCCGGTGCTCGTGAGCCGGACGTCGTCGACGGCGTGGGCGATGCCGAAGTCGATGAGCACGGGGTCGCCGTCGACGAGCAGGACGTTGCCCGGCTTGACGTCGCGGTGCACGACCCCGGCGGAGTGGATGGCGTCCAGCGCCTCGGCGAGCCCCGCGGCCAGCCGGTGCAGCTCCTGCGGCGGCAGCGGGCCGCACTCCTCGACGTGCTCGTCGAGCGAGGGCCCGTCGACGAAGCGGGTGACGACGTACGGCGTCTCGCCGTCGACGTCGGCGTCGATCACCGGGGCCACCCGCGGGCTGCGGATCCGGCTCAGGGTGTCGACCTCGCGGGCCAGGCGCACCCGGGCGTCGGCGTCCTGCGCGACGTGACCGCGCAGCGCCTTGACCGCCACCGCCCGGCCGTGCCGGTCGAGGGCGAGGTGGACGACGCCCATCCCGCCCTGGCCGAGGCGCTGGACGAGCCGGTAGGGCCCCAGCCGGGCAGGCGAGACCGGCTCGTCGTGGTCCCGCGGCACGTCGCCGTCCACGGGGGCGTCGGCGGTCATGTCACCACGGTAAGCGCTCGGTCTGGGTGCGCGCTGAGGACCACGCGGGGGCACGCCGGCCCGCGGGGCGGGCCCACGCGGGCCCCGCCGGCTACTGCGAGATGTAGTCGCGCAGCTGGTCGCGCTCGGCCTGGAGGACGTCGATGCGGGTCTTGACGATGTCGCCGATGCTGACGATCGCCGCGAGCGTGCCGTCGACGACGACGGGGACGTGCCGGATACGGCGGTCGGTCATCTGCGCGGCCATGTCCTCGAGGGAGTCCTCCGGGGTGCAGGTGTGCACCTCGGCGGTCATGATCTGGCGCACCGGCACCTCGAGCAGCGCCGGCCCGTCGGTGTGCAGGTGCCGCACGACGTCGCGCTCGCTGACGATCCCGTCGACGGCCGAGCCGTCCCCGCTGACGACGACCGCGCCGATGCCGTGCTCGGAGAGCAGCCCCAGCAGCTCGCCGACGCTCGCCTCGGGCCCCACCGTGACGACCGCATCCCCCTTGCGCTTGACGACGTCGGCAATCTTCATGACCCAACCGTAGGGACTCCCGCCCCGACGCGCCAGGGGAACGCGTCACCGCGCCACGTCCCACGCGGCCGCCGGGGCACCCTCGCGGCGCGCGGCGGCATCCGGCATACTGGTCCTCACCGTGTGCACCGACGCAGCGGGAGCTCCATCCCCTTTACAACGGATCGTCCGGCACGTTCCTGCCGGTGAAGGAAGGCAATGACGCCATGGCAACTGTGAAGTTCGACGAGGCCACCCGGATCTACCCAGGGTCCGACACCCCGGCCGTCGACAAGCTCGACATCGACATCGCGGACGGGGAGTTCCTCGTCCTCGTCGGTCCCTCCGGCTGCGGCAAGTCCACCTCGCTGCGGATGCTCGCCGGCCTCGAGGAGGTCAACGGCGGGAAGATCTGGATCGGCGACCGCGACGTGACCGACCTGTCCCCCAAGGACCGCGACGTCGCGATGGTCTTCCAGAACTACGCGCTCTACCCGCACATGACCGTCGCCGACAACATGGGCTTCGCCCTGAAGATCGCCGGCGTCGACAAGAGCGAGATCCGCAAGCGGGTCGAGGAGGCCGCGAACATCCTCGACCTGACCCAGTACCTCGAGCGCAAGCCGAAGGCCCTCTCCGGTGGCCAGCGCCAGCGCGTCGCGATGGGCCGGGCGATCGTCCGCAGCCCGCAGGTCTTCCTCATGGACGAGCCGCTGTCCAACCTCGACGCCAAGCTGCGCGTGCAGACCCGCACCCAGATCGCCTCTCTCCAGCGCCGGCTCGGCGTCACGACGGTCTACGTCACCCACGACCAGGTCGAGGCGATGACGATGGGCGACCGGATCGCGCTGCTCAAGGACGGCGTGCTCCAGCAGGTCGCCACCCCGCGCGAGATGTACGACAAGCCGGCCAACCTCTTCGTCGCCGGCTTCATCGGCTCCCCCGCGATGAACCTCGTCACCGTGCCGGTCAGCTCCGACGGCGCCAAGTTCGGCACCCACAGCGTCCCGATCCCGCGCGAGGGCGGCTCCGGTGGCTCGCACGTCATCGTCGGGGTGCGCCCCGAGGACGTCGAGGTCACGACGAACGACGACGGCCTGCAGCTGACCGTCGACGTCGTCGAGGAGCTCGGCGCCGACGCCTACGTCTACGGCACGCCGACCGACCAGGACATCAAGCTCGAGGGCGGCGACGACAACCTCGACAAGCCGTTCATCGCGCGCGTCGACGGCCGCACCGTGCCGAACAAGGGCGAGACGATCTACGTCTACCCCAAGGCCCAGCACATGCACGTCTTCGACAAGGCCTCCGGCGAGCGTCTCTGACGCTGCGTCCGAAGGACGCCGGCATGCGGCGACGCCCCTGACGAGCCTCTCGTCCGGGGCGTCGCTGCGTCCCGTGCCGCACACCACGACCCGCAGGACGCCACCATGGCCCTCGAGCTGACCGCCGCCCGACCCGACCCCGCCCTGCTCGACCTGCCCTGGCGCATCCCCCTCGAGGAGTGGCCCGAGGACATCCTCGCCGCGCTCCCCCGCGGCATCTCCCGGCACGTCGTGCGTTTCGTCCGGCTCTCCGGGCGGGTGCTGGCGATCAAGGAGATCAAGGACGACATCGCCCGGCGCGAGTACGAGATGCTGCGCGACCTGCGCCGGCTCCACCTGCCCGCGGTCGAGCCGTTCGCCGTGGTCAGCGGGCGGGTCGGCACCGACGGGGAGCCCCTCGACGCCTGCCTCGTCACCCGGCACCTGCAGTACTCGCTGCCCTACCGGGCGCTCTACAGCCAGTCGCTGCGCCGGGGCACCGCCACCCGGCTCATCGACGCGCTCGCCGTGCTCCTCGTCCGGCTGCACCTCACCGGCTTCTGGTGGGGCGACGTCTCGCTGTCCAACACCCTCTTCCGGCGCGACGCCGGCGCCTTCGCCGCCTACCTCGTCGACGCCGAGACCGGCGAGCTGCGCCAGCGCCTCAGCGAGGGCCAGCGCGAGCACGACCTGGAGATCGCGCGGGTCAACATCGCCGGCGAGCTCATGGACCTCGAGGCCGGCGGGCTGCTCCAGGAGGAGCGCGACCCGATCGAGGTCAGCTCGCGGATCGTCACCCGCTACCGCGAGCTGTGGGAGGAGCTCACCGGTGCCGAGACGATCGACGACACCGAGCGCTGGCGGGTCGACGACCGCATCCGGCGGCTCAACAAGCTCGGCTTCGACGTCGACGAGCTCGAGATCACCACGGACATCGACGGCACGTCGATCCGGTTGCAGCCCAAGGTGGTCGACTCCGGTCACCACTCCCGGCGGCTGCTGCGCCTCACCGGTCTCGACGTGCGCGAGAACCAGGCACGGCGCCTGCTCAACGACCTCGAGGTGTTCGCCGCGGCCACCGGTCGCCAGGGCGAGGACGAGGAGATCGTCGCGCACGACTGGCTGCAGCGGGTGTACGAGCCGGTGACCCGGGGCGTCCCGCGCGAGCTGCTCGGCAAGCTCGAGCCGGCCGAGGTGTTCCACGAGGTGCTCGAGCACCGCTGGTACATGGCCGAGCGGGCCCAGCACGACGTCCCCATCCAGGACGTCATCGCCGACTACGTCGCCAAGGTGCTGCCCGGCAAGCCGGACGAGATGGCCGTCCTCGGCGTCGACACCGAGGAGCTGCCGGTCGTCGCCGGCGACTGAGCACGCCCGCGCCGGCCGCGCCCTAGGATCGGGAGCCGGCCGACACTCCCTGGGAGGACCCACCATGAGCGACGCACAGCCGCCGCCACCGCCGGAACAGCAGCCCCACCCGCCGGCTGCTCCCCCGCCGCAGGTCAACCCCTACGGCGGGCCGACCACCGCCCCGGCCGGTACGGGCGCCCGGCTGGCGTGGGTGGAGTCGCAGTTCGGGCCGGTGGCCTCCTTCGGCGACCGCGCCCTGGCCCTGCTCATCGACATGGCCTACTCGCTGGTCTTCTTCGTCCCCATGGTCGTCGGCATCGTGCTGACGGTCGCGGGCGTCCCCAGGGAGACGACCTACGACGCGGACGGCGTCGCCCACCTCGTCGGGGGGAACGGCGGCCTGCTGGCCGCGGGCATCGCCGTCATCGTCCTCGCCAGCCTGGCCGCAGCCGTCTTCAACCTCTGGAACCGGGTGTGGCGGATGGGCCGCACCGGGCAGAGCCTCGGCAAGCGGCACACCGGGCTGCGGCTCATCGACGAGCGGACCGGCCAGCCCGTCGGTGCCGGGACCTGCCTCGGGCGGGAGCTGCTCTCGGGCCTGGTCAACCAGGTGGTCTGGCTGTCCTACCTGTGGATGCTCTGGGACGACAACCGCCAGACGCTCGCCGACAAGGCGGTCGGCTCGACCGTCGTCAAGCTCCCCCGCGGCTGACCGCCGCGGCCGACCGTCGCGGGCGCCC
>NZ_JAANCN010000007.1 GCF_011326735.1 Phycicoccus endophyticus
CGGCACACCCGCCGGGTCGGCGACCAGGCGCGCCTCGGGCGGCAGGCCCGGGCGGCCAACCTCGCCGGCGCGCTGGCCGTGCCGCCGGTGGCCCGGGACGCGGTGCGCGGTGCCGCGTGTGTCGTGCTCGACGACGTCGTGACGACCGGGGCGACCCTCGCGGAGGCCGCGCGGGCCCTCCGGTCGGCGGGCGCCGTGCACGTCGCGGGGGCGGTGGTCGCCGCGACGCCCGCCGTCCGGCCCGGCCGCGGCGGGTGGACGTGAGCGGCACGACGGGACACCCGGTTGTGGGCCCCCCGGCCGGGGGCTAGCGTCGGTCCATGGACCCCGTGCGGCGGAGGTGGTGCCCCTGACGCTTCGCGCGACGCGCGCCCCGACACCATCGAGCACGAGGAGGACCCCAGTGGACATCGTCGTCACCGGACGGCACCTGACCGTCTCCGACCGATTCCGGGAGCACATCGAGGAGAAGCTGGCCAAGATCACCCAGCTCGAACCCCGGACCCGGCGGGTCGAGGTCATGGTCAGCCACGAGGCCAACCGGCGCCAGGCCAAGGCCTGCGACCGGGTCGAGGTCACGATCTACGCCAAGGGCCCCGTCGTGCGGGCCGAGGCGTGCGCCGACGACAAGTACGCCGCCCTCGACGTCGTCCTCGACAAGCTCATGGAACGGCTGCGGCGCCGCAGCGACCGCCGACAGGTCCACCGCGGCCGGCGCACGCCGGAGTCGGTGGCGATGGCCACCGCCCGGATCCCCGAGCCCGAGGACGGGCCGGAGCCCGGGCCCGGCGACGCCGACGGCCCGTTCGGCGACTCGCCGATCGAGGTCCGCGAGAAGGTGCACCACTCCAGGCCGATGACCCTCGCGGACGCCCTGCGCGAGATGGAGGCCGTCGGTCACGACTTCTACCTCTTCCACGACGTCGAGACCGACCGGGCGAGCGTCGTCTACCGCCGGCGGGGATGGTCCTACGGCGTCCTCCACCTCGACCTCGACGACGGCCTGGCCGGCGACGACGTCGAGGTCGCGGCCTCCTGAGCGGCCCCGGCGCGGACCGCCTGCGCCCGGCGAGGTCGTGCGCGAGGATGGGCCGGTGGCCGAGGTGAGCAGCGACGCGGGCCCCGCTGGGGACCCCGTCCGGGTCGTCATCGCCGACGACCACGCCCGCTACCGGCAGAGCATGACGCTCGTCGTCGAGCTCGACGGCTCCGCTCGGGTCGTCGGCCAGGCCGGCGACGGCGAGGAGGCGCTCGCGGTCTGCGCCCGGGTGCGCCCGGACGTCGTCCTCATGGACGTGCGGATGCCCGGCCTCGGCGGGATCGACGCCGTCGCCCGGCTGTCCGTCGACGCTCCGGACGTGCGCACCGTGATGCTGACGATGAGCGACGAGGAGGACGAGCTGCTCGAGGCGCTGCGGGTGGGCGCGGTCGGCTGCCTGCTCAAGGACCGGCCGGGGGAGGAGGTGGCCGAGGCGGTCCGTCATGTGCACGCCGGTGGTGCCGTGCTCCCGGCGCGCCTGGCCGCCGCCCTGCTCGACGAGCTCGGCCGGCGCCGGCCCGGGCCCGGGCCGGCGCAGACCCGGCTGCTGCGGCTGCTCGCCCGCGGGATGTCGCAGGCCGAGGCCGCCGCCGCCCTCGGCCTGGCCGACGGCGAGCTCGCCCCCCTCCTCGGCGGCATCCTCGCCGCGCTCCGCTCCCGGCCGGACGCTCCCGTCCCCACGCGCGGCGAGAGCGCGCCGTCCCCGGATGGCTGAGCGCGAGCCGGTCCGCCTGAGCCGCCCCGCCGCCCGCCGCATCGCGCTCGCGGCACAGGGGTTCGCCCGGCCCCGACCGGCCCTCCCCGGCACCCGCGACCTCCAGCGGGTCCTCGACACCGTCGGCGTCGTGCAGATCGACAGCGTCAACGTGCTCGTCCGCAGCCACTACCTGCCCTTCTTCTCCCGGCTCGGCCCCTACGATCGGGGGCTGCTGGACCGCGCCCGCGACCGGGCCCCGCGGCGGATGGTCGAGTACTGGGCGCACGAGGCCTCCCTCGTCGCGCCGCAGGTGTGGCCGCTGCTGGACTTCAGGATGCGCCGCGCCCGCTCCGACGCCTGGGGCGGGATGCGCCGGGTCGCCCGCGAGCACCCCGAGCTCGTCGCCGCCGTCCGTGCCGAGGTGACCGCCCGCGGCCCGATGACCAGCCGGCAGGTCGAGGCCGCGCTCGCGCACGACCTGCCCCGCGAGCGCGAGGACTGGGGCTGGAACTGGTCGCTCGTCAAGAACGCCCTCGAGCACCTCTTCTGGGCCGGCGAGCTGTCCAGCGCGGGCCGCACGGCGCAGTTCGAACGCCGCTACGCCCATCCCGCCCGCGTCCTGCCCCCCGTGGTCCGGGAGGCGGCACTCGACCCCGGCCGGCGGCCCGGCGAGGAGGAGGCCGTCCGGTCGCTCGTGGCGCTCGCCGCCCGGGCTCACGGGGTCGGCAGCGAGCAGTGCCTGCGCGACTACGTCCGGCTCACCCCGCAGCAGGCCCGTCCGGCCCTGGCCGCTCTCGTCGAGGACGGCACGTTGCTGCCCGCGGTGGTCGAGGGCTGGCGACGCCCGGTCTACCTCCACCGGGACGCACGCCGGCCTCGCGCCGTCCACGCCCGGGCCCTGCTCTCGCCCTTCGACTCCCTGGTCTGGGAGCGCGAGCGCACCCGGGCACTGTTCGGGTTCGACTTCCGGCTGGAGATCTACGTCCCCGAGCCGCAGCGGGTCCACGGCTACTACGTGCTGCCGTTCCTGCTCGGGGACCGCCTCGTCGCCCGGGTCGACCTCAAGAGCGACCGCCCCGCCGGTGTGCTGCGGGTACGCCGCACGACGTGGGAGGAAGGGCACGGCGACCCCGCCGAGCGGGCGGAGCTGGACGCCGAGCTCGGGACGCTCGCCGGCTGGCTCGGCCTGGGCGCGGTCAGCCCCTGAGCAGCTCCCAGTGCAGGGCGGCGACGGTACGCCCACCGGGCAGGACGTCCGCGGCGGCCTCGGTGCCCCAGAGCTCGAACCCCAGGGCGTCGAGGACGCGGGTGCTCCCGACGTTGTCCTCGGCGGTGCGGGCGACGAGCCGGCGCAGGCCGAGGCCCCCGTCGGCCCGGGCGGTGAAGGCGTGCTCGACCACCCGGCGCGCGGCCGCGGTGGCCACGCCGCGGCGGCGAGCGCCCGGCAGGACCTGGTAGCCGAGCTCGGCGGTGTCGTCCTCGAGCGTGCCCTCGGTGACGAAGAGCAGCACCTCACCGAGGGCACGGTCGTGCTCGTCGTCGGCGACGCACCAGCTGACCGTCGTCCCCACGGCCATCTTCTCCCGTCGGGTGAGCAGCCACTCGGGGAAGGTGTCGGCGTCGAGCACCCCCCGCGCCGGCATGTGGTGCGAGGGCTGCTCGAGCGTCTCGAGCGCCTCGACGTCCTCGTCCCGCCAGGGCCGCAGACGCAGGCCGCCCGCGGCCGGGCTGCCGAGGGCGGTCGGCTCGCACCAGGGCGTGCGGGCCTCCATGAGGTCCTCGGCGCCCAGGCTGGCCTGCCAGGCGTCCAGGGCCGGCCCGCCGTCGCCGTCGGCGAGCGAGCCCGGCAGGGTGCCGTGGCGGGTGAAGCCGCACGCCCAGGCCACCCGCCAGGAGGCGAAGTTGCCCCGGGCGGCCCGCCAGAGCACCCGGCTCCCCCCGCGCTCGAACCACCAGCGGCACGCGAGCCGGACCGCGGCGGCCATCACGCCGCAGCCCCGCGCCTCGGGGTGCAGCCCGTAGCCGAGCTCGGCGACCTGGTCCCCGACCCTCGGGCGCAGGTCGACGGCGCCGAGGTAGGTCCCGCCCGGGTCGTCGGCACGGGTGACCGCCCAGGTGCGGTTCCCTGCGGCGTCCCGCCAGGCCGCCTCGAGCGCGGCCAGCCACTCGCGTCCCTGCTGCGGGCCGTAGGGGCGGGGCACCGTGGTCCAGCGCAGCGACTCGGGGTCGGTGCACTGCTCGACGATGCGCTCGAGGTCGGCCGACCGGTGCGCGCGCAGGCGCACCTGCCCGTCGCCCAGCTCGGGCACGTCGTCGGGGAAGGTCGTCACCGTCATGGCGTCAGCCAACCACCGGCGGGCCACGCGGGGAACTCGGGGACCATGCCGTGCCGTTGGCCTGACGTGGCGTGCCCCGCCCGGCGGGCGGCTCCCGGGGCCTCGACTACCCTGGGCGGGTCCGGCGGTCAGGCACCGCCTGCGTGTCGTCTGCCCCGAGGGAGTCCTGCTCGTGAAGATCGTCGAGAAGCTGCTGCGTGCCGGTGAGGGGCGCATCCTCAAGAGGCTCGACAGCATCGCGGCCCAGGTCAGCGCGATCGAGGAGGACTTCACGGCGCTCACCGACGCCGAGCTGCGCGCCGAGACCGACACCTTCCGGGCCCGGCTGGCCGACGGCGAGACCCTCGAGGACATCATGCCCGAGGCGTTCGCCGCCGTCCGCGAGGCGAGCCGGCGCACCATCGGAAAGCGCCACTTCGACGTCCAGATAATGGGCGGGGCGGCCCTGCACCTGGGCAACGTCGCCGAGATGAAGACCGGTGAGGGCAAGACGCTCGTGGCCACCCTGCCGAGCTATCTCAACGCGCTCACCGGCAAGGGCGTGCACGTCATCACGGTCAACGACTACCTCGCGGAGTACCAGTCCGAGCTCATGGGCCGCGTGCACCGCTTCCTCGGCCTGGAGACCGGGTGCATCCTCGCCTCGATGACCCCCGAGCAGCGCCGGGCGGAGTACGCCAAGGACATCACCTACGGGACGAACAACGAGTTCGGCTTCGACTACCTGCGCGACAACATGGCGTGGTCGACCGACGAGCTGGTCCAGCGGGGGCACAACTTCTGCATCGTCGACGAGGTCGACTCCATCCTCATCGACGAGGCGCGCACGCCGCTGATCATCTCCGGGCCGGCCGACGCCCCGACCAAGTGGTACACCGAGTTCGCCCGGATCGCCCAGCGGCTCGAGCGCGGCGAGCTGGAGTCCGGGCGCGGGGACTACGAGGTCGACGAGAAGAAGAAGACCGTCGGTGTCCTCGAGCGCGGCATCGACAAGGTCGAGGACCACCTGGGCATCGACAACCTCTACGAGTCGGCGAACACCCCGCTCATCGGCTACCTCAACAACGCCATCAAGGCCAAGGAGCTCTTCACCCGCGACAAGGACTACGTCGTCATGAACGGCGAGGTCCTCATCGTCGACGAGCACACGGGCCGGATGCTCGCCGGGCGCCGCTACAACGAGGGCATGCACCAGGCGATCGAGGCCAAGGAGGGGGTGGAGATCAAGAACGAGAACCAGACCCTCGCGACGATCACCCTCCAGAACTACTTCCGCATGTACGACAAGCTCTCGGGGATGACGGGCACGGCCCAGACCGAGGCCGCCGAGCTCAGCTCGATCTACGACCTCGGCGTGGTCTCCATCCCGACCAACCGCCCGATGATCCGCGAGGACGTCGCCGACCTGGTCTACCGGACCGAGGAGAGCAAGTACAAGGCGGTCGTCGACGACATCGCCGAGCGGCACGCCAAGGGCCAGCCGGTGCTCGTCGGCACCGTCTCGGTGGAGAAGTCGGAGTACCTCTCCGAGCAGCTGCGCCGCCGCGGCGTGCGCCACGAGGTCCTCAACGCCAAGCACCACGAGCGCGAGGCGGCGATCGTCGCCGAGGCCGGGCGCAAGGCGGCGGTGACGGTCGCGACGAACATGGCCGGGCGCGGCACCGACATCATGCTCGGCGGCAACCCGGAGTTCCGGGCGGTCGCGGCGCTCAAGGAGCGCGGCCTCGACCCGCACGAGACGCCGGAGGAGTACGAGGCGGCCTGGGACGCCGCGCTCGCCGCCGCCGAGGCCGACGTCGCGGCCGAGCACGAGGAGGTCACCGCCCTCGGCGGCCTCTACGTCCTCGGGACCGAGCGGCACGAGTCGCGGCGGATCGACAACCAGCTGCGGGGGCGCTCCGGGCGCCAGGGCGACCCCGGCGCCTCGCGCTTCTACCTCTCGCTCGAGGACCACCTGATGCGGCTGTTCAACGCGGGTCTCGTCGACCGCGTCATGACGACGGCCAAGCTCGAGGACGACCAGCCGATCGAGTCCCGGCTGGTCACCCGCTCCATCCAGTCCGCCCAGGCCCAGGTCGAGGCGCAGAACTTCGAGATCCGCAAGAACGTCCTCAAGTACGACGACGTCCTCAACAGGCAGCGCACCGTCATCTACGCCGAGCGGCGCCGGGTGCTCGAGGGCGAGGACCTGCACGAGCAGCTGCGCTTCTTCGTCAACGACGTCGTCGAGGGCTACATCGACGCCGAGACCGCCGAGGGCTTCGCCGAGGACTGGAACCTCGAGCGGCTCTGGGGTGCGCTGCGGGCGCTGTACCCGGTGAGCATCACGCCCGAGCAGCTCGAGGAGGCCGCCGGTGGACGCTCGGCGCTCACCACCGAGCTGCTCAAGGAGGAGATCCTCTCCGACGCCCACCGGGCCTACGACGAGCGCGAGGAGGCGCTCGGCAGCGAGGTGATGCGCGAGGTCGAGCGGCGCGTCATGCTCTCGGTGCTGGACCGCAAGTGGCGCGAGCACCTCTACGAGATGGACTACCTCCAGGAGGGCATCGGGCTGCGCGCCATGGCCCAGCGCGACCCGCTCGTGGAGTACCAGCGCGAGGGCTTCCAGCTGTGGCAGGCGATGAACGAGGCCGTCAAGGAGGAGTCGGTCGGGCTGCTCTTCCACGTCGAGGTCAACGTCGACCAGCCCGCCGAGGCCGCGCCGGCGGCCGAGCCGGTCCACGTCTCGCAGATGCTCGGGGCGATGGCCGGGTCCGGCGCTCCGGCGGCGCCCGAGGAGTCGGCGTCGGAGCCGGCCGTCGAGCCCGCCGAGGAGCCCACGCCGGGCGAGGAGGACCAGCCGCACGTCGAGGTCTCCGGCGTCGGTGTCGGCCGGCCGCGCACCGGTGGGCTGAACTACTCCGCGCCGACCGAGACCGGCGAGGTCGAGGTCCGGGGCGCGGGGGCCGCGACGGCCACCCTGACCCAGGAGCAGCTCTCCTCCACCCCGAGGAACGCGCCCTGCCCGTGCGGGTCCGGCAAGAAGTTCAAGATGTGCCACGGCCGGCGCTGAGCGCCGACCGCGGGCCGCTCACCCGACCTGCAGTGCGCTGACCCGCCACTTGCCGTCCTGACCGACGAGCCGGAGGGCGACGGCGCGCACCCGGCGGCCGTGCTCGACGACGACGGCCGCTTCGGCGACGCCGTCGGCGGGCTCGCACACCCGCACCCGGCGCACGAGGACGCGCTGGCGCCCGGGGGCCCGGCCCACGCCGGCCCGGCGGGCGACCCGGGCGCCGCGCCGGGCGAGGACGGCGTAGACCTCCGGGGTGGTCCAGCGCAGCACCTGCGGCGCCGGCCGGGCGCCCGTCATCACCTCGAGCAGGGCCTGCGCCATCCGGGCGGCCCAGGCGGCGGGGTCGGGCAGGTCGCCGCGTGCCGTGCGCTGCGGACCGAACACCTGCTCGTCGGAGGCGCACGAGAAGTCGACGGCGAGGGCGTCCTGGACGTACCCGGGGACCCGCCCCGCCGGTGCGCCGGCTGCGGCCCGCCCCCGGCGCACCGCCTCGCCGAGCGGCAGCGCCGGGGGCAGCGGCCGCGGGGTGGGCGCGACGTGCAGCCCGGGCCGGCTCACGAGGGCCCCGCGCCCGGGGGCCGCAGGACCTGACCCGGCAGGAGCAGGTCGGGGTCGGGCCCGATGACGGCGCGGTTGGCCGCGTACCAGCGGGGCCAGGCGTGCGCGACCTCGGCGTCGGTCGCCCCCTCACCGAGGTGTCGCGCGGCGAGCGACCACAGCGAGTCACCGCGCTGCACGACCACCTCCTCCGGCCCGGGGCCGGGCGCGGGGCCGCTGACGACGGCCACCTCCGGCTGCCGGCGCACCGGGGGCGCGGTGGGGGTCCAGCCGGGATCGGGCGGAGGCGACCACGAGGGCTCCGGGAGGGGAGCGGCCACCGCCCGGGTGACGGCGACCGCGGCCTCCCGGGCGGGGGCGGCCACGGCACCGCCGGCCCCGAGCCCCGCGCCGAGACCCGCCCCGAGGACGAGGGCCGCGGCCCGGCGCACCAGCCGCGGGCTGAGCAGCGCCGCCGCGGCGTAGGCCCATCGCCCCACCACCCCCGGACCCCGGGCGAGCGCCTCCAGGAGGACGCCGAGGACGAGCCAGGCCAGCCCCAGCGCCCCGAGACCGGCGACGAGGGCCAGCAGGGCCTGCGCCGGGTCCGACGGGGCACCCCGAGCGGCGGCGGCGCAGGCCGAGGCCGCCGCCCGGGCGAGCAGCCCGGCCGCCACCGCGGCGAGCGCGGTGCCCAGAACCGCGGCGGCTAGCCGCGCACGGTGCGCCCTGTGGCTGTTTGACGACGTTTGCATGCGTTTGACCCTAGAGTCCGCGGCCGGCGGTGGCAAGCGGTCGGTGCGTACCCTGTGGACCCATGCGATGGGAGGGGCTCTTCGCCGACCTCGAGGGGCAGCTGGCCGCCGAGGAACGACGCGAGCGAGACAGCGAGGTGGCCGAGCGCACCCGGCGCGAGCGCGCCCTCGTCGACCTCACCGCGCGGCTGGCCGCCGGGCTGGGGCACGAGCTCGGGCTGCGGGTCGCCGGCGGCTCGGCGGTCTCCGGACGGCTGCGCGACGTCGGCGACGGCTGGCTGCTGCTGGCCGCCGGGCGCACCGAAGTGCTCGTCCCGCTCCCGGCGCTGCTCACCGTCACCGGGCTGCCGCCGCAGGCGGAGCCGGCCCGCACCGCCCGCCGGTTCGGCCTCGGCTACGCCCTGCGGGCGCTGGCACGGGACCGCGCCGGCGTGGTCCTCGGGCTGAGCGAGGGGCCGGCGCTCACCGGCACGCTCGACGTCGTGGGCGCCGACCACCTCGTCCTCGCCGAGCACCCGGAGGGGGAGCCTCGGCGACGGGCGAACGTCACCCGTGTGCTCGCCGTGCCGTTCACGGCGCTGGGCCGCGTCGACTCGCGCGGCTGACCCGGGTCAGCCGGGCGGCTCCTGCGGCGGCTGCTCACCGCGGGTCGCGACGACGTCGCGCGTCTGGGCGTACATCCGGGCGATGTAGGACTCCAGCTCGCTCGTCTCGACCCGCCACTGGCCGCGGCCGCCGACCTTGATCGCCGGCAGCTCGCCGCTGCGGACGAGGGCGTAGGCCTGCGCCGCGGAGATGTCGAGGATCTCCGAGACCTCGGTGAGCGGGATGAAGCGGCGGGGCACGGCGCCAGTGTGCCACCCGGGCCCCTCCCGCCCGGCCCGGCCGTCCACAGGGCCGGCCCACCGGCGGGCGCGCACGGGCGGACTGGGGCAGGATCGCCGCCATGAGCGACCTGCCGACACCGACCGCCTCCCGGCTGCGCGCGCCGTCCTGGCGCGACTCGCGGCTGCTCGTCGGCGTGCTCCTCGTGCTCGTCTCCACGGCGCTCGGGGGGCTCGTCCTGGCCCACGCCGACGACACCGTCCCCGTGTACGCGGCGGCCCGGGCCTGGACCCCGGGGCAGCGGCTCACCGCCGAGGACGTCGCGGTCGTGCGCGTCCGCCTCGGCTCGGGAGCGGCGGACTACCTCGCGGCCGACGTCCCGCTGCCCGAGGCCCGGTACGCGCTGCGGGAGCTGCGCGCCGGCGAGCTCGTGCCGAGCTCGGGGGTCGGGAGCGCCCAGGACGTCGGGGTCCAGCAGCTCGCCCTCCAGGTCGAGGCCACCTCGGCCGGCGTCCTCGCGCGGGGGGCGCTCGTCGACGTCTACGTCAACCGGCCGCGGCAGGGGTCCGCCGGGGTCGGCAGCACGCGCTACGCCGGGCCCGAGCGGGTCCTGCAACGGGTCTCGGTCGCGGGCGTGGCCGAGGCCGACGCCGTGCTCGCCGGGGCCGAGCAGACCCGGGCGGTCCGGGTCATGGTCCCGAGCGACGCGGTCCCCGGGCTCGTCGGCGACGTCGACGCCGGCTCCCGGATCACCCTCGTCCCCGTCCCCGGCGGCCCCTCGTGACGACGGTCGTCACGGCGCTCACCCACCGGCACGAGGCCCGGTTCGTCGAGGTCGTCGGCGCCGCGGCGGAGGTGACCCTCGTGCGACGGTGCGCCGACCTGCCCGAGCTGCTCTCGACGGGGGCCGCGGGGGTGGCCCGGGTCGCGGTGGTCTCCCCGGACCTGCGCGGCCTGGACCGGGACGCCCTGCGGCATCTCGCGGGGCACGGCGTGCGCGTCGCCGGCCTGGCCGCACCCGAGGACGAGGACGGCGAGCGCCGCCTGCGCCAGCTCGGGGTGGCGAGTGTGCTGCACCCCGACGACGACGCGGCCACCGTCGCCGCCGTCCTCGGGGGCCTCGCGGAGGCGACGACCTCCCGGCCCCTCGGCCCCGCGGCCGCGTCCACGGGTGAGGTCGAGGAGGAGCCCGAGGCGCCCCGGGCGCCGACGCCGGTCACCGTCGTGTGGGGTCCCACCGGGGCTCCCGGTCGCACCACGGTCGCGGTCACGCTCGCGGCGACCCTGGCCCGTGCCGGCATCCGCACCCTCCTGGTCGACCTCGACACCTGGGGGGCGTCGGTGGCCCAGCTGCTCGGGCTCGTCGACGAGGCTCCCGGGGTCGCGGCCGCGGCCCGGGCCTCCGAGCAGGGGCTGCTCGACGTGCCCGGGCTGGCCCGGCTCGCCCCGGAGGCCCTGCCCCGGCTGCGCGTGCTCACCGGCCTGCCGCGCGCCGACCGCTGGCCCGAGCTGCGGCCGGCGGCGGTCGAGGACGTGCTGCGGCTGGCGCGCGGGATCGTCGACCACGTCGTCGTCGACACCGGCTTCGCCCTCGAGGAGGACGAGGAGCTCAGCTACGACACCGCCGCGCCCCGGCGCAACGCGGCGACCCTGACCGCGCTCGAGGCCGCCGACCGGCTCGTCGTCGTCGGGGCGGCCGACCCGGTGGGCCTCCAGCGGCTCGTGCGTGGCGTGCAGGACCTCGCGGTCCGCCCCGCCCCGCCCCCGACGGTCCTCGTCAACAAGGTGCGGGCCTCGGCCGCCGGGCCGCGTCCGGAGCGCACGATCCGCGAGGTCCTCGGCCGGTTCGCCGGGCTCGAGGAGGTGCGCCTGCTGCCGTGGGCGCCGGAGGACTGCGACGAGGCCGTGCTGACCGGCCGCGCCCTGACCGAGGTGCGCCCGCGCTCCCCCCTGTTGACACAGGTCGCGGCGCTCGCCGCGGACCTCGACGAGCGGTGCGTGGGTGCCCCCACCGCGGGCCGCCACGGCACCCGGCGGCGCGCCCGGGTCTGACACGATAGGGCGCGTGACCGACCGGCTCAGCGCGCTCGACGCGTCCTTCCTGCGGCTCGAGGACGCGACGACGCCGATGCACGTGGGCTCGGTCATGGTCTTCGACGTCCCGGACACCGGCTTCGACTACGAGCGCCTCGTCGACCTGATCAGCGAGCGGATCGCGCACGTCCCGCGCTACCGGCAGCGGGTGCGGACCGTCCCCCTGGGGATCGGGCCCCCGGTGTGGGTCGACGACCAGTCCTTCGACCTCAGCTACCACGTCCGGCGCAGCGCCCTGCCCCGTCCCGGCTCCGACGAGCAGCTCGAGGAGCTCGTCGCGCGCATCCTCCCGCGGCCGCTGGACCCGCTGCGGCCGCTGTGGGAGGTCTACCTCGTCGAGGGGCTCGCCGAGGACCGCTTCGCGATCATCACCAAGAGCCACCACAGCCTCGTCGACGGGGTCCACGGCGTCGACATCGGCGGGGTCATCGTCGACGGCAACCCCACCGGTGGCGAGGGGGTGCTCGCGACGTGGAGCCCCCGCCCCGAGCCCACGTCGGCCGAGCTCGTCGTCGGCGCGCTCGCCGACGTGGTGCGCACGCCGGGGCAGCTGCTCGAGACCCTCCAGCACGGTGTCGCCGACGTCGCCCGCACGGCCGGCCAGGTCGCCGGGGTCGCCGCCGACGTCGTGACGACCCTCGCCCGGCTCTCCGCGCGCCCGGCCCCGGAGTCGCCGCTCAACGCCTCGGTCGGCCGGGCCCGCCGCTACGTCATGGTCGGCACCGACCTCGAGGACTACCGGGCGGTGCGGGCCCGCCTCGGCCCCGGCGCGGCCGGCGGGCAGGTCACCGTCCACGACGTCGTCCTCGCGACGGTGGCCGGCGCCTTCCGCTCGTGGATGCTGACCCGCGGCGAGCCGGTGCACCCGGGGACGACGGTGCGGGCGCTCGTGCCCGTCTCGGTGCAGCCCGCCGACGTCGGCGAGGAGGGCCCACCGGGCGCCGAGGTGACCGCGTGCTTCGTCGACCTGCCGGTCGGCGAGCCCACCCCCTCGATGCGGCTGCACCAGATCGCCTTCGCGATGCGCCAGCAGACCGAGGGCGGCGGCCGGCGCGCCGTGCCCGCCGACGCGCTGACCGGGGTCGGCGGCTTCGCGCCCCCGACGCTGCACGCCCTCGGGGCGCGGCTCGGGCGCGCGGTGGGCAAGCGCCTGCACAACGTCGTCGTCACCAACGTGCCCGGCCCGCAGACCCCGCTGTACGCCGACGGCGCGCAGATGGTCTCGACCTACCCGGTGACCCCGCTCGGCGTCGGGCAGGCCCTCTCGATCGGGCTGACCTCCTACGACGGCGGCGTCTACTACGGGATCTACGCCGACCGCGACGCCATCCCGGACGCGGACGTCCTCGGCCAGGGGCTGCTCGAGGCCCTCCAGGAGCTGCTCGAGGCACCGCGTCCCCGTTCCCGCCGCACCTGAGACCCACGGAGGCCCCACGATGCCCTTGACCCGCGTCTATCTGCCGCTCACCGCGGCCGACCTCGAGGCGCTCGTCGACGGGATGGACCTCGGCCCGCCCCCGCTCGCGGCGCACGGCGTCACCCCCGCGCTGGCCGGCCCGGGGCGGCCGGGCGACGCGGAGGAGCTGGAGCACCTCGCCTGGGTGGCGGCGAGCGAGGAGGCCGAGGCGCTGCGCGAGCGGGACGAGCGGCGGGTCGTCGCCGCCGCCGACCTCGACGCCGGCGCGGTCACCGTCCCGGCGGCGGGCGAGGTCCCCTCGCGGGTCGAGGTCCAGGTGCCGGTGCCGCGCTCGCGCCTGGTCTCCTTCCACGTCGACGAGCACCGGGGGGACACCGGCACCGCCGACCTCCTCTGGTACGACGTCACCGAGCTCGACGCGGTCCTGACGCTGCTCGCCGCCGGCTGAGGCGGATTTGCGCCGCGTGCGGGGCCGGCGCGAGAGTGTGAGGCGTCCCCGACGTCGTGACCGAAGCAGGTGCCGCCCCGCATGGACGCTGTGACCCACGTCCCCTCCCCGACCAACGAGCGCGTGCTCGACTACGCCCCCGGTAGCCCGGAGCGGGCCTCCCTCGAGGTGGCTCTCGCCGAGCTGGGCGCGCAGCAGCACGAGCTCCCGCACACGATCGGCGGCAAGCGGGTCATGGGCGGTGGGCGCCGGTTCGAGGTGCGCCAGCCGCACGCCCGGCGCTCGGTGCTCGGGGTGTCGAAGTCGGCGACCAAGGCCGACGCCGCCGCGGCGGTCGACGCGGCCCGGGCGGCCGCCCCGGGGTGGCGCGGGCTCGACTTCGAGGACCGCGCGAGCGTCCTGCTCAAGGCGGCGGACCTGCTCTCCGGGCCCTGGCGTGCCCGGCTGAACGCGGCGACGATGCTCGGGCAGTCCAAGACCGCCTACCAGGCCGAGATCGACGCGGTGTGCGAGCTGGCCGACTTCTGGCGCTTCAACGTGCACTTCGCCCGGCAGATCCTCGAGGAGCAGCCGCCGCGCAACGCGCCGGGGGTCTGGAACCGCAGCGAGCACCGCTCGCTGGAGGGCTTCGTCTACGCCGTGACGCCGTTCAACTTCACGGCGATCGCCGGCAACCTGCCGACGGCGCCGGCCCTCATGGGCAACACCGTCGTGTGGAAGCCCTCACCGACCCAGCAGCTGGCGGCCCAGCTGACGATGGAGCTGCTCGAGGAGGCCGGGATGCCTCCCGGGGTCGTCAACCTCGTCACCGGCGACGGCGTCGCCGTCTCGGACGTCGTGCTGACCCACCCCGACCTCGCCGGCCTGCACTTCACCGGCTCCACGGCCACCTTCCAGCACCTGTGGCGCACCATCGGGGAGAACCTCACGACCTACCGGCACTACCCGCGGATCGTCGGCGAGACCGGGGGCAAGGACTTCATCCTCGCCCACCCGAGCGCCGACCCCGACGTGCTGCGCACGGCGATGGTCCGGGGGGCCTTCGAGTACCAGGGCCAGAAGTGCTCGGCGGCCTCCCGGGCCTACGTGCCGCGCTCGGTGTGGCGCCGCCTCAAGGACGACCTCGTCGGCGTCACCGAGGGGCTGACCCAGGGCGACGTCACCGACCTCGGCAACTTCATGGGCGCGGTCATCGACGAGCGGGCCTACGCCAAGCACGTGGCGTGCATCGACCGGGCGCACGCGAGCAGCCACCTCGACGTGCTCGCCGGGGGGACCTACGACGACTCCGAGGGCTGGTTCGTGCGCCCGACCGTCGTCGAGAGCAGCGACCCCGGCGACGAGATGTTCTCGACCGAGTACTTCGGCCCGATCCTCGCCGTGCACGTCTTCCCGGACCGGCAGTACGACACGGTGCTCGACCAGATGGAGTCGGTGGCGCCGTACGCGCTCACCGGGGCCGTCATCGCCCAGGACCGGGCCGCCATCGCCGACGCCACCGAGCGGCTGCGCTTCGCCGCCGGCAACTTCTACGTCAACGACAAGCCGACGGGCGCGGTCGTCGGCCAGCAGCCCTTCGGCGGTGGCCGGGCCTCGGGCACCAACGACAAGGCGGGCTCGGCGGCCAACCTCATGCGGTGGACCTCGACGCGCTCGATCAAGGAGACGTTCGTGCCGCCGACCGACCACCGCTACCCGCACATGGGCTGAGCGCGGCGGGCTCAGCCGCCGAGACGCTCGCGCAGCAGGTCGAGCTCGCGCCCGATCGCGGCGTCGATCGGACCCGCGGCCGCGCGCTCGATCCGGCCGCCGACGAGCGGCACGGTGGCCTTGAGCTCGGCGTCGAGCAGCTCGAGCGAGCCCGCGCCGTCGCCCTCGAGCCGCAGGGTGCCCTTGAGGGTGAGGGGGGCGCCCTGGACGTGGAGGTCGACGCTCGCCTGCCGGGCCCCACCGGGCTCCGGCGCGCCCCAGTCGTAGACCTCGACGACGGTGAGGGTGTCACCGACGAAGGAGCGGGCGACGTCGGGCAGGCCGTCGGCCGGCAGCTCGCGCGCGGTCCGCACCCGGTGGCCGAGGGCGTGCTCGCTCACCTCCACCTCGTACCGTCCGCCCGCGGTGGTCGCCTCGCACTTGGCGTGCTGGAAGCCGGCGTCGGTGAGCACGGCGTAGACCTGCTGCGCGGTGGCGGCCAGCTGCTCGCGGCGGGTGAGTCGCACGGGTCGTCCTTCGCTCGGGGCCTGGAGCGGCGATCCTACGGCGGGTGTCCGCCGCTCGGCCGGTCGTGGACGGCGGACGGGTCCCGGGTGGAGGATCCGCTGCGTGCCACCTGCCCACGGCGCCCCCGAGCCCGGCCACCCCTCCGCCCAGTCGCCCTCCCCGCTGCTCGACCCGGCGAGCACGAGCGCGGCGCCCCCGCCCGAGCCGGACCGGCGCCACCTGCCGCTCGACGTCTCCGGCCTGCCGGTCGTGCCCGTGCGTGCCCCGCAGGGGGCCCCGAACGTGCTGCTCGTCGTCGTCGACGACATGGGCTTCGGCGCCTCCTCGCCCTACGGCGGCCCGGTCCACATGCCGACGGCGGAGCGGCTCGCGGCCGGCGGCCTGCGCTACAGCCGCTTCCACGTCACCTCCTTGTGCTCGCCGACCCGCCAGGCGCTGCTCACCGGCCGCAACCACCACTCGGTCGGCATGGGGGTGACCTCGGAGATGGCGACGAGCGAGCCGGGGTACCACGGGTTCCGGCCCCGCAGCGCGGGCACCCTCGCCCAGGTGCTCGCCGGGAACGGGTACTCGACGGCCGCCTTCGGCAAGTGGCACCAGACCCCGCCGGTCGAGGTCACCCCGTCGGGGCCGTTCACCCGGTGGCCGACGGGTGAGGGGTTCGGCACGTTCTACGGGTTCCTCGGGGCCGAGATGAACCACTGGTACCCCCAGCTGTACGCCGGGACCTCGCCCTACGAGCCGGAGCGCACCCCGCAGGAGGGCTACCACCTCACCGAGGACCTGCTCGACCAGGCCGTCACCTGGGTGCGCACCCAGACCACGCTCACCCCGGACCGGCCCTTCTTCTGCTACCTGGCCCTCGGGGCGACGCACGCGCCCTTCCACGTCGCGCCGGAGTGGATCGAGCGCTACCGCGGCCGCTTCGACGCCGGCTGGGACGCGATGCGCGAGGAGATCCTCGCTCGCCAGCAGCAGCTCGGTGTCGTCCCCGAGGGCACGAGCCTCGCCCCGTGGGCCGACGGGGTGCCCCACTGGGACGAGCTCGACGACGCCGGACGGCGGGTGGCCGTGCGGCTCATGGAGACCTACGCCGGCTTCGCCGAGCACGCCGACCGCCAGGTGGGCCGGCTCGTCGACGCCCTCGAGGAGGCGGGGGCGCTGGAGAACACCCTCGTCCTCTACCTGCTCGGGGACAACGGCGCCTCGGGGGAGGGCGGCCTCGAGGGCACCGTGCGCGAGCACCTCGTCGGCCACGGCATCGCCGACGACGTCGCCGACATGGACGCCCGGCTCGACGAGATCGGCTCCCCGTCGACCTACGGCATGTACCCCGTCGGCTGGGCGCTCGCGATGAACACCCCCTACCAGTGGACCAAGCAGGTGGCCTCGCACTTCGGCGGCACGCGCGACGGGCTCGTCGTGCACTGGCCGGCGGGCTTCGCCGCCCGCGGCGAGGTCCGCGACCAGTTCCACCACGTCATCGACATCCTCCCGACCGTCTGCGAGGCCGCGGGTGTGCCGCTGCCCGAGACCGTCGAGGGGGTGCTCCAGCAGCCGGTCGAGGGGGTCTCGATGGGCTACAGCTTCGACGCGCCCGCGGCGGCGGACCGCCGCCGCACCCAGTACTTCGAGATGGTCGGCAACCGGGGCATCTACCACGAGGGCTGGACGGCGGTGGCCCGGCACGGTCGGCCGTGGCGGATGACCGAGGCGCCCCGGCCGTTCGAGGACGACCCGTGGGAGCTCTACGACACGACGGCGGACTGGTCGCAGTCGCGCGACCTCGCCGGGAGCGACCCGCAGCGGCTCGCGGCGCTACGCGAGGTCTTCGTCGAGGAGGCCGCGCGCCACCACGTCTTCCCGCTGGACGACCGGGTCACCGAGCGGGAGAACCCCGAGCTCGCCGGCCGCTTCGACCTCCACCACGGGCGCCGGCGGATGGTGTTCGGCCCGACGACGCGCCGGCTGTCGGAGGAGGCGGCGCCGAACGTCAAGAACCGTTCCCACCGGGTGAGCGTCGAGCTGGACCTTCCGCACAGCCATCTGCCACCGCAGGCCTCGGGCGGGGTCCTCGTCGCCCAGGGCGGCCGGTTCGGCGGGTGGTCCTTCTACCTGCTCGACGGGCGGCCCTGCTACGCCTACAACCGCTACGGGCGCGACCTGACCGTGGTGCGCTCGCGCACGGTCGTGCGCCCCGGCGCGCACACCCTCGCGATGGACTTCGTCTACGACGGCGGCCCGCCGGGCAGCGGGGCCCGGGTGAGCCTGCTCGTCGACGGCACCGTCGTCGGGGAGGGCCGGCTGGCCGCCACGACGGCCTACTACTTCGCGTTCGACGAGACCTTCAACGTCGGCGTCGACCGGGGCAGCCCGGTCGTCGACGACTACCCCCCGCTGCGGAACGCGTTCACCGGCCGGATCGACAAGGTGGTGGTCGACCTCGAGCCCGGCGCCCCCCTGGCCCCCGAGGAGCGGGCGGCACTCGCGGCCCGGCTGGCCGACTGAGGCTCACCCGCGCCGGAGGGCGTCGGAGAGGGTCGTGAGCCGGGCGGCCGAGGCGCGCAGCTCGTCGAGGACGAAGTCCCGCCGGCGCCGGTGCTGGGCCAGGAGGAGGTCGAGCTCACCCTGGAGCCGCACGGCGCGTTCGCGGCGTCCGGCGTCGGTGGCCTCGTCGGCCTCCCCCCGCACCCCGTAGCCGGGCACGACCCGCCCGTCGCGCAGCTCGAGGCCGGCGGTGGCCGCCCGCTCGTGCAGCGCCCGGCCTCGGGCGTGCAGCTCGGAGAGGTCGCCGGCACGGTCCTGCAGGAGGCGGGCGACCCGCTCGAGCTCGGTGGCCGCCGACGTCGTCGCCTCGGCCAGGTCCGCACCCCGGCGGCGGGTGTGCACCGAGACCCGTCCGGCCCAGCCCTCACCGAGGTCGGCGAGCGCCGTGGCCAGGGGCGGCGCGCTGGCACCGAGGCGCCGCCCGGCGGCGGCGAGGGTCGAGGCGGCGGCGGCGAACGAGCCGGGGTCGCCCGGGACGACGCTCATCGGGGGACCTGCCGGTCCCGCTCGGCGCCGGCCGCGGGCGCGCCGGCCCCGGCGTACGGCGCGAGCGCCAGAGCCACCTCGTCCGCGGTCTCGGTCAGCGCCCGCAGGCTGTCGGCGACCTGGTCCAGCCAGTCGTCGAGCACGCGCTGCGGCCGTGGCTCGCCGGTGACGACGAGGCTCGCCAGGACGTCCTCCTCGGCCTCGGCGAGCAGGGCCCGCAGGGCGTCGAGGTGGGCCGCGACGGAGCGGGCGGAGGCCGGTTCGGGTCCGGAGGGCACCGCCCCACGGTAGCCGCCGCACCGGTCGGCGGCGGGGCGTTCCCCACAGGGCGGCAGGCGAGCGCCGTGACCGCCGACGGGGTGGATGCCCTCACCCGGCGCGAGGGTGGCTAGGCTCGGCCACGGACACGAGGACGTGGCCCACCGCGTTCGCGGTGCCACCCGCGACGAAGGAGTGCGAGCGCCCCATGCCGACCGGCCCGGTCACCCCCCGCGAGGAGATCCTCGCGCCGATCGTTCGGGCCTACGAGGAGCTCGCGCCCGACGGCTGGGGGAGCGAGTTCGTCGAGCGGTACTTCCGGCACACCCCCCTCGACGAGCTCGCGGCGCGCCCGCCCGAGGTCTTCGCCGGCGTCGCCCACAGCCACCTGCAGCTCGCCCGGCACCGGCCGCCCGGCACGGCGAACGTGCGGGTGTACAACCCGACGACCGAGACCGACGGGTGGTCCAACCCGCGCACGGTCCTGCAGGTCGTCACCGACGACATGCCCTTCCTCGTCGACTCGGTCACCGGGGCGCTCGTGCAGGCGGGCATCGACATCCACCTCGTCGTCCACCCCCAGCTCGTCGTCGAGCGGGACGCCGTGGGCGAGCTGAAGGCGGTCGCCGACCGCGACATCACCAAGGGCTTCCGCTCGGGGGCCGTCGGCGAGCTCGCCGAGTCGTGGATGCTGCTCTCCATCGACCGCGAGGGCGACGAGGAGCGCCGCGAGGGTCTCGAGCGGACCATCCGTGGCGTGCTCGAGGACGTCCGGCAGGCGGTCGAGGACTGGCCGAAGATGCGCAGCCGCTGCCTCGTGCTCGCCGCGGAGCTCGAAGGCGCGCCGCCGAGCGGGCTCGGCCCGGACGAGGTCGTCCGCGCGACCCGCTTCCTGCGCTGGATGGCCGACAACCACTTCACCTTCCTCGGCTACCGCGAGTACACCCTCGAGGGCACCCCGCAGGGGGAGGTCATCGCCCCGGTCACCGGCACCGGTCTCGGCCTGCTGCGGGCCGACCCCCCGCTCGGGGTCGCCCCCGACGTCCTCAGCCCGGAGGCCTCGGCCATCGCCCACCGGCCCGAGCTGCTCGTGCTGACCAAGGCGAACTCGACCTCGACGGTGCACCGCGTCGCGCACCTGGACTACGTGGGCGTCAAGGTCTACGACGGGCGGGGCGAGGTCGTCGGGGAGCGCCGCTTCCTCGGGCTGTACGCCTCGACGGCCTACACCGAGTCCGTCACGCGGGTGCCGGTCGTCGCCGAGAAGGTCCAGGCGGTCCTGGAGCGCTCCGGGCTCGCGCTCGACAGCCACACCGGCAAGGACCTGCTCGAGACGCTCGAGAAGTTCCCGCGCGACGAGCTCTTCCAGGCATCCGTCGACCAGATCTACGAGACGGCCATCGCGGTCACCCAGCTCCAGGAGCGCCGGCGCACCAAGCTCTTCGTGCGCGAGGACGAGTTCGGCCGGTACGTCTCGTGCCTCGTGTTCATCCCGCGCGACCGCTACAACACCGCCGTGCGGCTGCGGATGGCCGACATCCTCACCGAGGCCTTCGGCGGCAGCGAGGTCGAGTTCGCCGCCCGGGTCAGCGAGTCGGCGCTCGCCCGGCTGCAGTTCGTCGTCCGGGTGGCCAAGGGCGGCCGTATCCGCACCCTGGACCGTGAGCAGCGCGAGGCCCTCGAGCGCCGGCTTGTCGAGACGAGCCGCACCTGGTCCGACCGGCTCGGCGACGCCCTCGACGCGGCGTACGGCGAGGAGGCCGGCGACCGGCTCATGGACCGGTTCGGGCGTGCCTTCCCGACCGCCTACGAGGAGTCCTTCACGGTGAGCCAGGGGGTGGCCGACATCAGCCACCTCGACCGGCTCGGCCCCGAGCAGGGCACGAGCGTGGCGCTCTACCGGCCGCTTCAGGCCCCCGACGAGATCCGCCGCTTCAAGCTCTTCCGCGTCGAGCCGCTCTCGCTGACGCACATCCTGCCGATCTTCACCGACATGGGCGTCGAGGTCGTCGACGAGCAGCCCTTCGAGGTGCAGCGCTCCGACGGTGCCGCCCTCCACGTGTACGACTTCGGCCTGCGCGTCCCGGACTGTGCGGTGTGGGAGGCCTGCCCGCACGAGCGGCTGCGCGAGCTGTTCGAGGGTGCCGTCGCCGCGGTGTGGGACCGGCGGGCGGAGTCCGACGGCTTCAACCGGCTCGTCCTCGGCGCGCAGCTGACCTGGCGGCAGGTGGTCATCCTGCGCACGGTCGCCAAGTACCTGCGCCAGGCCCGGGCCACGTACTCCCAGAGCTACCTCGAGGACGCGCTCGTCGCCCATCCGCAGGTCGCCCGCGACCTCGTCACCGTGTGGGAGACCCGCTTCGACCCCGACCGGCACGCCGACGACGAGGACGGGCGCGCGGCCCGCGCCGAGGCCGAGGAGGAGGTCGCCCAGCGGGTGCTCGACGCCCTCGAGCAGGTCTCCAGCCTCGACCACGACCGGATCATCCGGGCCTTCCTCGGGGTGGTCCGGGCCGGGCTGCGTACGAACTACTACCAGCCCGGGCGCGAGGGCGGGGAGTACCACGGGTACGTCTCGCTCAAGCTCGACCCGCGGGCGGTGCCGGACCTGCCCGCCCCGCGGCCCCAGTTCGAGATCTTTGTCTACAGCCCACGGGTCGAGGGCGTGCACCTGCGCTTCGGCCCGGTGGCCCGCGGCGGGCTGCGCTGGAGCGACCGGCGCGAGGACTTCCGCACCGAGATCCTCGGCCTGGTCAAGGCACAGATGGTCAAGAACGCCGTCATCGTGCCCACCGGCTCCAAGGGCGGCTTCTACGCCAAGGCGCTGCCGGACCCGGCTCTCGAGCGCGAGGCCTGGCTCGCGGAGGGCCAGGAGGCCTACCGCACCTTCATCCGCGGGCTGCTCGACGTCACCGACAACCGGGTCTCCGGGGAGGTCGTCGCGCCCGAGCGGGTCGTGCGGCACGACGGCGACGACCCCTACCTCGTCGTCGCCGCCGACAAGGGCACCGCGACCTTCTCCGACCTCGCCAACGGGGTCGCCCAGTCCTACGGGTTCTGGCTCGACGACGCGTTCGCCTCCGGTGGCTCGGCCGGCTACGACCACAAGGCGATGGGGATCACCGCCCGGGGGGCGTGGGAGTCGGTCAAGCGGCACTTCCGCGAGATGGGGCGCGACACCCAGACCGAGGACCTCACCGTCGTCGGGGTCGGCGACATGAGCGGGGACGTCTTCGGCAACGGGATGCTCCTCTCCGAGCACATCCGCCTGGTCGCCGCCTTCGACCACCGGCACGTGTTCGTCGACCCGGCGCCGGACGCCGCGGCCTCCTTCGCCGAGCGCCGCCGGCTCTTCGAGCTGCCGCGCAGCTCGTGGGACGACTACGACCGCTCACTGGTCAGCGAGGGCGGCGGCGTCTTCGCGCGGTCACTGAAGTCGGTGCGGGTCACCCCGCAGATGCGCGAGGCGCTCGGCATCGATGACGGCGTGACGACGATGACCCCGGCCGAGCTGATCCACGCCATCCTGCTCGCACCGGCGGACCTGCTGTGGAACGGCGGGATCGGCACCTACGTCAAGGCCTCGAGCGAGGAGCACCTCGAGATCGGCGACCGGGCCAACGACGCGATCCGGGTCGACGGACGCCAGCTGCGGGTCAAGGTCGTCGGCGAGGGCGGCAACCTCGGCCTCTCCCAGCTCGGCCGGATCGAGGCCGCCTTCCACGGGGTGCGGGTCAACACCGACGCCATCGACAACTCGGCGGGGGTGGACACCTCCGACCACGAGGTGAACATCAAGATCCTCCTCCAGGACGTCGTGCGGGCGGGCGGGCTGGACACGCCCGAGCGCAACGAGCTGCTCGCGTCGATGACCGACGACGTCGCCGAGCACGTGCTGCGGGACAACTACGAGCAGAATGTGCTCCTCGGCAACGCCCGGGCCCAGGAGCACGCCATGGTCAGCGTGCACGAGCGGTTCATGCACTGGCTCGAGCAGCGCCGGCTGCTCGACCGGGCCCTGGAGTTCCTGCCCTCGGACGCCGAGCTCGAGAAGCGCCACCACGACGGGCTCGGGCTGAAGAGCCCGGAGTTCTCGGTGCTCGTCGCCTACGCCAAGCTCGCGCTCAAGGAGGACATCCTCGCCAGCACCATCCCCGACGACCCGTACTTCGCGGGGACGCTCGCCGAGTACTTCCCGCCGCCCCTGCGCGAGCGGTACGCCGCGGAGCTCGCCGAGCACCCGCTGCGCCGCGAGATCGTCACGAACGCGCTCGTCAACTCCATGGTCAACCGGGGCGGGATCACCTTCGCCTACCGGGCCCAGGAGGAGGCCGGGGCCGCCCCCGAGCAGGTCGCCCGGGCGTTCGTCGTGGCCCGCGAGGTCTTCGGGCTGGCCGACTACGTGCGGGCCGTCGAGGAGCTCGACAACCGGGTGCCGACCTCCGCGCAGACCGAGCTCTACCTCGAGTTCCGTCGGCTGCTGGACCGCACCGTGCGCTGGTTCCTCTCCGCGCGGCCCTCGCAGCTGGACATCGGCGCCGAGGTGGACCGGTTCGCCGGGGTGGTCCACGAGCTCGCCCCCGAGGTGCCCGGCCTGCTGCGGGGCGAGGAGCGCGAGCGCCTCGACGCGCGGGCGGCCGAGCTCGAGGAGGCGGGTGTGCCGGCCGAGCTGGCGGTGCGCTCGGCCTCGCTGCTCGACCAGTACTCGCTGCTCGACATCGTCGACATCGCCACGGACACCGGCCGCGCCCCGACGGACGTGGCACCGCTGTACTACCTGCTCAGCGAGCGGTTCGGCATCGACGCGATGCTCGGGAAGGTCACCCTGCTGCCACGGGAGGACCGCTGGGACGCCCTGGCCCGCGGCGCGCTGCGCGACGACCTGTACGCCGTGCTGGAGAGCCTGACCCGTTCGGTGCTCGAGAGCGCCGCGGGCAGCGACGCCGCCGACGACGACCCGGCGGCGCAGTACGCGGTGTGGGAGGCGAGCAACGAGGAGTCCGTGGAGCGGGCCACCTCGGCGCTCTCGGGCGTGCTGCGGCTGGAGCGGCCGAACATCGCGGCGCTCTCGGTGGCGCTGCGGACGCTGCGCTCGGTGATCCGGGTCGGTACCTCCGCCTGAGCCCGGTGACCTAGGCTTCGCGGGGTGAGCACGCTGGCCGAGATGCTGCGCGAGACGGCCGACCTGCAGCCCGCGGAGTCGGAGTGGCTCCACCTGCTCGTCGGCGACTGGCAGCTCGTGGCCGACCTGTCCTTCGCCGACCTCGTCCTGTGGGTGCGCGGCGGCCTCGACGGCTGGCGCGCCGTCGCGCACGTGCGCCCCAACACCGGCCCGATGGTCTTCTACGACGACATCGTCGGGCGCACCTCGACCCGCTCGCGGGCGGCGATGCTCGACGACGCGGCCCGCGAGCGGCGCCTGGTCACGGCGCCCTCGCCGATGGTGCGCGAGGACATGTCGGTGCGCGAGGACGCCGTGCCGGTCGTCCACGAGGGGCGGGTCGTCGCCGTGGTCACCCGGCACGCCAACCTCACCGGCGGGCGCACCCCGAGCCGGCTGGAGCTGACCTACCACGAGCTCGCCGACGCGATCCTCACGATGGTCGCCACGGGCGAGTTCCCGCCGACCTCGGCGCCGACCGGGCTGCGGCGCGGCGCCCCGCGGGTCGGGGACGGCGTCATCCACCTCGACGCCGAGGGCGTCATCCGCTACGCGAGCCCGAACGCGGTCTCGGCGGTGCACCGGATGGGGCACGTCGGCGACGTCGTCGGGGAGACCCTGGCCAAGATCGTCACCGACCTCGTCGCCGCGGGGGAGCGGCAGGTCGACGAGACGCTCGCGGTCGTCGTCATGGGGCGCGCGTCGTGGCGGACCGAGGTCGAGACCGCCTCGGCGACGGTGACGATGCGGGCGGTCCCGCTGACCCGTGGTGGGGTGCGCCAGGGGGCGATGATCCTCCTGCGCGACGTCTCCGAGCTGCGTCGGCGCGAGCAGGAGCTGCTGACCAAGGACGCGACGATCCGTGAGATCCACCACCGGGTGAAGAACAACCTGCAGACGGTGGCGGCGCTGCTGCGGCTGCAGGGGCGGCGGGTGCCGGAGGAGAACGCCAAGGCCGCGCTCGAGGAGGCCGTGCGCCGGGTCGCGACGATCGCGCTCGTCCACGAGACCCTCTCGACCGGGTTCGACGAGACGGTGAGCTTCGACGAGATCGCGCTGCGGGGGCTGCGGGCGGTCGTCGAGGTCGCGACCCGTGAGCACCACGTCGACAGCCGCTTCGAAGGGACGTTCGGACGGGTGCGCGCCGAGGACGCGACGGCGCTGGCGATGGTGATGTCCGAGCTCGTGCAGAACGCCGTCGAGCACGGGCTCGCCGACCGGGACGGCACGGTCGTGGTGCGCGTGGAACGCCGGCCGATGGAGGGCGGGGACGACCTCACGGTCTCGGTGACCGACGACGGGGCGGGGCTGCCGGCGGGCTTCCGGCCGGGGCTGGCCGGGCTGGGCACCCGGATCGTCACCTCGTTCGTGCAGGACCTGCGCGGGCGGATCCGGTGGGAGAACGTCGAGCCGCGCGGGACGCGGGTGGAGTTCGTCGCGCGGCTGCGGCCGCTGCGGTGAGGGGCGGGTGCCCGGTGGTCAGCCGGCGCGGCGGGCGCGGGCGTTGCGGCGCTTGAGCGCGCGGCGCTCGTCCTCGGACATGCCGCCCCAGACGCCGGCGTCCTGACCGGACTCGATGGCCCACTTCAGGCAGGTGTCGATGACCTCGCAGCGCCGGCAGACGGCCTTGGCCTCCTCGATCTGAGCGATCGCCGGGCCGGTGTTCCCGATGGGGAAGAACAGCTCGGGGTCCTCGTCGAGGCAGGCAGCGCGGTCGCGCCAGTCCATGGATGGTGCTCCTTGGTCGGGGTGGTGCAGGAAGTCAGGTCGACACCGGGCGGGAGGGCGAGTGCACGGTCGTCAGGGGCGGGTGCGCCGTTGCAGCCCTATGTGACGGACGTGTAACGCGCAAACGTCCGCAGCGTTACTCTACCGTGACCGACCCAATCCGGCCAGACCTTCGGGCGCGGCGCGCGGAGGGAGATCGGGTCGGCGGTGTTCACCGAGGGACAACGGCCGGGTGGGCCGGCTGTGTTCCCGGGCGCTGTCCTAGGCTTCCGGCGTGCCCCCCACCTCGCCGAACGCCGCCGCTCCCACGCCCCGGGGACCGCGCGTGGTCGCCGCCGCGGCGTGCGTCGTCGAGGCGCTGGCCCTGGCCGGGTTCGCGGCCTTCTACCTCTACGAGCTGGCCCGGGGGGAGGGCAGCGACGCCGCCCGGGTGGCGATGTCGGCGGTGACCATCCTCCTCGGCGCGGCGGGGCTCGCGGCGCTGGCCCGCGGCTGGCTGGGCGCGGCCCGGTGGCCGCGGACCCCGACGGTCGTCGTCAACCTGCTCCTGCTGCCCGTCGGGGTCTCGCTGCTCCAGGCGGGCCGGCCCGTGCTCGGCGTGGTCGTGCTGGCGCTCGCCGTGGTGGCTCTCGGGGCGACGGTCGCCGCTCGGGTGCCCGACCCCGGCGGCGGGGACCCGAGCTGAGGGTCTGGACCGCGGACGGCCGGCTCATCGACGGCTCGGATCTCCAGGGCTGACCGCCGAGGGGCCCTCCTCGTCGGTGAGGACCTGCAGGAGTGCGGAGCCGGAGTCGAGGACGAGGACGCCTCGGCCCGGCGGGCCCGGGTCGGCGGGCAGCGCGGCGCGGGCCAGCCCCAGCAGGTGCCCGTCGTCCTGGCGGGGCCGGAGGAGAAGGCCCCGGCGTTCCCGGGCGGCCCGGGCGTCCAGGCCCCGCAGGCGGGAGGCGAGGGCCGTGCTCGAGCCGGCGACGACCATCGCCCCACCGTCGCGGTGGAGCAGCTCGGTGATCTCCTCGAGGACCGGCCGCACCGGTGCGTCGTCGAGCCGGTCGGCGTCGTCGACGAGGACGAGCAGACCGGGGTGGCGCCGGCGCAGCGCCACGAGCCGATCGACGTCCCCGGCGGTGACCGCGTCGTCGACAGATGGCCACGTCGGCGGGGCCGAGGGGTCGGGGCAGACACACACGAGCGGCTGGCCCACGAGGGCGGCGGACCGGGCCAGGGTGCGCAGGGCGGTGCTGCGTCCCGAGCCGGGCGGGCCGGCGAGCAGGAGTAGCCGGCCGTCGCGCTCCGGTGACCAGGCCCACGGCTCGGCGCTCGGCCCGGTGAGCCCGAGCAGCCAGCCCGGCGCGGTGGGGGCCTGGAGGACCTCGCGACGCAGCACCCGCCGCGGAAGCGCACGGTAGGTCCACGGCGCGGCACCGGGGGCACCGCCGGCGAGGGGACGCGACCCGTCCGCCGGGGTGAGCACGACCTGCAGCTCGCAGCCGTCCCGTGCGAGGACCCCGCGCCCGGGAGTGGGGCTCGTCCCGACGTCGGTCAGGGGGGTGCCGAGCAGGGCGGCGTCCAGCGGGTCGCGCGGCCCCAGGAGGAGTGCCTCGCCGCCCAGCCCCGCCCACCGCGGGCGCAGCAGGTCGCGACCGCCGGCCACGGCCACGAGGGCGCGTGCGTCGCGCACGAGCCGGGCCACCCGTTCGCCCGCAGGCGTCACTGCGTGGGTGTCGTCCTCGAGCCGGTCGAGGCCGTCGACGACGAGCAGCGCGAGGGGCGCGTCCTCTCCCCGGGCGGCGTGCTCGAGGTGGTCGAGGACGGCCCCGACGGCGGCCTGGTCCTCGGTGGGGGCCACGGTGCCGACGTGAGGCAGTGCCCGCAGGTCCGCCAGGGCTCCCCCGAGGACCTGGACGTGCAGCCGGGAGGGCGCGAGCAGCTCGGCCGCTGCGTGGACGAGCGAGCGCAGCGCCTGGGTACGCCCCGAGCGCGCCGGTCCGACGACGCGCCACAGCGGCGTCTGCTCGCTCCAGGCCAGGTGCCGGACCCGCTGGCGGTCCGGGTCGTCGACGAGGGCGACGGTTCCCGGCGGGCACCCGTCGCCCGTCAGCCGCGACGCCAGCGGGGGCAGCCAGGGGCGTCGCGGCGCCGGGCCGGTGTGCACCTGGCGCAGGAGCCGGACGAGGTCGGCGAGACCCTCGGCGTGGTCCGCGCCGGCGGGGCCGAGGACTGCGTCGCGCGAGGCAGGCAGGACGATGACCTGCGGCTCCGCGCTCGGCGCGGGCGTGGCGAGGGCGGCCTGGAACTCGGTGAGGACACCGTCCCCGCCCCGGGCCACCCCCCGCCCGGGGACGTCGGCCGGCAGCAGTGCGGCCCGCTCGTCCTCGACGACGTGCACCGCGTCGCTGCGGTCGCGGACGCGGAAGGCGATCCGCAGGTTGACGTTGGCCTGGACCTGGGCGGTGACCGTGCCGGCCGGCCGCTGCGTGGCCAGGACGAGGTGGAGACCGAGTGAGCGACCCTGCGCCGCGATCCGGACCAGCGCGGTGAGCGCGTCCGGATGCTCGTCGACCAGCGCGCGCAGCTCGTCGACGACGACGACGAGCCGGGGAAGCGCCGGCTCGTCGCTCGGCCACCGACGCGCGGCGGCCTCGAGGTCGGCGGCGCCCAGGCGTGCGAGCAGCTCCTCGCGCCGGCGCAGCTCGGCCTCGAGGGCGCGCAGCACCCGCCGGACGAGCCGGTCGTCGAGGTCGGTGACGAGCCCGACGACGTGCGGCAGCCCGGCACACGGCCCGAACGCCGCGCCTCCCTTGAAGTCCACGAGCAGGAGCGTGAGCTCCTCGGGTGGGGAGTCCAGTGCGAGGCCGGTGACGAGCGTGCGGAGGAACTCCGACTTGCCGGAGCCGGTCGTGCCCCCGACGAGGACGTGCGGTCCGTCCGTTCGAAGGTCGACGACCAGCGGTCCGGACGGGCCGACGCCCACGGTGGCGGTCGGCCCGGCCGCGGCCGCCCAGCGGGCGCGCAACCACCCCGCGTCGTCGCTGCGCAGGCCGAGCAGCTCACCGAGGGAGACCTCGGACGGAAGCGGGCGGGTGCCGGGTCCGCAGGAGCGCAGCGGCGCAAGGGCCCGGGCGAGCCGGTCGCACCACGCCGGCCCGACGCCATCGACCACGACGCTCGTGCCGGGGGGCCCGGCGACGGCCGCCGGGCCCCCGCCGACGTCGACGGCCAGGGCGTGCGGCGGGAGCGCCTCGCGGTGACGGGCCGCAGCGAGGACGAGACCCCCCTCGGCCGCCACCGCGGCGAGCCGCTGCGAGGCACCGGCGGCGGCGGCGTCCGGCGCGACCAGCAGAGGACGGCTCGCCGCCGCACCGTGGTGCGGCAGGAGCGAGAGCCAGGCCCAACCCGGCGCGTCTGCCCCGGCCAGGTGCACGCTGAGGGCCGAGGGAGGCCAGGCAGTGACCAGCTGGCCGACGACCGCGGCGAGTGCGCGGTCGGTGACCTCGCTCGGCCCGACGAACGCGAGCAGCGTGCCCGGGAGGGCCACGGTCACCGGGACTCCGTGGAGTCCGGGCCGGTCGGCGTGGCCCTGGGCGTCGACGACCGTGCAGGCCGACGGGCGGCTCCCGAGGCCCAGGCGGACCGTGGGGTCGCAGCCAGCCGACCACAGCCCCGGACCGCGCCGTTCCGCCCGGCTCAGGACCGCGTGGGGGTCGGGGCAGGCCGCCTGCTCGCGGGCGGCCTCGTGGGCGAGGGCCGCGGCCACCCGCTTCTCGTGGGCGGCCATGGCGACCTCGTGCTGCGCGCACTCGCGCCGGTGGCGCCGGCGGCGACCGATCCGGTCGCTCAGGGCGGTGGCGAGCAGGACGACGGGCCCGAGGACGGCGAACGCAAGGACGTGGGGACCGAGGAAGACCGCGAGCCCGGCCACGACCGGGACCGGCGCCAGGGCGGCCACCCACGGGACCCGCGTGCGGGTCGGCGGGTCCGGGGCCCGGGGGGCGAGCAGCTCCTCGGCGGCTCGCTCCCTCGGCGGCGAGGGCAGCGGGGCGACGGCGACCGTCCCGTCCCCCATCGGGGTCGCGGGGGAGCCCGGGGCGCCGGCCCGCCGGATCCGGAGCGTGCTCGCGCCGACGACCACCGTGGAGGAGGTGTCGATGCTCGTGCGCCCGGTGCGAGGACGGCCGTCGACGAGCACGCCGTTGGTCGCCTCCAGGTCCTCGACGTGGACACCGTGGGCGTCGAGCGCCACCCGGCAGTGGGAGCGGCTCAGGGCCGGGTCCTCGAGACGCAGGCCGGTCGTGGGACCACGGCCCACGGTCATCCCTGGCGGGGACAGCGGGAGAGAGCGGCCCGCGTCGGGTCCGCCGACGACGGCGAGAGAGAGCACGGCGGGCGGGCGGCCCCCTGCGTCGCCCGCCACGCCGGCTCGGTCGGTGACGACGGCGAGGGAGACGCCGTCGAGGAGTGGAGGCAGCCCGAGGGGCACGTCGTCCGCCAGCAGGCGGCCGCCGGCCGCGAGGCCGGGGACCGCGTGCCCGAGGTGCTCGGCGAGGGCGGCCCGCAGGTGTGCGAGGTGCGCGGGGCCGCGCCAGCGCACGACGACGTCCTGCGCCATCGGCCGCCTCCGTGGCACGTGCACGGTCACCCGGATCTCCACGGGGTCGACGCTAGGCGGGGCCGGGAGGTGGGTCGCCGAGTTATCCACAGGCCAGGTCTGCTCGGGGTGCGGGGGACATCGAGGTCCGGTTTGCTGGGCGCCAGCAGGGGGCGTTCTCGCTCCTGGGAAGGGGGACGGCAGGTGGATGCCGTTCGTACGCTGGAGGTCGAGGTCCGCGAGCTCATCCGGCGCTCCGGGCTGGACCCAGCGCGTGACGAGACCGCGGTGCGGCGGCTCGTGCGCGAGGCCGTGACCGACTACGACGAGCGTTCCATGCACGGCGGGCTGCCCGTGTTGCCCGATGTCGATGCCGCATCGAAGTCGTTGTGGGACAGCGTGGCCGGGTTCGGCTTGCTCCAGCAGTACTTCGACGACCCGACGGTCGAGGAGATCTGGGTCAACGAGCCCTCCCGCGTGTTCGTCGCGCGCGACGGCGTCGCGGAGCTCACGACCACCCTGCTCACCCACGACGAGGTGCGTGACCTCGTCGAGCGCATGCTCAAGAGCTCCGGGCGCCGGGTCGACCTCAGCTCGCCCTTCGTCGACGCGGTTCTGCCCGACGGAAGCCGGCTGCACGTCGTCATCCCCGACATCACCCGCGAGCACTGGTACGTCAACATCCGCAAGTTCGTCGTCAAGGCGGACACGATGGAGGACCTCGTGCGGCTCGGCACGGTGAGCGCCCAGGCGGCCCGCTTCCTCGAGGCGGCGGTCGCGGCGGGGCTGAACATCCTCGTCGCCGGGGGCACCCAGGCGGGCAAGACGACGCTGCTGAACTGCCTGGCCTCGGCGATCCCCGCCCGCGAGCGGGTCGTCACGTGCGAGGAGGTCTTCGAGCTGCGGATCCCGCACCGCGACGTGGCGGCCATGCAGTGCCGCCAGCCGTCGCTCGAGGGGACGGGGGAGATCCCGCTGCGCCGGCTCGTCAAGGAGGCCCTGCGCATGCGCCCTTCGCGGATCATCGTCGGGGAGGTCCGCCAGGCCGAGAGCCTCGACCTGCTCATCGCCCTGAACTCCGGCCTCCCCGGGATGTGCACGGTGCACGCCAACAGCGCCCGTGAGGCCGTGACGAAGATGTGCACCCTTCCGCTGCTCGCCGGGGAGAACGTCTCCGCCCGGTTCGTCCTGCCGACGGTGGCCGCCTCCATCGACCTCGTGGTCCATGCCGCCCTCGAGCGGGACGGACGGCGGCGGGTCCGCGAGATCGCCGCCGTCCCGGGTCGGGTCGAAGGTGACGTCGTCGAGATCGCCGACGTCTTCGTCCGCCGTCGCGAGGAGCTGGTGCGCGCCGACGGCTTCCCGCCGCACGCGGAGCGCTTCGAGCGGGCGGGCTACGACGTCGCGGCACTGCTCGCCCAGGGGACGTCGTGACCGGCCTGCTGTCGGGGCTCGGGGTCGGGGTGGGCCTCTTCCTCATCTGGTGGAGCTGCTGGGTGCCCCGGCCCGCCGCGGTGGAGGTCACCCGGGCACGGTCCGGGCCGGTGGCGCGGCTTCGTGACGAGGTCGTCCAGGCCGGGTTCGCCGGGCTCACCGTGCGGGCTCTCCTGCTGGCGTGTGCGATCGCCTTCTTCCTGGTCCTGGCGATCGTCTGGCTGACCGTCGGGGTGGCACCCATCGCGGTGTGCTTCGCCACGATGGCCGGTGGCGCGCCCGTGGCCCTGGTCCGCCGGCGTGCCCGGCGGCGACGGGCGGTGCTGCGCGAGCTGTGGCCGGACGCCGTCGACAACATCACCTCCGCGGTGCGGGCGGGGATGGCCCTGCCCGAGGCCCTCGGGCAGCTGGGGGAGCGCGGCCCGGAGCCGTTGCGCGAGCCGTTCCGCCGCTTCGCCGACGACTACCGGCTCACCGGCCGGTTCTCGGACTGTCTCGACCGGCTCAAGGAGCGGCTCAGCGACCCGGTGGCCGACCGGCTCGTCGAGAGCCTGCGCATCGCCCGTGAGGTGGGTGGTAGCGACCTCGGACGCCTGCTGCGGACCCTCTCCGGGTTCCTGCGCGAGGACGCCAGGACCCGAGCCGAGCTCGAGACCCGTCAGTCGTGGACCGTCAACGCCGCCCGGCTGGCGGTCGCGGCCCCGTGGTTCGTCCTCGTCATGCTCTCGACCCGCCCCGAGTCGGTCGCGGCGTACGCCAGCGTCACCGGCGCGGTCGTGCTGGCGGCGGGAGCGGCCGTCACCGCGGTCGCCTATGCGCTCATGGTGCGCATCGGCCGGCTCCCCGACGAACGTCGGGTCCTGCGGTGAGTGCCGTGGTGCGCGAGGGCGCCCTGCTGGGCTGTCTCGCCGGGCTCGGTCTGCTGCTCGTGTGGACCGGGCTGCCGCGCAACCGTCGCCGCGGGCTGGCCGACCGGGTGCTGCCCTACCTCCGGGACACCCCGCGTCCCTCTCGCCTGCTCGAGGACGACCGGTCCCGGCGGGGGGTCCTGTCCGTCGTCGCCTCGCCGCTCGTCGAGGAGCTGGGCCAGGGGATCGACCGGGTCCTCGGGGGCGCGGCCTCGGTGCGCAGCCGTCAGCTGCGGGCGGGCCTCGTGGCGGACGTCGACCGCTTCCGTGCCGAGCAGGTGCTCTGGGGGCTCGCCGGCGCGGTCGCCGGAGCGGCGACGGGCACGGCGCTCCTGCTCGGGCGCGGCGGCTCGGTGGTCACCGTGCTGCTGCTCACGGGCGTGGGGCTGGGCCTGGCCGTCACCGGGGCCGACTACCTGCTCTCGGCCCGGGCGACCCGGCGCGAGCGCAGGATGCTTGCCGAGTTCCCCACGGTGGCCGAGCTGCTCGCGCTCGCGGTCGGTGCGGGAGAGGGGGCGGTCGGGGCGCTGGAGCGGGTCTGCCGGCTGTCCGAGGGTGAGCTCGCCGACGAGCTACGGCGGTGCCTGGCCGATGCCCGGGCCGGGGCGAACCTGCCCTCGGCGCTGCAGGGCCTCGCCGACCGCACCGGGCTGGCCAGCCTGCGGCGGTTCGTCGACGGCGTCGTCGTCGCCGTCCAGCGCGGGACGCCCCTCGCCGAGGTCCTGCGGGCCCAGGCCCAGGACGTGCGCGAGGAGGGGCGGCGGGCGCTGCTCGAGGCCGGGGGCCGCAAGGAGATCGTCATGATGGTCCCCGTCGTCTTCCTCATCCTCCCGGTCACGGTTCTCTTCCTGCTCTTCCCCGGCTACACCTTCTTCCGCTTCACCCTCTGACCGTGGCTCGTGAAAGGACGACGACCATGAACCTCCTCCGCAGAACCCTGCGCTGCCTGCACCCCGTGGGTGGCCACCGGGACGGACGCCGCGCACGACGACCCGAACGAGGCGACGTGCCCGGCTGGGTGCTGATCACGCTGATGACCGCCGGTCTGGTCACCGTGCTCTGGGCCGTGGCCAAGGAGCAGCTCGTCGCCCTCTTCACCGACGCACTGGCCTCGGTCACGGGCTGAGCATCGGATGTCCGCCGGCCGGCGGGACGAGCGCGGCGCGGCCGTCACCGACTT
The DNA here is from genome assembly GCF_011326735.1 of Phycicoccus endophyticus. GTDB lineage: Bacteria > Actinomycetota > Actinomycetes > Actinomycetales > Dermatophilaceae > Phycicoccus > Phycicoccus endophyticus. Next base: position 33,708 of record NZ_JAANCN010000007.1, read on the forward strand.
CGCGATGGTCGCGCCCCTGCTCACCGTCCTCTTCCTCGGGCTCGTGCAGCTCGGTCTCGCGCTGCACGTTCGCAACACGCTCGTCTCGTGTGCCGCGGAAGGAGCGCGGTACGGGGCGCGCGCCGACGCCGTCCCCGGGCAGGGGGTGGCCCGCACGCGCGAGCTCGTGAGCGCCTCCCTCGCCCCGTCCTACGCCCGGTCGGTCACCTCCCGGGAGAGCACGGTCGCGGGGGTCCGGGTCCTCGAGGTCCGGGTGGTCGCGCCCGTCCCCGTCCTCGGGCTCCTCGGACCCGCCGGGCGCTACGACGTGGTGGGCCGCGCGTTCCTGGAGCGGCAGTGAGCCTCCGGCAGCGCCTGCAGCGGGAGGAGTCCGGCTCGGCGGTGGTCGAGCTCGTGACGCTCGGGGTGCTGCTCCTGCTGCCCTTGGTCTACCTCGTCCTCATGCTGGCCCGGGTCCAGGCCGGGGCCTACGCGGTGAGCCAGGCCTCGCGGGAGGCGGGGCGGGCGTACGTCACGGCCCGGTCGGGGGAGGACGCCACCGGGCGGGCCGAAGCCGCCGCCTACGTCGCCTTCCTCGACCAGCGCTTCGAGGACACCGGGACCCTGCGCATCGAGTGCGACGGGGCCCCCTGCCTGCGTCCGGACGGCCGGGTCGGGACGACGGCCACCGTCCAGGTCCCCCTGCCGCTCCTGCCGGCCTTCCTCGAGGACGTTTTGCCCCTGTCGGTCCCCGTCTCCGCGTCGCACGTCTCGACCGTCGACCGGTTCCGGAGCCTGCCGTGAGCCCCGCCACGCGCGAGGCACTGCGCGACGAGCGGGGCACGATCACCCTCTACCTCCTCGGGCTCGTCGTCCTCGCCGTCACCCTCGTGGCCGGGGTCACCGCGGTCACGGCGGCGCACCTGGCCCGGATCCGACTGCTCGACGTCGCCGACGGTGCCGCGCTCGCAGCAGCCGGCGGGCTCGACGACTCCGCCTACACCGCGGGCGTCGGCGAGGCGGTCCCGCTGAGCGAGGAGGCCGTGGCCCGACGCGCGGCCGACTACGTCGCGGGCCACGAGCGGCCGGCCAACGTGCTCGGCTGGCAGCTCGGGCCGGGCACCGGCACCCCCGACGGGCACACCGCCGTCGTCGACCTGACGGGGGAGGCGCGCCTGCCGCTCGTCGGTGGGCTGCTGCGCGACCTCGGGGTGCGGGTGAGCATCCACGTGACCTCCCGCGCCCGCGCCGACGTCGGTCCCTGAGCCGCCTCGGCCGGGGAGACGATCGCGGGGCGGTCGCGCTGTGTGCCCGACCGCCCCGCTGTCGCGTGAGCAGACCCCTGCCGACTGCTCACGCGGACCCGTGCTGCCACGGTGGTGCCCCGCCAGAGACCTCACCGCGTCCGCCCGACCCGCCGGAGCGGGCCGTCGAAGGGAAGGAGCGCCGCCCCCGCGCCCTGATACACCCCGGACGGGCTCGCGTAGGCTTGCCCCTCGTGGCCACCGACTTCACCCAGGAGATCAAGGACCTGCGCGCGACCATGGCGTCGGTCCGGGAGGTCACCGACCTCGACGCCCTGCAGCAGCAGATCCACGACCTCGAGCAGCAGGCCGCCGACCCCTCCCTCTGGGACGACCAGGAGCGCGCCCAGAAGGTCACCTCGGGGCTGTCGCGCGCCAAGGCCGAGTACGAGCGGGTCACCGGCATGGACCAGCGGATCGAGGACCTCGAGGTGCTCGTCGAGATGGGCCAGGAGGAGGACGACGCCGACACCCTCGCCGAGGCCGAGCGCGAGCTGCAGTCGCTGCGCCAGGCCGTCGCCAACCTCGAGGTGCGCACCCTGCTCTCCGGCGAGTACGACGAGCGCGAGGCCGTCGTCACCATCCGCGCCGGCGCCGGGGGCGTCGACGCCGCCGACTTCGCCGAGATGCTCCTGCGGATGTACCTGCGCTGGGCCGAGCGCCACGGCTACCCGACCAAGGTCATGGACACGAGCTACGCGGAGGAGGCCGGGCTGAAGTCGGCGACCTTCGAGGTCAACGTGCCCTACGCCTACGGCAACCTCTCGGTCGAGGGCGGCACCCACCGGCTCGTGCGGATCAGCCCGTTCGACAACCAGGGCCGCCGCCAGACGAGCTTCGCCGCCGTCGAGGTCGTCCCGCTCATCGAGAGCACCGACTCCATCGAGATCCCCGAGAACGAGCTGAAGATCGACGTCTTCCGCTCCAGCGGCCCGGGTGGGCAGTCGGTCAACACCACCGACTCCGCCGTGCGGATGACCCACCTGCCGACCGGCACCGTCGTGTCGATGCAGAACGAGAAGAGCCAGATCCAGAACCGCGCCGCCGCCCTGCGGGTCATGCAGTCACGGTTGCTGCTCCTGAAGAAGGCCGAGGAGGCCGCCGAGCGCAAGGAGCTCGCCGGCGACGTCAAGGCCAGCTGGGGTGACCAGATGCGCTCCTACGTCCTCCAGCCCTACCAGATGGTCAAGGACCTGCGCACCGAGCACGAGGTCGGCAACCCCGACAAGGTCTTCGACGGCGACATCGACGACTTCATCGAGGCCGGCATCCGCTGGCGCCGCGCCCAGGAGAAGGCCACCGCCGAGGTCTGAGCCGATGGACGCCGATTGACGTCCATGGTGCCGCGAGTCGCGGCGGCCGCGTCAGAACAACGATCCTGCGCACTCGTTCCTGGGTCCGGATTGCCGGTACAACGCTCGCCTTGCGAATTCTCGCAATATGGATCCCTGCGGCGCGCGGCTGGCAATAACTTCACTTGGGGAGCCCTACGCGAAGGGCTACTGGTGGAGCGCTAACCGCAGGGGGGAGGTGAGTCGGATGAAGGTGAAGGTACGTCGCGCTGAGAAGGTAGAGGCCACCGGAGCATTCTCAGCACAGCGTATCGTGAACGCAGCAGTCGTGGCAGGAGGCGTTCCGGTGTATTCGGAGCGAGCCAAGTAACCCGAGGTCGTGTCTATACGGTAATACCGCGCGAAACAGGTCGCTTCGACTGCCTTAATGTTCACTACTCGCAGCAAGATCCGCAGTTTGTTGAGCAGTTCGCAGGGTTTCAGGCCTCACATTTTCGAACCTCCATCAGTTGAATATGCGCCGTCGATCTACTTTCTCGCTTCCATAATTGTGGACGAAGCGGTTCGAGTCTTGACGGGTTATGCTCCCCCGCGCAGCCTGGGGAGACAGTTCGAACTGGATTACGAACAAGGAACTTCCTTCGCCCATCCGGCGTGGCCGCGGCTCCCGAACGACTGTCCCACGTGTGGCACCGGTAGCGTTACCGACTGGCGAACCTTTCAGCATTACTCTGTGCCCTCATGGGAAGACTAGAAGATTGGGCCAAGGTGCCGATCATGGTCAAACCCTTCAGTTCTCGGAAGTTGAAGAACGGTCATTGGGTGGTCGTGGCACGGGAGGCAGATATTCTCGTAGTCCCACATGAGGTAATGGAGGTGCTGGTCGGGGGTAGCGGACCCTGCGGTGCTTTGCCATGACCTGTGGCGCCTGGGCTCTTCTCATGTGGCTCGGTCGAGCAGTCTCAATCACACTGTTTCTGCTGTACCTTGTGCCGATCGGTGTCCTTCTGGGCCGCAGCTTGACTTGAGTCTTTGTGCGCGCGGGGCGAGCCAACTAGCGCCGTGACCGCCGTCCGGTACAGTTCGGGGTCCACGTCATCGGGGTCCACGAGCCGCAGGACCGACAGGCCGACATCGAGGGCGAGGAGGATCCTTTCCTGGTCCGGGGCATCCACCGCGGCCAACCCGCTGTCGCGAGGGATGAGGCTGCGCCCAGCCTCAGGATGCGGCCGCAGGACCTCTCGCAGCTGAGTGCGTAACTCCTCATGGCGGAGGGCGTAGGCCATGAAGTCGAGGAGCAGCCGGGCATAGCTCGCCTGTTCACCCGCGCGTGCCGTGTCCACCCACACGTCACACCAGGTGTCGAGACGCGCCCACTCGTCCCCGGGATCGTCGAGAACCTGCTGGAAGGCGTGGGCCTGGGTGGTGTCTTGGAGCCGATGCCGAATGACCGCGAGGATGAGGTCGCCCTTGCTGCCGAAGTTGGAGTACACGGCCCCCTTCGTCAGACCGGCAGCGGAGGCCACGTCGTCGAGAGAGGCGCCGTCGACACCGCGCTCACCGAAGATGCGCTCGGCGGTGTCGATGAGTAGGCGTCGGTTGTTCTCCTGGCGTTCGGTCCGCGTCAGCCGCTGCATGCCCGCAATCTACGAGCGCCGCCAGGGCGGGTCAGCGGTCGAGCGACACAATTGGGATACTATCGGTATGTGAACCGTCCCGAGAGTTACCATGTGCCGACGTTGGCCGTCCAGCGGGTGACGAAGACCTACGCCGCACGCTCGGTGCGTGCCAACGACGAGGTCTCCCTCAGCGTGGACGGCGGGACGCTGCTCGCGGTGGTCGGTCACAACGGAGCCGGGAAGACGACCCTGCTCAGCCAGGTCATCGGAGTGACCCGTCCGGACTCCGGGGAGATCACCCTCGACGGGGCTTCGCTGGTCGCCGACCCCGGGCTCGCCCGGCGAACGGCGTCGATGATGCCTCAGCTGCACGCACCTCTGACCGGTGTCACGCCGCGCCAGGCGGTGGTCGCCGTCGCGCGTCTTCGCGGCGCGTCCTCCCGCGATGCGCGCTCGGCGGCCACGCGGCTCTTCGCCGCCCTCGACATCGAGGAATTCGCGGACCGCGCCGGCGAGAAGCTGTCCGGCGGAGTTCGTCGGCTGGCCTCGCTGGCCATGACCGCTGTCCGCGCGCCGACGATCGTCCTCGTTGACGAACCCACCAACGACGTCGACCCCGTGCGCCGTCCGATGATCTGGTCGGTGCTGCGTCGCCTGGCGGACGACGGACGCATCGTGCTCGTCGTGACGCACAACCTCCACGAGGTGCAGCAGACGATGGACCGGTTCGTCCTCATGCAACGAGGCCGGGTCCTGATGGACAGCACCCCCGCGACCGTCGCCGGTGCGCTCGCGCCCATGACGCTCACCGTCCATGACGCCCGCCCGGGCATCGAGGACTCCGCACCCCGTTGCCGCGACTCCGTCCGGCGAGGCGCGGATCTCGAGCTCGTGGTGGCGCCGGACCAGGTGGTGGCCGTTGCCTCGTGGGCCGTGGACCTCACCCGCAAAGCGCTGGCCTCCTCGTTCGCGCTGGAGCCTGCGTCGCTGTCCCGCCTCTACGAGCGAGTCACCCGTGCCGGATGACGTGAGCCCGCGGGGTGGACAGGTTGCGCTCCCACAGCGAACGGACACGCCGAAGCTGCCCTGGACGTCGACCTGGTGGTCGCTCGTGCGATGGAGCATGGTCCGGCATCGATACCTCCTCCCGGTGTTCACGGCCGTCCAGGCGCTGTTTGCCGTGGCCATCGTCTACGGTCTCGCGCTGCTGCTGCCCGAGGTGGACGCGGCCGCCGCACGCCGGCTCTCCTCGGGGGCCTGGACCCTGGGCGTCATCGCTGTGGGGTGTGTTCTGGCCCCGCGGGTCGTCACGGCGTCGAAGCAGGAAGGTCTCCTGGAGTACCAACGGACGCTGCCGGTACCTCCCTCCGCGCTGCTCCTGGCGGACATGACCGTGTGGGGCGTTGCTGCCCTGCCCGGGATCGCCGTCGGCGTCGCCGCCTCGGTGACGCGCTTCGACCTCGACCTGAGCCCCGGCCCGTCACTGGTGGGGGCGCTGGTCCTCGTCTTGGTCGCCGCGACGGGGATCGGTTACGCGATCGCCTACTGGTTGCCTCCGGAGGCGGCGGGCCTGGCGACGCAGGTCGTCATGATCGGAGGGCTGTTGTTCTCACCGATCACGTTCAGTCCCGACCGCCTGCCCGCGTGGGCGGCGACTGTGCACGAATACCTGCCGTTCGCACCCATGGGCAACCTCGTCCGGGAGAAGGCCTTCGGCGGTGCCGTGGACGTCCGGGACCTCGTCGTCGTCGCAGTCTGGGGAACAGCCGGTGTGCTGGCCGCCCTCGGCTACCTCGTGCGACGTCGGTGACGGATCGACGTTCGTTCCTCGGCCCTATGGTGGGTCGGGTGACCGCGCCCGAGACCACGCCCGCCGCCACCTGGGCGGACTGGGAGGCCGAGCTCGTCGCCGCCGTGCTCGCGCTCGAGGACGGAGCCACCGTCACCGCGGCCGCCCCGGTGAAGCACGCGCGGATGGCCGCGACCGGGGGGCGGCTGCGCTGGCTCGCCGGGTCCCGCCGACGCCCGCTGCTGCCGACCGCCCGGCTCGTGCGGGTCGAGGACCACCTGCGCGGGCACTGGACGGGCTCGCGCCGGCTCGGCGGGCGCTTCCCGTGGACCGCCGCCGAGGAGGAGGCGCTCCTCGGGCTCGGCTGGCACCGCCCGACCGTCGGCGACGGCGAGGACTTCGTGCGGTTCTGGCCCGACGACGTCCCCGGGTCCCCCTACCTCGACCCGGCCGACGCCACCCGCGCCGCGGCGGCGGTCGCCGCCACCTTCGGGCAGGTGCTCGGCGTCGAGCCCGACGAGGGGCTGCCCACCCTGCGCGGCACCTGAGAGGCCGAACGCGCCGACGGCGGGGCGCTCACCGGGATCCACGGGTCGCCGACCTATCCTCGAAGCCGTCGCGGCCCGTCCGCGTCCACCCCTGCCCCCGAGCCCCGAGGCCCGCCGACCCGCATGATCCGCTTCGAGAACGTCACGAAGGTCTACCCCCGCTCGACCCGTGCGGCCGTCGACGACGTCAGCGTCGACATCGATCGCGGCGAGTTCGTCTTCGTCGTCGGCCCCTCCGGCTCGGGCAAGTCGACGATGCTGCGCCTCGCGCTGCGCGAGGAGGCCGCGACCAACGGGCTCGTCCTCGTCGCCGGGCACGACCTGCGCCGGATGCCGATGCGCCAGGTGCCCCGGCTGCGGCGGGAGATGGGCGCGGTCTTCCAGGACTTCCGGCTGCTGCCGAACAAGACCGTCCACGAGAACGTCGCCTACGCCCTCCAGGTCATCGGCAAGCCGCGGCACGCGATCCGCCAGCTCGTCCCGGAGACCCTCGAGATGGTCGGCCTCGCCGGCAAGGAGAAGCGCTTCCCCCACCAGCTCTCCGGTGGCGAGCAGCAGCGCGTCGCCATCGCGCGCGCCGTCGTCAACCGGCCGCAGATCCTCCTGTGCGACGAGCCGACGGGCAACCTCGACCAGCGCATCAGCCTCGAGATCGTCCGCCTGCTCGACCGGATCAACCGCACCGGAACGACCATCGTCATGGCCACCCACGACCACGACATCGTCAACGAGATGCGCCGCCGGGTCATCCAGCTCGACGACGGGCGGGTCGTGCGCGACCAGCAGGACGCCGAGTACGACCGCCCCGAGGAGGCCTGAGATGCAGATGCGCTTCCTCGCCTCCGAGGTCGGCTCCGGGCTGCGCCGCAACGTCTCGATGGCCGTCTCGGTCGTCCTCGTGACGATGGTCTCGATGTTCCTCCTCGGCCTCGGTCTGCTCGCCCAGCGGCAGGCCGACACCATGAAGGGCTACTGGTACGACCGCATCCAGGTGTCGATCTACCTGTGCACCGCCGACGCCCTCCAGCCCAACTGCGAGGGCAAGGCGGTCACCGACGCCCAGCGTGCCGCCCTGCAGTCCCAGCTCGAGGCGCTGCCCGAGGTCAAGCAGGTCTTCTACGAGTCCGAGAAGCAGGCCTACGACCGGTTCAAGGAGCAGTTCCGCAACAGCCCGATCGCCGGCAACGTCCAGGTCGGGGACATCCCGCAGAGCCTGCGCGTGCAGCTGGAGGACCCGACGAAGTTCCGCAACGTCACGACCCAGTTCGAGGACGCACCCGGCGTCGCGACCGTCCAGGACCAGGAGAAGGTCCTCAGCAAGTTCTTCACGATCATCAACTGGATCACCGTCTTCGCGGTCTTCCTCGCCGCGCTCATGGCCGCCTGCGCGGCCCTGCTCATGGCGACGACGATCCGGCAGGCGGCCTTCATCCGCCGCCGCGAGATCGGCATCATGCGTCTCGTCGGGGCCTCGAACTGGACGATCCGGATGCCCTTCGTCACCGAGATGGTCATCGTCTCGCTCGTCGGGGTGGGGCTGGCCGTCGGGCTGCTCGTCGGCCTGACGCAGTACGTCTTCACCGAGGGCGCCAGCCAGATCGCCCTCTCCCAGGCGTTCATCGGCGTCTCCGACGTCTGGCTGCTCGCCCCGTGGATGCTCGGGGGAGTGCTGCTCATCGCCGTCGCGACGAGCCTGGTCACCCTGCGCCGCTACCTGCGGGTCTGACCCCCGGGCCCGCGCCCGCCTGAGAGAACGCTGACCGGCGAGGCCGGTCGGTGGCACTTTTCTGCCCTGATGTCTGTGCAAACCACTGTGGTTCGTGTTACCAATGGTGATCATGGGACCACGTGACCGCGGGCTGCGGGCTGCCTCGAGGCGGTTCGTCGGGCTGCTCACCGCGGTGACCTGCACCGCCGGTCTCGCCCTGGTCGGCGCGCCCGGTGCGCCCGCGGCCCAGGACCCGGGCGCCGAGAAGAAGAAGGTCGACGCCCAGGTCGACCAGCTCGAGGACCACCTCGACGACACGAGCGCCGCGCTCTCCAACGCCTACCAGCGCCTGCACGCCACCGAGAGCCAGCTCCCCGCCGCGCGCAGTGCCCTCAGCGAGGCGCGCGAGGCCGCCGCCGCTGCGGACGCCGCCGAGGCGCAGGCCACCCAGGAGCTCGAGATCGCCAAGGCCAACGAGGCCAAGGCCGAGTCGGACCTGAAGAAGGCGACCCAGGAGGTCGCCGACGGCCGCGAGCGGATTGCGCAGTTCGCCGCGCAGATCTACCAGGAGCAGGGCTTCGGCCAGCTCGACGTCGCCCTCTCCAGCGAGAAGCCCCAGGAGTTCGCCGACCGGCTCGCCATGGTCGACACCGTGCTCGACGTGCAGAACGCGACGATCGAGCGGCTGAGCACCGAGCAGGCCAGCCTCACCGCGCTCGAGGACCACGTCTCCGCGCTGCGTGCCGACTCCGACCGCAAGCAGAAGGCGGCCGCGGCGGCCCTGGCCAAGGCCGAGTCCGCCCAGGCCGCCGCCGCGCAGGCCCAGGCCGCCCTGGAGTCCCTCGCCGCGACCCAGCAGAAGCAGGCCGACGGCTACGAGGACCAGCTCGCGACCGACAAGAAGCAGCTGGCCGCGATGAAGTCCGAGCAGGAGCGCCTCGCCAAGGTGCTCGCCAAGCGGGCGGCCGAGGCCCGCGCCCGGGCCGAGGCGCGGCGCAAGGCACAGGCGGCCAAGCGCGCGGCTGCCGAGGCCAAGCGCCGGGCGCAGCAGAACCAGAGCAGCTCGGGCTCCTCGGGTGGCTCCTCCTCGGGTGGCTCCTCGAGCGGGTCGAGCGGGTCGAGCGGCTCCTCCTCCTCCGGCGGCTCCAGCGGCGGGTCCTCGACGAGCTCGGGCTACCTCTCCCGCCCGGTGCACACCGGCTGGATCAGCTCGGAGTTCGGGATGCGCTACCACCCGATCTACCACTACTGGAAGCTGCACTCCGGGCGGGACTACGCCGTCGGCTGCGGCACCCCCGTGTACGCCGCCGCCTCCGGGACGGTCATCCAGACGACCTATACCGCGGGCTACGGCAACCGGGTGGTCATCGACCACGGGCTGCAGCGTGGTGTCGGGCTGGCGACGACCTACAACCACCTCTCGAGCATCGTCGTCGGGGGCGGCTACGTCAGCCGGGGCCAGCTGATCGCCTACAGCGGGACCACCGGCTCCTCCACGGGCTGCCACCTGCACTTCGAGACCCTCGTCAACGGCAGCTTCGTCGACCCCGCGGCTGGCTGAACACGCTGTCCTGACCGCCGCACCGGGACACCTCGGGGGGCGGCCCGCCCGCGGACGGTAGCCTCCTGCTCGTGGCCAAGGACAGCGGGAAGGACCCGGGGAGGAAGCTCGTCGCGAGCAACCGCAAGGCGCGCCACGACTACCACGTCGAGGACACCTACGAGGCCGGCCTCGTCCTCATGGGCACCGAGGTCAAGGCCCTGCGGATGGGCCGGGCCTCCCTCGTCGACGGCTGGGCCGGCTTCGACCGCGAGGGCGAGCTGTGGCTCGAGGGCGTGCACATCCCCGAGTACGTCAGCGGCACGTGGACCAACCACACCCCGCGCCGGCGGCGCAAGCTGCTGCTGCACCGGCGCGAGCTGGAAAAGATCGCCCAGGCCACCCGGGAGACCGGGCACACCATCGTCCCGCTCAGCCTCTACTTCAGGGACGGGCGGGCCAAGGTCGAGATCGCGGTCGTCCGCGGCAAGAAGGCCTACGACAAGCGCCAGACGCTGCGCGAGCGCCAGGACCGGCGCGAGGCCGAGCGCGCCATCGCCGCCCGCCGGCGGGGCGAGGAGTGAGGTGACCGCCGGGGGGCGCCGGCGGTCGGTCGCGGCCGGCCTGGCCGGGCTGCTCGGCGGCCTGCTGCTCGCGGGCTCGGTGGCGCTGCCGGCGGCCGCGGCGACCTCCGCCGACACCCTGGCCGGCGGCACGCTCGTCGGGGGCCGGCTCGGTGCCTGGGGCGGGTCCCCGGGCTCGGTGGCCGCCGCCGAGCAGGCCGACTCCCTCCACGTGGCCGTCGAGGCCGAGCGGGACGGCTCGGTGGTCGTCACCGAGGACATCACCTGGCGCTTCCCCGAGGGCGAGCAGCGCCACGGGATCTACCGCAACGTCCGCGTCCGTGCCGGCTACCAGGACAGCGAGACCCGCTACCGCTACTACGAGCTCTCCGGGGTCGAGGTCACTTCACCGACCGGGGCGCCCACGGACATCACCGTCGAGGACAACGGTGCCGACCGGCGCATCCGGATCGGCAGCCCGTCCGAGACGGTCTCCGGCACCGCGCGCTACGTCGTGCGCTTCCGGTTGGCCCACCTGGTCAACGACATCGGCGACGGCACCGCGGAGGTCTACTACGACGTCGTGAGCACGGCCAACGGCGTGCCGCAGCACGACGTGCGCGCCACCGTCGCCGGCCCGGTGCCCGTCACCCGGGCGGCGTGCTACTACGGCGAGTTCGGCTCGACCACCGCGTGCGAGGCGTCCGCCGGCGACCCGGCCTCCTACCGGGTCCCCGACCTCGAGGCGCGTGAGGGCGCCTCGGTCGTCGCCTCGTTCCCGCGCGGCGCCTTCGGCGACCTCGCGCCCGACCTGCGCACCGGCAGCGTCTCCAGCGACGAGGGCAGCCCGCTCAGCCCGGAGGCGGCGCGCACTCTCGGGCTGCTCACCCTCGGGGCCGGGGCGCTCGTCCCCCTCGGTGCGGCCACCGCCATGGGCCTGCTCGTCTGGCGCCGCGGCCGGGACGAGCAGTACGCCGGGCTCACGCCCGGTCTCACCCCCGGGGTGGACCAGCGGCCGGTGGTCGTGCGCGGTGGCGACGCCCCGACGGTCGCGGTGCGGTTCACGCCGCCGGACGGCGTCCAGCCGGGGATGGTCGGCACGGTCATCGACGAGGAGGCCGGCATCCTCGACGTCACCGCGACCATCGTCGACCTCGCCGTGCGTGGGCACCTGCAGATCGGCCGGGACGACTCCGGGCACTTCCGGCGCGAGGACTGGGTGCTCACCCGGACCACCCCGCCGGCACGCTCGGCCCCGCTGAGCCCCTACGAGCAGCTCCTCCACGAGTCGCTCTTCGCCGCCGGCGACACCGTGGCGCTCTCGTCCCTGAAGAACCGCTTCCGCCCGACCCTCGACGCCGTGCAGCACCTCATGTACGACGAGGTCGTCGAGCGCGGCTGGTTCCGGCGCAGCCCGCAGGCCCAGCGCTCGGGCTGGATGGCCCTCGGCACGGTGGTCGCCGGCCTCGGCGTCCTCACCGGCTTCTTCCTCGTCGGGCCGGCCTCCGGGCTGTTCGCCGACGCCGGGCTGCCGGCGAACCCCGGCTGGGTGCTCGCCGGGGGCCTCGTCGTCGGCGGGCTCGTGACCCGGGCGCTCGGCCGGCGGATGGCGGCGCGCACGGCCGAGGGGTCGGCCGTCCTGGCCCAGGCCCGCGGCTTCGAGCGCTACCTGAAGACCGCGGAGGCCAACCAGATCCGCTGGGAGGAGGCCCAGGACGTCTTCTCCCGCTACCTGCCCTACGCCATCGTCTTCGGCGTCGCGGAGCGCTGGGCCGAGGTGTTCGAGGAGCTCGCCGCCACCGCGGCCGCGGCCGGGCACACCGTGCTCGCCCCGGCCTGGTACTCGGGTGCCTGGTCGGCCGCCGGCTTCCGCGACATCGCCTCGAGCATGGACTCCTTCTCGACGCTCGCCGCCGGCACCTTCGTCTCCACGCCGGGCTCGTCGGGCTCCTCGGGGTTCAGCATGGGCGGCGGCTTCTCCGGCGGTGGCGGGGGAGGGACCTCCGGCGGCAGCTGGTGACCACCGACGAACGGGCCGCCCCCATGAGGGAGCGGCCCGTTCGTCGCGTACCGGGGGTCAGTGCTTGAAGGCGTCCTTGACCTTCTCCCCGGCCTGGCGCAGGTCGGACTTGGCCTGGTCGGTGCGGCCCTCGGCCTCGAGGCTCTCGTCGTCGGTGGCCTTGCCGGCCGCCTCCTTGGCCTTGCCCGAGGCGTCGGTGGCCGCGTTCTCCAGCTTGTCGTCGAAACCCATGGGTGCTTCCCTTCGTCGGTGATGGGAGCATCGAGCCGCTTCTTGACCAGGTGCCGGTTCCCCTACGGTAACCGTCCCGGCCCCCGGCGGGGCGTGCGCGGGTCAGCCCTCGACGACGAGGACGAGGTCGCCCCCCTCGACCTGCTGGTGGCCGTCGATGGCCAGCCGCGCCACGGTGCCGCCCGTCGGGGTCGTGATGTTGGCCTCCATCTTCATCGCCTCGATGGTCGCGACGACGGCGCCCGGCTCGACGGTGTCGCCCTGGGCCACGGTCGGGGTGACGACCCCGGCGAACGGCGCGGCGACGTGCCCGGGGGTGCCCGGGTCGGCCTTCTCGGCGGCCTTGGTCTCGGCCTCGACCGAGCGGTCGCGCACCTGGACCGGGCGGAACTGGCCGTTGAGCGTGCACATGACGTTGCGCATGCCCTGCCGGTCGGCCTCGCCCACGGAGCTGATGCCGAGGAGGAGGCGCTTGCCGGCCTCGATCTCGGCCTCGTACTCCTGGCCGTGCTCGAGTCCGTGGAGGAACTCGATGGTGCCGAGGACGGACAGGTCGCCGTAGAGCTCACGGGTCTGCTCGTACTCGCGCGTCGGGCCGGGGAAGAGCAGCTCGTTGAGGGTGCGTCGGGTGTCGGTGACGAGCGAGGCCTCCTGCTCCTCGGTGAGCTCGGTGACCCGCGGCTTGGCCTTGCGCCCCTGGAGCGCCTTGCTGCGGAAGGGCTCGGGCCAGCCGCCCGGCGGGTCGCCGAGCTCGCCCTCGAGGAAACCGATGACCGAGTCGGGGATGTCGTAGCGGGTCGGGTCCTCCTCGAAGTCGGCCGGGTCGGCGCCCGCGCCGACGAGTGCCAGCGCGAGGTCGCCGACGACCTTGCTGCTCGGGGTGACCTTGACGAGGTTGCCGAGGATCCGGTTGGCCGCGGCGTACATGTTCTCGACGTCCTCGAAACGGTCGCCGAGGCCGAGCGCGATCGCCTGCTGGCGCAGGTTGGACAGCTGCCCGCCGGGGATCTCGTGGAAGTAGACCCGCCCGGTGGGGGAGGCCAGGCCGGACTCGAACGGGGCGTAGATCCGGCGCACCGCCTCCCAGTAGGGCTCGAGGGCGAAGACGGCGTCGATGTCGAGCCCGGTCTCGCGCTCCGTGCCGTCGGTCGCGGCGACGAGGGCGGACAGGCTCGGCTGGCTCGTCGTGCCGGCCATCGTCGCGGTCGCGGCGTCGACGGCATCCACGCCGGCGTCGATCGCCGCGAGGAGGGTGCCGACCTGCCCTCCGGCCGTGTCGTGGGTGTGCAGGTGGACGGGCAGGTCGAACCGCTCGCGCAGCGCCGTGACGAGCCGGTGGGCGGCGGGCGCCCGTAGCAGTCCGGCCATGTCCTTGATGGCGAGGACGTGGGCGCCGGTCCCGACGATCTGCTCGGCGAGGCGCAGGTAGTAGTCGAGGGTGTAGAGGTCCTCGGCCGGGTCCATGAGGTTGCCCGTGTAGCACAGGGCCACCTCGGCGACCGCCGTCCCGGTCTCGAGCACGGCGTCGACGGCCGGGCGCATCTGGTCGACGTCGTTGAGGGAGTCGAAGATCCGGAAGATGTCCAGCCCGGTACGGGCCGCCTCGTGGACGAACGCGTCGGTGACCTTCGTCGGGTACGGGGTGTAGCCGACGGTGTTGCGGCCCCGCAGCAGCATCTGGAGGGGGACGTTGGGCATCGCCTCGCGCAACAGCGCCAGCCGCTCCCACGGGTCCTCGTGGAGGAAACGCAGGGCCACGTCGTAGGTCGCCCCGCCCCAGGCCTCCATCGAGAGCAGCTGCGGGGTGGTGCGGGCCACGTGGCCGGCGACGTGCAGCAGGTCGCGGGTGCGCATCCGGGTCGCGAGCAGGCTCTGGTGGGCGTCGCGGAAGGTCGTGTCGGTGACCGGCACGTCGGTGCGCTCGCGCAGCTGCCGGGCGAAGCCCGCCGGCCCGAGCCGCTGGAGGAGGTCGCGGCTGCCGGGGGGCAGCGGGGCCTCGCGGTCGAGGGCGGGCAGCTTGGTGCGCGGCTTCAGGTGGGTCGTCGCGGGCCCGTGCGGCTGGTTGACCGTGACGTCGGCGAGGTACTGCAGCAGCTTGGTCCCGCGGTCGCCGCCCATCCGGGCCTCGAGCAGCTCGGGCCGCTCGTCGATGAAGCTCGTCGTGGCCTCACCGCGCTGGAAGGCGGGGTCGGCGAGCACGGCCTCGAGGAAGGGGATGTTCGTCGAGACCCCGCGGATGCGGAACTCGGCGAGGGCCCGCCGGGCCCGGCGCACGGCCGACTCGAAGTCCCGGCCGCGGCAGGTGAGCTTGACGAGCATCGAGTCGAAGTGCGGGCTGACCTGGGCCCCGACGAAGACCGTCCCACCGTCGAGGCGCACGCCGCCGCCACCGGCCGAGCGGTACACCGTGATCTGGCCGGCGTCCGGGCGGAAGCCGTTGGCGGGGTCCTCGGTGGTGATCCGGCACTGGAGGGCGGCGCCACGGGTGCGGATGTCCTCCTGGCGCAGGTCGAGGTCCTCGAAGGTGTCACCCGCGGCGATCCGCATCTGCGAGACGACGAGGTCGACGTCGGTGACCTCCTCGGTGACGGTGTGCTCGACCTGGATGCGCGGGTTCATCTCGATGAAGACGTAGCGGCCGTCCTCGCCGAGGAGGAACTCCACGGTGCCGGCGTTGCGGTAGCCGATGGCCTCGGCGAAGCGCACGGCGTCGGCGCACATCCGCTCGCGCAGCTGTGGGTCGAGGTTCGGGGCCGGGGCGATCTCGACGACCTTCTGGTGGCGGCGCTGGACCGAACAGTCGCGTTCGTAGAGGTGGAGCACCGTGCCCGTGCCGTCGGCGAGGACCTGCACCTCGATGTGCCGGGGCCGCACGACGGCCTCTTCGAGGTAGAGCGTGGGGTCGCCGAACGCGGCGTCGGCCTCGCGCTGCGCCGCCTCGAGCGCCTCGCGCAGCCCCGCGGGCTCCTCGACCCGCCGCATCCCGCGCCCACCGCCACCGGAGACGGCCTTGACGAACACCGGGAAGCCGATCTCCTCGGCCGCACGGGCCAGGGCCTCCAGGTCGGTGCTCGGGTCGGCGCCGCGCAGCGTGGGCAGCCCGGCCTCGCGTGCGGCGGCGACCGCCCGGGCCTTGTTGCCGGCCAGGTGCAGCGCCGAGGCCGGGGGGCCGATGAAGGTGATGCCCTGGGCCTCGCAGGCCTCGGCGAGGTTCGGGTTCTCCGAGAGGAAGCCGTAGCCGGGGTAGATCGCGTCGGCGCCGCACTCGACCGCGACCCGGACGATGTTCTCGTAGTCGAGGTAGGCCCGCACGGGGTGGCCCTCTTCGCCGATCTCGTAGGACTCGTCGGCCTTGAGCCGGTGCTCGCTCGTACGGTCCTCGTGCGGGAAGACCGCGACGGTCTTGGCGCCCAGCTCGGTCGCGGCCCGGAAGGCACGGACCGCGATCTCCCCGCGGTTGGCGACGAGGATCTTGTGGAACACGGCGGGGACCTCCGGGGCTCGGCGGTGGGACGGCACCACCCTAGTGAGCCCGCGGCCGGCGGGGCCGAGCCGTCCCGCGGGTGGGGAACACGCTTGGGTCTGCCCGACGTTGGACGGCATAATGGGTTCTCCGCCGGGCCGACCGGCCGCGGCGGGCGACAACTGAACAGCGTGGGAGTACGCCCCCCACGGGGGTGATCGGTTTCGACATTGGTCGGATGTCCAGTGGGAAGCGGGTCGAGGACGCACGGTCATCTCGTACAACGCTCCGTGCACACCAATAGGTGCCGATTCCAAGCGCACCGACTTCGCCCTCGCCGCCTGAGCGAGCCCGAAGTCCGTTGGCCTAGGTTCGATCTCGACCTAGTCACCAGCGTCAGCTAGAGATCTTGCTGCGTCGTCGTGCCGAGCGGCGACGCGGGACTCCCACTCGGCTGGGCCTGTCGGGGAACGTGTGCGCGCGAGCCCCGGGGCCGAGAAAATCCACAGCGCACTGCACCCGGAGAAGCCCTGGGCTGCCGTCAGTGGACGCGGGTTCGATTCCCGCCACCTCCACCATCGGCGCACTCCCACGCTGTTCGGCGACGGCCCGGACCCCGCGCGGGTCCGGGCCGTCGGTCGCGTCAGCCCCCGACCGCGCAGCGACCGGCCTCGAGTCGGGCCACCGGGACCCGGAAGGGCGAGCAGGAGACGTAGTCCAGGCCGGACTCGTCGAAGAACCCGATCGACTCCGGGTCGCCTCCGTGCTCACCGCACACGCCGAGCTTGAGGTCGCCACGGGTCTGGCGCCCCTCCCACGCGGCGATCTGCACGAGCCGGCCGACCCCCGTGCGGTCGATGGTCTCGAACGGCGAGACCCCGAAGATGCCCTTCTCGAGGTAGCGGGAGAAGAACGAGGACTCGACGTCGTCGCGCGAGAAGCCCCACGTCGTCTGGGTCAGGTCGTTGGTGCCGAAGGAGAAGAAGTCCGCCGTCTGGGCGATCTCGCCCGCGGTCAGGGCCGCCCGGGGCAGCTCGATCATCGTCCCGACGAGGTGGTCGAGATGCACGGCGTGCGCCACCCGCACCTCGTGCGCCGCCGCGTCGATCTCCTCGCGGATGGCCCGCAGCTCGCGCACGTCGCCGACGAGCGGGACCATGATCTCCGGGCGCGCCTGCCCACCGGCCTCGACGACCAGGGCCGCCGCCTCGAGGACCGCCCGGGCCTGCATCGCGAACAGTCCCGGGATCGCCAGCCCGAGGCGCACGCCGCGCAGGCCGAGCATCGGGTTCTGCTCGTGCAGCCGCAGCACGGCCCGCAGCAGGGCGGTGTCCCGCTCGGAGTGCTCGCCGCGCTCGTCCTCGATGGCGACCCGCACCGACAGCTCGGTCAGGTCGGGGAGGAACTCGTGCAGCGGGGGGTCGAGGAGACGCACGGTGACCGGTCGGCCACCCATCGCCTCGAAGAGCTCGACGAAGTCGCGCCGCTGGAGGGGGAGCAGCTCGTCGAAGACGACCTGGCGCTCCTCGTCACCCTCGGCGAGGATCAGCCGCTCGACCATCGCGCGGCGCTCGCCGAGGAACATGTGCTCGGTGCGGGCCAGGCCGATGCCCTCGGCGCCGAAGCGGGCCGCGCGCGCGGCGTCGGCCGCGTTGTCGGCGTTCGCCCGCACCCGCAGGCGCCGTCGGCGGTCGGCGACCTCCATCATCCGGTGGACGGCCCGCACGACCGGCGGCGCGTCCTGTGGGTCGACCTCGCCCTCGAAGTAGCGCACGACGGGGGAGGGGGCCACGTCGACCTCGCCCCGGAAGACCTCACCGGTGGACCCGTCGATCGAGATCGTCTCGCCCTGGCGCACGACCGTGCCGTCCGGCAGGGTGAGGCAGCCCGCCCGGGTGTCGACGTCGAGCGCC
The DNA here is from genome assembly GCF_011326735.1 of Phycicoccus endophyticus. Taxonomy (GTDB): domain Bacteria; phylum Actinomycetota; class Actinomycetes; order Actinomycetales; family Dermatophilaceae; genus Phycicoccus; species Phycicoccus endophyticus. The sequence continues at coordinate 51,677 of NZ_JAANCN010000007.1, forward strand.
TCGGCGCCGCACACGCAGGTGCGCCCCATACCGCGGGCGACGACGGCGGCGTGGGAGGTCTTGCCGCCCCGGCTCGTGAGGATCCCGCGCGCCGCGACCATCCCGTGCAGGTCGTCGGGGGTGGTCTCGCGGCGCACGAGGATGACGGGGGTGCCCTCCTGGGTCATCCGGACCGCGGTGTCGGAGTCGAAGACGGCCTGCCCGACGGCCGCGCCGGGGGAGGCGGCCATGCCCGTCGCCACGGCCTCGGCCCCGCCGCCGTGGACGAAGTGCGGGAACATCAGCTGGGCCAGCTGCTCGCCGGTGACCCGGGAGAGCGCCTCCTCCTCGGTGATGACCCCCTCCTCGAGCAGGTCGGTCGCGATCCGGAAGGCCGCCTCGGCGGTGCGCTTGCCGACCCGGGTCTGGAGCATCCACAGCCGGCCACGCTCGATCGTGAACTCGATGTCGCACATGTCGCGGTAGTGCTCCTCGAGCCGGGCCATGATCTCGAGCAGCTCGCGGTAGCTCGCGGGGTCGATCCGCTCGAGGTCGGCGAGGGTGAGGGTGTTGCGCACGCCCGCGACGACGTCCTCGCCCTGGGCGTCGGGCAGGTAGTCGCCGTAGGTCCCGCGCTCACCGGTCGCGGGGTCGCGGGTGAAGGCCACCCCCGAGCCGGAGTCCGCGCCGCGGTTGCCGAAGGCCATCGCCTGGATGTTGACCGCCGTGCCGAGGTCGGCGGGGATGCGCTCCCGGCGGCGGTAGAGCGCGGCCCGGTCGGAGTTCCACGAGTCGAAGACGGCCACGACGGCGGCACGCAGCTGCTCGAGCGGCTCCTGGGGGAAGGGCGCCCCGGACTCGCGCAGGATGACCTCCTGGAAGCGCGCGGCGAGGCCACGCAGGTCGTCGACGTCGAGGTCGACGTCGGCGGTGACCCCCCGGGCCCGCTTGGCCGCGTCGATGGCGTCCTCGAACAGGTCACCGTCGAGCCCGAGGACGGTCTTGCCGTACATCTGCAGCAGCCGGCGGTAGGAGTCCCACGCGAAGCGCGGGTCACCGGTCTGGTGGGCCAGGCCCTCGACGGCCGCGTCCCCGAGCCCGACGTTGAGGACGGTCTCCATCATCCCGGGCATGGAGAACTTCGCGCCGGAGCGGACCGAGACCAGGAGCGGGTCACCGGGGTCGCCGAGGCGGCGGCCCATCCGCTGCTCGAGGGTCGCGACGTGGGCCTCGACCTCGCCCCACAGCCCCTCGGGGGCCTCACCGTGCGCGAGGTAGTGGCGGCAGGCGTCCGTCGTGATGGTGAACCCCGGCGGCACCGGGATGCCGAGCCGGGTCATCTCGGCGAGGTTGGCCCCCTTTCCCCCGAGGAGGTCCTTCTGCTCTTTGGACCCACTCTCGAACTCGTGGACGAACGGTGCCACGGCCCTCGCCTCCTCGCGATACGGCGCTCAATACTACTCAACGTAGTAGATCACAGCGTAGTACCCCGAGGGGTATTGCGAGGATGTAACGCGCGTCTCAGGCCAGGTCGAGGCGGTACCGGTCGCCGTCGGGGACGAAGCCCAGCCGCGCGTAGTACGGGGCCACCATGCCGGCGGGGGTGAGCACCCGGACGAAGCCCCGCTCGCGGAAGAGACCAGAGCGGCGGAAGACGAACTCACCCGGCGCGAAGTCCCGGAAGCGCGGGGTGACGTAGTCGAGCGCGACCTCGGCGGTGCCCTCCCCGGCGTCCCGGACGAGGACCACGCCGGCGGTCTCGTCGCCGTGCTGGACGAGGTAGGTGGTGCCGGAGGCGACGTCCGCGGGGGCGAACCCGGGGAAGAACCGCGCGATGTCCTCCCGGTAGACCTCGAGGAAGTGGCGCAGGTAGCCGTCGCCGGGGCCGACCGCGACGACGCTGTAGGCCCGCTCGTCCCCCCGCTCGCGCAGCATCCGGGCGACGAAGTAGACGTTGATGCCCGCGAGCGCGACGTTCATCGCGACCATCGGCCACACCCCGAGCAGCGCGTTGAAGACGGTGAGGATGACGCAGGCGACCGTGTTGAGCACGCGCAGGCGCAGGATGCGCGCCTGGAGCAGCGAGAAGACGAGCAGGGCCGAGCCGAACCAGCCGAGCGCGTCGAGCCAGCTCATGCGTGCGTTCCGGGGGCGCTGCGGTCCGCGGTCATGGGCGTCACTGTAGGGCGCCTCCCGGGGCCCCGGTGACGCCTGCCGTTCGGGCTACCCGGTGGTACAGGGTTGAATCGTCCCCATGCCCGCCGCGCCCTCGATCGCCAACAGCGTCACCGTCCGCCTCGTCCTGCCCGCCCGCCCGACCGCGGTCAGCGAGATGATGAGCCTCATCGAGCGGGCCGGCGGGGTGGTCACCGGCCTCGACGTCACCGGCTCCGCGCAGGCCCGGATGCGCGTCGACCTCACGATGCTCACGCGCGACCCCGAGCACGCCGAGGCCATCGTCGAGACGATGCGCACGGTCGAGGGGGCCGAGATCGGCAAGGTCTCCGACCGCACCTTCCTCATGCACCTCGGGGGCAAGCTCAGCGTCGAGTCCAAGGTGCCGATCCGCACCCGCGACGACCTCTCCCTCGTCTACACCCCGGGCGTGGCCCGGGTGTGCACGGCCATCGCGGACAACCCCGAGGACGCGCGCCGCCTGACGATCAAGCGCAACACCGTCGCGGTCGTCACCGACGGCACCGCGGTGCTCGGGCTCGGGGACATCGGCCCGCTCGCGGCGCTGCCGGTCATGGAGGGCAAGGCGGCCCTCTTCAAGCGCTTCGCGGACATCGACGCCTTCCCCCTCTGCCTGGACACGACCGACGTCGAGGAGATCATCCGCACCGTCAAGGCGATCGCGCCGGGGTTCGCCGGGATCAACCTCGAGGACATCTCCGCTCCCCGGTGCTTCGAGGTCGAGGCCCGGCTGCGCGAGGAGCTGGACATCCCCGTCTTCCACGACGACCAGCACGGGACGGCCATCGTCGCCCTCGCCGCGCTGCGGAACGCGCTGCGCGTCGTCGGCAAGCGGCTCGAGGAGGTGCGGCTCGTCATGAGCGGAGCCGGGGCGGCCGGCACCGCCATCCTCAAGCTGCTCCTGCACGCCGGCGCGCGACACGTCGTCGTCGCCGACATCGACGGCGTGGTCCACCGGGGCCGCGCCGACGTCCTCTCCGGCGAGCACCCGAACCACGCCTGGATCGCCGAGCACACCAACCCCGACAACGTCAGCGGCACGCTCTCACGCGCCGTCCGCGGCGCGGACGTCTTCCTCGGCGTCTCGGCACCGAACATCCTCACCGAGGAGGACGTCGCCTCGATGGCCCCGGGGGCGGTCGTCTTCGCGATGGCCAACCCGGTGCCCGAGATCGACCCCGAGATCGCGGCCCGGCACGCCGAGGTCGTCGCCACCGGGCGCTCGGACTTCGCCAACCAGATCAACAACGTGCTCGTCTTCCCCGGCGTCTTCCGTGGGCTCATCGACGCCGCGAGCCGGCACGTGACGATGGACGTGCTGCTCGCCGCGGCCGACGCGCTCGCCGACGTCGTCACCGACGAGGAGCGCAACGCGACGTACATCGTGCCCAGCGTCTTCCACCCCGACGTCACGACGGTCGTCGCCGACGCGGTGCGGCGGGCCGTCGCGGGGACCGAGCACCACCCCGGGGCCGACGACGCATGAGTGAGGAGGCCGGCGGCCGCGCCGCCCCGCGGGCCTTCGCCGTGCTCGCGGTGGCCGCGCTCGCCCTCCAGCTCGCCGTGGTCTACGCGCCGACGGTGCCCGGGCCGCCCGCTCCGCCCGGGGTCGACAAGCTCGTGCACGCCGGCGTCTTCCTCCTGCCCGTCCTGCTCGGGGCCCTCGCCGGTGGCCGGCTGCGCTGGCTCGTCGCCGGGTTCACGGCCCATGCCCTCCTCAGCGAGGTGGTGCAGGCGAGCGTGCTCGCCCACCGCGACGGTGACGCCCTCGACGCGCTCGCCGACCTCGCGGGTGTCGCCCTCGGGGTGCTGCTCGCGAGGCTGGTCGGCCGGCGCTGGCCGTCCGGAGCAGGCCCCGTGCGCTGGTAGGCTGGGTCCTCCACCGTGGTGGCCGGGCGCTCGGCAGCGCCCTCCGCTCGCACCGCGCGAGCCGTGGCCAGTCCCACCCGGTGCCCGCCGGTGACACCCCCGTCGAACCGGCCGCCAGGGCCACTGCCGGCCCGGAGACCCGTTGTCCCTGCTGTTTCGCCACCGGCCGACGACGTGTCTGTCAGACGCCATCACGACCGAGACACAGGTGAGTACCACCATGCCGAAGAAGGCATCCGGGCCGAAGGCCCGTTGGAGCGCTGCCCGCAAGGCCCAGGCCCGCAAGGCGACCAAGAAGCCGCACCGCGGCCAGGGAGCCCCCGCCGGCTCGACGCCGCGCAGCGAGCGCCCCGCGCGCAGCGAGCGCCCCGCGCGCAGTGAGCGCCCGGCGCGCAGCGAGGAGCCCCGACGCGAGGACGGGCGGACCCGTCAGCCGCGTCGCCCGCACGACGAGCGGCCCCGTCGCGAGCGCGGTGAGCGGCCCCGCCGGGAGCAGGAGCCCCGGGTGGCCGACCCCGCCCGCCGGGACCGCCACGAGGGGCGCCGGGCCGAGCGCACGACGCGCCCGGAGTCGCCCGAGACCGAGCGGGCCCAGGCCGACACCTGGACCACCTACCGCTCCACCGCGGCGGGCGGGCCGCGCGAGGTGACTGCCGACAACGGCTTCGCCGCCCTCGGGCTGCCCGCGCGGGTCGTCGAGCGGCTCGCCCGCGACGGCATCACCGACCCCTTCCCCATCCAGGCCGCGACGATCCCCGACGCCCTCGCCGGGCGCGACGTCCTCGGCCGCGGCCGGACCGGCTCGGGCAAGACCCTGGCCTTCGGCCTGCCGACGATCGCCCGGCTGGCCGAGGGCGGCGCCCCGCAGCCTCGGCGCCCGCGGGCACTCGTCCTCGTCCCGACCCGTGAGCTCGCGATGCAGGTGAGCGACGCGCTCGAGCCCTTCGTCCACGTCGCCGGGCTGCGCCACCGCCTCGTCGCGGGCGGGCTCTCCTACGAGGGGCAGATCTCCGCGCTCCGCCGCGGCGTGCACCTGCTCATCGCGACGCCCGGGCGGCTCGTGGACCTCATGGACCGCGGCGCCGTCGAGCTCGGCGGGGTCGAGGTCGCGATCCTCGACGAGGCGGACCACATGGCCGACATGGGCTTCGTCCCCGAGGTCACCGCGATCCTCGACGCGGTGCCCGAGGGCGGGCAGCGGCTGCTCTTCTCGGCCACGCTCGACCGTGGCGTCGACACCCTCGTGCAGCGCTACCTCGTCGACCCCGTCACGCACTCCACCGACGAGGCCCAGGCGGCCGTGACGACGATGAGCCACCATGTGCTGCTCATCGACCCGCAGGACAAGAAGGCCCTGACCGCCGAGCTCGCCGGGCGGGCCGGGCGCACCGTCGTCTTCGCCCGCACCCAGCTCGGTGCCGAGCGGATCGCCCGCGAGCTGCGCGAGCGGGGCGTCCTCGCCGCCGCGCTGCACGGCGGGCTCTCCCAGGGCGTGCGCAACCGGGTGCTCGGGGCCTTCCGCGAGGGTCGGCTGCCGGTGCTCGTCGCGACCGACGTCGCCGCCCGCGGCATCCACGTCGACGACATCGGCCTCGTCGTCCAGGTGGACCCGCCCAAGGACCACAAGGACTACCTGCACCGGGCCGGCCGTACGGCGCGGGCGGGCGAGCAGGGCGCGGTCGTCATGCTCGCGCTGCCGCACCAGCGCCGGATGGTGACCCGGATCATCGAGGGGGCCGGTGCGCAGGCGCAGACCGCCAAGGTCGCACCGGGCGACCCGACGCTCGCCGCCCTCGGTGCCGTCGCCCCGAGCGGTGTCCCCGTGCCCGAGGACGTCTGGCGGCCCCTGCTCGAGGCCCCCCGGCGCGGCGGCCGCCGCGGTGGGCCGCCACGGCGCGGAGGGCGCTCCGGCGGGCGCTCCGAGCGCGGCCGTGGCGCCCCCGCGAGCCACCGGCGCTCCTCGGGCCGTGGGGGCACAATGGCGTAGGTGAGCGCGACCTCCACGACCGGGCGCCTCCTCGTCGCGACACCGCAGATCGAGGAGGGCGTCTTCCGGCGGGGGGTCGTCCTCGTCCTGCACCACGGTGAGGACGGGGCCCAGGGTCTCGTCCTCAACCGTCCGATCGAGGCCGGCATCGAGGCCGTCCTGCCCGGCTGGGAGCAGCACGCCAGCCGGCCGGCCACGATGTTCCAGGGCGGCCCGGTCCAGCTGGACTCCGCGCTCGGTCTCGTCGCGGTCCCCGGTGACGCGCCCGAGCCCGCCGGCGTCCGCCGGCTCTTCGGCTCGGTCGCGCTCGTCGACCTCGACACCCCACCCGGGTCGGTCGCGCAGGCCCTCGCCGGCCTGCGGATCTTCGCCGGCTACGCGGGCTGGTCGCCGGGCCAGCTCGAGGAGGAGCTCGCGACCGGCTCCTGGTTCGTCGTCGACGGGGAGAGCGCCGACGCCTTCACCGACCACCCCGAGGACCTCTGGCAGCGGGTGCTGCGTCGCCAGCCCGAGCCGCTGCGCTGGATGGCGTGGTACCCGCCGGACCCGGCGCTGAACTGAGCCCCGGCGTACCCTGAGGCGATGAGCGAGACGACGCCGCGGCCCAGCGACCCGGACGCCCCCGACGGCGACCCGGGCGGCCCGCAGACCCAGACCGCCGTCCTCGAGCGCACCGAGACCACCCCCGAGGTCGCGGAGCCGGGTGACCACGAGCGCTTCGCCCACTACGTGCGCAAGGAGAAGATCCTCGAGAGCGCGCTCTCCGGCGAGCCGGTGACCGCCCTGTGCGGCAAGGTCTGGGTCCCGGGGCGGGACCCGCAGCGCTTCCCGGTGTGCCCGACGTGCAAGGAGATCTACGACGGGCTGCGCCCCCCGGAGGACGGCGGGGAGTAGCCGGACGGCCGCTCGAGGCAGAGCCGACCGGCCTCGGCGAGTCGCCCGTCGGCCGGTCCGGGTGCGGCGGTTAGGGTGGCGCTCGCCCATGAGTACCTCAGCCGCCGGACACCTCCCCCCCGCCTACCCCGAGCGTGCCGCGTGGGGGACCGCGGCGAAGCTGCGCGCCTGGCAGGAGGAGGCGCTGGCCGCCTACCTGCGCGAGGACGTCCGTGACTTCCTCGCCGTCGCCACCCCCGGCGCCGGGAAGACCACCTACGCGCTGCGGATCGCGACCGAGCTGCTCGACCGGGGGGTGGTCGGTGCGGTGACCGTCGTCGCGCCGACCGAGCACCTGAAGACCCAGTGGGCCGACGCGGCCGGGCGGGTCGGCATCCAGCTCAACCCGGCGTTCGCCAACACCGCCGGCGTGCAGTCCAGCGAGTACGACGGCGTGGCCCTGACCTACGCCCAGGTCGCGGCCAACCCCGCGTTGCACCGCCGGCGCACCGAGGCCACCGCGACCCTCGTCATCCTCGACGAGATCCACCACGGCGGCGACGCGCGCTCGTGGGGCGACGGCATCCGCGAGGCATTCACGCCCGCGGCCCGCCGGCTCTCCCTCACCGGGACCCCGTTCCGCTCGGACACCAACCCCATCCCGTTCGTCCGGTACGCGATGGGAGAGGACGGCATCCTGCGCTCGGCGGCCGACTACACCTACGGGTACGCGGCCGCCCTGCGCGACGGCGTGGTCCGCCCGGTGCTCTTCCTCGCCTACGGCGGCGCGATGCGATGGCGCACCAAGGCCGGTGACGAGGTCGCGGCACGGCTCGGCGAGCCGCTGACCAAGGACCAGACGGCGCACGCCTGGCGCACGGCGCTCGACCCGAAGGGGGAGTGGGTCCCCGCGGTGCTCGCGGCCGCCGACAAGCGGCTCACCGAGGTGCGCCGCCACGTCCCGGACGCCGGCGGGCTCGTCATCGCCTCGAACCAGACCGCCGCCCGGGCGTACGCGAGGATCCTCGAGCGGGTCACCGGCGAGCCCGCCACCGTCGTGCTGTCCGACGACGCCGGCGCGAGCGCGCGGATCGAGCAGTTCGCCGCCGACGAGTCCCGGTGGATGGTCGCGGTGCGGATGGTCTCCGAGGGCGTCGACGTCCCCCGCCTCGCCGTGGGCGTCTACGCGACCTCCACCTCGACCCCGCTGTTCTTCGCGCAGGCCGTCGGTCGGTTCGTGCGCGCCCGTCGGCGCGGCGAGACCGCGTCGGTCTTCCTGCCCTCGGTGCCGGTCGTCCTCCAGCTCGCAGCGACGATGGAGGAGGAGCGCGACCACGCCCTCGACCGGCCGCGCAGCGACGAGGACGAGGCCTCGCTGTGGGCCGAGGAGGAGGGCCTTGTCGCCGCGGCGAACCGGTCCGAGCCGGCCGCGGCCTTCGAGGACGAGTCCCGGTTCGAGGCGCTCGAGTCCGACGCGCACTTCGACCACGTCCTCTTCGACGCCCAGCAGTACGGTCTGCACGCGGCGGCCGGCTCGCCCGAGGAGCAGGACTACCTCGGCCTGCCGGGGCTGCTCGAGCCCGACCAGGTCGCCATGCTCCTGCACGAGCGGCAGACCAAGCAGGCGACCGCCGCCCGCCCCGCCCGCGCGGCGGCACCCGCGCCCCCGGCGCAGCACCGCGCCCTCGCCGCGCAGCGCAAGGAGCTCAACAAGCTCGTCGCCGCCTACTCCGCCAAGACGGGTGCGCCGCACGCCACCGTCCACCTCGACCTGCGTCGTGCGTGTGGCGGCCCGGAGCTCGCGGCCGCGACGAGCGAGCAGGTGACCGAGCGCATCGCGCGGATCCGGCGCTGGTTCGTCGGCCGCCGCTGAGGGCGCTGGACACCACCCTGGGCGCTCGGGCCCTCCGCCACGGCCTCACCCGTCCTCGCCGGCGGCGGCCTCGACGAGCGGCCCGGTGCGGTGCGGCAGGTGCGTGACGAGGCAGATCGCCGTGTTGGCGCGCAGCACGTGGACGTCGTCGATGATCTCGTCGATGACCCGCCCGAGGTCCGCGTTGTCCCGGGCGGCCACGCGCACGAGCAGGTCCCCGGCGCCGGTGATGGAGTGGATCTCGAGCACCTGCGGGATCGCCGAGAGATGGGCGACGACCGGCCCGTGCCCCTGGCGCTGACGGATCTCGAGCGTGCAGTAGGCGCTCACCGGGTACCCGAGAGCCCGCGGCTCGACCCGGGGGGCGAAGGAGGCGATGACGCCGCGCTCCTGGAGCCGGTCGATCCGCGCCTGCACGGTGCCGCGGGCCACCCCCAGGCGGCGCGAGGCGCCGAGGACCCCGACGTGCGGGTCCTCGGTGAACAGCGCGATGATCCGGGCGTCGAGGGCGTCCACACCGTCGGGTCGAGGCATGGTCACATCGTCCAGTGCAGTGGGGCCTCCTGGCAACACCGTGCGCACCGTGCCCAGGTCGAGGTGGTGCGGTTGCACACCGTGCTCCGCGTCCGGACAGTGACGGGATGACTGACACGACGACGACGTCCGCCGGCCGTGACCTCACCGCGAGCGAGCGTGAGGCCGACCTCGACCTCGACCAGCTCAAGCAGCTCGTCGGGCTCGTCGAGTACGACGAGAGCCGCGACCCCTTCCCGGTCACCGGCTGGGACGCCATCGTCTTCGTCGTCGGCAACGCCACCCAGGCCGCGCACTACTACCAGAGCGCGTGGGGGATGGAGCTGGTCGCCTACGCCGGCCCCGAGAACGGCACCGCCGACCACAAGTCCTACGTGCTCAGGTCGGGCTCGATCCGCTTCGTCCTCCAGGGGGCGGTCACCCCGGACAGCCCGCTCGTCGGCCACCACGCCCGGCACGGGGACGGGGTTGTCGACATCGCCCTCGAGGTGCCCGACGTCGAGGTGTGCGTCGCCCAGGCGCGGCGCGCCGGTGCCACGGTCCTCCAGGAGCCGCAGGAGCTCACCGACGAGCACGGCACCGTCCGGGTCGCGGCGATCGCCACGTACGGCGAGACCCGTCACAGCCTCGTCCAGCGGGTCGTCGACGGCGTGCGCTACGCAGGCCCGTACCTGCCCGGCCACCTGCCGGCGCAGTCCACGTTCGTCAAGCGCGAGGGGGCCCCCAAGCGCCTCTTCCAGGCTCTCGACCACATCGTCGGCAACGTCGAGCTCGGGAAGATGGACGAGTGGGTCTCCTTCTACCACCGCGTCATGGGCTTCGTGAACATGGCCGAGTTCATCGGCGACGACATCGCGACCGACTACTCGGCGCTGATGTCCAAGGTGGTGGCCAACGGCAACCACCGGGTGAAGTTCCCCCTCAACGAGCCGGCGGTGGCTCGCAAGAAGAGCCAGATCGACGAGTACCTCGAGTTCTACGGCGGCCCCGGTGCCCAGCACCTCGCGCTCGCGACCGGTGACATCCTGCGCACCGTCGACGAGCTGCGCCGCGAGGGCGTGGAGTTCCTCGACACCCCGGACGCCTACTACGAGGACCCCGAGCTGCGGGCCCGCATCGGCGAGGTCCGCGTCCCCATCGAGGAGCTGCAGCGGCGCGGCATCCTCGTCGACCGCGACGAGGACGGCTACCTCCTGCAGATCTTCACCAAGCCGCTCGGGGACCGGCCGACGGTCTTCTTCGAGATCATCGAGCGGCACGGGTCGCTCGGGTTCGGCAAGGGCAACTTCAAGGCGCTCTTCGAGTCCATCGAGCGCGAGCAGGAGCGGCGCGGCAACCTCTGAGGTGCTCTCGCCGCCCGGATCGGTCACCGGGCCGCGGCCACGGCGTGCGAGGCTGGGGACATGAGCGAGCCGACCGCCCCGGGCTGGTACACCGACCCCGAGGACGCCGACCAGCTGAGGTACTTCGACGGTGTCGTGTGGACCCAGCACGTCACCCCCCGCAACCCGCCGCCCCCGCCGGTCACCTCGCAGCCGCCCCCGGCGGCACCGGGCGGGCCGGCCGGCGGGCCCGGCTCGGCCGGCGGCTGGGGCGCGCCCCCCGCCTACGGCCCCGCCTCCGTCGCGGGGGAGCGGCTGCCCGACGGCGACGTGCTCGCCGAGTGGTGGCGCCGGCTGCTCGCGCGCGTCGTCGACGCCGTGCTGAAGAGCATCGTGGCGGGCCTGCTCTCGCTGCCCTTCCTCGGCGATCTCTCCGCCGCCGTCGAGGACCTGCTCTCCCAGGCCGTCGCCGGCGACGCCAACCCCGACCTCACCGCCCTGCAGAGCGCGCTCACCGAGGCGACTCTGCCGGTCACGCTCATCGGGCTGGCCGTCAACCTCGTCTACGAGGTCGGCTTCCTCACCTGGCGGGCCGCCACGCCGGGGAAGATGCTGCTCGGCACCCGCGTGCGCCCCGCGGACGGGCCGGGCCCCGTGAGCGGCGGCGTCGCCGTCCGCCGGCAGCTCGTCGAGATCGCCACCCAGGTGCTGGGGCTCGTCCCCCTGCTCGGCCTGCCGGCCTTCGTGCTCACCGTCCTCGACCCCGCCTGGCTGCTCTGGGACCCGCGGCGCCAGACACTGCACGACAAGGTGGCCGGCACCGTCGTCGTGCTGCGCCGGTGAGCGAGGACCTGCCGGCCGGGATGCCGCCGGAGGTCGCCGAGCTCGCCGGCCGGCTGTTCGACCTGGCACGCCGCGGGTCGTCCTGGCTGCTCGACTACGTCGACGCCGGCGCGCCGATCGACCTGGCGAACGGCTCGGGCGACACCCTCGTCATGCTCGCCGCCTACCACGGACACGACGGCCTCGTCCGCGGCCTGCTCGCGCGCGGCGCCGACCCCGACCGCCCCAACCTGCGTGGGCAGACCCCGCTCGCCGGTGCGGTGTTCAAGGGGGAGCGCGCGGTCGCCGAGGCCCTGCTCGCCGGGGGCGCCGACCCGGACGCCGGGGTCCCGACCGCGCGGGAGGCGGCCGCGATGTTCGGCTCCGAGCTCGCCGCGCTGCTGCCGCCGCGGGCTCCCTGAGGCGGGTCGCCCCCGGTCCGCCTCAGCGCGCCGGGCGGACCGTCCCCGTGCAGGCCCCGAAGCCGATGACCGCCCCGTCCGGCCCGGGAGCCGTGGCCCGCAGCGTCACGGTGTCGCCGTCCTCGAGGAAGGTGCGGGTGCTGCCGTCGGCGAGGGTCAGGGGCTCCTGCCCGCTCCACGTCAGCTCGAGCAGGCTGCCCCGGCTGCCCGGGTCCGGGCCGCTGACCGTCCCGGAGCCGAACAGGTCACCCGGGCGCAGGCTCGCGCCGTTGACGGTGAGGTGGGTGAGCATCTGCACCGGCGACCAGTACATGTCGCGGTACTCGGGCCGGGAGACGACGGTGCCGTTGCACTCCACCTCGAGGTGGACCTCGAGCCCGTAGGCGGCCTCGCCGCGCAGGTAGGGCAGGGGTGCGGGGTGCTGGCGGGGGAGGGGCACGCGGGCGGCGCGCAGCGCGTCGGTCGTGACCACCCAGGGGCTGATGCTCGTCGCGAACGACTTGCCGAGGAAGGGGCCGAGCGGCACGTACTCCCAGGCCTGGAGGTCGCGGGCGGACCAGTCGTTGAGCAGGACCGTCCCGAAGAGGTGGTCGTCGGCCTCGGCGAGGTCGACCCGCCGGCCGAGCTCGGTCCCTCCGCCGACGACGAAGCCCAGCTCGGCCTCGAGGTCCAGGCGCGTGCTCGGGCCGAGGGTGGGCGCGGTCTCGGTCGGTGCCCGGCGCTGGCCGACCGGCCGCACGACGTCGGTCCCGGAGACGACGACGGTGCCGGCGCGTCCGTGGTAGCCGACGGGCAGGTGCCGCCAGCTCGGCGGCAGCGGCTCGCCGTCGGGCCGGAAGATGCGCCCGACGTTGCTCGCGTGGTGCTCGCTGGCGTAGAAGTCGACGTAGTCGGCGACGGAGAACGGCAGGTGCATCGCCACCTGCTCGAGCGGGACGAGGTACGGCTCGACGGCGTCCCGGTGGGCCGCTGACGTCAGCTGCTCGAGGAGCCACTCGCGGGCGGCGGTCCAGGCGCGGGCGCCCTCGGCGAGGAACGCGTCGAGGCTGCCCGCGCGCCACACCGCCGCGGACTCCATCCCGGCGCGCTCGGCGCAGGCGGCGAGGTCGAGGACGTGCTCGCCCACCCGCACCCCGACGCGGCGCGGGCCGCCCCCGGTCGAGAAGACGCCGTAGGGCAGGTTGTCGACCCCGAAGGGGTGCTCGGCGGGGAGGCCCAGCCAGCTCATCGGCGCCTCCTCGTCGACATGCTCGCAACCTACCGCGCGGTGTCGTCGGTCGCCGCGACCGGTGCCGGCAGGACGTCGAGGGCGTGCACTTCTCGGCAGGGGGCGCTGTCGGTGGTCGCGGCTAGGTTCGGTTCATGGACGGGAGTGCGGCGACAGCCACCGAACGGCCGCCGGCCGGGGCGGGCGTGGCCCGCGTGCGCCGCTCGCTCGCCGCGGTCGACCTCGCCGCGCTCACCGACCGCGAGCGTCTCGAGCTCGTCACCGAGCTGGAGCGGCTGAAGGGGGCCGCCTGCGCCCTCCAGGCGCGGGCCGTGGAGGAGGTGCGGGCCTCCCAGACGCGCGACGGGTCGCAGGGCGCCCGGCGCGGCCTCCGGTCGCAGGACGCCCGGCGCAGCCTCGGCTCGCAGGTCGCCCTGGCACGGCGGGAGTCGCCGGTGCTCGGCGACCGGTTCGTCGGGCTGTCGCACGTTCTCGTGCACGAGATGCCGGCCACCATGCGGGCCCTCGAGCAGGGGCTCGTCGGGGAGCGCCACGTCCTCGAGGTCGTCCGCGAGACGGCGACCCTCTCTCGCGAGCACCGCGCCGTCGTCGACGAGCGCGTCGCACCCCTGCTGCCCCGGCTCGGCTGGCGCTCCGCCGGGCGTGCCGCGCAGCGCGTCGCGGCCGAGCTCGACGCCGCCGGCGTCGTGCGCCGGATGGAGCGGGCCGTCGCCTCCCGGCGGGTCACGGTCCGCCCGGCTCCCGACGGCATGGCCTACCTCACCGTGCTCGGCCCCCTGCGCGACGTGGTCGGCGCCCAGGCCGCGCTGCAGGTCCACGCCCGGGCCGTCGCGGGCGGCCGGTGCGCCGACGAGGCCGCCGACGGGCGGGCCGCGGGTGCGGTCGCTGCCGACACCGCGCTACGGCTGCTCTCCGGGCGGGCGCGCGGCACCGTGACGCCTGTGGAGGTCCAGCTCGTGATGACCGACCGAGCCCTCCTCGGCACGGGCGACCCGCTGCGCTCGCCGATGGAACCCGGCCGCGTGCCCGGCCACGGCCCCGTCCCGGCCCCGGTGGGCCGGGCCTGGGTCCGTGCCGCCGGTGCCGGTGCGGTCTGGGTCCGGCGGCTCTACACCGCCCCCGGCGGGCGCGACCTCGTCGCGATGGACTCCCGCCGCCGGGGGTTCTCCGGCCTCCTGCGCCGTCTGCTCGTGCTGCGTGACGATGTCTGCTCGACCCCGTGGTGCGACGCGGCCATCGTCCACGCCGACCACACCCACCCTGTCCGTGCCGGAGGGCCCACCAGCCTGGCCAACGGCGCCGGGCGCTGTGCCCGGTGCAACCAGGTCAAGGAGGCACCGGGGTGGCGGGTCCACGTGGTCCGCGGCTCCCCGCTCGAGCTCGAGCTCGTCGACCCGACCGGGCGCCGCCACCGCTCCCAGGCACCACCCCTGCTCGGCTGGGGCAGCGACCCACCCCCGGGCACCTCGGCCCTGGAGAGCCACCTGGCCGCCCTGCTCGACGCCGCCTGAGCCGCGTCCTAGGGTGGGCCGAGCAGGTCCGAACGGCCGACCACGACGAGGTGGAGCAGCACGGTGGCGTACTACCAGGCGATGGGGTCCATCCCCCCGAAGCGGCACACCCAGCACCGCAGGCCGGGCCGGCGCGGCCGCCCCGGCGCGCTGTACTCCGAGGAGCTCATGGGGGAGGAGGGGTTCAGCTCCGACTCCAGCCTCCTCTACCACCGGGCCATCCCCTCGGCCACCGTCGGCGCCCGGGAGTGGGCCGTCGGCGACCTCTCGACCACCCCCAACCACCCGCTGCGGCCGCGCCACCTGCGCCTGCACGACCTCTTCTCCGCCAAGGACGTCGCGGCCACCGACGTCGTCACCGGGCGACGCCTCGTCCTCGGCAACGGCGACGTCCGCCTCTCCTACGTCGTCGCCGGAGCGCCGAGCCCCTGGTACCGCAACGCCGTCGGCGACGAGTGTGTCTACGTCGAGCGGGGCGCGGCCCGGGTGGAGACGGTCTTCGGCGCCTTCGACGTCGCCGAGGGCGACTTCCTCGTCCTGCCCCGCGCGACCACCCACCGCTGGCTGCCGCGGCGCTCGCGCCGGGAGCCGCTGCGCGCGTACTGCATCGAGGCCGCCGGCCACATCGCGCCGCCGAGGCGCTATCTCAGCCGCTACGGCCAGCTCCTCGAGCACGCCCCCTACTGCGAGCGGGACCTGCGCCCGCCGCAGGGCCCGCTGCTCGCCGAGGACGTCGGCGCGCAGGAGGGCGACGCCACGGAGGTCTACGTCAAGCACCGCGGCTCCGGTCCCGGCGGCATCGTCGGCACGGTCCACGAGCTGCCCTTCCACCCGCTCGACGTCGTCGGCTGGGACGGCTGCCTCTACCCGTACGCCTTCAACGTGCGGGACTTCGAGCCGATCACCGGGCGGGTCCACCAGCCGCCGCCGGTCCACCAGGTCTTCGAGGGCCCGGCGTTCGTCGTCTGCGCGTTCGTCCCCCGCAAGGTCGACTACCACCCGCTCGCCATCCCCGTGCCGTACTACCACTCCAACGTCGACAGCGACGAGATCATGTTCTACGTCGACGGCGACTACGAGGCGCGCAAGGGGTCGGGCATCGGCAAGGGCTCGGTCACCGTGCACCCCGGCGGGCATGCCCACGGGCCCCAGCCCGGTGCGGCCGAGGCCTCGATCGGGGTGGAGTTCTTCGACGAGCTGGCCGTCATGGTCGACACCTTCCGCCCGCTCGAGCTCGGCGAGGGCGGGCGAACCGTCGACGACGGGGAGTACGCGCGCTCCTGGGGCCGCGGGCGCTCCTGACCCGCGGGCGCGCCCGAGCCGACGGCGGCTCCTATCCTGGGGCCGTGTCGCTCGCGCCCGTGACCGAGGAGGTCCTTCGCCCCGCGGAGGACGTGGCCCCCGACGTGCCGTGGGTGACCATCGTGTGGAACGACCCGGTCAACCTCATGTCGTACGTGACGTTCGTCCTCCAGCAGCACTTCGGCTACGCCCGCGAGAAGGCCGAGGAGCTGATGATCAAGGTGCACACCGAGGGCCGGGCGGTCGTCGCGACCGGCCGCCGCGAGGCGATGGAGGCCGACACCGAGGCCCTCCACGGCTGGGGGCTGTGGGCGACCTTCCAGAAGGACGCGTGATGGCCCAGGGGTTCCGTCGCAGCGGGCGGGGCGGGCAGCGGCGCTTCGTCGCCACCCTGGACGCCCAGGAGCGTTCGGTGGTCGCCTCGCTCATGGCGCAGGTCCGAGACCTCCTCGAGCCGCCGCAGGGCCCGGGGACGGGGGACGCGGCCTTCGACGACCTCGTCGCGGGCCTGACCCTCGCCGAGGGTGGCGAGGGTCAGGAGGCGGCGTCCCTGGAGGCGGGTGAGCGCGACCCCGCGCTGGACCGGCTGCTCCCGGCCGCCCACCGGGAGGACGAGGGGGCCGCCGCCGAGTTCCGCCGGCTCACCGAGGGCGGCCTGCGTCACCGCAAGGGCAGCGCCCTCGCGGCCTCCGCCGCGGTGCTCGGCGACGGGGACCGGGTGGCCCTCGACGAGCCGCAGGCACACGCCTTCCTCACCGCGCTCACCGACGTCCGCCTCGTGCTCGGGGAGCGGCTGGGGCTGCGCGCCGACGAGGACCACGAGCGGCTGGAGGTGGCCGCCGACGCCCTGGGGGCGGACGACCCGCTCGTCCACGCGCTCGCCCTCTACGACTTCCTCACCTGGCTGCAGGAGACCCTCACCGAGGCCCTCCTGCGCTCCTGAGCCCCGGTGTGACGCGCCAGACCGCCCTCCGGGCGAGGGCAGGTCGCCGGACGCACCTACGCTGGGGCGGGTGACCGACTCACCCATCGGGGTCTTCGACTCCGGCTACGGCGGACTGACCGTCATGCGGGCGATCCTCGACCAGCTGCCCCACGAGTCGGTCGCGTACTTCGGCGACACCGCACGGGCTCCCTACGGGCCGCGGCCGATCGCCCAGACCCGCGAGCTCGCCCTGCAGTGCCTCGACCGGCTCGTCGACCACGGGGTGAAGGTGCTCGTCATCGCGTGCAACACGGCGAGCGCCGCGGTGCTCCACGACGCGCGGGAGCGCTACGACGTGCCCGTCGTCGAGGTCATCCGGCCGGCGGTGCGCCGCGCCGCCGCGGCCACGCGCAACGGCCGGGTGGGCGTCATCTCCACCCGGGGCACCCACCAGTCCGGCGCCTACCTCGACGCGTTCGCCGCGGCGCCGCACCTGGACGTCACGAGCACGCCGTGCCCGCGCTTCGTCGAGTTCGTCGAGGCGGGCGTCACCGGCGGCCCGGAGCTCGTCGGGGTCGCCCACGACTACCTCGACCCGCTGCGTGCCCACGACGTCGACACGCTCGTCCTCGGCTGCACCCACTACCCGCTGCTCACCGGGGTCATCTCCTACGTCATGGGCGAGGACGTCACGCTCGTCTCCTCGGCCGAGGAGACCGCCAAGGACGTCTACCGGGTGCTCGCCGACACCGGGCTGCTGCGGCCGGACCACCTGCCGCCACCGGGGCACGGCTTCACCACGACCGGCGACCCCGAGGAGTTCCGCCGGCTCGCGGTGCGCTTCCTCGGGGTGGGCTCCTCCGTCGGCCCGGTCTTCGCCTCCCCGCCGACCGTCGTCCGGGCGGGGATCGCATGAGGCTCACCGTCGTCGGCTGCTCGGGCTCCTTCCCCGGCCCGGACTCCCCGGCGTCCTGCTACCTGCTCGAGGCCGACCACGAGGGGCGCCCGTGGCGGCTCGTGCTCGACCTCGGCAGCGGCTCGCTCGGGCCGCTGCAGCGCCACGTCGACCCCGCCGACCTCGATGCCGTCGTGCTCAGCCACCTCCATCCCGACCACTGCGCCGACCTCCTCGGCCTCTACGTCCTGCGGCGCTACCGGCCCCAGGGCCCGCTGGCGGCAAAGCTGCCGGTCCACGGCCCGGTCGGTACCGCGGCCCGGCTCGCGGTGATGTACCACGGTCTCGAGCCGGGTGGGATGGACGGTGAGTACGCCTTCACGCCGGTCGCCGACGCCGAGCCCTTCACGGTGGGCCCCTTCCGCGTCACGCCGTACGCGGTCCGGCACCCGGTGGAGGCCTACGGCTACCGGGTCGAGGCCGACGGCGCCGTCCTGGCCTTCACCGGTGACACCGACGACTGCCCCAACCTCGACCCCCTTCTCACCGGCGCGGACGTGGCCCTGCTCGACTGCGCGTTCGTCGACGGTCGCGACGACGCCACCCGCGGCATCCACCTCAGCGGCTCGCGGGCCGCGGCCGCGGCGGTGCGGGCCGGCGGGGTGGGCCGGCTGGTGCTGACGCACCTGCCCGCCTGGAACGACCCGCAGACCTGCCGGGCCCAGGCCGCCGCGGTGTGGCCCGGCGAGGTCGAGCTCGCCCGCGGGGGGCTCGTCGTCGACGTCGGTGGCGCCCGCGCCGCCCGCGCCGCCGGCCGTTAGCCTGCTCGGCATGACGCGACACGACGGACGCCCCACCGATCGGCTCCGCGAGGTGCGGCTCACCCGCAACTGGCTCGACCACGCCGAGGGCAGCGTCCTCGTCGAGTTCGGCCGCACCCGGGTGCTGTGCGCGGCCTCCTTCACCGAGGGCGTGCCCCGCTGGCTCAAGGGCCGGGGCACGGGCTGGGTCACCGCCGAGTACGAGATGCTCCCGCGCTCGACGAACACCCGCAGCGACCGCGAGTCCCGCCGCGGCAAGGTCGGGGGACGCACCCACGAGATCAGTCGGCTCGTCGGGCGCAGCCTGCGCGCGGTCATCGACACCGCGGCCCTCGGGGAGAACACCGTCGTCCTCGACTGCGACGTGCTCCAGGCCGACGGCGGTACCCGCACGGCGGCGATCACCGGCGCCTACGTGGCCCTCGCGGACGCCGTCGCCGACGCCCGGGCCCGCGGCCTGCTCGCGGCCGGGGCGAAGCCGCTGACCGGGTCGGTCGCCGCGGTGAGCGTCGGCGTCGTCGCGGGTGAGCCGGTGCTCGACCTGGACTACCCGGAGGACTCCACCGCCGACACCGACATGAACGTCGTGATGACCGGCGACGGCCGGTTCGTCGAGGTGCAGGGCACCGCCGAGGGCGAGCCGTTCGACCGCGAGCTGCTCGGCCGCCTCCTCGACCTCGCGAGCACCGGCTGCGCGCAGCTGACCCGGCTCCAGGGCGCGGCTCTCGAGGCGCCGGCTCGCGAGCGCGTCCGGTGAGCGCCCGCGTCGTCCTGGCGACCCGCAACGAGCACAAGGTCCACGAGCTGCGCCGGATCCTCGCCGACCTCGTCGAGGAGCTCGACCTCGAGGTGGTCGGCGCCGGCGAACTGGCGGAGGCGCCCGAGGTCCCCGAGACCGAGGTGACCTTCCTCGGCAACGCCCGGCTCAAGGCGGTCGCCCTCGCGCGCGCGAGCGGGCTGCCCGCCCTCGCGGACGACTCCGGGCTCGCGGTCGAGGTGCTCGGTGGCTCCCCGGGCGTCTTCTCGGCTCGGTGGTCCGGGTCCCACGCCGGCGTCGGCGCCTCCCGCGCGCAGGTCGACCGGGCCAACCTCGACCTGCTCCTGGAGCAGGTGGCCGACGTCCCCGACGAGCACCGCGCTGCCGCGTTCGTGTGTGCCGCGGTCCTCGCCCTGCCGGACGGGCGCGTCGACGGGGTCCAGGGCCGGGTCGAGGGGAGCCTGGCCCGGGCTCCGCGCGGCGAGCACGGGTTCGGGTACGACCCGGTCTTCGTGCCCACGGGGGACACCCGCACCCTCGCCGAGTACACGGACGAGGAGAAGAACGCGGTCTCGCACCGGGGCAACGCCTTCCGCGCGCTCGCGCCGGTCCTGCGCGAGCGCCTCGGCTGACCGGGACGGGCATCGGCCTCGGGTCCGGCTAGCATGCAGAACCTCCGGCGCAAGTGGCGGAACTGGTAGACGCGCCAGGTTTAGGTCCTGGTGCCTTCGGGCGTGCGGGTTCGAGTCCCGCCTTGCGCACCGGCCGGTGCGCATCCCGACCTCGGGCCGCGCGATAGGTTGACACCGGCACCCACCACCGACAGGAGGCCTTTGTGAGCGACCGGCTCGCCCCCGGCGACACCGCCCCCGACTTCACCCTCCCGGACGACACCGGCGGGGAGGTCACCCTCAGCGACCTGCGCGGGCGCAAGGTCATCGTGTACTTCTACCCCGCGGCGATGACGCCCGGCTGCACGACGCAGGCGTGTGACTTCAGCGAGTCGCTCGACTCCCTCGCCGCCGACGGCTACACCGTGCTCGGCGTCTCACCGGACTCGCCCGAGCGGCTCGCGCGCTTCCGCGAGAAGGAGCACCTGACCCTGACGCTGCTCTCCGACGCCGACCGGGCCGTGATGACCCGGTGGGGGGCCTTCGGGGAGAAGAAGCTCTACGGGAAGACCGTCGAGGGCGTCATCCGCAGTACGGTCGTCCTCGACGAGGAGGGCACCGTGACCCACGCCTGGTACAACGTCAAGGCCACCGGCCACGTCGCCAAGCTGCGGCGCGACCTCGGCCTGGACGGAGGGAAGTGACGATGAGCCAGACCCCGTCCGCCGACACCCTTGAGGCCGAGATCGTCGCCCGCCGCGAGCGGCTGGCGCACACCGTCGACGAGCTCGTCGGCCGGGCCAGGCCCGCCGCGGTCCTGCGCCGGCAGGCCGACGCGGCCAAGGCGCGCTTCGCCGACGTCGCGACGACCCCCGAGGGGCAGCTGCGGGTCGACCGGCTCGCCGCGCTCGCGGCGGTGGTCGCCGTCGTCGGGGGGGTCGTGGCCTACCGCACGCTGCGTCGCCGCTGAGGTGCAAGCCCGGGCCGCCACCTGTGAGCCCGGGGGTGGTGCGCCATCAGGGACTCGAACCCCGAACCCGCTGATTAAGAGTCAGCTGCTCTGCCAATTGAGCTAATGGCGCGCGAGGGCTGACATTATCAGCCGCGTGCCCGCCCCGTGAAATCGGCCGAGGCCCCGCAGGGACCGTCTCAGCCGCGGGCGGAGCGGCGCCGGTGCAGGGCCAGCGCGACTCCCGCCACGAGCAGGAGGAGCACGAGCACGCCGAGCGCGGGAACCAGCCAGCCCGGCTCGCTCGAGGCGCTCGCCGAGGGCGGCTCCGAGGAGGATGACGGCGAGGGCGAGGCGCTCGTGGTGGCCGGCGACGACGTGGGCGAGGAGCTCGGCGTCCCGCTCGGGCGGGCGGGCGCCTCGGTCGTCGTGAAGGACAGCGACCCGGACACCGGGTGGCCGTCGACGCTGACGACGCGGTAGGTAACGGTGTGCTCCCCGGCCGGGAGGTCGGTGACCAGCTGCTGCTCCACCGACGTGCCCTCGACGCGGGGCGCGCCGTCGGTCTCGTCGCCGTCGGGGCCCTCCACCCGGACCTGGAGGAAGCGGTCGTTGACCTCCTCGCTGAAGGTCAGCGTGACCTGCTCGAGCGTCCCGACGCTCGCGCCGTCCTCGGGGTCGGTCGAGACGAGCTGGGCGTGCGCCGGCAGTGCCGCAGCAGGGGCGGCGAACACCGGCAGGGCGGACGCGACGAGCGCCACGGCGACGAGCGCGACCACGACGAGGGTGACCACGGTGGACGTCCGGCGCGAGAACATGGGCCCGATTCTCCCAGGGGCGCCGGGCAGGGCGTCGCCCGGTACGGCGTCCTGCCCGGGTCGGGTCGAGGACCCTGCGCCGAAGCCCCCGACCCGTGCGCGGGTCGGGGGCTTCGACATCGGGGTGAGTGACGGGACTTGAACCCGCGGCCCCCTGGACCACAACCAGGTGCTCTACCAGCTGAGCTACACCCACCACGGCGGGCGCCGACCTCGCGAGGAAGGTCGTGCGCCCGCAGCGCGGACCATCGTACCGGGTGTGCGGGGGTGCTCCGGACCACCCCGGGTGCTCACCCGGCCGGCTCGGGCGACGGGCCTCGGGTCCCGGCCACCGCCACGGCGTGGTCGACGACGTGCCGGGCTGCCAGGGTGCGCAGCTCGTCGCTCGAGCGGCCCGGCGGTGGCACGAAGACGGCCTCGCGGTAGTAGCGCAGCTCGGCGATGGACTCGCGGATGTCGGCGAGGGCGCGGTGGCCGCCGGACTTGGTCGGCGCGGCGAAGTAGGCCCGCGGGAACCAACGCCGGGAGAGCTCCTTGATCGAGGAGACGTCGATGATCCGGTAGTGCAGGTACGCCTCGAGGTCGGGCATGTCACGCGCGAGGAAGGCCCGGTCGGTCGCCACCGTGTTGCCCCCGAGCGGGGCCTTGCCCGGCTCGGGGACCCAGGCCCGGACGTAGTCGAGGACCATCGACTGGGCCTGCTCGAGGCTCGTGCCCTCCGCGAGCTCCTCGAGCAGGCCGGAGGTCGTGTGCATCTCGCGGACGAAGTCGCCCATCTGGGCCAGGGCCTCCTCCGGCGGGCGGACGACGACGTCGACCCCGTCGCCGAGGACGGTCAGGTCGAAGTCGGTGACGAGGGCGGCGACCTCGACGAGCGCGTCGGCCTCGAGCGAGAGCCCCGTCATCTCGCAGTCGATCCACACGATGCGGTCGGTGTGCGCGCGGTCGGGCGTGGAGGACATGCCGGCCATGGTAGGCGCTGGCGCGACGGGCGGGCGGGGTCGGCGGGACTGCGGCTAGGGTGCGGGCCATGAGTGGGGACCTCGGAGCGCCGCCGCGCCCTGCGGTGCGCACGCGGCCCACGAGCCGCCGGGCGATCCGCTCCTGGGTGGTCGCGGGCGTCGGCGGGGTCGGCTTCCTCGTCGCCGCGCTCGTGCTCTCCTCCTACCTCGGGGCCACCTTCGGCGTGCAGACCGCCCTGCTCTCGCTCGCCGTGGCGGTCATCCCGCTCGGGATCGTCATCCCCACCTTCTTGTGGCTGGACCGCTTCGAGTCCGAGCCGACCCGCTACCTCGTCGCGGCCTTCCTCTGGGGCGCGCTCGTCGCGGCCCTCCTCGCGGCCGTCTTCAACACGAGCGCGGTCGTCGTCCTGGAGTCCGCCACCGACCCCGACGCCGCGCTCGCGACGACCGCGGTCCTCGTCGCGCCGGTCGTCGAGGAGGCCCTCAAAGGCGCCTTCGTCCTGTTCGTCTGGTGGTTCCTGCGGCGCGAGTTCGACGGCGTGACCGACGGGATGGTCTACGCCGGCATCACCGCGGCCGGCTTCGCCTTCACCGAGAACATCCAGTACCTCGCCCAGGCCTACACCGAGGGCGGTGGACAGGCGCTGACCGCGACCTTCGTCGCGCGCTGCCTGCTCTCGCCGTTCGCGCACCCGATGTTCACCGTCCTCACCGGCGTCGGGGTCGGGGTCGCCGCGACGAGCAGGTCCTGGGCGCCCCGGCTGCTCGCCCCGGTCGCGGGGTACCTCCTCGCGGTCGTCCTCCACGGGCTGTGGAACCTCGCCGCGGTCTCCGGCGGCTCCGGCCTCGTCGCGGTCTACGTGCTCGTCGAGGTGCCCGTCTTCCTCGGCTACGTCGTGTTCGTCGTGTGGGCCCGCCGTCGCGAGGGGCGCCTCATCGGCCGCTTCCTGCGCCCGTACGCCGACGCCGGCTGGCTCTCGCGCTCCGAGGTCACGATGCTCTCCTCGATGGGTCACCGCCGGGAGGCCCGGATGTGGGCCCGCGCCAACGCCGGGCCCCGCGGGCTCGCCGCGATGCGCGACTTCCAGGACACTGCGAGCGAGCTGGCGCTCCTGCGCCGCCGGATGTACCACGACGCGGCGGACGCCCGAGCCCTCGCCCACGAGCGGGAGCTGCTCGCCGACCTCGCCGCCCGGCGCGGCGAGTTCGTCGGCATGCCGGTGCGGTGACGCGCACCTTCGTAGAGAGTTTGAGGACCCTTCCCCGGCGCTGAAAACCGCGGCTTCGCGGCTTTCTCGTGGCGTCTACAAGCGTAGTGAACGCCCCTCTGAGAACTCGATCACGGATATTCGGGGTCGGGTGGTACGTGCAGTTGGGAAGACTCAAGCCTTTCTAAGCGCCGCCCAGGTGGACGAACTGGTAGCTCTCTACGGCGAGGGGCTGAGCATCGCTGAGGTCAGCCGGAAACTCGGCATTTTCACCAGGACGGCGGCTGCGCACTTGGTCCGTCGCTCGGTGCCGTTACGTCAGAGAGGACTCGCGGCGGAGGACACGCGTGCGGCCGTGCGTCTGTACGAGAGCGGGCTGACTCTCGTGGAGGTTGGGCTGCGGTTCGGCGTTAGCCAGCAGGCAGTAAGAAGGGCGGTGGCCGCGGAAGGCGTCGAGATCCGCCCTCGCGGCCATCGTCTGCGACTTGCGACCTGAAACTGCAAGGTCAGGCGGCGGGTTGGTCGAGGTCGGACATGTCGAGGACGAAGCGGTAGTGGACGTCGCCGGCGGCGAGGCGGTCCAGGGCGGTCTCGACCTGGCTGGACGGAAGGAGTTCGATGTCGGCGGTGATGCCGTGTGCGGCGCAGAACCGCAGCATGGCTTCGGTCTGTGTGAGCCCGCCGGTGCCGGAGGAGGTGAGTTTCTTGCGGCCGGCGCTGAGCGCCCACAGCTTGGGCCCGTCGAGAAGAGGATTGCCCAGAACGCAGAGAGTGCCGTCCAGGTCGAGCATGCTGATCATGGGCAGGAGGTCGTGGTCGCCGGAGATGGTGTCGAGGATGAAGTCGAACCGTCCCCGCGCGGCGGCCACCTGATTTTCGTCGGTAGTGACGAGCAGGCTCTGCGCCCCAAGCCCCAGAGAATCCTGTTCCTTGGCCGTGCTGCGGCTCAGGACGGTGACCTCGGCGCCGAGGGCGGCGGCGATCTTGACCGCGAGGTGCCCGAGTCCCCCGAGTCCGGCGATCGCGACCCTGGTTCCGCGGCCCACGCCGGCGGCATGCATGGGCTCCCACACGCTGACACCGGCACACATCAGCGGAGACGCGCCAGCAGGGTCGAGACCGTCGGGCAGGTGGAACGCGAACTTCTCCCGCAGGACGTACTCGCGACTGTAGGCGCCCTTGGTGGGGGTGCCGTCGATCTTGTCGGTGCCGCCGTAGGTGGTCGTCGGACGGTTGTAGCAGTAGTTCTCCTGCCCCGCCAGGCACATGGCGCACTCTCCACAGGAGTCGATGATCGTGCCGATCGCCACCAGCTCCCCGACGGCGAACCCGGTGACCGCTGGGCCGACCTCGGTCACGACCCCGGTGGCCTCATGCCCGGGGACGAGGTCCTTCTCGCCGAGCATCCCGTGGATGCGGTGCAGGTCGCTGTGGCAGACCCCGCAGTAGTCGATGCGCACCGCGATGTCGTCGGGACGCAGGTCCCGGCGCTCGATGGTGACGCGGGTGAGCGCGTTGGTGTCGGGGTCGAGGCTCTGCCAGCCGGTGGTGGTTCTCATGGACGGTGTCCTCCTCTATAACGGAATCTTGATTCATCTTAGCACGATCATGAATCTGCATTCCGTTTTGATAGAATGGACCCGTGCCCTCCCTCTCCGATGCCCCACGTACGCTCCGTGCGCCGCGCCGGGACGCCCTGCGCAACGACGCCATCGTGATCGAGGCGGCTCGCGCGGTCTTCGCCGAACAGGGACCGCAGGCCAGCATGGAGGCCATCGCGACCAGGGCCGGGCTCGGAGTCGGGACGATCTATCGGCGCTTCGCAGGCAAGGACGCCCTCCTCGACGCGATCGCGCAGACCTTCGTCGACGAGATGGACCGGGCTGCCGAGACCGCCGCCGCCGACCCTGACCCCGCCCACGGCCTGGAGCGCTTCCTCGACTTCGTCGGCGCCTTCAACGCGGAGAAGCGTCGCTACGCCGCCGCATTGATCGACCGGGTTGCCAGCGACGAGGTCAGCGCCCGAACAGCCGACAGGGTTCAGCAGCTCACTCAGGCCGCGGTCGACGCCGGGGCCCTCGCGCCCCATGTGCTGGCCCGCGACATCAAAGCGCTCATCGTTGCCCTGCGCGCCGTGGTCGCCGCCTCACCGGACGGAGACAACACCGCCTGGCGACGCTTCCTCCACATCCACCTCACCGGACTCCGCACCACCCGCTGAGCCGTCTCGGCGCGTGCCCGCGCGAGCATCCGCCTTGCCCGGTCATGCTTGCCGCGGAGCCACTCCCGGTGCACTCGCCGATGACCCCTCAACATCGGCCATGACCGCGCCGCTGGCTGGCCGCCCCATGACCGTCGCGGACCCAGACGGGGCGAGATCTGGCTGTGGCCGATGCCGAGTGTTGGGAGGCCGAGCCGCCCTTCGACGAGTTGAAGACGACCGTCAGCGCGGGCCTCGCGTCGTGTACGCGGCACGCCTGCCGACCTCCTGCTCCACCAAATCTCGGGGGTGTCAGAGGCGGATTTTGCCTATAAGGCGTAGCAGCTTGCTCATTCCCGGCAGGATCTCGCAGCGGTTCCTCTTCATGCCGCCGATCATCGCTGCCACGACCCGTTCGATGGGCATTTTCGGAATGCGGTCGACCTCACGGTTGTCTTCATCGGACCCGTTGAACATGGGCTTCGTGGTGCGCGGGGGCGCGAGCTCGAACACCTTCACGGAGGTGCCCGCCAGCTGTTTGCGCAAGGTTTGCGTGTAGGAGTGCAGGCCAAGCTTCGAGGCGCTGTAGACCGGGGCCTTGTCGAAGGCGAAGTAGGCGATGCCGGAAGTGACGTTGAGAACCGCCGCCTCGGACTGCTTCAGCAGATGGGGCAGGAACACCTGGGTCACCAGGATCGGCCCCGCCAGGTTGACGGCGACCTCATCGGTCACCCTTGCCGGGGCAAAGCTTTGAAACTCGATGTTCTGCATCAGGCCCGCGTTGTTGATCACAACATTCAGATTCGGGAAGTCGGACACGATCTGGCGATACAGCGTCTCAACCGAGGCGAGGTCGGTCACCTCCACCGCATAAGCGAACAGCCCCGGATGAGACTCACGGAACTGGCTCAACCGGTCTTCGTCACGCCCGGTGACGATCACGGTATTCCCCCGTGCCGCCAGCTGCTCCGCCATCTCAAGTCCGATGCCGGAGGTGCCGCCGGTTATCAGGATGACATCGTTGCTCAGATCCATACTCTGCTCCTTGTCTCTTGTCCTGTTGCTGCCACTTCTCGGTACCTGACGCTCAGCGTCTGAATCGGCCGCCTTCCACGACCGCCGCGGGCTACCACGGGACGGTTTCGTCGGTGTAGGAGAGGAAGTGCAGGCCGCCGTCGTGTCGGTGGGTCAGGATGACGTCGGCGACTTTGGGGATGCTGTCGGCGATGGTGAGTGGTGCGCCTGCCCCGCCGAGGTCGGTCTGCACGTGGCCGGGATGGATCAGCAACAAGGTTCGCGGGTCGTCGGGGTGTCGTGCGGCGTGGCTGCGCATGAGCTGGTTCAGCGCG
This sequence comes from Phycicoccus endophyticus, assembly GCF_011326735.1. Lineage (GTDB taxonomy): Bacteria > Actinomycetota > Actinomycetes > Actinomycetales > Dermatophilaceae > Phycicoccus > Phycicoccus endophyticus. The sequence goes on from NZ_JAANCN010000007.1 coordinate 79,090, forward strand.
GATTTGCTGGCACGGTAGACGTCGTTCCCGCCGTTGGTGTTCAGGCTGATGCTCCCCTGGCGCGAGGACATCACGCCGATGGCGCCGGTGGGCGGTACGAGATGCTCCAGTGCGGCAATCACCCGCATGGGGCTGAGGGCATTGGTGATCATCACGGTCGCAAACTCCTCGGCAGGCACTTCGGAGGCGGGAACGTTGGCTCCCGCGATCGCGCCGTTGATGAACAGCAGATCGATACGACGCCCGGTCAGGCGGCCACCCAGGTCGGCGATCTGGTCGGCGTCGGTCATGTCGAGCGTCTCGATCCCGACCTTGCCGGACGCGCGCTCGGCCAGATCGTGCAGACCGGTCCGACGATCACCGCGGGTGGTGGCGACCACGGTCCAGTCGCGGGCAGCGAGCTCCTCGGCCAGGGCGAGTCCGAGCGTACGACTCGCGCCGACGATCAGCGCGGTTCCTGTAGCGTCGGTCATCTCCCGGCGCCTTCGACGGCGGGCTTGAGCACCTCGGTGGCCCACTGCCGGAACGTCGTCGGCGTCGTGTTGGCCGCTGTCCGAGGCACGGCAGTGTCGAGGCCATGCTCCTTCGCCTCGTCCATCGCCATCAAGGCGCCGGCGACGGCCTCGGACATGCCGAAGCCCATCAGCCGCCGCTTCGAGGCCTCACGGTCACCCTGCTCGTACCGGATCGGCGCGCCGAGTACCTCGGTCAGGATCTTCGCCTGATCGTTCGGCGAGAGATCCTCCGCGCCGAGGAGAGGCACGATCTCCTGCCCCGTCCAGGTCTGGTCGACCAGGAACGTGGCGGCAGCGGCGCCGATGTCTCTGGTGGCGACCGTCGGCAGCGCCAGGTCGGCGGGCAGGGTGCCGGTGAAGACACCCCGGTCGCGGATCGAGGCCGCGTCCCGCAGCATGTTGTCCATGAACGACGGGTTCGCCAGCTCGCGGGTGTTCGCGCCCGTGCTTCGGATCAGTGCGTCCATCGCCAGGGTGGCCGACACATGACCGGCGAACGTCTGAACTCCGGCTCCCAGCGCCGAGACCGAGACAACCCGCGACACCTGGTGACGGCGAATCGCATCCGCCGCCGGCAGCGCGAATCCCATGTAGGCGTCGAAGATCGTGGGTGCAGCGGGCGCGGCAGGGACAAGCCAGAACAGCGCGTCCGCACCATCGAATGCACGCTCGACCACCGCCGGATCGGCGTGACTGCCCTGCACCACCTCGACGCGGGAGCGGACCTCCTCCGGAAGCCTCGCCGGGTCGCGCACGACCACACGAACCTGCTCGGCACCCTGCAACAGGCGCCGCAACACTTCGCCCCCGATCTGACTCGTGGGCGCGGTAACAACGATCATGAAATCCTCCAGAACATCTAACTCAAGTATACTCTACCGTACCGTATACTTTTAGGGAGGACAACTATGGCTCGTCGAGGGGACGTGTTGCACGCCCACATCATCGACACGGCCAAGACCGTCTTCCTGGAGTCGGGCTACGACCGCGCCTCCATGGACGCCGTCGCCGCCGCCGCCTCGACCTCGAAGCGCTCCCTCTATGCCCACTTCCCCAGCAAGGAAGCGCTCTTCACCGCCTGCGTGGACCGCAGCCACGAGCTCTTCGAAGGACGACTCGCGGTGCCCTCGCACTACAGCGACGAACCGATCGAGGCAATCGTGCGGTACTGCGTCAGATTCGGGCAACTGCTGACCTACGCCCCGATCGCTGGCTTCTGCCGTATGGGCGTGACCGAAGCCGCTCGCCTGCCCGAGGCCGCCGCCCAGATCCACGACACCTTCCTCGGCACCGCCACCACAGGGCTCGCAAGGCACATCGAAAAATGCTGGGCAGCCACCCCGGACTTGGCACGAGAAAACGCGACGCTCATCCTCGGCGCCGCCGTCGGACCCCTACTGACAGACGTCCTCTACGGTCTCGTCCCACTGCAACAGGAGATGCCCGACGAAACGGCGACCCCACTCACCCCCCACGCGACGATCGAGCACGCCGTCACGGCCCTCCTGCCCCAGAGCCCACGAGAGGGGCGCGCGTCGCGGAGCGCGATAATAGAGGCGAAGCAGTCAGGCCATGACAAGGGGTCGAGGTGAGGGCATCCAGGAGTCGGATGGGCAGTAGGGCTGCCACGATCACGCTGGCCGCCCTCGCGGCCGCCACGATGATCACAGCCGCTGGCGCCGAGGTCGTCCGGCGCCGCATCGTCGGGTATCTCGACCCGTGGAAAGCGCGGGTCGCCGATGCCGGCTTCGTTCTGAAGGCCGCGCGCGTGGGCGAGATCGAGTTGAGCTATGCGGAAGGCCCGGACAACGGACCGCCTCTGGTCCTGCTGCACGCCCAGCACATGGACTGGTTCAGCTACAGCCGCGTCCTACCCGCCCTGTCCGAGCACTTCCACGTCTTCGACATCGACTACCCCGGCCACGGCGCCACCGTCGTCCCGTCCGACTATCCGATGACCGCGAACCGGATCGGGGCCGATCTCGCGACCTTCATTCAGCAGGAGATCCGGGAACCCGTCTTCGCGACCGGCAACTCATCCGGCGGTCTGCTTACCGCCTGGCTCGCTGCGCACCGACCCGACCTCGTCCGCGCCATCGCGCTCGAAGATCCACCACTGTTCTCAGCCGAGTATCCGCGCATCACGACCACCATCGCCAACCGGTCCTTCGCCACCTGCGCCGACGCCGTCCGCGACGGAATCACACGCGAAGACGACTTCCTGCTGTATTGGATCCGCAGCAACACGAACTTCTTCACCACCAACATCGCCCCCGGTTCCGCCACCGCACTCGCCTGGGCGATCAAGGCATACCGGCACGCACACCCCGGTCAACCTGTTGAGCTCGGACTGCCGCCCGACGACACCGTCCGACTGTTCCTGCGCGGCATGGACCGGTTCGACCCACGATTCGGTGCCGCCTTCCACGACGGCACCTGGAACCAAGACTTCGACCACGCCACCGCCCTCACCCGAATCACGTGCCCGGCAATCCTGCTTCACGCCGAATTCACGATTCTGCCCGACGGGACCCTCGACGGCGCCATGAGCCAGGCAGACGCCGATAAGGCCACTTCTCTCCTCCAACGCGGCGAATACCGCAAGATCAACACCACCCACGTCATCCACCTCGCCGACCCCGGTCTCTTCACCCGACTACTGGAAGACTTCCTCCTCGACCAGAGCCTCTGACCCGCCGATCGGGAAAGTTCGAGAACTCTCCTATCGGGCGGAGGCACCGCACAAGGCTCGAACTTTTCGTGCCCCCGGCAGGACTCGAACCTGCGACCTCGAGATTAGAAGGCTCTTGCTCTATCCGGCTGAGCTACGGGGGCCCGGCGCCCCGCGCGGGACGCCGCGGCCAGTCTAGGAGCACCGTGGACGGCGCTCGCCCTTGAGCGCGGGCGGGCTCACCCGGTGGTCGGCGCGTGCGCGAACGGGAAGCCGGCGAGGGTCTCGTGCCGCGGCCGGTGCCCCGCCGAGCGTGGCAGGTGCGACTCGACGAGGACGAGCTCGTCGGCCACCCAGGGCGGCCCCTCGTAGCCGTGCAGGACCCGCACCCACCGGGTCGCCTCGAGCGGGCGGGGGAAGCGGGCCAGGGTCAGGTGGGGGACGAAAGGACCGCCCTGGGGCGCCGCGCCCGCGACGGCCAGCGCGGAGCGGGCCGCGGCCGCGAGCCGGGCCAGGCCCTCGTCGGCGGCGAGCCCTGCCCACAGGACCCGGGCACGGGTGACGTCCGGGAAGCAGCCGGCGCCCCGGACCCGCAGGTGCGGTGCGGGGTGCCGCGCGGCCACCTCCCGGAGCCGCTCCAGGAGTGGCTCGAGGGTGCGGGCCGGCGCGTCGCCGGCGAAGGCGAGGGTGAGGTGCCACTGCCCGGGGGGCGTCCAGCGCGGCCCGGGCGTCGCCCGGCGAGGCTCGAGCCGGTGCTCGAGGTGCTCGAGCACCGGCTCGGGCGGCACGACGGCGACGAAGACCCGCATCCCGACATCATCGGCGGCCACGCCGGGCAATGCGGACCGGGACACCCGGTTCTCGTTACCATTCGGCCGTGGGCGCGGACCGGGACGTGGAGGCCGCGGTCTCCGCCGTCGAGGTGCTGCGGGAGGAGGTCGAGCACACCTCCCTGCCGCTCGAGGTCCCGGGCCGGGCCGCGGCCGAGGCCGCCCGCCGCGGGCTGCTCGCCCAGCTCGACGACTACGTCCTCCCACGGCTGCGCTCGCTCGACGCCCCGCTGCTCGGCGTCGTCGGCGGCTCGACCGGCGCCGGCAAGTCCACGCTGGTCAACTCCGTCGTCGGGGAGCAGGTCAGCCGGCCCGGTGTCCTGCGCCCGACGACGACCTCCCCGGTGCTCGTCCACCACCCGCAGGACCGGCACTGGTTCGAGGGCGAGCGCATCCTGCCCGGCCTGGCCCGGGTCACCGGGGTGGACACCGGCGAGGAGGCGCCGGGTACCGTCCGGCTCGTGGCCTCCACCGCGCTGCCCGCCGGGCTGGCGCTGCTCGACGCGCCCGACATCGACTCGGTCGTCTCGGCCAACCGCGAGCTCGCCACCCAGCTCCTCGCGGCCGCCGACCTGTGGCTGTTCGTCACGACGGCCGCCCGCTACGCCGACGCCGTGCCCTGGGGGCTGCTGCGCACGGCGGCCGAGCGGGGCACGGCCGTCGCCATCGTCCTGGACCGGGTGGCGCCGGACGCGGTCGAGGAGATCCGCCCGCACCTGGCCGCGATGCTGCGCGACCAGGGCCTGCCGACCGCACCGGTCTTCACCGTCCCGGAGACCCCGCTCGAGGAGGACGGCCGGCTGCCCGCCCCTGCGTTCGCCCGGCTGCGCGCCTGGCTCGAGGCGCTCGCCGGCGACGCCCGGGCCCGTGACATCGTCGTCTCCCAGACCCTCCGGGGCGCGGTCGCCTCGCTCACCGGGCGGACCGAGGAGCTCGTGGCCGCCAGCCGTGAGCAGGAGGAGTCGCGCCAGGCCCTCGAGGACGCCGTGACGGACGCCTTCGGCTCCGCCCTGCGCCGGGTGGGCGACGGGATGACCGACGGGACCCTGCTGCGGGGGGAGGTCCTGGCCCGGTGGCAGGAGTTCGTCGGCACCGGCGAGTTCTTCCGTCAGGTGGAGTCGACGATCGGCCGGTGGCGCGACCGGATCGCCGCAGCCGTCCGGGGGACCCCGCCGCCGGCGGACTCCCTCGGGGAGGCGCTGCACACGGGCGTGGCCGCGCTGCTCGTGGCCAACCTCGAGTCCGCGGACGCCGACGCCACCCGCACCTGGCGCCGGCTGCCCGGCGGCGCGGCCGTGCTCGCCGAGGTGCCGGCACGCGGTGTCCGCGCGCCCGAGACCGGCGCCGCGGTCGAGCGGCTCGTGCGCGACTGGCAGGGCGAGGTGCTCGAGCTGGTGCGCAGCGAGGGCCAGAGCCGGCGGACCAACGCCCGGGTGGCCGCCTACGGCGTCAACGCGATCGGGCTGCTGCTCATGCTCGTGGCGTTCGCGCAGACCGGTGGCCTCGTCGGTGCCGAGATCGGCATCGCGGGTGGTACCTCGCTGCTCGCCCAGCGCGTCCTCGAGGCGATCTTCGGTGACCAGGCCGTTCGGGACATGGCGGCCAAGGCCCGCACGCTGCTGCTCGCCCATGCCGAGGAGCTCTACGCGGCCGAGCGCGCCCGCTTCCTCGAGGCGCTCGCCGCGCACGCCGCCCCGGCGGACCAGGCCGAGCGGCTGGCGGCGACCGCGACGACGCTGAGGACGGTCTCGGTATGAGCCCGCTCGTCATGGGGAGCGCGACCGGGCCCGGCGTCTCGCCGGAGCGGCTCTCGGCCGCCGCCGACGCCCTCTCCGCGGCGGTCGACGCGGGGGCCGGTGAGCTGCCCGCCGAGGAGAGCGCCCGGGCCGGGCAGGTCGTCGCCAAGGTGGCCCAGCGGACCGCCCTCGTCGGCGGCCACACGGTCGTCGCCCTCGCCGGCGCCACCGGCAGTGGCAAGTCCTCGTTGTTCAACGTGCTCGTCGGCGAGGAGGTCGCCCGGGTCGGCGTGCGCCGGCCCACGACGGCCACCCCCACGGCCGGGGTCTGGGGCGCCGAGCCGGCCGGCGACCTGCTCGACTGGCTCGGGGTCGGTGCGCGCCACCACGTCGGGGAGGCGGGCGGGGGGCCCCAGGTGGGCAGTCTCGACGGCCTGGTCCTGCTCGACCTGCCCGACCTCGACTCGCGCGAGACCGCCCACCGGGTCGAGGCCGAGCGGGTCCTCGAGCTGGTCGACCTGTTCGTCTGGGTGACCGACCCGCAGAAGTACGCCGACGCCCGGCTGCACGACGACCACGTCTCGGCGCTCTCGGCGCACGAGGCGGTGACCATGGTCGTCCTCAACCAGGCCGACCGGCTCTCGCCGGAGGACCTCGCGCGGTGCCGTACCGACCTGGCCCGCCTCATGGAGCGCGACGGGCTGCCCGGCGCCACGGTGCTCACGACGTCGGCCCGCACCGGTGCCGGGACCGACGAGCTGCGTCAGCGCCTCGCCAACGCCGTCGCGAGCCGGGCGGTCTCGCGGGCGCGGCTGGCCGCCGACGTCCGCACGGTCGCTGCCGCGCTCGAGCGGCACGTCGGGGCCGGCGAGCCGGCGGTCGACCCCGGCGCCCGCACCGAGCTCGTCGACGCCCTCGCCCGCGCCGCCGGGGTCCCGACCGTCGTCGACGCCGTCGCCCGCGACTACCGGATGGAGGCCGCCACCCGGACCGGCTGGCCGTTCACCCGCTGGGTGCACCGGCTGCGCGCCCGGCCGCTGCGCCGGCTGCGCCTCGACGGCCGGGACGTGCGGGTCACCGAGTCCGACCTGCGCTCGGTCCTCGGGCGCTCCTCGCTGCCCCCGCCCTCGCCCGCAGCCCGCTCGGCGGTCGAGCTCGCGACCCGGCGGCTGGCGGACCGGGCGGGGGCCGAGCTGCCGGTCCCGTGGGCCGAGGCGCTCGACCAGGCCGCGACGCCGCCCGGTCCCCGTCTCGGGGACGCCCTCGACCAGGCCGTCGTCGGCACCTCGCTGCACGCCCGGGCCCCGGGCTGGTGGCGGGTCGTCGGCGGCCTCCAGCTGCTGCTCGCCACGGCGGTGGTCGCGGGGATCCTCTGGCTCGGCGCGTACGCGGTCGCCGGCTGGCTGCAGCTGGACGCGGTCGTCCCCGACGCTCCCACGGTCGGGGTGCTGCCCGTCCCGTTCCTCCTGCTCGCCGGCGGGCTCGTGCTCGGGCCGCTGCTGGCCGCGCTCGCCGCGTGGCTCGCCCGCCTCGGTGCCCGGCGCCGTGGCCGGGTCATGGAGGGCCGGCTGCGGGCCGCCATCGAGACGGTCGCCGACCGGGAGATCGTGGGGCCGGTCCAGCGCGTCCTCGACCGGCACACGGCCACCCGTGAGGCGCTGCGGAGCGCGGCCGAGATCTGAGCCGGCCGCGGGCCCGGTCCTCCACAGCCGACCCCTGCCCCGCGCCCTGTCCACAGACCGCGGCCCACCCGTTGTCGCCCCGGCGGCGGTGGCCGAGCGTGGACCTGGGGCCCCGAGCGGCGGGGCCGGGCAGGAGGGCATGCGATGTACGAGACCTACGTGACCGTCCAGGGGCGGCTCGTCGCCGACCCCGTCGTCAAGGACGGCCGGCACGGCCGGTTCACGACCTTCCGGGTCGCCCAGTCCGAGCGGCACCCCGACCGGGCCGACCCCGGGCGGTGGACCGACTCGCCACCGAGCTTCTACGACGTCTCCGCCTTCCGCGCGGTCGGGGAGAACGCGGCCCGCTCGCTGCGCAAGGGGCAACCGGTGGTCGTGCACGGGCGCCTGCGGGTCCGCCAGTTCCAACGGGGCGACGGCTCGCCCGGCACGGCGGTCGAGCTCGACGCCGCCGCGCTCGGGCACGACCTGCGCTGGGGGTGCACCTCGTACGTGCGCAACGGCGACCTCGCCCCCGCGCCGCCCGCGCAGGCACCGGCCGACCCCCCGCAGCCCGCCGGCGACCCCGCGACCGACCGGTACGTCGTCGACGACCCCGGCGGCGAGGGCCCCCCGGCCCCGGACACCGGCCCGCTCGTGCCCCCGGGGCGCGGGCAGGCGGCCTGAGCGCGCGCGGATTCGGGCCTTGCCGGGGGTGGTCGATACCCTGGCGGCATGCCCGAGTTCATCTACGTGATGTCGCGCGCCCGCAAGGCGCACGGCGACAAGGTCATCCTCGACGAGGTCACGCTCTCGTTCCTGCCCGGTGCCAAGATCGGCGTCGTCGGCCCGAACGGTGCCGGCAAGTCCTCCGTCCTGAAGATCATGGCCGGGCTGGACCAGCCGTCCAACGGCGAGGCGCGCCTCACCCCGGGCTACAGCGTCGGCATCCTCATGCAGGAGCCGGAGCTCGACGAGTCCACGACCGTGCTCGGCAACGTCGAGCAGGGTGCGGGCGAGATCAAGGCCAAGCTCGACCGGTACAACGAGATCTCGGCCGAGATGGCCGAGCCCGACGCCGACTTCGACGCGCTCATGGCCGAGATGGGCCAGCTGCAGGAGGCCATCGACGCCGCCGACGCGTGGGACCTGGACTCCCAGCTCGAGCAGGCGATGGACGCGCTGCGCTGCCCCCCGCCGGACGCCGACGTCTCGGTGCTCTCCGGCGGTGAGCGTCGCCGGGTCGCGCTGTGCAAGCTGCTCCTGCAGAAGCCGGACCTGCTGCTGCTCGACGAGCCGACCAACCACCTCGACGCCGAGTCCGTGCTGTGGCTCGAGCAGCACCTCGCGAGCTACCCGGGGGCGGTCGTCGCCGTCACGCACGACCGGTACTTCATGGACAACGTCGCGGGCTGGATCCTCGAGCTGGACCGCGGGCGGGCCTACCCCTACGAGGGCAACTACTCGACCTACCTGGAGAAGAAGCAGGCCCGCCTCGAGGTCCAGGGCAAGAAGGACGCCAAGCTCGCCAAGCGCCTCGCCGAGGAGCTGGAGTGGGTGCGCAGCAACGCCAAGGCCAAGCAGACCAAGTCCAAGGCCCGCCTCCAGCGCTACGAGGAGATGGCGGCCGAGGCCGAGCGCACCCGCAAGCTGGACTTCGAGGAGATCCAGATCCCGCCGGGGCCGCGCCTCGGGAGCAAGGTCATCGAGGTGCGCGGCCTGCGCAAGGGCTTCGGTGAGCGGGTCCTCATCGACGACCTGTCCTTCACCCTGCCCCGCAACGGCATCGTCGGCGTCATCGGACCCAACGGCGTCGGCAAGACGACGCTGTTCAAGACGATCGTCGGCCTCGAGGAGCCCGACGCCGGCACCGTCGACGTCGGTGAGACGGTGAGCATCTCCTACGTGGACCAGAGCCGCGGTGGTCTGGACCCGACCAAGAACCTCTGGGAGACCGTCTCCGGCGGGCACGACTACATCCAGGTCGGCAGCGTCGAGATCCCGAGCCGCGCCTACGTCAGCCAGTTCGGGTTCAAGGGCCCCGACCAGCAGAAGAAGACCGGGGTGCTCTCGGGCGGGGAGCGCAACCGGCTCAACCTCGCGCTGACGCTCAAGGAGGGCGGCAACCTGCTCCTGCTCGACGAGCCGACCAACGACCTCGACGTCGAGACCCTCGGGTCGCTGGAGAACGCGCTGCTCGCCTTCCCCGGCTGCGCCGTCGTCATCAGCCACGACCGCTGGTTCCTCGACCGGGTGGCGACCCACATCCTCGCCTACGAGGGCACCGAGGAGAACCCGGCGTCGTGGTACTGGTTCGAGGGCAACTTCGAGGCCTACGAGAAGAACAAGGTCGAGCGGCTCGGCGAGGAGGCCGCCCGTCCGCACCGGGTCACCTACCGCAAGCTGACGCGCGACTGAGGGCCTGCGCGCCGGCCACGGCTAGGGTGTGGCCGTGTCGCCGCCGGACCCGAGCCCGCACCGTCTTTCGGTGGTCATCCCGGTCTACCAGGGCGCACGCACCCTGCCGGGCCTCCTCGCCGAGCTCGAGGGCCTGACCGGCGGGGGCGTGACCCCGCAGGGCCGGCCGTTCGTCGTCGAGGAGGTCGTGCTCGTCGACGACTGCGGGCCGGACGGCTCGGACGCCGTGATCCGTGCGCTGGCCGCCGAGCACCCGTGGGTGCGACCGGTCTGGCTGAGCCGCAACTTCGGCCAGCACGCGGCGACGCTCGCCGGCATCTCGGCCTCGGGCGGGGAGTGGGTCGTGACGATGGACGAGGACGGCCAGCACGACCCCGGCCACCTCGGGACCTTCCTCGACGTGGCGATGGAGGAGCAGGCCGACGTCGTCTACGCCGAGCCGGCCGACCCGCCGCCGCACGGTGCCCTGCGCAACGCGGCGTCGTGGTCGGCCAAGCGTCTCGTCGCCGCCCTCGCCCGTGGCGCACCCGCGGCCCGCTTCCACAGCTACCGGCTCCTCCTCGGCGAGGTCGCCCGCTCGGTGGCGGCGTACGCCGGCCCGGGGATCTACCTCGACGTGGCGATCGCCTGGGTGGCCCGGCGCACGGCGACCGCGCGGGTGCCGATGCGCCGCGAGGGCGGACGCGCCTCGGGCTACGACGTGCACCGACTCGTCTCGCACTTCTGGCGGCTCGTGCTCTCCAGCGGGACCACACCGCTGCGCTGGGTGAGCCTGACCGGGGCGAGCGCCCTCGTGCTGGCCCCGGTCGTCGCCCTCGTCCTCGCCGTGGGCCGGGCCGGCGGCCGGTGGGACGTGCCCGGCTGGACCTCGACGATGATCCTGCTCATGGTCGCCACCGGCGCCATCCTCTTCGCCCTCGGGGTCATCGCCGAGTACGTCGGGATGGCCGTGAACATGGCGATGGGCAAACCGCTCTACCTGCCGGTGCGCGACCGCGCCGACGGCCCCCTCGGCCGGGACCGGCGGTGAGCGAGCCCCCGCCGCTGGCCTGGGTGGTGGGCGCCGGGGGGCTGCTCGGGCGCCACGTCGTCGCCGCCCTGGCCGGCAGCGGGTATGCGGTGCGGACCTCCCGCGTGCCGTGGCCGGAGGAGGACGCCACGCTCGCGGTGCTCGAGGCGGACCTGCTGCGGTTCGTGGCCGACCGTGCGGGGCGTCCGTGGCTGCTCGCCTGGTGTGCGGGAGCGGGCGTCGTCGCCACCGACGGCGCACGCCTTGAGAGCGAGCGCCGGGTCTTCGAGCGGTTCACGGCGCTCCTCGGCGCCGAGCGCGACGACGACGGCCACGGCGTGGTCCTGCTCGCGTCCTCCGCCGGTGGGGTCTACGCCGGGTCGGCCGGGCCACCGTTCGACGAGGACTCCGTGCCGGCACCGCTCGTCCCCTACGGGCACACCAAGCTGGCGATGGAGACGGTGCTCTCGGCCGCCGTGGCACGCACCGGCTCCCGCGCCGTGCTCGCCCGCCTCGCGAACGTCTACGGCCCGGGCCAGCGCCTCGACAAGCCCCAGGGCCTGCTCTCCCAGCTGTGCCTCGCGGACGCGACGCGGCGGCCCGTGCCCGTGTTCGTCGCGCTCGACACCATCCGGGACTACCTCTTCGTCGCCGACGCCGCCCGGATGCTCGTACGCTGTGCCGCGCTCGCGCGCCACGAGCCCGCCGGGACGGGCGTGGTCAAGGTGCTCGCCTCGGGCCGGCCGGTCACCGTGGGGCACCTCGTGGCCGAGGCGCGTCGTGTCCTCCACCGTCCGCTGCGCACCGTCCTCGCCCCCGGCCGCCCCGGGCAGGTGCTCGACCTGCGGCTGGCCTCCGTGCGCTGGGCCGAGGTCGACGCCCTCGCCGCGACGCCGCTGGCGGCCGGCCTCGCCGCGACCGCCGCCGACGTGCGCGAGCGGGTGCTCGCCCGTGGCCGTCCGCGGGGCTGAGGGGAGGGTCAGCCGGCGCGGGTGGCGCCGACGAACACCGAGGAGCCGAAGGGCAGGTCGGTGCGGGCGAGCAGCATCCGGTCCAGGCCGCACAGGCCGCGCAGCGCCGCGTTGACCGGGCGGGGCACCTGGGGGACCTCGACGATGTCGTGCGGACCGTCGGGCCGCCGGGAGAGCCGGCGCGCGGCCCGTTCGGCGACGAAGAACGGGAAGACGGTCGTGAAGCCGTAGGTGGCCCTCTCCACCGTGAAGCCGGCGCGCTCGAGCGCGGCCACCGCCCGAGCACGGGTGTAGCGGCGGTGGTGGCCGTTGGCGACGTCGAAGTCGGTCCACGCCCACGCGTAGGCCGGGACCGACATCAGGAAGCGCCCCCCCGGCCGCAGCACCCGGCGCACCTCGGCCAGGGCCTCGGCCTCCGGGGCGCAGTGCTCGATGACGTCGAAGGCGGCGACCGCCTCGAAGGTGTGGTCCGCGAAGGGCAGGGCGAGGGCCGAGGCGCACACGCCGTCGGCGCCGAGCCCTCGCGGGTCGATGTCGAGGGAGACCACGCGCGCCGCCGCCTGTCGGAACCAGCCCGCGCTCGGCCCGTCGGCGCTGCCGAGGTCGAGGGCGGTGCCGGCGCCCTCGACGAGGTCGCGCAGCGCGGTCTCGAGCAGGTCGGCGCGGGCGCGGTACCACCAGTAGTCGGGCGCCGCGATCGACGGGGATCCACCGTGGCCGGGGGCAGTCACCGGCTCAGGCTACTGTCGGCAGCGCCCGTGCCCGACCGGGGCCCGGCCACGGGCGTCAGCCGGCGCCGCGGGCCAGCCGGACGGCGAGGTCGCCGTAGGTGCGCTCGATGGACTCCGGGGTGCGCCGCCCCCCGGGCACGTACCAGCGGGCGACGTCGATCGCCATCGACATCAGCGCCAGCGCCGTGGTCTGGACGTCCTCGACGTCCAGCTCGCCGGTGCGCACCCCGTCGCGCAGCACGTCGGCGAGGACCCGGTCGATGTCCTTGCGCAGCCCGATGACCTCGGCCCGGTGCTCACCCGAGAGGTGCCGGAACTCGAACTGCACGATCCGCCCGAGCTGGAAGTGCTCGGCGTGCCAGCGGGAGAAGCCGCCGACGAGGGCACGCAGCGCCGCCGTCGGGGAGGGCGCCTCCTCGGCCGCGGCGACGAGCAGGTCGCGCGCCCGCGCGTGCCCGCGCCGGCTGATCTCGAAGAGCAGGACCTCCTTGGAGGCGAAGTGGACGTACACCCCGGCGGGGGAGAGCCCGGCGCGCGAGGCGATGTCGCGGGTGGTCGTCGCGGGGAAGCCGTGCTCGGCGAACGCGTCCGCGGCCGCGAGCATGATCCGGGTCGCGGTGTCCGGCATGTCGAGCGGCCCGCCGGCCCGGCCCCCCTCGGGGGCGAGTGCGGCGAGGACGGCGGTCTCGGTGAGCGGTGGCGTGCTCGGCACGGTTGACAGCATGCCCCATCCTCGACACACTAAGCAAGCGCTTACTCAATGGTGGCGGGCCACGGGCACGCCGCCCGACCGGTCAGGAGCACCATGCCCCGCAACGTCTACGACGCCGAGCACGAGGACTTCCGCGCCTCCGTCCAGGAGTTCGTCGAGCGCACCCTGCGCCCGCGCGCCGAGCAGATGCTCCAGGTGAAGTCGGTCGAGCGCGACATCTGGAAGGAGGCGGGGGCGGTCGGCCTGTTCGGCCTCGACATCCCCGAGGAGTACGGGGGCGCCGGCGCGGAGGACTACCGGTTCAACGCCGTCGCCGCCGAGGTGATCGCCGGCTTCAACTTCGCGGTCTCCTCCTGCTTCGGCATCCACTCCGACGTCTGCCCGCCCTACATCGTCGACCTCGGCACCGAGGAGCAGAAGCGCCGCTGGCTGCCCGGGATGGCCCAGGGCGAGCTGATCGCGGCGATCGCCATGACCGAGCCCTCCGGCGGCTCGGACCTGGCCGCGCTGAAGACCACCGCGGTCCGCGACGGCGAGGACTGGGTGCTCAACGGGTCCAAGACCTTCATCACCAACGGCTACCAGGCCGACCTCGTCATCGTCGCGGCCCGCACCGACCCGAGCAAGGGCGCCAAGGGCATCACCCTCTTCGTCGTCGAGGCCGGCATGCCCGGCTTCACCCGCGGGCGCAAGCTGGACAAGGTCGGCCAGGAGGAGGCCGACACCTCCGAGCTGTTCTTCGAGGACGTCCGCGTGCCGGACGCCAACCGGCTCGGCGAGGAGGGGATGGGCTTCGTCGCGATGATGCAGCGCCTTCCGCAGGAGCGCATCGGGGCGGCGGTCGCGAACACCGCGCACGCCTTCCAGATCTTCCGGGAGACGGTCGAGTACACCAAGGAGCGCAAGGCCTTCGGCCAGCCGGTCGGCGCCTTCCAGTACAACAAGTTCACGATGGCCGAGCTGCTGACCCGCCTCGAGGTCACCCAGGCCTACGTCGACGACTGCGTGGCCGCGCACGCCGCGGGCAGGTTGACCCCGGTCGACGCCGCCAAGGCGAAGTGGTTCAGCGCCGAGGTGCAGAACCAGGTGCTCGACGCGTGCGTCCAGCTGCACGGCGGCTACGGGTTCATGAACGAGTACCGGGTGGCCCGGGCCTGGCGGGACGCCCGGGTCTCGAAGATCTGGGCGGGGTCGAACGAGATCATGAAGGAGCTCATCGGCCGGGATCTCGGCCTGTGAGCACCACCGGGACGCCCTCGACGCGGCGGCGCACGGCCCCGCCGTGGCTGGCCACCGCCTTCCGCCTCCCCAACGGCCTCTACGACCGGGGGCTCGGCCGGCTGCTCGGCCACCGATTCCTGCGGCTGACCCACACCGGGCGGCGCACGGGGCGCAGCCGGCACGTCGTGCTCGAGGTCGTCGAGCACGACCCGGTGACCGGTGCGGTCACCGTCGTCTCGGGCTTCGGGCGCTCCGCAGACTGGTTCCGCAACGTCACCGCGGGCGGTCCGGTGGCGGTCGACCTCGGCCGCGGCCCACGGCTCGCGGACCATCAGGTGCTGCCGCTCGAGGAGGCCGTCGCCGTCCTGCGCCGCTACGAGGGGCGCAACCGGCTGGCGGGCCCGCTCGTGCGCCGGGCGCTCGGCGCCCTCGTCGGCTGGCGGTACACGGGCAGCGACGCCGACCGGCGCCGGCTCGCCGCCGAGCTGCCGATGGTCCGCCTCACCCCGGCAGCCTCCCGACCCTGAGGCGGGCTGCCGGCGCCGTCCCGCTGCGTCGCGGCAGGTAGGTTGGGCATCCCGCGGGTGCTGCCCGCGGTGCCGGCAGCGTCGCTGGCCTGCGACGACAGCCCCAGGGAAGGTGTTCAGTGGAGATCTGGCCCGGTACGGCGTACCCCCTCGGCGCCACCTACGACGGCAGCGGCGTCAACTTCGCCCTGTTCAGCGAGGTGGCCGAGCGGGTCGAGCTGTGCCTCGTCGACGACGACGGCGCCGAGACCCGGCTCGAGCTGCCCGAGACCGACGGGTTCGTCTGGCACGGGTACGTCTACGGGATGCAGCCGGGGCAGCGTTACGGCTACCGCGTCCACGGCCCCTACGACCCGGAGAACGGCCACCGCTGCGACCCGAGCAAGCTCCTCCTCGACCCGTACGCCAAGGCCGTCGAGGGCCAGGTCACCAACGACCAGGCGCTCTTCAGCTACCGGTTCGAGGACCCCACCGAACGCAACACCGAGGACAGCCTGGGCAAGACGATGCTCGGTGTGGTCACCAACCCCTACTTCGACTGGGGCCACGACCGGCCGCCGCGGCACGAGTACCACGAGAGCGTCATCTACGAGGCCCACGTGCGCGGGATGACGATGACCCACCCGGAGATCCCCGAGGACATCCGCGGCACGTACGGGGCGCTGGCCCACCCGGCCATCGTCGAGCACCTCACCGAGCTCGGGGTCACCGCCATCGAGCTGATGCCCGTGCACCAGTTCGTCCAGGACACCTCGCTGCAGGCCAAGGGGCTGTCGAACTACTGGGGCTACAACACCATCGGGTTCCTCGCGCCGCACAACGGCTACGCGAGCGCCGACCGCGGCGAGCAGGTCAGCGAGTTCAAGGCGATGGTCAAGGCCCTCCACGAGGCGAACATCGAGGTCATCCTCGACGTCGTGTACAACCACACGGCCGAGGGCAACGAGCTCGGCCCGACGATCTGCTTCCGGGGCATCGACAACGCCGCGTACTACCGGCTCGTCGACGACGCCAAGGAGCACTACTACGACACGACGGGCACGGGCAACAGCCTGCTCATGCGCAACCCGCACGTCCTCCAGCTCATCATGGACAGCCTGCGGTACTGGGTCACCGAGATGCACGTCGACGGTTTCCGCTTCGACCTCGCGGCGACCCTTGCCCGGCAGTTCCACGAGGTCGACAAGCTCTCCGCCTTCTTCGACCTCATCCAGCAGGACCCGGTGATCTCCCAGGTCAAGCTCATCGCCGAGCCCTGGGACATCGGCGAGGGCGGCTACCAGGTCGGCGGGTTCCCCCCGCTGTGGACCGAGTGGAACGGCAAGTACCGCGACACCGTGCGGGACTTCTGGCGGGGCGAGCCGAGGACGCTCGGGGAGTTCGCCTCCCGGCTCACCGGCAGCAGCGACCTCTACGAGCACAGCGGCCGCAAGCCCATCGCCTCGATCAACTTCGTCACCGCCCACGACGGCTTCACGTTGCGGGACCTGGTCTCCTACAACGAGAAGCACAACGAGGCCAACGGCGAGAACGGCCAGGACGGCGAGTCGCACAACCGCTCGTGGAACTGCGGCGTCGAGGGCCCGACCGACGACCCCGAGGTCAACGCGCTCCGCCAGCGTCAGCAGCGCAACTTCCTCGCGACCCTGCTGCTCAGCCAGGGGGTGCCGATGGTCGCCCACGGTGACGAGATCGGCCGCACCCAGGGCGGCAACAACAACGTGTACTGCCAGGACAACGAGGTCTCCTGGATGGACTGGGACCTCGGCGAGGAGCAGCGCGACCTGTTCGCGTTCACCGCGGCCGTCGCCCGGCTGCGGCACGAGCACCCGGTCTTCCGGCGCCGCCGCTTCTTCGCGGGCAGCGCCGACCACGGCGGCGAGTCCGACATGGGCGACATCGCGTGGCTGCACCCCTCGGGCGAGCCGATGACCGAGGAGGACTGGTCCGACGGCGCGGCCCGGGCGATGACGGTCTTCCTCAACGGCGACGCCATCCCCGGCCCGGATGTGCGGGGCCGGCGGGTCCTCGACGACGACTTCCTCGTCCTGTTCAACGCCGACGGCGACGACCTCGACTTCGTCCTGCCGCCGCAGGAGTGGGGTGCCTCCTGGTGCACCGAGGTCGACACGGCCGCGGCCGCCGTCGAGCCCGAGTGGCACGAGGCCGGCTCGAGCATCCGGGTGACCGGGCGGTCGGTCATCGTCCTGCGCAACCCGCGGGAGACGACCACCCCCGCGGCCGGCGCGGCCGGGGCGACGAGGGTCTGAGGCCGTGGCGCTCCACCGGCCCGGCCCCGCCCGCGTCGTCCCGACGGCGACCTACCGCCTCCAGGTCCACGGCGGCTTCACCTTCGAGGACGCCGCGGCGCAGGTGCCCTACCTCGCCGCGCTCGGCGTCTCGCACGTCTACCTCTCCCCGGTGCTCCAGGCGGCCCCCGGGTCCACGCACGGTTACGACGTCCTCGACCACACCCGCGTCAGCGAGGAGGCCGGCGGCCGGGAGGCCTTCGACCGGCTCGTGGCGGCGTGCCGCGAGCACGACCTCGGCGTGGTCGTCGACGTGGTCCCCAACCACATGGCCGTCCCGTCGCCCGAGCACCTCAACGCGCCGTTCTGGTCACTCCTGCGCGAGGGGACCCGCTCGCCGTACGCGGGCTGGTTCGACGTCGACTGGCTGGCCGAGGACGAGCGCATCCTCATGCCGGTGCTCGGCGGCACCCTCGAGCAGGTCATCGACCGGGGCGAGCTCGTGCTCGCCGACGACGGGGGGCCGAGCGGCAGCGAGCACGTCCTGCGCTACTACGAGCACGAGTTCCCCGTGGCACCCGGGACCGAGCAGCTGCCGCTCGCCGAGGTCGTCGACGCCCAGGCCTACCGGCTCTCGAGCTGGCGCGAGGGCGACGCGCTGAACTACCGGCGCTTCTTCGACGTCACCTCGCTCGTCGCCGTCCGCGTCGAGGATCCCGTCGTCTTCACCGCGACCCACGCCCTGCTCCTCGCACTCCACGGGCACGGCGCGGTCGACGGCTTCCGGATCGACCACCCCGACGGGCTCGCCGACCCCGGGGGCTACCTCGAGCGCCTCGCCGAGGCCACCGGCCGGGCCTGGGTCGTCGTGGAGAAGATCCTCGAAGGGAGCGAGCAGCTGCCCGACGCGTGGCACTGCGCGGGGACGACGGGCTACGACGCGCTGCTGCGCGTCCAGCAGGTCCTCACCCCGAGCGACGACGGTGGCACCCTGGACCGGCTGTGGGCCCAGGCCGCGCCCGACCTGGTCGACCTCGACGCCGTCGTGGCCGAGTCCAAGCGGCTCGTCGTCGACGACGTCCAGGCTGCCGAGGTCGACCGGCTCATGCGCCTCGCGCGCCGCGTCGTCCCGGACGCCGATGCGGCGGCGCTGCGCCGCGCGCTCGAGGCGCTGCTCGTCGCCATGGACCGCTACCGGGCCTACGTCGTGGCCGGCCGGGCGGTCGACCCCGAGCAGGCGGCCGTCGTCGACGACGCGGCCGCCCGAGCGCGGGGGCAGCTCGCCCCGAGCGACCACGACGCCCTCGACCTCGTCGTGCGTCTCGTCCTGGACCGCGAGCTGCCGGAGGCGGCCACCGACAGCGGCCGGGCCGCCGACGAGCTGCGGGTGCGCTTCCAGCAGACCTGCGGGCCGGTCATGGCCAAGGGGATCGAGGACACCGCCTTCTACCGGTGGTTCCGGCTCGCCGGCGCCAACGAGGTGGGCGGCGACCCCCGCACGCTCTCGCTCGACGTGGACGGCTTCCATGCGTGGTGCACGCGGCAGCAGGCCGAGTGGCCCACGTCGATGACCACCCTGACCACCCACGACACGAAGCGCTCGGAGGACACCCGCGCCCGGCTCATGGTCCTCGCCGAGGACGCCCCGGGGTGGGAGCGGTGGCTCGGGCAGGCGCGCGAGCTCGCCGCACCGCACCGCACCCCGAGGGTCGACCTCCCGACCGAGTACCTCGTGTGGCAGACCCTCGTCGGCACCTGGCCGATCAGCGGGGCGCGGCTCGAGGAGTACCTGCTCAAGGCGGTCCGCGAGGCCAAGGTGCACACGGCCTGGGTGGACGGGGACGCGGAGTACGAGGCGGAGATCGTCGCCTTCGCGCGCGCTCTCGGGCGCGACCTCGCGGTGCACGAGCACCTCGACGCGTGGACCGGGCCCCACGAGGCCTCGGTGCGGGCGAACATCCTCGGCCAGAAGCTGCTCCAGCTGACGATGCCCGGGGTCCCCGACGTCTACCAGGGGTGTGAGCTGGGGATGCTCGCGCTCGTCGACCCCGACAACCGTCGCCCGGTCGACTGGGCCGACCGTGCCGAACGGCTGGCCCGGGTCGACGACGACGAGCCGTGCTTCGACCTCGACGACGACAAGATGCGGCTCACCGCCCTGGCGCTGCGGCTGCGGCGCGAGCACCCCGGTGCCTTCGTCGGCGACGGGGCAACGTACACGCCGGTGGGCTGCGAGAGCGGGCACGCGCTCGCCTTCGCCCGGGGCGACGCCGAGGGGCCGCGTGCCGTCAGCGTCGTCACCCGGGCCGCGGGCCGGCTCGCCGAGGCCGGCGGCTTCGGGCCGGCGCGGGTAGCGGTGCCGCCGGGTGAGTGGCACGAGGTGCTCTCCGGCCGGGTGCTCACCGTCGGTGCCGAGGGGCTGGCGCTCGCCGAGCTGCTCGCCGAGCGCCCGGTGGCGCTGCTCGTGCGGCCTGCTCGCCAGGACCCGCCGCCCGCGCCCGACGACGGGGCCGGCGGCCAGCCGACCGGCGCGGCAACCGACGGGGAGACGACCGGCGCGGCGGCCGACGAGCCGGCCGACGACGAGGTGGCGGGGTACCCGTCATGACGACACCGGAGATCCGGGTCTGGGCGCCCTACCCGCAGCGTGTCGACATCGAGTGGTCCCCCGTCCCCGATTCGACCAATAGGTCACGAGAAGCACACCCTCCTGTCGCTGATTCGACCAATAGGTCACGAGAGGCACACTCTCCTGTCGCTGATTCGACCAATAGGTCACGAGAGGCACACCCTCCCGTCGCTGACGTGACCTATTGGTCGAATGGGAGACGGCGGGAGGCGATGGAGGCGGCCGGGGACGGCTGGTGGCGGTGGCCGCTTCCCGAGGGGGTGGCGGCGGTCGACTACGCCTTCGTCCTCGACGGCGAGGAGCCCGCTCTGCCCGACCCGCGCAGCGCCTGGCAGCCCCGCACCGTCCACGGTCCGAGCCGCACGGTCGACACCGGTGCCTTCGCGTGGAGCGACGACGGATGGCGCGGCCCACGCGGCGGTGCCGGTTCGCTCGGCGGCGTCTTCTACGAGCTGCACGTCGGCACGTTCACCCCCGAGGGGACCTTCGAGGCCGCCACCGCGCGGCTGGACCACCTCGTCGAGCTCGGGGTCGACGTCGTCGAGGTCATGCCGGTGGCTGCCTTCCCCACCGACCGCGGCTGGGGGTACGACGGGGTCGCCCTGTACGCCGTCCAGGACTCCTACGGCGGCCCCGCCGCGTTCGCGGCCTTCGTCGATGCCTGCCACGCGCGCGGCCTCGGCGTGTGCCTCGACGTCGTCCACAACCATCTCGGGGCGAGCGGCAACTACCTCGCCCGCTACGGCCCGTACTTCACGCAGGCCCACGAGACGCCCTGGGGCCCCGCGGTCAACCTCGACCACGACGGCTGCGGGGTCGTGCGGCGCTTCCTCCTCGAGAACGCGCTGCGCTGGCTGCGCGACTTCCACGTCGACGCCCTGCGCCTCGACGCCGTCCACGAGCTCAAGGACGACTCCCCGCGGCACTACCTCGCCGAGCTGTCCGACGAGGTCGCGGCCCTGGCGCACGAGCTCGGCCGCACGCTCGACCTCGTCGCCGAGTCCGACCTCAACGACACGATGATGGTGACGCCGACGACGAGTGGCGGCCGGGGGATGACGGCGCAGTGGGACGACGACCTCCACCACGCGCTGCACGTCGCGCTCACGGGGGAGACCCAGGGCTACTACGCCGACTTCGCCGGTGCGCCCGACGGCCCGCAGCAGGGGCCCCTCGCCGTGCTCGCGAAGGTGCTCACCCGGGGCTTCCTCCACGACGGCACGCACTCCTCGTTCCGCGGGCGGGACTGGGGCGCCCCGGTCGACCGCGAGGGCCTCGACGCCCGACGGCTCCTCGGCTACCTCCAGACCCACGACCAGGTCGGCAACCGGGCCACCGGCGAGCGGATCTCCGCCCTCGTCGCCGACCCCGCGCTCCAGGCCGCCGGGGCGGCGCTCTACCTCCTGGCGCCCACGACCCCGATGCTCTTCATGGGCGAGGAGTGGGCCGCCTCGACGCCCTGGCAGTTCTTCACGAGCTTCGCCGAGGACTGGCTCGCCGACGCCGTCCGAGAGGGGAGACGCGCCGAGTTCGGGTCCCACGGCTGGTCGGCCGAGGAGGTGCCCGACCCCCAGGACCCGGCCACCCGCGACCGCTCGGTCCTGCCCTGGTCCGAGCTCGGGGAGCCGGCACACGCCCGGATGCTGCGCTGGTACACCGACCTCGTCGCGCTCCGGCGCCGGCTCGTCGGCACGGGGGCGACCCGCCTGGCCGACGTCGAGGTCGAGGCCGACGAGGCCGCCCGCTGGCTCCTCCTGCGGCACCGGCCGACCGGCGGTCGGCAGTATGCGGTTCTCGTCACCCTCGGTGAGGACGGGGCGAGCGTGCCCCTGGCCGGGGCGGGGATCCCATGGCTCGCCTGGGACGCAGCCGCCGTGGCCGTCACGGACGAGGCCGTCACCCACCGGCGGCGCGGCGTCTCGGTCCATCCCGACGGGCACCCCTGAGCCACAGGTCCCGACCACGGCCGGGCGCCGCAGCCCCGGGGCGGTGAGGCTCAGCCGGGGACGCGGACCATGCCCTCCTGGGCCACGGTCGCCACGAGCGTGCCGTCGGCGGTGAACATCCGCCCCAGGCCCAGACCGCGGCCACTCTGGGCCGAGGGCGACTCCTGCGCGTAGAGCACCCACTCGTCGGCCCGGGCCGGGCGGTGGAACCACATCGCGTGGTCGAGGCTGGCCATCTTCAGGCCGGGCGTCGCCCACGGGACCCCGTGCCGGCGCAGGATCGGCTCGAGCAGGCTGTAGTCCGAGGCGTAGGCGAGGACGGCGTCGTGGACGAGCGGGTCGTCGGGCAGCCGCCCCACGGCGCGCATCCACACCCGCTGTGCGGCCACCGCCTCCTCGGGAGGCCCGGTGAACAGGTTGCCCTCGACGTGGCGCAGCTCGATCGCCCGCCGGGAGATGTGCCGGGCCCGCGGGTCGTCGATGCCGTCGAGCACCTCCCGCAGGGAGCGCACCTCCTGCGGAGGCGGCGCGGCGGGCGGTGCGTCCTGGTGGTCCAGCCCCGCGTCGGGCGCCTGGAAGGAGGCGCTCATCGACAGGATCGGCTTGCCGTGCTGGATGGCGTGCACCCGTCGGGTCGAGAACGAGCGCCCGTCGCGCATCCGCTCGACGCTGAAGGTGATCGGCTGGGTGTCGTCCCCCGGCCGCATGAAGTACGCGTGCAGCGAGTGCAGCCGGCGTGGCGTCTCGCCCACGCCGGTGACGGTGCGCCCCGAGGCGAGGACCCCCTGGGCCAGCACCTGGCCGCCGAAGACGCGCCCGTGCGGCTGGCGCTGGCTGCGGCCCCGGAAGAGGGTGACGTCCTCGGCGAACGTCTCGGGGATGGCGATGTCGAGGTCGCCCTCGCCCGCGCGCGGCTGGACGCTCACCCGGGCCGAACCCAGCTCGTCCAGGTCGAGGGTCTGCAGGAGGTCGGTGAGCGGGTCGGGGTGGGGGTCGGTCACGCGGGCCACGATATCCACCCGGGAGCCGGGGCTCAGGCGATGAGGGCGCCGCCCGGCCGGGAGCGCCGCGCCGGTGCGATGCGACCGCGCTCGGACCGGACCTGCTCGGCGGCCCGGGCGAGGCGCACGACGGCGTCGGCCATCGCCCCGCCCGGCAGCACGTGGGGCAGCCGGAGCCACCGGTCGAGCCCGCCGTCGACGGCGAAGCGCGGCCCGGCGGCCAGGAGCAGGCCGTGGTCCTCGGCCGCCACCGCCAGCCGCGTCGACGGGAGGTCGGCGGGCAGCTGACACCAGAGGGAGAGGCCGCCACGGCCGAGCGTGAACGACACGTCGGGGAGGTGCTCGGCCAGGGCGGCGACGAGCGACGAGCGGGCGCCACGCACATCGGCGCGTCGGCCCTCGGTGATGCCCGGGGCGGCGCGCATCAGCTCCAGGAGGACGAGCTGCTCGAGGACGGGGGGCCCGAGGTTGCTCGAGGCGCGCGACTCGACGAGGTGGGCGACGCGTCCGTTGGGGGCGCGCAGCCAGCCGGTGCGCAGGCCGCCCCAGTGGGACTTCGACGCACTCCCGACGGTGATGGCGCCCGGGGCATGAGCCGCGAAGGGGAGGGGCATCGACCCGCCCTCGAGGTCGATCTCGACGATGGTCTCGTCGATGACCGGGGTCGTGCCGGCGCGGCGCAGGGCGGCCGCGAGGCGCTCCCGGCCCTCGTCGGACAGCAGTGCGGCCGTGGGGTTCTGGAAGTCGGGGACGAGGACGGCGACCCCGGCGGCCGCGGACCGCACGGTGGCCACCGACTCCGCGACGTCCCAGCCCTCGGGGTCCACCGGGAGGGCCACGAGACGGGCGCCGGCCCGGCGCAGGACGTCGAGGGTGTTGGGGTAGCCGGGGTTCTCGACGACGACCCGGTCGCCGTGGCCCACGAGCGCGCTCGTGACGAGGCTGATCCCGGCCAGCGCGCCGGAGGTGACGACGACGTCCTCGGGCCCCGTCGGCAGGCCGCGGGCCGTGTACCGGCCGGCGATCGCCTCGCGCAGCTCGGGCACACCGAGGGCGAGGTAGCCCGCCCCGGTCAGGTAGCGGGGGAGGGCCGCCACCGCCCTCTCGTAGGCCTCGACGACGCCCACGGGTGCGCGGGTGGCCGCGCACGTGAGGTCGATGACGTCCTCGAGGGGCTCCGATCCGAACAGGCTGGAGGTGCCGCGATGCCGTGACCCCTCAGGCAGGGTCACCACCGAGCCGGAACCGCGGCGCGACACCAGGTACCCGCCCTCGCGCAGGAGGTCGTACGCCCGGCTGACGGTCGTCCGGCTCACCCCGAGGGCGGTGGTCAGCTCGCGCTCGCTCGGGAGTCGGCTGCCCAACGGGACGCGCCCGTCGGCGACGGCCACCCGGAGGGCGTCGGCCACCGCCCGGTAGACCGGCCGACTGGCCGACACGTCACCGACGAGACGGGCCGTGCGCTGGGCTCCGACGACGGGCGAGGTGTCGCTCATGAGGGCCACTGTGCCACGATTGGCCCTCGATTCAAGTGCCAATTTCACCGACGATGGATCCCATGACACCGCTCCAGCTCGTGCGCCGCGGGGCCCGCCGCCGCGTCGACCTCGTCCCGATGACACCGGTGCAGCAGCTGCGGGCGGGCCACCTCGTGCGCCGCATCGTCCAGCTGCTCGTCGGGCTGGGGCTGTTCGGCGTGACGATGGCCCTGATGCTCCGGGCCACCCTCGGGCTCGAGCCCTGGGGCGTGCTCACCTACGGCCTGACGCTGCACATCCCGATGTCCTACGGGCAGATGGTCATCGCGAGCAGCTTCGTCGTGCTCCTGCTGTGGATCCCGCTGCGGCAGTGGCCCGGCCTCGGGACCGTCCTCAATGCGGTCGTCATCGGGCTGGCGACCGACGCCACCCTCTCGGTGGTCCCCCCGATCGAGTCGATCGGCTGGCGGGTGGCGACGATGCTCGTCGGCGTCGTCGGGAACGGCATCGCCGGGGCCCTGTACATCGGCAGCCAGCTGGGTCCTGGCCCGCGCGACGGGCTGATGACCGGCCTGCACCGGCGCACCGGCCGCTCGATCCGGCTGGTGCGCTCCTGCCTGGAGGTGGGCGTCGTGCTCCTCGGCTGGTTGCTCGGTGGTGTCGTCGGGGTGGGCACCCTCGTCTACGCGCTGCTCATCGGTCCGGTGGTCCAGGCCTTCCTGCCGCTGCTGACCGTGCGCGTCCGGCCGCCGTCCCGGCCTCAGGAGGGCTCGGCGGCGTCCGGTTCGCGACGCCAGGACCAGACGGCCGCCGCGAGCGCCGCCGAGACGAGGACGAACGAGGTGCCCAGCGCGGTGCGCAGGCCGGTCCCCGGGGCGTCGGTCGAGGACAGCACGAGCTGGTAGGCGGTCATGACGAGGGCCGCGCCGATGGCCGCACCGATCCGCTGGGCGGTCTGTAGCGCACCCCCGGCCGCGCCGCCCATCCGGGGCGGTACCCGCTCCAGGGTGAGGGTGATGTTCGGCGACACCGTCGCCCCGCCCCCGAAGCCCGCGACGAGCAGGGGGAGGACGAGGGCCAGCCACAGCCGGTCGCTGCCGTCGAACATCGGCACGACGACGGCGATGCCGAGCAGGCCGACGAGCATGACCGACAGCGCGAGGACGGTGAGGACCCGTCCGACCCTGCTGACGAGCCGGCCGGCGAGCGGCGCGGCCACCGCCGAGCCGAGAGCGAACGGGGTGAGCAGCAGCCCGGCGTGCAGCGGTGAGAACCCCAGGCCGTCCTGGAGGAAGACACTGAGGACGAGGAAGACCCCGGTGAAGCCCATGAAGTACAGCCCACCGACGGCGATCCCGCTCGCGTAGCCCGGGACGCGGCGCAGGAGACCGATGTCGAGCAGCGGCGAGCCGCCGCTGCGCACCAGGTCCCGCTCACGGCGCACGAACGCCCACGCCAGGGGCGGCACGAGGACCAGCCCGAGCAGGGGGAGGACGGACCCGCGCTCGAGGCTGACGACGGGGTAGAGCAGGGCGACGACGGTCAGCCCCAGCAGGGCCGAGCCCTGCAGGTCGAGGCGTACCTCGCTCTCGTCGTCGGGTCGGCCCGGGACGAGGCGCGCGATGGCGACGAGCAGCACGAGCCCGATCGGCACGTTGACCAGGAAGATCCAGCGCCAGCCCTGCTCGTGGCCGAAGGCGGCGATGAGCAGCCCCCCGAGCACCGGTCCGATCGCCGAGGAGATCGAGACGGTCAGCCCGAAGAGCCCGAACGCCGTCCCCCGCTCGGGTCCGCGGAAGAGCGACTGGATCAGCCCCGAGCTCTGCGGCGTGAGCAGCCCGGCCGCCAGGCCCTGGACGAGCCGGGCGACGACGAGGACGAGGACGTGCGGGGCGAGCCCCGCGGTCGCGCTGGCGAGGACGAACCCGCTCAGGCCGAGGACCATCAGCCGCCGGCGTCCGTAGGTGTCGCCGAGCCGGCCCCCCGTGACGAGGGTCAGCCCGAGCGCGAGGGCGTAGCCGGAGACGACCCACTGGATGGTGCCGGTGGAGGTGTCCAGCCCCTCGCGCATCGAGGGGATGGCGACGTTGACGATGGTGACGTCGAGCAGGACCATGAACCCGACGGCGAGGGTCACCCCGAGCACGCGCCAGCGGTGCGGGTCGGGCCGGTCCTCGCGCGGCTCGGTGCGCTCGGGGGTCTTCTGGGTCACCGCTCCACGCTAGGTGGTCGGCGTCGGCGCAGGTGGCGGAGGGTCCTGGCGAGCCCAGGCCCGCCGAAGGTCGCCGCCCTCGGCGGGTCACGCCGGGCGCCGTGAGCAGGTGACCCCCTTGGTCACAACTTCGTCACGCCGCGGGCCCGAAAGTCCTCGACCCCTTCGGCCGCGGCCGGTCGCCGTGCTAGTTTCCCGCCCACCACGGGTGCGCAGTGCTGCTCATCCGATCGACTCGTACCATCCTTCGGAGGGCAGATGAACCGCACCACCCGCGTTTGGCGCGCCGGGGCCGTCGTGCTCGCGGCCGGCCTGGCACTGACCGCCTGCGGCAGCGACGACTCCAGCGGTGACGGCAGCAGCAGCGGCGGCGACTGCACCGAGCAGAACCTCGCCTTCCTCGGTGCCCTCACCGGCGACGCGGGCGCGCTCGGCGTCAACATGGCCAACGGCATCCAGCTGGCCGTCGACGAGTACAACGAGGACGCGGAGTGCGAGGTCGGCCTGAAGAAGTTCGACTCCCAGGGCAGCCCCGACAAGGCGCCCGCGCTCGCCACCGAGATCGTCGGCGACGACACGATCATCGGGCTCGTCGGCCCCGGCTTCTCCGGTGAGTCCCTGGCCACCGGCAAGACCTTCTTCGAGGCCGGCCTGCCCTCGATCTCCCCGTCGGCGACGAACGTCACGATCACCGAGCAGGGCTGGACCACCTGGCACCGCGTCATCGGCAACGACAACGCCCAGGGCGCGGCGGACGCGAAGTACCTCACCGACACCGTCGGCGCCTCCAAGGTCTACGTCATCGACGACGCCCAGGACTACTCCAAGGGCCTGGCCACGGTCGTCAAGGACACCCTCGGCGACACCGCCGTCGGCTACGACGAGATCCAGGTGGGCCAGACCGACATGTCCGCGACGGTCACCAAGGTCACCGCCGCCAAGTCCGACGCCGTCTTCTACGGCGGGTACTACACCGAGGCCGGCCTGCTCGTGAAGCAGCTGCGCCAGGCGGGCTGGAGGGGCACCTTCATGTCCGGTGACGGCGCCGAGGACCCGGCGTTCGTCAAGGTCGCCGGCCAGGCCGGCAACGGGGCGGTGCTCTCGGCCCCGGCAGCCCCGGCGCCCGAGGACTTCGCCGCCAAGGTCAAGGACGACACCGGCAGCGAGGCGGGCCTGTACACGACCCAGTCCTACGACGCGGCCAACATCTTCCTCGAGGCGCTCAAGGCGGGCAACACCGAGCCGAAGGACATCAACGACTTCATCGGCTCCTACAGCGGTGACGGCGTGAGCGGCCCGATCTCGTTCGACGACAAGGGCGACATCGAGACCTCGACGATCTACGCCTACATGGTCAAGGACGGCGAGCTCGACACGGAGAACCCGACCGCCATCGAGTGACCGGCCGGCTCCGAACCGTCAACCGTCGACCCGCGGCCGGGGGCCACGAAGCCCCCGGCCGCGGTCGCTGCCCGAGTAGGGGAGTGCGGTGAACTTCTCGTTCCTCGTCAACCACATCGTCGAGCTGAGCATCACGGGCCTGGCCCTCGGGGCGATCTACGCCCTCATCGCCCTCGGCTACACGATGGTCTACGGCGTGCTGCAGCTGATCAACTTCGCGCACTCCGAGGTGTTCATGTACGGCACGTTCGCCGTGGCGTGGGTGTTCGTCTTCGTCCACGGCACGACCTCGGTCAACCAGACCCTCGGTGGCACCGCCGGCCTGCTCCTGCTCTCCCTGCTGGCCGCGATGGCGATGTCTGCCGCGATCGCGATGCTGCTCGAGCGGGTCGCCTACCGGCCGCTGCTCAAGCGCAAGGCGCCCCGGCTCATGGCGCTCATCTCGGCGATCGGTGCCTCGTTCGCCCTCTCGGAGCTCATGGGGCTGCGCGACCGGGTCGTCGGCTGGGTCGGGCTGCGCGACGACCTGGACAACTACGTGTCCAAGGCCCGCGACGTCTACACCAACCCGGTCACCATCCAGCCCCAGACCGTCTTCACGGTCGGCGGGTACGGGGTCAAGGACGTCGACATCATGGTCATCGTCGCCTCGCTGCTCATGATGGTCGCCCTCGACCAGTTCGTGCGGCGCACCCGCTTCGGGCGGGGCATCCGGGCGGTCGCCCAGGACCCCGAGTCCGCCGCCCTCATGGGCGTCAACGCGACCCGGGTCATCCGCGGCACGTTCATCCTCGGCGGGATAATGGCCGGCGCGGCGGCCACCCTGTACATGGTCAAGATCGGCTCCACCCGGCAGAACGCCGGGTTCATCTTCGGCGTCAAGGCCTTCACCGCCGCCGTCCTCGGCGGCATCGGCAACCTCCGGGGCGCCCTCCTCGGCGGGCTCGTCCTCGGGGTCGCGGAGAACTACGGCGCGGCGATCTTCGGCACCCAGTGGAAGGACGTCGTCGCGTTCGTCCTGCTCATCCTCATCCTCCTCGTGCGACCCTCCGGCATCCTCGGCGAGTCGCTCGGAAAGGCGCGTGCGTGATGGGAGTCGTCCGCGAGAACCTCGACCGCGTGGCCCGCCGCTACCGCGCGCTCCCGGGCCCGGCCCGGGTGGCGCTCGTCGTCCTGCTCGTGGTCCTGGTCTACCTCCTGCCGCTGCTGCGGCCGCCGATCATCACGACGAACCAGATCGACTTCGGCGGCGTCATGTTCGCCATCGCGGCCTTCGCGCTCGTCGCGGTCGGGCTCAACGTCGTCATCGGCTACGCCGGGCTGCTCGACCTCGGCTACGTCGGGTTCTACGCCGTCGGGGCCTACACGACGGGCGTGCTCACCTCCTACCACGCGCACTGGGCCTTCTTCCTCGCGCTGCCGGTGGCCATCGCGGTCACCATGGTCACCGGTGTCCTGCTCGGCTGGCCCACGCTCCGGGTGCGCGGGGACTACCTGGCGATCGTCACCCTCGGGTTCGGCGAGATCATCCGGATCGCCGTGACCAACGTCGAGTGGGTCGGCGCGGCGCGCGGCATCAAGGACATCCCGCACCCGCCGAACATCGGCCCGGACCCCGAGCCGCCGTTCGGCGACGGGGGGCTGTTCACCATCCCCAGCCTCCAGTGGGACGGCATCGTCCCCTCGCTGGACTCGGGGCGCGAGACGACCTTCCTCGTCTTCGGCGCGGTGAGCGCGGTGCCGTACTACTGGCTGGTCCTCAGCTTCCTCATCCTCATCCTCTTCGCCGACCGGCTGATCAAGGACAGCCGGGTCGGGCGGGCGTGGGAGGCCACCCGCGAGGACGAGGACGCCGCCGAGCACATGGGCGTGCCGACCTTCAAGTTCAAGCTGCTCGCCTTCGCGCTCGGGGCGGCCGTCGGCGGCCTGTCCGGGTCGCTCTACGCGAGCAGCCAGAGCGGCTACATCAACCCCCAGAGCTTCCCGCTGCTGCTCTCGATCCTCTTCGTCGCCGCGGTCATCGTCGGCGGCGCCGGCAACCGATGGGGTGCCATCATCGGTGGCACCCTCGTCGCCTACCTGCCCGAGCGGTTCCGCGAGTTCGCCGACTTCCGCCTCCTCGTCTTCGGCCTGGCGCTGATGATCCTGCCGGTCTACCGCTCCCAGGGGTTGTTGCCGCCACGCCGCACCATCCGGGCGCGCGCCGCGGCCGAGGAGATCGAGCACCTCGAGGGCCGCGACGAGGCACCCACGGAGGTGGTCTGAGATGAGCGAGCGAACCCGCGTCCTCGAGCTCGACGACGTCACGCTGCGCTTCGGCGGGCTCACGGCGCTGGACTCGGTCTCCTTCCACATCGACGAGGGCGAGATCCTCGGCATGATCGGCCCCAACGGCGCCGGGAAGACGACCGCCTTCAACGCCATCACCGGGGTCTACCAGGTGACCTCGGGCGAGGTGCGGTTCGCCGGCCGGTCGCTCGCCGGGCTCAAGCGGCACGCCATCACCAAGCTCGGCATCGCACGCACCTTCCAGAACATCCGGCTGTTCGGCTCGATGACCGCGCTGGAGAACGTGCTCGTCGGGGCGGACGCCAACCACTCCACCGGCGTGCTCTCCGCGCTCTTCCGCACCGCGAAGCACCGCCGGGAGGAGGACGACGGCCACGAGCGGGGGATGGAGCTGCTCGAGTTCATGGGCCTGGCCTCCCGGGCCGACGAGCTGGCCGCCAACCTCTCCTACGGCGACCAGCGACGGCTGGAGATTGCGCGGGCGATGGCCACCGGGCCGAAGCTGCTCTGCCTCGACGAGCCGGCGGCCGGTTTCAACCCGCAGGAGAAGGCCCAGCTCATGGAGCTCATCCGCCGGGTGCGCGACCGCGGGTTCACCGTCCTGCTCATCGAGCACGACATGCGCCTCGTCATGGGCGTCACCGACCGGATCGTCGTCCTGGAGTTCGGCAAGAAGATCGCCGAGGGCACGCCGGCGGAGATCCGCGACAACCCGGCGGTCATCGCCGCCTACCTGGGAGTGGATGAGGATGCTTCTTGAGGTCGAGGATCTCTGCGTCAACTACGGGCACATCGAGGCGATCCGGCACATCTCCTTCTCCGTCGAGGAGGGGCAGGTCGTCTCGCTCATTGGGGCCAACGGCGCCGGCAAGACGACGACCCTGAAGACCATCTCGGGGCTGCGCACCGTCCGCGAGGGGCGCGTGGTCTTCGAGGGGCGGGACATCACCAAGGTCCCCGCCTACGAGCGGGTGGCGCTGCGGCTCAGCCAGGCTCCCGAGGGCCGGGGCGTCTTCGTCGGCATGTCGGTGCGCGAGAACCTCGACATGGGGGCCTACGTGCGCACCGACCGGAAGACCTCGGCCTACCGCGAGGACCTCGAGCGGGTCTTCTCCCTTTTCCCGCGGCTCGCCGAGCGGGAGAAGCAGGTCGCCGGGACGATGTCGGGGGGTGAGCAGCAGATGCTCGCCATCGGGCGGGCGCTCATGGCCCGGCCCCGCCTGCTGCTGCTCGACGAGCCGTCGATGGGGCTGGCCCCCAAGCTGATCCAGCAGATCTTCGCGATCATCAAGGAGATCAACGAGCAGGGCACCACCGTCCTGGTCGTGGAGCAGAACGCCGCCCAGGCACTCAAGCTGGCCGACCGCGCCCACATCCTCGAGACCGGCGAGATCGTGCGCTCGGGGACCGGCGCCGAGCTCGCCGGGGACGAGGCGGTCAAGGCGGCCTATCTCGGCGGCGACGTCTGAGCGGCCGGCTCAGCCGTCGACGGCCAGGGCGAACGGCAGCACGGCCGCGGCGCCGGCGCGGCGGAGGGCCCGGCCCGCGACGGTGAGCGTCCAGCGCGAGGAGACGACGTCGTCGACGAGGAGGACCGGGCCCGGGCATCCCGCCAGCTCGGCCGCGAGGCCCGGGCCGACGACGAGGCGCTCCCACACGCCGGCCAGCCGGAAGGCACTGTTGCCGCCCATCTCGCCGGTGGGGCCGCCGTGGGCGAGGTCGAGGGTGCCGAGCAGGCGCAGCCGGCCGATCTCCGCGAGGCCCGCGGCGAGGGACTCGACGAGCTGCGGGCGGGTGCGTGAGGCGACGGCGACCACGCCCACCGGCCGCTCGGCCCACCCCCAGCCGGCCAGCACCGGCACGCAGGCGCGCAGCAGCTCGGGGCTGGCCGGAGCATCCTCGCGCAGCACCTCGCGCAGCCGCTGCCCCCAGCCGAGGTCGGAGAGCCGGGCCAGAGCCCGCCCGGCCAGCACCTGCTCCTCGGCGGGGATGCGGCCCTTGACCGGGACGCCGACGCGGTCCATCCCCGTCGGCCACTGGGCCCGCGGGTCGACGTCGACACCGACCCGGGCCAGGCGCTCGCGCGCGGCCCCGATGACGCGGTCCGGGACGTCGGTCGGGTACCAGGGGCCGGCGCACCCGTCGCAGCGGCCGCACGGCGCGGCCGTCGGGTCGTCGAGGCATGCCTGGAGGAAGGCCATCCGGCAGTCGTCGGCCCGTTCGTAGTCGACCATGAGCTGCTGCTCGTCGCGCCGTGCGGCCGCGACCCGCTCGTAGCGCTGCGCGTCGTACTCCCACGGCACCCCGGTGGCCACCCACCCTCCGGGGACCCGCTGGACGGCACCGTCGACGTCGAGCACCTTCAGGAGCAGCTCGAGCCGGGTCCGGCGGACGTCGACGGTGGTCTCGAGGGCGGCCGTCGACAGGGGTCGCCCGGCCTCGGCGAGGGCGCGCAGCACCGCCTGAGCCTGCTCCTCGCGCGGCATCGAGACGCTCGCGAAGTACCGCCAGATGTCGCGGTCCTCGGGCCCGGGCAGGAGGAGGACGTCGGCCCGCTCGGTGGCGCGCCCCGCGCGGCCCACCTGCTGGTAGTAGGCCACCGGGCTGCTCGGGGCGCCGAGGTGGACGACGAAGCCGAGGTCGGGCTTGTCGAAGCCCATACCCAACGCGGACGTGGCGACGAGCGCCTTGACCTCGTTGTGCCGCAGCGCGTTCTCGAGGCGTTCCCGGTCGGCGGGGTCGGTGCGGCCGGTGTAGGCGGCGACCGGGTGGCCCGCGTCGGCAAGGCTCGCCGCGACGTCCTCGGCGGCCGAGACGGTGAGGGTGTAGACGATCCCCGATCCCGGCAGCTCGCCGAGGTGGGCGAGCAGCCAGCCGAGGCGCTGCTCGGGCGACATCGACGGCAGGACGCCGAGCCGGAGGCTGTCGCGCGCGAGGCCGCCCCGGACGGTGGTCACCGGGCGGCCACCGGCGCCCAGCTGCTCCTCGACGTCGTGGACGACCCGGGCGTTGGCGGTGGCCGTCGTCGCGAGGACCGGTACGTCGGCCGGCAGGCCCGCGAGCAGGTCGCGGATGCGCCGGTAGTCGGGGCGGAAGTCGTGGCCCCAGTCGCTGACGCAGTGCGCCTCGTCGACGACGAGCAGCCCGCAGCGACGGGCGAGGTCGGGCAGCTGCTCGTCGCGGAAGCGCGGGTTGTTCAGCCGCTCGGGGCTGACGAGGAGGACGTCGACGGCGTCCTCGGCGAGGGCGGTGCGCACCTCGTCCCAGTCCTGGGCGTTGGCCGAGTTCATCGTCACTGCCCGGATGCCGGCCCGCTCGGCGGCCGCGACCTGGTCGCGCATCAGGGCCAGGAGCGGGCTGATGATGACGGTCGGCCCGGCGCCCTCGGCCCGGCGCAGTGCGGTGGCGACGAAGTAGACCGCGGACTTGCCCCACCCGGTGCGCTGCACGACGAGCACGCGGGCGCGGCCCTCGACGAGCGCTGCCACCGCCTCGAGCTGGCCGTCACGGAAGTCGGCGTCCTGCCGGCCGACGAGCCGGCGCAGCGCCTCGCGGGCGCGCTCGGCGGTCACCGGGGCGGGAGGAGCGGGGGCATCCGGGGGAGTCGTCATCGTGGTCCCCACCGTACGCACGCCACCCGACACCCCGCCGCCCGCCGGCCCCGGAAGACCTCTCCGACTCCTGCGCCCCTCGCTCACCCGAGGCGACATCGTCGATCCGAGGCGCTGTAGCGGCATGGACCAGCGAGATGCGCGCGGTCGGCCGAAGGAGCCAGGGGAGGGAGAGGTCTTCCGGCGGGGCGTGCGGGTGAAGCCGGCGGGGGCGGGTCAGTGCCAGCCGCGGTCGTCGACGCCGCCGGGGATGTCGGCCGCGGGGTCGTAGGGCACCCGGGTGAAGCGGAACGAGGCCAGGTCGAGGTGGGAGACGCTCCCGTCCGCCCGGCGCAGCACGCGCAGCGGCTCGCCGGTGTAGTAGCCGTCGAGCCCCACCCAGGTGTCCTCACCGGTGCGTGCGAAGCGCGACCCCCGCCCGGTGCCGGGCTCGCCGAGGACGAGGTGCTCCCCGGCGAGCGTGGCCGTCGTCGTCGCCGGTCCCCAGTGCCAGGTGCCGACGAGCTCGAGCAGCCCCGGGTCACCGGTCGCCGACCACGGGGCCACCGGCCGGGGCTCGTTCTCGCCGAGCACCTGCAGCAGCCGCTCGGCGAGCCCCCGCGGCGCGGTCGAGGAGGTCGTGTTCGTCAGGGTGACGACGCCGTCGCCGTCCTCGAGGCGCACCCGCAGCCCCGCGAGGAAGCCGGGCATCGACCCCCCGTGGCCGGCGTACCGGACGCCGTCCACGTTCCACACCTGCCAGCCGAGCCCGTGCGCCCCCGTCCACGGCTGCCCGGGCT
The DNA here is from genome assembly GCF_011326735.1 of Phycicoccus endophyticus. Taxonomy (GTDB): domain Bacteria; phylum Actinomycetota; class Actinomycetes; order Actinomycetales; family Dermatophilaceae; genus Phycicoccus; species Phycicoccus endophyticus. Next base: position 113,687 of record NZ_JAANCN010000007.1, read on the forward strand.
CGTCGACGACGTGGTGCGGCTCGCACATCTCGGCGAGTGTCTCGGCGTCCAGCAGCCCCGCGGTGTCTCCGGCGAGGAAGGCCGCCCAGCGGGCGAGGTCGCCGACGGTCGTCCACAGCTGTCCCGCGGGCGCCATCGCCCCGGCGTCGTGCTCCGGCTCGACGTGCAGCACGTCGGCGAACGGGTGTACGGCCAGCCCGGGCGCGGCCCGCCCCGTGGGCCGCGGGGTGGTGCGACCCATCCCCAGGGGCTCGAGCAGCTCGGAGTGCACGACGTCGGCCCACCCGGTGCCGTGGTGGGCCTCGAGGAGGCGGCCGAGCGCGGCGTAGCCGACGTTGGAGTAGTGGAACCGCCGGCCGGCGCGGAAGCGCTGCCCGGCCGGCGAGGCGGCCAGGGAGTCCCAGTCGCCTCCGGGGGTGCGCTCCCACCACGGGCCGTGGGTCTCGGCCTGCGTCCCCCCGGCGTGGGTGAGCAGCTGCTCGAGGGTGACCCCGCCGAGCGCGGACCCGGGGACGTGCTCCTCGAAGCGGTCGGCGAGGTCGAGCCGGCCGGCGTCGCGCAGCCGGAGGACGCACACGGCGACGAAGGTCTTGGTGATCGAGCCCATCCGGTACTGGGTGTCGGCGTCCGCCGCCGGTCCGCCGGCCCGCCCGTCGAGCGTGCCGGCCGCTCCGTGCCAGACGAGCTCGCCGTCGCGGACGAGCCCCGCGACGACCGACGGCAGCCGGCCCTCGTGCTGGGCGCTCGCGAGCGCGTGGTCGAGCAGGGCCGTGGTGCGGTCGGCGGTCGTCACCGGCCCACCCTAGGACCCGGGCCCCGGTGGCCGGCTGCGAGGATGACCCCATGACCGAGCCCTACGCCGTCGAGGTGCCGCTGCGCTGGTCGGACATGGACGCCTACGGGCACGTCAACAACGTGCAGTACCTCCGCCTGCTCGAGGACGCCCGGGTCGTCGGCCTGCGCGAGTGGCTCCCGACCGGCGCGACGATGCTCGAGGAGGGCATCGTCGTGTCCCGGCACGCCATCGAGTACCGGGCCCCGCTGACCTACCGGCCGGCGCCGGTCCGGGTGGACCTGTGGGTGACCCACGTCCACGGCTGCGGGTTCGACCTCGGCTACGTCGTGCGCGACCCCGCCTCGGTGGGTGAGTCGGTCTACGCGGTGGCCGAGACCGGGCTGGTCCTCTACGACTTCGACGCCGGCCGGCCGCGCCGGCTCGCACCGACCGCCCGAGAGGTCCTCGGGGCGCACGTCGGCGACCCCGTGGCCTTCCGCTGGGACCGACGGTGACCCTGCGGTGAGCGAGCGCACCGAGGTCCTGCGGCTCGTCGACCCGGTTGCCCTGGCCGACCTGGGCCGCTATGCCGGACGGGCGCGGGCCCTGGACACCCAGGGAGCGATGCGCCTGCAGGCCTCCGGCGAGGTCCTGGCCGCCTGGGTCGGGGTGCTCGAGGGGCGGGGCATCCTCTCCGAGGGGACCGTGCTCGGCCTGCGCACCTTCGCGCTCGCCCGGCCGGCCCGGTGCGACGTCGTCGTCCCGCTGGGCGCGGTCACCGACCGCACGGCACGCCCGGACGGCACGGGCGACCTCCGGGTGCCGCCGACGCGGGCCCTCGCCCCGTGGTCGGCGCTCACCCCGCCGCGCTCGGGATGGGAGCCCGGCGGCCGGCTTCCGGCCGACGACCTCGCACGGGTCGCCCGGGAGGGGCTGGCCGAGGTGGGGGACGCGGTGCGCGAGCGGGGCGCGGCCGCGGGGTTCGTCCGCGACCGGGTGTGGGGCCGGGAGGTCGCCGGCGTGCGCGCCGGTGGGGCGTTCGCCGCGTTCGCGCTCGGCTTCCTCGCCCCCGGCTCGAGCGTCACCGTCCTGCGCTCGGCGCGGTGGACCCGGCTGACGGCGCCGGGCGGGCACGTCCTCATGCGCTGAGCGCGCCACCGCGCCGCCGCACCGGTCAGCCGCCGGGGGCGGCCACCAGCGGACGGCCGCGCTCGGCGAGCACGGCGGCGAGGAGGTCGACGCGGTCGGCGACGAGGCCGTCGACGCCGAGGTCGAGCAGCCGGTGGTACTCGGCGGCGTTCTCCTCCTGCGGCCCGTGGAACCACACGTGGACCTGCTTGCCGAGCGCGTGGGCTCGGCGCACGAGCCCGGGGGTGACGAGCGTGACGGGGCGGCCGGCCACGACGTGCTCGCCGGGCACCTGCAGGACCGGCGCCGGGGTGTGCAGGAGCGCGGAGAGCAGCGGCGGCGAGAACCGCAGGAGCGCGGTGCCGACCTGCCCCGCCGCGGTGGCCACCCCGGGGCCGAGCGCCCGCCGCACCGCGCGGATGCGTCGCGGCGAGAAGGACCCGAGGCACACCCGGTCGAGGGCGCGCTGGCGCCGCAGGACCTCCAGGGTCGGCCCGAGCGCGGAGTCGGCCTTGACGTCGATGTTGACCCTGGCCTCGGGCAGCTCCTCGAGGAGCTCCTCGAGGAGGGGCACCGGCTCGACCCCGCCGACCCGGGCCCGGCGCACCCGCTCCCACGGCAGGTCGGCGATGGCACCCGAGGCGTCGGTCACCCGGTCGAGGGAGCCGTCGTGGAAGGCGACGACCCGCCCGTCGCGGGTCGCGTGGACGTCGGTCTCGAGGTAGCGGTAGCCGAGCGCCGCCGCACGGCGGAACGCGGCGAGGGTGTTCTCCAGCCCGACGTTCTCGGCGAGCCCCGCCCCGCCGCGGTGGGCCAGCGCGATGGGGCGGGGTGCGCGCAGGTAGGCGTAGTCGTCGGCGCGCACGTCAGCCTCGGGCCGGACGCACCCAGACCGTCGTGTCGGTGGGCAGCACGCCGTCGTCGCCCAGCGGGCCCGAGGCCACGAGGACCTCGCCGTCGGGCAGCGCGAGCGGCCGGGCGCCGGCGTTCGTCACGACGAGGACCTCCCCGGAGCCGTCGGCCCGGGCCGAGCGGAAGGCGAGGACACCCTCGCCGGTCAGCTCGTCCCAGGCGAGCGAGCCCGACCCGAGAGCGAGGTCGCCGCGCAGCCGCAGGAGGGTGCGGTAGAGCTCGAGGGTCGAGCCGGGCACGCCCTCCTGCTGGTCGACCGCGAGCTCGCCGTAGACCTCCGGCTGCGGCAGCCACGGCTCGTCGCCGGGGCCGAAGCCGAACGACGGCTCGGCCTTCGCCCAGGGCATCGGGACCCGGCAACCGTCACGCCCGACGACCCGACCGCCGGTGTGGTGGAAGGTGGGGTCCTGGCGGGCCTCGTGCGGCATCGTCGTGTGCTCGGGCAGCCCGAGCTCCTCGCCCTGGTAGACGTAGGCGCTGCCCGGCAGGGCGAGCATCAGGGCGCTCGCCGCCCGGGCCCGGCGCAGGCCGAGGGCGGCGTCCGGCTGCGGGTCGTCGGCGGCGACGCCGTTGCGCCGTGGGCCGCCCTGCTCGAGCCCGAGCCGGGAGGCGTGCCGCACGACGTCGTGGTTGGAGAGCACCCAGGTCGTCGGCGCCCCGACCTCGTCGTTGACGCGCAGCGAGGACTCGATGACCGCCGCGAGGGCGGCCGCGTCCCACGGCGTCTCGAGGAAGTCGAAGTTGAACGCCTGGTGCATCTCGTCGCCGCGGACGTAGCGGGCGAGGCGCTCCTCGGGCTTGACCCAGGCCTCGGCGCACAGGATGCGGGCCGGCTCGCCGTAGGAGTCGAGCAGCCGGCGCCACCCGCGGTAGATCTCGTGGACGCCCTCCTGGTCCCACATGGGGGAGGCGCCGGTCGCGGTGTGGTCCAGGACGCTGGGGTCCTCGCCGCCGCCGGGACCGTCCGTGGGGCCCTCCTCGGAGACGACGTCGTCGTAGAGCCCGACCTTCCCGTGCCAGTCCGGCAGGCCCTCGCGCTTGACGAGGCCGTGGGCGACGTCGACCCGGAAGCCGTCGACGCCACGGTCGCACCAGAAGCGCAGGACCGAGAGGAACTCCTCGCGCACCTGCGGGTTGGCCCAGTTCAGGTCCGGCTGGGTGACGTCGAACAGGTGGAGGTACCACTGCCCGGGGCGGCCGTCGGCCTCGGTGACCCGGGACCAGCCGCGGCCGCCGAACACCGAGGGCCAGTTGTTCGGGGGCAGCTCGCCCTCGCTCCCGCGGCCGTCGCGGAAGATGTACCGGTCGCGCTCCGGGCTGCCCGGCGGGGAGGCCAGCGCGGCCCGGAACCAGGCGTGCTCGCTGCTCGTGTGGTTCGGCACGAGGTCGACGAGGACCTTCAGCCCGAGGTCGTGGGCGGCCGCCACCATGGCGTCGGCGTCCGCGAGCGTGCCGAAGCGCGGGTCGATATCGCGGTAGTCGGCGACGTCGTAGCCGGCGTCGTTCATCGGCGAGACGTAGAAGGGGCTGAGCCACACGGCGTCGACCCCGAGCCGGCGCAGGTAGGGCAGCCGGGCGGTGATGCCCGGCAGGTCACCGATGCCGTCGCCGTCGGCGTCGGCCCACGAGCGGGGGTAGATCTGGTAGATCACGGCGTCGGCCCACCACGGGGGGTCGGCGACGGCCCCGTGGACGGGGGTCCCGGGGGCGGTGATGGCCTGGGTGGTCTCGGTCGTCTCGGCAGTCACCCGCCCCATGCTTCCTCATCGGTGAGCGGTGACGAAACCCCGCCCGCGCGCACGAGGCGGTGCTCAGGGGGTGAGCGGCGGGTGGCCCTGCCCGTCGTCGGTGTTGACGAGCATGTGCGCCGCGCGCAGGAAGTAGTCGCGCATCGCCTCGGCCTGCGGCTCGGGGACCTGCGCGACCTCGACGGCGTGCAGCATGTGCCGCATCCAGCGGTCGCGCATGTCCATCGTCACCGGGAAGGGGGCGTGACGCATCCGCAGCCGGGGGTGACCGCGCTCCTCGCTGTACTCGGTGGGGCCGCCGAAGTACTGGGTGAGGAACATCCGCAGCCGACGCTCGGCCGGCACGAGGTCCTCCTCGGGGTAGAGCGCACGCAGCGGCGGGTCGGCGGCGACCCCCTCGTAGAACGCGTGCACGAGCCGCTCGAAGGTCGGCGCGCCCCCGACCTCGTCGTAGAGGCTCACAGCGTGCCTCCCGGCGTGTACGGGGGCAGCGGGGGCGCCTGGATGTCGTGCTCGTCGAAAGCGGCCTTGATCCGCGCCCGCAGCTCGCGCTGGACACCGAACTGCTCACCGGCGAGGCACTTGGCGAGGATCTTCACGGTGACGGTCTGCCCGCTGATCGAGTCGACGCCGAGGACGGTGGGCGGCTCGATGAGCTTGCCGGCCCAGGCGTCGTCCGCGGCGAAGGAGTCGCAGACCTCGCGCAGGACCGAGAGCACCTCGTCCATGTCGTTGCGGTAGGAGACGGGCATGTCGATCCAGGCGGCGCCGTAGCCCTGGGACCGGTTGCCGATCCGGACGATCTCGCCGTTGCGCACGTACCAGACGACACCGTCGAAGTCGCGCAGCCGGGTGACCCGGAGGGTGACCTCCTCGACGGTGCCGATGGCCTCACCGGTGTCGACGACGTCCCCGACGCCGTACTGGTCCTCGAAGATCATGAAGATCCCCGAGAGGAAGTCCTTGACGAGGCTCTGGGCGCCGAAACCGATGGCGACGCCGCCGACCCCCGCGGAGGCCAGGACCGGGCCGACGGGCAGGTCGATGAGGTCCATGACCGTCAGCCCGGCCACGACGCCGATGACGACCGTGCCGACGCTGCGCAGCAGCGAGCCGACGGTCTGCACGCGGGCCCGGTGCCGCTCACCGGCCAGGCCGGTGCTCGTCGCCAGGAGGTGACCCTCGGCGTCGGTCTCGCCGGCGCGCTCGGTGGAGCGGGCGGTCATCCGGGCGACGGTGCGGTCGACGAGCCGGTTGAGGGCCCAGCGGGCCACAAGGGCGATGACGATGGTGGCCACGACGCGTACGCCGTCGGTGAGCAGCCATCGCTGGGTGTCCTCGACGACCCCGACGACCGCCTGGGCGTCGAGGGTGGACAGGTCCGGGAAGCGCAGGACGGTCTCAGTCACGGGCATCACGCTCCTGGGCGGCGAGCGCGCGCACCACCGGGTCGCGGTTCTCGGTGACGAGGCGGCGCAGCGCGGCGGGGGCGGTGGGGTGCTCCTCGAGCCAGCGCTGGGTGGCCGCGAGCAGGTCGGCGTCGGCGAGAGCGCGCGGGTAGAACCCGAGGACGACGGCCTCGACGAGGGCGTGCGAGCCCTTGCCCTGGACGGTGTCGAGCATGGCGTGGTAACGCTGCACGTAGGGACGCAGCAGCTCCGCGGGGGTGCCGGCACGGGCGAAGCCCAGACCGGTCGCCGAGACGACCGCGGGGGGCAGGTCGCCGCCCTCGACGGCCTCGCGCCAGGCCTGCTCCTTGGCCTCCGGCGTCGGGACGGCCGCGCGCGTGCGTGCGGCGCGCTCGCGGGCCGTGGCGGTGTCCTCCCGTGCCTGTTCGGCGGCGACCTCCTGCGCGGACGCGCCGCCGGCGGCGGCGAGCGCGGTGAGCAGCGTCCAGCGCATCTCGAAGTCGACCTCGAGCCCGTCGAGGACCTCGGTGCCCTCGTAGAGGCCGCGCAGCGTGCCGGTGTCGTCGCCGGCCGCGGTGAAGCCGGCGGCGGCGGTGACGAGCTGCAGCTGGGCGTCGCTGCCCGGGGCGGCGCCGCGGGCGACCTCCCACAGGGTGTCCCGGGTCCGTTCCCGGGTCTGCTCGCGGTGGGCCGGCGCGGTGTAGGAGAAGACCGCGGTGCGCAGCTGGAGCAGGAGGGTGCGCAGCAGGGTGGAGTCGCTCTCGCCGGGCAGGCTCGCCAGGACGAGCTCGACGAAGGAGCGCGCGCCCATCTCGGCGTCGCGCGTCATGTCCCACGCCGAGGCGAGCACGAGCGCCCGGGGGAGGGAGGAGGTGAAGCCGCGCGGATGGGCCAGGGCGGTCGCCAGGGACCGCTCGTCGAGGCGGATCTTGGCGTAGGCGAGGTCGTCGTCGTTGACGAGCAGCAGGTCCGGCTGCTGGCGCCCGACGAGTGCGGGGACCTGCGTGCGGGCGCCCTCGACGTCGACCTCGAGCAGGTCGGTGCGGTGCAGGGCGCCGTCGCGGACCTCGTAGAGCCCGATGCCGAGGCGGTGGGGCCGCAGCGTCGGGTAGCCCTCGGCGAAGGTCTGCTCGACGACGGCCGAGGTGACCCGCCCGTACTCGTCGACCTCGACGAGCGGCCGCAGGGTGTTGACGCCCGCGGTCTCGAGCCAGGCGCGTGACCAGGAGCGCAGGTCGCGCCCCGAGGTCGCCTCGAGCTCGACGAGCAGGTCCGCGAGCGTGGTGTTGCCCCACGCGTGCTTGCGGAAGTAGGTGCGCAGCCCCTCACGGAAGGCGTCGCGGCCGACGTAGGCGACGAGCTGCTTGAGGACGGAGGCACCCTTGGCGTACGTGATGCCGTCGAAGTTGACCTCGACGTCCTGCAGGTCACGGATCTGCGCGACGATGGGGTGGGTCGTCGAGAGCTGGTCCTGGGCGTAGGCCCAGTCCTTCTCGTAGGTGCCGAAGGTGGTCCATGCGTCGGTCCACTCGGTGGCCTCGGCCTGGCAGGTCGTCGAGGCCCACTCGGCGAAGGACTCGTTCAGCCACAGGTCGTTCCACCACCGCATCGTCACGAGGTCGCCGAACCACATGTGTGCCAGCTCGTGGAGGACGGTGAGGGCGCGGCGCTCGACGAGGGCCTCGGGCACCTTGGAGCGGAAGACGTAGACCTCGGCGATGGTCACGCAGCCCGCGTTCTCCATCGCGCCCATGTTGTACTCCGGCGAGAAGAGCTGGTCGTACTTGGCGAAGGGGTAGGCGCAGTCGAACTCCTCCTCGAAGAAGGCGAAGCCCGCCTTGGTCAGGGCGAAGAGGTTGTCGGCGTCGAGGTACGGGGTGAGGCTGCGCCGACAGAAGATGCCGAGCGGGACCTCGCCGCCTCGGGTGGAGACCGAGTCCCGGACGACGTCGTAGGGGCCGGCGACGAGCGCGGTGATGTAGCTCGAGATCCGGGGGGTGCGCTCGAAGGCCCACGTGGACACCCCGTCACCGGCGTGCCGGGGCTCGGGGGTCGGAGAGTTGGAGACGACCTGCCAGTGCGCGGGGGCGGTCACCGTGACGCCGAAGGCGGCCTTGAGGTCGGGCTGCTCGAAGACCGGGTACATCCGCCGGCTGTCGGGCACCTCGAACTGGGTGTACAGGTAGACCTCGCCGTCGACGGGGTCGACGAACCGGTGCAGCCCCTCGCCGGTGTTCGTGAACCGGCCGGTCGCCGCGACGACGACCTCGTTGTCCTCGGCGAGCCCGGTGAGCCGGACCCGGCTGTCGGCGAAGTGCTCCCGCGGGTCGAGGTCGGTGCCGTTGAGGGTGATCTGCTCCACCGAGGCCCCGACGAAGTCGAGGAAGGTCTCGGCGCCGGGCGAGGAGCAGGCGAAGCGGATCGTGCTCGTCGTCGAGAACGTCTCCTCGCTCGTCGTCACGTCGACGACGACGTCGTGGGTGTCGACGGTCACGAGGGCGGCGCGCGCGGCGGCCTCCTCGCGCGTGAGGTTCGTGCCGGGCACGGGTTCTCCTTGCGTGGGGTGGGTGGCCGGGCGCCCACCGGGCGCCCCCGCCCATCCTGGCACGCGCGGCTGGGCGCCCCACGGGGGTGGGGCCGGTGGCAGGATGGTGCGGTGACCACCGAGACCACCTCGTCCACCCGTGCCTCCGCCGAGTTCTGGTTCGACCCCCTGTGCCCCTGGGCGTGGATGACCTCCCGCTGGATGGGCGAGGTCCAGCAGGTCCGCGACGTCGACGTCACGTGGTCGGTCATGAGCCTCGCGGTGCTCAACGAGGGCCGCGACCTGCCCGAGGAGTACGCCGCCCTCATGGAGAAGGGGTGGGGGCCGGTCCGGGTCGTCGTCGCCGCCCGCCGGGAGCACGGCGAGGAGGTCGTCAAGCCGCTCTACGACGCCCTCGGCACCCGGATCCACCACGAGGAGGCCGACTACCCCGACGCCATCGCCGGGGCGCTGGAGGAGCTCGGCCTGCCCGCCTCACTCGCGCAGGCCGCCACCTCGAGCGACTACGACGAGGAGCTGCGTGCCAGCCACGCCCGTGCCATCGAGCTCGTCGGCGACGACGTCGGCACCCCGGTCGTCGCCGTCGACGGCGTCGCGTTCTTCGGTCCGGTCGTCACCCCCGCACCCAAGGGCGAGGCGGCCGGGCTGCTCTGGGACGGCTGCCTGCTGCTGGCGCGCACCCCGGGGTTCTACGAGCTCAAGCGCAGCCGGACCGACGGCCCCATCTTCGACACCGAGGACCGCCGATGACGCGCGTCCACATCGCCGGCGACCACGCCGCGTTCGAGATGCTCGGCGACCTCGTCTCCCTCCTCGAGGGCGACGGGCACGACGTGACCAACCACGGCCCGCACGCCTACGACCCGCTCGACGACTACCCCGTCTTCGTCCTGCGCGCCGCGCGGGCGGTCGCGCAGGACCCCGAGAGCCTCGGGATCGTGCTCGGTGGCTCCGGCAACGGCGAGCAGATGGCGGCGAACAAGGTGCCCGGCATCCGTGCCGCCCTGTGCTACGACGAGGAGCTGGCCCGGCTCGCCCGCGAGCACAACGACGCCCGTGTGCTGTCCATCGGTGCCCGGATGAGCGAGCCGGAGGTCGCGCGCGCCATGGTGCGCACCTTCCTCGCCACCCCGTTCAGCGGTGACGAGCGGCACGCCCGGCGCCTGGCGATGATCGAGGCGTTCGAGACCGACGGCACCCTGCCGCCGGCGCCCTGAGACCCCGGCCCGGCCCGGCCTCGCCCGGCCCGGGTCTGACCTGCACGGATGTCTGGCGGTCGCGCCGACGTTGGCACTACTGTGAGCGCGGCCGGACGACGACGCAGGGAGTGAGCATGGCGACCGAGGTCGACCCGGTCGTGGCGGGGCGGGCCGAGAGCGAGCCGCAGCGCCGCCGCGCCCTCGCCCGCCGGCTCACGGTCCTGGAGAACGGGCCGCGGCTCACCGTCGCCCTCGTGCTCGCGGTGGTCCTCCTCGGTCTCGGCGTCGTGCTGCTGCCCGAGTTCGTCCCCATCTCGCTCGTCTTCCCGCTGCTCGTCGTCGCCGGCCTGGTGCTCGAGCCCCGCCGGCTCGCCGTGGTCCTCGCCGCGGCCGCGGCCGTGGTCCTCGCCTGGTCGCCGGTCTCGCTCCTGCAGCCGGCCCGGGTCGCGGGCGTCGTCCTCGCGGTCCTCGTCGTCATGTGGCAGGCGGTGCTCATCGCCCGCTCCCGCGACCTCGTGGGAACCCGGGGGATGACCGGCGACCGGATGCTCGCCGAGCTGCGCGACCGGATCATCCAGGGCGGCCGGGTGCCGGCGCTGCCGGACGGCTGGCACGCGAGCTCGAGCATCCTCTCGGCCCACGGCGACCGGTTCTCCGGCGACTTCGTCATCGTCCACCTCTCCCCGGAGGGGCAACGGCTCGAGGTCGCCCTCGTCGACGTCAGCGGCAAGGGCACCGGGGCGGGTACCCGCTCGCTGCTGCTCTCCGGCGCCCTCGGTGGTCTGCTCGGAGCGGTGCCGTCGGCGGACTTCCTGCGCGCGGCCAACGACTTCCTCGTGCGCCAGGGCTGGGACGAGGGGTTCGCCACGGCGGTGCACGTCGACCTCGACCTGCGCAGCGGCGAGTACTCCATCGGCAACGCGGGGCACCCCGCCGCGGCGGTCTACACCTCCGGGCGGGCCCGCTGGACCGTCCTCGAGGGCTTCCGCGGGCCGCTGCTCGGGCTGCTTGCGGACGTCGACTTCCCTCGGCAGCGGGGTCGCCTCGGGCGGGGCGACGCGGTCCTCGTCTACTCCGACGGCGTCATCGAGGCGCGCGACCGCGACCTCACCGACGGCATCGACCGGATGCTCGGGGTGGCGGCGATGTCGGTGCTGCGCGACGGTGACGTCGCCCGGGATGTGGCCGAGTCGGCCCGTTCGGGGGAGGATGACGACCGGGCCGCCTTCGCCGTCCGGCGCACCTGAGGGCCGGGGGCCGGCCCGCCTGCCCGCCCGCCTCCGACCCGAAAGGCCCCGCCCGTGGCTTCCGGACCGGTCCTGGACCACCAGCCGCGCGAGAGCGTGCGCACCTTCACCCCGCGCTGGCGCAACCGTCCGCTGACCGACCAGCGCCTGGCGGCCCTGCTGCCCGCCCGGGCGCTGCCCGAGGGGCCGCTCGTCCCGGCGGAGGCGTTCGGTCGCGAGGCTCCCGTCGTGCTCGAGGTGGGCTCCGGGCACGGCGCCGCCGCGATCGCCTACGCGCGCACCCACCCGGAGGCGGACGTCGTCGCCGTCGACGTCCACCTGCCCGGCGTGGCCCGGATGCTCGCGGCCGCGGACGAGGCCGGCGTCGGCAACCTCTGGGTGCACGCCGGCGACGCCCTGCCGCTGCTCACCGACCGGGTCTCCCCGGGCTCCCTGAGTGCCGTGCACCTCTTCTTCCCCGACCCGTGGCCCAAACGGCGGCACGCCAAACGGCGCTTCGTCCAGCAGCACACGCTGACGCTGCTGGCCTCCCGGCTGCGCCCCGGCGGCGTCCTGCTCGTCGCGACGGACATCGACGCCTACGCCGAGCACTGCCGCGAGCAGCTCGCCGCGCACGGCGCGTTCGACGTCGTCGAGGGCGAGCGTCCGCCGTGGCGGCCCGACGACGGCTTCGAGGCCAAGGGCCTGCGCCGCGGTCGGACCGTCTCCGAGCTGCGCTGCACCCTGCGCGCCTGACCCGGGCCGGCCGTCCCGTCCCGTTCCCAGATCGACCAATAGGTCACGGTGGGCACAGTGCGGTGGGTGCCGGGTGTGCCTGGAGTGACCAATAGGTCACGGTGGGCACAGTGCGGTGGGGGCCGGGTGTGCCTGGAGTGACCAATAGGTCACGGTGGGCACAGTGCGGTGGGGGCCGGGTGTGCCTGGAGTGACCTATTGGTCACGTGGGGGACGGTGGTCGGGGTAGCCGGATTCGAACCGGCGGCCTTCCGCTCCCAAAGCGGACGCGCTACCAAGCTGCGCCATACCCCGGGGCGCGCGGGTGCCGTGGTGATTTCGGTTCCCGCGCGCGCCGCCCTAGGCTAGCGCTGCCCTCGCGGTGGACGCCGACGAGGTGCGCGGGCGTAGCTCAATGGTAGAGCCCCAGTCTTCCAAACTGGCTACGCGGGTTCGATTCCCGTCGCCCGCTCCGCATAAAGACCCAGGTCAGACCATGTGGGCAGGTTCGCAGCGGCAACGGCCATCACCCCCGGTGTACCCACAGATGCACCCTACGACGCCGAGCGGCCTTCGTCAGCGGGTCGCCTGAGGGACCATCGCCGGAGACGCCGGCCCTCGATCGAGACCCACGCTCCCGGGGATGCCCACATCTGCCACCCCTCGGCGGCTCGAGCCTGAGCCCACTCCTCCTCGTCGCCGTCGCGTGCGGGGTCGAAGTCGTGCAGCCGGTACTCCCAAGCCTCCGTGGTCACGAGAGCATCGTACGTCTACCTTGTCATACGACAAGCACACTGATAGAATCAGATTGTCAAAAGGGAAAGGAGGTATGAAGATGGACAAGGAGATGCGCAAGATCGCCAAGGCGCTCGAGCGGCAGGGCTTCGACGTTCGCGTGACGAAGCGGGGCCACATCTCGGTGAGCAAGAACGGCCGCTTCGTGGTCGTGTTCGCCGGGACGCCGAGCGACTGGCGGTCGATGCGCAACGCCCTCGCCGCCGCGAGGCGGGCCGGGTTCACCTGGCCCGAGAAGCGGTAGCGAGAAGGGCCGCCGGGGGCAAGGGAACTGCCCCCGGCGGCCCGGGCGGTCTCCATCGTGACACACCAACTGGAGGAGCAGGAATGGCACAGCAGTACGTCATCGACATCGAGACCACCGAGCGTGACCCCGAGCTGGCCGACGAGTGGATCGACCAGCTCGCAGCCTGGCACGGCGTCGTCTCGGCGGGTCCGACCGGAGCCCTGGTCGTGACCCTGAGCCTGCCTGCTGAGGGTCTGGCCCAGGCCACCGCGACCGGCCTGGCCATCGTGGCTGGGCTCGCTACGCCCGTGGCGATCACCGCTCAGCCCGAGTCCATGCGCGACGAGCGCCAGGGCTGGCCCCGTGTCCCCGAGCTCATGTCCGTCGCTGAGGCGGCCGAGGCGCTCGGTGTGAGCCGGCAGCGGGTGCTGCAGATGATCGACGAAGGAAAGGTTCCCGCCGTGCGTGTCGGGAAGGTGCACGCCATCCCCGCGTCTGCGTTCGCAGGAAGACGTGCGCTCGAGCAGATGGCGTGACCCCTGTGGCGCTGCGCCACGGGCAGGCCCTAGAGAAACAGGGACGGCGCGCGGTTCGTCGTGCCGGGCAGTGTCGTATGACGGTCGCCTCGCGAGGATCGCGAGATCCTTGGGTGATTTGGAACAAAGATTGCTACCAGAGCCGTTATGTTGGTCGTAGACCGAAGACGGTTGCGGAGTCAGCGCCAGATCTGCTGCCAGATCCGTCCGGGCCAACCGGATGGGGCGCCCGAACCGTCTTCGGTCTTAACGCCAGCCACGTGGCGGCCACCACGGGAGCGCAGGCAGCGTGTGAGGTCCGACGAAGGCTTTGAAGCCGTAGTTGAGGACTCGAGCACCCGGTCCGCGTCGAACCTGATGCTGGATGTCGAGAAGATGGGGTTCCTCGTACGTTCCGTGCACGCGATCTGGCAGGATCGCTGCCGAGAGAATCCCCGCGTACTGGTCCGCGGCCTGCAGCCCCAGCCACGTCCCGGTCGAGTCGAACTTAACGTCATCGAGCAGGCCGTAGTCGGCCTGGGTCTCCGCCCGACCTGACTTCTTCATCTCGAAGTAGGCCATGGTGTCCTCGTGTTGGCCAAAGCCTCGGACGTGACCGAACACGATTTCGAGCCGCCGGCGACCACCCGGCCAGTGCTGAGCTGCCAGCAGGGCGCGGTCAAGGGTGACGCCAGCGATGTAGTTGTAGAAGGTCTTCGTGCTGCCACGAAGACCACTCGCCTGCGGTGGGACTGACGCCTTGGCCATCAACACGTAGTTGACGGAGAGCCCATCCAACCGGCCAAGTGCCTGGGCGACGGTTCGGCGGCGGGGGAAGGTCTTGACATGGTCGACCCAGTGCAGCGGTTTCGTCGACGGCACGTTAAGTCTGGCGCGCAGATCCCGAACGCACCTGAGAAGCTCTGGCTCGTCCTCCGCTGGTAGGAGAATGGTCGCCGTCGCGTAGAAGGGGCTCGCTGATGGGCTTAGCCCACGGTCTCCGGTCTCGTCGACGTAGGCGCGCAGCACGGGCAAGGTCACTCAGTCACCCTAGAACGAGTCGGGACGCCCCGTCGCCGGGTCGTCGAAGTCCCGGTTGTTGTCGCGGTCTCACCCCGATTAGTTTGCGTCTGTGCCATCTCATGTGTCACTGGACTGGCTTGCGCGCCGCCATGACGGAGAGTCGATAGCACTGATCGCCCGCCGAGCGGGCGTGCCGCCCGCGGCGGTCGAGCGGGCCACGAGGCCCTATGGGCCGTTCCCGCGGGCATCACGGCACGTCGGGCGCACGCAGCTTTCCGATGACGCGCTGTCGGAACGGGCCCGCCGATGGGTAGAGGCGCGCCGGCGGGGCCGGACGGTTATGCAGATCGCGCGTGACGAAGGTGTGCGCCACCAGCTCGTCAGTCGAGCCACGGCGGAGCGTGGCCCCTACCCGGCTCGGGAGGTCGTCGAGTCGTGGGTCGCGGCCCGCCACGCCGGACGAACCCTCGCAGCGATCGCTGACGAGGCTGGAGTGCAGGTCGGGGTCGTACGGCGAGCGACCGGACCGTACGGCCCGTTCAGAGTGCCGGGGGCGCGGCTTCCCGAGGGTGTCCTTGGGGTTACGGCGATCGCTCGGTCTCTCGGGATGGCGGCGCCGGCTGTGATCCGCTGGCGTGACGCGGGTGTCCTGCCTCCGCCGGACTTCACGACCAGCGCCGGACGCCCGTTGTGGCTCCCCGCGACTGTCGAGGCGTGGCTCGAGACGCAGGCTCCGCAACACGCATGTTGCATCTGTGGGGCGAGGCCGCGGTCGATGGCTCATCACGTCGCGCTGAAACACCGACGCGGTACGGGTGCGCGAGGGAACTCGTGAGCACGTTTGGCCTTGTCAGGGCGCGTGTCGCGTTACGTTGGGGAACAGCCCACGTTCCGTGTGGCGTGACGCGCGACGCCCCCCTCAGCTGCGAGAGGGGGGCGTCGTGTCGTGCACCAGCGGCCTCCCTGCAGTGGCCGAAGTGCGCGGGTGGTCGCGTCCCCTGCGACTTGACCACCGCTATGCGTGGACTTTACTCCCGCTTTACCTTCCATGCCTCGGCGTGTCCGCGTACTGAGCAGAACGGTGGACGCCCGATCAGCCGAACGGGCCCCTGCCATTTGTCATGGCGCGGCGTCGTGGTTGGCGCCGGTTGGGCTACGCGAGAGCAGAGTTCAAGTCCCGGCACTCGGGCATCGTCGACCAGCGTAGTTGCCGCAGCTCTCGGGTGCGCGTGCGCAACACATGCACGAAGAGGGCGTGTGTACCGTGAGCCGCGCGATGCGGCAAGGAGGGAAGCCTGTGATGGGGAGCAGGATCGGCAGGGCACGAATCCATCGAGCGGTGCTCGTTGGGCTTGCAGCGGCCTCCGTGGCGGCGTGTGGCGGGGGTGCTGAGAACACCGCGACGGAGCCTCCAAGCACCTCGACCACGAGTGAGCCGGCGACTGCGCCAGCGAGTGCCAGCCCGTCGGTCACGAAGACGGCCACGCCCAGCCCCTCGGGCCAGACGGTCGGGGATACGTACACCGACAAGCACGTGGAGGTGACCGTCCAGCAGGTGGCGATACGCAAGCGCCTCGACTTTGGCGGTCGCTACTCCGGGGTGCTCGTGAAGACGTGCATCAAGAGCACCGGCGACTACCCCTACTTCACTCTCAGCTGGGACCCGTGGACGTTGGTCGACGACGACGCGGGGCGCTACCCGGACACCGGCTCGAGCGGCGGGTCCTTGCCGACGCCGGTGTACCCGAACGGGGAGATAGACGGACGCTGGCACGCCGGCGACTGCGTGAAGGGCTGGATGTTCTTCGACGTGCCCAAGGGCGTGAAGATCACCACCGTGCGGTATCAGGGCGGGAGCATGGACGAGGCCGTCGAGTGGACGGTCGATCCGTGATGCGGACGACGAACGAGCCCCCGCCCGATCCCTAGGGGACCGAGCGGGGGCTCTGCCGTGTCTGCGCCGACGTTCGCTACTCGGCCACGCTTTGGTCGTGGTGGCCACCGTCGGCGTCAGGCAGCCAGGGCGTAGTCCCGGGCCTCGGACTCGCTGGCTGCCGTCGGGAACAGCCCGAAGAGAACCGCGACCGCGGCCGTCATCACGACGGCACCGTCCAGACCGCCCGCGGCGGCCGCGTCGGCTAGGACGACCGCGCCGGCGGTGAACGCGGCGACGACGGTCTTGGCCCACGGCGCAACGCCGGAGATCGACGGCACGAGGTACGTGGTCAGCGCACCCCCGAAGGCCACGACGACGACGAGGCCCTCGGCGAGGGTGATGCCGTCGCTCCACACGGCCACGAGGGCCTGCAGTACGGCCGCGACGACCATCGCGATGACGGGCAGGAATGGCTTGATCTTCTGCAGCATGGTGACCTCCTGGTCGGGTTGCGCGGGTGGTGGCGTGCTGGGGCGCCGTTGGGTCAGTCCTCGAGCTCCTTGTCGGGCTCCTCGGCTGCGAGCCGGGACGCGACCTGGGAGAAGGCCTCCTGGATGGCCTGCTCGACCGCGACGGTGATGGCCTTGGCGTCGACGTCGCTGGACTCGGCCAGGGCCTTCACGGCCGGCACAACCCCTGCCGCGGTAGTCAGGGTCTTCTCCGTCACGTCGTTCGCGCGACGGATCCGGTCGTAGGTCCACTGGGTGCGGTTGTTGATGCCCTTGAGCCACCGGGCGACGCGCTTGTCGCTGTGGACGCCCTTGCGCCCGAAGGCGTAGTCGTCGTAGAGCCGGTCCACCTTCGTGGTGAGGCTGGCCATCTGCTTCGCCACCTGGGCGAGCTGCTTCTCCTGTGCCGGGGTCATGTCCGGTTCCTCCTTGGGGGTGATGAACAGGGCGCTCATGTCGCCCGGGTCGCCGTGGTCGTTCTCGGGGACGTGCTGGTGTCCGCACCAGCCGGCGTAGCTGTCCCACCCGGACTGGCTGAACCGCACCCGGGTGGCGCCGTAGGAGTCGGGGTACGGGAGCCAGCCCTGGGGCGGGCCGTGGTCGGGGATGCCGCGGTCGTCGTTGGCCCACTCGATGAACCGTCGGGCCCCTTCGATGGCCCAGTCCGGTGCGTCGGGCCAGAACAGTCCGGGGCCGCCCAGCACGCACGTGCCGACCAGTTCGATCTGGAACGCGCCGTCGTTGTTGGTCTGGACGCCACCGTCGGCGTTGACCAGGGCTCGGGCCGGACGTGCGCTGTCGAAGTGCTGGTACCCGATGACGATCTTTCGGGCGATGTCCGGTAGGAGCGTGAGGTGCGGGGCCATGGACCCGCCGTCGTAGCCCGGCAGTGTGGACGTCTCAGTGGTGTGCGCCACGCCCTTGTTCGGGCCGCCGGTGTAGCTGCCGGAGAAGTCCCGGTCGTAGCGGCGGGACTGGTCAGCGAATGGGCACGCAGACATGACGCCTCCTAGGCGTGCAGTGAGGTGGGTGGTTCAGTGGCTGTCGGGCCGGTCGAGGAAGTCGCGGACCTGCTGCGAGGTCGGTGGGGCGCCGGGTGGGTCGTGCCGCCCTTCCTTCTCCCAGCCCATGACGGTGCGGACGTACTCCGCGACGGCCTCTCGGCCGTGCCCCTCGAGGGCGTCGAGGCGGCGGTCTCGCACGGCCGCCTCGGACATGTGCTCGCGCAGGTTGCCGGAGAGCTCGTGGAGCGTCGTGGTGTTCTTCTCGACGGCCCGCTCGACTCGACGCACCGAGTCCTTGAGCGAGGAGCCGCCGTTGAACGTGACCTCGTGCTCGACGTTGGACATGCGGGTGGTCATGCTGGGGCGAGCCGGTCGACCGTCGCGGGCGTCCTCGCCGTACCAGTCGTCCAGGAACCGGTCGAAACGGCGCACGACCTGGGTGATGCGCCGCGCGCTGGGCCCGAGCACGGTGCGCCACGCGGTACCTGCGACAGTCACCGCCGCGAGGCCGCCGAGCATCCACGCCACGGCGGGGTGTAGGCCGGCGATCAGGTCCATGCCTTGCCCCCGCCCGGCGTTGTCGTCCGGGTCACGACTGGACCCCCGCGTACTCGATCTCCATGAAGCTGGCGTAGGTGTTGCCACCCATCAGGTCGAAGGTGCCGGTGCCGATTCCGTGTCGGACGTAGTACGCGAGGGTGTCCCCAGCGGAGAGCGCGACCGACTCCTCGGCCGAGACCCCGAGCCGCCCGGACGTGGACACGTCGAGCTGCTTCCACACGATGAGCGATCCGGTGTCCATGTCGGTGTCGGTGACGTTGAGCTTGACCCCGACCTGCAGGTTGCCGTTGACGTTGGCGACCTGTGCCGTGGAGATCTGCACCCGGAGGCGGTAGATCCCATCGAGGGGCACGGTGCGGATGCTCGTGGCGCCGGCGGCGTCCCACGCCGCGCCCGAGGAGATCTCCTCGGTCATGGGAAGGGTGTAGTTCGCCCCGGGGGGCACTGCGGTCGAGGAGTCGCTGACGTACCCCTTCCACATGGTCACGACCCGCTCGGTGTCCTTGACGTGCTCGCACCACTCGGTGCCGTCCCACACCCACAGGGACGAGGGGGAGTCGTCCAGTCGGCACACCGGCACGACGTCCGGGGTCAGGTTCGCCGCGGTCAGCGCCTGGTCCCGGGCGGTCGCCGAGGGGAATCGGGCCACGCCGTACCTCCGCAGCTGGTCGATCGCGTCGTTGAGGTACGTCGCGCCGTCGACCGACGACGGGTCCCAGTACGTGGTGCCGGTCAGCGGCTCGGATGCCATCTCAGGTGCTCCAATCGGCGTGCAGGGTCACCCGGTCGAGGGTGACGTTGATCTGCGGGTGGTATATGCCCACGCCCTTGGCGGTGCCGTTCTTGAACGCGGCGTGCCAGTCCGTGGGCAGGGTGAAGGTGCGCGACTCGTTCCAGCCGAGCGACCCGATCTGTGTGATGCCGCGCAGCGTCGGCGTCGACCCAGGTAGGGACGTGAGGGTGTGCCAGCCCATGTAGACCGGTTGGCGGGCCGTGATGCCCTCCCCGGAGACGCGGTGCAGGTCCACGTACAGGCGGGTGACCGTCTTCCCGGAGAGCGCGCCGAAAGCGTTGGCGGGGAAGACGGCGATTCCCATGTCCGGCCCGTAGCCATACCAGTAGCCCTGCTCCATGTGGCCGCGCTTGATGAGCTTCCCGCCCCGGTAGGTGCCGGTCTCCTTGCGCTTCGCGGTGACGGTGCCCTTGGTGACGGCCGGCGGCGTCGGCGGGTCCGGCGGGTCGGGCGGGGTGTAGGTCGCGGTGACGATTCGCAGCCGCTTCCCGGCTTCGTCGACGTACACGTCGGTGGCCTTGGTGAACGCCGAGCCCGGGGCCTTGGCGGACTGTGTGATCGTCCAGATCTTCGCGTCGACGTCGACGATGGACTGCTCGAGCGTGTCGACTTCGGAGGCGAGCTCACCTCGGACGGCTGTGAACTCTGCCGCGACGTCGTCGGTGACGGGGGAGCCCTTCGTGGTTCCTGTGACACGCGCGTTGCCGCCCGTGATCTCGATGACGACACGGTCGCCCTCGCGGCGGGGCATCTCCCGTGGCGCCGGCAGGGACGCCAGTGTCGCGCCAGGCACGGTCACGTTGACCGTCCCGTCGTCGTTCGCGGACTCGAGCACCCCGATCACGTCGCCACCTCCCGTGTCTGCAGCGACATGGGCGCCCCGGAGGACGCGGCCACGCCGAGGGTGTAGGACTCGATGACGTGCCGCTCGTGGCCAGCCGCGGTAGGGACGTCGATGGTGTCGTCGGGCTCGAGCCACGGCACAGGGATGCACGACAGCTCGACTCTGCGCAGCACCCCGGCTTGCGACTGCCCGAACGTGGTCGCACCCATGCGCGCCTCAAAGTCGGACGAGAACTGCGGGGAGTCGAGGAAGTAGGGGCTCGCGCCGAAGCCGCGGGTGCCCCACGGCAGGCCGTCGATCTCCTGCACGGAGACCGTGCCGCGCAGCAGCGCGTCCACGGCGTCCCCGACGTACGTCCCGGAGTTCGGGTTGTCGTCCCACCACAGACCGAAGGGCACCGGCCCGTCGTCGTCGGGCCGGTTGCCGCGGCCGACGACGACGTTGTAGGTGCCGTCCTCGTCGGAGGACTCTCGAGCGTCCACGACCGCAGCGCCAAAGTCGGGGATCCACACGGGGGAGTCGCCGGCGGCGGGCAGGTCCGTCACTCGGAAGGCGCCGACTCCGTCGCACCACACGCGTGCGCCGATCGCGCGGGCGAGAGACTCGTCTGTGCCGTCCACGGCGCCCCACCGGTCATCCTCGACCGTCATCGGCCTGGCGTACCGATCCCGCGTCGCGCTCGAGGCGATCGCTGCATCAGGGACGGCCTCCCGAACCAGGGCCTCGATCTGGTCGACGACGGTGCGGCCCGCCACGATCCGGGCCGTGAGGAACCTCGCGCGCTGCACCTCGTACTCGAGTGAGCGCCCGGTGACGGTCCATGCGCCGTCGCGCTCGTGGTCGTACCCCGTCACGCGCAGCACTCCGAGCCCGCAGCTCACGTCTGCCCCGGACGGCAGGTGGTAGGTGCGGCGGAGGCGGATGCGCTGCCCGGAAGGCACGACCAGGGACCGGTCGGTGTCCGGGTGCAGCGTCAGCGAGGCCTCGCGCCGCCACACGTTCTCCGCGGATACCGTGACCGCGCCGTCGAGGATGTGCGTGGGAGCCCAGCCGCCGGCGGCGGGGGAGACCCACGCCTCGTCGGTGGCGTGGACGGCCTGGCCGGCCACCAGGAGCGGCAGGACGGCGGCTGGAGGGGCGGCCATCTCAGGCGCCCACCCCGGCGAGCATCATGTCCCACACCCCGCGGGGGTAGGCGGCTCGCACTGCCGCCAGGTCGGAGTACCCGGCGGTTGCGTCCACCCACCCCCAACGGGGCATGCGCACGTGCGCTCCGACGTGGTAGGGCCGATCAAGTTCCGCCCACGCCACGGTGACATCACGCGGGCCGTAGCCCGACGCGCGCCCCGAGGAGGGCTGCCGCACTCCGCCGAGGTGCACCCACCTGTCCGGGACACCGTGCGACGGGTGCGCCTGAAGCAGCTTGGCGCCAGGGTGCCGAAGCAGAGCCCCCAGCCTCTCTAGGGGCTCACGTCCCTGCGTCTGCACGGTGAACTCACCGGTGGGAGCGGCTCGACGCTTCTCCGTGACGAAGGGAGGGGCCGCCTCATCCACACTCAGGAACAGGGAGGGGTCCTCCCACGACTCCTCCCACGGGTGGATGAGGTCGACCACCCGGGACAGGCTGGGGTCCCGCACGTCCTTGACGATCGCCGTGCACGCGCTCGCCCACGGAAGCATCACCGAGGCTGCGGCGGACTCGACCTCGTCGATGACAGCCGTGTAGCGGTACTGCACCCCCGGGGCGGCCTCATGGTCGTAGGCGACGCCGACACCGTCAACCAGCCGGCACGGGTCGCCCGACCGGACCGGGACCCGGGCGCCAGCCACGTCGCGCCGGTACACCGTGCACGACCCGCCGGCTATCGCCGCCGTCACCTTGAGGAGCACGCTGGCGTTGACCTCGTCGGTGACCGCGGTCACCACGCCGTCACTCGAGACCACCTGAGCCACGGGTCACCGCCTCTTCTTCCGGTCGTGCAGCTGTACTGCGTGTCCGACCTCATCGACGCCTACCGCCAGCCGGACACCACTCATGGCGGCCGCGACAGCTCGACCGAGCCGCTCGTAGTCGATGCCTTCGGACAGTGCCGCCGAGCCGGCGGAGGGCATGCCGCCGGCGTTGATCCACTCGAGGAAGGGACCCCACGGTTCCGCCTGGCGGGAGTTGACGACGAACTCCTTGCCGGCGAGGGGCTGGCTGAGTGTCCGGCCGCCACTGTTGAGCGGCCACAGGACGTTGTCGTAGCCGGGGTCGGACCCTGGCACCCACCCGCCGGCGTAGCGGCCCGTAAGCCGCCCGCCGCCGTGGTAGCCGGGGACCTGAGACCGGTACACCGACCCACCGGAGGAGTAGGCGTAGTTCACCCTGATCGTCGAGGTACGGTCGCGCGCTGTGTAGTTCAGCTCGTGCTCGGCGGCGGTCGCGTTAGCCGTCACCGTGACCCGCCCCGACGTGCGGTCGATCTTGTACCTCAGGCCGTCGACCGTCGCGCGCGCCTTGGACGAGTCGCCACCGATCGTGACGTCACCCTTGCTGTTGCGGATCAGGTGGATGACCCGGTCCAGGGCCGACTCCGCTGGGACCCGGTCGCCGTTGATGGTGACCGTGCCGTCCTCGCCGTTGATGTTCTTCACGATGAGCTTGAGGGCCTGGTCGGCGTTCTTCTTGTCGCCGTTGATGGTGACCGTGCCGCCGGACTCGTCGACCGCCGCGGAGAAGGCGTCCATGTCGGCCGTCATCGCCATGGTCGCGTCGTGGACTCGTGCCTTCAGCAGCTCCGGCCCGGCCCACGTGTTGATCTTGTCTCGGGTCACCTCGAGCGCTTCCGGGACCTCGGTGCGTAGCGTGTCGGCGCCTTCCCGGGCGCTGGCGGCCAGGTCCCGTAGCGGGTCGACGATGCCGTCCGTGCCCGGGAGGATGTCGAGCAGCCCGGACAGGCTGGCGGCGACGCTGGCGATGCCGTCGAGGGCGGACGCGGAGAAGTCGGCGAAGCCCTCCGCCATGTCGATGGTGCCGTTGATGACGTCTAGGAAGAACTGCATGAGGGGGGCGCGGTTCCTCGACACCCAGTCGGCTGCGCCGGAGATCTCGTCACCGAAGGCCTCCGCGAGGGCACCCTTGATCCCGTCCATCGCGATCTCGACGTTGCGGCGGGCCGACTCGATCTTCGTGGCCGTGTTGTCGGCCATCGTCGACAGCGCACGATCCGCAGCCCCGGCGGAGCCGTTGACGCCACCCAGGGCGCTCTCGACCTTGCCCAGGTTCAGGGAGAACAGGGCAGCGCCGAGGTCCTCACCCGGCCCGCCGAAGAGGTTGGCGATCGCCGACTGGACGTTCTTGCCCTCCTTCTTCGCCTCCCGCAGCGCGTCGAACACGTCACCGATCGCCGTCGCGGCCTCAGGGCCACCCTTCTGGAAGGCCGCGATCGTCTCCTGCGCGTTCAGGCCCAGCAGCTCGAGCGCCTGGATCGCCGGGTCGGTGCCTTCCCGCACCCGCAGCCCGAGCTCCTTGAGCGCGTCGGCGACCTTGTCGGTGTCCCGCGCCCCGGCCTGGGCGCCTTGCACGATCAGACCGAAGGCCTGGTCGCCGTTCAGTCCCAGCGTGACGAACTGGTTGCTGTACTCGTTGACGGTGTCGAGCAGGTCATCCGAGGGCAGCTTCTGCGAGGCCGCGGTGATGAGGTCGAAGGCCTGGTCGGCGTCGCGCACGAGCCCGGTCTTCATCGCGTTGCCGACCGCCTGCACCGACATCGGGATGTCGTAGTCGAACAGGTCCTGCAGGCCGGTCAGCTTGGCGATGACGTTCTCGATCTCGGCGCTGGTGGCGTCCTCGTCGATCAGGCCGCCCGCGAGCGCGCGGCGCGCCGCGTCGAGGTTGCCCTCGACCGAGTCGCCGTAGGCGTTGGCGTAGGCCTCACCCGCAGACCGGCCGAACCGGGCCGAGGTCGCCTCATCCAGGCCCGTGCGTGCCGAGAACAGGTCCCGCTCGGCCTCGATCGACAGACCCTGCCGGATGCCGGCGACCAGGCCGGCCGCGATCGCCGCCCCGGCCCCGATCACGGCCCCCGCGATGGGGATGGTCGCCAGTGCGCCCAGGATGCCGGAGACGACGTTCTCACCGGCGGCGTCGCCCGCTTCGTCGCCCTTGGTGGCGATGTCGCCGGCGAGGTCGTCGACGGCGTTCTCGGCCTTTGTGGTGTCGGCGGTGACGGTGACCTCGGCCTTGGCGGCGTTGAGCTCGCGCAGGCTGGCCCGCGCCTCCCGCAGGCGCTTCTGGGCGTCTCGGATGTCGGCGGACACCTCGGGCGTGACGTCGAGGGTGCGCAGCAGCCCGAGCTCGTTGGTGATGGACGCGATCGCCTTCTTGGCGTCCTTGATCCCTGCGTCGATGCGGACTTCGGTCTTGGCCTGTGTGAGGTCCTTGATCTCTCGTCGGACCTCGACGATGTTGGCCTTCGCCTGCTCGATCTTGAGGTCGACCTCAGGTGAGGACGGCTCCTTCTTCAGGTCGCCGAGCTCGCGGGTCAGGTCGGAGAGCCGCTTCTTCGCCTCGTCAATCTCGACGTCGATCTCCGGCGCGGCCTTCTGCGCGTCGAGGGTCTTGAGGTCCTTGGTGAGGTCGTCGACCTTCTGGCCGGCCTGGTCCACGTCATGGGAGAGGTCCGTCATGCCCTTCCGGGCGCCGGAGACGCGGGCCTCGAAGATGGCGCGGACGGTGCGGTCAGCCACGGCGCGCCCCCTTCCGTGCGGACTTCTTCCGGGTCGGGTCGAAGGTCACGTGCGCGATGACGCCGTCGTGGTCGGTGCGCTTCTTCTCCGCCTCGCGGATGGCGCGCGTGCGGTAGCAGCGGGTAAACGTCACGACGAAGGCGTGCTGGTTGTCCGGGTCCTGACAGAGAGCGGCCGGGCCACCACACTGGGTGCATCGCTCGGCAGCGTCCTCCGCCTCGGCGACGTCTGCTCCGAGCGCCCATGCCCGGTCGTGCTCGTCGAGCGCGTCCCACTGCGACATGGTCAGGCCCATGGCGCGCGCCACCCGCGCCTCGGCACGGGCCGGGGCGTGGTCGTGCAGGTGGCGCGCTACCGAGGGAAAGCCGGGGCGCCCTCGTTCGTGAGGTCCATGCAGGCCCGGAAGACCTCTTCCCACTGGCCGTTGGTCATGTCGTCGGCCCAGTCCGGCCACCGGTTCTCCACGGGTTCCCCGTCGAGGTTCTCCGTGTGGAGGATGCAGGCCTGGATGAGCGCGTCACCGAAGGTGTCGGAGTTGTACCCCAGCCGCACGTCGAGGGGGTCGTCCTCGCGGGGTGGGTGCTCGACGAGGAGTCGGCGGAACTCGCCCCGGGTGAGGCCCTTGATGACGATGCGCACGACCCCGGAGGCGATGGTCGCCTTGTGGGCGTCCATCTGCGCACGCACCTGCGCCAGCTCAGACTCGAGGTCCTCGGGGGGCAGGGACATGCGCCTCGGCTTGCGCGGCTCCTCGTCGTCGGTGCCCTGACGGGCGATGGCGAGGGTGAGGCGCTGCTCCTCGCGGGCGAGCCGGTCGTGCTCGGCCTGCGCCTCCGGGTAGAAGGTGTGGAAGTGGTTCAGGACTTGGGTGCGCATCGGTGCTCCTGGGGTTGGGCTGAGGGGGGCCGAGAGGTGGGCGCGCGGCTCAGCCCGGGGCCGCGCACCCACCCGTCCGGTGTCAGGCGGCGTCGGTGAGCGCGACGTCCGCCCAGAACCCGGAGCCCGAGAGCGTCGCCGCGAACTTGAGGTCCTCGTCGGCCGCCGTCGGCTGGCTCTTCGACCGGGTCTGCACCTCGCCCTTGACGAGGTCGATGACCGTGGTGGCCGTCGGCGCGGTGCCCGAGGGGTGGCCGAAGGCCTGCGCGACGTAGACCTCCGCGCCCTCGGGCAGCGCCGCGTAGGCCAGGTTCACGTCGTCGGTCATGGCCTCCTGCTGGTCGTACACGCCGGCGATCGTGACGTCGATCGTCTCGCCGGTCTTCCTGGTCTGGGCGACGATCTGGGAGATGCGCTGCCTGGTCCGGGTCTGCGGCGTCCGGGTGACCGTGGTGTCGCCGAAGTCCTGGTAGCAGTCGATCTGGACCGTCGACTCGTCGGTGAGGGCGGCCAGGGGGATCGACCAGGTGCCGTCGACCGGGTCGGTCGTGATGAGGGCGGACGGGATGATCCAGGTGGGGGTGTGGCCGCCTGCGGTCACGCCGTCGATAGTGATGCTGCTCATGAGGTCTCCTCGGAGGTCTCACCCGAGACGGTCTCGGGCTCGGGGGTGGGTGTGACCGCGACCTGTGCGCCGCGGGGCTTCTTGTCCTGCCGCCGACGGCGTCGAGCCGCGGCAAGCTCGTCGCGGGGCTTGGGCGGCAGGGGCCGGCCGGCCGCGTCGACTGCGGCCTGCTTCAGCACCCGCATCGACGAGCCGTCGCGCTCGGCCACCGCTCGCGGTGCCGTCGAGTGCCCCTTCTTGGTCGAGACGCGTACGAACAGGGCCGGGTTCTCAGCCATGGGTTATCCCTTCGTGACGGTGGTGTACTCGACGGCCATGGACACCCGGACGGGGTCGGTGTTGGGCTCCGGCGCCGGGGCCGTCGCGACCGTCTGGCGGAGAGTGCCCCCCTTGCTGGTGACCCTCATGCCGCCGATTGCCTGCTCGACCTCGTGGGCGACGTTCAGCGCGTCCAGCACCGTCGCGCCGACGCACACGATCGTGAGCGTGTCCTCCCGCCCGGAGGCAGTGCCGGCTGAGCGTGAGTACCGGTGGAACGGCGCCGCCGGGTACAGGACCGCGGCCTGCGCGACCAGGCCGTCCTCGACCGGCAGCGTGGGGCGGGGCCCGTAGTCGGCGTCGACGCCGGCCGCGAGAAGGGTGTCCTTGATGAGCTCGTGGACGGCGTCCGGGGTCACAGGTCCCTCTCGATCCCGTCACGCAGGCGCTCCACCTCGAGGACCAGGCGCGGCCCCCACTCCCGGGCGGCTGGGTCGATGAACGGGTTGGGCGCCATCTGCGACGTGCCGTACTCCTGGAACGCCGAGTAGTACTCCGACGACGTGATGACCGCCCTGTGGCCGTCACGGCGCAGACGAAGGCCGCGCCGAAGGTTCCCGGTCGCGCCGACGGGCGCGTACAGCTCGGCGTCGCGCAGCGCCCCACGGCCGACCCTGTCGACGGCCTGCTCGGCCTTCCGTTCCAGCCCGGACGCGGCCCGGCGCAGTGCCTGGGCCCAGCGGGTGATCTCGTTCACCGCGTCCTCCGGCACTGGATGAGGGTCTCGACGGGGTGGGTTGCGTCGTCGTGGGCGGCGCTGGTCACCCACATCGGGTCATGCCCGGGCACGGTCACCCGGTCGTCGGGCTGGATGTCGGTGAAGGTCCAGTCGACGGCCACGAGGGGGGTGCCGGGCGTCACGCGCTCGTCGGTGGCCAGGGACCGTGACGTTCCGGGCGAGTCCTCGACGTGGCATGGGACGTCGGTGTGGATCGGCGTCCACACCGCGGCTGTCTTCCGATTCTCGGCGTCCCATTTCGAGGACTGACGCTCGATGGTGCAGGTGTCGGTTCTGAGGGAAGCGGCTTGCTCACGCATGAGCGGCAGGGCTGCTGCGATCGCCTCCCCGATCATGGCAGTGCCACCAGCCGGTACCGGTCCAGCGCCGATGCGTACAGCGGGGACAGCGTGGTGTCGTATCGGACCTGGTGGGTGCCCTTGACGACTGACGAGACCCCGCCGCGCGCTGCATCGGAGATCAGGGCCTTGGCCACCGCGCCGAGCTCGGCCGGCCACTCGTCGTAGCCGTGGAGCATGGTGACCTCGACGCCTCGGTACTTCGTCGTCCACCCGCCGCGGATCATGCCGTCCGGGGACCACTCCGGGTCGCTGACGGGCGTCCCGTCGTTGGTGACCCGGAGGACGTCGACGACGTGCTGGGTGGGCAGGATCAGTACGCCTCGTCCAGGGCCGTCTAACGTCACGGTCTCTTCGAAGCGGGGAGCGATGTGCCACTCGCAGTAGCCGCGAATGGCCGCGACGGCGGCGTCCCACGCCTCCTGGTCGACTCCGGCCGGGGCGGGCACTTGGGGCGGGGCCATGGACCTAGCGGCCGCGGCGCTTGGGGGCCTTGGGCGCCGCGGGCTCGGGCTCGGGCTCGGCGGGCTTGGGCTCGGCGGGCCCCTCGGGGGTCTCGTCCGCGCTGTTGGCGGCCGTGTCGTCCGGCACCGGCGCGGTCCCGGCGTCGGGCACCTCCGGCTCGGGCGTGGACGTCACGGCCGGCTGGCTGCTGACGACCTTGCGGTTCTGCGCGAACCACTCGTCGGCCGGGACGCAGTCCTCGGCCTTGACGTTCTTGGGGAGCTTGTCGGCGTCGTACTGCACGCCGTTGCAGATCACGGGTCGCATGGGGTTCTCCTTGGGCTGATGGGGCGGGGGGTGGGCCGGCCCGCCGTCATGAGAGCGGCGGGCCGGCCCGTGTGGCTCAGGCGCCGGCGGTGAGGTCCGTCTTGACGAGCAGCGAGGCGTTGAAGACGTTCGCCTCGGCCTCGGTCTCACCGAGGATGGTGAGGCTGTTGCGGATGAACTGGTCGTTCACCCAGCCGGTCATGACGTTGATGCCGCCCGAGACGTAGAGCTCGATCTGCTTCAGATCGCCGGTGTAGGAGAACCCGGCCGGGATCGCGGCCGAGACGACGAGCGGGGTGCGCCACGCCGACTGGAGCTGCTTCGGCCCCTCACCGGCTGCGGTGAACGCCGCGGCCATCGCCTCGAGGTCGAGGGTCTCGGCGTCGGTCGCCGAGATGAGGGTGCCGATCGGGCCGCCGCCGAGCTGTGCCTGCGCGACCTGGGCCTTCGTGATCGCCTTCCGCATGGTGGTGCGCAGGTCGGTGTCGTAGGCCTGCACCTGCACGCCGGTGGCCGCGCTGAGGGACGCCGCGACCCGGGCCTGCATCTTGGCGCGGACGCCGTTGACGAGGTAGGTGTCGATCCGGCTGCGCAGGGTCGGGTTGTGGCCGAGCGCCTGGTTGGTGACCGGGACGTGCTGGGCGACGGTCTTGAGGGTGAAGTCGACCGGGTCCCACACCAGCGACGCCTCGGGCTTGAGCTCGCCCTCGTCGACGACGTCGGCGGCGTCGGTCCACGTGGAGGTGAACGTCTTGACCGCCTGCGGGCTGTCGTTGATGACGGTGATCGCGTCGAAGAGGTCGAAGACCGCGAGCTCGAGGGGGGAGACGCGCACGGCCGGGTTCGCCAGACCCGGGTCCGTGACGAGCGCGTTCTTGATGTCGAGGGTCGCGGCGTCCATCTGGACGCGCTGGTTGCTGGGGATCTTCCCGCCGTAGGAGGCCAGCATCCGCTGGTACTCGGGCGAGTTGACGAACTGCTCGCCGAGGGAGCCCTTCGGGCGACCCGTCTCGGGGTCGGTGCCGGCGGGCGCGTCGCCGAGGTCGTCGAGGTTGGCCAGGGCGGCACGGTCGGCCGCGGCACGCTCGTGCTGGTCCTTCAGGGTGGTGGCCTCGTTGACGAGCGCGTCGAACTGGGCGCGCTCCTCGTCGGTCAGGGGCCGGTCCTCGGACTTGGCCTTGTTGTGCAGCTCGGTCGCGGCCTGCTTCGCAGCCGTGTACCGCTCCAGGATGGTCGGCATCGTGGCCGTCCTTTCTCGGGTGGGGTTGGTGGCAGCTCAGAGGTCGAGCAGAGCCAGGGACAGCGACGGGTCGAAGCGCGCCTGCGCCTGCCCGTCCTCCGACGACTCGGCGTCGTCGGGAGTCTTCTTCGGGGTCTCGACGCGGTCCGCGAGGCCGGCGTCGACGGCCTCCTGGGCGGAGTACCAGCGGTCCTCCTGCAGCCGGTCGAGCCAGACGTCGGCGGTCTCTCCGGTCTTGGCGGCGTAGACCTCGGCGATGTCGAGGGTGAGGTTGTCGAGCAGGTCGGCCATGGCGCGCATGTCGCTCGCGTTGCCGATGCCGATGCCCCACGCGGCGTGGAGCATCATCCGGCTGGACGGCATCATCACGGTCTCGTCGGCGGAGACCGCGAGGAACGACGCCGCGGACGCGGCCAGGCCCTCGACGACGGCCACGACGCGGGCGCGGTGAGCCCGCAGGGCGTTCATCATGGTCACGGCCTCGAAGACCATGCCGCCGTAGGAGTTGATCCTCAGCTCGATCGTGTCGACGTCCTCAGGCATGGCGTCGAGCTCGTCGGTGAGCTCGGTCGCGGACAGACCCCAGGGCCCACCCCAGTCGTCGACGTCCTGGTAGATGCGCACCGTCGCCTTGGACCCGTCGACCTTCACGGGTGGTGCAGCGTTGAGGGGCTGCACGTTCCGCAGGCGGGCCTGCTGGGTGGCGAGGACCTTGTCGGCCTTGCTCATGAGTTGCCTCCGGTGTTCTGGGAGCCTGAGTCGGTCGGGGACGCCTGCCCGCCCTCGGTGACGTTCATGGGGACGATCAGCTCGTCGGTGCCCTCGATGTGAGGCAGGTTCAGGCGGCGACGGGCCTCGGCGCGGGTCATGACCGGCCCGCCGGTGGCGGTCTGGAAGATGCGCGCCTGGTCCTCGAACGCGAGCCGCAGCTTCGCCGCGACGTTGAACTCGACGAACACCTCGTCGGGGTCCGCGAGCTGGGGAACGAGGCGCATGTTGAACGCCTGGTCAAGCCGCTCGAACCAGGTGCCGAGGGTGTCGCTGTAGAGCATCTCCCGGTAGCCGGTGACGCTGTTGTAGGACGACTTCGCGTCCTGACCGACCATCTGCGGCGGGACGTGGTAGGAGTTGGAGACCTCGGCGATCGACAGCTTCCGCGACTCGAGCTGCTGCCCGTTCTCGGGCGTGATCCCCGTGGACAGCTCGTGATACTCCATGCCGTCCTCGAGCAGGGGCGTCCGCCCGGCTCGCACGCCCCCGGCGGCGTACTTCTGCCACCCGGTGTGGAACCTGTCTCGGGCTTCAGTGGTCCACTTCGGCGCCTCGGCGGGCCGGCCGATCCACCCAGGCATGCGCCCTCCGTGCTGCCACAGCTGACGGCGGTAGTCGGCGGCCATGTCGGCCTCAGCGAGAATCCCCCGCAGTGACTCGATCGGGGAGGTGTTGTCGTCGGACGGAAAGCCGTCGATCCACACCGCCCGGTCGAGAGGCACGGTGAAGCTCGACCCGTCGGAGCGGAACGCGGTGATCCACTTCGGCCGCTTCGTCGAGTCCCGCTCGAACCACCACGACGACGGGGGGAGGCGCACGAGCTGCGCCCGACCCTCGGCGTCGACGAACACCTGAGCGGCGTACCGGTCCCACAGGCACACGTCGAGCACGAGCGTGCGCATCAGGTCGTACATCGTCAGCCTCGGGGCGTCAGGGGCCCGGACCACCCGAGAGAGGGGGTGCTTCGGCTCGAGGCGGTCCCGGTCGCCGTTCGCTCGCCGCTCGAAGACGTGCAGCGGCACCTGGGCGATGTTCTCCGCGAGGAACGAGGTGACCATCCGCAGAGCCGGCTGGCGGCGCCAGAGGTCGACGACGCTCTCGGAGTCGCCGAACGTCTTGTACGCCGCGGGGTCTACCGGGGAGACCGTCTCGTCGAGGGAGTAGGTGCGGTCGCTGAGGGTGACAGGGATGCCGTCCACGTAGTAGGTGATCGAGCCCACGTCAGATCACCTGCACGAACACGACCCGCGGCCGCTCGAGGACTACCGTCCCGTCGATGCGCTGCTCACCGCCGGGCACGCGGGCCGTGACGTCGGTCATGACCAGGAGCGGGCCTCGACGCGACATCACGGCACCCTCAAACGACGTGCCGTCGTCGAGCTGCACCACGGCGCGTCGCTTCACGAGGGGCCGCCACGTCCACCACCGGAGCGCGAACGCGCCGGCGAGGATCACCGCGAGGGCAGCCGTGACGTACAGGTGCATGCCACCCTCCTCGGCTAGACGAACATCGGGTCGTGGTCCTCGTAGGCGGACCGGGTGGACGTGCGCTCGCCCTCGCCGGCGAGAGCTGCGGCAAGGGCGAAGAGCGGGGCGGTGTTGGCCGAGGACGAACGGCGCGACCACGGGGCGGTGTCACCGGCAACGCGGGCCGCGAGCCCCTCCACGGCCTTGACCATCTCGGGCTGCCCGCGGTGTCGAAACGTGCCGTCGGTGATCGCCTGCTCGATCGTCTGCTGCGCCTCAACGAACGCGGCGGCCTTGACCTCGACGACGTCGACCCCGGCGCGCTCGAAGTCGGCACGCCACGCCAGGGCCGGCGACTTCGGCGGGAAGTGCAGCGGGACGCCGTGGCCCTCCGCGAGCATCTTCCCGATCTCGACGACCTTGCCCAGGTCGGGCGTCGGCACCCAGTAGCGGATCGCGCCGTGGCGCAGCCCGTCGGGGCGGCGACCAGAGACCGAGAAGCACACCGAGCGTCGGTCCATCGGCGCATCCACGCCGAGCGTCAGCGACTCGTCCGTCGCCATCGACTCGCCGTCTGTGAGCTCCGACCAGCGCGTGGTCGAGATCGGCCCGTCGCCGCCCTTCGCCTTCGGCCAGTCGACCCACTGGTTGAGGTATCCACGCCGGAAGCCGTCGATGCCTGAGCCGAACCCGTCGTCGACCTCCCGACCTCCACGCTCGGCCTTGTCCAGCCGGGCGAGCAGGTCTGCCTTTGTGATCGTGTGGCCCAGCGCGGGAAGGTACTGCGCCCACACGTCCGGGTCACGGAAGTCGGCATCGTCCGGCACCGACCACTCGAGGTAGCAGGTCCGGGACTTCTTCTGCTTCGCGGCCTTCCTGCCGGCGGTGACCTTCCCGGCGAGGAACGTCGAGCGTGCGTTGCCAACGGTCGAGATGACGTACGTCTGCGACGACGCCCGCGTGATCGTGGCCGCATCCACAGCCTGCTCGACGAGGTCGTCGCCCTGTGAGAACGCCTCGTCGATGACCGGCATGTCGAGTACGTCGCCATGCGACGCGTCCTCGGTCGGTGGGTCGATCTGCAGATAGGACCCGGTGCCGAACGCGATGTGCTCCCCGTTGTTGTTCATGGAGAGCTTCCACTCGTTCTGCCGCTTCGGCCGAGCACGCGAGTCCTGCGGTACCTCGGCCAGCGTGCGGGCCCGGCGCAGGATCGGAGCGAACTCGCGTTCCAGCTTCCGGCGCGCCATCTTCCCCGACTGCGCAATGTACGTGCAGGTCTGCGGCCCGAACGCCTTCGCAAACAGGATGCACCGGAGCACGAACAGCACCAAGATCAGCGTCGTCTTCCCCGACTGGCGCGGGACCGTGATGATGACCTCCTTGTAGAAGAGGCCGCCGGTCTTCGGGTCGATCTCGAGCGCGACGTCAGCGGCGTGCTGCTGCCACGGCATCAGCGGCTTGCCGATCCGCCGAGCGACAGCGCCGGCGTGCCCGCCCCACGTCTCTCGCTTCGGGTTGCGCGGCGTGCCGATGCGCGGCAGGACCAGGTCAGCCGGCGCCGGGGATGACGTGGAGCCCGCCCCACCCGCCTTCGTCGTCGCCGTCTTCCGCACCGGTCGCCTCCCGCAGCTTCTCCATCGTCGTCCGCAGCGAGTTGACGTACGGCGCGATCGACGCCGTACCGGACTGAGTCACAGGCGGGTCATCCACATTCGCCGCGAGCTCGAGCGCAGCCGCCGCGAGCACCGCCGCGTACGGGTCCAGCTCGCCAAGAGACGCGATCCAGTCAGACGTCCTCTCAAGCACCGACGCCATGCGGATCACCCCCTCGAGGGCACTGCGGGGACCGTCCAGAGAGAGAACAGAAGCGGCCGGGCTCTTCTGGCTGTTGGGGGTTGGTGAAATGTGGACGCCCCTGCCTGGTTAGGGCCAGGTGTAGCCGGTGGCTCGTCGTTGGTTGCCGGTGGTTGCGCCGGCGCTGTAGTTGCAGGTGCTGGCTTCGGGGGCGAGGGGGGATGTGGGGTCGCCGTCGATGATGTGGCCGGCTGTCCAGGTGGCTGGTTTGCCGTTCTTGTGGGGTGGGTGTTCGGCGAGGGTGTGGCCGCATCGCCAGCAGGTGGTTGTGGGGTCGGCGTTGGCGGTGTCGCGGATGTGGCGTGCTCGGACGTGGAAGTTGCCGCGGTGGTGGGCGGCCTTGGGTTTGGTCACGGCGCGTGCTCGCTATCTTGCGGGGATGGGTGACGCGGGCGGCGTGAGTGGGGGCCGGGGGTTCGTGTCGTTCGCTGCGGGGGCGGGGTTGGCGGCGTGTGACCGGCTGCTGGTGTGTGAGGGGCGGGACCCGCTTGATGAGGACGCGGCTGCTGCGGCGGCTGCGGAGGTGTTGTTCTGGTGGGCTGTCGCGGATGATGCGCGTGGGCGGGCGGGTGACTCGCTGGGCCTGGCGTTGCGGTTCGCTCGGGACTGTGCGGCGCATCGCAGGGTGACCACGGTTCGGGTAGAGGGGCTGGGTTACCCATTGACCTACCCGTTGAGGTACGACCCGCGGTTGGCGTGGAGGCCGACCGGTGAGATCGCTCCGGGGGCGCGTGCACTGGAGCCGGGCAAGTCGGGTAAGCCGAAGCCACCTGACGCTGAGGGGCCGCGACAACGTGACGCGTACGACGAGACCTTGGCTGGGCGCGAGGTTCGCTCGACTGTCGTGCTGGTGCGTGAGCTCCTGGGGGAGTGGAGCCGGGACTGAGTGGTGCTACCGCTTCCTGCCGTGCTTCCAGCCGAGGCCGGCGAGGCCGGCGACGACGAGGGAGGTGCCGACTGTCGGGCCCATGCCGGTCTCTTCATCGACGAGCAAGACGGTGAATCCGGCCGCGATGACGAGGAGCCACTCGCGTGAGGTGCTCTCGTTGCGGGGACCGTAGGGCATGTCTCCACGGTGCCTGAACTGTGCGCGCTCCGCCTGGCGAACCGGGGGCGCTGCGGGCATGCAACAGGCGACCTGCCCGGGGTGGTGGGCATAGGTCGCCTGTTGACGTTCAGTGTTGCAAATGGTGCTGGCGGTGGTCAAGCAGGCGCGCGTCGGGGGCGTCCTCGCGTCGTGGTTCTGGTGGCGTACTCGATGTCGAGGAGGTCGGTCTCGGCGATGAGGGTGCGTCCGCGAGCGTCGCGGGTGGTGCGGAGGGTGAGGGGGTTGCCGTCGGCGTCGCGGAGGGTGCCGCGCTTCGCGCGGTGGATCCAGGCGCGGACGGTGGAGGGGGAGACGCCCGCGGTGTGGGCCGCCTCGTTGACGGTGAGGAGGGCACTGACACTAAGGTTCACACCTCGATGCCGTCCCAGGTGACCAGGACGTCGTACCAGGTGCCGGAGTCGACTGGGTCCGGGGTCGGGGTGATCGTGATCTCGGGTTCTGAGTTGAACGACTCAGCATCGCCTACATCCGAGGAAAGCGCTTTGGATCGCGCCTGGGAGACGAGCTGATCGCGTAAATCTGCGTTCCTGACCTGCTCGCGCGTGGTCGTCATTTTCACCTGAAACTTCACGACGCGTCGCCTCCTCGCGGACGGATCGAATCAGCGTACACGCGGGCGAGGTGGGGCAGGTGCTCCCAGTCCCACACGGCAGGGCAGTAGATGCAGCGGACGAGCTCGGAGCCGTCGCGGCGGCGCAGGCCCTTGCGCTTGCAGCGGGGGCAGGGCTCGGGGATGCGGTGGGTGAGGCGGTCCTGGCCGACGAGCCGTTCGAGCCGGCGGTGGGTGTCGAGGATGTCGCGGCCGATGCGGGCCGCGTCCGGGGTGGCGAGCAGTGCCGTGCCGTGCCGGTGGAGGTATGCGACGGCCTCGGCGAGGGTGCGGTACGGGTGCGGTGGGGCAGGGTCCTCGAGGCGGTGGCGCAGGTAGTCCTCGAGGTGCAGCGCCCACCGGATGATTTCGTCGGCGGTGTCCCACCCGGGTGACGGCGATGGGGCGTGGGCGAGGGAGCGTGCGCCGCCGTGGCTGGTGGAGCCGTGGTCGATGTCCGCGTCGCGGGGTGTGTTGAGCGCGCCGGGGGTGAGCGCGCTGGCGAGGTCGGGCAGGTCGCGCAGCTTCGTGAGGATGCTGCTGGTGCAGCCGCGGTGGGCTAGCCGGTCGAGGAGTTCGCCGCGGTCGTTGAATGCGGGGACGTCGACGCACCACACGGGCCGTCCGGGGTGGAAAGGCGTGTCGTGCTCGGTGAGGGCCCGGTCCGGTACGCAGTCCGGGGTGCAGGGTCCGTCGCCGTGAGCGGCGTGGGCGGAGTGAGCGCGGGCCGTCTCCTCGAGTGCGGCGTTCTCAGCGCGCCGGAAGGTGTGGTTGCACGGGCCCGGGCACGGCTCGTCACCGGCGGTCGCCGGAGCGACCTGGGAGACGTCGATCGGGGCGGTGGTGGCGCGTGCGGGGCGACGGCGGCTCATCGGTGCAGCTCCTGGCGGGGTCGGGGGTCGGTGAGGGCCTGCTCGAGGACCCACCGGTGGTAGGCGGCCATCGGGTCTAGGGGGACGGTGTGCGCGGCGGAGGCGGTCGCGGCCTGCGTGAGCGTGCGCTCCTTCTCCCGGGCTGCGGCTCGTGCCTCCCTGCGGCGGGCGAGGCGGGTGGCGCGCTCGGCCTCGACGCGGGCGAGCACGGCCTGTGCGGTGGCGGCCTCGACGCGGGCCTGGCGCAGCGCGGCGACCAGGTCGTCGCGGTTCATGGACCACACGGTGCGGCTCACGCGACACCTCCTGGGATGAGGCGCAGGGCCGGCCGTTCCGGCTCTGCGTGAGCGATCACGCGCTCCATGCCTGGCCAGTCGTCGGCGTTGATCCCGACGGCGGGGGGTGCCCACCCCGGGCTGTGCGCGGCGTAGAGGTCGGGCCAGTTGTTCGCCCGGATGTAGACCGGGAGCAGGCCCCCGCGGTTCGGCGTTGGCTGCGGTAGGTCGAGCGCGGCGAGGCGGCGGGACTCAGCCCATGCCGAGGCGTGTTCGCCGCGGTGGGTGCTGCACCATTGGCCGATTCGCCACGTCCCGTCGGGGTGGTTGATGCGGCCGCTGATGCTGGCGTGCCTTCCGCACCGATCGCCCTTGCGTGGGCCGGCGGCGAGGGTGTGCTCACACCCGCCGGCCCAGGAGTCCAGCGTCTCCGGCTCCCACCGTGGTGCGTCGTCGCTGTAGACGCGGCTGATCGCGATCTGGACACTGACCTTGTCCCTGGTCTGCCCGCGGCCGTACGCCCTCGCCAGGACACCGGGGGTGCACAGCCGCTCCCAGGCCTCGTCGTGGCTGTCCGAGTGCCAGCGGCACCACCAGTAGGTCTCGATGAAGTTGCGGACGGCGAGGGTGCTGTGCCCGTTGGTGAAGCGCTCGTCACTGCGGAGCGCGTCGAGGCGGTCGAAGAAGTCGAGACGACTCTTGACGGTGCGGCTCACGATGCCTCCTGGGCTTGGGCCCGGCGCTGGGCCGGGGTCGGTTCGGCAGCGGCTTCGGCGAGGGCCTGACGCACGAGCTCGGCGCCCGCGAGGTGCACCTGGTCGGCAACGGCCTGCTGGCGGGCGGCCCGGCATGCGGGGCACCCGGCGAGGTCGTGCTCGGGGTGGTCCGGGCAGGGTGTGGCGGCCGTGTAGCGCGCCTCGCTGGCGGCGTTCTTGGGCCAGTGGCGCAGCAGCGCCTTCTCGGTGGGGGTTCGCAGGGACGGGTCCTCCGCGGCCAGGGCGGCGGCCGCCAGGACCGACCCGGGGGAGCCCTGGGTGGCGCGCAGCGCCGCGGCCACGCCGGGGGCGTCCCACTCGTGGCAGCCGGTGTGGCGTGCGGTCTCGGTGCGGATACCGGCGATGAGACGGGCGGCGAGCCCGAGGTCGAGGGTGCTCATCGGTGGCCTCCCGTCAGGGTGCACACGGCGGCCGACCGCTCGGCTGGGTGGGGCCGGCCGCCGCGGCGTCCTGGGGTGTGTGGGGGGAGGTCAGTCACCATCCATCCGTCGCGCGAGCTGCGCTCGGCGGTAGCCGCCGCTGCGCGCGCACGCGCGTCACCTAGGTGAGGATGGATGGGAGGTGACCACAGCGTGACCCTCCCTTCCCTTTCCCTTCCTCTTCCCTTCCCTTCCTGTCGGGAGTTACCGCCCGGTAACTCACTGAGGAATGCGTGAGCATGACGTGCCTGGCGCGTGAGTGTGGTCATAGCAGTGTCTCCGGGGGAGGCTCTGGCAGAACAGATTTCGTCTTTCGGTTGATGACCTGGTGGGTCGTGAACTTCGGCAGCACCCCGTAACGGACTGAGCCCACGTCGTAGACGCGAATCAGCCCGACCGCGTCTAGGTGCTTCATCCATCGCCCGATTCGGGCAGGAGACAGCTCGTCGTTGGGGAAAACGAAGCCCGCAACGGCCGCGTTCGATGCGAGAAACCGGCCCTCGTCGTCGGCCATCGAGACCAGTCCAAGGAACAGCAGACGCTCGTCGCGAGTCAGCTTCGCCACCTTGTCGTCACCCCAAAAGGTCGGCTTGATCGTGCGGATACGGGCCATCAGCGGCACCCCCTCGTGGCCGGTCGAGGTGCGCCCGGGGTGGGCTGGCGGTACGGCATGGTGCGGTCCTCAGAGGTTGTCGATCCAGGTGGGCTCGT
This sequence comes from Phycicoccus endophyticus, assembly GCF_011326735.1. Classification (GTDB taxonomy): domain Bacteria; phylum Actinomycetota; class Actinomycetes; order Actinomycetales; family Dermatophilaceae; genus Phycicoccus; species Phycicoccus endophyticus. The sequence continues at coordinate 151,993 of NZ_JAANCN010000007.1, forward strand.
CGCGCTGGTCCCATGCGGACGGGGGGTGCTTGTCTCGGTAGGACGTCAGGTGGATCACGTTGTCGGGCAGGGGCTCCGGTGGGCGTCGCGGGATGTACGACTCGAAGGCTGGGCAGGACTGGTGCCCACACAGACACGCGAACCGCGGGCAGTAGCGGCCGCGTGCGGCCTTCGGGTCGGTGGCGCACTCGGGGCATAGCTGCTTCCGCTGGGCTGGGGTGAGGGTCACAGCAGCACCCCCTGGGCCGCCGCGAGGGCGACCGCACCGGATCCCGGGAACAGGTCGTCGAGGGTGTCGGCCTCCGGGTCGTAGCCCAGGGCGTCGAGGACCCAGCGGGTCCAGGCGACCGGCTTGGCCCCGGCAAAGCGCGCGTTCGGGGGTGCGGCGACGAGGAGGTCGGGCATCTGATGACCGGCGGATCGGACGCGGCGGCCGTGGGGGATGTAGACGAGGACGAGCTCGCAGGAGGAGGCGAGACGGGAGCCATTGGGCATGCTGTTCGGCTTGTGCCAGATCATGTGGCGGGTGCCGGCCGGGAGCGGGTGGTACCACTCGGCGCCGTCCAGGGATGTGGCGAGGGCCCACCCATCGAAGTCGGCGTGCAGGCGCTCGATGAGCGCACGGTGCGCCTCGGGGGTGTCCCACGCGGCGGCGTCCGGGTGGAAGTCGGCGACGTTGCCGCTCGAGCGGTCTGTGGGGCCCTGGTCTCCGTACCAGCGCCGTGCCCGGGAGCGGATGACGCGCCGGCGCGCTCCGCCGGCGAGGTCGGGTCTGTCATAGACACGGGGTGGGTAGGGCGGGTCTGCGATGGCGAGCCTCACGTCCCGATCACCTCGAGGAGGTCGCCCTGCCCCGCGCACTCGGTGCGCTCGCGGGCCGGCAGGTGCATCTTCTGCTCGGGCAGGGGATGGCCGGTGCGGGCGTAGATGATGACGCGGCGGCCCTTCCCGGCGGGGTGCGTGGTCGGAATCGTCAGCGTGTGGAACCGGCCGTCGAGCCTGGTGCCGAGGGGCACGAGGTAGCCGTCGCAGACCGCGTGCTCATGCGCCGCGCCTCGCTCGGCCGACGTCAGCTGTGCCGCGTCGGCCTCGGTCCGCCAGGAGTCGACGGTCCAGGTCTCGCCGGCGTCGGCCTTGCGGAGGGCGTCGATCAGGACGCGGTACTCGCGGGTCATCGCAGGGCCTCTCTCGCGGCTTCGGTCGTCCAGGCGGCGAGCACCTCGGAGCGGCCCCCGTCGTCGGTCAGGTAGATGGCGTGCCCGTCGAGGGTGATGAGGGGCTTGTCGAGCTGGTCGTAGGAGCGCAGGAGCCACCCGGTGGCGTACGCGGCGGCACGGTGGGACTCGATCCAGCCGTGACAGCCGGTCGTGCCGGTGCCGCACACGAGGACCCCATTGCGAGGGTCGATCGAGCGGTGGTCCCGGGTGCCGCCGGCGCCGCGGGGCTTGCGGTGGTGGATGCTGTGGGGCGCGGACAGCAGCAGGGCCGAGCAGCGCGCGCAGCGGTGCGCATCCCGCTGGATGATGAGCTCCCGGACTGAGGCGGGGAACTTCACTGCTCGATCTCCGGTACGGCGAGGGCGTCGAGCACGCCGACGAAGTCCAGACCGGTCGAGGAGAGCTCCTGGCGGATCGCGGCCTCGGCGTCTGGCGTGGGCTTCACCTGCAGCACGGGGGCGGCCTTCACGAGCGCGGTGCCAGGGATAGCCTCCCCGCTGTCGTCGCATCCCCGCTCGAGCATCGCCTTCTCGAACGAGGCACGCACCGACGGCTGGTAGACGATCTCGTCGGGGTGGTTCTCGGCGACCCACGCCTGGAATGCCTCGCGGTCGGCCACGCGCACGGCATCGGCCGGGTCGGTCATGGTGACGTAGCCGATGCGGCGCCCGGCAGCCTGGGCGGCCTTCCGGTCGCCGCGGTCCATCGCCACCGAGGCGCGCACCTCGGAGTCGAGCCGGGTGACGATCTTCTTGAGGACCGCGAGGGTGACGAGCTTGTTCGCGGTGGTCTGGTCCATGGTCATGCTGGGGTCTCCTTCGCGGCGAGGTCGTCCCGGAGCAGCTCGAGCGCTCCGACGTCGGTGGCGTCCTTGATGTGCTGTCCGTTGTGGCTGTCCATCCAGTCGCGGACGATCACGTTGGGGTCGATGCCCTTGGCCTGCGTGAGGTCGGCGATCTGCGCGATCAGGGTCTGCGCGGTGTGGGCTGCCCGGTCGTCCGCCGTGACCGAGGCGGCAGCGTCGGATGTGGTGTGTCGGCGTGGGCCGCTGGTCTCGGCCAGCCCCATCTCGGTCCACAGCTTCTCGACGGTGAACTGGGGGAAGGGGCGTCGAGCGACCTGTGCGTTCTTCACGCGCAGCGAGCGGACGCCGGTGAGTACCGCCTCGCCGGGCGCTGGGAGCTCGACGATCGCGCCGACGTCGTAGGGGAGGGACTTGTGCGCCTGGACCTTCCACACGCGATCGGGCGTCGGGTCGCCGCGGTCGTTGACCACGGACGTCAGGTCGAGCCGGGCGGTGACGATCGAGGGTCCCTGGTGCTCGCGCAGGCAGTCCATGACGTGGTCCCACCGCTGCTTCGCGAGGTTCCACAGGTCCATCGAGATCGTCGCGTCACCCTCCGGCTCGGGCTTCCGGTTCTGCTGGGCCTTCTTGCGCGCCCGACGGTTGGCCGCCTCCTGTGCTTCGTCGGACAGCAGGTTCCACAGGCGGGTGGCGGAGTCCAGGACGATGAGGCCGGGACGGTCGCCCTTCGTGGTCTTGGCCAGCTCTGTGACGCACTCGTCGAGGACGCCGAGGATGCCGCGGTAGGTGCCGTCGTGCTCGACGATCTCGAAGCGCGCGCCCGGGATGGCGCCGTACTCGTCGGGGTCGTCCTCACCTACGCCGACCCACAGGGTGCGGCCGACGAGCGCAGAGGCCGAGGCGGCGGCCGCGGCGTAGGTCTTGCCGGACTTCTCGACTCCGGCGATGAGCAGGATGGGCCAGGCGGGGAGGCCAGTCGGGCGGCGGGTGGTGAGGGTCAACGCTTGGCCTCCGTGGGGGTCTCGACTCCGGCCGCGGCGAGGTAGGAGCGGACGAGCCTGGCGGGTGGGATACCGACGAGTGGGCAGTCGAGGCCGGCGCCAAGGGCGTAGGCGCGGACCTCGGCGGCGGTGACGTGGTGCTCGGCCATCAGGTCCTTGAGGCCGCGGGCACCGTCCCGGCCGGGACGGCCGGAAGGGATGTGCGCGCCCGGGCGTGGCTGGATGTGGGCGAGCCTGATGCCCTTGTCGACGGCCTTGACGCCGATCCCGAGCCGAGCGGCGACCTCGGAGCGGGTCAGCCCGGTGGCGTAGAGCCGGCCGGCCTCACGCAGGAGCTCCTCGGGGTGGCCGTTGCGGCCGCCGGAGTGGGTGGCGCGGGCGTCGGTGCGCTGGACGCCGGCGCGGTCGAGGTTCTCGCGGACGGCCTTGGGGCTGGCGCCGACGCGGCGGGCGATCTCGGGTGGCGAGAGGTGCTCGACGGTGTAGAGCCGCACGATCTCGTCGACGGGGGTGGTGGCGCGGGGCCCCCGCGGCTTGTAGGGGCGGGGCCCGGGTGGGCGTGTCTGGTGTCCGGCGGCGTGCAGAGCGTTGAGGACGGATCGGACGGTGACGCCGTGGCGCTGCCCGACCTGGCTGGCGGTCTCGCCCGCCAGGTACTCCCGGACGGCAGCCTGGTGGTCGAAGCGCCGAGGCCTGGGCTTCGGGGTCCGCGCCGGCCTCGGCGCGGACTTGGGGGTGGGCTTCGGCGCGGGCTTCGGTGTCGCCGTCCGTGGCCTGCTCGCCGTGCGCCGCGGGGTGGCCTTCTTGTGCCGCTCCACCGTGCGCGTCTTTCGAGCCGGTGTTGCGCGGCCTGTCGAGTAGCCGGCCTTGGCGAGCTGCGCGGGCGTGAATTCCGGGCGCTGCTGGCCGGCGAAGGGGGACGTGGCGAGCGGGTCCCGGCGGCCGCGCTCGAGCATGTGCGTGCCACCGCGAGGCTCGCGAGGCAGCGGGACACCCCGCGTCTCGGGTACGGCGTTGCCGCTGATGCCTTCGGCGCGCATCAGGACACCGCCCGGATCTCTCGGTGGATCCGCACGGGCCAGTCCTCCGGCCGCCACACGGCCGCGTTCGCGCCGGCAAGGACGAGGGTGGAAAGCCACTCGTCCTGCGCCCGACTGAGGCGGCCCGTGGCGGTCTTGAGCTCCCGGTAGAGGACTCCCCGGCGGCCCGCGATGACGAGGTCCGGGGACCCCGGGTTCGACCGGCGGCTGTCGTGGGTGTGGTACGTGAGGCAGCGCAAGGTCTGGGCCATGGCGGTGACCGCGTCCTGGAACTCTGCTTCGTCTGCGAACGGATCGGGGCGGGTGGTGTGGGTCACGGCGCGGACCTCCTGCGGTTGATGAGGGTGATGCCGGCGGCGATGGCCAGTAGCGCGCCGGCGCCGAGCCACGCGACGTGCGAGGGCCCGGTCTGCGCGAGCTCGCCGGCGCGGCAGTCGTGGCGGGGTGGGATGAGTCGGCCGGTGTGGCCCACCGCGTCGGCGTCCTCGGCGGTGCCGTCGGGGCGCAGGGTCAGGAGCCCGTCCGCGGTGATCCAGGCGGCAGCGTCCCTGGGGTACCTGTCGGTCTGGCGCCAGCGGCACACGTCGCCGCCCCCGGCGAGCGTTTGCGGGAACCAGGTGGGGTAGGGCGCCGTGCGGGGATCGACGCCGGGCGGGAGCGCCCAGGTGACCGTGACGCGCTGGTGCGTCTGCCACAGCGACCACGCTGCGGGTGCTGACACCACGAGCGTGAGGAGCGCAAGAGCTAGGGTCGCGGCGATCCGGCGCGCAGCGCACATCAGTAGTGCCCTTCGCGGTCGAGCAGCCCGTCGCGCTGAGCGGGCTCCGACGGGGCGTTCGACGTGAGGCTCGCGAGCACGGCCACCGTCGACCCGAGCAGGCCGAGCACGATGAATGCGCCCGTGGGGTGGGTGAGGCCGAAGGCAGCGAGGAGTCCGGCCAGAACCGCCAGACTGAACACGGCCGCGAGAACCACGCCGACGCAGACGACGGCGATACCGCGACGAGTCAGGCTCATCGCGGGCCCCCGATCCACAGGCTGGGCCTCGGCTCTGCGCCGGCCCGGCCGGTGCCCGCGCTGTAGGCCGCTTGCAGGTGTTCCTCGCGGCCCTCCCAGGCGGTCTGCGCGGCGTCAGCGCATGCGGGGGAGCAGTAGGTGTCGGTGCTGTAGAGATCGCAGCCGGGGCCTTCGCATGGGGTGAGGCTCCGGCCGAGCCCGAGAAGGGGTTCGAAGTCCACCGCGGCGGCGATCATGCCGGCGACGAGACCCGAGTCACGTCCGACCTCGAGGCAGGTGCGCCAGTACGCGAGCATGACGAATTCAGTGGCGGCGACTTCGCGGGCGCGTTCGGGGGTGACGGTGGTGGGCATGGCTCACGCCTCCTTCGTGCAGGTGTGACAGCGCGGCGGGACGCTGCCGGGGATGGAGGGCTGCTCGCACATGGCGGGCCCGTAGATGGCGGTGCATGGCGGGTAGCCGTGGTCGTGCAGCCATGCCGTGACAGAGCCCGGCGCGACCTCGGAGCCGGCCCAGGCCGACACGCGCTCTGCGATCTCTTCCGGGCTGCAGCCGCCCTCGTGGAGCGTGGTCACGATGGCGTCGTCGACGTCGGCCAGGACGAGTACGTCATCGAGCGAGGCCGTCATGCCGACACCTGCTCGGCGAGGGCGTCACGCACGTCGCGCTCGTGCGGTGCTCGGCTGGCGCGGCTCCTGAGGATCTCGAGGAGGACCTCGGCGTGCGTGCGCGTGAGGATGACGGCGTCATCGCTCAGCGCGAGAGTCCGGCTGTTCTTGCTGCCCATCTGGGATACTCCTTGGTGAGTGGGTGGCCCTCGCGTGGACTTGGCGGTTCGGCGGGGGCCGCTTGCTGTGCTGGGCTGTGGCCCGGCCGGGGTGGGGGCCGCAGGGGAGGGGGGCCCGCGTCACCCCGGCCGGGGGTCATGCGTCCGGGAGCCCGTCGATCCACTCCCGGAAGTCCTGCTCGCGGATGACGTAGGACCCCTTCGGACCGCGCTTCGCCTTTAGCGGGGGTGGGAACGAGTCCGGGTCCGTCGCGCGGACGGCGCGGCGGATGGTGTCGACGCTCCACGGGGTCTGTGCCGCGACGTCCTGCAGCGACATGACCGCCTTGGTCGCGGTGCTCACGCCGGCTCCCGACGAGCTGCCGTGAGCTCCTCGCAGCGTCGTGCGAGGTCTGACGTGGTGGTTCCGAGGGCTGCGCCGATGGCCGCGATCTCGGCGAAGGTGAAGTCGCCCAGGCGAAGTCGGCGCTTGAGTGTCGACCGGGCGATTCCCGACTCGTCGGCTAGAGCACGCTCGGAGAGCCCGGCGGCTTCCATGGCATCGCCGATCACGGTGGCGATCCCTGGGGCTGTGTGGTCCATATGAACCACGATAGGTCCGTATGGACCACATGGCAAGGCGACGTCGCGGTGGGGCGTCAACGACGTTCGCGGTGCACGCGCGCCTGTATGGGCCTAAAGTGGTCCATTGTGACCGAAAAGCAGACGCGGTTGGAGACCCTCACGGCCGAGGAAGTGTTGGCCGAGGCAGCCCGTAAGGGGCTGCGGCACAACGCGATACAGTCGGATTCCGGCGTCCTCGCACGAGCCTGGGGCCACTACTTCGTGCAGCGCGACCGGGCGATCCCGTTCGGGGCTCTCTTGGCGGTGTGCGAGGCCATGGGTGTGTCGGCGTCGGACATCATCCAGCGGGCCGAGGCCCGCTTGTCGGCTGATCCGGGCCTGCCACGGGACGCCTACCGGTTGGCCGCGTCGAGGGCGCCCAGGGAGCGTCCCTTCACCAGCCAGGAGTGACTTGTCGGGGCCGGCACCTACGGTCCGAAGCCATGGAGACGCCTCACCCGTGGCGCCGGCTACGAAGGATGACCGGCACGTACCTGCACTGGCGAAGTGACCTCCCTCCCTACCTCTTAGGTGCCACCGACGGCGAGCGCATCTGGATGCGATCCGACCTCTCACAGGTCGAGCGCAGATGCGTCCTGGCCCACGAGCTCGCTCACCTCGAGCACGGACACTCAACGTGTCAGCCGGGTCCGGTCGAGGACGCTGTCGACAGGTACGCCGCGCGCTACCTCCTGCCCGACCCGCGAGTCATCGCCGACGCACTCGTGTGGGCTGGGATGCGATTCGACGAGGCGGCTGACGTGCTGTGGGTGACGGAGCGACTACTCCGGGTCAGGCTCGACCCCTCCCACCTGCACCCGGCCGAGCTCGCAATCATCCGAGAGCGCGTGGCGGCTGCGGACTTCACCGCGTGATGCGGCGGACCGCCTACGCCTCGATGCCGAGCCGCTTGGCCAGGCGGCCGAGTGCCTTGCTCGTGGCTGCAGCGTCGACGTGCACGTACGCCTGGACCACCTTGGACTGCCCCAGGATCGCGGCGACGACCCGCGGGTCGGTGCCCTCGTCGATGAGGATGGACGCCGCGGTGTGCCTCGTCTCGTGCAGGTGCCAAGGCCGTCCTGCTGGGTGGGCGACGCCGGCGGCTCGCTGGATCGCGTGCCACTCGCGGCGGTCGTGGTGGTCCCGAATCGGCTCACCACTGGCGTCGGTCCACACCAGTCCGTAGCGGTTGGGCGTAGCGGTCTCCCGGTAGGCCTCGAAACTCGCCCCAAGGAAGGGCAGCAACGGCAGCGTGACGTTCCGGTTCTTCGTTTTGGGCTCGACTAGCCACATGGTCCCGGTCAGGTGTCGGGTGCGCAGCCAGGTCGGGAGGGTGGCGTCCTTGGCGAACTGCTCGAGCTGCCACTCGATGGTGAACGAGCCGGCGTCGAGGTCGATGGCCTCCCAAGTCAGCCCGAGCGCCTCGCCCTGCCGGACTCCGTACAGCATGCGGAACAGCCATCGTGAGGTGTCCGGGCGGTCCGCGATCACGCGCAGGATGGCGAGCAGGTGAGCGGGCGGAATCTGGTCACGGTCGCTGGCTGCCGGCCGAGGGCGAGGGGCGTCGAAGATGCGATCGGGGACCGCATGACCTTCCAGGCGAGCATCGCGAAGCATCTTGACGAGCACGGCGTGGACGTTGAGGGCGGTCGAGCTCGACCGGCCGGCGTTGGTGACGGCGTCGGCCAGGCGGCGCAGGTCTGCGGGGGTGAGGTCGGCCAGGCGGCGGTGGCCGATCGTCGGGACGATCCACCGGCGCACGACTCCGCGGTCGGTGACGTAGACGTTCGGCCGGACCGTCCGCTCGTGCTGGGGGAGCCAGGCGTCCGACCACGACTTCACCGTCGTGCGGGCCCCGGTGCCGGCTGTGGGGATGTTGCCGCTGGCGATGTCGCGCTGTAGCTGCTTGAGCTTGCGCGCTGCTTCGGCGCGAGTCTTGGCCGACACCTGGCGGCGGTCTCTACGGCCACGGGAGTCGAAGCCGACATCTACGCGCCCGACCCACAGTCCGTCGGAGGCGCGCTGGAACAGGCCCCCCGAACCTTGGGGTCGACGCTGGCGTGCGCGGGTGGTGCGCGTGCTGCTCATCGTCTCCTCCGATCATCCGCGCTGTACCCTACGGTGTACCCAAGCCCAGCCTATGTCGTGCATAGGCACCGCACGTAAACGGGCAGGTCAGGGGCGGTTTTGACGGTCGGCTAGATGGTACTCCACCCAGTCTTCCAAACTGGCTACGCGGGTTCGATTCCCGTCGCCCGCTCCGCGCGCCCGGCACTCGCGCGCCGTGCTCGCTCCGGCTCGACGTCCGGCCCCGTGTAGCCCCCTCCTCCCCACCGGTCACAGCGGCGGCCGGCCCATCATCGTCGCCCGGCGCGGCGAGACCCGAGACCACAGGACCCGCTGCACGACGAGCGTCGCCCACCCGGCCGCGGCCATGCCGACGAGGTTGACCGCGAGCTGCGCGCCCGCACTCCACACCTGGCCCCAGGCGCCGACCGCGGCCGCGACCGCGATGTTGCCCGCCGCCGGGACGGTGACCACCGAGATGAAGACCCCGGCCAGGCCGCGGGTGCGCCCGGACGTCAGGGACAGCACTCCCGCGGACCCGGCGATGACCGCCACGACGAGGCTCCAGTGGTCCGGATGCGCCACGAACGACGTCAGCGTCCGGCCGTGGGTCACCTCCTGCGCGCTGACCCAGCCGAGCGCCCGGGCCACCAGCGCAGCGGCCCAGGTCACGCCGATCCCGGCGGCGAAGCCTGCGAGGAGGGTGCGCACCGCCAGCCCGAACAGGTGCGCGCGCCGCAGGACGAGCGCCAGCCCCACCGCGGCGATCGGCCCGAACTCCGGCCCGAGCACCATCGCGCCGACGACGAGGACGAGGTTGTCCGCGGCGACCGCGACCCCGGCGATGAGGGTCGCGAGCACCATGAACGACAGGTAGACCCAGTTCAGCTCGGAGTCCTCGTAGGCGCGGTGGGTCACCTGGGTCCACACGACGGCGTCGGCCCCGGCGCCGGGGGCACGGCGCTCGGCCGCGTAGGCCTCGCGCGAGAGCCAGGTCGGGACCGGCGTCAGGCGGACCGTGCCCTCCTCGTGCACCCCGAGGTCGCGCAGCGCGTCGACCACGGCGTTGGCGCCCTCGCGGGCCACGTCGGCGGTGACGACGTCGCCCTCGGGGCTGAGCGAGGCACCGCGCAGGACGGCGAGGCCGGTGACGGCGGTCGCGCCGGTGAGGACCGCGAGCACGGGCTCGGTCAGGGCCGCGGGGACCGACACCCGAAGGGCGAGCACCCGGTCAGTCTGCCCCAGCCGGTCGGGGCGGCGGGTCTGCGCCACACGTGCGCGGCGGCTGACATGCTGACCCGGTGACGACGAGCGCGACCCGCCGCGAGGGCTGGAAGAAGTACCGCTTCCGCCACCCCGCCCAGGTGCTCGTCGCGGCCTTCGGCTCGGCGGTGCTCGTCGGCACCCTGCTGCTCCTCCTGCCGGTCTGCCGGGCGGGTGCGCACGGTGCGGACGCCCTGACCGCGCTGTTCACCGCGACCAGCGCGGTGTGCGTCACCGGCCTGACCGTCGTCGACACCGAGCACTACTGGAGCACCACGGGCCAGGCGGTCATCCTCGCGCTCGTCCAGGTCGGCGGCTTCGGGCTGATGACCCTGGCCTCCCTGCTCGCGCTGTTCGTCTCGCGCCGGCTCGGTCTGCGGACCCGGCTCAACGCGGCGGTCGAGACCAAGAGCGTCGGCCTCGGGGACGTCCGCACCGTCGTCCGCGGCGTCTTCGTCATCAGCCTCGTCGCCGAGTCGCTGACCGCCGCCGTGCTCACCGGCCGCCTCGTGGTCGAGGGGCAGCCGGTGCGCCACGCCCTGTGGCTCGGAGGCTTCCACGCGGTGTCGGCGTTCAACAACGCCGGCTTCTCCCTGTACAGCGACAGCCTGACCCGCTACCTCACCGACGGCTGGGTCCTGCTGCCGGTGAGCCTGGCCGTCATCGTCGGTGGGCTCGGGTTCCCGGTGGTCCTCGAGCTGAGCAAGCGGACCCGGCCGCGCCGCTGGAGCCTGCACACCAAGCTCACGCTGACGATGACGGCGATCCTCCTCGTCGGTGGGACGCTCTTCATGACGCTCAGCGAGTGGGACAACGCCGCGACGATCGGCACCCTCGACCCCCTGCAGAAGGTGCTCGCGGGGTTCTTCCACGCCGTCCAGCCACGGACCGCCGGGTTCAACGCCTGGGACTACGGGCAGGTCAGCCAGGAGACCCTGCTCGGCACGGTCCTGCTGATGTTCGTCGGCGGCGGCTCGGCGAGCACCGCGGGCGGGCTGAAGGTGACGACGTTCATCCTCCTCTTCTTCGTCATCGTCGCCGAGGTGCGCGGCGAGCCGCAGGTCACCGCCTTCGACCGCCGGGTGGAGCCGCGGGTCATCCGCCAGGCCCTCACCGTGGCGCTGCTCGGGATCGCGGCGGTCGTCGGCGCGACGATGCTGCTCACCGAGCTGACCGACTTCCCGATCCCCGAGGTGATGTTCGAGGCGACGTCGGCCTTCGCGACCGTCGGGCTGTCCACCGGGCTGACGCCGCACATGGGCGCCGCCGGCCAGCTCGTCCTCGTCTTCCTCATGTTCGTCGGCCGGCTCGGGCCGATCACCCTGGTGTCCGCGCTCGCCCTGCGCGAGCACGCACGCCGCTACTCCCTCCCGGAAGGGGCGCCGATCATTGGCTAAGAACATCGCGGACGTGGGCGGGGTCGCCGTGCTCGGGCTCGGGCGCTTCGGCAAGGCGCTCGCCCTCGAGCTCGAGCACGACGGCGTGGAGGTGCTCGGTATCGACCACGACGCCAAGCGGGTGCAGGACCTCGCGGGCCGCCTCACCCACGTCGTCCAGGCCGACACCACCGACGTCGAGGCGCTGCGGCAGCTGTCCGTCGGGGAGTTCCGCCGCGCGGTCATCGGCATCGGCAGCGACATCGAGGCGAGCGTCCTCACGGCGTTCGTCCTGCGCAGCCTCGGGGTACGCACCATCTGGGCCAAGGCGACCACGGAGTCGCAGGGCAAGATCCTCGAGCAGGTCGGCGTGCACCACGTCGTGCGCCCCGAGTTCGACATGGGCCGGCGGGTGGCGCACCTCGTGCGCGGGCGGATGATGGACTACATCGAGTTCGACGACGGCTACGCCATCGTCAAGACCACGCCCCCGGAGAGCATCCTCGGCAAGACCCTCGGGGAGGCGGGCGTGCGCTCGCGCTGGGGTGTGACGATCGTCGGCGTGAAGAACCGCGGCCAGGACTTCACCTACGCCGTGCCGGAGACCGTCGTCGAGGCCGGCGACGTCGTCATCGTCTCCGGCGACCGGGCCAAGGTCGAGCGCTTCTCCAACGAGGAGTAGCCGGGCACCCGGCGGATTCGGCCCGCTCGGGCCCGGCCGCTAGCATGGGACCTTGCGTCGTGTCCGGTGGCCGCTCCACGCGGACCGCGTGGCCGCCCGCCCACGACGCGAGACCGTGAACCCGACACCCCAGGTGGAGTCCCCGAAGTGAAGAGTGCCGTCGAGACCCTCAGCCCGACCCGGGTCAAGCTGACCGTCGAGGTCCCGTTCGAGGAGCTGAAGCCGCTGCTCGAGGACGCCTACCGCAGCATCGGCTCCCAGGTCCAGGTCCCCGGCTTCCGCCGCGGCAAGGTCCCCGCGCGGATCATCGACCAGCGGATCGGGCGCGGCGCCGTCGTCCAGGAGGCGGTCAACGAGGCGCTGCCGAAGTACTTCGCCGAGGCCGCCGAGGCCGAGGACGTGCGCGCCATCGGCCAGCCCGAGGTCGACGTCACCGCCGTGCCCCTCGAGGACGGCCAGGACCTCGAGTTCACCGTCGAGACCGACGTGCGGCCCACCCTCGAGCTGCCCGAGCTCACGGGCGTCGCGGTCTCCGTCGACGACGTCGCGGTCACCGACGAGGACGTCGAGGAGCGGCTTACCGCCCTGCGGGAGCGCTTCGGGACGCTCGTCGGGGTCGACCGGGCGGTCGAGGACGGCGACCACGTCTCCATCGACCTCTCCGCCGAGATCGACGGGGAGCAGATCGACGCCGTCGAGGGCGTCTCCTACGAGGTCGGCAGCGGCAACATGCTCCAGGGCATCGACGAGGCGCTTCTCGGCCTGTCGGCGGGCGAGACCGCGACCTTCACCGCCCCCCTGGCCGGCGGCGATCACGAGGGCCAGGAGGCCGAGTGCACCGTGACGGTGCAGTCGGTCAAGGTGCGCGAGCTGCCCGAGCTCGACGACGAGTTCGCCCAGCTGGCCTCGGAGTTCGACACCCTCGAGGAGCTGCGGGCCGACCTCGTGCGCCAGGCCGAGCAGGCCAAGAAGTACGAGCAGGGCATCCAGGCCCGCGACCGGCTGCTCGAGCAGCTGCTCGAGACCGTCGAGGTCCCGGTTCCCGACGGCATCGTCGAGGCCGAGGTGCACTCCCACCTCGAGGGCGAGAACCGGCTCGAGGACGACGAGCACCGCGCCGAGGTGGAGGAGTCCACCCGTAAGGCGCTGCGCGCGCAGTTCCTCCTCGACGCCCTCGCCGAGCAGCTCGAGGTGACCGTCGAGCAGCCCGAGCTCATCGAGTACCTCGTGATGAGTGCCCAGCAGTACGGCATGGACCCCAACCAGTTCGCCCAGGCCGTCGACCAGCAGGGCCAGGTGTCGGCGATGGTCCAGGAGGTCGCCCGGCGCAAGGCCCTCGCCGCCGTCCTCGACGACGCCGTCGTCACCGACGCCAGCGGCAACCCGGTCGACCTCGACGAGCTCGTGCCGGAGTCCGAGACCGCCGCAGCGGGCGAGGAGGGCACGGCCGAGGAGGCCGCCACCGGTGAGGAGCCGGCGGCCGCTGCCGAGGCGCAGGAGGGTGCGCAGGCCGAGGAGCCGGCCCAGGCCTGAGCCACCGCGGCCGGGACCGGCCACCGCTCGCCCGCCGGTCTCAGCCGGCAGGCGCCGGGCCGGTCGTCGAGCCGACGCGCAGCCGTACCGGGAAGGCCTCGTCGGCCACCGGCTCTCCGGCGAGGGCGCGGCGCACGAGCGCACCCATCGCCGCCCCCTTGGCCACGCCCGGCTGGAGGACCGTCGTCAGGGTGTGGTCCAGCCACGGCAGGTCCACACCGTCGAACCCGGTGACCGAGACGTCCTCGGGGACGCGCAGGTGCAGGGCGGCCGCCGCCCGGAGCACGCCCGCCGCGAGCAGGTCGGCCTGGCAGACGACCGCGGTGGGCCGGCGCCCGCTCGGGACGTCGAGGAGCAGCCGGCCCGCCTGCTCGCCGGCGCCGACGGTCAGGTCGGCGGCCTCGACGACCGGGGCGCGCTCCCCGGCGAGCTTCCGGAACCCGCGCAGCCGCCCCTCGGCGTCCGGGTAGTCCGCCCGCTCGGGGCCGCCGGGCGCCACCGGCGCGGTCGAGGCGCCGGGGGAGAGGGCCATCGTGACGTGGGCGAGACGGGTGTGGCCGAGCCCGATCACGTGCCGGGTCGTCAGCCCGATGGCCCCCTCCTCGTCGGTGCGGACGTGGACGACGCGCGGGTCGAGCGGCGACCCGCTCCCGACGAGGGGGACCCGCCGCGCCGCGAGATGGTCCACGACGGGGTTGTCGCGCACCCCGCACAGTGGCAGGACTGCGGCGTCGAGCGCCAGGGTCGCGAGCTGGTCGACGGCCCGGCCCGGGTGCTCGGCGGGCTGGGCGACGAGCAGCATCGAGCGGCCGGCGGCCTCGAGCTCCTCGGCGAGCCCGTCGAGCACGGCGAGGGCGAAGGGGTCGCGGAAGGCGAACCGCAGGGGGGACTCCACGACGACCGCGACCGTGCCGACCCGGCCCTGGCGCAGCGAGGACGCGAGCGGGTCGGGACCGGTGAAGGCGAGGTGGTCGGCGGCCTCCCGGACCCGCCGCGCGGTGGCCGGCGCCACCGGCCCCTTGCCGCTGAAGACGAGGGAGGCCGTGGAGGTCGACACGCCCGCGAGCGCGGCGACCTCGCGCAGGGTCGCCCGGTGCCCGGCCCCGCTCCGGCTCACCGGAGTCCGCTCCCGGAGTCGGGTTGACGAGCGCCGTCCATGACGACGACAATATCGAATCGGTTCGATCGAATCGATTCGACGACGACGACAAGGACCTCCGTGACGACCACCGTGCCCGCTCCGGGTCGCCCGCGCGAGCGGGTCGTGACCGCCCGGACCGCCGTCTTCGTCGTCTTCGCACTCGCCGGCGTCGTCTTCGCCTCGTGGGCCGCGCGGATCGCCGACACCAAGATCGCCCTCGGCCTGAGCGCGGGCGAGCTCGGGGTCACCCTGCTCGCGGCGAGTGCCGGCTCGGTCACCGGGCTCCCACTCGCGGGGCGGGTCGTCGACCGGGTCGGCGCCGCGCGGGCGGTGCTCGGGGGGATGGCCCTCGCGCTCACCGGCCTGCTCGCGACGGCGGTGGTCGTCGACGCCCAGGGCTCGCGCTACCTCGTCATGGTCGGTCTCTACCTCGTCGGCCTCGGTATCGGCGTGTGGGACGTCGCGATGAACCTCGAGGGTGCCGCGGTCGAGCGCGAGCTCGGCCGCTCGGTCATGCCCCACTTCCACGCCGCGTTCTCCGGCGGGACGGTGCTCTCGGCCCTCGCCGGGGCCGCCGCCTCCGCACTCGGCATCCCCCTCACCGCCCACTTCCTCGCCTCCGCGGTGCTCACCCTCGTGCTCGCGGCGTGGGCCCTGCCGCGCTTCCTGCCCCGGGCCCTGGTCGAGCGCGACGACGACGGGCAGGTGAGCGCCCCGCAGGCCGCGCCCTCGGCGTGGCTCGAGCCGCGCACCCTCCTGATCGGCGTCGTCGTCCTCGCCGCGGCGTTCACCGAGGGCACGGCCAACGACTGGCTCGCGGTGGCCTTCGTCGAGGGCCACGAGCTGCCGGCATGGGCGGGCGTGCTCGGCTTCGCGACCTTCCTCACGGCGATGACGGCCGGCCGGCTCGTCGGCACCGCGCTGCTCGACCGGCACGGCCGGGTCCCCGTGCTGCGGGTCAGCTTCGCGCTCGCCGTGCTCGGGGCGCTCGGCGTCGTCTTCGGCCCGGCCTGGCTGGCCTTCGTCGGCGCGGCGGTCTGGGGCGTCGGGGCCGCCCTCGGCTTCCCCGTCGGGATGAGCGCCTCGGCCGACGAGCCCGAGCGGGCCACGGCCCGGATGTCGGTGGTCGCGACCATCGGGTACGTCGCCTTCCTCGCCGGCCCCCCGCTGCTCGGGTTCCTCGGCGACCACGCCGGCGTCCTCCATGCGCTGCTCGTCGTCGGGGCACTGGCGCTGCTCGCCCTCGCCGTCGTGCCCGCGGTCCGGCATCCGCAGGACAGCGCCCCCTCGGCCTGAGGCGGGTTGTGCTCACGGCGAACACGAGCCCGGTCGTGGAGTGCCCCGCGGGGGCCGGGCGTTAGGGTCACTGACAGCGAACCACGACATGGCAACGAGGAGCATCCCGACGTGACCAGCAGCGAGATCGTCGCCGCGGGCGAGGGCCAGAAGGCCGGCCTCGACGACCACATCTACAACCGCCTCCTCAAGGAGCGGATCATCTTCCTCGGGTCCGACGTGCGCGACGACAACGCGAACGCGATCTGTGCGCAGATGCTGCTCCTCGCCGCCGAGGACCCGAGCAAGGACATCTGGCTGTACATCAACAGCCCGGGCGGCTCGGTCACCGCGGGGATGGCGATCTTCGACACCATGCAGTGGGTGCCCAACGACGTCGCGACGGTCGCGATGGGGATGGCCGCCTCGATGGGGCAGTTCCTCCTGTCCGCCGGCACCCCCGGCAAGCGCTACGCCACGCCCCACGCGCGGGTGATGATGCACCAGCCCTCCGGCGGCATCGGCGGCACGGCGTCCGACATCAAGATCCAGGCCGAGCAGCTGATCCACATCAAGCAGCAGATGGCCGAGCTCATCGCCGAGCACACGGGGCAGAGCGTCGAGCAGATCGAGGCCGACTCCGACCGCGACCGGTGGTTCACGGCGGCCGAGGCGCAGCAGTACGGCTTCGTCGACCACGTGATCACCAAGGCCGACATGGCCGGGCGGCACGCCGACAACCCCGTGACCGCCGACTGACCGGCCGAGAGACGCGAGAGAGAGACATGAACGCTGACATCACCGGCCGGCTGCACCAGCCGGCCCCGAGCAGCCGCTACATCATGCCGCAGTTCGAGGAGCGCACCTCCTACGGCATGAAGCGGCTCGACCCGTACACCAAGCTCTTCGAGGACCGGATCATCTTCCTCGGGGTGCAGGTCGACGACGCGTCCGCCGACGACGTCATCGCCCAGCTCATCGTCCTGGAGTCCCAGGACCCCGACCGCGACATCCTCATGTACATCAACAGCCCCGGCGGCTCGTTCACCGCGATGACGGCCATCTACGACACGATGCAGTACGTCCGACCCGACGTGCAGACCTACTGCATCGGCCAGGCCGCCTCGGCCGCCGCCGTGCTGCTCGGGGCCGGTGCGCCCGGCAAGCGCTTCGCCCTGCCGAACGCGCGGGTGCTCATCCACCAGCCGGCGATCGAGGGCACCGGCGGCATGGCGTCCGACCTGGAGATCCACGCCAACGAGATCATCCGGATGCGTGAGTGGCTCGAGGAGACCATCGCCAAGCACAGCTCGCGCAGCGTCGAGGAGGTCCGCAAGGACATCGAGCGCGACAAGATCCTCTCCGCCGAGGGCGCCAAGGAGTACGGCCTCGTCGACGAGGTGCTCGCCTCCCGCAAGGCCAACGCCTGACGGTGACGGCCGCGCCTCGGGGCCGCCGCGCCCCCTGAGCCCACCCCTGCGGAAGACCTCTCCCGCTCCTGGCGACCTCGCCGTTCCCTGACGATCTCGCTCGACCCCGGTGCCCTAGCGGCAGGGGCGAGCGAGACGAGCGCGGGATGGCGAGGTCGGCATGGTTCGGAGAGGTCTTCCGGCTCCGCCTGGGCGGCGGGCCTGTGGATAACCCCGGCGGCGGAGAGGTCGTCGATGTGAGGCTGACGCCATGTCCAGCCCATCCCCGCCCCCGCCGTTCGACCCCGGCGCCCTGCGTCTCGGGTGCGACCTGCGTCGTTCCGGTGTCGAACCCTGCCGCGACCCTGCGTGGCATCACGTCAGCCACGGGGCCTGGCTGCCGGCGCAGCAGTGGGCCGAGCTGAGCCCGGAGCGTCGGCACGCCGCGCTGGTGTATGCCAGCGGGCTCCGTCAGCGTTCGCGGAGCCCCCGGACGTACGCGCTGACCTCCGCCGCAGCGATCTGGGGGCTGCCCCGCATCGAGGCCTGGCCCGAGCCGGTCACGGTCCTCGTCGCCGACCCCGCCGCGCGAGGCTCCCGGCTCGTGCGTCCACATCTGGGTGCGCCCGCCGAGGCGGTCGACGTCGAGGGCGTCCGGGTGACGAGCGTCGCCCGCACGGTCGCGGACCTGGCACGGACCGGGTCGCTGGTCACGGCGGTGGCGGCGGCCGACCACGCGCTGCGTCACCGGATGTGCTCGGCGGACGAGCTGGCGGCCGAGGTCGCGGCCATCCCCAGAAGCTCGCCCGGCCGACGGATGGCCGCTCTGGTCCGCGACCTGGCCGACGCGCGGAGCATGTCACCGGGGGAGAGCCTCTCGAGGGCGCAGATGTACCTGCTCAACGTGCCCCGGCCCGAGCTGCAGCGCAGTCGACGCGACGCCCTCGGCCTCATCGGCGTGGTCGACTTCGACTGGGGGAGCGCGGTGGGCGAGTTCGACGGCCAGGTCAAGTACCGGGTCCAGCCCGGCGCCGACCCGCAGGAGGCCGGCGAGGTCGTCTGGCGCGAGAAGAAGCGCGAGGACCGGCTCCGTCGCCAGGCCGAGGTCGGCCGCTGGGTGTGGGCCGAGGCACGTGACCGCAACGCCCTCGCGACGGTGCTCGCGGGCATCGGGATCCGCTCGCTGCCGCGCAACACATGGTTCGACCTGGGGGCGCGCCGCGCGGGCTGACCGGGGCCCCGGACGACCTCTCCGGCTCCTGTTCTTCTCGCTGCACCATGGCGATCTCGCGCAACCCTGGCGTCATGACGGCATGGCTGGGCGAGATCGCCTCGGGGCTGCGAGACAGGCATGGATGGGAGAGGTCGTCCGGTGGGTGGGGTGGGGCGGGCGGGGTTGCGCTGACAGCGAACCGGGGCGACGCGCCGCGCGCGCGGGCGGTTCAATGGGTGCGGCAGGACCCCTCGGCAGGTACCGTCGGGGTCGTTGCCCAAGCCGAGGGAAGGACGCATCCGTGGCGCGCGTCGGAGAGACCAGCGACCTGCTGAAGTGCTCCTTCTGCGGCAAGTCGCAGAAGCAGGTCAAGAAGCTCATCGCCGGTCCCGGCGTGTACATCTGCGACGAGTGCATCGACCTGTGCAACGAGATCATCGAGGAAGAGCTGGCCGAGTCCGGTGAGCTGGGGCTCGACGAGCTGCCCAAGCCGCGCGAGATCTTCGACTTCCTCGAGAACTACGTCGTCGGCCAGGACGTCGCCAAGAAGGCGCTCGCCGTCGCCGTGTACAACCACTACAAGCGCATCCAGGCCGGAGAGGCCGGCGCGAAGAAGGACGCCGAGCACGTCGACATCGCCAAGTCGAACATCCTGCTCATCGGGCCCACCGGCTGCGGCAAGACCTACCTCGCGCAGACCCTGGCGAAGATGCTCAACGTCCCGTTCGCCATCGCCGACGCGACCGCCCTGACCGAAGCCGGCTACGTCGGGGAGGACGTCGAGAACATCCTCCTCAAGCTCATCCAGGCGGCCGACTACGACGTCAAGAAGGCCGAGACGGGCATCATCTACATCGACGAGGTCGACAAGATCGCCCGCAAGTCCGAGAACCCGAGCATCACCCGCGACGTCTCCGGCGAGGGCGTCCAGCAGGCCCTGCTGAAGATCCTCGAGGGCACGACCGCCTCGGTCCCCCCGCAGGGCGGGCGCAAGCACCCCCACCAGGAGTTCATCCAGATCGACACGACGAACGTGCTGTTCATCGTCGGCGGGGCGTTCGCCGGGCTGGAGAAGCTCATCGAGTCGCGCAACGGCCAGAAGGGCCTCGGCTTCGGCTCCGAGCTGCACACCCCCAAGGACCTCGCCGAGAGCATCGGCGAGGTCATGCCCGAGGACCTGATGAAGTTCGGGCTCATCCCGGAGTTCATCGGCCGCCTCCCGGTCATCACGACGGTCTCGCCGCTCGACGTGCCGGCGCTCGTGCGCATCCTCACCGAGCCCCGCAACGCCCTCGTCAAGCAGTACCGCAAGATGTTCGAGATCGACGGGGTCTCCCTCGAGTTCAGCGACGACGCCATCGAGGCGGTCGCCGAGCAGGCCCTGGCCCGGGGGACCGGCGCCCGTGGGCTGCGCGCCATCATGGAGGAAGTCCTCCTGCCGGTGATGTTCGACGTCCCGAGCGACGAGGAGATCGCCAAGGTCCTCGTCACCCGCGAGGTCGTCCTGGAGAACGTCAACCCGACGATCGTCCGGCACGACACAGAGGGTGGCGGCAAGCGCACCCAGCGCAAGCGCTCGGCCTGACCGGCGCGGGGAGTCCGCCCGTGGCCACCCCCTTCCGGCTCCGCGCCGGCGACACCGGCCCGGTCCAGCAGTCGCCGGTCACCTGCGGGTCGGCCTGCCTCACCGTCGCCCGGATGCTCGTCGACCCGGTGTTCGCCTCGTGGGTGCGCACCGGTGAGCCCCACCCGCCCGGGGCCCCGGAGGGCGCCACCGAAGGGGAGCGGTTCGCCGCGTACGAGCGGGTGGTCATGCGCCGCACCAACGGGCTGCTCGCCGGCGGCCGCCGGCCGAACCTGCCGTGGCCGCGGGCCCTCGGCACCCCGCCGTGGGGTGCGATGCGCGAGCTGGAGCTCGGCGCCTCCCGGCTCGGGACGCAGTACACCCTCGACGTCCTGCGGTTCGCCGACGAGGCCGGGCTGCTCGCGCGCTTCGACACCCTCCTCGAGGTCGTCGCCGACGGCGAGCCGGCCCTGCTCTACATCGGCAGCGCCCGACTGCCCCGGCACGTCGTGCTCGTCCTGCCGGGCGACGGGGACCGGATGCTCGACGTCTACGACCCGGCGACCGGGCGGGTGGACCACCTGCGCCGCGACACCGTCGTCCAGCGGCGGGTCGGGCTCTCCGGCTGGGACGTGCCCTGGGTCGCCGTCCGGCCGACCGGGCTGCGCCGGGTCGAGGCCCGCCAGACCGCACCGAGCCTCGGCGCCGCGCCCGCCTGACGCGCCTCAGCGAGCGGGCTTGGCGACCGGGACCAGCTCGAGGTCGCGCGCGGCGACCTCGGCGCCGTCGGCCCCTTCGGCGTACTCGAGCCGGCCGGTGAGCCGGCCCGCGGCACGCAGGTCGGCCTCCGCGGCGCGGACGAGGTCGAGGACCCGCGCCGGCGCGACGAGGGTGGCCGTCGGGACCTCGGCCCGCATGCCGACCTTGGCCTCCGACTTGGCCTTGCGGACCACCGCGAGCGCCGCGCCGACCGCCTCGAGCAGCGCCGGGTCACCGCCGTCGGGCAGCTCCTGCACGCTCGGCCACGAGGCCCGGTGCACCGACCCCTCGTGGGTCCAGCTCCAGACCTCCTCGGTGACGTACGGCAGGACGGGGGCGAGCAGGCGCAGGACGACGTCGAGCGCGAGCCGCAGGGTGGCCCGGGCCGAGGCCGCGGCGGCCTCGCCGCGGGAGCCGTAGGCCCGGTCCTTGACGAGCTCGAGGTAGTCGTCGCAGAAGGTCCAGAAGAAGGTCTCGGTGGCCTCGAGGCTGCGGGTGTAGTCCCAGGCCTCGAACCCGGCCGTGGCCCGCTCGACGACCTCGCGGAGCACCGCGAGGACCGACCGGTCGAGCGGGTCGGTGACCTGCGCGGCCAGGTCGCCCTCGACGTCCCCGAAGGACAGCGCGAACTTCGAGGCGTTGAGCACCTTGATGGCCAGCCGACGGCCGACCTTCATCTGGCCGACGTCGTAGGCGGCGTCGGTGCCGAGCCGCCCGCTGGCGGCCCAGTAGCGCACCGCGTCGGCGCTGTGCTCGCGCACGACGTCCTCGGGCGTGACGACGTTGCCCTTGGACTTGCTCATCTTCTTGCGGTCGGGGTCGAGGATCCAGCCGGAGATGGCGGCGTTCGTCCACGGGACGGTGCCGTGCTCGTGGAAGGCCCGCACGACGGTGGCGAACAGCCAGGTACGGATGATGTCGTGGGCCTGCGGGCGCAGGTCCATCGGGAAGACCTTGGCGAACAGCGGGTCCGGCTCACCGGAGCCCGCGCCGCGCCAGCCCCCGGCGATCTGCGGGGTCAGCGACGAGGTGGCCCAGGTGTCGAGGACGTCGGGGTCGCCGACGAAGCCGCCGGGCACGCCGCGCTGGTCGTCGGTGTAGCCGGGCGGGGCCTGCGCGGCCGGGTCGACCGGCAGGTCGGACTCGGCGGGCAGGATCGGGTGGTCGTGGTCGGGCTCGCCGTCGGCGTCCAGCGGGTACCAGACCGGGATCGGCACGCCGAAGAACCGCTGGCGGGAGACGAGCCAGTCGCCGTTGAGGCCCTCGACCCAGTTGGTGTACCGGGAGCGCATGAACGCGGGGTGGAACTCGATCTCGCGACCCTGGGCGACGAGCCGCGCGTTGAGCTCACGCTCGCGCCCGCCGTTGCGGATGTACCACTGGCGGGTGGTGACGATCTCGAGGGGCTTCTCGCCGCGCTCGTAGAAGTTGGCTTTGCGCTGGGTCGGTGTCGGCTCGCCGTCGAGGTCGCCGGACTCGCGCAGCGCCTCGACGAGCGCCGTGCGGGCCGAGAACGCGGTCTTGCCCCCGAGCCGCTCGGCGTAGAGGGCGGCCCCGGGCGAGGACGCCAGCCATGGCGGCACCTCGCTCTGCAGCCGTCCGGTGCGGGTGACGACCGAGCGGGTGGGCAGCCGCAGCTCCCGCCACCACAGGACGTCGGTGAGGTCGCCGAAGGTGCAGCACATGGCGATGCCGGCGCCCTTGTCCATCTCCGCCGACGGGTGCGCGAGGACGGGGACCTCGACGTCGAACAGCGGGGTGCGCACGCTCGACCCGATGAGCGCGTGGTAGCGCTCGTCGTCGGGGTGGGCGATGAGGGCGACGCAGGACGGGATGAGCTCCGGTCGCGTCGTCTCGATGTAGACCGGCCCGTCGGTGCCGTGGAACGCGACCCGGTGGTAGGCGCCCGGGTAGTCGCGGGCCTCGAGCTCGGCCTGGGCGACGGCGGTCTGGAACGTGACGTCCCACAGGCCCGGCGCCTCGGACTGGTAGGCCTCACCGCGGGCGACGTTGCGCAGGAAGGCCTGCTGCGAGGTGGCCCGGGAGTGGTCGTCGACGGTCCGGTAGCTGATGTCCCAGTCGAGGCTGAAGCCGAGCCGGCGGAAGAGGGACTCGAAGGCCTTCTCGTCCTCCACGGTCAGCTCGTCGCACAGCTCGATGAAGTTCTGGCGCGAGATCGGCATCTCGTCGGCGGCCTTGGTGCTCTTGGCGTTGCCCCTGAACGGCGGCTCGAAGCCCGGGTCGTAGGGGAGCGAGGCGTCGCCGCGGACGCCGTAGTAGTTCTGCACCCGCTTCTCGGTCGGCAGCCCGTTGTCGTCCCAGCCGATGGGGTAGAAGACCCGCAGGCCCCGCATCCGCTTGTAGCGGGCCATGCAGTCGGTGTGGGTGTAGCTGAAGACGTGGCCCATGTGCAGCGACCCGCTGGCCGTCGGCGGCGGGGTGTCGATGGAGAACACCTCGGCGCGCTCGCCGGCGAGGGCGGCCTCGCGGTCGAAGGCGTAGGTGCCCTGCTGCGCCCATACCGTGCCCCACTTCTCCTCGAGACCCTCCAGCGAGGGGCGCTCGGGAATGGCGGCGGCGCGCGGGGCGGGCGGGTGCTCGGTCATGGCGTGAATCCTCCCATCCGGGCGGCCGCCGGCTCCAACCGGCTCGAGGCCGGTGACCTAGGCTTCGGGCATGGAGCCGCTCTACCGGTCCGTCATCGGGGCCGCCCGCTTCGTGTTCGCCGCGCAGGGCACGAGGTTCACGATCCTCGGCCGGGAGAACGTCCCCCGCGAGGGCGGGGCGGTCATGGCGGTCAACCACACCTCCTACCTCGACTTCATGTACGCGGGCCTGCCGCCCCGGCGGCACGGGCGCTACGTGCGCTTCATGGCCAAGCAGTCGATCTTCCGGCACGGGGTGGCCGGCCCGCTGATGCGCGGGATGCGGCACATCCCCGTCGACCGCTCCGGTGGGGGCGAGGCCTTCCGGGCGGCCGTGGAGGCTCTGCGCGCCGGTGAGATCGTCGGCGTGTTCCCCGAGGCGACGATGTCGCGCTCCTTCGAGCTGCGCCCGTTCAAGGCGGGGGCGGTGACGATGGCCCAGGCCACCGGGGTGCCGGTGCTGCCGACGACGATCTGGGGTGGTCACCGGGTGTGGACCAAGGACCTGCCGAGCCGGCGCGGCTTGGCCCGGATCCCGGTGCACATCACCGTCGGCGCCCCCCTGTACGTGGCGCCCGAGGAGGACCCGCAGGCGGCGACCGCGCGCCTGCGGGCGGCGATGCAGACCCAGCTCGAGGCCCAGCAGGCCGCCTACCCGCCGCTGACCGGCGAGGACCGGCGGTGGCTGCCGGCGCGGCTCGGCGGGCTCGCGCCGACGCCCGAGGAGGCCCACGAGCGCGACGAGTCCGACATGCGCCGCACCCGCGACCGCTTCACCGGCTGAGCGCAGCCCGGACGCGCGCGCTCAGACGGCGCGGCCGAGGTGGGCGAGCGCCTGGCGCAGCAGGACGCCGTGGCCACGCTCCATCTCCGCCTGCACGCCGGGGTCGAGGGCCTGCTCGGGGGTCAGCCAGGTCAGGTCGAGGGCGTCGTTCTGGGGCGCGCAGTCGCCGGCGACCGGGACGACGTAGGCGAGCGAGACGGCGTGCTGGCGCGGGTCGTGGAACGGGGTGACCCCGGGGGTCGGGAAGTACTCGGCGACGGTGAACGGCTGGGGGGAGGCCGGTACCCGTGGCAGGGCCACCGGGCCGAGGTCCTTCTCGATGTGCCTGAGCAGCGCGTCGCGGACCCGCTCGTGGTGGAGCACCCGGCCCGAGACGAGCTCGCGGCACACCCGTCCCTCGCCGTCGAGGCGCAGGAGCACCCCGAGGGCGCTCACCTCGCCACGGTCGTCGACGCGCACCGGGACGGCGTCGACGTAGAGGATCGGCAGCCGCCCGCGGGCGGCGTCGAGCTCCTCCCGGCTCAGCCAGGCGGGGTCGCGGTCAAGCTCGAGGGGGCTCATCCCCCGATTGTGCCAAGGGCTGCAGCTCGCGTCCGCCCTGGCCCGCCGCGCACGTCGGGCTCGAGGCGGCCTCGAAGCGCACGGGGACGTCGAAGGCCGCGCGCCGGGCGGCCCGGCGCAGGGCGCCGAGGACCGGGCGGGCGGTGAGCGCGACGAGGACGGCGGTGGTCGCCGCACGGGTGAGGTCCCACCCGAGGCTCGTCGCGAGGCTGAACAGGAGGAACCGGTGGAGGTTCTCGGCGACGGGGGCACCGGGCAGGACGGAGAGCCCACCCCCGGATCCGGTCGAGAACGGCCAGAACGAGAGGTTGAGCAGGATGCCGTAGGCGAGCCCGGCCACCGCGCCGTACCCCGCCAGGAGGCCGACCTCGCGCCGGCCCCGGGCCCGGGGGAGGACCCCGGCGCCCCAGCCCACCCAGGCCGCGGCGAGCATCTGGAAGGGCAGCCACGGTCCGACCCCGCCGGTGACCAGTGCGGAGGCGAAGAGCGTCACCGCGCCCTGGACGAAGCCGAACCCCGGCCCGAAGACCCGCCCCCCGAGGACGAGGAGGAAGAAGACCGTCTCCAGGCCGGCGGTCCCGGCCCCCAGCGGGCGCAGGGCGGCACCCACCGCGGCGAGCACGCCGAGCATGGCCACCGCCTTGACGTCCATCCCGCCGTCGGCGATCTCGGCGAGGACGACCGCGAGCAGCAGCGGCAGGACGACGGCGAGGACGAGCGGGGCGTCGTCGCCGTGTGCCAGCCCGGAGGTGGGCGCGAGGAGCAGCGGCCAGCCGAAGGCGACGACCCCGGCCGCGCTGACGAGCGCGACGGCGAGGGCGGAGCGGTGCCCGAGCAGCACCGCGCGCGCGGGCCGGGCCCCGGCGGGGGCGCTCACCGCTCCTCCCCGTCCACGGCCGTGCGGACCTCGTCCACGGTGAGCCACGGCCCCGGGCGGAGGACCTTGGCGACCTGCGGCGCGAGCGTGGGGGAGGCGAGGACGACCTGGGCGGTCGGGCCCTCCGCCACGACCTCACCCGCCGCGAGGAGGACGACGCGGTCGGCGCACTCGGCGACGAACTCGACGTCGTGGGTGGCGACGAGGAGCGCGCGCCCGTCGTCGGCGAGCCCCTGCAGTGTGCTCGCCAGCGCCGCCTTGGCGACCGGGTCCAGCCCCCGGGTCGGCTCGTCGAGCAGGAGCACCGGCGGGTCGGCGGTCAGCTGGACGGCGAGGACGAGGGCGAGCTTCTGGCCCTCGGACAGGTCGCGCGGGTGACGGTCGGCCGGCACGTCCGGGGCCAGCCGGGCGAGCAGGCGCGCACAGGTCCCCGGCGGGGCTGCGCTCTCCCGGTCGGCCTGGGCGCACTCGCCGCCCACCGTGTCGAGGTAGAGCAGGTCGGCGGCGCTCTGCGGGACCAGGCCGACCCGCTCGCGGCGGCGGTCCGGCGGCAGCCCGGCAGGGTTGACCTCGCCGCCCTCGCGGGCCAGGACGCGCACCCGGCCGGCGGTGGGCGCGGTGCTCCCCTGGAGGGCCCACAGCAGGGAGGACTTGCCCGACCCGTTGCGCCCCATGAGCCCGGTCACCTCGCCGGCGCGCAGGTCGAGGTCGACGCCGGCGACGGCGAGGACCTCTCCCGGGTGCCGGACGACCAGCCCCCGTGCGCGCACCACGGGCTCCCGTCGCCCCGCCGCGGCGGCCCGCGGGGACACCGGGCTCGGGGACCGGCCGCGCAGCCCGGCGCGCAGGTCGGCGGCGGCCCGCCGGGCGTCGCGGACCGAGAGCGGCAGCGGCTGCCACCCGGCCCACCGGCCGAGCTCGACGACCGGGGAGGTCACCTCGCTCGTGGCCATCATCGCCGCCGGCTCCCCGGCGCTCACCGTCCCGTCGGGGGCCACGTGCACGACCCGGTCGGCGTGGTGGAGCACGCGCTCGACCCGGTGCTCGGCGAGGACGACGGTGACCGCGAGGTCGTGGACGAGCCGGGTGACCGTCGCGAGCACGTCCTCGGCCCCGACGGGGTCCAGCGCCGAGGTCGGCTCGTCGAGGAGGATGACCCGGGGGTGCGCCGTGAGGACCGAGCCGATGGCCACCCGCTGCTGCTGGCCGCCGGACAGCTCGCGCAGCGGGACGTCACGCAGCTCGGGGATGCCGAGGAGGTCGAGGGTCTCCTCGACCCGGGTGCGCATCGTGGCCGCCGACAGCCCGAGCTGCTCCATGCCGTAGGCGAGCTCCTCCTCGACGGTGTCGGTGACGAAGCCGGCGAGCGGGTCCTGCCCGACGACCCCAACGAGGTCGGCGAGGTCGCGCGGACGGTGCTCGCGGGTGTCGCGCCCGTGGACGAGCACCCGACCGCGCAGGGTCCCGCCGGTGAAGTGCGGTACCCGGCCGCACATCGCCCCGAGCAGGGTCGACTTGCCCGAGCCGGTCCGCCCGACGACGAGCGCGAGCTCGCCCTCCTCCACGCTGAGGTCGACCGATCGCAGGACGGGCCGGTCGGCGCCGGCGAGGGTGACCGAGACCGACTCCAGGACGACGGCGGGCTCATCCACGGGCACGCACCTCCCGGGCACCGCGCGGCGCGACCCGCGCGGCCGGGCGGGGCGGTGGCGGGGTGAGCAGCGCCGGCAGGGCGGCGACGAGGAGGCCCGCCACCCCGAGCACCGGCAGCGCCGGCGGGGCGAGCGGCGACAGCGGCAGGGACAGCGCGTCCGGGTCGACCCGCCCGACCACGGTGAGCGCCGCGGCGGCGACGACACCGGAGCCGAGCGTCAGCCACTCCGGCCCCCGCCACGGGTCTCGACGGTAGACCGAGGTGTGCACACGGCGCCCGCCGAGCCAGAGCCCGGCCCCACACAGCAGGAGCCCCGTGAGCAGCGCCGGCGTGCCGAGGAGCGCCGGCGTGGAGGCGTCGAGCACGCCGTAGAGCCCGACCGCGACGAGCAGCAGGCCGGTGAGCGTCGCGGCCGAGGCGGCGCGGCGGCCGGCCGGGCCGTCGGGCTCGGTGCGTCCGTAGCCCCGCGAGTCCATGGCCGCGGCGAGCAGGAGGGAGCGCTCGAGGGTGTCCTCGAGGACCGGCAGGGCCACCGCCGGGAGCGCCCGCAGCCCCCGGGCGCCGTCGCCGCGCAGCTGGCGCGCGCGCAGCACCCGCTGCACCGACTCGGCGAGCTGGGGAGCCACCGAGACCGAGACGACGACCGCGGCGCCGACCTCGTGGAGCGCGGCCGGGAGGCTGCGCAGGAGGCGTTTGGGGTTGGCGAGCGCGTTGGCCGCGCCGATGCACGCGATGACGACGGCGAGCCGCAGGCCGGTGACGGCTGCGGCGAGCAGCCCCTCGAGGCGGACGTCGCCGCCGAGCTCGACGCCGGCGGCCCAGGTCGGCAGCGAGACCCGGGGCAGGGGCAGCACGACGGTCCTGCCGGTCTTGACGCCGACGACGACGTGCAGGAGCACCCGGACGAGGACGACCGCCACACCGAGCCACAGGTAGAGCCGGAAGGCCCGGGCCCAGGGCGAGGACCCGCGGCGTGCGGCGACGACGAGGCCCGCGACCGCCAGGGCGAGCAGGAGCAGCAGGGGGTTGGTGCCCGCGCTCGCCGCGACGGCGAGGCCGACCGCCCACCCCCACCAGGCGGCGGGGTGGACGGCGCGGGGCACGTCGAGGTCCAGGCGTCCCATCCTCAGGCCCGCCGCCTGCGGACCGCCCACGCCGCGGCGGCGACGAGGACGACGAGGGCGCTCCCGGTGATCAGCGAGGTCGTGCTCCCCGGGGCCGAGGATGTCCCGGCCGCCGTGCTCCCGGCCGGTCCGTCACCGGAGCCCGCGGCTCGGTCCCGGCCGCCGGCGAGCACGTCGGCCACCGCGACCCGGGGTCGCTCCCCGGCGCCGTAGCGGACGCCGATGACGCTCCCGGCCGGTGGGTCGAAGGTGGCCACTCCCGTGTCGCTGTAGGTCCACTGCTCTCCCGCGGCGGCGTGGAAGAAGCCCCAGTAGGCGTCGGCGGGCGGCGTGCGGACACAGCCGGCCGAGGCCGGGACACCGTCGACACGGCACAGGAACCCGGGCTGGGTCTCGACCTGGACCACGCTCGCCACCGCCTCGAGTGCCTCCAGGGCCGAGGCCGGGTCGCCGGGCGCGCACCGGGTGGTGACGGCGCTCCCGGTGTCGACGACGACCGAGACGCCGGAGCTGCCCGCGCAGGCCGCGGCCGTCGCCGGCGCCGCGGTGACGAGCAGCCCGGCGCCGGCCAGCACTCCCGTCGCCACGGCACCGGCGGCGCGCCGCAGCCCGCCGCCCATCAGCGCTCGCCGCTCCGGCGCCTGGCCAGCCAGCCGCCGAGGACGGCGAGCAGGGCGAGCGCGACGCCGACCGCGACCCAGACCGGGAGCGCGGAGGAGCCCGAGCCGTCCGCGCCGTCCTCGTCGGCCTGCGCCGCCGGCGACGCCGAGGCTGCCGCCGTGCACGACGACGCGGGCGCGGCCCGCGAGGCGTCCTGGGCACTCACCGAGAGCAGGGAGCCACCCGCCAGCGCGAGCGTGGCCTGCGGGGTCGCCCGCAGGTCGGAGTCGGCCGGCTCGGTGCTCGAGCGCTCGGCGGCACTGTGCGCGACGGCTCCGACCAGTGCCTCGGGCGCCGAGCACCCGTAGCGCAGCCCGAGGAGGAAGGCGCGTCCGGCGTCGGCGGGCGAGGTGCGCCCGCCGGCGGTGAAGGCCTGCACCGCGACCGCGGTCGTGTTGGCGTTCGGGTCGCCGTCGGCAGCGGAGAGGCCACCGTCGGCGCCCTGGGCGTCCTCGAGGTGGTCCAGGGCGTCCTGCGCGGCGTCCGTGGCGCCGAGCGCGAGCAGCGCCTGGGCGGCGAAGGCCGTCGCGTCCGGGTCGCTCGCGCACCGCCGGCCCCCCGGCGTGGCCCGGAAGCCGCCGTCGGGGCACTGCTGGTCCAGGAGGAAGGCCCGCGCCGGGTCGTCGACCGGCCGCCCGGCGCGCTCGAGGGCGAGCAGGGCGAGCGACTGCCCGATGGTGTTGGAGTAGTCGCACTGCTTCTGTCCGCAGCCCGTGGACGGCAGGTCGGAGAAGCGCCCGGGGTCGACGGCGCCCTCGGTCGCCTCGAGGCGGGCCACGAGGTCGCTGCCCCCGACCGACCGCGGGTCGCCGCCGTGGGCCACGACCGTGAGCAGCGCCTTGGCGGTCGACCCGGCGTACGTCGTGTCCGGGCCGGCGCCGACGTAGTCGCCGAGGTGGGACTCCAGGAAGGCCATCGCCCGGTCGGCCTCGTCGCCGGCCGTGTGCGCCCCGTCGAGGGCGAGGACGGCGTCGAGGGTGTTGCCGCCGTCGAGGTAGCCGTCGGTGGAGAGCGTGCCGTCGGTGTCCGGGTAGACGTAGTGGTGCCCGTACTCGGTGAGGGTCCGGGCGACGAAGGCCGCGGCGTCCTGGGCGGCGACGTCCGGGGAGACGTCGGCGGCCGCGCCGGCGGGTGCGGAGGCCACGAGCAGCGCGAGCCCCGCGGTGAGGACGGTGGCGAGCCGGGGGAGCACCCGGCCGCGTGGGGGGATGGGGGACATGGGGCCTTCCTGAGCGGTCGGGACGAGCGCCCGAACCGCCGGAGCGAGAGCCCCGACCTCCCGGGCTCCGTCCCGCACTCCTCGACGGTGGTAGTGGAGCCGCTCGCACCCTTCGGGCATTCCGACTCGCCACGACGCGGCGTGGCCTACGGCTGCGGGACAGTGCCGGACTCGGACCGGCTTCCCCCGGCAGATGCGTGTGGGTGCCGCCCCGGGGGGCGACGAGGGCACTCTACCCCGGCCGCGACGGCGGCGGGCTAGGGTGCCGCCCGTGGCCCCGCTCCCCGCCCGCGTCCTCCTCCTCGGGGGCAGTGCCGAGGCCCGCGCGCTCGCGGACGCGCTCGTGGCCCGCGGCCTCGAGGTCACCTCCTCGCTGGCCGGCCGGGTCTCCCGCCCCCGCCTGCCCGCCGGCCGGGTCCGGGTCGGTGGGTTCGGCGGCGTGGAGGGCCTGCGGGCGGCGCTGCGGGCCGAGGGCTGGACGCACGTCGTCGACGCGACCCACCCGTTCGCGGCGACGATGACGGCGCACGCTGCCCGGGCCACCGCGGCCGAGGGTGTCCCGCTGCTCCGGCTGGCCCGCCCGGGCTGGTCCGGACACCCCGACGCGGGGGCGTGGCGCTGGGTCGAGGACCACGACGAGGCGTGCGTCGTCGCCGGGCGGCTCGGGCGCCGCCCGGTCCTCACGACGGGTCGGCAGACGCTGCACCACTACCGCGGCTGGGCCGAGCGGCCGGTCCTCGTCCGGCTCGTCGAGCCGCCGGTCGACCCGCTGCCCGGGGCCTGGACGCTCGTGCTCGCCCGCGGCCCCTACGACGTGGACGGTGAGACCGACCTCCTGCGCGGGCACCGGGCCGACGTCCTGCTCACCAAGGACTCCGGAGGCGCCCACACGGCGGCCAAGCTCGACGCCGCCCGCGTGCTGGGCGTCCCGGTCGTCGTCGTGCGCCGGCCGTCGGTGCCGGACGGGGTCGCGGCGGTCGACGACGTCGCCGGCGCGGTGCGCTGGGTCACCGGGGAGGTCTGACGGCGACCCGCAGCCCGACCCCGACCGCCAGCGCGCCCCACGTCACCCGGCGCAGCAGGGCGGCCGCGCGCTGGACGTCCCGCGGTGTCGGGGCGGGCCCGTCACCGAGCACCCCGCGGTCCTCGACGACGTCCCCGTAGGTGTTCGTGCCGCCGAGCCGGAGGCCCAGTGAGGTCGCCCAGGCCGCCTCCACGGGGCCGGCGTTGGGGCTCGGGTGCGCTCGCCCGTCGCGCCGGGCGGCCCGCAGCACCTCGCGGCCGGCGCCGGTCCGCAGCTGCGTCTCGAGCGCGGTGAGGGCGACGGTGACCCGGGCCGGGGCCCAGGCCGCGAGGTCGTCGAGGCGGGCGGCGGCCCAGCCGTAGCGCTCGTAGCGCGCCGAGTGGTGCCCGACCATCGCGTCGAGGGTGTTGACGGCCCGGTGGCCGAGGAGACCGGGCAGCCCCGCGACCGCGCCCCACAGCAGCGGCGCGACGACGGCGTCGACGGTGTTCTCCGCGAGGCTCTCCACGCAGGCGCGGGCGAGCCCGTCGACCTCGAGGGCGCTCGGGTCGCGACCGACGAGCGAGCGCACCCGGCGACGGGCCGCGGGCAGGTCCCCGTCCTGGGCGGCGGTGGCCACCGCGGCGGCCTCGCGCTCCAGGGAGCGGCCCCCGAGCACGGTCCACGTCACGGCGGCCGCGAGGACGGTGCGCGGCGCCGGGGGGAGGCGGGAGCCCGCGACGCCGGCGAGGACGGGACCGGTGACGAGGAGAGCCTCGGCGAGCAGCCCCCGGGAGCGCGTCGGGGCGTAGAGCGCACGCTCGACGCGCAGCGCGAGGGCCCCGAAGCCGGCCACCGGGTGCAACCGGTGGGGGTCGCCGAGCATCCGGTCGAGGACCACCCCGGCGACGAGCCCGGCCGCCACCGGCTCCGGGCGGGGGAGCCTCATCCGCCGGGCAGGGTGAGGACGCGGCCCGCCACCACGAGCAGCACCCGGTCGGCGGCGCCGGCGAGCTGCTGGTTCAGCCGGCCCAGCTCGTCGGCGAACACGCGCCCGGAGTGGTGGGCCGGGACGACACCCCAGCCGACCTCGTTCGTCACGACGACGAGGTCGTGCGGGCAGGCGGCCCAGGCGGCGACGACGTCCGCGGTGCGCTCGTGCAGCCCGGGCTCCCAGCCCGCGCGCGGGGTGTCCCACGCGCCGAGGCCGTCGAGGACGGCGGTGAGCCAGGTGCCCGCGCAGTCCACGAGCGCCGGCCCGCGCAGACGGCGCAGGGCGTCGGCGAGGTCGGCGGTCTCGAGCGTGGACCAGTCGCGTGGGCGGCGGGCCCGGTGGGCCGCCACGCGCGCCTGCCAGTCGGGGTCGTCCGCGCGTGGTCCGGTGGCGACGTAGGTGACCCCGGGTCGGCCGGCGAGCAGGTCCTCGGCGACCCGTGACTTTCCCGAACGCACCCCGCCGGTGACGAGCGTCCTCACGGGCGGGCTCCCGCCGCCAGGGCGAGGAGCAGCACGGTCGTGGCGGTCTCGACGGCCGCGCCGACGGTGTCGCCGGTGACGCCCGCGACGGCACGCACGACGCGGCGCACGACCCAGGCCACCGCCGCGGCGCCCGCGAGCACGCCGAGCGGGCCGGCGAGCAGACCGACGCCGGCGAGCCACCCGAGGGCCGCGAGGGCGAGTGCGGCGAGGGCCACCCAGCCGGCCGCGACGGCGCGGGGCACCGTGGCGGCGACGAGGGCCCCGAGCCCGTCCGGGCGGGCCGGTGGCAGGCCGCGCACGCACACCGCCGGACAGGCGACCCGGCCGAGGGCGACGGCGGCGCCGGCGAGCAGGCTGCCCGCGACGCTGCCGGTGAGGACTCCGAGCGAGGACGCCTGGGCGAGCAGGACGAGCACGAGCGCGACCGCTCCCATCGGCCCGACGTCGCCCGCGCGCATCACCGCGAGCGCCCGCTCCCGGTCCCATCCGGCTCCGAGGCCGTCGACGGTGTCGGCCAGCCCGTCGAGGTGCATCGCCCGGGTCGCGAGCGCACCGGCACCGACGGCGAGCGCACCGGCGGCCGGTGCGGGCAGACCGAGCAGATGGCCAGTCAGGCCGCTCGCGGCGACCGCCGCCCCGACCGGCAGGGCGGCGACCGGGGCGAGGGCCATCGCCCAGCCGGCCCGCCCGGGCGTCACCTCGCCGACGTCCCCGCTCGGCAGCACGGTGAGCGTGCCGAGGGCCAGGCGCAGCCCGGCGGCGGCCTCGGACGGCCTCATGGCCGCTGCTCGAGGGCGTCGACGACGGCGCCGACCACCGTGACGGCGGGCGGGCCGACCCCCGCGGCCAGCGCGGCCTCGGCGAGCCCCGCGAGGGTGGCGCGGACGGTCCGCTGGCCGGGCAGCGACCCCTCGGCGACGCAGGCCGCGGGCGTGTCCGGGGACATCCCGTGGCGGACGAGCTCGGCGGCGGTCTCGCCGAGGGTCGCGTTGCCCATGAGGACGACGAGGGTGAGCCCGCTGCGGGCCAGCGCACCCCAGTCGACGGCGCTGCGCGGGTCGCCCGGGCCGACGTGCCCGGAGACCACGACGAAACCCTGGGTGAGCGCACGGTGGGTGACCGGGATGCCGGCGAGGGCGGGCGCGGCGACGGCCGAGGTGACGCCGGGGACGACCGTGACCGGGATGCCGTGACGCACGCAGGCGTTCCACTCCTCGCCGCCGCGCCCGAAGACGAAGGAGTCTCCGCCCTTGAGCCGGACGACGTCCAGCCCGCGCGCCGCCCGGTCCACGAGCAGGGCGTCGATGGCCTCCTGCGGGGTGAACGCGCCGCGCGGGATCTTCCCGACGTGCACGACCTCGGCGTCCGGCCGGGCCCGCTCGAGGGCGGCGAGCGGCGCCAGCCGGTCGCAGACGAGCACGTCGGCCCGCTCGACGGCCGCCAGGCCCGCCACGGTGAGCAGCCCGGGGTCGCCGGGGCCGCCGCCGACGAGGGTGACCCGGCCGACGCGGGCGGGCGGCTCGGTGCTCTCGGGGGTCCCGTCGGCCACCGGGCCGTGCGGGTCACGGACGACGACGTCCGCACCGTCGGCGTCGGCCTGCGGGTCCAGGGTGAGCAGGCCGCGCGCGGCGAGGTCGCGCAGCTGGGCGTGCACGGCGTCGCTCGTCGTCGCGTCCGGGCGCACCACCGGGCGCACCCCCTGCGCGGCGAGCGCGTGGACGGTCTCCGCGACGCGGGGGCCGGGGCGGGTGACGAGCACGGACGCGCCCGCCGGGACGGGGAGGACGAGGCTCATGCCGACCGCTCCGTCCGCCGGGCCAGGACGCGCCCGAGCTCGCGCAGCAGACCGTCGCTCGTCAGCGGGTCGCGCACGGCGATGCGCACCCAGGCGGGCCCCAGGCCGGGGAAGGTGTCCCCCCGGCGCACCGCGTAGCCACGCTCACGCAGGGCCTCGCGCACCCCGACGCCGACCTCGACCAGGACGAAGCTCGTCGAGGACGGCACCGGGCGCAGCCCGAGGGCGGTCAGCCCGGTCACGAGGTGCCGGCGCCAGGCGGCGGTCTCCTCGGCCGCGCGGGCCGCCTCCGCCCGGGCGAGCGGGGTGGCCGTCTCGACCATGACCCGCGCCGCGAGGGTGCCGACCGACCACGGCGGCTGCTGCCGCGCCAGCCGGGTGAGCAGCGCCGGGTCGCCGAGGACGTAGCCCGCGCGCAGCCCGGCGAGCGCCCACGTCTTGGTCAGGGACCGCACGAGCAGCAGGCCGGCGAGGTCGGGGCCGGCGAGGCTGGCGTCGTCGCCGGGGTGGGTGTCGACGAAGGCCTCGTCGACGACGAGGACCCGGCCCGGGGCACGCAGGGCCTCGAGCGTGGCGCGCGGGTGGAGGACGCCCGTGGGGTTCGTCGGGTTGCCGACGACGACGAGGTCGGCGTCGGCGGGGACCGCCTGCGGGTCGAGGGCGAAGTCGTCCTCGGGCGTCAGGAGCACGTGCTCGGGCACCGTGCCCGCGAGGCGCAGTGCCGCCTCGGGCTCGGTGAACTGGGGGTGGACGACGACGGCGCGGCGCGGGTGCAGGGCACGGGCGAGGAGGGTGAACGCCTCGGCGGCCCCTGCGGTGGGGAGGACGGCGGCCTCCGGGACCTCGTGCCGGCGGGCGAGGGCGGTGCGCGCCGCGGCGGTGCTCGGGTAGGCGGCGAGGCCGGCCACCTCGGCACGCAGGTGGTCGGCGAGCCACGGCGGGGGTGCCTCGCCGCGGACGTTGACGGCGAGGTCGACCAGGCCCGGGGCGACCTCGGCGTCGCCGTGGTGGCGCCACGGGTCCGCCGGCGGAGCGGGGGCGGGCCGGACCGCGGGGGGTGCCGGCGTCGCCGGCGCGGGCAGCGCGCCGCGTGTGGGAGCGGCGTGCACGGCGTCGGCGAAGCGGCGGGCCAGCTGCGGGTGACCCGCCCAGTGGACGTGCAGGTAGGAGGCGTGCACCGTCGGCGTGCCGGTGCCCGCCGGGTCGAGCGACCAGCCCTCCGGCTCGCCGTCGAGCAGCCACCCGGGACGCTCGCCGTGCCCGGGGAGGGTGCGGGTGCGGTGGAACTCGTGGCCGCGCACCACGGCCCCGGCCGGCGCGAGGAGGGTGTCGTGGTCGGTTCGGGCGGTCCGGTAGCGCAGCGTGAGCCGCGGGTGCATCGCCGCCGTGGTGGGCACCTGCGCGACCATCCGGTGCCCGTCGACGCTCTCGGCGAGGTAGAGCAGCCCGGCGCACTCGGCGACCGTCGGCAGGCCCGAGCCGACGGCGTCGGCGACGTCGGCGAGCAGCGAGGTGTTGCCCGCCAGCGCGGCCGCGTGCACCTCGGGGAACCCGCCACCGAGGTAGAGCCCGCTCGTCCCCGCCGGCAGCGCGGCGTCCCGCGCCGGGTCGAAGACGACCGGCTCGCAGCCCTGGGCGCGCAGCAGCTCCTCGACCTCGGCGTAGCGGAAGGTGAACGCCCGCCCGCCGGCGACGGCGACCCGTCGGGAGGGGCGCTGCGGCCCGGTCGGCGCGGCCCAGGGGCGGGCGTCCAGCGGTGGGGCGCTGCGGGCGAGCTCCAGGACGGCGTCGAGGTCGACGAGGCGGGCGGTCTGCTCGGCGAGCCGGTCGAGCGCCGCGGCGGCGTCGGCCCGCTCCGCGGCCGGGACGAGCCCGAGGTGGCGCGAGGGGGCCGAGACGCCGGAGTCGCGGGGCAGCACCCCGAGCACCGGGACGCCGAGGGCCTCGAGCGAGCGCCGGACCTCGGCGGCGTGCCGGGGCGACCCGGACTTGTTGAGGACGACCCCGGCCACCTCGACCTGCGGGTCGAAGGTGCGCAGGCCGTGCACCGTCGCGGCGACGGTGCGCGCGGCCGCGGAGATGTCGAGGACGAGCACGACGGGGGAGCGGGTCAGGGCGGCGACGTGTCCGGTGGAGGCCCACCCGTCGGCGCCGAGCCGCCCGTCGAAGAGCCCCATGACCCCCTCGACGACGGTGACGTCGGCCGGGGTGGGGGTGGTCGCGGCGTGCAGGAGGAGGGGCAGGACCTGCTCCTCGCCCTGCAGCCACGGGTCGAGGTTGCGGCCGGGGCGCCCGGTCGCCAGGGCGTGGTAGCCCGGGTCGATGTAGTCCGGGCCCACCTTGGCCCCGGCGACGGCGTGCCCGGCGTGCCGGAGCGCGGCCATCAGCCCGACGGCGACCGTCGTCTTGCCCTGGCCGGACGCGGCCGCGGCGACGACGAGGCGCGGCACGGTCACCATTCGATGCCCTTCTGGCCCTTCTGGCCCTGGTCGAAGGGGTGCTTGACCTTGGTCATCTCGGTGTGGACGTCGGCGATCTCGAGCAGCCGCGGGTCCGGGTCGCGCCCGGTGACGACGACGTGCTGGTAGCCGGGCCGCTCGCGCAGCACGCGGACGACCTCGGCCGCGTCGACCCACCCCCACTTCAGGACGTAGGTGAACTCGTCGAGGACGTAGAGGGTGTGGCGCTGCTCGGCGAGCCGGCGCGCGACCTCGGCCCATCCCTCGCGGGCGGCCGCGGCGTGGTCCTCCGTGCTGCCCTGGGTGCGCGACCAGGACCAGCCCGACCCCATCTTGTGCCACTCGACCGGGCCGCCCTCCCCGGTCTGCTCGTGCAGCCGGCCGAGGGCCTCGAGGGCCGTCTGCTCGCCGACGCGCCACTTGGCGCTCTTGACGAACTGGAAGACCCCGATGGACCACCCCTGGTTCCAC
Organism: Phycicoccus endophyticus; assembly: GCF_011326735.1. Classification (GTDB taxonomy): domain Bacteria; phylum Actinomycetota; class Actinomycetes; order Actinomycetales; family Dermatophilaceae; genus Phycicoccus; species Phycicoccus endophyticus. Next base: position 189,476 of record NZ_JAANCN010000007.1, read on the forward strand.
CCGCGCAGCGCGAGGCCGAAGGCGGCCGTCGACTTCCCCTTGCCCGCACCGCCGTGGACGACGACGAGCGGCCGGGTGCGTCGCTGGCGGGTGGTCAGGCCGTCGTCGGCCGTGACCGGGACCTGTCCCCGGGGCATCAGGCGACCCTCCCGCGGCCGGGCACCTGCGGGTCCGCGGCGGCGCGGGCCGCCGAGACGGTGGCGAGGAGGGCGTCGGCGGCCACCTCACCGAGCGGGACGTGGGTGGCACCCATCCGGGCGGCCAGGTCGGCGGCCAGGCCGAGCCGGAGGCGGCCGGCCTCACAGTCGACGACGACGCTCTGCACGCCCGTGCCGGGCCAGGCGTCGGCGACCGCGCGGGCCCGTTCGAGGGCGTCCGCCCCCGCGGTGGCCCGCCCGTCGGTGACGAGCACGAGCAGCGGCCGCCGCCGGGGGTCGCGCAGCCGCTCGAGCTCGAGGGTGCGCGCCGCGAGGACGAGCCCCTCGGCCAGCGGCGTGCGTCCCCCGTGGGGCAGCGACTCCAGGCAGCGGGCGGCGGCCTCGACCGACGAGGTGGGCGGCAGGTCCAGGGCGGCCGCGGTCCCCCGGAAGGTGACCAGGCCGACCCGGTCGCGGCGCTGGTAGGCGTCCAGGAGGAGGGAGAGGACGGCGGTCTTCACCTCGGCCATCCGGCGCCGGGCGCCCATCGAGCCCGAGGCGTCGACGGCGAGCAGGACGAGGTTGGCCTCCCGCCCCTGGAGGACCGCCGAGCGCAGGTGGTGCGGCGCCACCCGCAGCCGGCCGTGCTCGCCGGACCCGCGGGCCCTCGCGGCCGCGGTCACGGTGGCGGGCAGGTGCAGCCGCCCGGACGCGCCGACGCGCCAGCCCACGGTGCGCCCGCTGCTCGTGCGGGCCCGGCTGCGCC
>NZ_JAANCN010000008.1 GCF_011326735.1 Phycicoccus endophyticus
GGCCGGGGCCGTCCCCGTGGACGGGGCCGTGGCCCCCGACCCGGTGGCGCCCGCCTCCGGCGGGGGCGCGGCGTCCTCCGGCGGGGGCGCGGCGTCCTCCGGCGGGGTCACCGGGTCGACCCCGATGAGCGGGGTCGAGCGCCGCCGCGCCCGCTCGCCCCCGGCGCGCTCGACACCGGCCGCGAGGGCGTCCCGGCGGGCCATCAGTGCCCACCCCCGACCGTAAGCGCCCGCCGGACGGCCCGCCCGGCCCCACCGGTGGCACCGCCGACGAGGTCGGCGAGCGCGCCCGCTCCCGGGAGTGCGGGACCGACCGAGGCGACGAACGCCTCGAGCGCCTCGCGGGTCGTGTACGCCGGCTCGAAGCGAAGGTCACGGCGCATCCGGGTGGTGTCCATGCCCCGGCCGAAGGCGAGGAAGGACATCAGGTCCGGTGAGACGTCGGCGAGCCGCAGCCGGCGGGTGAGGCCGCCGACGGCTCCCGCGCTGCCGAGCGGCAGGGGCAGCACGGGGCGCCCGAGCAGGGCGGCCGCCTGCAGGACCGTGACCACGCCGTCACCCGCGACGTTGACGACGCCGGTCACCGAGCCCGTGCTCGCCAGGACGAGGGCGTCGATGGCGTCCTCCTCGTGGACCAGCTGCATGCGGGCGTCGTAGCCGAAGGGGACCGGGATGACCGGCAGCGAGAGGTGGTCGGTGAGCGAGGTGCGGATGCGCGGGCCGACGACGTTGGCGAAGCGCAGCAGGAGGATCTCGGTGTCCGGCCGGCGACGGGCGAACCCGCGCACGTAGCCCTCGACCTCGAGGGAGTCCTTCCCGAAGCCGCCGCGTGGGTGGGCGCGGGGCCCCATGTCCTCGGTGAACATCGCCGGGTCACCGGACGAGGACCCGTAGACGGCTCCGGAGGACTTCACGACGAGCCGGCGCACGGTGCTCGAGCGCTGGCAGGCGGCGAGCAGCTGCATCGTCCCGATGACGTTGATCTCCTTCTGCGGGGTGCGCCCCCCGACGAAGGTCGGCGTCGCGATGACGTTCATGTGCACGACGGTCTCGACGCCCGCCGACTCGATGACCCGCCCGATCATCGGGTTGCGGATGTCGGCGCGCACGAACTCGACGCCGCCGATGTCGTGCGGCGGGGGGATGACGTCGACGCCCACGACCCGCTCGACCCCCGGCTCGGCCGCGATCCGCCGCGCCAGCAGCCCCCCGAGGTAGCGGGAGACCCCGGTCACGAGCACGACCCTCGCCATGAGCGGGTCCTCCCTCCGGTCGGTGTCCTCTGCGGCCGACACTACCGAGGGTGCGCGCCCGCCGGGGGGGCGCCGCCCCCGGGCACGACAAAGGCCCCCGGCGACGGCCGGGGACCTTCGGCGGCTCAGTGACCCGTGGTCACTTCTTGTTGCGACGCTGGTGACGCGTCTTGCGCAGCAGCTTGCGGTGCTTCTTCTTGGCCATCCGCTTGCGCCGCTTCTTGATGACAGAACCCATGGGATGTTCCTCGCAGTGGTACGGGGGGTGCAGCGGCCCACCCTACCGGCGGGCCCGGGCGGGCCCCAAACCGCCCGCGGTGGGGGTCAGGCGGTGTCGACGAACGAGCTGCGCAGGTAGGTGTGCACCTCGTCCTCGGGGACCCGGAACGAGCGACCGACGCGGATCGCCGGGAGCTCCCCGGCGTGGACCATGCGGTAGACCGTCATCTTCGACACGCGCATGATCGTGGCGACCTCGGCGACGGTGAGGAACCGCACCTCGCCGAGCTGGCGCTCCGTGGACATCGTGACCTCGATCTTCTGCTCCCCGCAGTGCCGGAACACCCGGCGTGGCACCCTGCGGCGTGCTGTCGCAACCATAGGGGCAGTTGTGGCCACTGTGAAGGGGATTGGACGGAATTGGTCCGTCTGTCCAGCCGACACGCCGCCGGGGCGCCACCTCGTGCGGGTGGGGCTCGTCAGCCGCGGGTCAGTCGAACCACGGGTCGAGCCCGTGGAAGGGGAAGACGGCCTGCCGGGTGGCGAAGACGGCCCGGTCCAGGGGGCTCTCGGGGTTGTGCCCCATGCTCCACGGCTGCACCCAGATCGGCAGCCGGTCCGGCGGCAGGTCGCCCATCCGCCGCGGCGCCTGCCGCCCGAGAAGGCGCTCGACGTGCTCGCGCCACTCCTGCGGCACCTCGGTGGCCACCTCGAGCGGGTGGTGCGCCGCGATCGCCGTCAGGTGCGTCCACGAGCGCGGGACCACGTCGACGAGCTCGTAGCCGCCACCGCCGAGGGCCACCCAGCGTCCCCCGGTCACCTCGTGCGCCAGGGTGTGCAGCTCGTCGTGGGCACGGCGCTGGGCGTCGACGGTGATCGCGAGGTGGGCGAGCGGGTCCTCCAGATGGGTGTCGCAGCCGTGCTGCGTCACGAGCACCTCGGGCGCGAAGGCCCGCACGAGGTGGGGGACGACGGCGTCGATGGCGCGCAGCCAGGCCGCGTCGCTCGTCCCCGGCGGCAGGGCGACGTTGGCGACGCTCCCTCGGGCGTCCGGCCCGCCGACGTCGCCGGGCCACCCGGTGCCCGGGAAGAGGTGCCGGCCGTTCTCGTGGACCGAGACCGTGAGGACGCGCGGGTCGTTCCAGAAGGCCCGCTCCACGCCGTCGCCGTGGTGGACGTCGATGTCGACGTAGGCGACCCGCGAGACCCCGTGGTCGAGCAGCCACTGGATCCCGACGGCGATGTCGTTGTAGATGCAGAAGCCGCTGGCGTGCGTGCGCATCGCGTGGTGCAGCCCGCCGCAGTAGTTCACCCCGTGCTCGGCCTCGCCCTCCCAGACCCGGCGGCACAGGTCGACGGTGCCCTGGACGATCCGGGCCGAGGCCTCGTGCATGCCGTGGAAGGCGGGGTCGTCCTCGGTGCCGAGGCCGCGGTGGGTGTCGGCCCGGGAGGGGTCGGCCGAGGCCGCCTTGACCGCCTCGACGTACTCCGCGTCGTGCGCGGTCTCCAGCAGGGCGTCGTCGGCGATGCCTGGCGCGAGGACGTCGACGTGGTCGAGGACACCGAGGGAGCGGGCCAGCCGGGTCGTGAGGTCCAGCCGCACGGGCGCCATCGGATGCTCGGGCCCGAAGTCGTAGGCGGTGAAGCCGTCATCCCAGATGACGCTCGTCCGTGGGGCCATGCCGCCACGCTACTCGCCGGCCGGTCCGTGGCAGGCTGGACCCGCACCGCCGCCGACCGGGAGGAGACCCAGGGCGATGACGCGGACCACGCACGACGACGAGGTGCTCGTCATCGGCCTCGGACGGTTCGGGGCCGCGGCCGCCCTCGAGCTGCGGCGGCTCGGGCACCGGGTGACCGCGATCGAGCGCGACGGCTTCCTCGCGGAGAAGTTCCTCGGGCGGATCTCCCAGGTCGTCCACGGCGACGCCAGCGACGTCACGGTCATCCGCGACGCCAAGGCGCAGCGCTTCCGGATCGCCGTCGTGGCGATCGGCTCCTCGGTCGAGGCGTCGGTGCTCGCGGCGGCCAACCTCGTCGACGCGGGCGTCCCGGCGATCTGGGCCAAGGCGCTCTCGCCCGAGCACGCGCGCATCCTCGACCGGATCGGCGTGCACCACATCGTGCGTCCCGAGGCCGACACCGGGCGCCGGGTGGCCCACCTCGTCGGCGGCCGGATGCAGGACTACATCGAGTTCGACGACGGGTTCGCCATCGTCAAGATGCGCCCCCCGACCGAGACCATCGGCTTCACCCTCGAGCAGAGCCAGGTGCGCAGCAAGTACGGCGTGACCGTCGTCGGGGTGAAGTCCCCCGGGGAGGACTTCACCTACGCGGTCCCCTCGACGAAGGTCTCGGCGCACGACACCCTCATCGTCAGCGGCCCGACGACGCTCATCGAGCGGCTCGCGGCCCGGCCGTAGCCCGGGCCGGCGGCCGGCGCTCAGAAGTCGGGCATGCCCCCGCGGTCGCCGGAGAGCGGAAGGGTCATCGCGATCTCCTCCTCGCCGTCGTCCTCGGAGACCACCCGCATCGGGCGGCGGGTCCCGGTGGGGCGGAACCCGAAGCTGCTCGCGAAGGCCACCGCGCGGCCGTTGTCGGTGCCCACCCAGTAGTAGAGCTGGGTGCGGCCCTGTTCGGTGGCCACCCGGGCGCCGGCCCGCACGAGGGCGGCTGCCACGCCCGTCCCGCGGGCCTCGGGCCGCACGAAGAGGCCGAAGAGCTGGGCGTGACCCTCGTGGTCCTCGCCGACCTCGCCGACGCTCGCGATGCCGAGGGCCTCGCCGTCGCGCTCGGCGAGCAGGCGGGTGGAGCGCTCCATCCGGGCCCGCCAGAACGCCTCCGGCTCGCTCTCCTCGTCCGCGAGCTTGGCGACGAACGCCTCGGGCGACTCGCGCAGCGCCGTGAGCCGCATCGAGCGGTACTGCTCCCAGTCCTCGGCGCCGAGGGCGCGCACGGAGATGTCGCTCATGGCACGTCACTCTCCCACGAGACCCCGCCGCGCAGGCAAGGGGGGCCGCCCTGCTCGTGGCCCTCCTCGCCGGCGGCTCGGCGTCATCCCAGGTCGAGGGCCATCCGCAGCTCGACGCACGAGGGGTCCCAGGGCATCGCGCCCGTCTGACCGGTGGGCACGAAGCCGGCCCGGGCGTAGAAGCGGCGGGCGCGGAGGTTCTCGCGCGCGACATCCAGGGTCAGCCGACGGACTCCCTCGCCCCGGGCGTGTTCGACGAGCGCGGCCACGAGCGCCTCGGCCACCCCGCTGCCCCGCTCGCCACCGCTCACCCACATCCCGATGAGGTGGGCCTCGCCCGCGGGCTGGTCGTCGGCGCGCCACAGCCCGACGGTGCCGACGGGGCGCTCGCCGTCGCGGGCGAGCCACAGCGCCGGGCCGCCGGCGACCATGGCCCGCCACTCCTCGTCGCTGCGCCGGGCACTCTGCGCGTACGTGGTCCAGAAGGCGCGGGGGGTGTCGATGAGGGCGGCCTGCCGGACCGCGCGGTAGTCCGCCCAGGTCGCGTCGGTGACGCGCTCGACCCGCAGCGGGGGCGCCAGGCCGGGCCGGGGCTCGTCGGGGGTGCCCGCGAGCGGCCTGTGGGTCGGGCTCGTGGAGGTGTCCTCGGGTCGGTGTTCGGGCGGGCCCTCGGCCGCGTCAGCCACCGGCGAGCTCGCGGCTGCGGGTGGCCGCGGCCTCCATCGCGCTGATGAACGCCGCCCGCACCTTGTGGTCGTCCAGCTCGCGCAGGGCGGCCGCGGTGGTCCCCCCGGGCGAGGTGACCTGCTCGCGCAGGACCGTCGGATGCTGGCCGGTCTCCCGGATCATCGTCGCCGCGCCGACGAGCGTCTGGACGACGAGCTCGCTCGCGGTCGCCCGGGGCATCCCGAGGACGACACCGGCCTCGATCATCGCCTCGACGACGTAGAAGATGTACGCCGGGCCGCTGCCGGAGATCGCCGTGACGGCGTCCTGCAGCCCCTCGGGCACCTCGAGGACCTTGCCGACCGCGGCGAGCAGGCCCTGGGCCTCGGCGACGTGCTCGGGCGGGCAGTGGGTGCCGGCGCTGACCGCGGCCATCCCCTGGTCGACGAGGGCCGGCGTGTTCGGCATGACGCGCACGACCGAGCGCCCCTCGGGCAGACGGGACTCCACGAAGGCGGTCGTGATGCCTGCGGCGAGGGTGACGACGAGGTCGTCCGGCTCGACGTAGGGGGCGATCTCCGTCAGGAGGGCGCCCATGTCCTGGGGCTTGACGACGAGGACGAGCGTCTGGGCGGCGGTCGCGGCGGCGACGTTGTCGGTGACCCGTACGCCGTAGCGCTCGGTGAGCTCGGCGGCGCGTTCGGGCCTGCGCTCGGTGATGAGCAGCGAGTCCGTCGGGCGGCCGGCACGCAGCAGCCCCGACAGGAGGGTCTCGCCCATGACACCGGCACCGAAGATCGCGACCGTACCCATGGGCCCGACCCTAGCCGTCAGCCGCTGCCGGCGAGCGAGCGCAGGAAGAAGCGGACGTTGGCCGGGCGCTCGGCCAGGCGGCGGACGAGGTAGCCGTACCAATCCGCGCCGAACGGGACGTAGACGCGCATCTGGTGGCCCCGGTCGGCGATCCGCTTCTGCTCGCCGGCGCGGACCCCGAGGAGCATCTGGAACTCGTAGGAGTCCGGTGAGCGCTGGTGGTGGGACGCGAGCGCCTGGGCGATCTCGACGAGGCGTGGGTCGTGCGTCGCGACCATGGGGTAGCCCTCGCCGGCCATGAGGACCTTGAGGCAGCGCACGTAGGACAGGTCGACGTCGCCGCCCTGGAAGGCGACGCTCGAGGGCTCGTTGTAGGCGCCCTTGCACAGCCGCACCCGGCTGCCCGCGCCCGCGAGGTCGCGGCAGTCGGCCTCGGTCCGGTGCAGGTAGGCCTGCAGGACCGCCCCGACCCACGGGAAGTCGGCGCGCAGCTCGCGGACCGCCTCGAGGGTGCGGTCGGTGCGGGTGTGGTCCTCCATGTCGATGGTGACCGTCGTGCCCGCCCGGTCGGCCGCCTCGCAGATGGCACGGACGTTCTCGAGGGCGATCGCGTCGCCGTCGCCCGGGATCGACTGCCCGACGGCGCTCAGCTTGACGCTCACCTCGGCGGCGCCGAAGCGGGCGAGGTCGGCCTCGGTGAGCGCGTCGACGAGGGCGAGGTAGGTGTCGCGGGCCGCTTCGGCCTGGGCGCGGTCGGTGACGTCCTCCCCGAGGTGGTCGATGGTCGCGAGCCGGTTGGTCGCGCGCAGCTCACCGGTGACGCCGACGGCGTCCGGGACGGCCTCGCCGGCGACGTAGCGGTCGACGACCGCCCGGCTCACCGGGGCCCGGACGACGGCGGAGCGCACGGTCTCGGACTCGGACAGCTGGAGCAGGGCTCCACGGAGCAGGTCGGAGGCGTCCACGCCGATCAGGCTAACGGCACCTCCCCCCGTGCCCGGAGCGACCAATAGGTCACCGTGCCTGAAGTGACCAATAGGTCAGATCGACGACAGCGTCAGGCACGGACGAGCCCGGCCACCGTGCCTGAAGTGACCAATAGGTCAGATCGACGACAGCGTCAGGCACGGACGAGCCCGGCCACCGTGCCTCAAGTGACCAATAGGTCAGATCGACGACAGCGTCAGGCACGAACGAACCCGGCCACCGTGCCTGAAGTGACCTATTGGTCAGATCGACGACGAGGCGGGGTTCGGGGGTCGGGGCGGGGTGCGGGGACGGGCGGGGTTCGGGTTCGGGGGCCGGGGTTCGGGGGTCAGGGGTCGGGGGTCAGGGGGTGCGGCGACGGAGGGTGAGGCTGCCGAGCACGAGGGCGAGCGCCACCCAGACGAGCATGACCCCGAGGCTCGGCAGCACGTCACCGAGCGGGTCGGCCTGGGTCGCGACGTCGGTCATCGCGTCGACGGCGTAGGACAGCGGCAGCACGTCCGAGACCGCCTCGAGCACGCCGGGCATCCGGTCGCGCGGGAGAAGCAGGCCGCACAGGAGGAACTGGGGGAGGACGAACGCCGGCATGAACTGCACCGCCTGGAACTCGGTGCGCGCGAACCCGCTCGCGAGCAGCCCGAGCGCGGTCCCGAGGACGGCGTCGACGACGGCGATGACGACGAGCAGCCACACCGGCCCCTCGATGTCCAGCCCGCACACCCAGACGGCGAAGGCGCTCGCGACGAGCGCCTGCAGGACGGCCATCACCCCGAACGCCAGCGCGTAGCCGAGCATGAGGTCGCCCTTGCCGAGGGGGGTCGTGAGGAGCCGCTCGAGGGTCCCGGTCGTGCGCTCGCGCAGCGTGGCGATGCTCGTGACGATGAACATCACGACCAGCGGGAAGACCCCGAGGAGGGCGGGGCCGACCTCGTCGAAGACCTCACCCGGTGCCTGCGAGTAGACCCACGCGAGCAGGCCGAGCAGGACGCACGGCACGACGAGCATGAGCGCGACGGTGCGGTGGTCGCCGCGCAGCTGGCGCAGGATGCGGCCCGCGGTCGCGAGCGTGGTCCGGGGCCTCACGCCTCGGCCCCCGCGCCCCGCCGGCCGCGGCCGGAGCCCCCGTCGTCCTCGGCGGCGTCGATGAGGGCGAGGAAAGCCGGCTCGGCGTCCTCGGTGCCCGTGCGCGCGAGCAGCTCGGCGAGGGTCGAGTCGCTGAGCAGGGCCCCGGCACGCAGCAGGAGCAGCCGGTCGCAGCGCACCGCCTCGTCCATGACGTGGCTGGAGACGACGAGGGTGCGCCCCTCGGCCGCCAGCCCGCGGAAGATCTCCCACAGCTCGCGGCGCAGCACCGGGTCCAGCCCCACGGTCGGTTCGTCGAGGACGAGGACCTCCGGGTCGCCGACGAGGGTGCACGCCAGGCTCGTCCGGGACAGCTGCCCGCCGGAGAGGTTCGCGACCCGGGCACCGGCGTGGTCGCTCAGGTGGACCGCCTCGATCGCCCGCTCCACCGCCGTCGCGTCCGCGCCGAGGACGGCGGCGAAGTAGCGGACGTTGTCGCGCACGGTGAGGTCGGCGTAGACGCTCGGCGCCTGGGTGAGGTAGCCGACCCGTCGCCGCAGGGACGCCGAGCCCGCCGGCGCCCCGAGGACGCTCACCGTGCCGCCGGCGACGACCTGGACGCCGACGAGGGCGCGCATCAGCGTGGACTTCCCGCCGCCGCTCGGGCCGAGCAGCCCGACGACCTGGCCCCGCGGCACGGTCATCGACAGCCCCGGCAGGACCTCGCGGCCACCGCGCAGCACGCGCAGGTCCTCGACGACGATGGCCGCGTCCGTCATGGGCACCACTGTCCCACCGACACGCCCCCCACGTCCGCCGCCAGGGGGAGAGGCCAGCCCACGCGGCGTGCCGCGGCACCCGGGCGCCCGGCTCAGGCGGGGCGCGGGGCGAGGTTGAGGCGGGCGAAGGCCAGCGCCTCGGCGAGGTCGAGCTCGCGGCGCTGCTCGTCGACCCGCCGGGTCCCGACCTCGACGACGACCTGGCCGGTGTACCCGGCCGTCGCGAGCTCCTCGAGGACGTCGGCGCACGGCTGCGTCCCCCTGCCCGGGACGAGGTGCTCGTCCCGGGGGGCCCCGGTGCCGTCGGCGAGGTGCAGGTGGGCCAGCCGTGGCCCGAGCCGACGCACCATCTCCAGGGCGTCCGACCCGGCGGTGGCGGTGTGCGAGAGGTCGAGCGTCACGTGGTCGTACGGCTGCGGTACGGGGTCCCAGTGCGGCAGGTAGGCCTCCACCTCGCGGGAGCGGGCGGCGGCCCGCCAGGGGTACATGTTCTCGACCGCGAGCCGGATGCCGGAGTCGTGCTCGCGCAGGGCCACGCCGTCGGCGAAGCCCCGGGCGTACTCCCGCTGCCACCGGAAGGGCGGGTGGAGCACGACGGTGTCGGCGCCCACCGCCTGGGCGAGCTCGACGGCCCGGTCGACCTTCCCCCACGGCTCGGTCCCCCACACCCGCTGGGTCACGAGCAGCGTCGGGGCGTGCACCGAGCGGACCGGCACGCCGTGGTGCTCGGCGAGCCGGCGCAGGGCACCGGCCTCCCGGGTCAGGGGGTCGGTCCACACCATGACCTCGACGCCGTCGTACCCCAGCCGGGCGGCCGTGGAGAAGGCCGCCGCGCAGCCCTCGGGGTACACCGAGGCGGTCGAGAGGGTGACCTGCGCCGGCACGATCAGCCCATCCGGTCCAGGTGACGCAGCAGGATGCCCTCGCGCAGAGCCCACGGGCAGATCTGGAGGCGGTCGAGCCCGAGCAGGTCCATCGTGGCGTCGGCGACGACCGCACCGGCGAGCAGCTGCCGGGAGCGCGAGGCGGAGACGCCCGGCAGGTCGGCACGCTCGGCGGCGGTCATCGTGGCCAGCTCGGGCAGCCGCTCCCCGAGGCGCTCACGCGGCAGGTACCGCTCGGCGTACATCCCCTCCGAGCTCGGCGCGGCCCCGCAGACCCGGGCGAGCGAGCGCATCGTCTTCGACGTCCCGACGGCCAGGTCGGGGGCGCCCGCGCGGGTGAGCGGCCGCAGCTGTGCCGCGATCGTCGCCCGCACCCGGCGGCGGGCCTCCCGGACGTCCGCTGGGGACGGCGGGTCGCCGGGGAGCAGGTCGCGGGTGACCCGACCGGCCCCGAGAGGCACCGAGATGGCGACGTCGGGGTCCTCGTCCATCCCGAGGGCCAGCTCGAGCGACCCGCCGCCGATGTCGGCGACGAGCAGCGTGCCCGCGGACCAGCCGAACCAGCGACGCACGGCGAGGAAGGTGAGCCGGGCCTCCTCCTCGCCGGTGAGCACGTCGAGGCGGACGCCCGTGCGTTCGGCGACGTGGTCGAGGACCTCTGCGCCGTTGGGCGCCTCCCGGATCGCGCTCGTGACGAAGCCCCGCAGGTCCTGGACCCCCTGGTCCTCGGCGACCGTCACGCACTGCGCGACGAAGTCGGTGAGGCGTGCGCGCCCCTCGTCGGCGATCCGACCGTCGTCGGTCACGTGCTCGGACAGCCGCAGCTCGATCTTGTGCTTGCTCGCCGGGATGGGCTGGGCCCCGGGATGGGCGTCGACGACGAGCAGATGGACGGTGTTCGACCCTACGTCGACGACCCCGAGGCGCATGGGCCCAAACTAGCCGGTGCGGCGTGGGCCGGGACCGCTGCGCCCTGGCCCGTGCATAGGGTGGGGCGGTGCCCGAAGCGCCGCTCGACATCCCCCGGACCTGGGCCGAGTTCGCCGACCCGGCGGACCCGGGCCAGCGCTTCCGGGTCGACCTGACCTGGCTCACCTCCAGCTGGACGTGCATCTTCGGTGCCGGCTGCCACGGCATCTACGCCGACCGACCGGACGACGGGTGCTGCACCCTCGGCGCGCACTTCACCGACGAGGACGACCTCGAGCGGGTCCAGGCGGTCGTCGCCGAGCTCGGCGAGGACGAGTGGCAGCACCACCCCGGCACGGGCCGCTCCGGCGGGAAGGACCCCGCCCGCCGGTCGGCCTGGACCGAGCTCGAGGACGGCGAGCGCAAGACCCGCGTCGTCGACGGTGCGTGCATCTTCCTCAACCGCCCCGGCTTCCCCGCCGGCGCCGGGTGCGCCCTCCACCAGCACGCCGTCCTCACCGGACGGCCGCCGCACGAGGCCAAGCCGGACGTCTGCTGGCAGCTGCCCCTGCGCCGCGCCTACCGCACCGTCGAGGAGCCCGACGGCAGCTCCTACCTCGAGGTGACGATCGGCGAGTACACCCGGCGCGGGTGGGGCCCGGGGGGCCACGACCTCGACTGGTACTGCTCCTCGGACCCGGAGGCGCACGTGGGACGCGAGCCGGTGTACCGCGGCAGCCGCGCCGAGCTCGTCGCCCTCATGGGCGAGCCCGCCTACGAGGAGCTCGTCGTGCGCTGCGAGGCCCACCTGGCGATGGTGCGCCACGCCCGCTCGGCCGGCGCCCGTCAGCTGATCCCGCTGCTCGTGCACCCCGCCACCGTCGAGGCCGGCAGCATCGGGGGACGGCGGGCGAAGGTCAAGCGCCGCCGGGGCACCACGGCCCTGCCCGACGAGGGCGCCGGCCCCGGGCGCCCCACCTGAGGGCGGCCGGTCCACCCGTGATCCGCAGCCCGAACATCTGGGACACCCCGGAGGTCTACGAGCTCGAGAACCTCGCCTCCGACCGGGAGGGCGTCATCGACGACACCCTCGAGCGGCTCGCCCCGCTGCGCGGGGCCGTCCTGCTCGACGTCGGCTGCGGCAGTGGCTTCCACCTGCCGCGCTTCGCCGCCCGCGGGGCCGGGGTGCTCGGGGTCGAGCCCCACCTGCCGCTCGTGCACCGGGCCGCCGCGCGGCTGCGCGCGGGGTCCTCCCCGGCCCGGGTCGTCGCCGGCGAGGCCGAGTCCCTGCCGGTCGCGACCGGCTCGGTCGACGTGGTGCACGCCCGCTGGGCCTACTTCTTCGGGCCGGGGTGCGAGCCCGGGCTGGCCGAGGTGGCCCGGGTGCTGCGCCCGGGTGGCGTGGCCTGCCTCGTCGACAACGACGCGACGCGCTCGACGTTCGGGACGTGGTTCTCCCGGGCCTACCCGGCCTACGACCCCGTTGCGGTGCAGCGGTTCTGGGACCGGCAGGGGTTCACCACCGAAGCCCTGACGATCCGCTGGGGCTTCGAGCGCCGGGCCGACCTCGAGGCCGTCGTGCGGATCGAGCTCCCGCCGGCGGCGGCGGATGCCGTGCTGGCCGAGCACGCGGGGCTCGAGGTCGACTACGCGGTCTCCCTCCGCTGGCGCCGCTACTGACGTCGGCTCACGCACGGTCAGAACGGGGGCGCGGCCGGTCCAGGTGGTTGGGCCGACGCCTCGGTGAGGTCGAGGGTGGTCCACCGGTGGGGTCGGTGGATGTGGACGCGGCACTTCTTCGGCAACCGGTCGCGGCCGCCGAGGGTGTGCTCCATCGCGAACTCGAGGACGGAGTGGGGTGCGTCGGGGTAGACGAGGCACGGGTTGGCGGGCGGGTCGGTGGTGTCGGTTCCGGTGTCGGGCAGGGTGAGTGGTCGGTGGTCGACGGGGTGGGTGGTGCGCTGCCGTCCGGTGGGGTCGGTCCAGGTCATCGTCCCGTCCGGGTCCAGTCGGGCGGTCCAGCCGGGTCGCTGTTTGGTGCGGTGGTGCCGGCGGCAGAGGCAGGCGAGGTTGGTGGCGGTGGTGGAGCCGCTGGGCCAGGGGGTGACGTGGTCGAGATCGCAGAAGCGGGCGGCGACGTGGCAGCCGGGGAAGCGGCAGTGCCCGTCCCGGGCCTTGACGAGGCGGGTGAGGCGGGCGCCGGGCCGGTAGCCGTCGGTGGTGTCCTCGTCGCGGATCTCGCCGGTGAGGGCGCCGGTGGCCGGGTCGAGGACGACGCGCCCGTACCGGTCGGTGCGGGTGGTCGTGTCCGCGATGGCCTGCTGGAGCCAGCCCCGGGAGACGAGGACCGGCTCGCCGGGCACGGCGCCGTGAACGGAGACGAGGTCACCACCTGCCGGCGCGGTCTGCGGACGGGACGGTGCGTGCGCCAGACGCCCCGGATCCGGAGCGCTCGCCGTGCCGACCATGTGCACCTGGAGGTCGATGGTCGCGTTGCTCGTCACGAGGTCGGTCAGGGCCTTGGCGCGGGCGCGGTCGATGCGTTCGCAGGTGCCGTCGGTGACGTACTGCTGGGCGAGGGCGTCGACGGCCGCCCAGGCGGCGCAGGCCTCTTCGCTGGGGAAGGTGCCGTGCCAGGTGTCGACGCCGGGTTCGTCGACCCACCGCTGCAGCGACGACCGTGACCGTGCGCGGACGGCGCGCCGGCGGAGCAGGTCGGGGCTGATGGAGGCCAGCACCCCCCGGACGCGCTTGCGCAGCCGCGTGGCGTCCTCGCGGTCGAACCACTGGTCGAGGGCGTCGACGACGGTGGCGGCGACCTCGGCCGGGACCTCCTCGAGCTCGTACGCGACGACCCCGGCGCGGTACCCATCGAGCCGGCCGTCGCTCGTCGCGGCGTGGAGCCCACCGAGGCCGGTGCTGGTGTCGGTGCCCTCGGGCCCGTCGGCCGCCCTCCGGACTGCTTCCCGCACGCGTCGTTCGGCGTGCACGGCGGTGACGGTGAGGACGCCGGACACGATCGGCGGTGCGTCGAGCGACACGTGCCCGAGGGCGCGATGGGCCTCCACCAGCTCCCCGGTCTCGAGGACCTCGGGCTCGATCGCCGCGAGCCGCACGATGGCCTCGTCCTGCGCCGCCGCGACGAGGTTCGCCAGCACCTGCAGCTCACCGAGGGCGGCCGACCACTCCTCGACCGAGCCCACGCATTCCGCCGGCGAGAGGACCTGCTCGACCACCCGGCGAGCCGCTCGCGCGGCGTCGGCGACGTCCGTCGGACCGGTCGTGGTGGTCATCGGCTCCCCCTCCCCTCGTTGAGACGATCCTACTCCGGACCACCGACTCGAACAAGGGTTTGAAAAGACCAATTCCTCTGGATCACAACGCTTTTGCTGGCCCAGCAGGGACGTCAGAGGCGGGTGTGGCTCACGGGGTCAGCCTGCTCGGGCCCTCGTGCGAGACCGCCGTCCGCACCCGCTCGAGGTGGTCGGCATCCATCTCCGGCAGGCCGTCCAGCGGGAACCAGGCGACGTCCGACGACTCGTCGTCGGCCACGTGCGCCTCCCCGCCGACGTACCGGCAGCGGAAGGTGTGGTCGACGTACTGCGAGCGGTCGCCGTTCGGGTACTCGACGACGCCGGTGACGTCCACCCAGGCGAGCAGCTCCACGGCGCACCGGACCCCGGTCTCCTCGAGGCACTCGCGCATGGCCGTCCTCGCCGGGTGCTCACCCGGGTCGCAGATGCCGGTGACCGGCGTCCACCGCCCGTCGTCGGACCGGCGCACGAGGAGGACGCGCTCCCCGTCGAGGACCACCGCGGTCACGCCCGGCAGCCAGAGCAGCTCGTGCCCGACGGACGCGCGCAGCCGGAGGATGAACTCGGGGGTCGCCACCCGGCCACCCTAGGGGCGCACCCGACCGGGGCCGCGCCCCGGGTGGGCCGGCGTCAGCCCTCGTACCGTGGCCGCTGGATCGTGCGGATCTCCCCGAGGCGGCCCCACTCGTCGGCGCCGAGACGTGCGAGGGGGTCCAGGGCCCTGATGTCCAGGTGAGGGCGGCG
This sequence comes from Phycicoccus endophyticus, assembly GCF_011326735.1. Taxonomy (GTDB): domain Bacteria; phylum Actinomycetota; class Actinomycetes; order Actinomycetales; family Dermatophilaceae; genus Phycicoccus; species Phycicoccus endophyticus. The sequence goes on from NZ_JAANCN010000008.1 coordinate 14,602, forward strand.
GAGCATGTCCTGCGCCGCGACGACCCGCTCGGACACCGCGACGTGCAGGACGAGGGCGACGACGACGAAGCAGTTGCCGGTCGGGCGGACCTCGTGCAGCCGGCACTCGAAGGCGACCGGCGACCCCGCGACCCGGAAGGGGGTCACGGTGCGGGACGGCTCGCGCTCGACGCCCTCGGCGTCGAACTCGCCGAGCTGCGGGGGGTAGTCCGTGCTCGTCGCGTTGACGACCTCGAACAGCGGCTCCGGCGCGAGGTTGACGACGAGCTCGCCGGTGGCCTCGATGTTGCGCAGCGTGTCCTTGCGGCCGACGGAGGTGAACGCCAGCATCGCGGGGTCGGTGCTCGCGACGGTGAAGAAGGAGTGCGGTGCGAGGTTGTCGACCCCGGTGGTCGAGCGCGTGCTCACCCAGGCGATCGGCCGGGGCACGACCGCCGCCGTCATGAGCCGGTACGCGGCGCCGGGGGCCATCCGGGCCTCCTCGGGTCCGTGGCCGACGGGCAGCTCGTGCCTCATGCCGGCTCCACGTCCAGGGCGATGTCGACGATCGGCGAGGAGTGCGTCAGCGCGCCGACCGAGAGGAAGTCCACACCCGTCTGCGCGTACTCGCGGGCCACCTCGAGGGTCAGCCCGCCGGTGGCCTCGAGCTCGACCCGCTCCCCGGTGCCCCGGACCGCGTCGACGGTCTCCCGCAGCAGCGCCGGAGACATGTTGTCGCACAGCAGGAACCGCGCCCCGACGCCGACGGCCTCGAGCGCCTCGGCGACGGTCGTGACCTCCACCTGGATCTCGACGTCGGGGTAGGCGCGGCGCACGGCGGCCCACGCCCCGGTGAGCCCGCCGGCGGCGAGCTTGTGGTTGTCCTTGACCATCGCCACGTCGTAGAGGCCCATCCGCTTGTTCGTCCCGCCCCCACAGCGCACCGCGTACTTCTCCAGGGCCCGCAGCCCGGGGGTCGTCTTGCGGGTGTCGAGGACGAGGGCACCGGTGCCGGCGAGCGCGTCGGCCCAGCGGCGGGTGTGCGTCGCCACCCCCGAGGTGCGGCAGAGGACGTTGAGGACGGTGCGCTCGGCCACGAGCATCGTCCGGGTCGGACCACGAAGGGTCGCCAGGTGCGCCCCGCGCTCGACCACCGCTCCCTCGGGCCGGTGCGGCTCGACGTCCACCCACCCGGTGCCCAGCCGGCGCGCGACGGCGTCGAGGACGAGGGCGACCACCCGCATCCCGGCGAGGACGCCCGGCCCGCGGGCGACGAGGTGGGCGACGGACTCCTGGCCCGGCGCGATGGTGGCCAGGGTCGTGACGTCCCGGCCGCCGGAGCCGGCGCTGCCGAGGTCCTCGTCGAGGGCCCGTTCGACGACGAGGAGGGCCTCCTCCTCGGGGAACCCGTGGTCGCTCATGCCGCGCCACCGACCGCTGTGTCGCCGTGCGTGCTCACCGGACGCTCGGTGACGACGAGCACACCGTCCTCGCCCCGGGTGACGCGCTGGTGGGTCAGCCACCGGTCGTCGTCGCGCTGCGGATGGTCGGCGCGCAGGTGCCCGCCCCGGGTCTCCTCGCGGCGGTGCGCGAGCAGGGCCAGCGCCTGGCCGAGGTGCAGCAGGTTCGTCGTCTCCCAGGTCCGCGGCCCGGGCTCGGCCGCGCCCGTCGGCAGCGCGGCCAGCTCCGCCAGCTCAGCGGCGGCCTCGCGGGTGCTCTCGGCGGTGCGCACCGGCCCGCACCCGCGGGTCATCGCGCGCTGGAGCCGGACCCGGTGGGAGGAGTCGAGCAGGTCGGCCGGCCGGCCGCCGGGCTCGACCGGCACGCGGCCGGCGGGCAGCTCGCCGGCCGCCAGGCGTGCCCCGAGGTCGTCGGCGATCCGGTGGGCGAAGACGAGCCCCTCGAGGAGGGAGTTCGAGGCCAGCCGGTTGGCCCCGTGGACGCCGGTGCAGGAGACCTCGCCGCACGCGGACAGCCCCGTGAGCGAGGTGCGCCCGAGCAGGTCGGTCTCGACACCGCCGGAGGCGTAGTGCTGGGCCGGTGCGACCGGGAGCAGCTCGGTCGCCGGGTCCACGCCGAGCTCCCGGCACCGTGCGACGATCGACGGGAAGCGCCGCTCGAGGAACGGCGCGCCGAGGTGCCGGGCGTCGAGCCAGACGTGCTCGAGGCCGCGCTCGGCCATCACCTGGAGGATGCCGCGGGCCACGACGTCGCGCGGCGCGAGGTCGGCGAGCTCGTGGCGGCCGGCCATGACCCGCTCGCCGCGGTCGTCGACGAGCACCGCACCCTCGCCGCGCAGGGCCTCCGAGACGAGCGGCTGCTGCCCGGTGGACCCCTCGCCGAGGTAGAGCACCGTCGGGTGGAACTGGACGAACTCGAGGTCGGCCAGCCGGGCGCCGGCCCGCAGCGCGGCGGCCATCCCGTCGCCGGTCGCGACCGGAGGGTTGGTCGTCGAGGTGTAGATCTGGCCGAGACCCCCGGTCGCGAGGACGACCGCCCGGGCCCGCACGGCACCGACACCGTCGACCTGCCCCTCGCCGATGACGTGCAGCGTCACCCCGCACACCGAGCCGTCGGCCGCGCCGAGCAGGTCGACGACGAGCGCGTGCTCGACGACCTCGATGCCGGGGTCGTCGAGCACCGTGCGCAGGGCCGCGATGAGCGCCCGGGAGATCTCGGCCCCGGTCGCGTCACCGCCGGCGTGGGCGATCCGGTCGCGGTGGTGGCCCCCCTCGCGGGTGAGCCGCAGGTCCCCCCCGGCGTCGACGTCGAAGTTCGCACCGAGCCCGACGAGCTCGCGCACCCGGTCGGGCCCCTCGGTGACGAGCGCGCGCACGGCGTCGACGTCGCAGAGCCCGACGCCGGCGACCAGGGTGTCCTCGAGATGCTCCTGCGGGGTGTCCTCGGGGTCCATGGCCGCGGCGATGCCGCCCTGGGCCCACTCGGTCGAGCCGGCCGAGAGGACCGTCTTGGTCACGAGCAGCACGCGCTCGACCCGCTCGCGCAGCCGGAGCGCGCACGTGAGCCCGGCGATGCCGGAGCCGACGACGACGACGTCGGCCTCCGCGGTCCACCCCGGTGCCGGGGCCGCGAGCCGACGGGGGACCCGCGGCGGCACGGTCACCGCGCGCCTCCGCCCGGGGCGTGGGGGACGTCGGAGAACACCTCGAGGGCCCCTCCCCCGGGGCCGACGACGAGCGGGGTGTTGTCGATCAGCCGGGTCGTGCCGATCCGCGCGGCCACCGCGAGCAGGGCCTGGCCGCGGTACCACTCCGGGACGTCGGCGAGGGTGTCCGGATGGACGAGGACGAGGTAGTCGACGAGGGCGAGCGGCTCCTCGACGAGCACCTCGCGGGCCGCCCGGCGCACCGCCGAGGGGCCGAAGACGGCGGCCTCGGCACCGGCACGCAGGGCCCGGCTCAGACAGAGGGCGACCTCGCGGTCGGTCTCCGTGAGGTAGGTGTTGCGGCTGCTCATCGCCAGGCCGTCCTCCTCGCGCACCGTGGGCACCGAGACGACCTCGACGGGGAAGTCGAGGTCGCGGACCATCCGGCGGATGAGGAGGAGCTGCTGGGCGTCCTTCTGCCCGAAGTAGGCGCTGCGCGCCGCGGTGAGGTGGAGCAGCTTGCCGACGACCGTGAGCACGCCGTCGAAGTGGCCCGGCCGGGAGGCCCCCTCGAGGACCTCGCCCAGAGGCCCCGCCGAGACCCGCACCCCGGGGTCGCCGTCGGGGTAGACGACGTCCGGGGTCGGCGCGAAGACCACGTCGACCCCGGCGGCCGTGCAGATCGCCATGTCGTCCTCGAACGTGCGCGGGTAGCGCGAGAGGTCCTCCTTGGGCCCGAACTGCAGGGGGTTGAGGAAGATCGTCACGACCACGTGCGCGTGCCGCTGCCGGGCGGCCCGGATGAGCCGGGCATGCCCCTCGTGGAGGGCGCCCATCGTCATGACGACGGCGACGTCACGGCTGGCGAGCCCCTCCCGGGCGGCCTCGAGCTCGGCGCGGGTGTGGGCGACGACGGGCGCCGCGGTGGTGGTGGTCACTCAACGCTCCTGGTCGGCGAGGATGTCCAGCAGCGCCGCCGCGTCGTCCGGGCGCAGCCGGCCGTCGTCGAGCGCGCGCAGCGCGGTCGCCCGGGCGAGCGCCACGTAGGTCCTCCGGATCTCGGGGGCGAGCCGGTCCAGCTCGCGCAGGTGGTCCCTCACGGTACCGGCGTCGCCGCGCGCGACCGGGCCGGTGAGGGCGGCGTCACCCATCCGCAGGGCGTTGTCGAGGGCGGCGTGCATGAGCGGGCCGAGCAGCGCACGTGGCTCGGCGACTCCGGCGCGCGCGAGCACCTGCAGCGCCTCGGCGGTCAGCGTGACGAGGTGGTTGGCGCCGTGGGCGAGGCCGCAGTGGTAGGCGACCCGGTCGACCTCGGCCACCCAGACCGGGCTGCCCCCCATCTCGAGGACGAGCGCCTCGGCGACGGGGCGCAACGGCTCGTCGGCGGTGACCCCGAAGGCGCACTCGGCCAGCCGGTCCAGGTCCATCGGCGTCCCGGTGAAGGTCATCGCCGGGTGCAGGGCGAGCGGGAGGGCGTGGTGGGCCCGCACCGGGTCCAGGACCGCGGTGCCGTGCCGGCCGCTCGTGTGCAGGACGATCTGCCCCGCCTGCCAGGCGCCGGTGGAGGACAGCCCGGCGACGAGGCCGGGGAGGGCGTCGTCGGGGACGGCGAGGAGGACGAGCTCGGCGCCCGCGACGACGGTGGGGACGTCCGCGACGGGGACGCCGGGCAGCAGTGCCGCCGCGCGCTCCCGGCTGGCCTCGGAGACGGCAGAGGCGCCGGTGACCCGGTGCCCGGCGCGACCGAGGGCGGCGCCGAGCACGGCGCCGACCCGGCCGGCACCGACGACTCCGACGGTGAGGCGCGCGGGGTGCTCGAGGCCGTCCACGACGCTGCACGCTACCCGGCCCTCCGTCCGCGGCGCGCCGGCGGCCACGCCGGCCGGCGGCCGCGGACGTCCGCCGATGGCAAGCAGCCTTGACATATGTCAAGCGTGCTTGCCATGGTGACGTCATGGACACGCCACGGCAGCTCACCTGGTTCAACCGGATCCTCCTCGCCGTCGTCGTCGCCGGCGGCCTGTGGTGCACCGCCACCGGCGTGTGGTGGTTCGCGGCCGGGCTTCTCGGCACGGCCGCCGCCCTCGGGGTCGTCCTGTGGCGGGCGGTACGCGGCCGCGGCTCGGACACCAGGCGCCTCGATGCCGCCCAGCCCTTCGACGAGCGCGAGCACGCCGCCTCGACGTGGTCCTTCGCCGTCGTCGGCCGCACGGCGATCGTCGCGCTCGTGGCCGCCGTCGTCGTCCAGGCGGCCACCCGCGACGGCCGGGTGGATGCCACGCTCGCCAGCGCCCTCGTGCTCGTCTGTCTCGTGTGGGCCACGGCGATCCGGCTGGCGCTGCGTCGGGCCTGACCCCGTGGACAACGACATCCGCCGGCTGCGTACGGAGCGGGGCCTCTCCCAGGCCGCCCTCGGGCAGGCCCTCGGCGTCTCGCGGCAGACGGTCAACTCCCTCGAGGCCGGGCGCTACGACCCCTCCCTCCCCCTCGCGATCCTCCTGGCGCGCTACTTCGACACCACGGTCGAGTCCCTCTTCCACCTCCCCGGGGGCCGGACGGGCCGTCATGGCTGAACCCGTCCCGTGGCCGGTGGCCTGGCAGGAGGCGCTCTACGGCCCGCGCGGCGCCTACCGCACGCCCACCGGCCCCGCGGCCCACTTCACGACGGCCACCCACGGGCCGACCGGGCCGCTGCTCGCGCGGGCACTCGCGCGGCTCGCCGACCGCGAGGGCCGCTCGCACGTCGTCGACGTGGGCGCCGGTCGCGGCGAGCTGCTCGCCGCGGTGCACGCCGTCCGGCCCGGGCTCGCCCTCACCGGGGTCGACGTCGTCGCCCGCCCGGCCGGCCTGCCCGCGGCGGCCCACTGGCTCACCTCCCCCGGCGGCGCCGACCTGCCCCCGGGCCTCGACGGCCTCCAGGACGCCCTCGTCGTCGCCCACGAGTGGCTCGACGTCGTGCCGTGCACGGTCGCCGAGGTGGACGCGCACGGCCGGCTGCGCGGCGTCCTCGTCGACCCCGCGACGGGCCGGGAGTCCCTCGGCGACCCGCTCGGCCCCGACGAGCTCGCGTGGTGTGCCGAGCACTGGCCCGCCACCGCCCCCGGCGCGCGGGTCGAGGTCGGGTTGGCGCGCGACCGGGCCTGGGCCGGGCTGCTCGGGCGGGTCACCCGCGGCACCGTGCTCGCGGTCGACTACGGGCACACCCGCGCGACCCGCCCGGCCGAGGGGAGCCTCGCCGGCTACCGCCGCGGCGAGCAGGTACCACCCGTGCCGGACGGCACCTGCGACGTCACCGCCCACGTGGCCGTCGACTCCCTCGAGCAGGACGAGCGGCACGGCCAGCGCACGGTCCTGCTCGACCTGCTCGGCGACGTCCGCGCCCCCTCCGTGGAGCGCGCCCACACCGACCCCGCGGGCTACCTCGCGGGCCTCGCCCGCTCCTCCGCGCTGCACGCGCTGGTGGCACCCGGCGGGTTCGGGGACTTCTCCTGGGTCATCGCCCGGCGCCCGGCGCGGCGTGGCGGCGGCCCGCCGGCACCCGGTGGGGGTGCGGCAGACTGACCGGGTGACCCCCGACGACGGCGCTGCACCGCGCCCCCTCGACGTCGCCGTCGGGGCGGGCGGCCTCGCCACGGCCGACATGGTGCTCAACATCGGCCCGCAGCACCCGGCGACCCACGGCGTGCTGCGGCTGCGCGTCGTGCTCGACGGCGAACGGGTCCGCACCGCCGAGCCGGTCGTCGGCTACATGCACCGAGGGGCCGAGAAGCTCTTCGAGGTCCGTGACTACCGCCAGGTCACGGTCCTGGCCAACCGGCACGACTGGCTCTCGGCCTTCTCCAGCGAGCTCGGCGTCGTCCTCGGGGTCGAGGCGATGCTCGGGATGGAGGTGCCCGAGCGCGCGGTCTGGCTGCGGACGCTGCTCGCCGAGCTCAACCGGGTGCTCTCGCACCTGATGTTCCTCGGCTCCTACCCCCTCGAGCTCGGGGCGATCACCCCGGTCTTCTACGCCTTCCGCGAGCGCGAGGAGCTCCAGGCCGTCATGGAGGAGGCCTCCGGCGGCCGGATGCACTACATGTTCAACCGGGTGGGCGGTCTCAAGGAGGACGTCCCGGCGGGCTGGCTCGGACGGGTCGCGGACGCGTCCGCCGCCGTCCGGCGACGGCTGCCGGACCTGGAGTCGCTCCTCGTCGGCAACGAGATCCTCCTCGCCCGTACCCGAGGCGTCGGGGTGCTCGACGCCTCGAGCGTGCTCGCCTACGGGGTCTCCGGGCCGATCGCCCGGGCCAGCGGGGTCGACCTCGACCTGCGCCGCGACGACCCCTACCTCGCCTACGGCGAGCTCTTCGCCCCCGGCGGGCCCGGCCGGGTGGTCACCCGCACGCAGGGCGACTGCCTGGCCCGCCTCGAGGTCCTCCTCGAGCAGGTGCACGTCAGCCTCGACCTCGTCGACGCGTGCCTGGACCGGCTGCGCTCGCTGCCCCCGGGGCCGGTCAACCAGCGCCTGCCCAAGGTGCTCAAGGTCCCCGAGGGCGAGCGCTACACCGCGACCGAGAACCCGCTCGGGCTCAACGGGTACTACCTCGTCTCCCGGGGCGAGAAGACGCCGTGGCGGCTCAAGCTGCGCTCGGCGTCGTTCGGCAACGTCCAGGTGCTCTCGCAGGTGCTGCCCGGCTGCCTCGTCGCCGACCTCGTCGCGGTCCTCGGCTCGATGTTCTTCGTCGTCGGGGACGTCGACAAGTAGCCGGCGCGGCCGGCACCCCGCTCAACGCAGGGCGGGGTCCTCCCCCGGCGGGGGGTCCTCGTCGTCGTGGTCGATCCGGCACCAGGCCTGGGCGACCATGCCGCACACCGCGAGCAGGACCGAGGCGAGCAGGAGCAGCCCGAAGGGGACCAGCCGCTGCTGGTTGGCCACGAGGGAGAGGTCGCGCACCAGCGAGAGGAGCTGCCCGAGGTACCACCCGGCGGCGGCCGCGCCGGTGAGCGCGGCGGCCTGGGCCAGGACGACGGTGCGCGCGGCCCGGAGGGCGTCCACCGACGTGCGCAGCCCGCTGCGCAGGTGCCGGCGCACCGGGCGGGCGAGCCACAGGACGAGACCGCCCATGACGACGAGGAGGACCCCGGCGGCCCACGGCGGGCGCTGCAGCAGCGAGCCGTCGCGGGTGACGAGCACCGCCGCGAGGAAGCCCACGACCGTCGTGACCGCCGAGACCACGACCAGCGTCTGGATGCGAACGCCGTTGCGGCTCAACTCTGCTCCTCCTCCACTGGTGGGGTGGTGATGTCCGTGGTGTCGACCGCGCGGACGAGCTCCGCGACGGGCACGACCCGCTCCCCGACGCGCAGCACGGCACCCGGGTCGGCGTCGAGCCACGGCACGAGCACGAAGCCGCGCTCGTGGGCGCGCGGGTGCGGCAGGGCCAGGTGCTCGCGGTCGGAGACCACGTCGCTGCCCGTGGCCGGGTCGCCGTACTGGACGAGGTCGAGGTCGAGGGTGCGCGCCCCCCACCGCACCTCGCGGGTGCGGTCGAAGGCGGCCTCGAGCGCGTGCAGCTCGCGCAGCAGGGAGGCCGGCGAGAGCGCCGTGCGGGCGAGCACGACGGCGTTGACGTAGCGCGGCTGCTCCGGCCCGCCCACCGGGTCGGTCTCGACCAGCGCCGAGGGGCGCACGTCGTGCAGGGCCGGGTGGTGGGCGAGGGCCTCGAGGGCCGAGCGCACCGTGTCGCGGGGCGGGCTCTGCCCCCAGGGGAGGTTCGCGCCGACGGCGAGCACGACCGGCAGCGGCGCCCGCCGCCGCACGACGCGCACGGCGACGTCGTCGAACGGCACGCCGACGGGGGCCTGCGGCTTGTGCACCGTCACCGTCACCTCGTCGACCGCGCTGTGGGCGAGGACGTCCTGCGCGATCACCTCGGCGAGCCGCTCGACGAGGTCGAACGGCTCGCCCTCGATCCGCGCGAGGACGGCGGCACCGAGCCGGCCGTAGTCGACGCTGTCGACGAGCGCGTCGGTGCGGCCCGCGGCCGCGAGGTCGAGCGCGGCCTCGACGTCGACGACGAACTCCTGGCCTTCGCGCCGCTCGTGCTCGAACACGCCGTGGTGGCCGCGCCCCCGGACACCGCGGAGCACGACGCGGTCACGAGCGGTTCCGGCCGGGCTCATCGGGGCCCACCGGCGAGCGTCTCGGCGACGTCGAGGGCGTCGAGCGTCGCGACGACGTCGTGGACCCGGACCCCCCACGCCCCGTGCGTGGCGGCGTGGACGGTGGTGACGGCGGTCGCCACGTCCCGCTCGAGGGGGGCGCGCTCGGCCCCCGCGGCCCGCCCGACCGCGCCGAGGAAGCCCTTGCGCGAGGTCCCGACGAGGACGGGGTGGCCGAGCGCGGTCAGCTCCTCGAGGCGCCGCAGCAGCTCCCAGCTGTGCTCGGGGGTCTTGGCGAACCCGAAGCCCGGGTCGAGGACGAGGTGCTCGGGTCGCACCCCGGCGCCGAGGAGCTGCTCGACCCGCTCGCCGAGCTCGCGCAGGACGTCGGCGACGACGTCGTCGTAGCGGGCCCGCGACTGCATCCGCGCGCTGTGCCCGCGCCAGTGCATCGCGACGTACGCCACCCCTCGCTCGGCGACGAGCGGGACCATCTCGGGGTCGGCCAGCCCCCCGGAGACGTCGTTGACGAGGCTGGCGCCGGCGTCCAGGGCAGCGGCGGCGACCGCCGCGCGCATCGTGTCGACCGAGACGGGGGCCACCGCGCAGAGCGCCTCGACCACCGGCAGCACGCGGCGCAGCTCCTCCTCCTGCGTGGGCCGCTGCGCGCCGGGCCGGGTCGACTCGCCGCCGACGTCGAGCACGTCGGCGCCCTGCTGGCGCAGCACGCGGCCGTGGGCCACGGCGTCCTCGGGCTGGAACCACTGGCCGCCGTCGCTGAAGGAGTCCGGGGTGACGTTGACGACCCCCATGACGACCGGGCGGCCCGCGCGACCCGTGGGCAGAGGCACCGGCGGGCTCACCGCCGACCACCGAGCAGGAGGGACATCGCCTCCGCCCGGGTGGCCGCGTCGCGCAGCTGGCCGCGCACCGCGGAGGTGATCGTGCGGGACCCGGGCTTCTGCACACCCCGCATCGACATGCACAGGTGCTCGGCCTCGATGACGACGATGACGCCCTGCACCCGCAGGTGGGTGACCAGGGCGTCGGCGATCTGCGTCGTGATCTGCTCCTGGACCTGCGGCCGGCGGGCGTAGACCTCGACGAGCCGGCCGAGCTTGGACAGCCCGGTCACCCGGCCGTCCTCGGCGGGGATGTACCCGATGTGGGCGACCCCGTGGAAGGGCAGCAGGTGGTGCTCGCACGTCGAGTACATCGGGATGTCCCGGACGACGACGAGCTCCTCGTGCTCGATGGGGAAGGTGGCCGAGAGCACCTCGGCGGGGTCCTGGTACAGCCCGGCGTAGAGCTCGTGGGCCGCCTTGGCGACCCGCGCCGGGGTGTCGCGCAGGCCCTCGCGGTCGGGGTCCTCGCCGATGGCGAGGAGGAACTCGCGCACGGCCGCCTCGGCCCGGGGGAGGTCGACGTCGGGTCGGGCCTCAGGGCTCGACACGACCACCCTCCGGCACCTCGACCGTCTCGCTCGGTGGGTGCTCCTCGGCCGCCTCGGGACGGGCGCCCTCGGCGGCCCGGGCGTCGATCCGCGCCTCGGTGCGCGGGTCGCCCGGCGTGACGACGGCGCCGTCGGGGGCCCCGGCGCCGTTGCGTCCGGCGAGGGCGGCCTCCTCGGCCGGGGTGAGCACCGGCGGGATGTCCGAGAGCGTGCGGTGCTCGCTCGAGAGCCACGTCGGGCGCTCGGGGCGCTTGACGATGTCCTCGAAGATCTGCGCGAGCTCCGCGGCGCCGAGGGTCTCCTTGTCGAGCAGCTCCAGGACGAGGCCGTCGAGGATCGTGCGGTTGTCGTTGACGACGTGCCAGGCCTCGTCGTGGGCCGCGTCGATCAGCTTGCGGACCTCCTCGTCGACGACCGCGGCGACCTGCTCGGAGTAGTCGCGCTGGTGACCCATGTCGCGGCCGAGGAACGGCTCGCCCTGGCTCTGGCCGAGCTTGATCGCCCCGACGCGCTCGCTCATGCCGTACTCGGTGACCATCTTGCGGGCCATCGCGGTCGCCTTCTCGATGTCGTTGGCCGCACCCGTCGTCGGGTCGTGGAAGATGATCTCCTCCGCGACCCGCCCGCCGAGGGCGTAGGCGAGCTGGTCGAGGATCTCGTTGCGGGTCGTCGAGTACTTGTCGTCGACGGGCATGACCATCGTGTAGCCGAGGGCCCGGCCGCGCGGCAGGATCGTCACCTTGGTCACCGGGTCGAGATGGTTCATCCCGGCGGCGACGAGGGCGTGCCCGCCCTCGTGGTAGGCGGTGATCTTGCGCTCCTTGGCCGACATGATCCGGGTGCGCTTCTGCGGGCCGGCGATGACCCGGTCGATCGCCTCGTCGAGCACGTCGTCGTCGATGAGCTTCTTGCTGCTGCGCGCGGTGAGCAGCGCGGCCTCGTTGAGGACGTTGGCCAGGTCGGCGCCGGTCATCCCGGGCGTGCGCCGCGCGACGGCGAGCAGGTCGACCCCGGCGGCCATCGGCTTGCCCTGGGCGTGCACCTGGAGGATCTTGTGCCGGCCGATCATGTCGGGGTTCTCGACGGCGATCTGCCGGTCGAAGCGGCCCGGCCGCAGCAGGGCGGGGTCGAGGATGTCGGGCCGGTTGGTCGCGGCGATGAGGATGACGTTGGTCTTGACGTCGAAGCCGTCCATCTCGACGAGCAGCTGGTTGAGCGTCTGCTCGCGCTCGTCGTGCCCACCGCCGAGCCCGGCGCCGCGGTGGCGGCCGACGGCGTCGATCTCGTCGACGAAGACGATCGCCGGCGCGTTGGCCTTGGCCTGCTCGAAGAGGTCGCGCACACGGCTGGCGCCGACACCGACGAACATCTCGACGAAGTCCGAGCCGGAGATCGAGTAGAACGGCACGCCGGCCTCACCCGCGACGGCGCGGGCGAGGAGGGTCTTGCCGGTACCGGGCTGGCCGTAGAGGAGGACGCCCTTGGGGATCTTCGCCCCGACGGCGAGGAACTTCGCCGGCTCGCGGAGGAACTCGACGATCTCGTGGAGCTCCTCGACGGCCTCGTCGGCCCCGGCGACGTCGGCGAACGTCACCTTCGGGGTGTCCTTGGACGCGAGCTTGGCGCGCGACTTGCCGAACTGCATGACCCGCGAGCCACCGCCCTGGGCCTGGGTCATGAGGAACCAGAAGAGCCCGACGAGCAGCAGGACGGGGAAGAAGCTGATGAAGATCGTCCAGAACGGGCTGTCGCCCTTGACCTGGTCGTCGTAGCCGTCGGGCAGGTTGGTCCGCAGCTCGTCGACGAGCTGCTCGGCCCGGGCGTCGACGTACTCCGCGCGCACCTTGGTGGCCCCGGAGATGTTCTTGTCCGCGTCCGAGAAGGTCTGCCCGTCCTTGAGGTCGAGGGTGATGACGTTGTCGGTCGTCATGACCGCCGAGGCGACCTTCTTCTCGGTGATGAGGTTCTCGGCCTGGGCGGTCGTGACCGTCGTGTAGCCGCCGTCGCCCCCGAGCGAGAAGACGAGCAGCAGCATCGCCAGGGCGGCGAGCACCCAGAACACCGGGGCGCGGAGAATGCGTTTGAAGTCCATCTGGTCGCGGGGCGCGTGGCCCCACCCTCCTGGGTCGTCGTCGCTCGCCCGGCCGACCTACCGCGGCCCGGGACTGGTACACGCTAGCAACGAGCCCGTCAACGCTCGTGTTCCGGCGGGCCCGCCGGACCCTGGCGGCGGCCGCGCCGAGGTCAGCTGTAGACGTGGGGCGCGAGGGTCCCGACGACGCGCAGCCCGCGGTATGCCTCGGCGTAGTCGAGGCCGTAGCCGACGACGAACTCGTTGGGGATGTCGAAGCCGACCCACTGGACGTCGACCTCGACCTTGGCGGCGTCCGGCTTGCGCAGCAGGGTGCAGATCTCGACCGAGGCCGGGCTGCGGGACTCCAGGTTGGCCCGGATCCACGACAGCGTCAGCCCCGAGTCGATGATGTCCTCGACGATGAGGACGTGCCGCCCGGTGATGTCGGTGTCGAGGTCCTTGAGGATGCGGACCACGCCGCTGCTCTTGGTGCCCGAGCCGTAGGAGGAGACCGCCATCCAGTCCACCGGGACGCTCATCGGCAGGGCGCGCATGAGGTCGGCCATGACCATGACCGCCCCCTTGAGCACCCCGACGAGGAGCAGGTCCTGGCCCGCGTAGCGCTCGGCGATGAAGCCGGCGAGCTCCTCGAGCTTGGCGTGGATCTCCTCCTCGGTGATGAGGACTCGTTCGAGGTCTGCTCCCATGTGGGCGGCGTCCACTGCGGCTCCTGGGTGGGGCGGTCGGGTGGTCGGTGCTATTCAACCGGAGGGGTGGGGGTGATGGACACCCGGTCGGCGGACCGAGTGACCCGCAGCCCGCCCGGCGCGTGCACCGGGCCCTGCCCGTGCCAGTGCGTGAGGAGCCGTTCGCACGCCTCGACGTGGCGGGCGGAGACCTGGCCCGCGGGGGCACCGCGCCCGGTGAGCAGCCGGCGCCAGACGCGGGTGCGGACCGCGCGCGGCAGGTCCGCGAGCGCCCGGGCCGGCCACGGACCCTCGCCGAGCCCGGCGCTCGCCGCGGCGGCCAGCGTGTCGAGGTGGTCGGCGTCCTCCCGCAGCAGGTCGGCGCTGCGGGCCAGCGCCGCCGACAGGCCGGGGCCGAGGCCGGCCTCGAGCTCGGCGAGCGCGCGCCGTGCCCGCACCCGAGCGTGGGCGGGGTCGGCGTTCATCGGGTCCTCCCACCAGGTGAGCCCCTCCGCCCGGCACGCCGCCCGGGTCTGCTCCCGGGAGAGCCCGAGCAACGGCCGCCGGTAGCGGCCGCGGGCGGGCGGCATCCCGGCGAGGCTGCGCGCCCCGCTCCCCCGGGCGAGCCCGAGGAGCACCTGCTCGGCCTGGTCGTCGAGGGTGTGCCCGAGGAGGACCAGGCGCGCGCCCAACCGGCCGGCGACCTGCTCGAGGGCGGCGTACCGCGCGCTCCGGGCAGCGTCCTCGACGCCGGTCCCCGTCGCGTCCACTGCGACGGCGACCACCTCGACGGGGTCCAGCCCCAGCCCGGTCATCCGCTCGGCGACGGCGCGCGCGACGCCGTCCGAGCCCGGCTGCAGCCCGTGGTCGACGACGACCGCCCCGGTGCGCACCCCGGCCGGCTCGCGTTCGACCCGCGCGGCGTCCGCGAGCGCCGTCGAGTCCGCTCCCCCGCTGCACGCGACGAGGACGAGGTCGCCGGGGTCGCACTCGGCGAGGGTGGCGCGGACCGCTGCGCGAGCGGCGGCGACCGCCGGGTGGGGGCGTCCCCACGGCCGGTCCATCGCTCAGCCGTGCACGCGGCGGACCCAGGCCCGGGGGTCCTCGATCTCCTGCGGCAGCGGCAGGGTCTCCGGGGAGGTCCACACCGCGTTGAAGCCGTCGACGCCGACCTCGTCCTGGACCGCCCGGACGAACACGGCGCCGTCGCGGTACTGCGCCATCTTCGCCTCGAGCCCGAGCAGCCGGCGCAGCAGCCGGTCCGGGGCTCCCGCGCCGCGCCGGCGCGCGGTGAACTTGCGCCGGATCTCGGCGACGCTCGGGATCCGGGCCGGGCCGACGTCGTCCATGACGACGTCCGCGTGGCCCTCGAGGAGCGACATCACGGCGGTGACCCGGGCCATCTGCTCACGCTGCTCGGGTGTCGCGAAGAGCTCGGCGATGCCGGTACCGCCCTCGGAGAACAGCTCCGGCAGGCGCTCGGTGACCCGCGAGGCGATCTCCTGGATGCGCTGCTGGTCGGGTGCGAGGTCGACCGCCAGGCGCCGGGCCTGGTCGACGAGGTGCTCGCGCAGCCAGGGGGTGGCGGTGAACTGCACGCGGTGGGTCTCCTCGTGCATGCAGACCCAGGAGCGGAAGTCCGCGGGGTCGACGGCCAGGTCGCGGGCGACCGCCATGATGTTGGGCGCGACGAGGAGCAGGGCGGGGGTGCCCTGGGGGGCGATGTCGTACTGGCCGAGGACCTTGCTCGCCATGAAGGCGAGCAGGGCGCCGGCCTCGGCGCCGGTCACCTTGCCGCCGATGGCCTGGCCGGTCGGGCTCGGGGACGCCCCGCGACGGTCGAGGATGGCCTCGACCGCGGGGTCGAGCAGCGCGGCCATCGAGTCGACGTTGACGCCGATCCACGTCGCCCGGTCGACGACGACGGCCTCCGGCGCACCGGGCGGCGTCTCGAGCCGGGCGGTCTCGGCCACCGGGGCCCGGGCGGCCCGGGCCGCCTCGCGGATGGCCTCCACCTCCGCCCGCGCCTGCGCCGGCGACACCACCGGCCCGGCCGGCACCAGGGTGCGGCCGGTCGACTTCGCGAACTCCCAGTCGACGAATCCCACGGGCTCAGCCTCTCATCACGCTGCGGACCTGGCGGCCCCGCAGCCGCACCGGGTGAGCGCGGCCACGATCCGGTCCAACGCCTCACGGGCCCGGATGATCCCCGGGCCGTCCTGCGGGTAGCCGTCGGCGAGCACGACGAAGGTGAGCAGCCGCCCGTCGGCGTCCACGGTGGTGCCGGCGAGCCCGGAGCCGGTGCGCAGCGTGCCCGTCTTGGCCCGCGGCACGCCGGCGACGTCGCCGGTGGCCTCGTCGGTGAACCGGTCGGCGAGCGTGCCGTCCAGCCCGGAGACGGGCAGCGCGGCGACCAGCCGCCGCAGTGGCGCCACCTCGTCGGTCACGGCCAGCGCGAGCACGGCCGCGAGCGTGCGCGGCGCGGCCCGCTGGCCGGGGCTGAGGCCGCAGGCGTCGGTGAGGACGAGGCCGGCGGTGGGCACGGCGTGTGCCTCGAGGCGGTCGCGGATGAACGCGGCGTTGGCGCGCTCCGGGGCGGTCGGTTCGCCGGCGGTGGCCGCGGCCTGGCGCACGAGGTTCTCGATGAGGGTGTTGTCGCTGACGTCGAGGGTGTGGTCGAGCACCTCGGCGTACGTCGCCGACTCCACGGCGCCCAGGGTCCGCGCCCGCGTCGGCGCCGGCTCGGACCACGTGGACTCCGGCTGCAGCCGCACCCGGACGCCGCGCTCCTCGAGGCGGGCGGCGAACGCCGAGGCGACCTCCTGCTCGGGATGGGCGGGCACGGCCGTGCGGCCCTCGTCGCCGAGCTGGGTGCCGAGCCCGGTCATGAGGACCGGGCGCGCGTAGAACTGTCCGACGTCGGCCGCGTTCCACGTGCTGGGGTAGCGGGGGCCGGGCGCCCACGACAGGTCCAGGCGGAGGGTCACCGAGGTCCGCCCGCTCGCGCGCAGCCGGTCCGCGACCTGCTCGGCGAGGTCGCCCAGCCCGGCGTGGCCGATGACGGCGTCGGGGTCGCCGCCCCTCGGGGAGAGCAGGGTGTCGCCGCGCGCGAGGAGGACCAGGTCCCGCGAGCCACGGCGGGCGACGACGCTGGTCGCCATCCGGTCATCGAGGTCGAGGGTGTCGGCGACCGCCAGCGCCGAGAGCAGCTTGACCGTCGAGGCCGGGACGCGGGGGGTGTCGCCACCGCGGGCCCAGATCTCCGTGCCGGTCTCCCCGTCGCCGACGACGACGCCGATGTCGGCGGCCTCGGGGTCGCTCGTCGCCGCCGCCACGGCGGCCGCGACGGCCCGGGCCCGGGGGCGGGACGCCTCGGCCGCGCCGGGCCCGAGCAGGTCGCCGGTGCTCTCCGGCGTGGGCAGCAGGTCGGGCAGCTCGGCCCCGCCGTCCTCGGCCCCCGAGGCGGCGCCGGCGGCCGCTCCCGGCTCGGGCTCCAGGGTGAGGACGCCGGGCGCGAGGTCGAGCACGTCGGCCGTCGCGTACCCGCCGACCCCGAGCAGTGCCAGCGCGGTGGCGCCGGCGACCATGACACGTCTCACCCCGTCTCCCTTCGCCACCGCGGCCCGGATGCGTCAGACTGTCGCTCGAGCCTAGTCACGCAGCAAAGGGAGCCGTTACACCGTGGAGTTCGACGTCACCATCGAGATCCCCAAGGGTCATCGCAACAAGTACGAGGTCGACCACGAGACCGGTCGGATCCGCCTCGACCGGATGCTCTTCACCTCGATGGCCTACCCGTCCGACTACGGGTACATCGAGGACTCCCTCGGCGAGGACGGCGACCCGCTCGACGCCCTCGTCCTGCTCGACGAGCCGACCTTCCCCGGCTGCCTCGTGCGCGCCCGCCCGATCGGGATGTTCCACATGCGCGACGAGGCCGGCGGCGACGACAAGATCCTCTGCATCCCCGCGGGCGACCCGCGCAAGGCGCACATCACCGAGCTGTCCGACGTCACCGAGTTCGACCGCCTCGAGATCCAGCACTTCTTCGAGACCTACAAGGACCTCGAGCCGGGCAAGTCGGTCGAGGGCGCGCACTGGGCCAGCCGCGAGGAGGCCGAGAAGTGCATCGGCGAGGCCCTCGACCGGGCCACCGCGGCCGGGCTATCCACCGCGCGCTGGGGGATGCCGCCCCACCCCGACGCCCCGGCCCAGGACCTGCTCGATGCGGTGACCTCGGCGCACACGCCCGAGGAGATCGAGGCCGCCGCCCAGAAGGCGCGCGCCGAGCTCGCGACGAAGGACCAGCCGCTCAGCGACGACTGACCCCGCCCTCCCACGGGCCCGCTCGGGCCCTGTCGGACTGCGATGGCAGAGTCCTCGCACGTGTCCTCCCCGACGCACCTGCCCCGGTCCCCCGCCGTCGCGGTGGCCGTGGGCGCGGGTCTGGTCGTGCTCAGCACCGCAGCGGTCCAGGGGGCGGCCGCGCTGGCCAGCACCCTGTTCGAGCGGGCCGAGCCGGTGGCCGTGGCCGGTCTGCGCCAGGCCTTCGGCGCCGCGGCGCTGCTCGCGCTCGTCCGGCCGCGCTTGCGTCACCGCACCCGGCGCGAGTGGCTCGCCGTCGGGCTGCTGGCCGCGTCGATCGCGCTGATGAACGCCGTCTACTACCAGGCGGTCTCGATGCTGCCGCTCGGCGTCGCCGCCACCCTGCTCTACCTCGGGCCGTTCGCCCTGGCCGCCCGCCGCACCCCCCGCGGGCCGCAGCTGCTGCTCCCGCTCCTCACCCTCCTCGGGGTGGCGCTCGTGACCGGGACCTTCTCCGCCTCGGCGACCCAGGGCGTCGGCGCGGCGGGGGTCGCCGTCGGGCTCGCCGCGGCCGCAGCCCTCGCGGCGTACACCCTGTGCTCGCACCATCTCGGGCGCGGGTCCGGGATGGACGCGCTGGCCCTCTCGGTCGCCGGCTCCGCCGTGCTGTTGGCACCGGCGTCGCTGCCGGCGGCCTCGTCCCTGCATGGCTCCGACGTCGTCGTGCTGCTGCTCGCCGGATCGGTCGCGGTGGCCGTGACCTTCGGCGGGGACTTCCTCGCGCTGCGGCTCGCCGGCGTCCGGGTCGTGTCCGTCCTGTTCGCCCTCGACCCCGTCATGGGGGCCTCCTCGGTGCCGTGCTGCTCGGGCAGACGCTCTCGGCTCCCGCGGCGGTCGGCATCGCCCTCGTCGTCACCTCGGGGGCGGCGGTCACCTGGGCCACGCTCGGCGAGCGCCGGGCGGCCGACGCACCCGCTGCCGACCCTCCCGCGCGCCCGCGCTGACGGTCTCGGGACCCGCCGGGCTCAGTTCGGCCGGAGCGCCTGGACGACCCTGGAGGGCGAGGGGCGCCCGAGGAGCGTCGTCACCGCCAGCCCGGCCCGCATCGCCGCGTCGAGATCGACCCCCGTCTCGACGCCGAGCCCGGTGAGCATCCACAGGAGGTCCTCGGTGGCGAGGTTGCCCGTCGCGGAGCCGGCGTAGGGGCAGCCGCCGATGCCACCGACGGAGGCGTCGAAGGTCTCCACCCCCGCGAGCAGCCCGGCGTACACGTTCGCCAGCGCCTGCCCGTAGGTGTCGTGCAGGTGCAGGGCCAGGCGTTCGCGGGGGACGCCCGCGGCGACGACGGCGTCGACGACGGCGCCGACGTGCCCGGGAGTGCCGACCCCGATCGTGTCGCCGAGGCTGACCTCGTAGCACCCCGCGTCGAGGAGCGCCCGGGCGACCTCGGCCACCTGCCCCGGCGCGACCGGGCCCTCCCACGGGTCGCCGAAGACCATCGAGACGTACCCACGGACCGGCCGCCCCTCGAGCGCCCCCCGCTCGGTCACCTTCTGCGCCGCCTCGACCGCCTCCCAGCGCTCCATGTTGAGGTTGCGCCGGGCGAAGGTCTCGGTCGCGCTGACGAAGACCGCCAACGCGCCCGCACCGGCCTCGAGCGCCCGGTCCAGGCCACGGTCGTTCGGCACGAGCACGGGGTGCCGGGCGAGGTCCAGGCCGGCCTCGGCGAGCCCGGCCACCACCTCCGGCGCGTCGGCCAGCTGCGGGATCCAGCGTGGCGAGACGAAGCTGGTCGCCTCGACCATGGGCAGCCCGGCGGCGAGCAGCTCGCGGATCATCCGGACCTTGGCCGCGGTCGGCACCGGCACGGCCTCGGCCTGGAGCCCGTCGCGGGCGCCGACCTCGTAGACCGTCACCCGCTCCGGCAGGCCGGGGACCCGGTGACGGCTCGGCAGGCCGACCTCGGGCGGCAAGGGTGGGGTCACGACCGTCCCCGCAGCTGCGCGAGGACCTCCTCGGCGGTCTCGGCGCGCACCGACCTCGCCTCGACCATCCGGGCCACGACGGCGTCGACCTCGGCACCGACCGCGCCGGCCGTCACGGCCACGTTGCGCGCGTGCAGGGACATGTGGCCGCGCTGGATGCCCTCGGTCGCGAGGGCTCGGACCGCCGCGGCGTTCTGTGCGAGCCCGACGGCCATGATGATCTGCGCGAGCTCGCTCGCGGTGTGCACTCCGAGCAGCTCGACGTTGGCCTGCGCCACGGGGTGGACCTTGGTCGCCCCGCCGACGAGCCCGACGGGCATCGGCAGCTCGAGGGTGCCGACGAGGTTGCCGTCGGTGTCCTTCTCGAAGCGCGACATCGACGTGTACCGGCCCTCGGGGCCGACCGCGTGGGAGTGGGCGCCGGCCTCGACCGCGCGGGTGTCGTTGCCCGTCGCGAGGACCACCGCGGTGATGCCGTTCATGATGCCCTTGTTGTGCGTCGCGGCCCGGTAGGGGTCGGCCACGGCCAGCTCCGCCGCGTCGACCATGTTCTCGACCACGTCCGGCCCGCCGAGCATCGCCGCGTCGAAGGTCGCGGCCACGCGGGTCAGCCGCAGGTCGGCCTTGTTGGTGAGGATGCGCAGGAGCGTGCGGCCCCGGGCGATCTCGGCGACGCGGGGCGCGATCGCCTCGGCCATGGTGTTGACGGCGTTGGCGCCCATGGCGTCCCGGACGTCGACGACGAGGTGCAGGACGACGTAGGTCTGCCGGCTGCTCGGCACCAGGCGCACCGCGATGTCCCGGACCCCGCCGCCGAAGCGCACCAGCGCGGGGTCCTGCTCGTTGGCGAGCGCGACCAGCTCCTCGGCGGCCGAGAGCAGCCGCACCCGGGCGCCCGCCGGGTCGGCGACGTCGAGGACCTGGACCTGTGCCTGCATCAGCGGGGCGGTCGCGGAGGCCACGAAGCCGCCGTGGTCACGCGTCATCCGGGCCAGGTTGGACGCCGCGGCGACGACCGACGGCTCCTCGGTGGCCATCGGGACGAGGACCTCGCGGCCGTTGACGACGAAGTTCGTCGCGATGCCGACGGGCAGCCCGAGGACCCCGACGACGTTCTCGACCATGTGGTCGGCCTGCTCGAGGGTGAGGCCGTGCTCCGGGGAGAGCGCCTCGAACACCCCCGCCCGGACGCCCATCGCGTCCGCGACCCGCGCGCGGCGCTCGTCGATGGACAGATCCTTCAACCCTGACAGGCGACTGGTCACGTCTTCCTTCTTCCGGGAGCTCGGGACGAGGGGGCGGGGCCGCACGGCGGGGTGCCCGGGCCGGGCTCGACGCTACTGGCGGCGACCGGAGCGCCCAATGTGCTCGGGGCACGCCGCCCCGCGTCCTCGGTGTGCTGTCCGCACTGGTCCCGGCGGGCCGCGCGAGCGCCAGTCACTGCGACGCGCTCTCCGCCGGCACAGTGGCCGCCGGACGCGTGGCGCCGAGCACCCGGCGCGCGTCCCGCCCCGGGTCGACGAGCACGACCGCGGCCAGACCGCCGACGACGAGCAGCGCCCCGGCCACCGCGAAGCTGCGCACGTAGCCGTCCAGCGGCGTGGCGGACGCGTCGACGAGCCGGCCCGTGACGTACGGCGCGATGACCCCGGCGGTGGCGTACAGCGCACCGTAGAGGCCGAGTACGCCACCCCGCCGCGAGGGCGGGGCCAGCTCGGCGCACGTCGCCTGCGCGACGGCGAAGACGACCGCACCGAGGCCGAACCCGAGCGACATCATGGCGATCTTCACCGGCCCGTGCCCGACGTGGAGGAACAGGAACATCGCGAGCCCACCGACCGCGACGGCCCCACCTCCGAGGACGCCGCGGACCACCCGGCCCGACACGCCCCGCGAGCCCAGTGTCCGGGCGAGCGGGCCGTAGGCGAGCAGCGCCAGGCCGTTGACCATCCACGGGAGGGTGACCAGGCCGGACATCTCGGTGGCGCTGTACCCGCTGGTCTCGAGGTACGGGGGCACCCACGCGACGAGCAGGGCGACGGCGTAGTAGGCCGCGAACCCGGACAGCACGCTCCCGATCCAGGTGCCCGTCAGCAGGATCCGCCAGTACGGCGGGTCCTGCGCGGCTCCCGCCCCGTGGGCCAGGTCGGCCGGCGCCGCCTCGGCGTCGGCACCGGGGCGCACCTGCTCGGCCTCGTCCACCGTCCCCTCCCGGCCGAGCACCAGCCACACCGCTGCCCAGACGAGCCCGGCCACCGCGAGGGTGACGAACGCGGTCCGCCAGCCGTAGGTCTCGATGACCCGGGTCTCCACCGGCGCCGCGATGATCACGCCGAGCGGGACCCCGAGCGATACGAGCGAGCTGGCGATGCTGCGCTCGTGCTGCGGGAACCACTTGTGTGCCGCGTGGTTGGCCACCGGGAAGGCCGGGCCCTCGGCGCCGCCGAGGACGATGCGGCTGACGAGCAGGCCGGCGTAGCCGACCCCGAGGGCCACCGGCAGCATCGTGGCCGACCAGACCACCGCCATGACGAGCAGCACCCATCGGGTGGGAAAGCGGTCGATGATGAAGCCGACGACGAGCGCCGAGGCGCTGAAGAGGAAGAAGAAGGCGCTGCTGATCTCTCCGTACTGGGAGGCGCTGAGCCCCAGGTCGCTCATGAGCGGCTTGGCGCTCAGCCCGAGGACGGCCTTGTCGCCGAAGTTGATCACCATGAACAGCAGCAGGAGCAGGACGGTGAGCCACGCCCGTGCCCCGGGGCGCCTGGCGGGCTGGTGAGCGATGTCGACAGTGGCCATCGGTGGTCCTCTCCGGGTTGTCGGCCGGCTCAGCGGTGAGCCGGGTGGGGCGTGACGACGCTGAAGTCGCCCGCGAAGACGTCGAGCTGGTCGAACGCCGAGCGCACCCCCGAGGGGTCACCCTCGATGTGCGCGAGACCCTGCTCCACGGCCTCCTCGAGGGTCGACATCCCGAGCACGAGGCGGACGAGCGCCGGGTGGTCGAGCACGAGCGTGGAGTCCTCGGGCCGGGTGCTCCGCCGGTGGTGGAGCACCCCCCGGTCGACCTCGACGACGTAGGACTCCTCACGGTCGCGCAGCCGCAGGCCCCAGCGCGACGGCGCGGCCGCGGCACGGGGGCCGTCGAGCCGGATGGCGAGGAAGTCCAGCAGCATCGACGCGGTCATGCCCGGCGCCATCTCCGCGTTGGAGCGCACGAACGTCGAGACCGGCTGCACCTCGCCACGCAGCTCGGCCGCCGCGAGCAGGTAGAAGTTGCGCCACGGGCCGCTCTCGGCCCGGTAGCCCAGCTGCTCGAAGACGTCGGCCTGCAGGGCCCGCAGCTGCCCGTGGTCGGGCTCGGCGGCCAGGCCGTGCGCCAGCAGCTCGGCGGCCCACCGCAGCTCGTCGGCCTCGACGGCCGCACGGGCGTGCCCGAGCACCGCCTCGGTACCTCCGAGGAGGGCGACGTACCGGCTGCCGGACTCCGCCGGCGGCAGGGGGTCCAGGTGGGCCGGGTTGGCGTCGAACCAGCCGATGTAGCGCTGGTAGACCGCCTTGGCGTTGTGCCGCAGGGAGCCGTAGTTGCCGCGGTTGGCCCAGTAGCGGTCCAGCTGCGGCGGCAGCTCGATGAGCTCGGCGATCTCGGCCGGGGTGTGCCCGTGGTTGGCCAGCCTCAGGGTCTGGTCGTGCAGGTAGCGGTAGAGGTCGCGGTGCATCCCGATGTGCTCCACGACCCGCTCACGGCCCCACACCGGCCAGTGGTGGCTGATGAACATCACGTCGGTGCGGTCGGCGAACAGCTCGATGGCCTCGTCGAGGTAGGTGCTCCACGCGAGGGCGTCGCGGACCTCGGCGCCACGCAGTGTGTAGAGGTTGTGCATGTGGTGCGAGACGGTCTCGGCCATGCACAGCGCACGCAGGTCGGGCAGGTGGACGTTGACCTCGGCGGGGGCCTCCGCACCCGGGGTGAACTGGAAGACCAGCCGCACGCCGTCGACGACGACCTCGGTGCCCGTCTCGCCGACGAGCCGGGTCGGCTCGACGAGCGAGATGCTCCCGGCGGGCAGGGTGAAGCCCAGCCCGGCGGTCACCTGCCCGCGGGGGCCCACGGACAGCGGCTTGCCGAACATCAGCTGCGAGCGACGGCTCACCGCCACCCCGGCGTGGATGTGCTCGCTCACCGCGTGCTCGGTGAACCCCACCGGCGCGATGACCGGCATCCCCTCCGGCGCCCGACCGTCCGGGAGGACACCGGCCGCACCGCCGAAGTGGTCGATGTGACCGTGGGTGTAGACCAGGCCGGTCACCGGGCGGTCGCCGAGCTCGCGGCGCACGAGGTCCATCGCCGCCGCCGCGGTCTCCACGCAGGTCAGCGGGTCGATGACGACGTAGCCGGTCTCGCCCTCGATGACCGACATGTTCGAGATGTCGAAGCCGCGCACCTGGTAGAGCCCGTCGGTGACCCGGAAGAGCCCGTGCCGGCGGCTCAGCCGGGCCATCCGCCACAGGCTGGGGTGGACGGTGTCCGGTGCCGGGCCGTCGACGAACTCGTACGGCTCGAGGTCCCACACGACCGACCCACGCTCGTCGCGGATCGTCAGCGGCTCGAGGGAGGCGACGAAGCCGCGCTCGGCGTCGGCGAGGTCGCGCTCGTCCTCCCAGGGCAGGGCGTCGGTCGCGGCGGCGTGCGCCGCGCGGGTCGAGGGGGATGCGGCTCGGTGGCCCGGGGCGTTCCTCACAGTCACGAGGGCGACGCTAGGGTGGCCTGGCCCCGCTGCCCAATGTGCCCTGGCGACACAGAGGGCGGCATTGTGTAGAGCACCGCCACACCGACTCAGCGAGGAGACCGCGTGGTTGCGACCGCCGGACCGCAGGCCCGCGACACCGACGAGGACGGCCCGGAGCAGACCGGAGCCCGGGCGGTCTCCATCGTGCTGGAGGCCGCCCTCGGGGAGCGCGCGGTCGACCCGCGCGGGCTCGACGACGCCCTGGCGACCCTCGGGCTCACCGGCGACCCGGCCGTCCGCACGACCGAGCAGCTCTACCGGCTGCGCCGCGACCAGCGGCGGCTGCGCCGGCGCGAGCGGGAGCTGACGGCCCTGTTCTCCAGCGCCCGCGAGCTGGCCGAGGAACGTGACGCCGACGCGGTGCTGGCCCGCCTCGTCGAGCGCGCCCACGACATGATGGACTCCGACGTCACCTACCTCTCCCAGTTCGACGCCGCCGACCGGACGCTGCACGTGCGCAAGACCGTGGGCTCGGTCAGCCCGCAGTTCCAGCACCTCGTGGTCCCTCCCGGGCGCGGCCTGGCCGGTTTGGTCGTCGAGACCCGGGCGGCGCAGTGGGTCACCCGGTACGAGGACGACGGCCTCGAGTGGCACGAGGACACGCTCTCCGAGGCGGTCGCCGCCGAGGGGCTCGTCTCGCTCCTCGGCGTCCCGCTGCTCTCCGAGCAGGACGTGCTCGGTGTGCTGTTCGTCGGGATCCGCGACGAGCACGCCTTCGCCCCCGAGGAGATCGCGCTGCTGTCGGCGCTGGCCAACCACGCCTCCGTCGTCCTGCAGACCGCCCAGCGGCTGGCGCACCTGCAGCGCTCCCAACAGGAGGCGGGAGCGGCGCTGGACCAGCTGCGCCAGCACCTCACCGAGCGGGACCGGGCGGCGGCGGTCCACCAGCAGCTGCTGCGCTCGGTGCTCGAGGACAGCGACTTCTCCCCCATCGCCGAGAAGCTCGCCGAGGCGCTGCACCGCGGGGTCGCGGTCGTCGACGAGGCGGGGGAGGTCCTCGTGACCGCCGGCCCGCCCATCCCCCACGCGGCCCTGGCACCGGCCTCGGCCGCGGCCGAGGCCGTCCGGACCAGCCACGCCTCCGGGCGGTGCGTGCTCCTCGAGGACGGCGGGGGCATCGAGGCGGTCGCCGCCCTGACGGCCGGCTCGCACCACTTCGGTGCGGTGCTGCTCGGCGCCGGTGGCTTCCCCCTCAGCTCGGTCGACGTCCGCACGATCGAGCGCGGCGCCCAGGTCGGGGCGCTGCTCGCGATGCAGCGCCAGGCCGTCACCGACGCCGAGCATCGACGGGCGGGCGAGTGCCTCGCAGACCTGCTCGACGGCTCACCGGAGCGCCGGCGCGAGGGGGTGCGGCGGGCCAAGCAGCTGCGGGTCACGGTCCGTGAGCTCGACACCCTCCTGCTCGTCGCCGTGCCCGCGCAGCTGCGGGCGCAGGCCACCCGCCTGCTGCGCACCCTGCTCGAGGGTCGGGCGCTCGTCGGCGAGTACGGCGGGTACGCCGCGGCGGCCGTGGCTCCCCGGGCGGGCGGGGCGTCGATGGAGCAGCTGCACGACCGCCTCCGCGACGCCCTCGGCGGCCCCGTCCTGTCGGTCGGCGCCGCGGCCGACGACGACCTTCCCGGCGCCGCCGTGAGTGCGCTGCGCACCGCCCGGCTGCTCCAGGCGCTCGGGGTCGAGGACCTCGCCGCGCGGGCCGAGGACTACCACCCCTACGCCGCCGTCTTCGAGCCGGACCCGCTCGCCCTGCGCACGTTCCTCACCACGATGGTCGGTCCGGTCCGCCGGTACGACGAGGCGCACGGCACCGACCTGCTGGCGACCCTGCGGGCGTTCGTGCGCAACCAGGCGAGCCCGACCCGCACCGCCCGGGAGCTGAGCTTCCACACGAACACGATCCTGCAGCGGCTCGAGCGGCTCACCCGCGTCCTCGGAGAGGACTGGCGCAGCGACGAGCCGTTCTTCCGGCTGTCGCTGGCCGTCCGCCTCGACGAGCTCCTCGACCGGCTCGGCGGGCGCTCCGCCGACCGGACGCCCTAGCCGGCCGGCTGGGTGCTCAGCCGTGCCCGGGCCAGCGTGCGGTGCGCCTCGTCGAGGGCACGCAGCTCGGCCCCGTCCCCCTCGACGCGCCCGGCGAGCGTGACCGGCCGGTCGACGAACGCCGGGGCCAGCGAGCGCACCGAGAACCGCGTCACGGGCCGCCCGGCGAGGGCGCGGGCACCCAGGTCGAGCAGCAGCATGCGCAGCAGCGGCCCGTGGACGAGCAGGTCGGACAGCCCCTCGACGTTCTGCGCCCATGGCCGGTCGTAGTGGACCCGGTGGGTGTTGAAGGTCAGCGCCGAGTACCGGAACAGCGCCCGGCTGTCGAGCACCACCTGCTCCGACCAGGTCCACGTCTCCGGCTCGCCCGGCGGCGCCGGCTCGCGCGCCTGCGACGGGTCCTCGGCAGGCAGGAACACGTCGTGCCAGGTGCTCCTCACAGCCACCTCGCCGCCGACCAGGTACTCCCGCTCGACGTCGGCGAAGACCAGCTCCCCGGCCCGGCCCTGCTTGCGCGTCACGGCGCCGAGGGCGGTGCGCTGCTCGACCTCGTCGCCGTAGCGCAGGGGGCGCAGGAAGCGCGTGTCCTCCCCGGCGTACATGCGCCGCGGCAGCCCGACGTCGGGCACGACGTCCTCACCCCCGGGCGAGCCGTCGGGGCGCAGGTCGGCGTACGCGGCGTCGAAGGGGAAGTAGACGCCCTCCCAGCCCGGGGGCAGCGGCTCCCCGAGCACCGGCGGCGGGCCGGAGGGAGCGAACGTCGAGCGGTAGGCGGCGGCCGGCTCGAGCCGCAGCCGCTCGCGCCGGACCCGCTCCCCGCCCATTCTCAGAGCACCTTCGCCGCACGCAGCGCCGCGATCCGCGCCGCGTCGTAGCCCGCGAAGCGGCGCAGGACCTCCTCGGTGTGCTCCCCCACCCGGTTGGCCGGACGGTCGGGAACCGCGGGGGTGGCCCCGAGCTTGATCGGCGAGCCGAACATCCGCAGCGCACCCAGTGGGCCGTAGTCGGCCTCGACGACCATCTCCCGCTCGGCGGTGCCCGGGTCCTCGACGACCTCCCCGATGGTGCGCACCGCGGTCAGCGGGATGACGTCGCCGGCGAGGTCCTCGAGCTCCTGGCGGGTGCGCCCGGCGAACCAGCCGGTGACGAGCGGCTTGACCCGCCGGTCGTAGGTCTCCTTCTCGAAGCGCTTGCGCATGGTGTCGATCTCGGGGTCGGTGGCGGCCTCGGGGGTGCCGAAGAGCTCACAGCTGGCAGCCCACAGCTTGTCGGTGTACGCACCGAAGAACACCTGGCCGTCGGCGCACGGGAAGAGCTCGTACGGACGCACCCACGCGTGCTCGTTGCCGGCGGGGGTGGCGACCTTCCCGTCGACCGTGTAGTCGACGACGGCGCTCTCGGTCATCGCGACGATGCTGTCGACCTGCGCGACGTCGACCAGCTGGCCGGTGCCCGTGCGCTCGGCGTGCCGCAGCGCCGCCAGCGTGCCGATGACGGCGAACATCGTCGCGGACAGGTCACCGATGGTCACGCCCACCCGCACCGGCGGGGCGTCCGGGTAGCCGTTCATCGACCACAGCCCCCCGGCCGCCTGGGCGGTGCTGTCGAACGCGGGCCGGCGACGCCGGCTGCCGGTCTGGCCGTAGCCGGAGACGGCGGTGTAGACCAGGCGGGGGTTGACCTCGGCCAGCACCTCGTACCCGAGGCCGAGCTTGTCCATGGTGCCGGGCCGGAAGTTCTCGATGAGCACGTCGGCGTGGGCCACGAGGTCCTTGAGGGCCTGCTTGCCCTCCTCGCGCGAGAGGTCGAGGCAGACCCCGAGCTTGCCGCGGTTGTACTGGCCGTAGTAGCCGCTGAACTCCTCCTCGTCCGAGCGCAGGTACGGCGGGAAGCCGCGCGAGACGTCGGGGCTGGCCGGGTTCTCGACCTTGACCACCGTCGCGCCGAGGTCGGCGAGGGTCTGCGCGGCGTACGGGCCCGCGAGGACGTGCGACAGGTCGACGACGACGACGCCCTCCAGTGCTCCCTGGCCACCCTCGTGGGTCTCGGACTGCTCCCGCTGCATGCCTCACCTCGTCGTTCTCGCCGGGTCCGCGGCCGGCACGCCGTCCGGCCGGCCGGCCCCGCGTGCGCCACCGTGGCACCGTATCCGGGCGCCCGCCGCCGGTCGATGGGCCCGCGCCCCAGCGCGCACCCGCGGTCGTGGGCTCTCACCCCTGCGCCGGCCCCGGCCCGGCCAGCGACCGCAGGACGTCGGCGAGCTGCTCGACGCCCCAGGACAGCTCGTCGGGCTCGATGACCAGCGGCGGCGAGAGGCGCACGGTCGAGCCGTGGGTGTCCTTGGCGAGGACACCCCGCCGGGCGAGGGCCTCGCAGACCTCACGCCCGGTCGCGAGGGAGGGGTCGACGTCCACCCCCGCCCACAGCCCGATGACCCGGACCTCCTCGAGCCCGTGCCCGAGCAGCGGTGCCAGCTCCTCACGCAGCTGGGCCCCGAGCCGGCGTGCCCGCTCCTGGTACTCGCCCGTGCGCAGGAGCCCGACGACGGCCGTCCCGACCCGGCACGCCAGCGGGTTGCCCCCGAAGGTGGACCCGTGCTGGCCGGGGCGCAGGACGCCGAGGACCTCCCGGTCCCCGACGACCGCCGAGGCGGGCACGATGCCGCCGCCGAGGGCCTTGCCGAGGATGTAGACGTCGGGCGTGACCCCGACGTGGTCGCAGGCGAACGTGGCGCCGGTGCGGCCGAGGCCGGACTGGATCTCGTCGGCGAGGAGGAGCACGTCGTGCTCGTCGCAGACCCGGCGGACGGCGGGCAGGTACCCCGCGTCGGGGATGACCACGCCGGCCTCGCCCTGGACCGGCTCGAGCAGCACCGCGGCCGTGTCCGCCGTGACCGCCGCCTCGAGCGCGGCGGCGTCGCCGTAGGGCACGGTGACGAACCCCGGGGCGAACGGGCCGAACCCGCCGCGGGCGTCGGGGTCGTCGGAGAAGCCGACGATCGTGGTCGTGCGACCGTGGAAGTTCCCCGAGGCCACGATGACCTCTGCCCGCCCCTGCGGGACTCCCTTGACCTCGTAGGCCCACTTCCGGGCGACCTTGAGGGCCGTCTCGACCGCTTCCGCGCCGGTGTTCATCGGCACCATGAGGTCCTTGCCGGCGAGCTCGGTCACGGCGGCCGCGTACCGCTCCAGCCCGGTGTGGTCGAAGGCCCGGCTGACGAGCGTCATCGCCTCCAGCTGCTCGCGGGCGGCCGCGAGCAGCGCCGGGTGCCCGTGCCCGAAGTTCATCGCGGAGTAGGCGCTGAGCATGTCGAGGAAGCGGCAGCCGGCGTCGTCGGTCACCCAGACCCCCTCGGCCGTCGCGGCCCGCACCGGCAGCGGGGCGTAGGTGGTGGCCAGCCGGCTCCCCCGGCCGGGGGTGACGGCGCGGTCGTCGTGGTGCACTCGGTCCTCCTGTCGATGGTGGGTTTCGACCGTATGGACCATCACGTTCACAATCAATCGCTCATTCAGGCCGGTTGACCCCTAAGATTCTTCCGAACCTGCCCTCGCGCGACCGAACCTGCCCTCGCGCGACCGAACCTGCCACGGAGCGACCATGGACGACCTCGACCGCGCCATCCTGCGGTGCCTCCTCGCCGACGGCCGGGCCACGTTCCACGAGATCGGCCGCCGGGTGCGGCTGTCACCTCCGGCGGTCAAGCGGCGGGTGGACCGGATGCTCGCCCGTGGCGAGATCAGCCACTTCACCGCCGTCATCGACCCGGGGTCCCTCGGCTGGGAGGTCGAGGCGTACGTCGAGATCTACTACGACGGCAACGTGCTCAAGGACGAGCTCGCGACGAGTCTCGCCGGCATCCCGCAGGTCGTCGGGGTGTGGAACGTCTCCGGCGACGCGGACGCCCTCGTGCACGTCATGGCCGGGTCCATCGCGGAGCTCGAGGACACCATCGAGCAGATCCGTCGCACCGACCGGCTCCAGCGCACCCGCAGCGCGATCGTCCTCTCGCGCCTCTTCGAGCGCTCCCTGGGCTGAGCCACCGGGCGGGCGCGTGCCGCCTGCGGGCTCAGCCCATCGAGGGGTAGCGGTGGTCGGTCGCGGGGACGAAGGTCTCCTTGATCGCCCGTGGGCTGGACCAGCGCTGGAGGTTGGCCACGGCGCCGGCCTTGTCGTTGGTCCCCGAGGCCCGCCCGCCGCCGAAGGGCTGCTGCCCGACGACCGCGCCGGTCGGCTTGTCGTTGACGTAGAAGTTGCCCGCGGCGAAGCGCAGCGTGCGCGAGGCCCACTCGATGGCCCCGCGGTCGCGGGCGATGACCGACCCGGTGAGGGCGTACGGCGCCGCCGACTCGGCCTGGCGCGCGACCTTCTCGAAGTCACCGTCCTCGTAGACGTACACGACGAGAACCGGCCCGAAGTACTCGGTGGAGAACATCTCGTCGGTGGGGTCCTCGGCGAGCACGATGGTGGGCCGGACGAAGTACCCGACGGAGTCGTCGTAGCCACCACCCGCGATGACCTCCAGCCCGAGGGTGGCCTGCGCGCGGTCGATGCACGCCCGGTGCCGGGCGAACGCCCGCGCGTCGATCACCGCGCCGAGGAAGGTCGAGAAGTCGGCCGGGTCCCCCATGGTCAGCTCCTCGGTCTCGGCCACGAGCCGCTCCCGGGTCGCCTCCCACACCGAGCGGGCCACGTAGGCCCGCGAGGCCGCGGAGCACTTCTGGCCGGAGTACTCGAACGCGCCGCGGATCAGGGCCGTCCGCAGGACGTCCGGGTCGGCCGAGGGGTGGGCGAGGACGAAGTCCTTCCCGCCGGTCTCCCCGACGACCCGCGGGTAGGAGCGGTAGCCGGCGATGTTGGCCCCCACCTGTCCCCACAGCCGCTGGAAGGTAGCGGTGGAGCCGGTGAAGTGGATGCCGGCGAGGTCGGGGCTGGCGAGCGCGACCTCGGAGACCTCGAGACCGGTACCGGGGAGCATGTTGACCACGCCCGGCGGCATGCCGGCCTCCACGAGCAGCTCCATCGTCAGCGAGGCGCTCAGCTGCTGGGTCGGCGACGGCTTCCACAGCACCGTGTTGCCCATGAGCGCCGGGGCGGTGGGGAGGTTGCCCGCGATCGCCGTGAAGTTGAACGGGGTCACGGCGTACACGAACCCCTCGAGCGGCCGGTGGTCGAGGCGGTTCCACACCCCTGGGCTGTTCGCGACCGGCTGCTCGGCGAGGATGCGGCTGGCGTAGTGGACGTTGAACCGCCAGAAGTCGACGAGCTCGCACGCGGCGTCGACCTCGGCCTGGACGGCGGTCTTGCCCTGGCCGAGCACCGTCGCGGCGTTGAGCCGTTGGCGCCACGGCCCCGCGAGCAGGTCGGCCGCCCGGAGCAGCACCGCCGCCCGCTCGTCGAAGGGCAGCTCGCGCCATTCGGGCGCCGCGGCCGCCGCCGCGTCGACCGCCGCCTGGGCGTCGGCCCGGGTCGAGCCGCGCAGGACGCCCAGCACGCGCTGGTGGTCGTGCGGTGCCACGACCCGGATCTCCTCGCCTCCACCGGGCCGCCACTCGCCGCCGACGTAGGCCGGCAGCGGTGTGGTCGTGGCCCCGAGGGCCGCGACCTGCGCGGCCAGGCGCACTGGTGGCGCGGACGCACTCACCGGGCCCTGGTTGTCGGTGGCGACAAGACCGGCGGACCGGCTCGGCCGCCCGAGGCCCCGGGCGGCTCGGTAGGCTGTCGCGGTGGACATCGGCGAGGTCGTGGCGCGCTCCACGACCCACCTCGCCCCGGTCGCTCCCCAGCGGCCCACGACGCTGCGCGAGCTCCTCGACAGCCTCGGGCCGCACGCACTGCGCCTCGTCACCGCCACCCAGGACCAGCTGAGCCGCGGCGTCGGCGAGACGGCCCTCTACGGCCCCGGTGAGCCCGTCCAGGCCACCCCGGGCGGCGTGGTGCTGCTCACGGGCGGACGCTCCCACCCCGCGGAGGTCCTCGAGGGCATCGGGCAGGCCGGCGCGGCGGGTGCGTGTGCGGTGGTCGTGAAGTCGTGGAGCCGCGACCTCGGGACGCTCGCGAGCGCCGCGCGCTCGGCGGGCGTGGCGCTGCTGTGCACCCCCGACGAGATGGCCTGGCGCCACCTCGACGCCTTCGTCGCGGCGGCCACGCTCTCGCAGCCACCGGCACCCGAGGACGCCGGGTCCGGTGACCTGTTCGGTCTGGCGAACGCGATCGCCGCCTCCGTCGGGGGCCCCGTGACGATCGAGGAGGTCGACGGGCGGATCCTCGCCTACTCCAACCTCCCCGACCAGGAGATCGACGAGATCCGGCGGCGGGCGATCCTCGGCCGCCGGACCCCCGAGCGCCCGAGCAACGCCGCCGAGTACCAGGCGGTCGTCAGCTCGCCGGGCGCGGTCCTCTTCGAGAGCTCGCACCCCGAGTACGCCGACCGGCTCGCGGTCGCGGTGCGCGCCGGGCACCGGGTCCTCGGGGTGATCTTCGCGCTCGCCGACCGGCCACGCCTCGTCCCGGACGCCGACCGCGCCCTCGTCGACGCCGCCCGCACGGTGGCCCTGCACCTGCTGCGCCTGCGGGGCTCGCGCAGCCCGGAGCGCGAGCGACGCAGCGAGGCACTGCGCGGGCTGCTCGGCTCCTCCCTCGACCCGGCCAGTGCCGCCGCCTCGCTGGCGCTGCCCGAGCGGGCCCGGTTCGCCCTCGCCGTGGTCCGGCCGACCTCCTCGGCGCACACCCGCGCCGCGGACGCCGCCCGGGCCGCCGACCTGGTCTCCCTGCACGGCGAGTACTGGCACCCCGAGTCGGCGACCGTCCTCGACGGCGGCGACGTCGTCCTGCTCCTACCGGTGCTCGAGCCGGGGACCGAGCCCGAGGGCGGGGAGCGCACCCGCGCGCGGCTGCGCCGGCTCGGGCTCGACCTCGTCGCCGCCGCCCGTCGCTCGGCAGCCGTGGACCTCGTCGTGGGCTTCGGCCCGATGGTCCCGGACCTCGCGGCCGTCCCCGGCGGCCGGCTGCTCGCCGGGCGGGTGGCGGCGGTGCTGTGCGACCCCCTCGGGCCGGACACCCAGCGCGTCGCGACGCTGCACGACGTCCGCAGCGAGGTCGTCCTCGCCGCGCTGCGCTCCGGGTCCCCGGTGGACGACGACGCGCTGCTGCTCCCGCAGGTGCGTGCCGTCCTCGAGCACGACCGCACGCAGGGCACGGACTACGCCCGCACGGTGCTCGCCTACCTCGGCTCGCTCGGCAACGTCACGGCGACCGCCGAGGCCCTCGGCGTCCACGACAACACGACCCGCTACCGGGTGCGCCGCGTGGCCGAACGGTTCGGGGTCTCCGTCGATGCCGGCGACGAGACCCTCGTGACCTGGCTCCAGCTGCGGACCGCCCTCGGGGCGGCACCCCGCTGAGCCTTGTGCCCGCCGACAAGGCTCGGGGCCGGGGTCGGGTCCGCACGACAGTGGCGCCGGCCGCTCCCGGCCCTAGCGTGCGGGCCAGACCTGCCCGCCCGAGCGTAGAGAAGGACCGCCGCCATGCCCTCGACCCTCTTCACCACCGTCCGCTGCGGCCTCGGCGGCCCGCTCGCGGACGTGCTCGTCACCGACGGTCGGGTCGCCGCGGTCGGCGCCGCGGGGACGGTGAGCGCCCCGGACGCGCAGCGGGTCACGGCACGGGACGCCACCCTGCTGCCGGGGTTCGTCGACGGGCACGTGCACGTCGAGCAGTGGGCGCGCCACCTGCACAGCGTCGACCTCGGTGCCGCCACCGGACCGCTCGAGGCGGCCGCGGCCCTGCGCTCGGCGCTCGGCACCGCGCCCGGCCGCGAGCGGGTCCACTGGGGCCACGGCATCGTCCCGGCCCTGTGGAGCACGGCTCCGCACAAGCGCCACCTCGACGACGCCGTCGGTGACCTGCCCGTGGCGGTGAGCAGCATCGACCTGCACACGACCTGGCTGAACAGCGCGGCCCTGGCCCTCGTCGGCCTGGGCGAGCACCCGACGGGTGTGCTGCGGGAGACGGAGTCGATCCAGACCAAGGCCCGGCTCGCGGCGATGACGCCCGAGGCGGAGCTCGACGGCTGGATCCGCGAGGCCGTCGGCGGGCTGCCGGCGCTGGGCGTCACCGGCCTGACCGACCTCGCCTACGCCGACACCATCGCCGACTGGCAGCGTCGCTCCGCGGCGGGGGCGCCCCCGGTCCGGGTACGGGCCGGCATCTGGGAGCCGTGGCTCGAGGCCGCGGTCGCCGGGGGGCACCGCAGCGGTGCCGTCGTCGCGGGGACCGACGGGCGTGTCCGGGTGGGGCCGTTCAAGATCGTCAGCGACGGCTCGCTGAACACCCGCACCGCCTGGTGCGTCGACCCCTACCCCCACCCGTCGGACGACGCCGGCCGCTACGGGCTGTGTCTCGTCGACCCCGACGACCTCGTCGACCTCATGTCCAGGGCCTGGGCCGCCGGCCTCGAGCCGGCGGTGCACGCGATCGGCGACCGCGCCAACCGGGCCGTGCTCGACGCCTTCGAGCAGGTCGGCTGCCCCGGCCGGGTCGAGCACGCGCAGCTGGTCCGCCGCGAGGACATGGCCCGCTTCGCCCGCCTCGACGTGGTCGCCTCGGTGCAGCCGCAGCACGCCGTGACCGACCGCGACGTCGCCGACCTGCACTGGGCCGGACGCACCGACCGGGCGTTCGCCTTCCGCTCGCTGCTCGACGCCGGGGCCCGCCTTGAGCTCGGGTCCGACGCGCCGGTGAGCCCGCTGGACCCGCGGATGGCCATCGCCGACGCGGTCTACCGGACCGATGACGAGCGGCCCGCCTGGCATCCGGAGCAGACCGTGCCCCTGGAGGTCGCCGTCGCCGCGGCGAGCGCCGGGGTCGACGGGGTCGAGACCGGCATGGTCGCCGACCTCGTGCTCGTCGAGGGCGATCCCCACGAGCTCGACCGGGAGGGTCTGCGCACCCTGGGGGTGCTCGCGACGATGGTCGAGGGCACCTTCACCTACCGGGAGGTCTGAGCCCCCGGGTCGGGTGCGCACAGCAGCTCCGACACGCCCGCCGCGAGGGCGCGGGTCTCCGCCTCGACGGCGCGCACCCGTGGGCTGACGACCTCGGTCGGGCCGACGACGCACGCGGCGGCCGCTACCGCACCCGCGGCGTCCCGGACGGGGGCCGAGACCGAGATGACGCCGAGCTCGTCGATCGACCTCATCGACAGGACGCCGTCGCGCGCGGCCCGGCGGAAGCGCCGCATGAACATGTCCACCTGGGCGGGCGTGTGCCTGGCCGGGAGGATGTCGACCAGCCGGCGCTCGTCGATGTCCTGGACGAGCGTGGGGCCCCCGTCGGACCCGATGATCGGGGCGAGCCGCCCGAGCCACGGCGTCATCCCGAGGCCCTCGCCCATGTCCCGCAGCTCCTCGACGAGGGTGAGGCTGCGCAGCCCGTCGAGGACCGTGATGAACGCACAGGCGCCCGCCCGGTCCGCGGTGCGGGCCACGAGGGGCCGGCCGAGCTGCAGCATGGTCGGCACGGCGACCGCACGGTGCCAGCCGTGCACGCCCCACCCCAGCCAGACGTCCCCGCGGTCCCGGCCGGTCCGGACCAGGTCCGCGCGCCGACAGGACTCCAGCAGGCGGCGGGTGCGGTCGGGGCGCAGGCCGCTCGCCCGCGCGATGCCCGTGACGGTGTCGCGGCCCCCGGCGAGGTGCCACAGGACCCGCCAGGCCGCCTCGAGCCCGGCCGGCGCCCGGGAGGGGTCACCCGGCGGGGACCCCGGGCGGTCGGGCCCGTCGGGCGAGCTGGCGAGCTCGGCCGCGAGGACCTGGCGGGCCTCCTTGAGCAGCCGGCGGGCCCGGGCGACCCCCGGGGTGGAGCGGCTGACCGGGACCCGCACCCCGAGCACGGCCACGCACTCCCCGGCGGGGCTGCGCACGGGGACGGCCACCTCGACACCCATGCCGACCGTCGACTCCACCGCCTGGCCGCTGCCGGCACCGGGGTCCTCCTCGTCGCGGTCCCACGCGGCTCGCACGACGGCGCGGCGCGCGTCGGTGACGAGCTCGCCGACCCGCGCGGGCGACTGCAGCGTCCAGACGGACTCGACCGCGGCGACGACGCGCACCCCGCCCGCGACGGGAGCGCCGAGGAAGGCCGTCTCGCCGGTCCGATGGGCGAGCAGCGTCAGCGCGTAGCGCACGGCCGGCACGAACCGCGCCGCGGCCCGACCCGAGAGGCGCACGGCCTGCGGCCCGATCCGGTAGCTCCCGTAGGCCGGGGCGTGCTCGAGCAGCCCGAGGTCGGTCAGCTCCGAGCACAGCCGTGACGTGGTGCTCAGCGCGGTGCCGAGGCCGCGGGCGAGGTCGCCGACCGCGAGCGGGAGGGTCGGGTCGGGCCGGTCGGCCACCGCGCGCAGCACCCGCATGCCCGCGACGACGTGCGTGGTCACCGCCGCGCTCCCGCCGCCGCGGGTGCCCGCCGGTCGCCGGGTCCGCCGTGCTCAGTGCGCGAGACGCCTCCAGGCCAGCTGGGCGAGCAGCGCCGCGTGCTCGCCGAGACCGGAGTCGTCGAAGACGGCGTGCTCGGAGTGCATCGGACCGCTCTGCCCGTCCTCGGGCCGCACCCCGAGGAACACCAGGGTCCCGGGCACCTTCTCCAGCACGTAGGCGAAGTCCTCCGACGCCATCCCGGGGAAGGGCAGGCGGACCACCTGCTCCCCGTAGAGCTCGTCGAGCACGGCGAGCACCCACTCGGTCTCGGCGGGGTCGTTGACCGTCACCGGGTAGGACTCGACGTACTCGACCTCGACGGTGCACCCGTGTGCCTCGCCGACGGCGACGAGCTGGGCCGGCAGCTCACGGCGCACGAGGTCGAGAGTCTGCGGTGAGAGGGCCCGGATGTTCGCCTCGAGGCTCACGGCAGCGGCCAGCACGTTCCCGGCGGCGGAGTCCGAGGCGACCCGCGTCACGGACACGACCGCCGGGTCGGCCACGGGCACCCGACGGGCCACGAAGGACTGCACGGCGAGGACGACGTGCGCGGCCGCCGGCACCGGGTCGACCCCGTGGTGCGGGTAGGCGGCGTGCCCGCCGGTCCCGACGACACGCAGGCGCAGGGCGCTGACGCTCGCCATCATCGGCCCGGGGCGGGTCACCGCCTGGCCGCGGGGCGTCACGCAGTCCACGTGCACGGCGTACGCGGCGACGGGACGCTCGCCGGCGGCGTCGAGCACTCCCTCCTGCAGCATCAGCCGCCCTCCGGCCCAGCCCTCCTCACCGGGCTGGAACATGAACACGACCGTGCCCGGGAGCTCCTCCCGCCGGGCGGCGAGCAGCCGGGCGGCCCCGACGAGGCCGGCCATGTGGAGGTCGTGGCCGCACGCGTGCATCGCACCGTCGCTCGCGGCGAACTCCAGCCCGGTCCTCTCCTGGACCGGCAGGGCGTCCATGTCCGAGCGCAGGAGCACCACCGGGCCCGGCCGCCCGCCCCGCAGCACGGCCGTGACCGAGGTCAGGGCGCGCCCGGTGGTGACCTCCAGGCCGAGGCCGTCGAGCGCGGCGAGCAGCGCCGCCTGGGTACGCGGGAGGTCGAGCCCGACCTCGGCACAGGCGTGCAGCCGCCGGCGCAGTGCGACCAGGTCGGCACGCAGCGCCTCGTCGGCGACGAGCGCCGTCACCGGGCCTCGGCCCGCTCCCCGAGCCGGGCGAGGGGGCCGGCGGCCTTGACCGACACCTTGACCGTGGGGCGGTCGCTGTAGCTCACCGGCGTCTCCAGGACGTCGACGACCACGACCTCCAGGGGGTCCGCACCCGCCTGGATCGCCTTGGCGAGGGCGGCCTCGGAGACCTGGGCGATGGTCGCCTCGCGGTCCTCGAGCGGGGCGAGCTGGTCGGCCCGCCCACCGGCGAGCGAGATGGCCGCTCCCACGGCGTTGGCGACGTCGCCGTGGTCCGGGCGCACAACCGGCCCGGCACCCGGCAGGTCGTCGGGCACGAGGAAGCCCCCACCGCCGACGACGACGAGCGGGAGGTCGGCGCGCCCGAGGGAGAGCCGCTCGACGGCCTCCTCGAGGAGGGTGTGCGCGCGCTCGAGCCCGGCGCGCAGCGCCGTCTCCGTCGCGGGGCGCTGCCGAGGCAGCGTGCGGCCGGCGACCGAGGCGCCCGCGAGCGCCGCCGCGTCGGTGAGCGTCGGCGTGGCGCCGCCGAAGAGGAGCGCCTCCGCCGAGATGCGGTAGCCCACCGAGCCCGGCCCGACGGCCCCGGACCCCGGGTCGACCGTCGTCCCGCCGCCGACCCCCAGGCTGAGGACGTCGGGCATCCGGAAGTTCGTCCGCACCCCGCCGATCTCCCGGGGCAGGGTGGACTCCCGGGGGAAGCCGTTGACCACGACGCCGAGGTCGGAGGTGGTGCCGCCGACGTCGATGACGATCGCGTTGTCGGCGCCCGAGAGGTAGGCCGCGCCGCGGATCGAGTTCGCCGGCCCCGACCCGATGGTGAGCACCGGGTACTGCGCGGCGTAGTCGAGGGACATCAGCGTGCCGTCGTTCTGGGCGAAGAACGTCGTCGCGTCCAGGCCCTCCTCGGCGACGACCGTGACGAGGGCCTCGGTGACCGAGCGCGCCACGCTGTAGAGGGCCGCGTTGAGGACCGTGGCGTTCTCGCGCTCGAGCAGGCCGGTCGGCCCGATGTCGTGGCTGAGGAAGACCCGGGCGTCCGGGCCCAGGTGCTCGCGCACCAGGTCGGCGACCTCGAGCTCCTGCTCCGGGGTCGAGGGGCTGAAGATGCCCGTCACGGCGACCGCGTCGACGTCCTGCAGGCCGTCGAGGAAGCGCAGGATGCCGTCGCGGTCCAGCGGGGTGATCGGGGTGCCGTCGACCATGTGCCCGCCACCGAGCATGGCCGACCCCGCGAGCACCAGGTCGGCGAGGTCGCGGGGCCACCCGAGCAGCGGGGGGTACTCCGTGGCCGCCGGCGCGCCGAGCCGGATGGTCGCCACCCGGTCCAGGTTCCGGCGCGCGACGATGGCGTTCGTCGCGTGCGTGGTGCCGAGCATCACCCGCGAGACCCGTGAACGGTCCTCCTCGAGGACCGCGAGCACGTTGGCGATCCCGGCGCGGATGCCGCCGGTGACGTCCTCGGTCGTCGCCTGCTTGGTGTGAGCGAGCACCGTGCCGGCCGCGTCGATGACGACGGCGTCGGTGTTGGTGCCGCCGACGTCGACGCCGATGGACAGGTCGCGCGGCGCGGTCATCGGTCGGCTCCTCCGAAGGGGGTGTACGGCAGGTCGTAGCCGAAGGCCCGGGGCCCGGCGAGCTCCAGGCCCCGGGGGGTGCGCCAGATGGGGTCGCAGGCCCAGGCGAGCACCGAGACCCGCTGGCCGTAGCGCAGCATCTCGGTGGTGATCGCGTGCCCGGTCTCGGCGTCGATGATCGTCACGTTGTCCGGGACGCTGACGAGCACCTCGCCGTCCTCGAGGACGACGAGGTTCTCGTTCTGGATCTCCACCCGCTGCAGCCGGCCCCGGTCGGCCCCGGTGCCGGCGATGGTCACCGAGCCCCGGGAGAAGCCCCCGACGGTGCGCCGGTCGAGGTCGGTGATCTTGCCGGTGAGCAGGATGGACCCGCCGAGCTCGTCGGCGACGGCGGCGACCGGGTCGGACGAGGAGAGCAGGGCGTGCCCGACCCGGATGGCGGCGCCCACGGTGCCCTCGACGACCGCGCCGCGGGCGGTCTCGGCCGTCATCGGGTAGTGCACACCGAGGCAGATCGAGCCGCTGGCGACGGTCAGGGCCCGGGCGTGCCGCTCGAGCCAGTGCAGGTCGACCGTCTTGATGACCGAGACGTTGCCGACGACGTCGCTGAGGACGGAGAACTCGCACGGCACCCCGGCGACGTTCATCGCCACCATCGCGGCATCGGGGAAGGCCCGCCCCATCCCGTCGGCGTCGAGGAGCTTCAGCCCGAGGCGCGAGGCCCAACCGACCGGTCCCACGCCGTTGCTGCCGCCGATCTCGGCGGCCATGAGGGTCGTGATCGGTCGGCCCGCGGCGGCCTCGGCCTCCCGGACGAGCAGCTCGATCTGGCCGCTCGAGGAGAGCATCTCGATCCCGACGGTGGGTGCGCCGATCCCCGACATGAGGATCACGAGGTCCTCGGGGCCGAGGTCGTCGACGGACACCAGCGGCACCGGCCCGTTCGCGCGCAGGGCCTCCTCGGCGACGATCTGCGAGGTGTAGACCGCGCCACCGCCTCCGGTACCGAAGATGGCGGTGCCCGCGGCGAGGGCCGCGACGTCGGGGGCCGCGACCGTGTCCTGGGCAGGCGCGGTGGTGGTGGGCGAGGGCATGGCTCTCACCATATGGCGGGCCCCCACCGGCACCTATGGTCCGAGGGTCCAGAGAATCTGGTCATACTGTGCCGGTGGCACAACTGACGATCACGGACATCGTCGCCCAGGGCGACCGGCTCGGCCTGCAGCACTGCGCCGGCCCGGTCGACGAGCGCGCCGTGGCCCGGGTCGACGTCGCCTCGCTCGAGCTGGTGGGGACGGTGCCCGCCGGGACCCTCGTCCTCGTCCCGGGCGAGGAGCACCCGCCTCCCTACCGGCTCGACGTGGCCCTGCGCCAGGCCAGTGCGCGCGGCGTCGCCGGTCTCGTGTTCACGACCGCGCTGACCCTGCCCGACACGGCCGCCGCCCTGGCACGGCGCGGCGGCGTCCCGGTCCTCGCCGCGCCCGGCGCCCGCGCCGCCGACCTCGCCCTCGTCGTCGACCGGCTGCTCGCGGGCGGGGCGTCCGAGGCGATGATGCGCGCGAGCGACGCCGTCGCGCGGGCCACCGCGGTGGCCGCCGAGGCCGACAGCACGCCGGAGAGCATCCTCGCCGCCGCCAGCCGCACCCTGGGCTGCGAGATCGAGCTCGTCGAGGACCCCGCGGTCACCTGGACGGCACCGGACGCCGTGTGCGTCGGCGAGGTCCCCATCGGCCGGCTCACCGGCGCCGGGAGCGACCCGGCGGCCACGGTCGCGCTCCCGGTCGTCGCGTCGCTGATGTCGCGGGCCGCCCAGCGCCGGATGAGCGACCGGTTCGCGCCGACGCAGTCGCGCGCCGACCTCATCGTCGAGCTCGTCCTCGCGGAGTCCTCGCGGGTCGAGGGGTTCGTTGGCCAGGCCGCCATGCTCGGCCTGCCGCTGCAGCTCTCGCACGTCGCCGCCTGGCTCACCCCCACCGGGGTGGCCAACCCGGTCGCCCGCGCCCCACGCAGCGCCCAGCCCGCGCTGGA
The DNA here is from genome assembly GCF_011326735.1 of Phycicoccus endophyticus. GTDB lineage: Bacteria > Actinomycetota > Actinomycetes > Actinomycetales > Dermatophilaceae > Phycicoccus > Phycicoccus endophyticus. The sequence continues at coordinate 56,416 of NZ_JAANCN010000008.1, forward strand.
GCTGTTCGCCCTCCGGCTCGTCGAGAGCCGCCCGGAGATGTGGCACGTCGCGTTCGTCCAGGACGACCTCATCCTCGTGAGCACCGAGGAGCACGGTGCGGGCGACCACCAGCGGCGGCTGCGCGAGGTGGCCGTCCGCATCCAGGAGTACGCACGCACCCTGACCGGGCACGGGTGGGAGTACACCCTGGGCCTCGGGACGCCCCAGACCGGCGCCACCGGGTTGCGTTCCTCGGCCGCCGAGGCGCGGATCGCCGCGGAGTCGGCCATCGCCGCCGGCCGGGTCGGCGGCGTCGAGCTCACCGACGTGACCGGGCTGCGGCGGGTGCTGCTCGACGTCTACGCCTCTCCGACGAGCCGCAGCCTCCTCGCGGACATCCTGGCGCCGCTGGACGCCCTGGGCCCGGAGCGTGCGCAGGTCTCGGTGCAGACGCTGCTCGCCTACCTCGCACACCGCAACTCGCTCGCGCAGGCGGGGCGGGAGCTGAACCTGCACCCGAACGCCGTCGGCTACCGGCTCAAGCGGGTCCGCGAGACCCTCCAGCTCGACCTCGACGACCCGGACACCCGGTTCGCCGTGGAGCTGGCCTGCCGGGTGCGGCTGCTCGGCGCCAGCCGGCGCTGAGGGTCAGCGCACCGCCCGCATCCGGGCCGCCAGCGCGCGGTTGGCGTACGGGCCGGACCCCTCGAGGGCCGCGAGGATGCGCCCGCGGACCTCCTCGGGCTTGTCCTGGCTCATCTTCTCCTTGGTGACTACCCGGGTGACCCGCAGCCGGAAGCCGACGGTGCCGTGGACGAGCCGGTCGGCGTAGGCGGCGTTCTCGGCGCTCGCGCGCAGCAGGAACGGGTTGGGCAGGGGCGCCTCGAAGTGCGCGACGAGCCGGTCGAGGACGACCAGGTTCTCCTCGTCGGTGAGGATCTCGGGAACGCCGTAGAGGTGGGCCGTGGCGAAGTTCCACGTCGGCACGCCGGTGGGCAGGTCGTACCAGCTCGGGGAGATGTAGCCGCTGGGTCCGTAGACGACGACGCACAGCTCCTGGGTGCCGAGCCGGTGGGCCACCTCGTCCGGGCGCCCCACGTGGCTGACGAGGACGAGCTGGTCCGGGTCCTCGTCCGGCTCGACGAGGAACGGGTAGTGCGAGACCACGGGCCCGGCGCCGTCGGCCCCGTTGGACACCATGGTCGCCCAGGGGTGCTCACGCACGAGATCGGCCGCCCAGCGCGGGCCTCCGCCGACGTAGTCGGGGTTGTCACGCATCCTCGCTCCGTTCCGCGCGGGTCGCCGTGCGCACGAAGGCGCGCACGAAGTCGGGCCACAGCGGCCGCGGGATGTCGTGGCCCATCTCCTCGTAGATGTGCACCTCGGCCTGGGGCAGGATCTCGGCGAGGGCCACGGCGGCCCGCCAGTGCAGGCTCTGGTCGCCGCGCCCGTGGATGACCAGGGCCGGCACCCGCACCGCGCGCAGCTGCTCGCGGCGCTCCAGCGGGCCGCGCAGGAGCGCGTTCCACTGCCGCACGAGTCCGTCGGGCCGGTAGCGACGCTCGTAGTAGCGCCCGGCGAGGGCCGCCGACTCCTCGGCGTCGAAGGGGAAGCCGGGTGAGGCGTAGCGCCGCTGGCCCCCGACGAACATCTCGACGTAGGCGTCCTTGTCCAGCAGCTCCGGCGCCGTGGTCACCGGCCGGCCGTCGCCGCGCCGGCTGGCGAGGAACTCCGGCTCGCTCGAGGGAGAGGTCGACATCAGCCCCAGGCTGGCGACGCGCTCGGGGTGCTCGATCGCCACGAGCTGGACGATGTAGCCGCCCATCGACATGCCGGCGAGGTGGGCGCGCTGGATCCCCAGGTGGTCCAGCAGGGCCACGACGTCCCCGGCCATGTCGGAGAGGTCGTAGGTCGCCGCCAGGTCGCTCGGGCCGCCGGTCTGCTGGGACAGGCCGACGTCCCGGTTGTCGGGCCGCACGACGAAGAACCCGGCCGCGGTCAGCTGCCCGACGAGGTCGTCGTGCCAGCCGATGAGCTGGGCTCCACCGCCGTGGACGAGCACGAGCGGCCGCCCGCTCGGGTCGCCGTCGGTCTCGTAGTACACCTCGACGCCGTCGGGCGTCCTCAGGCTGGGCATCGGCAGTCCTCCAGGGGGTCGCGGGCCGGTCGGCCGGGCGGGTGGCTCACAGGTCCTCCAGGTCGAGCGGGCGGCCCATGACGGGGATCGAGCGCAGCAGCTCGCGGGTGTAGGGGTCGGCCGGGTCCTCGAGCACCGCGTCCGTCGGGCCGTGCTCGACGATGCGGCCCTGGCGCATGACGCTCACCTCGTCGCTGACGTACCGCACGACGGCCAGGTTGTGGGAGATGAACAGCATCGTCAGCCGCAGCTCGGCCTGCAGCTCGCGCAGGAGGTTGAGCACGACGCCCTGGACGCTCACGTCGAGCGCGGAGGTGATCTCGTCCGCGACGAGGACCGCCGGCTCGGCCGCCAGGGCGCGGGCGATGGTGAGCCGCTGGCGCTGCCCGCCGGAGAACCGGGCGGGCCGGTCCCCGGCCCGGGCGGGGTCGACGTGGACCAGCTCGAGCAGCTCACGGACCCGCGCCTCCCGGTCGGCCCGGTTCGGGGAGCGTCCGCTCGCGAGGAGACCCTCGGCCACCGAGGCCCCGACCGGCATCCGGGGGTCGAGGGCGGCCAGCGGGTCCTGGAAGACCATCTGCACCAGTCGGCGGGCGAGCCGTGCCTCGCGCGAGCGGGCGGTGAGGTCGACGCCGTCGAGGCGCACGGAGCCGGCGTCGGCCCGTTCGAGCCCGACGGCGACGCGGGCGATCGTCGACTTGCCCGACCCGGACTCGCCGACGAGCCCGAGCGTCGTGCCCGAGCGGACCACGAGGGAGGCGTCGTCGACGGCGGTCTGGAGGCTGCGCCCGTGGCCGAAGCGCACCGTGACGTGGTCGAACTCGAGCTCGCTCACGGCAGGACCTCCTCCTGCGCCGCGACGCCGATGACCGGCAGGGCGCGGGAGCGGTCGGTCCTCATGTCGGGCACACACGCGATGAGCCCGCGGGTGTAGGGGTGCTCGGCCTCGCCGAGCCGGTCGGCGGCGAGGCGCTCGACGACGACTCCGTCACGCATGACGACGATCCGGTCGCAGAAGCCGCTGACGAGCGCGATGTCGTGCGAGATGAGCAGGATGGCCGCCCCGGTCTGCTCCCGGGCGTCCCGCAGGGCCCGCATGACCTGCCGCTGGACGGTCACGTCGAGCGCCGTCGTCGGCTCGTCGGCGATGATCAGCCGCGGCGTCCCCATGAGGCCCGTCGCGATCATGGCGCGCTGACGCATGCCACCGGAGAGCTCGTGCGGCAGCTGCCGCAGCCGGCGCGGCGGGTCGGGGATGCGGACGAGCGAGAGCGCCTCGGCGGCCCGTGCGCTCGCGGCCGCGTGGGAGGTGCCGGCGTGGGTCTCGCTGGCCTCGGTCAGCTGCCGCCCGACGGTGAGCGCCGGGTTGAGGGAGGAGAGCGGGTCCTGGAAGATCATCGCCTCCTCGAGGCCGAGGCGGCGGCGCTCGGCCGCGCTCGGACGGCGCGTCATGTCGATCCCCCGGAACACGAGCCGCTCGCTCTCGACGAGCGCCTCCGGCCCGAGGAGCCCGGCGACCGCCATCGCCGTCACGGACTTGCCCGACCCGGACTCGCCGACGATGCCGACGACCTCACCCGGGGCGATGGTCAGGTCGACCCCGCGCACCCGCTGGACGAGGGTCCCGTCGTCACCGCGGAAGGAGACCCGCAGGTCGGTCACCTCGACGACGGCGTCGCCCTCGGCCGGGACCGGCCGCGAGGAGCCGTCCTGCGCGGTCACCGCGTGCACCGTGCGCGGCCGCGACTGGCTGAGCAGCTCGCCGAGGAGGGAGAAGAGCACGCCGGTGAGCACGATCGCGATCCCCGGGCCGATGGCGGCCATCGGGGCCGTGTAGATGCGCTTGGAGCCCTCGTTGAGCAGCCGGCCCCAGTCGTACTCGGGCGGCTGGACACCCAGGCCGAGGAAGGACAGCGCGGCGAAGGACAGCAGGGTGACCGACGCGTGGGCGGCGGTGTTGACGACGAGCGGGGGCAGGATGTTGGGCAGCACGTGCCGCACCGCGGTGCGCCCCGAGGAGCTGCCGAGCAGCCGCGCCGCGTGGACGTAGTCGGTGGTCGCGACGGCGGCGGTGAGCGTCGAGACGAGACGGGCGAAGACGGGGATGCCCGCGAACCCGATCGCGAGCATCGCGCCCCGCGCGGTGGCGCCCCAGATCACCGAGAAGAACAGGGCGAGCAGCAGCCACGGGAAGGACAGCATGATGTCGATGAAGGCGGTGACGAGCCGGCGCGCCGCCCGCGGCAGCACCGCGGCGACCACCCCGAGCACGACGCCCCCGGCGACCGAGATGCCCGCCGCGCCCAGGGTGAGCAGCACCGAGAGCCGGGTGGCGACGACGGTGCGGGCGAGCAGGTCGCGGCCCAGCTCGTCAGTGCCGAACGGGTGCGCCCAGCTCGCCGGCAGCTGCCGGTCGGCGATGTTGCGCGTCGTGGCCGCGTGCTCGAGCAGCACCGGGCCGAGGGCCGCCGCGAGCGCGACGAGCACGAGGCCGGCGAGCACGGCGACGCCCTGGGGAGTGAGCAGTGTGCGGCGCAGTCCGGTCATCGTCAGGCCTCCGCGATCGCCGAGCGCGGGTCCAGGATCGCCAGGGCGAGGTCGATGAGGAGGTTCGCGCCGAGGACGAGCAGGGCGTACACCAGCACGACCCCCTGGATGAGCGGGTAGTCCTTGGCGGTGATCGAGGAGACGATCGTCGAGCCGATGCCGGGCACGGTGAAGACGGTCTCCACGAGCACCGTCCCGGCCACGAGGCCGACGAGGACGACGCCCCCGGCGGTCAGCGTGGCCGCGACGATGTTCGGGAGGGCGTGGCGCAGGTAGAGCAGCCGGCCGGGCAGCCGCTTGCTGCGGGCCGTCGTGAGGTAGGGCGTGTCGAGGACCCGCAGCATCTCGATGTGGACGATCCGGGCCAGGTAGGCCAGCGGGCCGAGGGCGAGCGCCAGCACCGGCAGCACGGCCTGGCTCGGCGTACCCCAGCCGGCCGGTGGGAAGGCACCCAGCCCGATGCTCAGGGTCGCGATGAGCAGTACGGCCAGGAGGAAGTTCGGGACCGCGATGAGGATACCGAGCAGCCCCGAGACCCCCAGGTCGAGGACCCGGTGGCGCCCGCTGCGGGCCGAGACCGCGGTGGCCACCCCGATCGGGAAGGCGCCGATCGCCGCGACGAGGAAGGAGACGACGGCCAGCACGAGGGTGGTCGGCAGCCGCTCTCCGAGGATCTGCGAGACCTGGCGCTGGGAGGTGATCGACATCCCCAGGTCACCGTGCAGCAGCCCGGAGACGTAGTGCCCGAACTGGGACCACACCGACTGGTCGAGGCCGAGCTGTGCTCGCAGCGCGTCGACCGTCGCGACCGGTGCGGTCGGCCCCAGCGCCGCCCGGACCGGGTCCCCCGGGACGAGCTGGACCATGAAGAAGGCGGCGACGAGGACGATGGCGAAGGAGACCGCCGCCCGGCCGAGCCGCTGGAGGACGAAGGCGGCCCGCGGGGAACCGACGAGCACCCGCAGACGCTCCCCCCGAGACGCGGCCGGCTCGGCCGCCTCGGGCGACGGGGCGGTGGTGACCGCGCTCGGGGGGATCGTCATACGCCTCAGCCCAGCATCCGGATGGTCGTCGGCGCGATGCCCCACGGGACGTCGGCGGTGGCGCCGGTGAAGAAGGTCGGCGACGTCGTCTGGGCCAGCGGGTAGACGTCGACCCGGTCGACCAGCTCCTTCTCCGCGCTCTGCCACAGGTCGCACGCCGCGTCGGCGTCCGGCGCGCTCATCGCCTGGGTGGCCAGGTCGTTGTACGCGGTGTTCTGCACATCCATGAAGTTGTACCCGCCCTGCTCACTGGTGTCGCCCAGGAAGAAGAGACTGAGCACCACGGGGGTCCCGGGGGCCAGCTGGATGAAGCCCGTGTCCCAGTCGTAGGACTGGTAGAGGTCGGTCGACCAGCCGGTCGGGTCCTCCGCGACGAGCTCGGTGTCCACGCCGATCTCCTTCCACTCCGCCTGGACCTCCTCGGCGGCGGCCGCGTGGCTGGGCGTGCCGGCGTCGTAGAGGAAGCGGATGGTGAGCGGCGTGCCGTCCTTGGCGCGCATGCCGTCGGAGCCGACGGTGTACCCCGCCTCGTCGAGCAGCTCTCCGGCGCGCTCGGCGTCGGGGTCGGGCAGGGTCCACTTCGGGCCCCCCGCGACGCACAGGAAGGGCGACTGCACGACGAGCGAGGTCATCTCCTCGACGTGGCCGTTGGTCACGAGGTCACCCACCGAGGCGCGGTCGAGCGCCACGGTGAGCGCCTGGCGCACCCGTTCGTCGGCCGTCGGGCGGTCCGAGCGCTCGTTGAAGAGCATCTCGCCGATCGGGTTCGGCACGCCCTGCGACTCCAGCCCGGCGGACTCGAGCCGGTCGCGGTCGGTCCCGGCGACGCCGGCTGCGTTGAGCCCGCCCGACAGCAGGAGGTTGGCTGCGGTGGACTCGTCGGTGACCACCTTGCCGACGATGGTGTCCGGCAGGCCCTCGGTCTCGCTCGTGACGTCCTGGGGGCCCCAGGTGTAGTCGGTGCGCTTGGTGTAGGTGTACTCGTTGCCCGCCTTGAGCGAGGTCAGGTGGAACAGTGCCGTGCCGTCGGTGGAGTCCTTGAGGGAGCCGGGGTCGTCCAGGCCCTTCTGGCAGACCATCTCGACCTCGCCGGTCATCGTGAGCAGGAACGGGTTCTTCGTCGTGCTCGTGATGGTGAGCGTGTTGCCGTCGGCGCTCGCCGTCATGTCCTCGGTGATGTTCGAGTTGTGCCAGAAGGTGCCGTTGTCCCCGTCGGCCTGGTAGGCGATGTTGTGGGCGGCGGTCTCGGCCGTGAACTCGCTGCCGTCCGAGCACGTCACGCCGTCCTTGAGCGTGTACGTCACCGAGGTGGGCGTCTGGGTCCAGCTCTCGGCGAGCCAGGGCAGGGCCTCGCCGTCGCTCGTCGTGTAGACGAGGGACTCGTAGGCGTAGGGCACGAGCGCGCGCTGCACGAGCGAGACGCCGGTGAGCGGCGAGAGGTTGCCGGGGTCGTCGTTGAGCGCGACGGTGAACGTGCCGCCGGAGACGTAGCTCGGGTCCGCGCTGCTGCCGTCGCCGCCGCCGTCGGCGCCGGTCCCGCACGCCGCGAGGGTCACCGCCGTGACGGCGCAGGCGGCGGCCGCCGTGGACGCCTTGAGGAGCTTCCTGGTCATTGCTGTAGTCCTTTGGGTCGATGCGCTGCCGCGGAGGGGTGGGTGTCGGGGTGAGATGGGGCGGAGCCTGCGCAGGCCGGGGTCGTAGGTCCGAGGCTAGGAAGCGCCGAACCGTCCCACAATGTGCCGACAGCGCAGAGAATCACGCCGCACTGTGCCCTCGGCACAGTGGCCGTCCCGGCCCTCCGCGGGCCCTGGCGGAGGCGTCGGCGTGCCGGCACCGCACCGGGGCTCGCGCGGGGCGGATGCCGCAGAACCGGCAATCCCGGGACCCCGCATTTGCGCCCACTGCGGTCCGCGACGCCGTCGAAACGGCCCGTTCCTATAGTGAGCGCACTCTTCGGGGTGCCCCGCAGGCCCCCGCTCCCGCTGTGGCCGTCCTCCCGGTATCCGGTGTGCCGCAACGGTTCTCCCGTCAGTGCTCGAAGGAGTCCCATGAACCTGTCCCGCATGCGCCCGACCCCTGGGGCCGCGCTCGCCGTCCTGGCGCTCGCCGGAGCCACCGCCCTCACCGCCGGCTGCGGCTCCGAGGCCTCCTCGAGCGAGCCGAGCGGTTCGAGCAGCGCCGGCTCCCTCTTCGACCAGAGCGCCGCCGACCTGCTGCCGGCCGAGGTCAAGGAGGCGGGGGAGATCCACATCGCGAGCGGGCCCGGCTACCCGCCGTTCCTCGACGTCGCCGACGACGGCACGACCCTCACCGGTGCCGAGATCGAGGAGATGCGGCTCGTCGGCGAGACCCTCGGCGTCGACATCGTCTTCGACGACATCAAGTTCGACGCGGTCTTCCCCGCGCTGCAGGCGCACAAGACCGACGCCGCCGCGATGGCCCTGGGCGTGACGGCCGAGCGGCTCGCCTCGGTCGACTTCGTGAGCAACTACGAGGGCGGCACCTCCCTGCTCGTGGCCGCCGGGAACCCGCAGGACATCACCCTGGACACGATGTGCGGCCACACCGTGGCGGTCCTGCAGGGCTCGGTCTACACCACCGTGTACCTGCCGAAGTTCACCGCGGCCTGCACCGACTCCGGCGAGCCCGCGATCGAGGTGTCGACGTTCAAGACCTCGGCCGACGCGATGCTGGCGCTCGGCTCGGGCCGGGTCGAGGCGACGATGACCGACCTCGGCCCCGCGGTCTACCAGGCCGAGCAGTCCGACGGGAAGCTCGAGGCCCTCGACGTCAACTACGACCCGAGTACCTGGGGGATCGCGGTGCCCAAGGGCTCCGAGCTCGAGAAGGCGCTGCAGGCCGCGCTCAACAGCCTCATCGACAACGGCGCCTACCTGGACAACCTCGAGGAGTTCGGCATGGAGGCGGGGGCGATCGACCACTCGGAGATCTACACCAGCCCCGACCAGCTCGACGCCCAGTGACGACGGCGACGCCCCCGGCCGCGCCCGCCGCCGGGACCGTCACCGGCGAGTCCCCGCAGGTGGTTCCGGTCCGTCGCTACGGGCACTGGGTCGCCACGGCGGTCATCGTCGTCGCCGGGGTCCTCCTGCTGTGGTCGGTCCTCACCAACCCGAACTTCGAGTGGGACGTCGCGCTCGGCTACCTCGGCAACGGCCAGGTCCTGCACGGCCTGCTCGTCACCTTGATGCTCACCCTCGTCGCGATGGTCGTCGGCTGCGCCATCGGCGTCGTCATGGCCCTCGGACGCGAGTCGCGCAACCCCGTCGTGGCCGGCGCCGCCTTCGGGTACGTCGCCTTCTTCCGCGGCACACCGCTGCTCGTCCAGCTGATCTTCTGGTTCAACCTCGCGGCGCTTTACCCCGTCCTGACCCTGGGGATCCCCTCCGGGCCGCACCTGTTCGAGCTCGACGCCAACACGGTGATCACGCCGATGGTCGCGGCGATCCTCGGCCTGGGCCTCAACGAGGGCGCCTACATGTCCGAGATCGTGCGCGCGGGCCTGCAGTCGGTCGACCCCGGGCAGATCGACGCCGCCGAGGCGCTCGGGATGCGCAAGAGCCAGGTCTTCCGCCGCATCGTGCTGCCCCAGGCCATGCGGGTCATCATCCCGCCGACCGGCAACCAGACGATCTCGATGCTCAAGACGACCTCGCTCGTCAGCGTCATCGCCATCCCCGACGTCCTCTTCGCCGTGCAGACGATCTACTCACGCAACTTCCAGGTCGTCCCGCTGCTGATCACGGTGAGCATCTGGTACCTCGCCGTCACCACGGTCCTCAGCATCGGGCAGCACTTCGTCGAGCGCCGCTTCCGCCGGGGTGACAACCGGCTCCAGGAGCCCTCGCTGCTGGCGACGGTGCGGTCCGGGCTGGTGCCGTGGCGCCGGTCACGGCCGCCGGGCCCCGGCGAGCCCACCGAGGGGAGCCGGCGATGAGCGACGCCGCGCCCACCCCCATGGTCGAGGCCCGCGGGGTGCACAAGTACTACGGCAGCAACCTCGTGGTCAAGGGCATCGACCTCACCGTGGCCCCCGGAGAGGTGACCTGCCTGCTCGGTCCCTCCGGCTCCGGCAAGAGCACCTTCCTGCGGTGCATCAACCACCTGGAGAAGATCAACGCCGGCACCATCCGCGTCGCCGGCGAGCTCGTCGGCTACCGGGAGCACAACGGACGCCTCCACGAGCTGCGCGACGCGGAGATCGCCCAGCGCCGCAGCGAGATCGGCATGGTCTTCCAGCAGTTCAACCTCTTCCCCCACATGACCGTGCTCGAGAACCTCGTCGAGGCCCCGGTCCAGGTCCGGCGGGAGGACACCGCCACGGCCCGGGAGCGTGGGCTGCGGCTGCTCGAGCGGGTCGGCCTGGCCGACAAGGCCGACGCCTACCCGCGCTCGCTCTCCGGAGGCCAGCAGCAGCGCGTGGCCGTCGCGCGGGCCCTCAACATGCGCCCGAAGCTCATGCTCTTCGACGAGCCGACCTCGGCGCTGGACCCCGAGCTCGTCGGCGAGGTCCTCGACGTGATGCGCGACCTCGCCGCCGACGGCATGAGCATGATCGTCGTCACCCACGAGATCGCCTTCGCCCGGGAGGTCGCCGACACCGTGACCTTCATGGACGACGGCGTCGTCGTCGAGAGCGGGTCACCCGCGCAGGTGCTGGGCGACCCACAGCACCAGCGCACCCGCTCGTTCCTCGCGAAAGTCCTCTCCTGACCCACCGCATCACCGACCCCGGAAGGAACCCCAGAGTGAACCACCCCATGGAGACCGTCGATGTCGCCGTCGTCGGTCTCGGCGCCCTCGGAAGTGCTGCCGCCTACCACCTGGCCCGTCGGGGCGCACGGGTCGTGGCGTTCGAGCAGTTCGACCTCGGCCACGTCCGCGGCGCCTCGCACGACACCTCCCGGATCATCCGGACCTCCTACGGGGTCGAGCGCTACGTGCGCCTTGCCACCGCCGCGTACCGGGACTGGGCGGACTTCGAGCAGGCCGCCGGGGAGCACCTCGTCGACGTCACCGGCGGCGTGGTCTTCATCCCGGTCGACGGCCCCTACTCGGCGGGCAACTTCGCCAGGAGCCTCGAGGCCGTCGGCCTGCCCCACGAGCTGCTGAGCCCTGCCCAGGTGCACGACCGCTGGCCGCAGTTCCGCATCCCGGAGAACGTCGAGACCGTGTACACCCCGGACTCCGGCATCGTCAACGCCTCCCGCACCGTGGCCGCCCTGCAGATGCAGGCCCGCGCCCACGGCGCCACCCTGCGGCCGAGGACGCCGGTCGAGGCGCTCGAGCCCGACGGGTCGGGCGTCGTGCTGCGCACACCGGCGGGCCCGGTGCGCGCCGGGAAGGTCGTGCTCGCCTGCGACGCCTGGACCAACACGCTGCTGGCCCCGCTCGGCTCCGAGATCCCGCTCGAGACGATGCAGGAGCAGGTGACCTACTTCAAGCCGGCCGACCCCGAGACCTTCGACCGCAGCCGCTTCCCGGTGTGGATCTGGGAGGACACCCACTGCTACTACGGGTTCCCGACCTACGGCGAGCCGACGGTCAAGGCGGCGCGCGACGTGTCGAACAACCTGATGACTCCGCAGGAGCGGACCTTCGAGCCGTCCGCCGCCCTCGTCGAGGAGCTGTCGGACTTCATGCGGGCGACCATCCCCGACAGCGGGCAGGTCCTGCGCACCGTGACCTGCCAGTACGCCCTGACCCCGAACCGGGAGTTCGTCCTCGGCCCGCTGGCCGAGCACCCGGACATCCTCGTGTCACTCGGCGCGGGGCACGCCTTCAAGTTCGCCCCGACCATCGGGCGCGTCCTCGCCGAGCTCTCGCTCGACGGCGAGACCGCCGAGGACATCTCCTCGTTCGTCGTGCCGCCAGCCACCCCCGTCCCCCACTGACCCCCTCGTGCCCCCGCTCCCGCCGGGCGCTCGAGCGCCCGGCGGGACGGGCTCACCCGTCGACGAACAGCGGGCTGGCCCAGGCCAGGTGCCCGTCGCTCTGGTGGACCTTGACCAGGTAGGCGTTGCGACCCGGGCCGAACGGAAGGTCCTCGAAGACGACGTCCACCTCGCGCGACGGCTCCTCCTCGGGAAGCCAGCGCAGCGTCACCGCACGGTCCACGCCGCCCTCGACCGGGATCTCCAGCCCGTCCTCCCCGACCCGGGCGAGGTCCACCGACAGGTCGACCCCGCCGGCGGCGAGGTGCAGCGTCGAGGGCGTCGTGCCGAGCTCGAGCACCACCCCGTCGCTGTCACCGTTGGTGCTGCTCGTCCACGACACCGACCTCGGCCCCTCGAGCACCACCGCGTGGTCGGGATGGTCGAAGGCCCAGGAACGGGCCGCGCGGATCTCGCCGTCGTCGACGTGCAGCCCGCCGCTCCAGTCCTGGACGCGGCGTCGGTCGCGGGCGCGCGCGCCACGCCAGCCGACCCGCAGCCGGCCCCGCCCGGCCGGCGGGGGCGGGGTCCAGCGGCGCACGACACCCGTGGCGTCCAGCACCTCGACCGCCTCGACGCCGGCCGTCCCGGCGGCGCGCACCCGCACCGTCGGCGCCTGCACCGCGGACCAGTGGTCACCCATGCGGTGCCCGTCCGCGCGCACGTCGAGCAGGATGCGCTCGCCGGTCGTGGCGTAGGTGTGCCGGGCCCGCATGGCCCGCTGGATGCCCCGCCGGCTGAGGTCGTCGGTGCAGACGGCGGCCAGACCGTTGCGGACGCCGAAGACCGGCAGGGTGGGGTAGCTGCTGCCCGGCCGGCCCGAGTGGTCGTCGGAGGCACCGACGACACCGACGACGTGCCCGAGCCGGAGGGCGTCGAGCACGAGCCACTCGAACCACCCGTGGACCGAGACGATCTCGAGGACCGGCGCGTGCGCGGGCTCGAGCAGCCCGAGGTTGACCCGCCGGCCGCCGACGTGGGGCACGCAGACCGCCTCGAGCCCCCGCTCCTCGATCGCCCGGTAGAGGTCGGTGGCGGTCCGGGCGTCGGTGTCCAGGTCGCCGAGGTCCTCGACGAGGGCATGGCTCGACCGCAGCAGGGGCGCCTGGGCGCTGTCGGCGTAGAGCACGTTGTGGTCGCCCCCGACGGCGGTGTTGCCCGACCACTCGAAACCCCCGAACGCCACGAACCGCCCGTCCTCGGTGAACGCGTCGCACATGGCCAGCGAGCGCTCGTACGCGGCGTTGTCCACCTGGAAGTCGTTGGCGGAGTGGGTGACGAAGTCGAGCAGGGCGACGTCGCGCCCGTACCGGAAGAAGCTCTCCAGCGTCCCGGCACCGACGGTCTCCCCCGTCTGCCCCTGGGTGTCGCCCCACAGCGGGTCGCCGACGTCCGGGTCGAGCGGGTTGGACACGGCGCTGCGGCCGCCGTCGTCGGCGACGTGCACCCGCAGTGGGCCCGCTCCGGCCGCGGGACCTCGGTGGTCCGGCACCTCCAGGGTGAGCAGGCCCTCGTCGGCCGCGGTCATCGGGCGCTCGGTGCTCGTGCCGTCGGTCCAGGTGAGCGTCACCGTTCCGCGGTAGCCGGTCGCGAGGTTGCCGTAGCGGTCCACCGCCCGCACCGAGACCACCGCGGGGCGGGGCCCGCGAGCCGGTCGCAGGGTGGCGACCAGGGCATGGGCCTCCCCCGCGGTCACGTCGAGGCCGGTGCTGCCGGGGACGTCGTAGAAGACCCCGGTCGCGAAGGGGTCGACCTGGACCCGGACGCGACAGTCGGGCTCGACATAGCTCTGCAGCCGGGCACCGGGCCCGCCGCCGTCGCGGTCCCCGAGGACGAGCTCGACGGTGTCCCCGGGCGCCAACGAGCCGTCGGTGACGTCGATGACGAGGCCCTTGGACCACGGCCGGACGGAGGCTCGCTGCTGCCAGCGGGCGACGAGCACCGCCTCGCCGTCCGTGCGGACCGACGCGTAGTTCGCGCCGGCCGGGTCGCTGAGCTGCGGGACGCCGTGGTCGGACACGACCGGCCAGAGCACCTTGAGGGCGCCGGCGTCGTCGACCCCGTACGGGCCCACGACGTACCGCAGGGTCCACGAGCCCCACGACCCGGCCGGCGCCGGGTCGCTCGGGCTGAGGCTCACCTGCCCGACGAGTCCGGCGGGCCACCGCTGCGGCCCCTCCGGCTCCGGGTCACCGGTGGCGGTCGTCTCCTCGCCCTCTCGCGCCATGAGCAGCAGGGTCCTTTCCAGGTGTCGCGGAGCGCGCACCACGGGGGACCCCTGATGCGCGGTCTGCATGTGTCGGCATCCCGGTCGCAACGAACGGGACCCTCATCCAACGCGTGTGCGAGAGTGGCTGTCGAGCACCATTTCTTCATTCCCGGCATGCGTCCGGCGCATGCCAGTCGCCCGAGGAGGCTCCGTGGAGAGGCGCCAGCTCGAGTACTTCGTCGCCGTGGTGGAGCACCGCGGGTTCAGCCGGGCCGCGACCTCGCTGCACGTCTCGCAGTCGACGCTCTCGCGGGCCATCCAGACCCTCGAGCGCGAGCTCGGCACCCTGCTGTTCCGGCGCACCCGCGACGGGGTCGCCGTCACCCCCGCCGCCGAGCGGCTGGTGCGTCAGGCCCGGGCCGTGCTGCGCGAGATCGACACCCTCGCCGCGGTCGCCCGCTCCTCGGAGGCCGACATCGCCGGTGCCGTCACCGTGGCCGTCACCCCCGGGCCCTCGGGCGAGCCGATGGCGCGCATCGTCGCCGCGCTGCAGGCCCGCCACCCGGCCATCACGACCGTGGCCCGGCTCGTGCACAACCCGCGGGAGGCCTTCGCCTCGCTGGACTCCGGGACCGCCGAGGTGGCCGTCATGGGTGCGCCCCAGCGGCCGTCGCACAGCGGGACCTCCGCGCGGCAGGTGGAGCGCGACGAGCTCGTGGTCGCCCTGCCGCCGGGCTCCTCGCTCGCCGGGCTCGACGCCATCCGGCCCGAGCACCTCGTCGGCATGCCGTTCGTCGTGGCGCCCTACGGCAGCACCCTCCAGCAGCTCATCGACGACCTCGACGCCCAGACCGGGGGCCTGCGCGTCGTCGCCCGGGCGAGCCACCGGCACGCCGTGCTGCCCCTCGTCGCACGGGGCGTCGGCGCCGCGATCCTCTCGCTCTCGGCCCGGACCTCGGCCTCGTCGGCCGGGGTCACCCTGCGCAGCCTCGACCCGCCGGTGCTCGTGCCGACGTGGGTCTGCCACCAGGGCGGGCTCTCGCCCGCGGCCCAGGCGTTCGTCGAGGTCGCCGTCAACCGCCGGAACGAGGCCGACTGACCGGTCCCGCCCGCATCTGCTCGGATCATGCATGTGTTGCATGAGAGGGATGAGGAAAAGGTGCTCGACAGCCCGGGCCGGCGACGCCTTGGATGGGCGCAGTGCGGCAGGCGACCCCTCTGCATATTACATGCATATTACGCATTGCCGTTCCGGACCGGTACCGGACGCCGGGCACGCCGGCCACGGGCCGGGACCGACAGAGAGGATCTCAACGTGAAGGACAGCACACGACGCCGGGGGCCGCTCGCCGCGGCCGTCGGTGTCTGCCTCCTCCTCGGAGCGCTCGCCGGCTGCGCCGGTGAGACGAGCACGGACAGCGAGTCCGGCGGGACCATCCGCGGGGCGCTGATCACCGACCCGACCACCTTCGACCCCGCGCTGGTCAAGGCGATGGACGACTACCGCGCCGCCCGGCTGGGCTTCGACACCGTCCTGCGCCGCGACGACGGGTCGACCCTCGTCGGCGACCTGGCCGAGTCCTACACCCAGAACGACTCCGGGGTGACTCTGCAGATCCGCGACGGTCTCACCTGCGGCGACGGCAGCGAGCTCACCCCGAGCGACATCGCCGCCTCACTGCAGCGGCTCGCCGACCCCGACACCGCCTCCAAGGCGGCGCAGCTGATCTTCGGCGGCTCCGCGGTGACGGTGACGGCCGACGACGACGCCCGCACGGTGACCGTCACGACGGCCAAGCCGTACTCCGAGCTCGCCGTCGGGCTGACCCACCCGGCCGCCGGCATCGTCTGCCCGGCCGGGCTCGAGGACCTCGACGGTCTCGCGGCCGGCACGGTCAAGGGCGCCTTCAGCGGGCCCTACGTGCTCAGCTCGTCGACGACGGGGGTCGGCTACGAGTTCGACCTGCGCAGCGACTACTCCTCGTGGCCCGAGTACGCGGAGCCCCTCGAGGGCACGCCTGCGCAGACCCTGAAGTTCACCGTCGGTGCCACGGACTCCGCGGCCAACCAGCTGCTCACCGGCTCCCTGGACGAGAGCGCCGTCGCCTACCAGGACCTCTCCCGCTTCCCGGAGGACTCCTTCACCAAGACCGAGGCGGTCATCGGGGACATGTTCGTCATCTTCAACGAGACCGCCGGCCGGCCCTTCGCCGACGCCGCGGCCCGCAAGGCCGCAGCGCAGGCGATCGACCGCTCGGCGCTCATCGACGCCATCAACCCCGGCGCCACCCCCGACCTCGGCCCGGGCGACCCCGGCCTGGAGTGCGTCAACACCGACGCCTCGCTGCTGACCGAACCGGACGCGGACGCCGCGGCGAAGGTCCTCTCGGGCCTGAAGATCCAGGTCGTCGGCTCGACGGCTCCGGCCTTCGGGACCAACGGGGCCGCGACGACGTACATCGCCGAGGAGCTGCGAGCCGCCGGCGCGACGGTCAAGCTGACCAACAGCGACAACGCGACGTGGATCGGCACGCTCATCACCGACGACGGCTGGGACATCTCGGTCCTCGCGACGATCAACACCGGCGGCACGCTCGTCACCGGTCTGAGCGACGTGGTCGGCGCCGGTCTCGAGGACGGCGGGCGCAACTTCACCCGCTCCGACAACCCCACGGCGACGGCCGCCTTCGAGCGCGGCATCGCGGCGACCACCACGAGCGAGAAGTGTGCGGGGTTCCAGGAGGCACAGGCGGCCGCTCTCGAGGCGGTCGACTTCATCCCGCTCGCGACCAACCCCCAGACGATCGTGACGACCAAGGGTGTCACCGTCCGGGCACCGGGTGGCCGCGAGGACCTCTCGACGCTGCGCACGGTGGGCTGACCCCCGTCCCGGTGCGGCCGCTCGAGCACCCCCTCGCGCGGCCGCACCGGGACGTGGTCGGCCCAGGCACGCCCTACCCGGAACGGTTGGTATGAAGCTGCAGATCTCCTCGCCCTGGCCGCGCTTCCTCCTCGTCAAGGCGCTCGAATGGACGAGCGCCGTCGTGGCGCTCGTCGTCCTGACCTTCGCGGTCGTCCAGCTCGTGCCCGGCGACCCCGCCCGGGTCATCGCCGGCCAGGACGCCTCCCCCGCGGTCGTCGAGGCGACCCGGGCCCAGCTCGGCCTCGACCGGCCGATGCTCGAGCAGTTCCGGGACTACGTCCTCGGCGTCCTGCGCGGCGACCTCGGTGAGTCCTTCCGGACCGGCGACGCCGTCTCGCACGTCATCGCCGTCCGGCTGCCCTACACCGCCACGATCGCCCTCGCCGCGATGGCCCTGACCCTCGTCATCTCCCTCACCCTGGGGTTCACCGTGGCCGGGCTGACCCGGGGCAACCGCAACCGCTGGCTGGACTCGGCGTTCAGCTGGGCGACGGCGGGCCTGCAGGCCCTGCCCCACTACGTCGTCGGCACGCTGCTCGTCGTGCTGTTCGCCGTGACGCTCGGCCTCCTGCCGGCCGCGGGAACCACCGGCCCGCGGTCCTACATCCTGCCGTCGGTGGCGCTCTCGCTCGGACCGATCTGCGCAGTCAGCCGCGTCGTGCGCCGCGAGGCCTCCGCGGTGCTCGAGCAGGACTACATGCGCACCGCGCGCGGCTGGCGGATCGGTGTGGTCAAGCAGTACGCGAAGTACGCGATGCCGAACCTGCTGGCCTCCACCCTCACCCTCTCGGGGCTCATCCTCGCGGGCATGCTCGGGGGCGCCATCATCGTCGAGCGGGTCTTCGCCTGGCCGGGGCTCGGCAACGCCGTCATCGAGGCGATCCTCAACCGCGACTACGCCGTCACCCGGGGGGTCATCCTCACCATCGGGGTCATGGCCGTGAGCGTCCACACCCTCATCGACATCGGGCTGGCGCTCATCGACTCGCGCACCCTCGACGCGGAGGGAGCCTCGGCATGAGCTCACTCGCCCTCCCGGTGGAGGCCTCCGACGGTCCGCGTCGTCGCCGGCTCCACCCCATCCTCGTCACCGGCATCCTCCTCATGGCGCTGCTCACCGCGCTGGCGGTGCTCGCGCCCCCGCTGTTCGGGCACGCGGCGACGACCCTGACCTCCGACAGCCGCCTCGCGCCCTCGGCGCAGCACCTCCTCGGCACCGACGAGTTCGGGCGCGACCTGTTCGCCCGCGCGCTCGTCGCGACCCGGCTGACCCTCGTGCTCACCGCCACGGCCACGGCGCTCTCGGTCGTCATCGGCGTCTCGGTCGGCACGACGATCTGGATGGCTCCCGAGCGGGTGCGCCGTGCGGTGCTCGGGGTGAACGCCGTCGCCGTCGCCTTCCCGTCCCTGGTGCTCGCCCTGGTCATCGCCGCGGTGCTGGGCGCCGGGGCGTGGCCGGCGACCCTCGCCATCGGCATCGCGGGCTGCCCGGCCTTCGTCCGGCTCAGCGCGAACATGGCGGCGCCCATCGTCACGCGCGACTACGTCAGCACGGCGCGGCGCCTCGGCGTCCCCGGCCCCCTCGTCATCCTCCGGCACGTGCTGCCGAACATGGCCGAGCCGATGCTCGTCCTCGTCGCGAGCTGCTTCGCCGTGACGATGATGGAGCTCTCCGGGCTGTCGTTCGTCGGCCTCGGTGTCCAGGAGCCGGACTTCGACTTCGGCAAGCTGCTCAGCGACGGCCTGGTCTCCATCTACACCCAGCCCAGCCAGGTCGTCGGCCCGAGCGTCATGCTCGTGCTCACCGGGCTCGCGGCGATGCTCATCGGCGACGGCCTCGCCGCCAGCAGCAACCCGCGCACCCGCAGCCGCACCCGCAGCAGCGGGCCCACCGGCCGGCTGCGCCCGAGCGGCCGCCCGGCGGTGCCGCCGGCGGACCCCGAGGCGACGGTGAGCGTGCGCGGGCTGCGGGTCCACAGCGCCGCCGGTGTGGAGCTGGTCAAGGGCGTCTCGTTCGACGTCGCCCCGGGCGAGGTGCTCGGCATCGTCGGCGAGTCCGGCTCGGGCAAGTCGCTCACCGCGATGTCCCTCGCCGGCCTCGTGCCCGAGAGCACCGACGCCACCGCCGACGCGCTGTGGGTGGCCGGGCACGACCTGCTCGCCCCCGTTCCCCCCGCAGCGCTCGCCCGCGACGTCGCGCTCGTCTACCAGGACCCGGTGTCCAGCTTCAACCCGGCCCTGCGCCTGGGCACCCAGCTCACCGAGGTCGCTCGCACCCACCTCGGGATGAGCCGGGGCGCCGCGCGGCGCGCGCTCGTGGACCGGCTGCGCCGGCTGAAGATCACCGAGCCGGAGCGGCGCACCCACCAGCATCCCCACGAGCTGTCCGGGGGCATGCTGCAGCGCGCCATGATCGCCTCCTCGCTGCTCACCGAGGCCCGGCTGCTCATCGCTGACGAGGCGACCTCGGCGCTCGACGTCACCGTCCAGGTCGAGGTGCTGCGCAGGGTCGTCGCCGTCAGCCGCTCGGTCGGGGCCTCGGTGCTCTTCATCTCGCACGACCTCGGCGTGGTGCGCGCGATGTGCGACCGGGTCCTCGTCCTCTACCGGGGGGAGGCGGTCGAGGAGCTGAGCGCCGACGCCCTCGAGCAGGGACGGGTCTCCCACCGCTACACCCGCAGGCTGCTCGAGGCGGCCGAGTACGTGGAGGCGATCCGATGAGCGCGCGAGCACTGGTCGAGGTGGAGGACCTCGAGGTGGTCCTCGGCACGGGCACGCACCGGACCCATGCCCTGCGCGGGGTCTCGCTCACCGTGCAGGAGGGCACCTCGGTCGGGCTGGTCGGCGAGTCCGGCTCGGGGAAGTCCACCCTGGCCAAGGCACTGTGCGGGGAGGTCCCGGTCGCCGGGGGCACGATCTGGGTCGGGGGCGGCGAGCCCGTCGCCGGGCCTCACCGGCACACCCGGCCCCAGCCGACGATGCTCCAGATGATCCCCCAGGACCCCTACTCCTCCCTCGACCCGCGGCACACCGCGGGGCAGGCGATCGCCGAGGCCCTCGACCCCCGGCGCCCCCGCGTCCGGCGCCACCGCGACACCATCGTCGAGTGGCTCGAGCGGGTGGGGCTGCCGGCGGGCTCCATCGAGAAGTACCCCCACGAGTTCTCGGGCGGTCAGCGTCAGCGCATCGCCATCGCCCGGGCCCTGTGCGTCCGGCCCCGGGTCATCGTCGCCGACGAGATCACCTCTGCGCTCGACGTGTCGGTCCAGGCGGAGATCCTCGAGCTGCTCGCCGAGCTGCGGGTGGACCTCGGACTGACGATGCTGTTCATCTCCCACAACCTCGCGGTCGTCAAGCACGTCTGCGACCGCGTGGCCGTGATCTACCACGGCAGCCTCGTCGAGACCGGTGACGTCGAGGACGTCTTCACCCGGCCCCGCGAGCAGTACACGCAGCGGCTGCTCGACTCGGTGCCCGGAGCCCCGGGCTTCACCCTCGAGGGCGACTAGCCGCAGGCCCGCCCGGCCGGCGTCGGCCGACCCGACGCCGGCCGGGCCGTGCTCGAGCGCGCCGCCCTCCGCGGGCGCCCGTCCCACCACCACGAGAGAAGGATCGATGACCACCACCGTGTACGTCCTCGGCAGCGGGACCCCCGAGCCCACCCCCGAACGGTTCGGCAGCGCCTTCGCCGTCGACGTGGACGGCGAGGTGCTCATGGTCGACTGCGGCCCGGCGGCGACCTGGAAGCTCGTCAAGGCGGGGCTGGCCCCCACCCAGGTCGGCACCCTGTTCTTCACGCATCACCACTTCGACCACGACGTCGACTACCCCTGCTTCCTGCTCACGAGGTGGGACCAGGGCGCCGGGCTGGTCGAGCCACTGCACGCCATCGGCCCGGCGCCGACGAGCCTCCTCACCGAGCGGCTCGTCGGCCCCGACGGCGCCTTCTTCGCCGACATCCACGCGCGGGTCAACTGGTCGGGCAGCCAGGGCATCTGGGCCCACCGCGGCGGGACGCTGCCGCGGACACCCCCGCGGGTGCGGACCACCGACATCGAGGCCGGGCACGAGCACCGGGGGGACTCGTGGTCGATGCGCTCGGCGCTGGCCATCCACGCCCAGCCCTGGCTGGACTCGCTGTCCTACCGGCTCGAGACCTCCGACGGAAGCATCGTGTTCACCGGGGACACCGAGCCGTGCGACAGCGTGCGCGAGCTGGCCAGGGGTGCGGACATCATGTTCTCGATGTGCTGGAACACCAATGCCGCGCACACCCGCTACCGCGAGGGTCTGTGCACGCTCGAGGGCGCGGTCTCGATGGCGTCCGACGCCGGCGTCGGCACGCTCGTGCTGGTGCACACCGGGGCCAACGTCTCGAACCCGCAGACCGTCGACGCGGCCCTGCTCGGCATGGGCGACACCTACGGCGGGCGCGTCGTGCTCGCCGACGAGCTGATGCACCTGACCCTCTCCCGGGGGCAGCTCTCCGTGGGACCCACCGCCGGCCTGCTGCGCCCCTGACCCGGCCCGCGGTCATGGGTGCGCCGGCTCTGGCTCCCCGTGGCCGTCGGGTGCGCCGGGCTCGTCGCCCTCGTGCTCTTTGTGGTGGTGCTCCTCCCGGGGCCGGGGCGAGCGCCGACCGAGCCGCAGCAGCTCGCCCAGCTGGCCGCCGACCTGCTCCAGGGGCTCGGTCGACCGGTGCAGACGGGCCAGGAGGAGCGCGCCCTCGACGGCGGCGATGCACAGCTGGGCCCGGGCCCGGGCCTCGCCGTGGTCGAGGCCGTCCTCCTCGAGCAGGTCGGTGAGGACGACCTGCCAGCCGTCCACGATCTCGCTCGCCGTCTGCCGCAGCCCGGGGTTGTCGTGGGCCTCCATCGCGACGGCCGCAGCCGGGCAGCCCGAGCGGTAGTCGGTGGCTCGCAGACCCGAGGCGAAGTACGAGCACATCGCGCGCACGAGGTCGGCTGCCGAGGCGCCCCCGTCGCGGATGCGGGCCAGGGCGCCTGAGACCTCGGCGCCGGCCGCAGCCAGAGCGTCGGCCATCAGCTCGGCCTTGCCGCCGGGGAAGTGGTGCCCGATGGAGCCACGGGGAGCCCCCGAGTGCTCGATGACGCGGGCGAAGGACGCCCCGCGCACGCCGTCCTGCCGCAGCAGGGCGGCAGCACTGTGCACCATCGCGGCGCGCGGCTCGCTCACCGTCATCGCTCGCTCCGCTCGACCGCCGCGGGTGCCGTGGGCGAGGTGGCGCCCTCCCGCCCCTGCCCGGCCCACGGACCGACCCAGCTGGGTAGCTCACGGTCCTCGGGGAACTCCCCGACCAGCTGCTCGAGCTCCGCTTGGGACACCGAGCCCCCACCTCGCTCGAGGAAGCGGGCGCGGATCATCGCCTCGGCACAGACGGTGTCACCGACCGGGAAGACCTGCTCGAGGTACGTCGAGTGCCCGTCCGTGCCGAGCACCCGGGTGTGCACCTCGAACCGCTGGCGCCACCGCAGCGACCTGCGGTAGCGGATGGACTGGGAGGCGACGACCGGGTACCAGCCACGCCGGCGCATCTGCTCCCAGAAGCCCGAGCGGACCATGAGGTCGACCCGGCCGAGGTCGGCGATCGTCAGGTAGGTGCCGTTGTTCATGTGGCGCTGCAGGTCCAGGTCGCTCAGCCGGACGCGGAACGGCGTGACCGCCGTGTCCCACAACGTCAGCCCGGCGCCTCGCCGGGCGGCGAGCAGCACCCGCAGCAGCCGCAGGTACATCTTCACGGTCAGGCCACCCCCAACGGCTCGCGCTGCAGCACGAGCTTGGTCGTGCAGTGGGCATAGGCGGTGGCCGCGTCGTCGAAGTCGGCCACCTCGGTCGTGACGCGTTCCGCGGCGAACCCGGACGTGCCGACCCACTCGAGCAGCTCCGGCAGAACTCCACGCGGGTGCGAGACACCGAGCCGCAGGGTGATGTCGGTGGCGTACATGTGGAACAGGGGGATGCCGGTGTTCCTGCCGACGTAGTAGCCCACCGCGGTGCACGTGCCCCCGGGCGCCGTCGACCTGATCGCCGCCCTGACCCCGGACGTGCTGCTGGAGGCCTCGACGACGACGTCGTACTCCCCGAGCCCCGCCGCGGACCGGCGGTCGCGTTCGAGAGGGGCTGCGCCGAGGGCCTGCGCGATCTGCAGGCGCCCTGCGCTCCAGTCGGCGTAGTCCACCTGTGCTGCGCCCAGCGCGGCCGCGATCCCGGCCGCGTACAGGCCGATCGACTTCCCGCCGCCACCGAGGACGAGCACACGCGAGTGCGGGCGCTCGGCCAGCAGCGGAGCCACTGCGCGCCATCCGTCGCTCAGGTTGTCCGACGCCGCCGCCACGCGGACCGGATCCACACCCGGCGGCACGGGCACGAGCATGGCCTCCGCGAAGGGGACTGCGAGCAGGTCGCTGACCATGCCCCCGAACGGCCCGCTCGAGGGGCCGAAGCCGTACGCCGCGAGCGTCCGGACACCCTCGGGTGTCGTCCGCGCCGTCACGCACTTGCTCGTCAGGCCCCGCACACAGCTCGCGCACTCACCGCACGAGACCGCCCACGGGACCACGACCCGGTCGCCCACCCTGACCTGTCTCACCTCGGTGCCCACCTCCACCACCTCGGCGATGCACTCGTGCCCGATGGCGAACGGGCCGGCGAAGGGAACCGGGCCACAGATGTGGCCCACCGCCGGGTCGAGCAGGCCCGCTTGCATCACGCGCGAGACCCGCCGGTGGATGGGCAGCGTGTCGCCGTCGCAGCGGCTCACGACGAACGGCCGCACCACCGCGCCTCGCGGCGAGCCCACCCCCGGCTCTGGCCGCTCCACCCACCGCAGGTCCCCGGCACCGAACAGGTTCAGCTCTCGCATCCGCTCTCCACCATCGCTCGACTATGATGCCCGTCATAGTAGCCGGTACGGGCGCGGTGCCGACTCGACGGTCGGGCTCGGTCGCCACGGCCCCGGGCCGGCCCACGGGGCGCGGGTGGCGCAGGACTGGTCCGGCCCGACCTGGCGACGGGGCAGGACGCTTCTGCTGGCCGGACCAGGAGGTCTCGCGGTGACGTACGGCGCCCTTCGACGCGGTAGGAGCCACGCCCACGACAGTGCTCGCGGGTGAGCGCGCCCCGCGACCCTCCACCGACGACGGCGAGCCAGCACCCTGCACTCGGAGACACTCTCGCGCCTGTTCAGCTGCTGCACTCCGCCCACCAAGCCATACGACCACGTGGCGCGGGGCCGGCGTCAGCAGCCACGGCAGGGAAGGCGGCCGAGCCGTGATCATGGACGCAAAGCCGGCCGAGGCCACAACGTTTTGCCCATCTTGTCCGACAGTTCGATGGGCCTCGTGAAGGCCGTGGCGGATCCTGGGTGGGCGAACTGTCCGTCCTTGCCCGGAACCGGGTGTTGTCCAACATGTTGGGCGTCCTGGCAAGGGCGCGTCCCGGCAGAGGGACCCGTCAACGCTTGCACTTGCACTCTGCTTGACCTCAGTCGGGGAACGCCACCACCTTGAGCCCAGCGACCTTGGCCATGAACTGCATGTGCCCGTCACCGGTAGCGATGTAGACCTCCTTGCGGGAGACCGTCTTGAGGGCCATCGCCCGCTCGATGATCTCGCTGTCGGCATCTTCGAGGTGCTTGTGGCCCACAGGGTCGAGGAGAAGTTCGACGGACGTGCGGTTGCTCAAGACCTTCACGACGTCCACATAGGGGAACATCTCGCGCAGCCGCTTGGAGGTCTGGCGAGCCCTTGACCGAACGGGCTGGTCGTTGGAGTCGCTCACCTTCTTGCCAGCCTGCGCCCTCTTGCCTTTGTCGATCTCACGCACGACAGCCATCGGCAGCATGACTCGCAGGTTCGCGCTGACTCCGGCCAGTTCATCCCAGTCGAGCTCATCGAAGTACGCCTCCTGATGCAAAAAGACGTTAGTGTCCGGAACGACGAGATAATCCGGTAACTGGTCGCAGCAAGCTTGCATGCTTTCCAAACCATCAAGGACTGATCTGAACACCTTGGAACGGTCGGCCTTCTCAGCCGACACGGCGGTGTTGATAAGAAGCTGCGCGTCCGCCTGAGATATATCCAGCAGAAAGTCGTGACGCTGAGTGTTGATGAGCGTCTCGACATCGACCAGGTCGAATGCGGAGCGGAGCACCTCCGACGCTTGTGAAGCCCACGCCTGGTAGCTGGCCAGCCGGTCTGCGGCGCTGGTCCCCGACAGGTTGTCGAGGGCTTGCGCTTGGCTGCGCAAGACCCTGATGGCGTTCCGCAGGTCGGAGTCGGAAGCCGGCGTGACGCTACTGAAGAGCATGGGCTCAGTCCTAGTTGTTTGTTGTCTGGAGAACCCGTGCGCGGCCCGCGCAGGGGGTGCGCTGGCGATCTACGCTGCCTTACCTGCGAGAGTTGGACGCGGGGTCGGCACGCCGCCTTGGCTAGTTGGTACCGCAAGGAACGCTACCTAGGTGATGGCCAGCCTCACGAATGGAGCGACTAGGCCGCTGTGGCCGCTTCCGAAGGTAAGGACGATGACTCGCTTGCGTGCTCGACTGAAGACAACGTACAGCAATCGACTCCCGTCCTGATATGGCTCGGTCTTCTCAAATCCAAAGAAGTCATTGCCGCGGAGCACAACGACTGTCGCATCCGCCTCACGCCCCTTGGTCTGGTGAAGGTTCATCAATTGGATGGCGCCTTCTGGCTCACTTGCATATTCGGTTAGTTGGCCGCTGCGATTGGCGTCCGCTATAAGATCAAGGGCGGCGAGGACCGTGTTGTCGTCACCGCCGTGCACTCGCCGTCGAGCTTCTTCCAGCATGGAGGAAGCCAGCGTGGCTGCTCTCGCCCAAGCTGTCACTTTGCTGGTAAGGCCTAGTTCGGCGTGCGCGTCCCGTGCGAAGGCGAGGGCCCTATCGAGGCCCTCTCCGGAGAGGCGATCGCGCAAGTTGATCAGTCGCCGGCTGAAGGCAGGACTTGCCGGCTGGGCCCCGAGCACTTGGTGGGCCAGGCCCGGGACCGCCTTCCCTCGGACGGCGCTCGTGATGAAGATGGCGAGGTACTGCAGGACGACCTTCCAGTCGCACACGCCACGGGCAAACTGAGCCATGGCTACCTGAGCGTCGATGGCTGCAGTCAAGCTTTCCGACAGACCAGTGATCTCATGCTCAAGACCGATCAGTCGCAGTTCGTCCGACAATGCGGCAAGGGCATCGTTGTGGTGGCTGAAGATGGCCACAGATAGGCCGTCGCTCTGAAGACTCTCCACGGCTTGGGCGACGGCGGCTGCCTCGTGCGAACCGTCTGCGTCGTAGTGAACTTCCAGTTGTCCACCGGTCATCGCGGTGCTGATGGCCGGGCCGTCGAACTCCCGGCGACGGATAGCGGCGGCTGCCGCGGGAATGATGCCGCTTGGGTCCCGGAACGAGGCCTCAGGCAATTCGATACATCTCGTCCCCGTCATCGTGCGTACGTCCTCGACGCGCTGGGGACTGACGCCGACGACGTCGGGCAAGTTGGCGTAGATGCATTGATGCGGATCACCAAGGAGCAACAGTTGAGCGGCCCCACGAATGGCCCGGATCAACTCCCACTGTCCGTCGTCGGTGTCTTGGAACTCGTCGCAGATGACGAGGGACCAACGCGTCTCTACGTGTGCGACGACGGCAGGATGCGCAAGGAGCTCGAGAGCCCTTGGTACTAGATCTGCGTATTTCAGGGCGTCGGTGCGCGGGAAAAGTTTCGCCTGGGCACTGCTCAGGAGATACGGGTCCGAAAGGCCGATCAACGAGCCGAATCGGTTGATCAAGCTCCAGGACAGAGCATGGAAGGTGGTTACCTCCACCTGTTCGGAAAATGGGCCAAGAATCTCGCGGCTGCGATCGACTATCCGTGCGACTGAGGCGCGTGAGAATGACAGGAAGAGAACACGGTCGATCGGAGGTGCTCCAGCTATTCGCTGAACAGGAACCGCCGCACGGGCATGATCTTCGAGATGTCGCCGGGCCTTCGCAGCTGCCGTCGTGGTCTTGCCGGTTCCCGCTCCTCCAAGCACGAGTACTACCTCATCGTCAGCGTCCAAGACTTGCTGCTGGCCCGGTGATGGGGTGTACGTCACGGCGAGTCCGCCACGTTGATCGTCTTCGATAACGGTGCAGGAGCGGTCAACGCATCCAAGACCCTTCGCGCGATCGGCGGGGAGGAATTGGCCGGCAGCGCATCTACCCACGGTTGGTGAAGGCCGCCCTTTGATTTGATTGCCGTTGCGGCGACCTTTGGAAGTTCGCTACTGCTGAGCCCTGCAACGGTGAGCCCTAGGCTGTACTGGGTACTAAGCCACGCCAGCGTGTCTCGCACGGTTTGCTCAGTCAAACCCGCTACCAGTGCTCTTTCGATTGCCGTTTTAGGAGGCAGAACGATCACCGCTTCGCAGATCCCAACCAAGGTCGCTATCAAGGGCGCATCCGCGACCGGGTCGTCATTGTCTATGACCACGCGAACATGAAAGCCGAGGGCTGCCGCAAGGCGCGCCATCTCAGGCAAGCGATCCTTCCCACCGTCGCTGCCCGGCGGTGCGACGAGACGTATCCCAAACGCAGCGGGAGGCGCGCTGCCGGACACTCGCAGCCGTCGATCGGCAATTGCTCCGTAGCCCTCGGCATCGTGTGGCCCCTCGAGCACCGCAACGGTCCTGGCGGACATAGCGTGAAGGAGTTGGTGTTGTAGCTGGCGACGAACGCCGCGCTCCTTGCGGTCCGTTGTTGGTGGTAGTTGATGCTGCATCCGATGGCCGTGGCTGCGGGTCAGTCGTACGACTTCCTCGGGGCGAAAGGCTCTGAGCGCTTCCGGACGGCGCGTGCTAAGCCAGACCTGACCGACATGACGTCGCAGGTTCGCTGCGAGGTACTCTGCTGACGCAGCGTCAAGGTCGTCAGCGAAGTCATCTACGACCACGACTGCTTCGGGGGCTGTCGCCGAGACGATTCCCTCGGCTGCCGTCAGTATGCCCACTGCTGTGGATCCGTGAGCCGTTAACGGCAGAGTTCCAGCGCCATCCAACTCCACAGCCGGTTGCACGGATCGAAGGAGTGCGGCCAGCGAGCCGTCCTCCGCAATGAAGCCGAACTTGTTCTCAGGGTTCGGGTCGGTGAGTTCGAGGAGTAGTGCAGCCCCTGCCGAAAGTACCTCCGCAACTTGGTCTCGAATGACCTTTTCGGCCGAGAGGGTATCTGTGGCGGCGCCTATGTCGGACGTCAGGGCGTCGAGAGCCCCTCCGAGAGCGGCCGGGTCTGACTCTTCAACAAGCGCCCGGAGGAGGCCCTCACTTCGAAGTTGAAGCGGTGGTGTGCGGCGAAGAGCTATGAAAGGCAATGCTTCCCGCTCCAGACGAGGGGCGCGAACGAAAGTTCCGGCGGAAGGGTCACTGAGGTGGGGGTAGTCGACCCAATGCTCCCCAACGTCGGCGGTCTCGTCGTATCGCAATCGGTAACAGAGCTGAAGACCCAGTACGGCGCTTGAAGAGTTTGCCTTGGTCGCAAGTTCTCCGGTGATCGGATCAACGGGAACCAAGCGCTTGTCGAGCAGTTGTTCCAATGCGGATCCAAGTTCAATAAGGGTGAGTTCGACCTCGGTTAACGGGGGCGTCGTGCCCGATCCCCCTGCAGAAGGCCGGTGGACATCGAGCGGATCAACCCGTGCTGCCGTACTCTTTGGATCTAGAACTCTGCGAATTGCGGTGATGAGGTCCGATCGTCCCGCTCTCGGCTCCCCCACCACCGCGACATGCCCATCCACAGTTATCTCCGCTGAGTCGAAGCCGCGAAAACCTTGAACTCTGACGCGAGCGATTCGCAATGAAGCCCTCCCTCTTGTAATGGCTGGGTTCCGCTCGGGACTCAGCCATATCGGGTCAGCGCTGAGAAATTCTCAGCGTCTGACCGTTCGTCCGCCTTCGGCGCCGCCCCACGAGTTCCGCAGCAGTCGCGGTCGTGACTGTTCGGCGACACCGGTTGTCGAGCCGACGTGACCAGCCCCTTTCCGCCGCGACAAATCCTGTGTCCTCTCATCCTGGATCATAGGTGTGAGCGTACGCACGCTGATGTGCGGATGTGGGCGGTTGTAGGCATTTGGCTGACTCCGAGATCAGTCAGCAGATTATGACAGAGGAGCTGGCCCATGATGAGCCGCCAAGACCACGTCCGCGGCGGTCCGGGGTTCGCCGACCTGGATCCTCATTCGCCGCATGTGAAGGCGGGAGTCAGTTGAGCCGCGCCACCGCACCTCTGGCGCTGGATCGGATCGCATGATTGGCCTCCGGCGGAACCGGTCTTAACGAACCGATGTGCGCGACTCAAGGCCGCGTCAGCCCGCTCACGTGGGTGGGAGCGGAGTCACCGACCCGTGCAGCGGTCCCACGTGGCTTCTACGTCGTGATCACGCGCAGCCGAGGCAGCGTCCTGCTTCAGATCTCCAATACGGGCGTCGACAATCAGGACTACGAGAACCGGCGGGGCTATTCGAGCCTGGCTCGGCAGTGGGCTGATCGATTCGGCGCGAACGTGTCGGAGTCGGTCGGACAGGCCGCCGCGTCGACGATGGGCCGACGAGTCGGAGCGTGCGCTATTGGCACTCGCGGACGCTGGCGGGCTGGCCCTGGAGAGGCCCACAGCTACACAAGCTCATGCAGTACGTCTCAAATCTCTTGAGCTACATGTAGTGCGCGTAGCGTCCCGACACCGGGTCGGTGGAGTCGTGGTGTCTGAGGATGTTGCCGACGGTGCGCGCCGTGCGAAGGGTGATGGGGATCCGACCGTCGAGCCGAGTCTGGTTCCAGTTCATCTTCGTGAGTGCCAGGGTTTCCGCCGCCAACGTCTCCGGGCTCGACTCAGCCTGCACGGTTCTCATGCCGAGTGGCTGAGGCACGTAGTGCCCGGGATAGGTCTTGTAGAACGGGACGGCGCCTGTCGTGTAGAGCAGGTGGCGGTTGTCGCCGATACTGACGAAGGTACCGCGCAGCGGTGGTTGTTGACCCTTTCGGTAGAGGCGCAATTGGTCGGAGCCCGTGAGCCACAACAGTTCCAGGAGGTCGAGGCGTTCGGTGTTGGCGGCCTGGTTGAAACCTGTCGTCTCGGCGGCTGTGTAGTTGCTGGCCTTATGTAGAACCACACGCGCGGGGGCGGTTCGGTGCTCGGTGCGGTAGCGCTGGAGCGCCGTTTCGAGAAGGTCGCGCGCGTCGTCCTCGGACAGGTGCGGTTGCCGGTCCTCCTTGGACACGGTGGCCGGACCGCCACGCACAATGACGCCATCGCCACGCTGGTTGTAGATCTGGGCGACAGACGTGTGCAGGTTCGTATCCGCGGTCTTATGGAAGGCGATGCCGATATAGCACGACGCTAGGTCAGATGCTTCGCGCGGTAGGCGCCAGGGGACGCCACCGTTCTTGTAGTACAGGGCCGTGTGGAGATTCCATGCTCTGGTTGCCTCGTCCTGATTCGCGCCTGCACGCCCGGTGCGCGGGTCCTTGAACGTCGTGTCCCAGGTGTTGCGGCGGACGATCTGGATCGGCTGCTTGTAACGTAGTGACCGAGCCTTGAGTAGCGCGTGGAAGTCAGCGATGAAGACGTCGCGGCCATCCTTAGACCACCCGTCAACCTCCAGCGCGTCTGGACTCTTCGGCGCCTTGGACATTGCGGCATCGTTCAGGTTGTCCGGCCGGCACACAATGACAACATCGCAGGATGGCTCGTCATGAAGGGCGGCGAGTTCAATGTCGTAGATGTCGACGGCGGCCGCGACCGCCTTCTTGGGGTGTAGGCCGTTCAGGGCATCGAGCTGGCGCTTGGGGATGGCTCTGGTGAGTCGCGGGGTGAAATTGATGATAGATCGGAAACCATGCGTGACGTCGAAGCCAGGGAACGGGACGTAAAGGCGAGTGAGGTGGGTGTCGGGCATGGCGCCGAGTCCAAGTCGGCAGCGATCGAGCCAGGCTTGCAGTCCATTGATTGACTCTTGAGGTCCGATTATGGCTGCCCTGACGATGCGTGGTGCGGGGTCTTTGATGTCTGCGGGTCCGTAGTCCCAGATGCCGTGTCGCGGGTCGATGTGCCGTCCACCTCCTGCGAACTCAAGCAATGGCTCCTCGATGAACGTCGCCCTCACCTGCCGGCCTCCTCTAGCTCATCGAGCGCGTCGAAAAGGTCGTTTTCAGCCACCGTGAATGGAGAGATCTCGTCCGTGGGCTCGACGGCTGCGTCGTCGTCAGGGGCGATCCAATTCTTGTCTGTGATACCCCGATCGAGGTCGAATCGCACTGGCGCCCCAAAGTCCAGGATCCTTGGAGGCGCTTCGTAGAAGAGGTCCGGTGCTGGCTCCCCCATGAGAAGCCTGACCCACATCAGGGTTTCGCTCAACCGCGCCTGGTTCTTCTCGATGCGCTTCATCTTGGCAAGGTTCTTGTCCGCGAACTTGGACTCTGCGTAACCGTCGTCGGTGAAGAAGTAGTCCGGGAGCAATTCGCAGAACCACTCGTCGTCGATCCGCAGGAAGTGGGCCCGAAGGGCCGCGTGTCGATAGAATTTTGGGCGCGTCGGGTCGTCGGCGCGTTGGTAGTAGCCCTTGAAGACAAGCCGCTGTTTGCCAGACATCGATGTGATCCGTCGCTCGGTCAGATCTTCGGTAGCTTTGAAGTGCAAAAACTTCCGTCGGTTGTTCCAGCGACAGTCTTCACTCAGGTCGTCCTTCAGCGCGGCATTGAGCAGCCAGACAGCGAGGCGCTGATCGTCGGCATCCCCGGCAGCGATCTCGCCAAACGGGGTTGCGGTTATCGGGCCGGCAACCACGTCTTGAAGAGATGTGCCTTCAGCCGGCGACCACATGTAAATGCGACCTCCGTCAAGGACGAAGTCTGACCGGTACACCAGCCCTGAGTCGCGCTGCGAGTCATAGATCGCCTTCAGTCCCCGGTGTTTTGTCTTCGCGACGTACACGACGTCGGGCACGTCGACGGGCAGGAGATTCGATACAAGTTGCTCGTGCTTCTTCTCCGCCGTTGGCGTGTGGGCCACGCCGTGGGGGTCAGCGATTGCGAACAGCTTCCCGGTGAAGTCGCCCTCGAAGGCTTGGGTTGCCTTGTTGAAGTCGATGCGACGGGACGCCCTGTTCGCTGGCACCTCGAACCAGGGCTGGACGTGGGCCCACCAAGCCTTCCGCTCCTTGGGGTGGGAGCAGATGAGGATGACTGGGATATCCCGTGACTTCATCCAGTACTCGATGTCCTCCTCATCGCACAGGTACCAGAATCCGTCGTCTGTTTCGCCCGAAAACTTGTCGTCAGAGGCCTTCGACTGCACCATCACGTGCTGGTTGGACATCAGCCCGGTAGAGGGGTCACGCAGTTCGATGCTGCCGTCGACGCCAACATCCACGACGCGGTCATGCCACTCGTGTCCCATCTCGGAAATGAGCATGTGGATCAGACCGATGCCAGCATGCCCCTTGTGCTGGCTCTCGGTGAACTTCTTCGGCCCGCTTCGTCCCATCGATCCTCATCTCGGACTGGTCTCTGCACGCAGGGTAGAGACCAGGGCCGACAGTTCGTGGTCTAGCGCGTCTTTCCACCGAGTCTTCGATGGGATTCGACCGGCGATCTCGGGGCACGCGGCGCTCGCAGCTAGTGGATGGTTCGTTGCATCGCCGAAAACCGGCGCCGAGTCAGCATTGACTCCGACCGATTCCGGCTCCCGACTTGAAGCCCTCTTCGCCGCGGGTCTAAGTACCCGCGTCATACCGCCGCCATAGGGCTACCCCTGTCGCGAGTCACTGCGGGCGATAGACATCCACGCGGTGCTCGATCGCGATGATCGCCACCTGCTCACCGATGCCGTAGCTGACCCGGACGTCTCCGCGCCGGGCGCTGTGCAGACCTTCGCGCTCGAAGCGGAGCGGGCTTGCCCACTCGGCGTGGGTTCTCGGCCAGCGTCCCGTAGACGAACTCGACCACCGCGGCCGCGACCTTCTCCGGAAGCCGGACCAACGCCCGCTCGGCGGTGGGCGTCCACGCGATGTCCACGCAGCGCCTCAGCCGCGCAGCAGCGCGAGGCCTCGTCCTTGCCCGGCGGCCCAGCCTGGCCGGTGCCCGCCTCGGCGAGGCGGTCGCGGATCTGCTCCAGAAGACGCGGCTTGCCCATGACGTCGGGCGTCTCCTCGCGGGACTCGAGGTCGTGGACGGACACGACGACAGCAGCGGGCCGGCCGTGCTCGGTGATGACGACCCGGCCGTGCTCACGCTCGACCTGGTCGACGATCTGCAGCACCCGGTGGTCGTTCATCCTCCGAGGCGGCACGGCCTACCCGATGGCCGACCGGAGACCGGACCACGCCCCGTGCACAGAGATGCCCCCTCACCTGTTCATGCAGGTGAGGGGGCATCTCTGGGTGGAGCCGCCTGTCGGAATCGAACCGACGACCTATTCATTACGAGTGAATCGCTCTGGCCGACTGAGCTAAGGCGGCGTGCGCCCGGTCCGGCCAGGCACGGACGCCGAGTATACGGAGTGCACCGGCCCAGCCGCGAATCCGCCCGGAGCCGCCGCGCCTCAGCAGCGCAGCCCGTCCTCGGGGAGGGTGCCGTCGAGGTACCACGCGTCGACCGCGTCGTCGACGCAGGCGTTCGAGCGCGTGTAGGCCGTGTGCCCGTCGCCGTCGTACGTGATGAGCGAGGCCTTGTCGAGCTGGTCGTGCAGGCGCACCGACCAGTCGTACGGCGTTGCGGGGTCGCGCGTCGTGCCGATGACGACGATGGGCTCGGCGCCCGTCGCCGCGACCGTGTGCGGCGTGCTCACGGCGGGAACCGGCCAGTACCCGCACACGAGCGAGCTCCACATGAGGTAGGCGCCCCAGGTCGGTGCCTCCTGCTGCGCCTCCTGCGCCTGCTGCTCGTGCGCGGAGACGCTGCTCGACTCCGGCTTGTCCAGGCAGTTGACCGCGTAGATCACCTCCATGATGTTGCCCGCGTAGCCGCCGCCCGGGTTGCGGTCGGCGTACTGGTCGGCGAGCTGCATCAAGGCGGTGCCGTCGCCGGCCAGTGCGTCCCGCATCGCGTCGACGAGGGTGCCCCAGGATCCCTCGTCGTACATCGCAGCCGCGATGCCCAGCGAGGCCCACCCCTCGGTGAGCTGTGACACCGCGGTGTCCCCGGTGCGCGTGAGCGGCGAGGCGTCGACGTCGGCGAGGAAGCCGCGCAGGTTCTCCATGACCGTCTCGACGCTGTCGCCGAGGGGACAGGCCCCCTCCTGGACGCAGTAGTCGGCCCAGGTGCGCGTCGCGAGCTCGAAGCCCTCGGCCTGCCCGAGGTTGATCTCCTCGGAGGTCAGGTCGGGTGCGACGACCCCGTCGAGGACGAACCGGCCGACCCGCGTGGGGAACAGGTCGGCGTAGGTCGCCCCGAGGTAGGTGCCGTAGGACTTGCCGAGGTAGGTCAGCTGGTCCTCCCCGAGGGCCGCGCGCAGCACGTCCATGTCGCGCGCGGCGTCCTCGGTGGAGACGTGGGCGAGCAGTGAGCCGGCGGTGCGTGCACACGAGGTGGCGAACGCCGCCGCCCCCCGGGCGAAGGCGCGCTCCTCGGACGGGTCGTCGGGGGTGGGGTCGGCCCCGAGGAAGTCGTCGAGCTGGTCGTCGGTGACGCAGTCGATCGGCGCCGAGCGCCCCACCCCACGGGGGTCGAAGCCGACGACGTCGTAGCGCTCACGCACCCCGGAGCCGACGATGAAGTCGGCCGCCCGGGCGTAGTCGACCCCCGAGCCCCCCGGGCCACCGGGGTTGACGACGAGGGCGCCGATGCGGCGCGACTGGCGCTTGGCCGGCACCTTGAGCACCGCGATCCGGATCGTGCCGGCCTCGGGGTCCTCGTAGTCCACCGGCACCGTGAGCTGTGCGCACTGCGCGCCCGAGCAGTCCGACCAGGACAGCTGCTGGGCATAGAAGCGCTCCAGGCCCGTGGTGCCCGCCGGCGGGGTCTGGGGGGTCGAGGCCGCCGAGGACCCGGACCCCTCCCCGCCTCGCAGGTCCTCCAGGGAGCAGCCGGCGAGCGCGGTGGCCGCGACGAGCAGCCCCGCGAGCAGGGGCAGGGGGCGCACGGTCATGGGCGCACGATAGGCGAGCCGCCTGCACGCTCGGGCCGGCGGGCGGTCACGATCCGGCCCCGTGCGGGTGTCGGAGGGGACACGGCGGCGCTCACTGTGGGAGACGCAGGTCGAGGGCCATCGACTCCAGGGCGAGCAGCGGAGCGACGTTGGCCCCGATGCGCTCGCGAGCGGTGCCGACGGCGTCCATCGCCCCCAGGGCCTGCTCGGCGCTCAGCGCCTGCGCGACCCGCTGCACGACCGGCCGGTTGTCCTCGTTGACCAGGTCCGTGGCAGCGCCGGTGCGCAGGACGAGCGCGTCGCGGTAGACCGAGAGCAGGTCCAGCAGGGCCCGGTCGACGACGTCCCGGGTGAACCGGGTCGCCCGCGCCTTCTGCTCCCTCTCCAGGGCGTTGACCTGCGAGCGGATGTGGGGTGGCTGCGTGCGCGCCGTGGGGTCGGCTCCGAGGATCTCCAGCAGCCGCTCGCGCTCGCGCGTGTCGCGCTCGCCCGAGGCGGCGGCCGACTCCTCCTGGGCGATCGTCATCAGGTCCCGAGCAGCCCCGACGGCGTCGCCCACCGAGGAGATCCGCGTGGCCAGCGACACGACGTCGTGCCGCCGGATGCGAGCGTGCTCGTCGCGGGCGAGGCGACGGGCCAGCCCGACGTGCGACTGGGCGGCCCGGGCGGCGTAGAGGGCCATCGCGGGCTCGACGCTGTCGCGGCGCACGAGCAGGTCGGCCACGGCCTCGACCGACGGCGTGCGCAGCCGCACGTGGCGCGCGCGGGAGCGGATCGTGATGATGACGTCCTCGGTCGAGGGCGCGCACAGCATCCACACGGTGCGCGGCACCGGCTCCTCGAGAGCCTTGAGCAGCGCGTCGGCGGCCCGCTCGGTGAGCCGGTCGGCGTCCTCGACGACGATGACCCGGTAGCGCCCCACGCTGGGCCGGTGGGCCGAGAGCGCGACGAGGTCACGCGCCTGCTCGACCTTGATCGACAGCCCCTCCGTGGCGATGACGTCGACGTCGGCGTGGGTCGCGTCGAGCGCCGTGCGGCACTCGCGGCACTCGCCGCAGCCCCCCTGCGGGCACTGCAGCGCGGCGGCGAAGGCCCGGGCGGCGACCGAGCGGCCGGAGCCGGGCGGCCCGGTGAACAGCCAGGCGTGGGTCATCGCCGCCGGGTCCGCGACGGCCCGCACGAGCGTCTCGACGGCCCGCTCCTGGCCGATGACGTCCCGCCAGACGCTCACCCGGCACCTCCGGGCGCGACCAGCCCCATGGCCTCGAGGCGCTCGAGGACCTGCGCGCACAGGGCCTCCGGCGGCTGCGTACCGTCCAGGACGAGGTAGCGCTGGGGGTTGCCCCGGGCCACGGCGAGGAAGTGCTCGCGGATCGCCGCGTGGAAGGCGTCGGCCTCGGACTCGAGCCGGTCGTGCACCTCGCCGCGACGGCGGCGCCCCTCGTCGGGGGCGACGTCGACGACGACGGTGAGGTCGGGCACGAGCCCGTCGACGGCCCACAGCTGCAGATCGTGGACCTCGTCGGCCCCGAGGTCGCGCCCCGCTCCCTGGTAGGCGACCGCGGAGTCGGTGTAGCGGTCGGTGAGGACGACCTGGCCGGCCGCGAGCGCCGGGCGCACGACGAGGTCGACGTGGTGGGCCTTGTCGGCGGCGAAGAGCAGTGCCTCGGCGCGCGGCGAGACGTGGCCGCCGTGCAAGACGAGGTCGCGGATGGCGGAGCCGAGCTCGGTGCCGCCCGGCTGCCGGGTCAGCAGCACCTCGCGCCCGCGCGCCCGGAGGGCGTCGGCGAGCAGGCGCGCCTGGGTCGACTTCCCCGCACCGTCGCCGCCTTCGAAGGCGATGAACACCCCGTCCGCTCCGCTCACGGCAGCGAGCCTAGGCCAGCGGGCCGACGTCCTGTCGGGCGGCGGCTGAAGCCGTCGCCGAGGGGCAGGTCGAGCCGGCGGTAGATGACGACCGTGGCGAGCCGGGTGAGGCCCGCGTCGGTGTAGGCGCCACCCCGCGGAGGTGCGTCCGGACGGGACGACGAGACCGGCGGCCGGGTCAGGCCTTGGGGGTCTCGAACCAGTTGGCGAGCGCCGACGCGAGGGCGAGGTCGCCGCGCGCCTTGACCTTGCCCATCATGAACATCATCGCCGGGTTGCCGGTGCCGGAGATCAGCTTGAGGAACTCGGCCGGCCCGGCCATGAGCGAGAGATCGGGATCGAGCGTCGGCGCCTTCTCCACGGTGCAGGTGCCGCCGTCGACGACCACCGCGTAGGTGTCGCTGGAGTCCCCCGGCCCGCCGGTGACCCGGAAGTCGATGCGCGCCCGGCGGTCGCCGGCCTTCTCGGGGCGGAACTGCTCGGGGAAGCGGCCGAAGACCGCGTCGAGCAGCGCCTCGCGGTGCTCACCGGCGAACGCCTCGCGCAGCTCGCGGTCGGACGCCGTCTTGACGGTGGCGACGAACTCGGCGGGCGTCGCGGTGGTCAGGGACTGCGGGTCGAGGGCCATGGCGCTCAACCTACTGGCGGGTAACCCGCCGGGGCAAGGGTCGACCACGACGCGTGGCCGGTCGGCCCCCGCGGGCACCGACCGGGCGGTCAGGCCTTCTCCGCGGTCTTCTTCGCCGTCTTCTTGGCCGTCTTCGTCGTCCGCTTGCGCGCCGTCTTCTTCGCCGGCCCCTTGGCCCGCTTCTCGGCGAGCAGCTCGAAGCCACGCTCCGGGCTCAGCGACTCGGGGTCGTCGTCCCGGCGCAGCGTCGCGTTCGTCTCGCCGTCGGTGACGTACGGCCCGAACCTGCCGTCCTTGACGACGACCGGCCGGCCGGAGACCGGGTCGGTGCCGAGCTCGGCGAGGGGCGGCTTGGCCGCGGCGCGCCCGCGCTGCTTGGGCTGGGCGTAGATCGCGAGCGCCTCCTCGAGCGTGATGTCGAACAGCTGCTGCTCGCTCGTCAGCGACCTCGAGTCGGTGCCCTTCTTCAGGTACGGCCCGTAGCGGCCGTTCTGTGCGGTGATCTCCTCCCCGGACTCCGGGTCGGTGCCGACGACGCGCGGCAGCGACAGCAGCCGCAGCGCGGTGTCGAGCTCGATGGTGCCGAGGTCC
This sequence comes from Phycicoccus endophyticus, assembly GCF_011326735.1. Taxonomy (GTDB): domain Bacteria; phylum Actinomycetota; class Actinomycetes; order Actinomycetales; family Dermatophilaceae; genus Phycicoccus; species Phycicoccus endophyticus. The sequence continues at coordinate 94,442 of NZ_JAANCN010000008.1, forward strand.
ATGTCCTTGAACAGCGACGCGGTGCGGGGCTTGACCTTGTTCTTCCCCTTGCCCTGCTCCTCCTCGGGGACGACCTCGGTGACGTACGGCCCGTACCGGCCGGACTTCGCGACGATGTCCCGCCCCGTCGACGGGTCCTGGCCGAGCACCCGCCCGTCGTCGGCCGCCCGCTCGAGCAGCTCGCGCGCGAGCGCCGGGGTCATCTCGTCGGGGGCGATGTCGTCGGCGATCGTCGCCCGGCGCGGCTGGGTCCGAGCCGACTGCGCGGCGGCCCCGTCGGTCACCTCGCCGGTCGCGGCGTCGACCCCGGCCGGCACGACCTCCTCGACGTACGGCCCGTAGCGCCCGACGCGCACGACGACCCCGTCACCGATGTCGATCGTCGAGATCGCCCGGGCGTCGATCTCGCCGAGGTCCTCGACGAGCGCGCGCAGCCCCTCGGCGGAGCTCGCCTCGTCTCCGAAGTAGAACCGCCGCAGCCAGGCGGCCCGCTGCTCGTCCCCGCGGGCGATGGCGTCGAGGTCCTCCTCCATGGAGGCGGTGAAGTCGTAGTCGACGAGCCGGCCGAAGTGCTCCTCCATGAGCCGGGTCACGGCGAAGGCCAGCCAGCTCGGGACGAGCGCGGAGCCGCGGGTCGAGACGTAGCCGCGGTCCTGGATCGTCCCGATCGTCGAGGCGTAGGTCGAGGGACGGCCGATGCCGCGCTCCTCCATGGCCTTGACGAGCGTGGCCTCGGTGTAGCGCGCGGGCGGGGAGGTCTCGTGACCGGCCGCCTCGGCACGCCGGACCTGGAGGGAGCGGCCGGCGCCGAGCCTCGGCAGCCGGCGCTCCTCGTCGTCACCGGCCCGGGGGGCGTCGCGCCCCTCCTCGTAGGCGGCGAGGAACCCGCGGAAGGTGATGACCGTGCCGCTCGCGGACAGCTCGACCTCGCGGGCCGGCGCGCCGTCGGGCAGTGTCGCCGCCAGCCGCAGCGAGGCGGTCGAGCCGCGGGCGTCGGCCATCTGGGAGGCGACGGTGCGCATCCAGATCAGCTCGTAGAGGCGGTACTCGTCGCCCCGCAGCTCGCCCTCGACCTGCTTCGGGGTGCGGAAGCGGTCACCGGCCGGCCGGATCGCCTCGTGGGCCTCCTGGGCGTTCTTCACCTTGCGCTCGTAGCGGCGCGGCGACTCCGGCACCGAGTCGCCGCCGTAGAGCTCGCGGGCCTGCTGGCGAGCGGCGCTCAGCGCGGCGTCCGAGAGCGTCGTGCTGTCGGTGCGCATGTAGGTGATGTAGCCGTTCTCGTAGAGCCGCTGGGCCACCCGCATCGCGTTGCGCGAGTTCAGCCGCAGCTTGCGCGAGGCCTCCTGCTGCAGGGTGCTCGTCGTGAACGGAGCACTCGGGCGGCGGGTGTACGGCTTCTCGGACACCTCCGCGACGGTCACCTCGGCCCGTCGCAGGGCCTCGGCGATGCCGGTGGCCCGCTCCTGGTCGAGCTGGACGGTCCGCTCCCCCTTGAGGGTGCCGTCGTCGGCGAAGTCCCGTCCGGTGGCGACCCGCTTGCCGTCGACGCCGGTCAGCCGCGCGGTGAAGAGGTCCTCGTCGGCGCCGGGGGTGACGTCGGCGTCGACGTCCCAGTACGCGGCCCGCACGAAGGCCATCCGCTCGCGCTCGCGCTCGACGACCATCCGGGTCGCGACCGACTGCACCCGCCCCGCCGACAGCCCCGCCTTGACCTTGCGCCACAGGACCGGGCTGACCTCGTAGCCGTAGAGCCGGTCGAGGATGCGCCGGGTCTCCTGGGCGTCGACGAGCGAGACGTCGATGTCGCGGGTCTGGTTGGCCGCGCGCTGGATCGCCTCGCGGGTGATCTCGTGGAAGACCATCCGCTTGACCGGCACCTTCGGCTGCAGCGTCTCGAACAGGTGCCAGGCGATGGCCTCGCCCTCGCGGTCCTCATCCGTGGCGAGGTAGAGCTCGTCGGCGTTCTTCAGGAGGGCCTTGAGCTCGCGGACCTTCTTCTTCTTGTCGGCGTCGACGACGTAGTACGGGTCGAAGTCGTCCTCGATGTTGACGCCGAACCGGCCGAAGGGGCCCTTCTTGACCTCGGCGGGCATCTCGCTCGGGGTCGGGATGTCGCGGATGTGCCCGACGGACGCCTCGACGTCCCACTCCTGGCCGAGGTAGCCCGCGATGGTCTTCGCCTTCGCGGGCGACTCGACGATGACGAGCTTGCGTCCGGTTGCCATGCCTACCTGCCTGTCCGTCCCACGTGCAGCGGATTCGTCGCTGCTCCGACGTGGTGACAGGGCCGACGGTAGCGCCCGGCCGGGACGCCGCGCACACCCGGGTCGGCCCCGCGGCCGTCACATGTGGTTGAATGGTCAACTACTGTCGGGAGGACGCCATGGACGCGACCACGGGCCGGATGCCGGTCCTCTACCTCAGCCACGGCGCGCCCCCGCTCGCCGACGACGCGACGTGGACGGCCGAGCTTGCGGCCTGGTCGGCGGACCTGCCACGCCCGCGCTCGGTCCTCATGGTCTCGGCGCACTGGGAGGCGGCGCCGGTCACGGTGTCCTCGACGGCGAGCGGCACGCCGCTCGTCTACGACTTCTGGGGCTTCCCGCAGCGCTACTACGACGTGACCTACGACGCCCCCGGCGCCCCCGAGCTGGCCCGCTCGGTCGCCGGCCTGCTCTCCGGCTCGGGCGAGACGCTGCACCAGGACCCCGCCCGTGGCCTCGACCACGGCGCCTACGTGCCCCTGGTCGAGATGTTCCCCGCGGCCGACGTGCCCGTCCTGCAGCTCTCGATGCCGACGCTGGACCCCCACCGCCTCTTCGACCTCGGCCGCCGGCTCGCGCCGCTGCGCGACGAGGGCGTCCTCGTCGTCGGCTCCGGCTTCACGACCCACAACCTGCGCTGGTTCCGGCCGGCAGACGGCCCGGACGGGCCGCCCCCGACCCCGTCCTCGGAGTTCGACCACTGGGCCGCGGAGACGGTCGGCGCCGGCGACGTCGACAGCGTCCTCGACGTCCTCGCCACGGCCCCCGCCGCCCGCGAGGCCCACCCCCGCACCGAGCACTGGGCGCCGCTCTACGTGGCGCTCGGCGCCGCGAGCGCCGGCGCGGACGTCGCGGGCAGCAGCGTCATCGACGGCTTCTGGTACGGCCTGAGCAAGCGCTCCTGGCAGTTCGGCTGAGCCGGCCGCCTACTTGCCGAACCCGGCCGTGAGGCCGGCGAGCAGCTGGCGCCGCCCGAGGGCGTAGAAGACGAGGATCGGCAGCGTCGTGAGGACGACCGAGGCCAGGACCGCCGGGACGTTGACCCCGTACTGCCCCTGGAAGCTCCACAGCGCCAGCGGCAGCGTCCGCTTCTCCGGGTTCTGGGTGAGGATCAGCGGCAGCAGGAAGTTGTTCCACGTGAGCAGCGCGTTGTAGATCGTCACCGTCACCAGGGCCGGGCGGGTGAGCGGAAAGGCGAGACGCCACATCGTCGTCCACTCCGAGGCACCGTCGAGGCGCATCGACTCGAACAGCTCGCGGGGGACGTCGCGGATGAAGTTGGACAGCACGAGCACCGACAGCGGGATGGCGAAGGCGATGCTCGGCAGGATCATCCCGCCGAGGGTGTCGTACATGCGCAGCCGGATGATGATGAGGTAGACGGGGATGATGACCGCCTGGAGCGGGATCGCCAGGCCCATGAGGAAGACCGAGTTCGACAGCCGCAGGAAGATGCTGTCACCGCCGCGCACGATGGCGTACGCCGCCATGAACGCCATGAGCACCGCCGGCACGATCGCCCCGACCGTGACGACGACGCTGTTGGCGAAGTACCGCACGAAGTCGCTCTCGATGACCAGCCGGTAGGAGTCCAGCGAGGGCTCGGCGGGCGGGAGCATCGGGTTGGACGCGAAGAAGTTGCTCTGGGTCTTGAAGCTGCTGACGACGATCCAGTAGATCGGCACCATGACGACGACGACCCAGACCCAGCCGGCGAGCCCCCCGAGCCAGTTGTAGCGCAGCAGCCGCTGGACCCGTCCGCTGCGGGAGGGTGCCGCCTCCGGCGGCGGGGCCGGTGACGTCTGCGGCGTGGGCGTGCGGGTTGCGGTGGCCATCGCGCTCACATCCCCTCGAGCTGGCTCGCGGACGGGTCACGCCCCCCGAGCCGGCGGATGACCTGGGCGATGATCAGCCCGCTGAAGACGATGATGACGGCGATGGCGCTCGCCGGGCCCATCTGGTTGCCGAGGAAGCCGGTCTGGTACATCTCGACCGCGAGCACCCGGGTCGCGTCACCGGGGCCGCCCGCGGTGAGGACGAAGATGAGGTCGAAGAAGGTCAGCGACCCGACGACCATGAGGGTCGAGGACGTGATGATCGTGTACTTCAGCTGCGGCACGGTGACCGAGAAGAACTGCCGCACCCGGCCCGCCCCGTCGATCTCCGCCGCCTCGTAGAGCGAGCGCGGGATCTGGCGCACCCCGCCCTGGTAGATGAGGGCGTGGAACGGGACGAACTGCCAGGAGACGATGAAGATGATCACCCCGACCGCGAGGCCGCCCTCCCCGAGCCAGTTCTGGCTGAGCAGGCTCCACCCGAGCCCGGCGCCGAGGCCGAAGTTCGGGTCGAGCAGCGCCTTCCACGTCACGGCGATCGCCGCCGAGGACAGCAGCAGCGGCACGACGTAGAGCACCGCGAGGAACCCGCGGTAGCGCTGGGGGCCGGCCAGGAAGGTGCCGAGCAGGATCGAGGCCGGGGTCTGGACGAGCCAGGAGACGGCCATGATCTCGAAGGTCACCCACAGCGAGTGCAGCAGGCCCGGGTCGCCGAGCACCGCGCGCCACGCCTCGAGGCCGCCCGGCGTGATCGCCCCGATGCCGTTCCAGCGGGCGAAGGACAGCGCAACGACGCCGAGGAGCGGCACGACCCCGAAGACGGTGAAGAAGAAGAGCGCGGGCAGGACGAGCCACCACAGGGGGCCGCGCCGGCCGCCGCCCCGGGGGGCGGCGGCCGGCAGGACCGGTGGTGCTGCGGGGCCGACGGTCACTTGCCGATGACGGCGTTGAGGTTGGACGCGAACTGCTGGGGGGTGATCGACATCTGGAAGAGCTTGGCGATGTTGTCGAGCAGCACCTCGGCCTGGGTCGGCGGCAGGGCCTGGTCCCAGGACTGCGCGAAGCTCTTGGCGCCCGAGGCGATCCCGTACTGGAAGTTCAGCCAGTCGGCGTCCTCACCGCTGCCGATGAGGGAGTCCGAGCCCTGGGCGACCGGGATGTTGCCGGAGTCGATCCAGGCCTGCTGGATCGAGTCGGTGAACTGGCTCTCGGCGAGGAACGCCTTGGCCGCCGCCTTCTCGTCGTCGGAGGCCTTGGCGGAGATCGACAGGTACTGCGCCGGGTTGCCGACGGAGTCGCTCGGGTCACCCTTGCCGCCGTCGACCGGCGGGAAGTTCATGTAGCCGAGGTGGCCGCCGGTGACGAAGTCGCCACCGTCGTTCTTCATCCCGCCGTAGGTCCACGCACCGTGGAGCATCATCGCGGCGCGGCCGGAGTACAGCAGGGCCTGGTCGGCGTTGGAGTCGGCGGTGATCGAGGCGAAGCCCTTGATGAAGCCGTTCATCTCGATGAGCTTCTGCATCTCGGTGAGCGCGGTGATGGCGTCCGGGTTGCTCCAGGCGTCCTTCTCCCCGTCGAAGACCGCCTGGAAGACCTCCGGGCCACCGATCCGGTCGAAGAGGAACTCCAGCCACATCATGTTCGTCCAGCGCGACTGGCCGCCGAGGGAAAAGGGGGCGATGCCGGCGTTGTTGAACTTCGGGACCAGGTCGAGGATGTCCCCCCAGCTCTGCGGCGGCTCGACCCCCACCTTCTCGAAGGCCGACTTGTTCCAGAACATGACGATCGGCGTGACCGTCTCGCACGGCAGCGCGTAGACCTTGTCGTCGATCGTCGCTGCGCCGAAGGCGGCCGGGAAGATCGTGTCCTTCAGGTCGGCGTTCTCGGTGAAGAAGTCGGTGAGGTCCTCGACCTGCCCGGCGTCCACCCAGCTCTTGAGGCCACCGCCACCCCAGCCCCAGAGGATCGTCGGCGCCTGGCCGGCACCGAGGGCGGTCTTGACCTTCTGCTTGTAGGCGTCGTTCTGGAACAGGGTGATCTCGATCGGGGTGTCGGAGTGGCTCGCGTTGAACTCGTCGACGGCCTGCTTGCGGATGTCCTCCTGGGGCTTGCCGCTCAGGGTCCAGAAGCTGGCCCCCGTGCCGCTCCCACCCCCGGAGCTGTCGGACTCGGAGGTCCCGGGGCCGGAGGAGCCGCAGGCCGCGAGGGTCCCGGCCAGCGGGAGCCCCGCGGCGAAGGCCAGGATGCTGCGGCGGGTCGGGGACGGACGGTACTGAGTCTGAGGATCCACGCTGATCTCCCGTTGGCTGTGCGGCATCGCCGCGTGTCAGGTCGGCGGAACCTCCGCCGCAGGTGGCCACCGCCCCTCCCTGGCGCGATGACCAAGCCGTTGCGATACTTTTCGGTGGCTTCGGGCCCAACGTAAGGCGACAGCGGACCGCTGTCAATGGGAGCGCGAAGAGATCTGGATAACGTTATCCTTCCGCATCCTCGGGGCTCTTCGGGTCCCACAGGCCGGGCCTTGCGCGCCGCCCTCCAGAGGGACAGACTCTCGACCAGGCGCGGACCGGGCCGGCTTGCGGGTCGGCCGCCGCACCGCATTCCGAAAATTTCGAACGGAGCACCCATGACCTCGGCGCAGCCCGCCGGCCCCACGGCCACCTCCGCGGTGACCGACTCCCCGCTCTGGCGGGACCCGACCCGCACCGTCGAGGAGCGGGTCGAGGCCCTGCTCGCGGCGATGACCCTGCGTGAGAAGGTCGCCCAGCTCGGCAGCCGGTGGGCGGGCAACGACATGCGGCACGACGAGACGCCGGACGCCCCGCCCGCAGACGGCCCGCAGGCCGAGCCCGCCGAGGAGGGCGAGACCTTCATCGTCGCCCCGATGCAGGACGTCTTCGCCGCCTCCGGCAGTGTCCCCCTCGAGGAGGCCAGCCGTGACGGGCTCGGCCAGCTGACCCGGGTGTACGGCAGCCGGCCCCTCACCGTGGCCGAGGGCGCCGCCGAGGTGGCCCGCCAGCAGCGGGTCGTGCTCGCCGGCAACCGGTTGGGCATCCCCGCGCTCGTCCACGAGGAGTGCCTCACCGGCTTCACCACGTACGGGGCAACCGTCTACCCGGCGGCCATCGCCTGGGCCGCCACCTTCGACCCCGACCTCGTCGAGCAGATGGCCGCGGCCATCGGTCGCGACATGGCGGCGGCCGGGGTGCACCAGGGCCTCTCGCCCGTGCTCGACGTCGTCCGCGACCCGCGCTGGGGTCGGGTCGAGGAGACGATGGGCGAGGACCCGCACCTCGTGGCCACGGTGGGCTCCGCGTACGTGCGGGGCCTGCAGTCCGCCGGCGTCGTCGCGACGCTCAAGCACTTCGCGGGGTACTCCGCCTCACGGGGCGCGCGCAACCACGGCCCGGTCTCCATGGGGCGGCGCGAGCTGCTCGAGGTCATCCTGCCGCCGTTCGAGACCGCCGTGCGCGAGGGCGGCGCCCGCTCGGTCATGAACTCCTACAGCGACGTCGACGGCGTGCCGGCCGGCGCCGACCCGTGGCTGCTCACCGACGTGCTGCGCGAGGCGTGGGGGTTCGAGGGCACCGTGGTCTCCGACTACTGGGCCGTCCCGTTCCTCGCCTCGATGCACCGGGTCGCCCCCGACGTCGAGGGCGCGGGGGTCGCCGCGCTGCGGGCGGGCATCGACGTCGAGCTGCCCGACACCTCCGGCTTCGGCGGCCACCTCGTCGGGCTCGTCGAGACCGGCGCGCTCGACGAGGCGCTCGTCGACCGGGCCGCCCGCCGGCATCTGCGCCACAAGGTCGAGCTCGGCCTGCTCGACCCCGACTGGACCCCCGAGGGCTCGGTCGCCGGCGCCGAGGGGCTCGACCTCGACGCGCCGGGCAACCGCGCGATCGCCACCGCCCTGGCCGAGCGCTCCGTCGTCCTGCTCGACCCGGGCACCGCGCTACCCCTCACCGGGGAGAGCCGCACGACGCCCTCCCGGGTCGCCGTCGTCGGCCCGTGCGCGGACGACCCACGCACCCACATGGGCTGCTACGCCTTCCCCAACCACGTCCTGCCCCGCTACCCGGGCCGCGGCCCCGGCCTCGAGGTGAGCACGATGCTCGACTCCCTACGGGCCGAGCTGCCCGACAGCGAGGTCGGCTACGCACTCGGGTGCGCGGTCGAGGGGGAGGACACCTCGGGCATCGCCGCCGCCGCCGCCCTGGCGGCGCAGGCCGACCTGACGGTCGCCTTCGTCGGCGACCGCGCCGGGCTCTTCGGCATCGGCACCTCGGGCGAGGGCTGCGACGCCGAGGACCTCCGGCTGCCCGGCGCCCAGCCCCGGCTGGTCGAGGCCCTCCTGGAGACCGGCACGCCGCTCGTGCTCGTCGTCGTCTCGGGCCGGCCCTACGCGCTCGGGCAGTGGGCGGAGCGGGTGGCCGGGCTCGTGCAGGCCTTCATGCCCGGCGAGGAGGGTGGCCCCGCCGTCGCGGGGGTGCTCTCGGGCCGGGTGCAGCCGAGCGGTCACCTGCCCGTCCAGGTCCCCTGGGGGCCGGGCGGCCAGCCGCGCACCTACCTGCAGCCCCCGCTCGGCTCCGCCGAGAGCAGCGGCATCAGCAGCCTGGAGACCCGGGCGGCCTTCCCCTTCGGCCACGGGCGCAGCTACACGACCTTCGCCGTGGAGGACCTGAGGCTCTCGGCGGCCCAGGTCCCGAGCGACGGCGAGGTCGAGGTGACCTGCCGGGTGACGAACACCGGCGGGCGCGCGGGCGAGGAGGTCCTCCAGCTCTACGTGCGCGACGTCGTCGCGTCCGTCGTCCGGCCCGTCCGCCAGCTCCTCGGGTTCACCCGGGTGCCGCTGGAGGCCGGCGAGAGCAGCGAGGTGACCTTCGGCCTGCACACCGACCGGCTGGCCGTCGTCGGACGCGACCTGTCGCGGGTCGTCGAGCCGGGCCTGTTCGAGGTCTTCGTCGGCAGCTCGGCCGAGGACCTCCCCTGCCGGGCTGCCCTCGAGGTGACCGGGACGCCTCGGGTCGTCGGGCACGAACGGCGTCTCACGACCCCGGCCGCGTGCACGCCCGGGCGGAGCGCCCCCTAGGGTCCACTCGTGACGACGACCGCCCGCCCCACCCTGGCGACCATCGCCGACTCCGCCGGCGTGTCCGTCGCGACGGTGAGCAAGGTGCTCAACGGGCGCAGCGACGTCGCGGAGGAGACCAGGGCCCGGGTCCAGCGCGTCCTGGCCGCTCATCGCTACACCGCGACGCCGCGCCGCCGCCCGGGGATGCCTCGCGCGGTCGAGCTGCTCGTGGACCACCTGCGCTCCCCCTTCACCAGCGAGGTGGTGCAGGGCGTCGCGGACGCGGCCGCCGAGGCGGGCGTCGACGTCACGCTGAGCACCCGGGCCTCCGGGGGAGACCACGAGCCGACCGACGCCGAGTGGGCCCGCCGGCTGGCCCGCACCGGCCGCTGCGGGCTGATCTCGGTGGCGGGCGAGCTGACCCGCGAGCAGCTGCGGGCGCTCTCGGACGCGCCGGTGCCGGTGGTCCTCGTCGACCCCATCGACCCGCAGGCGAGCACGACGCCGAGTATCGGCTCGACGAACTTCACCGGCGGGCTCAGCGCCGGCCAGCACCTGATCGCCCTCGGGCACACCAGCATCGGTTACGTCGGAGGCGCCCTGCGCGCGGCCTGCAACGCCGCCCGGGTCGGCGGGCTGCGGGCCGCCATGGAGCAGCACGGCCTCGCCCTCGACCCCGCCCTGGTCACCGCCGGGCAGGTCTTCGACTACGAGACCGGCCTCCAGGGCGGGCTGCAGCTGCTCGACCGGGCCGAGCCGCCGACGGCCGTCTTCTGCGGCGCCGACGAGGTGGCCCTCGGGGTGCTCGAGGCCGCGCGCCGGGTCGGGCTACGGGTCCCCCAGGACCTCTCGGTCGTCGGCTTCGACGACACCCCCTCCGCGGCGACGAGCTCACCGCCGCTCTCCACGGTGCGCCAGCCCCTCGAGGAGATGGGGAAGGTCGCGCTGCGCACCGTGCTGCGGCTCGCCGACGGGGGCACCGTCGACGCGCCCCACGTGGCCCTGGCGACGCGGCTCGTCGTGCGCGCCTCCACGGCCCGCCGCGAGGGCTGAGCCACCGCCCGCTCGGCACACTGGGGGCATGACCGCACCGGTGCTCCCGCTCGCCCGCCACCTCGAGGGTCTCCAGGAGGCCACGGCACGGCTCGCCACCTGGTCGCTCGAGGCCGGGCTGGAGTCCCCCGTGCCGCCGTGCCCGGGGTGGCGGGTCCGCGACCTCCTCGAGCACCAGGGCATGGTCCATCGCTGGGCGCTCGCGATGCTGCGCGGAGGCGACCCGCGCGTCGTGGGCATCGAGGCCACCGCGCAGGAGGCGCACGCCGCCCCCGACCCGGTGTCCTGGCTGCGCGCCGGGGCCGCCGAGATGCTGGCCACGCTCCGGTCGCTGCCCGATGACGCGCCCGGCTCCACCTTCCTCGTGGACGCCCCTGCGGCCCGCCTGTTCTGGGCCCGGCGACAGCACCACGAGACGACCATCCACGCCCTCGACGCACTCGCCGCCCGGACCGGGTCCGCCGCGACGGCGAGGGACGCCTGGTTCGGTGCCGACGTCGCCGTGGACGGCGTCGACGAGCTGCTCGTCGGCTTCTGGCAGCGCCCGGGCCGGGGGCCGCGGGCGGCCGGCGCCCCCTACCGCGCCCTCGTCGAGACCCGCGAGGGCGCTCGCTGGCTGCTCGACGTGGGCACCGACTCGCTCACGACCCGGCGGCTCGCCGCCGACGAGACCGCCCCGGCGGTGCCCACCCTCTCCGGAGCGGCGACCGACGTCCACCTCGCGCTGTGGAACCGCGGCGGAGCGCCCGACGACGAGGCCGGGCTGCTGCCCGCCTGGCGCGAGCGGGGAGCCGTGCGCTGACCGGCCGCGGCGAGGCCGGGCGGCTCAGCTCTCGGCGCGGCGACGCTTGCGGGGCGCCGGGCGGGTCGGGTCGTCGCCGACGTGCTCGACGTCCTCGGGGACGACGATCGGCTTCAGCCGGGCCCAGGCGACGAAGGCGACCCCGACGACGAGGAGCGCCAGGCCCGCCCAGAGGTTGGCGTTGACGCCCTCGGTCTTGTCGGTCTCGGGGTCGGCCAGGAGCCCCATGAGGGTCAGGATCACCCCGTAGATCGCGAGCAGCGCGCCGATGACGTTGCGGATGTCGAAGGCGCCGGCCTTGTGGTTGTCTGCCATGACTGGGCTCCCGGTCAGAAGAGGACGTTGAGGACGGTGACCATGGCGAGCGCGATGAGCGCGAGCGGGATGGTCCGCCGGAACCACGGGTGCGACGCCTCGTCGGGGTCGACGAGGTCCTCCCGGGGGGTCTCGGAGTAGACCAGGCCCTTCAGCTCGGACGCCGGTTTCGGCTCCGTCACCGTCGTGACCAGGACGGACACGACGATGTCGACGACGAAGGCCGTCGAGGCCGCGACGAACGCCGCCCCCTGCCCGCTCAGCGGGATGACCCCGACGCTCGCCCCGCCGAGGGAGTCCTCGCTGAGCACCGCGACGACGACCGCCGAGACGGTACCGAGGACGAGGCCGGTCCAGCCCGCCGTCGGGGTCATCCGCTTCCAGAACATGCCGAGGATGAAGGTGGCGAACAGCGGCGCGTTGAAGAACCCGAACAACGTCTGGAGGTAGTCCATGATGTTGCCGAACGACGACGCGACGAGGGCCGTGAAGATCGCCACGACGGTCGCGGCGACGGTCGCCAGCCGCCCGATCCGCAGGTAGTAGTCGTCGCTGCGGTCCTTGCGGATGTACCGCTCCCACAGGTCGTAGCTGAAGACCGTGTTGAACGCGGAGATGTTGGCCGCCATGCCCGCCATGAACGCCGCGAGCAGGCCCGTGATGGCCAGGCCGAGCAGGCCGTTGGGCAGGAGGTCGCGCATGAGGTAGAGCAGCGCGTCGTTGTACTTCACCCCCGTGCCGGAGGCGCCCCCTGGGGGTGCCTCACCGTTCTTCAGGCGCATGATCGGCTCGGCGAGGACTGCCGCGATCATCCCCGGGAAGATCGTGAGGAACGGGATGAACATCTTGGGGAAGGCGCCGATGATCGGGGTCTTGCGGGCCGCCGAGATCGACTCCGAGGCCATCGCCCGCTGGACCTCGACGAAGTTCGTCGTCCAGTAGCCGAAGGAGAGGACGAACCCGAGGCCGAAGACGATGCCGATGACGGACAGGACAGGGTTGTCGAAGCCCGAGAGCGCCTGGCCGGGCCAGGAGTGCAGCTGCTGCTCCGCCGGGGCGACCTCCGCCTTCGCGGGCGCGTTCGCGGCGAACTCGGTGATCTTCTCCTTCAGGCCGCCGTACCCGCCGACCCGGTGCAGCCCGATGAGGGTGAGCGGCAGCAGGCTCGCGACGATGACGAAGAACTGCAGCACCTCGTTGTAGATCGCCGCGGAGAGCCCGCCGAGGGTGATGTAGGACAGCACGATCGCCGCGGCGACGATGAGGGCGACCCACAGCGGCCAGCCGAGGAGGGCGTGGACGATCGAGCCGAGCAGGTAGAGGTTGACGCCGGCGATGAGCAGCTGGGCCACCGCGAAGGACAGCGCGTTGACCAGGTGGGCGCCGGTGCCGAACCGGCGGAACATGAACTCCGGCACCGAGCGGACCTTGGAGCCGTAGTAGAAGGGCATCATCACGACGCCGAGGAAGAGCATCGCCGGGATCGCGCCGACCCAGAAGTAGTGGACGGCCGGGAGGCCGAACTCCGCCCCGTTCGCGCTCATCCCCATGATCTCGACCGCGCCGAGGTTCGCCGAGATGAACGCGAGCCCGGTCACCCACGCCGGCAGCGCACGGCCGGAGAGGAAGAAGTCGACCGAGTCCGACACCGACCGCCGGGCCAGGAGCCCGATGCCGAGGACGAAGCCGAAGTAGACGACGAGGATGAGGTAGTCGACGGGACCGGCGTCGATGAGCGTCTCGGCGGCCGGTACCGCCGCCCTCGCCCCCTCGACCAGTGCCTGTGCACCTGCTGCGACCACGGCCACCACCAGCTCCTCGTCGAGGGTCGACGCCGGGGCCGGCGCCGACCGCCACGCTAACGCCTCCCGGGCGCTCGCGGCCCACGAGGGGCCGACCCGGTTGCCGCGAAGCCCGAGGTCAGCCCGCTGAGGGGGCTCCCGCCGGACCGGCGGGGGCCGCGGCCAGGTCCTCGTCCTCGTCGGCGACGGCACCGGCGAACTGTGCCGCGTGCAGCCGGGCGAACGCGCCGCCGGCGGCGAGCAGCTCGGCGTGCGTGCCGCGCTCGACGATGCGCCCCTCCTCCATGACGAGGATGAGGTCGGCGTCGCGGATGGTCGAGAGCCGGTGGGCGATGACGAAGCTCGTCCGGTCGGTGCGCAGCGCGGCCATCGCCTGCTGGACGAGCAGCTCGGTGCGGGTGTCGACCGAGCTCGTCGCCTCGTCGAGGATGAGCAGCGAGGGGTCGGCGAGGAAGGCGCGGGCGATGGTGACGAGCTGCCGCTCCCCCGCGCTGAGGTTGTCGGCCTCGGCGTTGAGCACGGTGTCGTAGCCGTCCGGCAGCGAGTGGACGAAGCGGTCGACGTAGGTCGCGCGAGCCGCCTCGAGGATCTCCTCCTCGCTCGCCGAGGGCCGACCGTAGGCGATGTTGTCCCGGATCGTCCCCGCGAACAGCCAGGTGTCCTGGAGGACCATCCCGGTGCGGGAGCGCAGGTCGTGCCGCGTGAGGTCACGGATGTCGACGCCGTCGAGGGTGATCCGCCCGCCGTCGAGCTCGTAGAAGCGCATGACGAGGTTGACGAGCGTCGTCTTGCCGGCGCCGGTCGGCCCGACGATCGCCACCGTCTGCCCGGGCTCGACCTCGAGGTCGAGGTGCTCGATGAGCGGCGTGCCGGAGGTGTAGGAGAACGAGACGTCCTCGAAGGCCACCCGGCCGCGCGGGTCCTCGATCCGGGCGGGTGTGCCGGAGTCGGGCTCCTGGAGCGGGGCGTCGAGCACCTCGAAGACGCGCTCGGCCGAGGCCACCCCGCTCTGGACGAGGTTGGCCATCGAGGCCACCTGGGTCAGCGGCTGGGTGAACTGGCGCGAGTACTGGATGAACGCCTGGACGTCGCCGAGGCTCATCGACCCCGAGGCCACGCGCAGCCCGCCGACGACGGCGACGGCGACGTAGTTGAGGTTCCCGATGAACATCAGCGTCGGCATGATGACCCCGCTGATGAACTGGGCGCGGAAGCTCGCGTGGTGGAGGGCGTCGTTGCGCTGGGCGAACTCGTGCCCGACCTCCTCGCGACGGCCGAAGACCGTGACGAGCTCGTGCCCGGTGAAGGTCTCCTCGACGACCGAGTTGACCTCCCCCGTGCTCCTCCACTGCTGCACGAAGTGCTTCTGCGAGCGCTTGCCGATGGCGCCGGTGACGACGACGGTCAGCGGGATCGTCACGAGGGCGATGACCGCGAGCAGGGGGGAGATGTAGACCATCATCGCGATCATCGCGACGACGGTGAGCAACGAGGTCACGAGCTGGCTCAGGGTCTGCTGGAGGCTCTGGGCCACGTTGTCGATGTCGTTGGTGACCCGGCTGAGCAGCTCGCCTCGCGGCTGGCCGTCGAAGTAGGGCAGCGGCAGCCGGTTGAGGGTGTCCTCGACGTCCCGGCGCAGGCGGAAGACGGTCCGGTTCACCGCTCCGACGAGCAGCCGGCCCTGGACGAGCTGGAGCGCTGCGGCGACGAGGTAGATGCCGAGGACGACGAGCAGCACCCGCCCGACGGCGCCGAAGTCGATCCCCTGCCCGGGGACGACGTGCTCCATCGCGGCGAGGACGTCCGCGACCCGGCCCTCGCCTCGCGCCCGCAGCGCGGCCACGGCCTGCTCCTGGGTGACGCCGGCGGGGATCTGGCGCCCGAAGACGCCCGCGAAGATCAGGTCGGTGGCCCGGCCGAGGACCTTGGGGCCGACGGCGTTGAGCACCACGGAGCACAGGGCGAGCACGAGGGCGCCGACGACCACCGGGCGCTCCGGACGCAGCAGGCGCAGCACCCGCCGGGCCGAGGGGCCGAAGTTCTGGGACTTCTCCGTCGGGGTGCCGATCTGGGCGTGCGGTGGCCCGCCGCGCCGGACGCCGGCCGGACCGCGCCGGTCCTCGGCCGCCTTCTCCTCGGCCGACTTCAGCTCGCTCATGCGACCTCCTCCACGCTCTCCTGGCTCTGGACGATCTCCCGGTAGGTCGGGCAGGTCTCGAGCAGCTCCTCGTGGGTCCCGACCCCCACGACCGCGCCGTCGTCGAGGACGACGACCTGGTCGACGTGGCGGATGCTCGAGACCCGCTGCGCGACGACGAGCACCGTGGCCTCGCGCGTCATCGGCCGCAGGGCGGCCTGCAGCCGGGCGTCGGTCGCGACGTCGAGCGCGGAGAAGGCGTCGTCGAAGAGGTAGACGGCGGGGCGCCGCACGAGCGCCCGGGCGATGGCCAGCCGCTGACGCTGGCCACCGCTGACGTTCGTCCCACCCTGCGCGATCGGCGCCTCCAGCCCCCCGGGCATGGCCCGCACGAAGTCCTCGGCCTGGGCGACCCGCAGGGCCTCCCACAGCTGCTCGTCGGTGGCCTCGGCGTCGCCGTGGCGCAGGTTGCTCGCCACGGTGCCGCTGAACAGGTAGGGCCGCTGGGGGACCAGCCCGATCCGCGACCACAGGTCCTCCGGGTCGGCGTCCCGGACGTCCACGCCCCCGAGGAGGACCGCTCCGGCGGTGACGTCGTGCAGCCGGGGCACGAGGCCGACGAGGGTGGTCTTCCCGGCACCGGTCGAGCCGACGACCGCGGTCGTCGTCCCGGGACGGGCGAGGAAGGAGACCTCGCGCAGCACCGGCTCCTCGGCACCGGGGTAGGCGAAGGTCGCCCCCCGCAGCTCGACCCCGAGCGGGCCCGCGAGCAGGGGGACGGGGTCGGCCGGCGGGTGGACCGAGCTGGTGGTCTCGAGGACCTCCTGGATGCGGCCGGCCGAGACCGAGGCGCGCGGCACCATCATCGACATGAAGGTCGCCATCATCACCGACATGAGGATCTGGATCAGGTAGGACATGAACGCGGTGAGCGCGCCGACCTCCATCTCCCCCGCGTCGATGCGCATCGCGCCGAACCACAGGACGGCGACGGTCGAGGCGTTGAAGATCACCATGACGATGGGGAACGCGAGCGCCATGAGCCGGCCGACCGCGACCGCGGTCCCGGTGTAGACCCGGTTGGCCTCGGCGAAGCGCTCCCGCTCGACGTCCTCGCGGACGAAGGCGCGCACGACGCGGATGCCGGTGATCTGCTCGCGCAGGATGCGGTTGACGGTGTCGACGGCCTGCTGCATCGCGCGGAAGTGCGGGATCATCCGGCTGATGACGATGCCGACCGACACCCCGAGCAGGGGCACGGCGACGGCGACGAGCCAGGACAGGCCGACGTCCTCGCGCAGCGCCATGACGATGCCGCCGACCATCATGATCGGCGCCGAGACCATGACGGCCAGGGCCATGTAGACGACCTGCTGCACCTGGGTGACGTCGTTGGTCGAGCGGCTGATCAGCGTCGGGGCGCCGAACGCGGAGACCTCCCGGGCCGAGAAGGACCCGACGCGCGCGAAGACCGCGGCCCGCACGTCGCGGCCGAGGGAGGCGGCGGTGAGCGCCGCGATCCGGGTCGCCCCGATGGTCGCGAGCACCTGGAGCAGCGAGACCCCGAGCATCCACAGCCCGGCGGTGAGGATGAACCCGGTGTCGCCGACGGCCACACCCTCGTCGATGATCCGCCCGTTGAGGCTCGGCAGGTACAGCGAGGCGAGGGTCCCGAGGAGCTGGAGGACCAGGAGGAGGACGAGCACGGCCGCGTACGGCCGCAGGTGGGTGCGCACGAGGCGGATCAGCATGGGCGGGCCTTCCGGACGCCGTCGAGGACGACGGAGACGATCTCCTCCGCGGGCATGGCGCGGCCGGAGAGCATGGGGTGGGAGCTGGCGAGGGTGAGGTGGGAGAGGATGGTGACGACCTCCTGGGCCGGGTAGCGCAGGTGCTCGGCGTCGGGCCCGACGAGGTCGACCAAGGCGGCGTCGACGGCCGGGTCCCGCATGGCACGCGGGCCCGGGGGACCCGTCCGGGGCGGCGGGTGCGGAAGGGCCCCGCTCGCGGCGAGGGTCGACATCAGGCCGATGGCCCGCTCGAGGTAGCGCTGCAGGGCGGCCACCGCCGCCGTGAGGCGAGCGTCGAGGGAGTGCTCGGCGGCGACCCCGCGCAGCTCGGCGACGAGCGTCGTCGTGTCGAACACCGCTGTCGCGCAGGACTTGATGAGCTCGTCCTTGGTGCCGAAAGCGCGAAAGACGGTGCCCTCGGCGATGCCTGCCGCGTCGGCGACCTGCTTGGTGGTCAGCCCGGCACCGTGCTCGCGCAGCAGCGGCACGGTGGCCTCGATGATGGCCGCGCGACGGTCATGGGGGCTCATGGCGGGGGCGCGGGGGGTCACGGTCCCCCACTGTAGATGAGTGAGCACTCACTCACAAACGGGTTCCGCCCGGGTCAGCGGTCCTCGCGCACGAGCATGCCGTCGGCGACGACCCGACGCAGGAACCCGGTCGCCTCCTCGCGGGCGGCGTCCTCCTCGAGACCGAGCAGGCCGGCGATGGCCGCCGTCGCGGCGCGGGCGGTCAGCTCACCGTCGCACACCGAGACGAGCCCGGCGGTGAGCGTGCTGAGGACGACGTGCCGACGCAGCCCACCCCCCTGGCGCAGCAGGATGACCCGCGGGTCGTCCTCGCCGGGGACGCTGTGCCGCTCCTCGGTGACGTCCTCGGCGCGGCGCCACGCCACGTCGAGGAGGGCGTCGTCGTCGTGCTCGGCCAGCCACGTGCGCGCCTCGAGCCCGCGCAGCACCGCCGGCCCCATCGGCTGCTCGACCGGGCCGGGGACGTCGAGGAGGTCGCGGAACGGTGGCCGGTCGGTCCGCGGGCGCTGGAGGGTGAGCACGCCGAAGCCGATGACCTCGACGTCACGGGCGGCGAAGTCGTCGAGCCACGCGCCGTACATCGCGTTGAAGTCGGCGGTGCCCGGGTGGTGGCCGCCGTCGCGCGCCCAGGTCTCGGCGTACTCGGCCGGGTCCTGGACCTCCCGCTGGACGACCCAGGCGTCCAGCCCGGTCGGCTCGAGCCACTCCTGCACCCGGTCGGTCCAGGTGCCGCCCGGGGGGACCTCCCAGTTGCCGAGGATCTGGGCGACCCCGCCCGGCTCGAGGTGGGCGCCCACGCTGCGCACGAGGTCGCGGACGACGTCGTCGCCGCTGGCTCCGGCGTCGCGGTACTCGAAGAGCGGGACCGCGCCGGAGCGCGGGGTGATGACGAAGGGCGGGTTGGACACGACGAGGTCGAAGCGGTCGCCCGCGACGGGGTCGAGCATCGAGCCGGAGCGCACCTGCCAGCTCAGGCCGTTGAGCGCGGCGTTGAAGCGGGCGTAGCCGAGGGCCCGCTCGGACAGGTCGGTGACGACGACCGTCTCGGCGTGGGCCCCGAGGTGCAGCGCCTGGACCCCGCAGCCGGTCCCGAGGTCGAGCGCGCGGGCGACCTGCGGGCGCGGGGTCCACGAGGCCAGCGTCGTCGAGGCGCCGCCGATGCCGAGGACGTGGTCGGGGCGCAGCGGCTCGCCCGTCGCGAGCTCGCCGAGGTCGGAGGCCACCCACCAGTCCTCGTCACCGGCGGCGTAGGGGCGCAGGTCGCACAGCGCGACGACGGCGTCGCCCTCGGGCGCCACGAGGCCGAGGGCGCTGGCCCCGGCGACCCCGAGCGTGGGCAGTGCGGCGGCGACCTCGGTGGCGTCGACGGGGTCGCCGAGGGTGAACAGCCGCACGAGGGCGGCCACCGGCTCCTGGGAGGCGACGGTGACCCGCTGGGCCGGGAGCGCCTGGTCGCGCTCGAGGGCGCCGGCGGCCATCGGCCCGAGGAGGGCGGTGACGCCGGAGACGGTGAAGCCGCAGGAGGTCAGGTCCGCGCGCAGGCGGGCGAGCAGCGCCTCCTCGGCGCGGGGCGGGCTGGGGGTCATCGGGACGAGCCTACGGGCGCCGGCGCCGACCCGTCCCGCGGGACCGCCGGAGGCGCCGGCGTCCGCCGTGGCGCGGTGGGCTCAGACCCCCGCCGGCTGCGGGTCGCCCTCGGCCGCCACGTCCGGGTCGATGTCGTCGCCCCCGATGGCCAGGTCACGGCTGCGCGAGACGGCGACCGCGCCGACGACGACGGCGAAGGCGACCCCGGCGATCCCGTAGCGGATCGGCGCCGAGGCGCTCGCGCCGATGGACAGGGTGACGATGGCCGGCGCGATGAGCACCGAGACGAGGTTCATCACCTTGATCAGCGGGTTGATCGCCGGCCCGGCGGTGTCCTTGAAGGGGTCGCCGACGGTGTCGCCGATGACGGTCGCCGAGTGCGCCTCGGTGCCCTTGCCTCCGTGGTGGCCGTCCTCGACGATCTTCTTCGCGTTGTCCCACGCCCCACCGGAGTTGGCGAGGAAGACCGCCATGAGAGCACCGGCGGAGATCGCGCCGGCGAGGAAGCCCGCGAGCGCCCCGACACCGAGGCCGAAGCCCACGGCCACCGGCATCAGCGCGGCGAGCAGGCCCGGGGTGGCGAGCTCGCGCAGCGAGTCCTTGGTGCAGATGTCGACGACCTTCCCGTACTCGGGCTTGGCCGTGCCCTCCATGATCCCGGGGATGTCGCGGAACTGGCGACGCACCTCGAAGACGATGGCGCCGGCCGCGCGGGTCACGGCGTTGATCGCCAGCCCCGAGAAGAGGAAGACCACGGCGGCGCCGATGAGGACGCCGACGAGCGTCGAGGGCATCGTGATGAAGCCGAGGGCCTCGGTCTGCCACTGGGTGTACTGCGCCTGGGTCGTGCTGCCCGGGTCGGTGATCCCGTCGACCGCGCTCTGCCAGGCGTCGGTGTAGGAGCCGAAGAGCGCGGTCGCCGCGAGGACGGCGGTGGCGATGGCGATGCCCTTGGTGATCGCCTTGGTCGTGTTGCCCACGGCGTCGAGCTCGGTGAGGACCTGGGCCCCCTCCTCGTCGACGTCGCCGGACATCTCGGCGATGCCCTGGGCGTTGTCCGACACCGGCCCGAAGGTGTCCATGGCGACGATGACGCCGACGGTCGTCAGCAGCCCGCAGCCGGCCAGTGAGACGAGGAAGAGGGCGAGCGCGGTGGAGCCGCCCCCGAGGAGGAAGGCGAGGTAGACGGCGCCGCCGATGATCGCGGCGGTGTACACGGCCGACTCCAGACCGACCCCGATGCCGGAGAGCACGACGGTCGCCGGCCCGGTGAGCGAGGTGCGGGCGACGTCACGGGTCGGCCGCTTGTCGGTGCCCGTGAAGTGGCCGGTCAGCCAGAGGATGATGCCGGCGAGGACGATGCCGACGACGACCGCGAGCAGCGCGGTGAGCCGGGGGTCGCCGGTGAGCGCGCTGATCTCGTCGTTGCTCGAGCCGAGGTCGGCGTAGCTGCCGGGCAGGTAGACGAAGGCGGCCACGGCGGAGAGCAGGGCCGAGACCACGGCGGCGATGTAGAAGCCGCGGTTGATCGCCCGCAGCGGGTTCTCCCCGGCCCGCGCACGGGTGACGTAGACGCCGAGCAGCGCGGTGAGGGCGCCGATCGCCGGGACGAGGAGCGGGAAGACCAGCCCGTAGGTGCCGAAGGCCACCGAGCCGAGGATGAGGGCGGCGACGAGGGTGACGGCGTAGGACTCGAACAGGTCGGCCGCCATGCCGGCGCAGTCACCGACGTTGTCCCCGACGTTGTCGGCGATCGTCGCGGCGTTGCGCGGGTCGTCCTCGGGGATGCCCGCCTCGACCTTGCCGACGAGGTCGGCGCCGACGTCGGCGGCCTTGGTGAAGATGCCGCCGCCGACGCGCATGAACATCGCGAGCAGCGCCGCGCCGAAACCGAAGCCCTCGAGGACCTTCGGGGCGTCACCTTCGTAGAGGAGCACGACGATCGAGGCGCCGAGCAGGCCCAGCCCCACGGTGGCCATGCCGACGACGCCCCCGGTGCGGAACGCGATCCGCATCCCGAGGTCGCGGCCGCCGTCGTTCCGGGCGGCCGAGGCGACCCGGACGTTCGCCTTGACCGCGAGGCTCATGCCGAGGTAGCCGATGGCGGCCGAGAACAGCGCGCCGAGCACGAAGAACCCGGAGCGCCCCCAGCGGATGCCGGTGGTCTCGGCGGGCAGCAGGAGCAGCAGGCCGAAGACGAGGACGACGAAGATGCCGAGGGTGCGGAACTGCCGGTTGAGGTAGGCCTGGGCGCCCTCCTCGACGGCCGCGCCGATCGAGCGCATGCTGTCGGTCCCGGTGTCGGCCGCCAGGACCTGGCGCCGGAACACGAAGCCCATGGCGAGCGCCACGAGCGCGATGACCGCGACCGTGACGACGAGCGTGAGGTTCGTGCCGCTCAGGTCGAGGCCTCCCGACTCGGCGGTCGCGAGTGCGAGGGGTGCCATTCCATCCTCCTTGACGGCGTGGGTCGTCCCCGGGCGCAGGGGTGCGCCGAGTCGAGGGACGGTTCGCGAGGACTGTACCCGGCGCGCCGGTGTGGACGCCCACCCGGGCGGGAGTGACGCAGTTCACACCCCCCGTACCGGTGCTCAGCCCTCGAGCGCCTCCTCGACGGTGCCGAAGATGCCGAAGACCTTGTCCAGACCGGTGATCCGGAACACCCGCAGGATGCGCTCGCTCGTGCACACCAGCCGCAGCCACCCGGAGCTGTTGCGCACGAGCTTGAGCCGACCGACGAGGACGCCGAGCCCGGTGGAGTCGAGGAAGGAGACGGCGTCGAGGTCGACGACGAGGCGGGTGCGCCCCTCGGCGACCTCCGCATCGAGGGCCTGCCGCAGCTGGGCGGCGCTGTGGACGTCGACCTCGCCCTCGACGGTGACGATGCCGATGTCGTCGCGCCGGGAGGTCGTGACGGAGAGCTCCACGCGTCTGGCTCCTCGGGGTGGGCGGTCCTCGCGGTCCCAGGGTGGACGGGAGCGTCGGGACCAAGGATTACCGTAGCCGCCGTGTCCAGCCCGGCCCAGCACCTCCAGCGGATCGCCCGGCGGTCCGACACCGGGCGGCTCATGCACCTCGAGGTGCTGGCGGCGCGCCCGCCGCGGCTCGCCCAGTGGCCCGAGGGGGTGGCCCCGGCGGTGCTGGCGGCACTGCTCGGGGCCGGGGTCGAGCGGCCGTGGTCCCACCAGCGCGAGGCCATCGACCTCGCGAGCGCCGGTACCCACGTCGTCCTCTCGACCGGCACCGCCTCGGGCAAGTCCCTCGGCTACCTCGTGCCGGTCCTCGCGAGCCTGGCCGAGCGGCCCGCGTCCGGGCTGAGCGGCCCGAGCGCGCTCTACCTCTCGCCGACGAAGGCGCTCGCGGCCGACCAGCTCGCCCGGGTGGACCGGCTCGCCGTCCCCGGGGTGCGGGCCGCGACCTACGACGGGGACACCCCACCGGAGGAGCGTCGCTGGGTCCGCGAGCACGCCAACCTCGTCCTGACCAACCCCGACCTGCTCCACCACTCGCTGCTGCCCGGGCACGAGCGGTGGTCGCGCTTCCTGCGCGGTCTGCGGTACGTCGTCGTCGACGAGTGCCACGTCTACCGCGGGGTGTTCGGCTCGCACGTCGCCGCGGTGCTGCGGCGGCTGCGCCGGGTGGCCGCCCGGTACGGCGCCTCGCCGACCTTCGTGCTCGCCTCGGCCACGGTGAGCGACCCCGCGGAGCACGCCGCCCGGCTCACCGGGCTGCCCGTGCGGGCGGTCACCGACGACGGCTCGCCACGAGGGGCGATGACCTTCGCGCTGTGGGAGCCCGCGGCCGACGAGGAGGGCGCCCGACGCTCCGCGACGACGGAGGCGGCCGCCCTGATGGCCGACCTCGTCGGCCACGGGGTGCAGACGGTCGCGTTCGCCCGCAGCCGCGCCGGCGCGGAGGCGCTCGCCAGCGGCGCCCGGCGCCGGCTCGCCGCCGAGCACCCGCAGGCCGTGGAGTCGGTCGCCGCCTACCGCGGTGGCTATCTCCCCCAGGACCGGCGCGAGCTCGAGGCGGGGCTGCGCGCGGGCTCCCTGCGCGGCCTCGCGGCGACGAACGCGCTCGAGCTCGGGGTGGACGTCAGCGGGCTGGACGCCGTCGTCATGGCCGGCTGGCCGGGGCGGCGGGCCAGCCTGTGGCAGCAGGCGGGGCGGGCCGGCCGCTCCGGTGGCGAGTCGCTCGCCGTCCTCGTCGCCGCCGACGACCCGCTGGACGGCTACCTCGTGCGCCATCCCGAGGCGCTGTTCGGGGCACCGGTCGAGAGCACGGTCCTCGACCCGGAGAATCCGCAAGTCCTCGCGCCGCACCTGGCCGCCGCGGCGGCGGAGCTGCCGCTCGTGGAGGACGACCTGGGCCTCTTCGGCGAGGGGTCGCGCCGGCTGCTCGACGTGCTCGTCGAGAGCGGCATCCTCCGGCGGCGCCCGGCCGGGTGGTTCTGGGCGCGGCAGGACCGGCCCGCCGCACACATCTCGCTGCGCGGGGCCAGTGAGGTGGTGGCCGTCGTCGAGCGCCGCACCGGGCGGGTCGTGGGCACGGTCGACGAGGCCGCGGCGCACAGCCAGGTGCACACCGGGGCGGTGCACGTCCACCAGGGCGAGGCGTGGGTGGTGACCGAGCTCGACCTCGAGGCCCGGGTGGCCCACGTCGTCCGGGGCGACCCGGGGTGGTCGACGCAGGCGGAGTCGGTGAGCCGGTTCGACATTCTCGCCACCGAGCGCTCCGCGCAGCGGGCCCGGGTGGTG
This sequence comes from Phycicoccus endophyticus, assembly GCF_011326735.1. Lineage (GTDB taxonomy): Bacteria > Actinomycetota > Actinomycetes > Actinomycetales > Dermatophilaceae > Phycicoccus > Phycicoccus endophyticus. Next base: position 118,385 of record NZ_JAANCN010000008.1, read on the forward strand.
ACCTCCTTCGGCACGGTGCGCGTCACGAGCCGGGTCACCGGGTTCACCCGCCGTCTGCCGGGGGGCGAGGTCGTCGGGCGGCATGCCCTGGACCTGCCGGAGCGGACCCTGACGACCAAGGCCGTCTGGTGGACGGTCGAGCCCGAGGTGCTCACCGCGGCGGGCGTCGAGGAGGCGGCCGTCCCCGGCGCGCTGCACGGCGCCGAGCACGCGGCCATCGGGATGCTGCCGCTCGTCGCCACCTCGGACCGCTGGGACGTCGGCGGCGTCTCGACGGCCCGGCACCCGGACACCGGGCTGCCCACGGTCATGGTCTTCGACGGCTACCCGGGGGGTGCCGGCTTCGCGGAGCGGGCGAGCGAGAGGTTCCAGGCGTGGGTGCGAGCCACCCGGGACGCCGTGCTCGCCTGCCCGTGCGCCGACGGCTGCCCGGCGTGCGTGCAGTCGCCCAAGTGCGGCAACGGCAACGACCCGCTCGACAAGGCCGGCGCCGTGGCCGTCCTCGACCTGGCCGTCGCCGGCGCCGGCTGACCCCGAGCGGGCACGGTCCGCGTTCGACGGGCATCCGGGCTGGTCAGCGGAGTAGCGTGCCCGCCATGGTCCTCCTCGGCGTCGTCCTCGTCCTGCTCGGCCTGGGGCTGGGCGCCCTCCTCGTCGCGGGCTCGGTGCGCCTCGACGACCCGGTGCCGGTCCACGTGCTCGGGGGCACCATCGAGCTGCCTCCGGTGGTCTTCCTCGTGAGCGGCATGGTCGTCATCTCGATCTTCTGGCTCGGCTGGGTGGTCCTGCGGACCGGGCTCAAGCGCGGCCACCGGCGGCGCGTCGAGGCCCGGGAGGCGCGCAAGGCGGCCGAGGAGGAGCGGCTCGCCCAGGAGCAGCGGATGAAGGAGGAGGTCGAGGCGCGCGAGCGTGCCCTCGAGGCCGAGCGCCGCCGACACGAGGAGGAGACCGCCCGGCTGCGGCAGGAGGCCGAGCAGCGGGTGGCCGAGCAGCACGTCGCGACCGAGACGGCGCGCCGTCGGGCCGAGGTGGCCGAGGCCCGGACCGAGGAGGAGGGCCCCGCGCCCGAGGCTCCCCGCTGAGCGGAGCGACGCCGGGCCGGCACGCGCTCGGGCCAGAACAGCGCGTGGCAGCCCCGGCCACCACAGCGTGGGGCGCCGCTCGACCCGTAGCTCGGTGAGGACGCTGCCGTCGGGAAGCGCCGTGCAGCTGCTGAGCCGCCCGCCGTTGGCGCGGGCCACCGACTCCGCGGCGCGGCAGTCGGCCGCGCCCCCGGCCGGGAGCGGACCGGCGGCGGCGAGCGCGGCCAGGTCGGCCGCGGCTCGTGCCCGGTGGACGTCGGCGACCACCGACGTCAGCACGAGGGCACCCACGAGCACCGCCACGAGCACCCCGATACCGCCGCTGACGAGCACGGTGGCGCTCCCGCGCTCGGACCGCGACGGCCGCCGACGGACCGCTCTCACGGTGATCCCTCCCGACGGGCGACGGCCTCCCCCTGCGGGGTGAGAGGGGCCCCGAGCACCGCGAGCGGCTCGGGCGCCGAGCCACGGACCCGCACGAGCACCTGCTCCTCGCGGACCTCGAGGGTGACCTCGGCGCCGGACGGGGCGAGCGCCGCCACCCGGTTGCGCACCGTGGCGGCGGGCTCGCCGCGGGCGAGCAGCCGGGCGCCGGCCGCGGCCGCGTCCACGCAGCGCACCCGGTCGATACCGACCCGGACCGCGGAGAGGGCCACCGCAAGGACGAGGAGCAGGGCGGGGATGGCCACGGCCAGCTCGGCCGTGGCCATCCCCTGCTCGCGCCGGCCGGGCCGCCTCACGTGCCGAGCGCACCGACGATGATGCTCGTCAGCGCGCTCTTGACCGGCCCGGACTTGACGACGACGAGCAGCAGCGCCGCGAACGCGACCGCCGCCACGGTGCCCACCGCGTACTCGGCGGTGGTCATCCCGGCCTCGCCGGCCCGCGTCAGCCGCCGCGTGGTGGCGTGCACCCGCGCCATCAGACGTGCCCTCATGGCTCCTCCTTCGTGTCGTGGGGCGCGCGCTGCGCCCCCTCGGGACCACGCTGGCGCGGGCGGGGCCGCCCGGCGACGGGGCCGGGCCGATCTGTGGACGGCCCAGGCCCCGGCGCCGGCCTGTGGACGCTCACCCGAGGCTCCCGAGCAGGAGGAGGACGACCGGGACCACGGTGGTGGCGACGAACCCCGGCAGGAAGCAGAGCCCGAGCGGCAGCACGAGCAGCACCCCGGCGCGCTGGACGGCGGACTCGACACGACGCGACTCCGCGACCCGGATCCGCTCGGCGGCCGCGTCGAGCAGACCCGCGGGACCCGCGCCGGCAGCGGTCGCGGCGTGCCACGCGGCCGCGGCGGGAGCCCAGCCCGGCCCCACCCGCGACCACGCCCGCTCGTGCCCCTCGCCCCAGCGCTGGGCAGCCGCGACGACACCGAGCTCGCGCCCGGCGGGCGTCGGGTCGACGGTGGAGACCGCCTCGAGGCACTCGAGGGTGCCGCCACCGCCCCGGAGAGCCGCCGCGAGCAGCACGAGGGCGACCGCGGCGTCCTCGAGGGTGGCCGCTTCGGCCGGCGGGGCCACCGACCGCGGTCGCCCGGGGAGCCGGCGGACGGGACGGGGAAGGACGAGCACGGCGGCCACGACGAGGAGGGCGCAGAGCATCACCCGCTCCCGGAGGTCCGCCCGGGCCGGGCCGCCCCGCCGACCATCCGCCGGGCCCACGCCCAGCCGAGCGCGGTGAGGACCAGACCGCAGCACGCGGCGGCGCGGGCGGCCGCGGACCCGTACAGCTGCACCGGCGACAGCCCGAGCAGAGCGCCGACGACGGGCCCCCCGAACGGCAGGGCCGTGAGTAGGCGCATCGAGGCCCGTGGCCCGGAGAGCGCGGAGTCGGTCCGCTCCTGGGCGGCGGCGCGGGCCCGCAGCGCCGCCGCGGCCGCCGCCGTGGTGCGGGAGGCCTCCGACCCGGTCAGCTGCGAGAGCCGCCAGGCCCGGCCCACGACGGCGAGCGCGGCCCGGTCCGGGGGCGCCGCCTCGGGACCGGCCGTGCCGACCACGACGTCGGCCGGCCCGGCGCCGGTGGTGTGCGCCTCGTGCAGCGCGGCGAGCATCCAGGGCGCCTGCTCCTGCACCGCGGGGGCCCTGGCCGCGACCTCGACCGCCGCCGGGAGGTCCAGGCCCGCCCGCAGGCCGACCGCCGTGACCTCGGCGAGGTCGGCCACCCACCCCGCACCCGGCCGGCCCCGCCCACCGCGCACCCGGCGGGCGACCCGGGCCGACCAGGGTGGGCGCCGAGGCGCAGACCGTGCCGGCGCGGCCGGGACCCCGACCGCGAGCAGCACCGCCAGGGCGACGAGCACCGCCGCGAGCACGCTCACCGGAGCGCCCCGTCCGGCACGAGCTCGCCGAGAGCCGCCCAGGCCGGCCCGGGGCGCGGACCGTCGTCGGTGTCCTGGAGGCCGACGGGTACCTCGACGATCCCGTCGGGCCCGGCCCGGGGCACCCCGACCCGGTCCACCCGCCGCCGCTCGCCGTCTCGCACGACGTGGACGACGGCGTGCAGCGCGCCGCGCAGCTGGGCGTGCACGGCCTCGCGGGGCATCCCGGCCAGCACGCAGAGCGCCTCGAGGCGAGCGGGCACCTCCTCGGGCCCGTTGGCGTGCAGGGTGCCCGCCCCGCCCTCGTGCCCGGTGTTCAGCGCGGCGAGCAGATCGCGCACCTCGGGCCCGCGGACCTCGCCGACGACGAGCCGGTCCGGGCGCATCCGGAGTGCCTGGCGCACGAGGACCGTCAGCGGCACCTCACCGACCCCCTCGACGTTGGCGGCCCGCCCCTGGAGCCGCACGACGTGGGGGTGGGCCGGGTCGAGCTCGCGGACGTCCTCGACGACGACGACGCGTTCGCCCGCGGGGCACTCGGCGAGCAGCGCCCCGAGGACGGTCGTCTTGCCCGAGCCGGTGCCGCCGGTGACGAGGATGCTGCGCCGGGTGTGGACGAGACCGCGCAGGACCTCGGCCGTCCGCGGGCTCACCGCACCGGTGGCGACGAGGTCGTCGACGCCGGCGAGCCGACGGCGCGCGACCCGCAGGCTGAGGTGGGGGCCGTCCTCGGCGAGCGGCGGGAGCACCGCGTGCAGCCGGACGCCGCCGGGGAGCAGGCCGTCGACCCAGGGCTGGGCGTCGTCGAGCCGCCGCCCGGCGAGCCCGGCGAGCCGGACCGCGAGTGGGCGCAGCTCCTCCGCACCGAGGCGGAGCCCTGCCCGCTCGACCCCGGCACCGCGGTCGAGCCAGACCGCCCCGTCGCCGTTGACGAGGACGTCGGTGACCCGCGCGTCCTCGACGAGGGGGGCAAGCGGCCCGAGCCCGACGAGCCGGGAGGCCATGGCCTGCTCGGCGAGCTCGCGACCGTCACGCCCGAGCACGGGGACCTGCTCGTGGGTGATCCTCCCGATGACGGCGGGGGTGGGCCCGACCCCGGCCCGGATCGACCGTTCGACACCGGGGGTCTGCGCACCGGTCACGACGCCTGCCCGAGAACGTCGGGAGCCCCCGCCGCGACGACGGCGTCGGCACACCGGCGCAGCGCGGAGCGGGTGGTTCCCGGCCACAGGCCCCGCTCGGCCTCCCGGGGGACGTGGGCGTCGTCGACGAGATGGTCCAGGTGCGCGATGCCGAGCGCGGCGAGGACGTCGTCGAGGACGCCCGCGCTCGGCCGTGGCCCCCGGGTGACGAGCCGCAGGTCGGGGTGGCCTCCCTCCTCCGGTGCGGCCTCGATCAGCCGCTCCACGAGAGCGTCGACGTCCGCGAGCTGCCGGGTACGCAGACCGGCGAGGACGACCAGGAGCGGCTCACCGGCGAGGGCCCCTGCGAGGTGCGGCGAGGAGGGGGGCAGGTCGACGACCACGGCCTCCGGCCCCGCGAGCACCGAGGCGAGGGTGTCGCGAACGGCCACCGCGGGCACCGACCGCGGGCCTAGACCACCCGCGGAGAGCACCCGGCACCCGTCCTCGTGGGGCAGGGCGCGCAGCAGCGGCCCCGGCGGGACCGGACCACGGACCTCGGCGAGCGCGGACCACCGGCGACCGGGAAGGTGCTCGATGCCCGCCGTGACGTCGAGCCCGCCGGCCGTGGTCGCGAGGTCGACGACGGTGCACGGCGTGCCCGCCACGGCCAGCCGACGACCCACGGCGAGGGCGAGGGTGCTCACCCCGAGGCCGCCGGAGGCCCCGGTGAGCACGATGTGTGCGCGGGGAGTCATGGGTCGACGCTCGCGCGCCGTGGCGCCGTTGGACAGCTCCGTCGCCGGATCTGTGGACGGAGGAGACCGCCCGCGCCGGCTGTGGACGACGCGGGACCGGCATACCCCGGGGTGGATTCACCGCATACCCGGGGGAGGACATGGGACGGCCCCGGTCGGGGGGACAACCGGGGCCGTCGGCGAGCCGAGCTCCGGGGGGGAGAAGCCGGTTCGCCGGTCGCTCTACCCCGAAGGGGAGCGAGTAGGTCAATCGTGTCCCATGGACGGCCTCGGACGCAAGTCCGCAGGCCACCGTTCCGGAATCGTTCTGAGATCGCGCACAGGACGAGGGATTCCGCAGCCGAGGGCCGACCGGCGGGACACGTCGGCTCTCCACGTGACGGCGCCCCCGCGCGCCGGCGGGGGCGTCGTCCTGCCGCGTGCTCCGGGCGACCAGGCGTGCTCCGTGCCGTCGTCGGGAGGGGTCGAGCCCCTCGCGATCGGTCCATCAGTGGACTGCCCGCGCGTGGGTACCCGTCGCCTCGCGGTAGGTCTGGCGGTGAGGACGGCCGAGGTCGCCCTCACCGCCAGTTGTACTCCTGCGCCTCCGGGGCGGCAACCGGCGCGCGGGTCACCGCGGCGGGTCGAGTCGCCCCGCGCGGACGGCGGCGGCGACCGCCTCGCCCTCGGCCGCGGCCGCGCGGACGGCGGCGGCGCAGTGCCCGAGCCAGAGCCCCACCCCCGCTGCGTCGCCGCGGCCGTAGGCGGCCAGGGCCCCGACGTAGGCCGCGGCCCCCTCGGCGCCGTGGCCGGCCTCGGTCACGGCCACGCCCGTGGGGTCGAGGCCTCCGGCGCGGGTGACGGCCCGGTCCAGGGCGCGCGCGACGACCGCGTTGCCGCGCACGAACGGGCGCACCGTCACCAGCTCGGCGTGGACGACGGCGGCCACGAGGAGGACCGGCAGGCCCGGGGTCGCGACCAGCACCTCGACCACGCCGCGCAGCCGCTCGGCGGCGACCGCCGCCGAGGGGGCCGGGCCGAGGTCGGGCAGCTCCTCGCAGTCCTCCCCGGGCAGCCGGGGGCGGCCGAGTGCGGAGTCGGGCACCGCGCCGGCCGACGCCACCGTGTGCAGCCGGGCCAGCGCCTGCAGGGGCGAACGCAGGACGAGCCCCTCGACGTGCTCGGTCTCGAGCGTCGCGCCGAGCACGCCCCTGACCACCCGCTCCACCGGGTCGGGCGCGGGGGACCAGGTGGCCGACCCGGTGAGCACCTCGCGCACCGCGGCGAGCGGCATCCGCGCCCCTTCGAGCTCGGCGCTCGCGACCGCGCCCCGCACGCGCGACTCGGCGGCGGCCTCGGGGATGCGTCGGCGCAGGCCCTCGTGCCAGCGCAGCCGGGTGCACGCCTCCCGGGCGGCCTCGAGCTGGTCGGGCACCCCGGGCAGCTCGGCGAGCCGGGCGACCGCCGCGACGCTGCCGCTCAGCTGCCGGGAGGTGGCGCCCGTCGCTGCCCCCTTCTCCGCCCGCGACTCGGGGGTGAGGTGGGCACTCGTCGGCTCGGACACGCCGGCTCCTTCGGGGGGGACGCCGCCGGGGTGGGCAGCGCTTGGATCGTATCGGGGGCGCCGAGCCTGGGCTCAGTCGGCGGGGAGGACCAGCCGGCCGTCGTCGAGCAGGCCGCCGGACTGCTTGACGACGCGTCCGCCGATGCCGACCTCGAGATCGCGCACGCCGTCGAGGCGGCCGATCTGCTCGGTGGTGAACGTGTAGACGTCGAAGAGGGATCGACAGGAGAGGGTGGCCAGCAGGTTGTGGGTGCCGGAGATCGCCGCGGCCATCCCGACCTCGGGCCGCTCCGCGAGCGACTCCCCCACTTCCTGCAGCCGGCTCGGGCTCACCCGGAGGAAGAGGTAGGCGTGCACCGGGAAGCCGATCGCCGCGGCTGCGATGTCGGCATCGATGGTGACGGCGCGGCGCTCGATCAGCGTGCCGAGCCGACGCGCCACGCGGCCGGGGCTGATCCCGGCGGCGGCGCCGAGGTCTGCGTACGTCGCCCGCCCGTCGCGCTGCAGCGCATCGAGGATCGCCACGTCGGTCGGGAGCAGCTCGATCCCCCGCGGGTCGGTGCGGGGGCCGGGCGGCATGCGCAACGCCGCGTCCTCCTCCGCGGTGAGGTGGTCGGCGAGACCGCCCCAGTCGTCGGCGCGCAGGCCGGTGAAGTAGTGCAGGACGACGGCCGCGGAGATGTCCAGCACGTGCGAGGTCCGCGGCAGGGTGCGGGTGAGCAGCGCCTCGCGGCGTTCGGCGGTCAGCGAGCGGACGACGAAGAGCACCTCCGCGCCGGCCGCGCCGATCCCGACCCAGACGATGTCGTCGCGGCGCGCCAGCGCGTTCGCCAGGGACTCGGCGGCGTCCGGCCGGCAGCGCACCCGGACATGCCACGCCGCCTCGCCCACGACCTTGGGGTTGACCACGCCGAAGATGCGCAGCACGCCGCTGCGCACGAGCCGCCGGTAGCGGCGCGCGGTTGCCTGCTCGGAGAGGCCGAGGACCTCGCCCAGCCGGACGAAGCCGACCCGCGGCCGGAGCTGGAGACCCCGAATGATCCGTCGATCGACCGCGTCGACGGTGGCGGATCTCGCGAGGGACTGCTGTGTCATCGACGGAAATCTACAGCGCGGTCGATCCGGCCGGGTCCCGGTCCTCGCCGGTTGCGAAGGTACGTCGTCGGACATCCGCTCTCTCGAAGGAACCTGCCCATGAACCGCAAATGGTGGACCCTGGCCGTCGTCTGCGCGGCCACGTTCATGCTCCTGCTCGACGTGACGATCGTCGTCGTCGCGCTTCCCGACATCCAGACCAGCCTGAAGACCGACTTCGGCGAGGTCCAGTGGGTGACCGACGCCTACGCACTCTCGCTCGCGGCACTGCTGCTGACCTCCGGCGTGCTCGCCGACCGCTTCGGCCGACGCCGTCTCTTCCTCGTCGGGATGGTCGTGTTCACCCTCGGCTCGGCGTTGTGCGCGGCCGCCCAGAGCCCCGCGATGTTGATCTGGTCGCGGGCCGCGCAGGGCGTCGGCGGCTCGATCCTCTTCTCGACGTCGCTGGCCCTCCTGGCGACCACCTTCCACGGTCGGGAGCGTGGCGTCGCCTTCGGCAGCTGGGGCGCGGTCACCGGCGTCTCGACGGCCCTGGGACCGCTGCTCGGCGGCCTGATCACCAGCGGCATCAGCTGGCGGGGCGTCTTCTGGGTCAACCTGCCGATCGGCATCGTCGCCATCGCGCTGGCCGTGGCCAGGGTGCAGGAGTCCCGCTCGCCGCACCCCTCGCGTCCGGACTGGGGTGGCTTCGCCACCCTCACCATCGGCCTGTTCACCCTCGTCTACGGGCTGATCCGTGCCGGCCAGGACGGCTGGTCGGAGGGCCGTGTCTGGGTCTGCTTCGCCGTCGCGGTGGTCGCGCTCGCGGCCTTCGTCGCGGTCGAGGCACGGCACAGCCACCCGATGTTCGACCTCGGCCTGCTCCGGACACCGACCTTCGTCGGCGGCTCTGCCGCGGCCTTCGCGATGAACGGCTCGCTCTTCGCGATGGTGCTCTACCTGACCGTCTACCTGCAGAACGACCTCGGCTACTCGGCCCTCCAGGCAGGCCTGCGGCTGCTCCCGATCTTTGCGACCTCGATGGTCGCGGCCACCGTCGCCGGCCGGATCTCCAGCCACGTGCCGGTCCGACTGCTCGTCGGCCCCGGGCTCCTCCTCGTCGGCGCCGGGCTGCTGCTGATGACCCGCATCGGCGAGCACACCACGTGGACGGCGCTGGTACCGGGCTTCCTGGTGGCCGGGCTCGGCAGTGGGCTGGTGAACCCGCCGCTCGCGTCGACGGCAGTCGGCGTCGTCCCGGTCCACAGGTCCGGGATGGCGTCCGGCGTGAACAGCACCTTCCGTCAGGTCGGGATCGCCGTCGGCATCGCGGCGTACGGCACGCTCTACGGCAGCTCGCTCCGCAGCCACCACACGGTGGCGCACGCCCTCGACCAGCTCTTCCTCGTCTCCGGTGCGGTCGCCGTCGTCGGCGGCCTGCTCGCCCTCGCCCTGATCCGCTCGCGCGACTTCGTGGCGCACGGTCCGGCACGGCCGACCCCCGCGGAGACCACCTCCGTCTCCTGACCCCTCCGAGGGGCGTCAGGCAGCGGCCCCAAGCGGCCGGCGGAGGTCCTCTCGCGCGACCGGAGCGGCGACGGGGTCCCGGGGAGCGGCCCCGCAGGTGCCCGAGAAGCCTAGGGTGTCGGCCATGGCGGGCAGCATCCACTGGCCGACGGCGGCCCTCGTCGCGGTGACGATGCTGCTGCTCTGGCTCGGGGTCGCACTGATGCGTCGCAGCCGCCGCCGCGGGTTCATCTCGGAGACCGACCGCGCGACCTACGCGACGCTGCACACCGCCTCCCTCGCCTCGCGTCACCTCGCCGACGGGCTGACGACCGAGACGGCCGAGCGTGCGGGTCGCCACCTGCTGTCCATCCTCGGGGCGCACGCGGTCTCGCTCGCCACGCCGGGTAGCGTGCTGTCCTGGACCGGGGCCGGTGACCACCACCGCGCCGACGCCCTGGCGCTCGGCGAGCGCACCCTCGAGACGGGTCGTACGGTCGCCCACGGCCCCGACGACGTCGCCTGCGCCGACCCCGACTGCCCGATCCGGATGGCGGTCTCCGCCCCGCTCGTCTCCGACGACCTCGTCGTCGGCTCCCTGACCGCCTGGACCTCCTACTCCTCCCCCGGCCTGACCCGGGCGACCGAGGAGGTCGCGGCGTGGGTCTCCAGCCAGCTCGCCCTCGCCGAGCTCGCCCGAACCCGCGGACAGGTGGTCGAGGCCGAGCTGCGGGCGCTACGGGCACAGATCAGCCCGCACTTCATCTACAACAGCCTCGCCGCGATCGCCTCGTTCGTGCGCACCGAACCCGACCGCGCGCGTGAGCTGCTGCTCGACTTCGCCGACTTCACCCGCTACGCGCTGCGGACCGGAGGGGAGTTCACCACGCTCGCCGAGGAGCTGCGCAACGTCGAGCGCTACCTCGTCCTCGAGCAGGCCCGCTTCGGCGACCGGCTGCGGGTCTCCCTGCTCGTCGCCCCGGAGGTGCTCCCGGTGACCCTGCCCTACCTCGCCGTGCAGCCCCTCGTCGAGAACGCCGTCCGGCACGGCCTCGCGGCGAAGGAGGGCATCGGGCACGTGACGATCACCGCGACCGACCTCGGCGCCGAGGCGGAGATCGCCGTCGAGGACGACGGGGTGGGCACCGACCCCGAACGGGTCCGGGCGATCCTCGACGGCGCGCGGACCACCGGCTCGGTGGGCCTGGGCAACGTCGACTCCCGGCTGCGGCAGGTCTACGGCGACGAGTTCGGTCTCGTCGTCGAGACGGCACCCGGTGCCGGGACCCGGGTCACCTTCCGTGTGCCGAAGTTCGCACCCGGAGTGCACGCACAGGGCCGACCCGGGTCGTAGGCTGCCCGGCATGTCCTCGGACCCGGGACTGGTGGTACTCGTCGTCGACGACGAGCTGCCTGCCCTGTCCGAGCTCGGGTACCTGCTCGGCGGGGACCCCCGGGTCGCCGAAGTGGTCACCGCCTCGAGCGGCACCGAGGCCCTCCAGGTGCTCGACGCGCGCGACGTCGACGTCGTCTTCAGCGACATCTCGATGCCCGGCCTGGACGGCATGGCGCTCGCCCGGGTCATCTCGCGCTTCGCGGTGCGCCCGCAGGTCGTCTTCGTCACGGCCCACGAGCGGCACGCCGTCGACGCCTTCGCCCTGGACGTCACGGACTACGTCATGAAGCCGGTGCGGGACGAGCGGATCGCCGAGGCGGTCCGGCGGGTCGTCGAGCAGCGCGAGCGGGCCGGCAGCGAGCCCCCCACCGAGGCCACCGCGCCGCCGGTGAGCGAGGACGAGACGATCCCCGTCGAGCTCGGCGGGGTCACCCGGTTCATCGCCCGCAGCCAGATCCGCTACGCCCAGGCGCACGGTGACTACGCCCGGCTGCACACCGACACCGGCAGCCACCTGGTCCGGGTGCCGCTGAGCGTGCTCGAGGAGCGGTGGGGCGAGTTCGGGTTCGTGCGCATCCACCGCAGCACCCTCGTCGCCCTCCCCCACGTCCGGGAGGTGCGGATGGACCACGGGCACTGCACCGTCCTCGTCGGCCAGGCCGAGCTCCAGGTGAGCCGCCGGCACACCAAGGAGCTGCGCGACACCCTGCTGCGGCGGCCGATCGGCGACCGCCGGCCACCCGCCGGCTGACCGGCATGAGTGACCTCCCGCCCCCGCGCGAGCGCGTCCGGGTCACGAGCTCCCGCCGGGGCGCCAGCCCGCTGCGGGTCCGGGCCGCCGCCCGCGACATCGACGAGCAGACGGCGCTCGGTGACGTCTACCTCGAGGGCCTGATGCGTGCCCAGCTGCGCCTGTCGCTCGCCGTGCTCGCCCTCACCCTCGTCGGGCTGGCCGCCCTCCCGGTGCTCCTGCTCCTCGTCCCGGCGACCCGGAGCACCACCGTCGCCGGCCTGCCGTTCGCCTGGCTCGTGCTCGGCGTGGTGGTCTACCCCGTCGCGTGGGTGCTCGCCCGCTGGTACGCGCGGGCGAGCGAGCGGATCGAGGCCGACTTCGCCGACGTCGTCGAGGACCCGTGAGCCACCCGCTCTCCCTGGCCGCCGTGGCCCTCGTGTGCCTGACGACCCTCGTCGTCGGCGGCCTCGGGCTGCGGCTGTCCCGGCGCACGAGCGACTTCTACGTCGCCGGCCGCACCGTCTCCCCGCGGCTGAACGCCTCGGCCATCGGGGGCGAGTACCTCTCGGCGGCGAGCTTCCTCGGCGTCGCGGGGCTGGTCTACGGGGTCGGGGTCGACATGCTGTGGGTCCCGGTCGGCTACACCCTCGGCTACCTCGTGCTGCTCGTCATGGTCGCCGCCCCGATGCGCCGCTCCGGCGCGTACACCCTCCCCGACTTCGCCGAGGCACGGCTCGGCTCCCTTCCGGTCCGGAGGGTCTCCTCGATCCTCGTCGTCGCCATCGGGTGGCTCTACCTCGTGCCCCAGTTCCAGGGGGCCAGCCTCACGCTGACCCTCGTGTCGGGCGCACCCTCCTGGGTCGGGGGGCTCGTCGTCATGGTCGTCATCGCCGCCGCGGTCGGGGCGGGAGGGATGCGCTCGATCACCTTCGTCCAGGCGGTGCAGTACTGGGTCAAGCTCACCGCCCTCGCCGTCCCGGCGTTCGTCCTGCTCGCGCTGTGGTTCCGCGACGGCCACCCCTCGCCGACGGTCCCGGACGGCTGGAGCATCCCGCTCGCCCCGACCGCACCCGACGACCACCCGGTCTACCGGACCACCTCGACCGTGCTCGCGCTCTCCCTGGGGACGATGGGGCTGCCGCACGTGCTCGTCCGGTACTACACCAACCCGGACGGGGTCGGCGCCCGGCGCACGACGGTCACCGTCGTCGCGCTCCTCGGCACCTTCTACCTCCTCCCCCCGGTGTACGCCGCCCTCGGCCGGCTGGCCTTCCCCGTCCTGCCGGAGGGCGTGCGCTCGGACTCGGTGGTCCTCCGGCTGCCCGGGGAGCTCGTCGGCGGTCTCGGGGGCGACGTCCTCACGGCGATGCTCGCAGGAGGCGCCTTCGCCGCCTTCCTCTCCACCGCCTCCGGACTGACGATGTCCGTCACCGGCGTCCTCGACCAGGAGGTGCTCCGGCCCCGGCTGGCCCGGCTGACCGGCGGCGACGCGCCCGGGGTGCGGGGCTTCCGGTTCGCTGCGGTCGCCGCGGTCGTCGTGCCGTACGTCGTGAGCAGGGCCTCCGAGCCGCTCGGCGCCGCGACGACCGTTGGGCTCGCCTTCGCGGTGGCCGCGGCGACCTTCGCCCCACTGATCATGCTCGGCGTCTGGTGGCGACGGCTGTCCACGGCGGGGGCCCTGGCAGGCCTCGTCGTCGGCGGGGGCGCGACGGTCGCCGCACTCGGCACGACGATGGCCACCGACCGGTTCACCGGCTGGCCCGGTGCGCTGCTCGCCGACCCGGGGCTGTGGGCGGTGCCCCTCGCCTTCGCCACCGCCGTCGTCGTCTCCCTCGCCACGCCCGGTCGCGTGCCGGCGTCGACCACCCGCGTCCTCGTGCGCCTGCACACACCCGAGCGGGTCCGGTTGGCCCGCAGCCGAACCCACGACTGAGCGGATGCGCGGCGCGGTCAGCCCCCGCTCGTCAGCACGACGAGCTGCTGGGTCGCCCGGGTCATCGCGACGTAGTGGTCGACCGCGCCCTCGACCCCCTCGCCGAAGGTCTCCGGGTCGACGAGGACCACGAGGTCGAACTCGAGCCCCTTGGTGAGCACCGGGGTGAGGGACCGCACGCGAGGGCGGTCGGAGAGCCCCGGGGCGCCGACGACGCAGGCGACCCCCTGCGGATGGTCGGCCGCCCAGCGCCCGACGAGGTCGTCCAGCTCGTCGACCCCGCCGTGGTGCACGGGAATGCCGCTGCGGCGCACCGACGTCGGCACGTTCGCATCCGGCAGGACCGCCCGGATGACCGGGGCCGCCTCGGCCATCACCTCCTCGGGGGTGCGGTAGTTGACCGTGAGCGTCGAGACCCGCACGTCCCGCAGGCCGACCCGGGCGAGCCGCTCGCCCCACGGCTCGGCGAACCCGTGCCGCGCCTGCGCCCGGTCTCCGACGACGGTGAGGCTCCCGGACGGGCACCGCTGCAGGAGCATCCGCCACTCGGCGTCGGTCAGCTCCTGGGCCTCGTCGACGACGACGTGCCCGAAGGGGCCGCCGAGCCGGTCGCGGTCGACCGGCGGACCCGCGGAGCGGTCGACGAGCGCGGAGCGCAGGTCCTGACCGCGCAGCATGGACATGACCTGGAGGTCGGAGTCGTCGCTCGCGAGCAGGTCGGTGACGACGTCGTCCATCCGGGCACGTTCGCGGGCCTGCGCAGCGGCGCGGCGGCGGCGGCGTTCCGCGTCGTCGGGGTCGCCGAGGCGCCGGCGCAGGGCGTCGAGCAGCGGGAGGTCCTCGACCGTCCAGGCCGCGGGGTCCGCGCGCTGCAGAGCGGCCACCTGCTGCGGCGTCAGCCAGGGCGCACAGCGACGCAGGTAGGCCGGGACGCTCCAGAGGTCTCCGAGCAGGTCGGTCGCCTCGAGCAGCGGCCAGGCTCGCTCGACGGCGCGCACGAGGCCGCGGTCGGCGGCGAGCGCGCGGGCGAGCGCAGGCCTCGAGCCCTCCACGTCGAGGGCGTATGCGTCGAAGTCGTCCGACCCCTCGCGCCAGTCGGTGTCGTCGCCCACCTGGACGCGCACGGCGTCGGCGACGAGGTCGACGAGCGCCTCCCACACCGTGTCCCGGGCCTCGTTGTGCGGCGTCCCGGGCTCGACGGCCGCGAAGGCCTCCTCCCAGGCGCTGGGCGCCAGCCGCACCTCGCCCCACGGCGTCACCACCTCTACCGCGGAGGTGGGTGGCTCCTCGTAGAGCGCCACCGCGGGCTCGACCGCGTCGAGCATCCGGGCCGACGCCTTGAGCCGTGCCACCGCGGGGTCCGGTTCGGGTGCGGCGGAACGGCCCTCGGCGACGAGGTCGCGAATGGTGCACGTGGCGACGCCCTCCTCGCCGAGGCTCGGCAGGACGTCGGCGACGTACTCGAGGTACGGGTGGTGGGGGCCGACGACGAGGACGCCACCGCGGCCCTGGCCGAGGTGGGGCTCGGCGTGCAGCAGGTACGCGGCCCGGTGCAGCGCCGCGACCGTCTTCCCGGTGCCCGGGCCGCCGTCGACGACGAGGACCCCGCGGGAGCCGGCCCGCACCACCGCGTCCTGGTCGGCCTGGATGGTCGCGAGCACGTCGGGCATCCGGCCGTCCCGAGCCGCCCCGAGGCTCGCGACGAAGGCCGACTGGTCGTCGAGGGCGGCGTGCCCGGCGAGGGACCCCGGGTCGAAGACCTCGTCCCAGTAGTCGGTGACCCGACCGAAGGCCCACCGGTAGCGGCGCCGGCTGGCGAGCCCGAGTGGGTGCGCGTGCGTCGCGGCGAAGAAGGGCTCGGCCGCGGGGGCGCGCCAGTCGACGAGCAGCGGGTCGCCGTCGGCGTCGGCCAGCCCGAGGCGCCCCACCCGGACGACGTCGCCGCCGGTCGTCACCATCCGCCCGAGGCAGAGGTCGAGGCCGAAGCGCTGGAGGAGGCGGAGGCGGGCGGCGAGGCGGTGGGTCTCCAGGTCGCGCTCGACGGCCTCGCTGCCCTCGCCGGCCGGGGCGCGTCGGGCGGCGTCGAGGCGCTCGGCGGTGGTGGCGACGCGCTCCTCGAGTGCCTCGGCGAGGTGGTGGAAGAAGCGCTCGTCGTCGGCGACGAGGGCCGGGTCGCGCTTGGCGGCGAGGTGGTCGGGCAGGTCGAACGCGCTGGTCGTCGCGGGGGTCACGGGTGTGCTCCGGTGCCTCTCGGCCGGCCGGGTGCCGGCACTGCAGCGGTGATCGTCCCGCGCACGGGGGGCCTTGCCGCAAGGCCCCCTGTGCGCTATACGTTGGAGGTAGAGGGGATCCGGGGGCGATCGGAGCGTCAGTCGACGGCGTCGCGCCCGGCCACGAACGCCTCGACGCAGCGCCGCACGTCTGCCTCGGAGTGCGCCGCCGACAGCTGCACGCGGATGCGAGCCCGGCCCGTCGGCACCACCGGGTAGCTGAACGCGATGACGTAGACGCCGTGCCCGAGCATGTGGTCGGCGATCTGCGTGGCCCGGCGCGCGCCGTCCTCCCCGGGGAACATCACCGGGACGATGGGGTGGCTGCCCGGCAGCAGCTCGAAGCCGGCGTCGTCCATCAGGTCGCGGAACAGGGATGCGTTGCGGCGCAGAGCTTCCCGTGACTCGGCGGACGAGGAGACCAGGTCGAGCGCGGCCAGCGACCCCGCGACGACGCCGGGCGCGACGGAGTTCGAGAACAGGTACGGACGCGAGCGCTGGCGGAGCAGGTCGACCACCTCGCGGTGGCTGGAGACGTAGCCGCCCGAGGCGCCGCCGAGGGCCTTGCCGAGCGTGCCGGTGAGGATGTCGACCCGGTCCATGACGCCGAACAGCTCCGGGGTGCCCCGGCCGCCGTCGCCGACGAACCCGACGGCGTGGCTGTCGTCGACGAGGACCATCGCCTCGTACTCGTCGGCGAGGTCGCAGATCCGCTCGAGCGGGGCGTACGACCCGTCCATGGAGAACACCCCGTCGGTGACGACGCACAGCCGCCGGGCACCGGCCTCCCGTGCCGCCTCCAGCCGGCGTCGCAGGTCGTCGGTGTCGGCGTTGCGGTAGCGGTAGCGCGCCGCCTTCGACAGCCGGATGCCGTCGATGAGCGAGGCGTGGTTGAGCTCGTCGCTGACGATGGCGTCCTCGGCGCCGAAGAGCACCTCGAAAACCCCGCCGTTGGCGTCGAAGCACGAGGAGTACAGGATCGTCGCCTCGGTGCCGAGGAAGGCCGAGAGCCGCTCCTCGAGCAGCGTGTGCTGGGTCTGGGTGCCGCAGATGAAACGCACCGAGGCCATCCCGAAGCCCCAGGTGTCGAGCGCCTCGCGGGCGGCGGCGACGACCCGGGGGTCGTCGGCCAGGCCGAGGTAGTTGTTCGCGCAGAAGTTGAGCGACTCCCCACCCGTCGTCGAGACGTGCGCGGCCTGGGGGCTCGTCAGCTCCCGCTCGCGCTTGGTGAGCCCCGCGTCCTCGATCTCCCGCAGCGTCGCCGCGAGCTCGTCCTTGACCGCTCCGTACACCTGGGCTCCTCCGTCCGCTCTGCCGGACCTCTCCACGGGATGTCACCGCACCGCCGGGCCGGCGTCACCAGCACTCTCGCAGACCCGGCGCCGGAGGACGAGGGGTGGGGGCTCGAGGCATCCTCCCCCGGCTCCGGTCGAGAGCCGCCGCGCCCGTCAGGTCCAGTCGAGGACGACCTTGCCGCCCTGCCCGGCCCGGGCCTCGGCGAACGCCGCCTGCCACTCGTGGGCCGGGTAGCGGCCGGTGACCACCGACGACACCGCCGAGCGCAGCCGCGCCGACGAGGCGAGCATCGAGCCCATGAGGTACCACGTCTCGAACATCTCGCGGCCGTAGATGCCGCGCAGGGTGATCATGTGCGTGATGACCCGCCCCCAGTCGATGGCGTAGCGGTCCTGGGGCAGCCCGAGCATCGCCACCCGGCCGCCGTGGTTCATGTTCGCCAGCAGGTCCTCGACCGCCCCGGGCGCGCCGGACATCTCCAGCCCGATGTCGAACCCCTCGAGCATGCCCAGTGCCTCCTGGGCCTCCCGGAGGGTCTCACCCAGGGAGACGTCGACCACGTGGTCCGCGCCGGCCGCCAGGGCCAGCTCCAGGCGCCGGGCGGACAGGTCGGTGACGGCGATGCGCCGGGCCCCCGCGTGCCGGGCCACCGCGGTCGCCATGACCCCGATCGGACCGGCCCCGGTGACGACGACGTCCTCGCCCGCCACCGGCCACTGCAGCGCCGTGTGCACCGCGTTGCCGAGCGGGTCGAAGAGGGCCCCGAGGTCCGGGTCGAGGTCCGTGGGCTGGACCCACGCGTTGGTCGCCGGGATGACGACGTGGTCGGCGAAGGCGCCGTCGCGGTTCACCCCGACGCCGACGGTGTGGATGCACAGGTGGCGCCGGCCGGCCCGGCAGTTGCGGCAGGTGCCGCAGACGATGTGCCCCTCCCCCGAGACCAGGTCGCCGACCGTGACGTGGTCGACGTCGGAGCCGACCTGCACCACCTCACCGAAGAACTCGTGCCCCACGGTCATCGGCACCCGGACCGTCGACGCGGCCCAGTCGTCCCACCCCTCGAGGTGGAGGTCGGTGCCGCACAGGCCGGCCCGGGCGACTCGCACCTTGACGTCCTTCGGTCCGCACACCGGCTCCGGGATGTCGACCAGCTCGAGACCGGGACCCGCGGAGACCTTCCTCAGCGCACGCACGCCGACCATCATGCCCGCGTCGCCGCTGGGCGCACCATCGGGCCCGTTCGGCGCGCGCCCGTGGGCCCGCTCGCCGGGCGCGCACCCGTCCGGCGCGGCAAGCAGCCGTCGGGCGCGGGGGTGGGCGGAGGCACTCCCCTCCCGCGTGGAGGTGGCGCACCCTGGGTCGCGACCCGGGCGTCCGCCCGAGGCATCGACACCGGAGGTGACCGTGAGCAACGACGCTCGCACGTCGGCCGAGGACCCCTACCTCGCGCTGCAGTCCACACCGGAGTTCCAGGAGCTGCGCCGCAGGTTCCGGGGGTTCGTCTTCCCGATGACCGCGTTCTTCCTCGCCTGGTACTTCCTCTACGTCCTGCTCTCGATCTTCGCGCCCGGCTTCATGGGCCAGCGGGTCGGCGGCACCATCACCGTCGGCCTGCTCTTCGGCCTCGGTCAGTTCGTCACGACGTTCGCCATCACCCTGCTGTACTCGCGCTGGGCGACCCGTCAGCTCGACCCGGCCGCGGACGCCCTGGGCGCCCGCCTCGACGGCGTGAGGGAGCACTGACCATGACCAGCCTGCCCCTCGCCGACGCCACGAGCGTCGGCACCCCCGCGCTGAACATCGGCATCTTCGCCGCCTTCGTCCTCTTCACCCTCGTCATCGTCATCCGGGTGGCGTCGGGGCGGAAGACCGCCGAGCAGTACTACACCGCCGCCGGCGCCTTCGACGGGCGCCAGAACGGCATCGCCATCGCCGGGGACTACCTCTCGGCGGCGTCCTTCCTCGGGATCGCGGGAGCCATCGCGCTCCAGGGCTACGACGGCTTCCTCTACTCGATCGGCTTCCTCGTCGCCTGGCTCGTCGCCCTACTGCTCGTCGCCGAGCTGCTGCGCAACACCGGCCGGTTCACGATGGCCGACGTCCTCTCCTACCGGCTGCGCCAGCGCCCGGTCCGGGTCGCCACGGCGATCTCGGTCATCTGCGTCTCGTTCTTCTACCTGCTCGCCCAGATGGCCGGCGCCGGCGGCCTCGTGTCGCTGCTGCTCGGTGTCAGCGGCGAGGCGGCCCAGAACCTCGTCATCGCCATCGTCGGCGTCATCATGATCGCCTACGTGCTCATCGGCGGGATGAAGGGCACGACGTGGGTGCAGATCATCAAGGCCATCCTGCTCATCGCCGGGACCTTCGTCATGACCGTCTGGGTGCTCGGCAAGTACGGGTTCAACCTCTCCAGCCTGTTCCAGTCCGCGGTGGACAGCTCCACCACCGCCGGGGAGAAGCTGCTCGAGCCGGGCCTGAAGTACGGCCAGAGCACGACGACGAAGATCGACTTCATCTCGCTGTCGATGGCCCTGGTCCTCGGGACCGCGGGGTTGCCGCACGTGCTGCAGCGCTTCTACACCGTCCCGACGAGCAAGCAGGCCCGCCGCTCGGTCGAGTGGGCCATCTGGCTCATCGGCGGCTTCTACCTGCTCACCCTCGTCGTCGGGTACGGCGCGGCGGCCCTCGTCGGCCCCGACACGATCGCGGCCGCACCGGGCAAGGCCAACGCCGCGGCGCCGCTGCTCGCCTACGAGCTCGGCGGGTCGGTGCTGCTCGGCATCATCTCCGGGGTCGCGTTCGCGACGATCCTCGCGGTGGTGGCCGGCCTGACGATCACCACCTCGGCGACCTTCGCGCACGACCTCTACAAGGAGGTCTTCCGGCACGGGCGCACGACCGGCGACCAGGAGGTGCGCGTGGCCCGGATCGCCGCCGTCGTCATCGGCGTGGTCGCGATCGTCGGCGGGATGTACGCCAAGAGCCAGAACATCGCCTTCCTCGTGGCGCTCGCGTTCGCCGTGGCCGCCTCGGCGAACCTGCCGACGATCCTCTACTCGCTGTTCTGGAAGGGGTTCAACACCCGCGGGGCGCTGTTCTCCATCTACGGCGGGCTCGTCTCGGCGATCGGCCTGATCGTCTTCAGCCCGGTGGTCTCCGGGAAGGTCGACGCGACCACGGGCGCCAACCTGGCCATGCTGCCCCCGAGCGTGGACTTCCACTGGTTCCCGCTGGACAACCCCGGGCTGGTCTCCATCCCGCTGGCGTTCTTCCTCGGCTGGCTGGGGTCGGTGACGAGCAGGGAGCACAACGCGGCGAAGTACGCCGAGATGGAGGTGCGCTCGCTGACCGGGCACGGGGTGGCCCAGCCGGTCGAGCACTGAGCACCCCGCGGCGCCGGGTCGGTCCGACCGACCCGGCGCCGTCGTGCGTGGCCGCTCAGACCGACGCCGGGGCCTGTGCTCGCAGCCGGGCGGCGAGGTCGTCGTCGACCGTCGCGAAGAAGCTCCCGACGACGTCCTCGAGCTCGTCGACGCTCGCGGCCCGGAAGAGCACCGGCTGGTAGGCGGTGATGTCGTAGTTGAGCGTGCCCATGTCGACCAGGTCCAGCGGCCGGATCTCCATCGAGCCGAACTCGTCCATCTCGCCGTAGCTCGAGAGGATGCCCGCGCCGTACGCCTTCAGGTCCGGGCCGTCGGCCATGACGCCGAACTCCATGGAGAACCAGAAGACGTCGGCGACGAACTTGACCGCCTCGTCGGTCTCCAGGCGTGCCGTGGCGGCCCCCGCGGCCTCGGTGACCGCCGCGAACCGGGGGCTCGCCAGCTGGTTCCCGTGCCCGACGACCTCGTGGATGATGTCCGGCTCGGGCGTGTACAGGGGCTGGCTGCCGTGGCGCAGGTACTGCGTCGAGCTGAACACCCGCCGGCCGAGCCGGCCGTAGAAGTCCCGCAGCGGGACCAGGCCCGGGGCGCACGTGTACGACCACCCGGTGAGCGGCGCCAGGAGCGCCGTGACCTCGGACAGCTGGGGGACGCGTTCGGCGGGCAGCCCGAGAGCCTCCTTGCCGCGCAGGAACTCCGGATGGGCGTACCGCTCGTGCTTGGGCGCGAGCTCGGCACACACCGTCCGCCAGATGCCGTGCTCGTCGTCGGTGTACTGGACGACCGGCACCGGTCCGCCCGGCTCGTGCGCGAGCGCCGCCGCGGCGATCTCGCCGCGGCGGGCCAGGTAGGCCTCGTCGTGCAGGCCGGGGTGGTTGTCCGCCAGGTGCACCGTCACGGTGCCGTCGTCCTGGGTCGTCACGGCCGAGTAGAGCTGTCCCTCCTCGAACACCGCGCTCACCTCCTCGTGAGTGGTGGGGCCCCGGGGGGCGAGGCACCACCGAAGCACGCCGGCGCGGCGAGGGGAACCGGTGGGCGGGCACCTGGTCAACGAGTGCACACCCGCGGGAGCCCACCCCGCCACGGACCGGGCAGTGTGTCCAGCCCGCGAGTCCCGGCACCGCGCCGCTCGGCGCACCTGCGCGCCGCTGGGCCGCCCGCCCCGCGGCCGACGGTTGCCTCCGGGCCCGTCGTCGGGTTGGGTTGGGTGGAAGAAGACTCAACGACGAGGAGGAGCCCGCCGTGACCGACGACAGCCTGTCGAGCCACCTGCACGAGATGGACCTGAGCCCGGACGCCGCGTTCACCGCCCAGGCCAACGGCACCGCCGCGATGTACGACGAGGCCGAGGCCGACCACGAGGGGTTCTGGGCCCGGCAGGCGCGCGAGCGCATCAGCTGGTCGACGGACTTCGAGCAGACGCTCGACTGGAGCGGCGCGCCCTTCGCCAAGTGGTTCGTCGGGGGCGAGCTCAACGTCGCGTACAACTGCGTCGACCGGCACGTCGAGGCCGGCAACGGCGACCGCGTCGCGATCCACTTCGAGGGCGAGGGCGGCGACACCCGGACCATCACCTACGCCGACCTGCTGGCGGAGGTCTCGAAGGCGGCCAACGCCCTGGAGTCGCTCGGGGTCGCGACGGGTGACCGTGTCGCCGTGTACATGCCGATGATCCCCGAGACCGTCTTCACGATGCTCGCCTGCGCCCGCATCGGCGCCCCGCACTCGGTGATCTTCGGCGGCTTCTCGGCCGAGGCGCTGCACACCCGCATCGCCGACGCCGAGGCCAAGGTCGTCGTGACGACGGACGGGCAGTGGCGCCGGGGCAAGGCCGCGCCGCTCAAGGCCGCCGTCGACGCCGCCATCCACCACGGCGACGACGCCTCCCCGGTCGAGAAGGTGCTCGTCGTCAAGCGCACCGACTCCGAGGTGGAGTGGGACGACGACCGCGACGTGTGGTGGCACGACCTCGTCGACGGCCAGCCCGACACCCACGAGGCGCAGCCGATGGACAGCGAGCACCCGCTGTTCATCCTCTACACCTCGGGCACCACGGGGAAGCCGAAGGGCATCTTCCACACGACCGGGGGCTACCTCACCCAGGCGGCCTACACGAACGCGGTCGTCCACGACGTGCACCCGGAGACCGACGTGTACTGGTGCACCGCCGACGTCGGCTGGGTCACCGGCCACAGCTACATCGTCTACGGGCCGCTGGCCAACGGGGCCACCCAGGTGCTCTACGAGGGCACCCCGGACACCCCGCACCAGGGCCGGTGGTGGGAGATCGTCGAGAAGTACAAGGTCTCCATCCTCTACACCGCCCCGACGGCGATCCGCACGTTCATGAAGTGGGGCGCCGAGATCCCCGCGAAGTTCGACATGTCCTCGATCCGCGTCCTCGGCAGCGTCGGGGAGCCGATCAACCCCGAGGCCTGGCTCTGGTACCGCAAGCACGTCGGCCACGACACCGCCCCGATCGTCGACACCTGGTGGCAGACCGAGACCGGGGCGATCATGATCAGCCCGCTGCCGGGGGTCACGACCCTCGAGCCGGGCTCGGCCCAGCACCCGATCCCGGGCATCTCGGCCGAGATCCTCGACGACGACGGCAACCCCTTCACCGAGCCGGAGAAGGTCGGCTACCTCGTGCTCACCAAGCCCTGGCCCTCGATGCTGCGCGGCATCTGGGGCGACCCGGAGCGCTACCGGGAGACCTACTGGAGCCGGTTCGGCGAGAAGTACTACTTCGCCGGCGACGGCGCCAAGTACGACGACAAGGGCAACATCTGGCTCCTCGGGCGGGTCGACGACGTCATGAACGTCTCGGGCCACCGGCTCTCGACCGCCGAGATCGAGTCCGCCCTCGTGTCCCACCCGAAGGTCGCCGAGGCGGCGGTCGTCGGCGCGAGCGACGACACGACCGGCCAGGCGGTCTGCGCCTTCGTCATCCTGCGCGCCGACGCCGTCGAGGAGGCCGACGAGCCGGGCGAGGGCGGCGAGCTCGTCCAGGAGCTGCGCAACCACGTGAGCCAGGAGATCGGGCCGATCGCCAAGCCCCGCCAGGTCATGGTCGTCCCCGAGCTGCCCAAGACCCGCTCGGGCAAGATCATGCGCCGCCTGCTGCGCGACGTCGCGGAGAACCGCGAGGTCGGCGACGTGACGACGCTCGCCGACTCCTCGGTGATGAGCCTGATCAAGGAGGGCATGTCCGGCGGCTCCTCGGACTGACCCCGGCGCGGCAGACGGGGCGTCACCGGCACGGCCGGGTGGCGCCCCGTCCGCATGCGGTGGGCCCGGACCGGGCCGGCGGGGCGGCCACTACACTGGGAGGCGGAGCGCCGGGAAGTCTGGTCGGCAGTCGCCCACGCGAGCCCCGACACCGGTTCGCTCCCGCCCACCACGACAGGAGCCGTGATGAGCCCTCCCCTTCCCACGCCCCGGTCCCCCGAGCGCCGTCGGGTCTTCAACCGGCCCTCGTGGGCCGAGGCCCAGCTCGTGGCCGACGCCCTGCGCACCGAGACCATCGGCGGGGCGATCCTGCTCTTCGCAGCGGTCCTGGCCATCGCGCTCGTCAACAGTCCTGCCGCGGACGCCTACACGGCACTGCGCGACACCGAGGTCGGGGTCGAGTGGGGCCACCTGCGGCTGTCGTTGGGACACTGGGCGGCCGACGGCCTGCTCGCGATCTTCTTCTTCGTGGCCGGGCTGGAGCTCAAGCGCGAGTTCATCGTCGGCGAGCTGCGCAACCCCGCCAAGGCCGCCGTCCCCGTCGTCGCGGCCGTCTGCGGCGTCATCACGCCGGCCCTCGTCTTCTTCGCGGTCGTCTCCGCGATGGGAGGCGACGGCGAGGCGCTGCGGGGCTGGGCGATCCCCACCGCGACCGACATCGCCTTCGCTCTCGCGGTGCTCGCCGTCATCGGCTCGCACCTGCCGTCGGCGCTGCGCTCCTTCCTGCTCACCCTCGCCGTGGTCGACGATCTCATCGCCATCACGATCATCGCGGTCTTCTACACCTCCGAGCTGCACGTCCTGCCCCTGCTGCTCGCCGTGCTGCCGCTCGCCGCCTTCGCCTTCCTCGTCCAGCGCCGGCTCGGCCAGTGGTGGCTGCTCGTGCCGCTGGCCGCCCTGACCTGGGGTTTCGTCCATGCCTCCGGCGTGCACGCCACGGTCGCCGGGGTCCTGCTCGGACTCGTCGTGCCCGTCAAGCCGCGGCGGCAGGTGCCGTCCCTGAGCACGATGTCGCGCGACACCGACGTCGCGCACCGCTTCGAGCACCGGATGCGCCCGCTGTCCGCGGGGGTCGCGGTGCCCGTGTTCGCGTTCTTCGGGTCCGGGGTCGCCATCGCCGGAGGCGGGCTCGCCGAGGCCGTCACCGACCCGGTCGCCGTCGGGGTCGTCCTCGGGCTCGTCGTCGGCAAGCTCGTCGGCGTCCTCGGGTCCACCTGGGTCATGGCCCGCTTCACCAACGCCGAGCTGCACGACGACCTCACGTGGTCCGATGTCGCGGGCCTCTCGGTGCTCACCGGGGTCGGGTTCACCGTCTCCCTGCTCGTCGGGGAGCTGGCGTTCGGCGTCGGCAGCGACCGGGAGGAGCACGTCAAGCTCGGCATCCTCCTGGGGTCGCTCGTCTCCGCACTCATCGCCGCGGCCATCCTGCGGCGGCGCAACGCGGTGTACCGCCGGATCGAGGAGCGCGAGGCCCGCGACGCCGACGAGGAGGGGCGCGCAGAGCGTCACGAGGAGCGGGCCGGCCCCGGCGAGGCGTCCACTGGGTAAGGTCGGGGAAGAACCGCCCCGACGTGGGACGACGACAGTGAGGGCAGCACGGATGGCACCCGAGAGCAGCGAGCGCACCATCGGACAGCTCGTCGCCGACGCGACGCACGACCTGCAGGGCATCGTCCGCGGCGAGATCGCGCTGGCCAAGGCCGAGGTCACCGAGGGCGCCAAGACGATCGGCAAGGGGGCCGGGCTGCTCGCGGGCGCCGCCGTCGTCGGGCTGTTCGCGCTCGTGTTCCTCCTGCACACCCTCGCCCGGGTGGTCGCCATCTGGCTGCCGGTGTGGGCCGGCTACCTCGTCGTCACGGTGCTCCTGCTCCTCGGGGCCGGCGTGCTCGGGCTGCTCGGCCGCAACGCCCTCCAGCACGCCCGGCCGGCGCCCGAGCGCGCCATCGCGCAGGGCAAGGAGACGGTGGCGGTCCTCAAGCGCGAGCAGGGCTGACGCCGGCGGCTCAGCCGACGCGGCAGGCCCCGCTCGAGACCGGCTCGTCCCGGACGTCGGCGCCGCGGACGACCGGGGAGACCTCGTCCAGCGTCATCGCGTACCCGGTCTGCGGGTCGTCGAGCGAGGTCGCGAAGACCATTCCCACGACCCGGCCGTCGGTGTCGAGGACGGGACCGCCGGAGGCGCCCCGGCGCACGGTGGCCCGCAGCGAGTAGACCTCCCGCGTCGTGCCCTCGCTGCCGTAGATGTCGGCGCCGCGGGCCTGGAGCACCTCACGCACCCGCGCCGCGCCGACCCACAGGCCCTGGTCGCCGGGGAAGCCGGCCAGGACGGCGTCCTCGCCCCGGGCCAGCTCCTCGCCGGCCCGTAGCGCCGGGGCGCCGAGGCCGGGGACGGCGAGCACCGCGACGTCCCGGTCCGGGTCGAAGCGCACGACCCGGGCGGCCAGCTCTGGGCCGACGCCGTCGACGCTGACCCGCACGCCGTCGGCCCCGGCGACGACGTGGGCGTTGGTGACGGCGAGCCCCGCGGAGACGACCCATGCGCTGCCCACCTGGGTCTGCCCGCACCGGGGGGCCTCGGCCCGGACGTGGAGGACCGAGCGCATCGCGCGGACGACGGACCGGTCACGGACGAGGTCGGCGTCCGGCGCGGGGACCGCGGAGATCGGCTCGGGACCGAGCCCCTCGAAGACACGGGGGAAGCCCTCGCGGTCGAGTGCCCGGGTGAGGTCGGTGACGAGCCGGCCCGCCGAGGGCGGCACGACGTCGTCGACGACACCGACGACGCGCGAGCCCGCGACCGCCGAGCGCAGGGTGGGCGGGCCGCCCACGCGCACCGCGCCCGCCAGCACCCACAGCACGAGCACCGCAGCCGCGAGCACGGCGAGCGCCCCGAGGAGGTGGTCCAGGGCGCCGACGCCGACGTCCTGGAGGGCCGCCCGCACGCGCCGGGCGACCAGGAGCATGACCGACTGCCCGAGGACCGCCGCGAGCAGCACCACGCCGACGACCACGAGGACGCCCGAGGAGCTCCCGAGGTCGCCGAGGTGACGCTCGAGCTGGGCAGGGGCGTACCGGGCCGCGAGGTACCCACCCGCGAGCAGCCCGACGAGACCGAGGGCTGCGGTGACCAGCCCCTGGCGCCAGCCCCGCCACGTCGTGCCGGCGAGGAGGAGCAGGAGGACGACGTCGAGGACCCCTGCCGCGCTCACGGCGTCTCCGCGCTCGGGTCCAGGCCCCGCATCCACGGCGAGCGGACCCGCTCGGGCAGGCCCCGCTCGAGCGAGACGTCCCAGGGGCCGGCCAGGCCGGCGAGGTCGAGGAGGGCGTCGAGGAGCATCGCGGTGAACCCCCACACGAACAGGTCCCCGACCTCGAAGCCGGGCCCCCGGTAGGGCCCGAAGACCGTCGTGAAGCGGCGCTCGGCCGCGACGAGCTCGGCCAGCGGCACCCGGTCCACCCGGGCCACCTCCGCGCGGTCGACGACGCCGACCCGCCCCGGACGCTCCCACCAGGCGAGGACGGGCGTGACGGCGCTCTCGCTCGGGGCGAGGTGCAGGGTCGGCAGCTCGGCGAGCACCTCGACCTGCGAGCGGTCGAGCCCGACCTCCTCGTGCGCCTCCCGCAGCGCGGCGTCCACCGGTCCGTCGTCCCCGGGGTCGAGCCGGCCCCCCGGGAAGGAGACCTGGCCGGGGTGGGAGCGCAGCCCACGGGAGCGCTCGGTGAGCACGACGTCCGGGCCGGCTCCGGTGCCCGGGCCGAAGAGGACGAGCACGGCCGAGCGGCGCGCCCCACCCGCAGGGACGGGGTGCGCGGCGAACCAGGGGTGCTCACCGACGTCCGGGCGAGCGGCCAGCCGGGTCAGCCAGTCCGGGGCCGGGGTCATGCCGGTCATCGTAGGCACGCGCCACCGACGGGTGGCCGCGCCGGCCGGCGGGAACGCTCCTCGTCAGGCCTCGCCGGGGAGCGGGCCGGGAGGCGGGTCGGGGAGCACCGCCCCCGGGGCGAGCTCGAACTTCAGCAGCCGGCGCGCGGCCTCGGGGTCGGTCTCGCCCTCCCCGTACGCGGGGCACCAGCGGGTGACCGGGCAGGCACCGCAGGCCGGCCGCCGGGCGAAGCAGGTGCGCCGGCCGTGGAAGATCACGACGTGGCTGAGCATCGTCCACTCCCGGCGCGGGATGAGCGCTGCGACGGCGGCCTCGACCTTGACCGGGTCGGTCTCCTGGGTCCACCCCCAGCGCCGGACGAGCCGGCCGACGTGGGTGTCGACGGTGATGCCGGGGACGCCGAAGGCGTTGCCGAGGACGACGTTGGCCGTCTTGCGCCCGACGCCCGGCAGGGTGACGAGGTCCTCCATCCGGCCCGGCACCTGGCCGCCGTAGCGCTCCACGAGGGCCTGGGCGAGCGTGATGACCGAGTTGGTCTTGGCCCGGAAGAACCCCGTGGGCTTGAGCACCGCCTCCATCTCGGCCCGGTCGGCCGACGCGAGCGCTTCTGCCGTGGGCCAGCGCGAGAAGAGCGTCGGCGTCACCGTGTTGACCATGACGTCGGTGGTCTGGGCCGACAGCACCGTGGCGACGAGGAGCTGCAGCGGGGAGTCGAAGTCGAGCTCGCAGTGGGCGTACGGGTACCGCTCGCGCAGTGCGTGGTAGATGCGCCGGGCGCGACGGGTGCGCGCGACGGGGGTCTCGTCCCCGGTCGCCGCGCGGCGTACGGCGGGGGTGGGGCGGGCGGGCACGACGCCAGCCTACGGCCGACCCCCGACAGCGGGCGGGGCGGCCACGCGCCACCCGGAGGCAGCGACGCCGTTCTGGCACACTGTGGGACGTGGATCACGACGTCGTGCGGAAAGCGCCGCTCTTCTCACCCCTCGACGACCAGGCCGCCGAGGGGCTCATCGCGACGATGAGCTCCTCCCGCCTCGAGCGCGGCGACGTCCTCTTCCACGAGGGCGACCAGGGCGACCGGCTGTACGTCATCGGCGAGGGCAAGATCAAGCTGGGGCGCTCCAGCAGCGACGGCCGCGAGAACCTCCTGGCCATCCTCGGGCCCGGTGAGATGTTCGGCGAGCTCTCGCTCTTCGACCCCGGTCCGCGCACCGCCACCGCGACCGCCGTCGCCGAGACCCAGCTGCTGTCGATGGGCCACGAGCAGCTCAAGGAGTACCTGCGCGAGCGCCCCGGCGTCGCCCTGACCCTCCTCGCCGCGCTCGCCCGCCGGCTGCGCCGCACCAACGACGTGCTCGCCGACCTCGTCTTCACCGACGTGCCGGGCCGGGTGGCCAAGGCGCTGCTCGACCTCGCCAAGCGCTTCGGGCGCCCCGTCGAGGAGGGGGTGATGGTCGCCCACGACCTCACCCAGGAGGAGCTGGCCCAGCTCGTCGGCGCCTCCCGGGAGACGGTGAACAAGGCGCTCGCGGACTTCGCCTCCCGCGGCTGGCTGCGCCTCGAGGCCCGGGCCGTCCTCCTCGTCGACGTCGAGCGCCTGCGCCGCCGCGCCCGCTGAGCGCCGGACCGCGGCAGGTCACCCCCGAGGCGCTCGGAGGTACTCCAGCTGGGCCCGCACGGACAGCCGGGCGGCGGGCCACACCGACCTCGGGACCTCGGCGTAGACGCGCCGCAGGACCCCCTCCACGGGGTCGTCCTCGCCGGCCGCACCGTCGGCGAGCGCCTGGCGCACCTGCTCGAGCCGCTCGGCGCGGTGTACCCGGTAGAACGCGACCATCGCCGCCGCGTCGGGGACGAGCGGTCCGTGGCCGGGGAGGATGCGGGTGACCTCCCCGTCGCCGGTGAGCGCGGCGATCCGCTCGAGCGAGTCCAGGTAGGCGGCGAGCTCGCCGTCCGGGTGGGCGACGACGGTCGTCCCCCGCCCGAGGACGGTGTCCCCGGTGAGGAGGGCGTGCTCGGCGGGGAGGGCGAAGGAGAGCGAGTCGGCGGTGTGCCCCGGGGTGGCGACGACCCGCAGCTCGAGCCCGCCCACCCGCACGACGTCTCCGTCCCCGAGGTCGTCGTGGCCGGCGCCCAGCGCCCGCGTGGGCGCTCCCGAGAGCTCGGCGAAGCGCGGGGCGGCCTCGGCGTGGTCGTGGTGCCCGTGGGTGAGCAGGGTCAGGGCGACCCGGGCCCCCCGACCGGCGACGAGGTCGAGCACGGCCCGCAGGTGCTCCTCGCCGTGCGGCCCGGGGTCGACGACGACGGCCTCGCTCGACCCCGGCTCCAGGAGCACCCAGGTGTTCGTGCCGTCGAGCGTCATCGGCCCGGGGTTCGGCGCGAGGACGCAGTGGGCCCGCTCCCCGACGGCTCCCCCGGCCCACGGGTCGGCCACGGACGGCGGCGGCGCGGCGGTGCTCATCGCGCCCGCCCGGGCTCGGCGGACACCGGTCGCGCGCTCACGGCAGCTCGGCCCGCAGGACGAGGCCGCCGTCCTGCCGGCGCTCCGGCTCCGGGAGGACCGGCACGATGCGGGGCCGCTCGGCGAGGAACGTGGCAGCGTCCGCGCAGCGGCCGAGCGCCTCGAGCGCCCAGACCTGCGGCGGCAGCATCCGCACCCGGCCCGAACCGGCCCCGGCCAGCAGGTCGGCCGGCCGCGCCCAGCCCCCGCCGTCGGACTCGCCGCTGGTCTCGCGGGGGTGCTGTCCCGGCGGCATCCCGGCCGCGAGGATCCACGTGTCGTAGCGCCGGGGCTCGAACGCGGGGGTCACCCAGTGGCCGCGTCCGCGCAGCGCCGCCACCTCGAGCCGGACGCCGCACTCCTCCTCGACCTCCCGCACGGCCGCCGCGGCGAACGGGGCCGCGTGCTGCGCGCTCACCCCGAGGTGGGCCGCGAGGTCGGCCAGCCCCGGGGTCGAGAGGTCGAGGGCGTGGTCGGCCGGGTCGACCCGGCCCCCGGGGAAGACGACCATCGAGGGCGCGAACGCCATGGTCGCCGCGCGGCGCTGGACGTACACCTGCGGCCCGTCGCGGCCGTCCCGGACGAGCATGACCGTGGCGGCCGGTCGTGGCGCCGACCCGGCGGGGCGCCCCCGGGCGACCCAGTCCTCGGCGCGGGCGCGCAGCGCGTCCTCGCGCAGCGGGAGCCGGACCACCCGCAGTTCGGGGGGTGCCCCGTCAGTCGCGGACGTGGGCGATCACCTCGACCTCGACGGGCGCCCCGAGCGGCAGCGCGGCCACCCCGACGGCCGAGCGGGCGTGCACGCCGGCCTCGCCGAACACCTCGCCGAGGAGCTCGCTCGCGCCGTCGACGACGCCCGGCTGGCCGGTGAACGAGGGGTCGGAGGAGACGAAGCCGGTGACCTTGACGACGCGCTGCACCCGGTCGAGCTCACCGACGACGGAGGCGATGGCGGCCACGGCGTTGAGGGCACACAGCCGCGCGAGCTCGCGGGCCCGCTGCGGCGTGACGAGCCCGACGAGCTCGCCCACGTGGCCCACCTCGGGCAGCCGCCCGGCGACGAACGGCAGCTGGCCCGAGACGTAGACCCGAGAGCCGTCGAGCACGGCGGGCCGGTAGGCGGCGACCGGGGCGGGCGTCTCGGGCAGGGTCAGCCCGAGCGCGGCGACCCGCTCCTCGACGGCGCCCACGGTCAGCCCTTCGGCCGCTTGAGGTAGGCGACGAGGTTGCCCTCCGGCATGAGGATGACCTGGACCAGCTCCCAGCCGT
The DNA here is from genome assembly GCF_011326735.1 of Phycicoccus endophyticus. Taxonomy (GTDB): domain Bacteria; phylum Actinomycetota; class Actinomycetes; order Actinomycetales; family Dermatophilaceae; genus Phycicoccus; species Phycicoccus endophyticus. Next base: position 149,678 of record NZ_JAANCN010000008.1, read on the forward strand.
CCTCGCCCCACTGGTCGAGGATCTGCTTGGTCGCGTGGACGATGAGCGGCACGGTCGCGTACTCCCACTTCTGCATGCGCGCCACCCTACCGGCGGCCCGGCGGGGCTACGGTGGCCGTGATGAGCGACGCCGAGGTCACGCCCCGACCCGCCCGAGCGCCGGACCGCACCGAGGTCACCGGGCCGGAGCAGACCGACGTCTACGACGTCTACGAGCCGGAGGCGCACCGGGCCCGCGGGGTCACCGTCGCCCTCGTCCACGGCGGCTTCTGGCGCGCACGCTACGACCGCGCCCACCTCGCCCCGCTCGCCGAGGCCCTGGCCCGCGACGGGTTCCACACCGCCAACCTCGAGTACCCCCGCACCGGGATGCCCGGCGGCGGGTGGCCCGGCACGGCCGACGCCCTCCGGGCCACGGTGGACGCGGTCCGCGCCGACAGCGACCTGCCCGACCCGCTCGTCCTCGTCGGCCACTCCGCCGGCGGCCACCTGGTGACCTGGCTGGCCTCCGAGCACCGGGTCCCGGACCTGCTCGGCGCGGTCGGTCTCGGGGCCGTGGCCGACCTCGCCGAGGCCGACCGGCTGCACCTCGGGGACGACGCCGCACGCTCCTTCCTCGGCGGCGCCCCCGAGGAGGTCCCGCAGGCGTGGGCGGCCGCCGACCCCGCCCGCCAGCACCTCTCGGCACCGGTGGCGCTCGTCTCCGGGGAGCGTGACGACGTCGTCCCGGCATCGGTGTCGCAGGCCTACGCCGCCGCCCGCACCGGCGACGAGCACGCCGGTACCGCCACGGCCCGGGGTGCCGACCACTTCGACCTCGTCGACCCGGAGCATCCCGCCTACCTGCTGCTGCTCGCCGAGGTCGAGGAGCTCACCCTGCCCTGAGGACACCACCGCCGCGGCTCTACGCTGGCGGCATGGCGGCCCCTCCCCTCGAGCGCGTCCTCGACGGCGTCCGCCTGCACGTCGTGACGGGCAAGGGCGGCGTCGGGAAGACGAGCGTCGCCAGTGCCCTGGGGCTGGCCCTGGCCCGGCAGGGGCGGCGCGTGCTGCTCGTCGAGGTCGAGGGCCGGCAGGGCATCAGCCAGACCTTCGGCGTGCCCCCGCTCGGCACCGCGGAGGTGCGGCTCGTCCAGGACCCCTCCGGCGGCGAGCTGTGGGGCCTGTCGGTCGAGGCCAAGGCGGCGCTGCTGGAGTACCTGCAGACCTTCTACAAGCTCGGCCGGGCCGGGGGCACCCTCGAGCGGATGGGCGTGGTGGACTTCGCGACGACCATCGCCCCCGGGGTGCGGGACGTCCTGCTCACCGGCAAGGTCTACGAGGCGGTCGGGCGCACGACCGGTCCGCGCCGCGGGCAGGGGCGCTACGCCTGGGACGCCGTCGTCCTCGACGCACCACCGACCGGCCGGATCACCCGCTTCCTCGGGGTCAACGAGCAGGTGGCCGACCTGGCGCGGGTGGGCCCGATCCACGGCCAGGCCGAGTCGATCACCCGGATGCTGCGCAGCCGCCGCAGCGCCGTCCACATCGTCACCCTCCTGGAGGAGATGCCCGTCCAGGAGAGCGCCGACGCCCTCGCCGAGCTCGCGGGTGCCGGGTTCGGCCTCGGCGCGCTGGTCGTCAACCAGGTGCGTGAGCCGCTGCTGCCGGACGAGCTGCTCGCCCGCCTCGAGGGCGACCCCGACTCGGTCGAGGAGCAGGTGCGCGCCGACCTCGCCGCGGTCGGCGTGCGTTCCGGCGCCCGGACCGTCGGCGGCCTGCTCGCCGAGGGCCGGGCGCACGCCGAACGGGTCGCCCTCGAGCGCGCGCTGGCCACGCAGGTCGCGGCGCTCGGGCAGCCGGTGGTCACCCTGCCGGCCCTGCTCGCGGGGACCGACGACGGCGGGGTCTCGGTGCTCGCCGACGAGCTGCTCGGGCAGGGGGTGCACTGATGGCTCGCCGCGGAGCCGAGCGGCTCGACGTGGACCGGCTGCTCACCGACCCGGACACCGGCATCGTCGTGTGCTGCGGCTCGGGAGGGGTCGGGAAGACGACGACCGCGGCGGCGCTCGGGGTGCGCGCGGCCGAGGCCGGACGCCGGGTGGTCGTCCTGACGATCGACCCGGCCCGCCGGCTGGCCCAGTCCCTCGGGCTGACCGAGCTGGACAACACCCCTCGACCGGTCGAGGGGGTCGGTGCCGCGGCGGGGGGCTCGCTCGACGCGATGATGCTCGACATGAAGCGCACCTTCGACGAGGTGGTGCTCGCGCACTCGACCCCGGAGAAGGCCCGCCAGATCCTCGACAACCCCTTCTACCAGTCGGTCTCCAGCTCGTTCGCGGGCACCCAGGAGTACATGGCGATGGAGAAGCTCGGCCAGCTGCGCGCGCAGGCCGACCGGGACGGCACGTGGGACCTCGTCATCGTCGACACCCCGCCCTCGCGCTCGGCGCTGGACTTCCTCGACGCGCCCAAGCGGCTCGGGTCCTTCCTCGACGGCCGGTTCGTGCGCCTGCTCATGGCGCCGGCGAAGGCGAGCGGCCGCGCCTACCTCAAGGTGTTCTCGGTCGGCGCCAACCTCGCGGCCGCGACCCTCTCGAAGGTGCTCGGCGGCCAGTTCCTCGCCGACGTGCAGACCTTCGTCGCCGCGCTCGACACGATGTTCGGCGGCTTCCGGCAGCGGGCGGACGTCACCTACGCCCTCCTCGGGGAGCCCTCGACGGCCTTCGTCGTCGTCGCGGCTCCCGAGCGGGACGCGCTGCGGGAGGCGACGTTCTTCGTCGACCGGCTCGCCGCCGAGGGGATGCCGCTCGCCGGGGTCGTCGTCAACCGGATGCAGGTGCTCGCCGCGCCGGGGCTGAGCGGGTCACGCGCGGCGGCCGCGGCCGAGCAGCTGGAGGACCGCGCCGACGACGCCGACACCGACGCGCCTCAGCCCGGCCCGACCCCCGCGCTGCTGCGGCTGCACGCGGCGCTGGCCGAGGTCGCGGCCCGGCACGAGGCGCGCGTGCGCCAGTTCGCGGCGTCCCACCCCGGCGTCCCGCTCTCGATGGTCCCCGCGGGCGCGACCGACATCCACGACCTCGACGGCCTGCGGTCGGTCGGTGCGTCACTCGCCTCGGGCGGCTGAGCGGCGCGCTCGCCGGAGCGCCACGACGGCTCCCAGCACGGCCGCGACCGCGCCGACCACGCCGCCCGTCGTCGCAGCGACCAAGGGTCAGGCGATGGCCCCCTCGGCGCCCTCGCTCTTGGCCGCCGACAGCACGGCGGCCCACGACCGCACGTCCGGGCGGCGGCGCAGGAGCGCCCGGCGCTCGCGCTCGGTCATCCCGCCCCAGACCCCGAACTCGGTGCGGTTGTCCAGCGCGTCGGCGAGGCACTCGGCGACCACGGGGCAGCCCTTGCAGACCACCTTGGCGGCTCGCTGGGCCTTGCCCTGCACGAAGAGCGCGTCGGGGTCGCTGCCGGCGCAGCGACCGAGCGGTGCCCACTCCGACACCCACTGGCCGTCGCTGCTCGACGTCGTGGCTGGGGAGATGCTCATACCGACCTCGTCTCGCTGGCTCAGGGTCATCCCGTCCGTCGCGACTGAGGACCCGCGGACACGCTAGGGTGATACCTCGCCGAGCAGATATCCGCCGAAAGGGCCCCTTTCCTGGCCGAACGGCCGATAGCGGGACGGAACGGGCGGCAGGGGGAAACGCCGCGTGGTAGCGCCGTGGCGCTCGGCGACCCCTTCGCAGGAGGCCGCGTTACCCTGTCCGCCATGGACGGACGCGCCCAGAACATCTCCGCCGTGCTCAGGCTCCTGCTCGGCTTCGTCGTGCTGAGCGCGGTCTCCGGGCTGCTCGTGGCGGGCATCGCCGTGCCGGCGATCGGCGCGGGCGGCCAGGCCGCCAAGGACGGGGTCGAGGCGTTCAACGAGCTGCCGAGCGAGTTCACCATCTCCCCGCTCGCCCAGCAGTCCAAGATCGTCGACGCCAAGAACAACGTCATCGCCAACCCGTACGACGAGAACCGCATCATCGTCCCGCTGAAGAAGATCTCCCAGACCATGCAGGACGCGCAGATCGCGATCGAGGACGCGCGCTTCTACGAGCACGGTGGCCTGGACCCGCGAGGCTTCACCCGAGCCCTGATCTCCAACCTCCAAGGCGGCCAGGTCCAGGGAGCCTCGACGCTGACCCAGCAGTACGTCAAGATCACCCTCCAGGAGCAGGCGCTGCGGGCCGGCGACGAGCAGGCCGCCGAGGCCGCGGTCGAGAAGAACTACGCGCGCAAGCTCCAGGAGCTCAAGTACGCGATCAACGTCGAGGACAACTACACCAAGGACCAGATCCTCCAGGGCTACCTCAACCTCGTGTACTACGGGGACCAGGCCTACGGGGTCGAGGCCGCCGCCCTCAACTACTTCGGCGTCCACGCGAGCAAGCTCAACCTCGGCCAGTCGGCCCTGCTCGCCGGCATCGTCCAGCAGCCCACGGCGTACAACCCGGTCATCAACCCCAAGCAGGCCCGGGCCCGCCGTGACGTCGTCCTCACCCGCATGGAGCAGCTCGGGCTCGCCTCGGCCAAGGACGTCGCCGCGGCCAAGAAGGTGCCCGTCGTCAAGATGGTCAAGAAGACCCCGGTCAAGGGCGTGTGCCACCGCTCGTCGCAGCCCTACTTCTGCGCCTACGTCATGGCCTACCTGCAGAACTCGCCGCAGCTGTCCGCCCTCGGCAAGACCCCCGAGGAGCGCCTCAAGCGGATCAACCAGGGGGGCCTGACGATCCGCACCACCCTCGACCCGGCGATGCAGAAGGCCGCGCAGCAGGAGATCGTCAAGGCGGTGCCGATCGGGAACAAGAGCAACCTCGGCGGCGCGACGAGCGTGGTCGAACCGGGCACCGGCAAGGTGCTCGCGATGGCCCAGGCGTCCAACTTCGAGAAGACCCAGACCAACTGGAACGTCGACCAGGTCTACGGCGGAGGGCCCTACGGCTACCAGTTCGGGTCGACGGCGAAGGTGTTCGGTCTCGTCACCGCCCTGGAGAAGGGGATGCCGATGGACTCGCAGATCTACGTGCCCTTCGCGTCATCCTCCACCCCCTACTCCTTCGACGGGCCCGAGGTCGTCGGCGCCCCGTGCGGCGCCGACAAGCCGTGGGATGTCACGAACGACTACTCGATCGGTGGCCGGGAGATGTCGCTGGCCGAGGGCATCTCGAAGTCGATCAACACCTGGGCGGCCCAGCTGACCATCGACGTCGGGCCGTGCGACGTCCTCGACACGATGAAGAAGATGGGCGTCCACATGGCCAACGGCGAGGAGATCCTGCGGAGCATCTCCAACGCCACCCTGGGCTCGGGCACGACGACCCCGCTCGACCTGGCCAGCGCCTACGCGACCCTCGCCGCGAGCGGCACGTACTGCGAGCCGAGCCCCATCGTCTCGATCACCACGCCCGAGAAGGAGGAGATCAAGGTCCCCAAGACCGAGTGCAAGCAGGTCATCTCCGCGGACACCGCCGACGCCGTGAGCTACTTGCTCAAGGGGACGCTGCGCGCGGGCGGCACCGCGCAGGGCCTGTGGGACGTCGACCAGCGTCCCGCCGCGGGCAAGACGGGGACCACCGAGAACCACAACCAGGGCTGGTTCGTCGGGTACACCCCCCAGGTCGCCACCGCGGTGTGGACCGGCAACGTCGTCGCCGCCGACAAGAACGGCGCCCTGTACACGCTCAACGGCAAGTGCTTCGGCGACTACGGGTGCTTCTCCAAGGTCTTCGGCAACACCGTCTCGGCGCCGGTGTGGGCGGCCACGATGAAACGGATCACCGAGGGGATGCCGGCCAAGGACTTCCCGGCACCGAGCGAGAAGGCTCGGCGCGGCGACCTCGACCCGATCCCCAGCGTCTACGGCCGCGACCCGGACACCGCCATCGCGATACTGCAGGACGCGGGCTTCGCCGGGCAGGTGGGCTCGACGATCAACTCCGACGCCCCCGCGGGCACGGTGGCCGGCACCTCGCCCTCCAGCTCGGCGCTCGCGGGCTCGACCGTGACGCTGTACATCTCCGCAGGGCCGGCGCCCGACCCCGAGCCGACCACGCCCGAACCGTCGAAGACGAGCAAGCCGACCTCGAGCGCGACCCCGACGACACCGTCCGGCAGGCAACGGCCGACCAAGCCCCCGGGCCGCGGCTGAGCCGCGCGCCCGGGAGGCCGCGGGGGGCTGCGGCCGAGCCTCAGCGCCCGGCGAGCACGTCCTTGACGACCGCCGCGACCCGGCCGCCCTCGGCCCGCCCGGCCACCTCGGCCTGGGCCGCCTTCATGACCCGGCCCATGTCCGCCATGCCGCTGGCACCGGTGGACTCCACCGCACGCTGGACGAGCGAGCGCAGCTCGTCCTCGCCGAGCTGCGCCGGGAGGTAGCCCTCGAGGACGGCCAGCTCGGCCTCCTCGGTGGCGGCCAGCTCCTCGCGGCCCGCGTCGTGGTACGCGGCGGCCGCCTCGCGGCGCTTCTTGGCCTCCTTGGCGATGACCTTGAGCACCTCGTCGTCGGCGAGCTCGCGGGCCTCGTCCCCCGCCACCTCGGCGGTCGTCACCGAGGTGAGCGTCATCCGCAGGGTGGCCGAGCGGACCTTGTCCCGGGCGCGCATCGCGTCGTGCAGGTCGCCCTGCAGCCGGGCCTTGAGACTCGTCGCGTTCATGGGGCCCAGTCTCCCACCCGCCCCGCCGCCCGGACATCCGGGATTCCCCGGTCGGCCCCGGCGTTTGCGAGGATGGCGCGATGGACGACACCGCACGCACCGCACTGCGCGCCGTCGGGGGACTCGTGGGGGCCGGCGCGGCCGCGGTCGCCTACGCGGCCTTCGTCGAGCGCACCTGGTTCACCCTGCGTCGCTTCACGGTGCCCGTCCTGCCACCCGGCTCCGAGCCGGTCCGGGTCCTGCAGGTCTCGGACCTGCACCTCACCCCGGGGCAGCGACGCAAGATCGACTGGGTCCGCTCGCTCGCCGAGCTGCGCCCCGACTTCGTCGTCAACTCCGGCGACAACCTGGCCCATCTCGAGGCGGTCCCACCCCTGCTGCGGGCGATGGAGCCGCTGATGGACTTCCCCGGGGCCTTCGTCCTCGGGTCCAACGACTACTTCGCCCCGGTCCCGAAGAACCCCGCCCGCTACCTCACCTCGTCCTTCGCGCAGGCTCCGACCCGGCGCAGCGACCTGCCGGTCGGCGAGCTCGTCGCGGGCCTGCGCGCCGGCGGCTGGTCAGACCTCGACAACGCCCGTGAGGTCGTCACCATGGGTGAGCACCGCGTCGAGCTCGTCGGCGTCGACGACCCCCACGTCGAGTACGACCGGTACGCCGAGGTGTCCGCACCGGCGCGCGGGGACGTCGCGCTCACGGTGGGGCTCGTCCACGCGCCCTACCAGCGGGTGCTCGACGCCATGGTCGCCGACGGCGCCGGGCTCGTCCTCGCCGGCCACACCCACGGAGGCCAGCTGGCCGTGCCCGGGTACGGGGCGCTCGTGACGAACTGCGACCTGGACACCGGGCGCGCCAAGGGCGTCTCGCGGTGGTGGGAGGGCGCGGGGCGTGCCGGACACGGCGGCCGGAGCGCACCGTCGTCGCACGCTCCGCGGGACGCCGCCTGGCTGCACGTCTCGGCCGGCCTCGGGACCTCCCCGTACGCCCCCGTGCGCTTCGCCTGCCGCCCGGAGGCCACCCTACTCACCCTCGTCGCGGCCGACCCCGACGGCACCGCCTGAGGCGCACCTCGGGCCGCGGCCGCCGGTCCCCGACCCGATTTCGGGAGGCTGTCGCCGGTCGGCTATCCTCGGGTGTCGCCGCGGGCCCGGAGCCCGCACGACACGCCACGGGGTGTGGCGCAGCTTGGTAGCGCGCTTCGTTCGGGACGAAGAGGTCGCAGGTTCAAATCCTGTCACCCCGACCACTGTGATGTCTCAGGACATCGCGGACTCCCCGAACCCTCAGGGTTCGGGGAGTCCTTGGTTTTGGGGCTGGTATCGGCGGGTGGTGTCGAGGGTGAGCTGGCGGATGAGCTCGCCGGTGGTGGTGTCG
>NZ_JAANCN010000009.1 GCF_011326735.1 Phycicoccus endophyticus
CCGCCGTCGGCTCCGCCGTCGGCTCCGCCGTCGTGCTCGCCGGGGATGCCGGGCTCGCCGGCGCCGCTGTCGGCCGGACCTTCGGCGCCGCCGTCGGCTCCGCCGTCGTGCTCGCCGGGGATGCCGGGCTCGCCGGCGCCGCTGTCGGCCGGGCCCTCGGTCGGGTAGTCGCTCATCTGCTCACCCTTTCCGTCGGGGCGCCCTGGTGGCACCCGCTGACAGCCATTCCAGCAGGTCACCGACGCGTTGTGGGGGTTGGGTCCCGGCTGGGACCATGGGCACATGGCGCTCGAGGTGGAGCTGGCGGAGGTGCGGGACTTCCTCGCGCAGCACGAGCCGTTCGCCGGCCTGCCCGCGCCGGTGCTCGAGGACCTCCCCGCCCGGATGTCGATGCGGTACGTCCGGCGCGGGGCGCCGGTCATCGCCCGGGGGGAGGACAACCACCACCTGGTCCTCCTGCGCTCCGGGGCCGCGGACGTCCACGACGCCCAGGGCACCCTCGTGGACCGGGGGGAGGCGGGCACCTCCTTCGGCTCGATCACCCTGACACAGGGCAACCCCTCGACCTTCGCGGTCACTGCCATCGAGGACTGCCTGCTGCTCCTCCTGCCGGCCGAGGACTTCCACGCCCTGTGTCGCGCGCACCCGGACTTCGCCGCGTTCTTCGACGCCCAGCGCCGCCACCGGATGCAGGGGGCGGTCGCCGCGCTGCAGCTGTCCGCGTCGGGCACGGCGATCCTCAAGACGACGGTGCGCGAGCTCGTCGCGCGCGAGCCGGTGTCGGTGCCGTCGGCGACGAGCATCCGCGAGGCCGCGCGGGTCATGGCCGAGCAGCGCGTCTCCTCGGTGCTCGTCATGGAGCGAGGCCGGGTCGCGGGCATCCTCACCGACCGTGACCTGCGCACCCGCGTCGTCGCCGGTGGGGTCGACGCCTCGGCCCCGGTCGCCCAGGTGATGACGGCCGACCCGGTGACCACCTCGGTGGAGTCGCTGGCCTTCGAGGCGCTGCTGACGATGACGAGCCGGCACATCCACCACCTCCCGCTCGTCGACGCCGAGGGACGGGCCGCCGGGGTCGTCACGACGACCGACCTGCTGCGCCTCGAGGAGGCCAACCCGGTCTACCTCGCGGGGGACATCGTCAAGCAGCCCGACGTCGAGGGGGTCGCCCGCTCGGCCTCCCGGCTGCCCCGGGTCGTCCAGGGTCTCGTCGAGCAGGACGCCTCCGCCGACGACATCGGGCGGGTCGCCACCGCCGTCGGCGACGCCGTGGAGCGGCGCGTCATCGCGCTCGCCGAGGCCGAGCTCGGCCCGCCGCCCGTCCCTTACTGCTGGGTGGCGCTCGGTTCACGCGCCCGGCTGGAGCAGGCGCTGGCCTCCGACCAGGACACCGCGCTGCTCGTCGACGACGCCCTCGACGAGGACGGGCAGGCGTGGTTCGAGGCGCTCGCCGAGCGGGTCACCGAGGGGCTGGTCCGCTGCGGCTACCCGCGGTGCCGGGGCGAGGTGATGGCGACCAACCCCCGGTGGCGCAAGCCGGTCGCCGCGTGGGAGCGGGAGTTCTCCTCGTGGCTGAGCGCGCCGACGCCGGAGGCGGTGCTGCACTCCTCGATCTTCTTCGACATGCGCGCGGTCCACGGGCAGGAGGAGCTCCTCGTCCGGCTGCGGCGGCACGTGCTGCGGGCCACCCCCGGCGCGCAGACCTTCCTCGCCCACCTGGCGCGGCACGCCGGGGCCCACGAGCCGCCGCTGGGCTTCTTCCGGGGGTTCGTCCTGGAGAAGGCCGGCGAGCACCGGGACACCCTCGACATCAAGCGCGGCGGCATCCTGCCGGTCGTCGAGCTCGCCCGGGTGCACGCGCTCGCGGTCGGGTCCGCGGCCGTCAACACCCGGGCGCGGCTCGCGGCGGCGGCCGAGGGTGGCGCCCTGAGCGCCGAGCTCGCCGAGGACCTGCGCGACGCCTTCGAGTTCATCGGGTACGTCCGGCTGCGCCACCAGTCCGAGCAGGTGCGTGCCGGGCAGGTGAGCGACAACTTCGTCGCGCCGGACAGCCTCTCCAGCTTCGAGAAGCGCCACCTGCGCGAGGCCTTCGCGATCGTGCGGTTCGCCCAGCAGGCGCTCGGGCGGCGGTACCTGACCCAGTTCGTCTCGTGACCTGGCCGGGGCGCTCGGTGGCGGCTCGCCGGCGGCGCGCGGCCGGGCGTGCGGCCCCCGGCCCGCTGCGCGAGTACCTCGCCGTGCCGTCCCCGTCCCGCGAGACACCCCTGGAGGACCTGCCCCTTCTCGCGCTCGACCTCGAGACCACGGGGCTGGACCCCCGCTCGGACCGGGTGCTCTCGGCCGGCTGGGTGCCGGTCGACGGCGACCGCATCGTCCTCGGCGGGGCCCGCCGGCTGCTCGTCCGGGACGCCGGCGAGGTGGGGCAGAGCGCCACGGTCCACGGCATCACCGACGACGCGCTGGGGGCCGGGCGGCCCCTCGAGGAGGTCGTCGGCGAGCTGCTGGGCGCGCTCGCCGGCCGGGTGCTCCTGGCCCACTTCGCCCGGGTCGAGACGCGCTTCCTCGACGCCGCCTGCCGACGGTTCTGGGGTGCCCGGATGCCCGTCGAGGTCGTCGACACCCTGGAGCTGGAGCGTCGCCTGCTCCCCGGGGGCGGGGAGGCGCCGCAGGCACCGGGGGCGCTGCGGCTGTGGACCGCTCGCGCCCGTCGTGGGCTGCCGCTGTACTCGGCGCACGAGGCGCTGACCGACGCCCTCGCCTGCGCCGAGCTCTACCTGGCCCAGCGCAGCGAGCTCGAGCACGCCACCCCGGAACGGACGACGGCCCTCCGCCACGTCGTGGCGTGAGGGCCGGTCCTGCCCCGGAGAGGGCTAGATGATGCGGGGCGCGGAGGCCTGCGCGAGAGTGCGTGCCTCCTGCGCCGCGCGGACGAGGTCGTGGTCGACCCGGCCGTCGTAGCCACGGTCGGGGGCGTGCGCGGCACGCAGGTTGGCAGCGAGCGCGCGCGCCTTCTGGACGGAGAGCGTTGCGGCGTTCATGCCTCCATGATGACCCCGCAAACCATCCAGGACAACGTGACTTTGCTTCACTATCGCTAAGCAGAGCTTAAGATAGGTGGATGCTCGACCCGCACCGTCTCACCGTCTTTCGCGCCGTCGTCGCCAGCGGCTCGGTCCAGGCCGCTGCCGACAACCTCGGCCTGACCTCCTCGGCCGTCAGCCAGCACCTCGCGGCCCTCCAGCGGGAGACCGGGCTCACCCTCTTCCAGCGGTCGGGGCGGGGCATCGTCCCCACCGAGGCCGCGCTCGTCCTCGACGCCCGCAGCGACGAGCCGATGAGCCAGTGGGACCGGCTCGAGCGGGTCGTGGCGGACCTGCGGGACGGGCGGGCGGGGCAGCTCTCGATCGGCTACTTCGCCTCGGCCGGCTCGGCGTGGATGCCCCAGCTCGTGGCCCGCCTCCGGGCCGAGTACCCCGACCTCGTCCTCGAGCTGCGGCTCAACGAGGTCGAGCAGCGCGGGCCTCGGCCCGACCTCGACCTCGTCATCGACCCACCGGGCGCCCCGGTGCCCGCGGGGCTGCGCCGGGTCGAGCTCACCGTCGACCCGTTCGTCGCCGTGCTCCCCCGGGAGCACCCGCTCGCCGGCGCGGAGAGGATCGCCCTGACCGACCTGCGCGGTGAGACCTGGGTGAGCAACGACCACCCGAGCTCGGTCGGTCACCGGATCCTCGTCGCGGCCTGCGCGGCGGTCGGCCTGCGCCCCCGGTTCAGCGTCCAGGCCCAGGACCACCACACGGCGATCGGGTTCGTCGCCGCCGGTGTCGGGGTCTCGGTCATGCCGGGGCTCGCGGCGCGGGCGCTCCCGGCGGGCGTCGCCCGCGTCGAGATCGCGCCGCCGGCCCCGGTGCGCCACCTCTCGGCGGTGGTGCGTCCGCTCGGTGGCTCGGCCGCGCCGGTCGAGCGGGCCGTCCAGCTGCTCGAGGAGCTCATCGCCCGTCCCGAGCGCACCGCCGGTGACCCGTACGGGTCACCGGCGGGCGTCGGGTAGGGCAGCCGCTCGCGCTCAGGCGGGGCGCCCGCCGGCGGCCGCCTCGGCGCGCTCGTCCTCGGCTCGCTCCGCGGCGTCCTCGGCCTCGAGGTGGTCCAGGAGGCGCAGGCCCTCGACGTCGAGGTCGGGCAGCAGCCGGTCGAGCCAGCGCGGGATCCACCACGCCCGCTCCCCGAGCAGGTGCATGAGCGCCGGGGTCAGCGTCATCCGCACGACGAACGCGTCGATGAGGACGCCGACGGCGAGCCCGAAGCCGATCGGCCGGACCATGACCAGGTGGCTGAAGGCGAACCCGAGGAAGACCGACGTCATGATGACCGCCGCCGCGGTGACCACCCGCACGCCGTGGACGAACCCGGAGCGGACGGCGGAGCGGGCGTCCTCACCGTGGGCGCGGGACTCGTGCATGCCCGAGACGAGGAACATCTGGTAGTCCATCGCCAGGCCGAACAGGACGCCGATGAGGATGATCGGCATGAACGACAGCAGCGGCCCGGGCTGGGTGACCCCGAGGTAGTCGCCGAGCCAGCCCCACTGGTGCACCGCCACGGTGGCGCCGAACGCGGCGGCGACGGACAGCAGGAACCCGCCGGTGGCCACGAGGGGCACGACGAGCGAGCGGAACACGACGGTGAGGATGACCAGCGAGAGGCCGACGACGACGACGAGGTAGGTCGGCAGCGCGTTGCCGAGCCGGTCGGAGATCTCGATGTTCGCCACGGTCTGGCCGGTGAGCCCGATCTGCGTCCCGTCCTCCTGCTCGAGGTCCTCCGCCGCGCTGCGGATGCCGTCGATGGTGTCGGGGGTCTGCTCGTCGGCGGGGCCGGTGCTCGGGACGACCTGGAAGGCGAGCGTGTTCGTGTCGTCGCTGACGCCGAAGGGCACGACGCTCACGACGCCGTCGACGTCGGCCAGGGCGGTGGCGATCCGGGCCTGCTCGGAGAGCACCTGGGCGTCCGAGCGCGCCTCGTCCTGCTCGGGCAGCTCGGCCACGGCGACGACCGGGCCGTTCATCCCCGGGCCGAACTCGTCGGCCACCTCGGTGTAGGCGGCGTACGCGCTCGACCCGGTCGGCTCGCTGCCGCCGTCGGGCAGGCCGAGGCGCATGCTGAGCACCGGCACGGCGAGGACGCCGAGCAGCGCCACGACGCCGACGATGGTCAGCCAGTGGTGGCGGGTCACACCGGCGACGTACCAGCCGCCGTGCTCTTCGGGCCGGTCCTGCGCACCCTGGCGGCTGCTCGCGTCACCCGGCGTCGAGTACCCGGCCCGGCGCCAGCCCCGCCGGGAGATGACCCGCGTGCCCATGAGCCGCAGGACGGCCGGGCTGACCGTCACCGCGACGAGCACCGCGACCGCGACGGTGGCGGCGGCGACGACACCCATCTCGGCGAGGATCGGGATGCCCGAGAGGACGAGCGCGGCGAGCGCGATGACGACCGTGGAGCCGGCGAAGGTCACCGCGGAGCCGGCGGTGGCGACCGCGCGGGCCACCGAGCGCCGCAGCGGCATCCCGTGGAGGATGTTCGCCCGGTGCCGGTTGACGATGAACAGCGCGTAGTCGATGCCGACGGCGAGGCCGAGCATGAGGGCCAGGGCCGGCGTCGTGCTGTTCAGCTCGACGAGCGAGGTGAACGCCATGGCACCACCGAGCCCGACCCCGACGCCGAGCAGCGCGACGAGCAGCGGGAGACCGGCCGCGACGAGGCTGCCGAGGACGAAGACGAGCACGAGCAGCGCCACGGCGAGGCCGATGACCTCACCGGGGCCGATGAACTCCAGCTCCTGGGTGATCTCGACGCTGTAGGCCGGGGTGATGCCGGCCGCCTCGAGGATCGGGTCGCCGGTCTCGGGGATGCGCTCGCGGTCCTCGGCCGCGATCGACTGGGCGTTGTCGTCGAACTGGATCTGGACGACGGCGTAGCGGCCGTCCTCGCTGACCAGCCGGGTCGACGCCGAGGCCTGCTGGAGCGCCAGGCCGTCCTCGTACTGCTGCTGCCCGGCGTCCAGCTCGGCCTCGTTCTCGGTGATCTGCGTCTGCCCCTGCTCGATCTGGGCCTTGCCCTCGGCCACCTGGGCGCGCAGGGTCGGGATGCGCGGGTCCTGCGGGGCGGCGGCCTGCAGCTGCGCGAGCGCCTCCTCGGCCTGCTCGACCTGGGCCCGGGCGTCGGCGAGCTGGGAGCGCGCCTGCTCCAGCTGGGCCCGGCCCTGCTCGAGCTGCTTCTCGGACGCGGCCAGCTGGTCGGCGGAGGCGTCGATCTGCTCCTGGGTCTCGAAGGGGTCGGTCGCGCCCTCGACGTGCGGCAGCGACGTCCAGGCGTCGATCGCCTCGGCGACCGCCTTCTGCTGGGCGTCGGTGAAGGAGCCCGAGTCGCTCTCCAGGACGATCCGGCCCGACCCGCCGGCGGCGGCGGGGATCTCGGTGCCGAGCTGGTCGATCACCCGCTCGAACTCGGTGCCGGGGATCGAGATCTGGCTGGTCAGCGGGCGGCCGATGGTGCCGGCGAGAGCACCGGCGACGGCGAGGACGACGAGCCAGATGGCGAGCACGGGCCAGGCGTGCGCGGCGCACCAGCGCCCGAGGCGGTACAGGGCGGTGGACATGGTTCCTCCGGTCGGGGTGCAGGGGTCGGTCAGCGAGACCCGACGGCATCGCCGGCGTCGGGGAGCAGCGGGGTGGTGAGCAGGCGGACGGCGTCGGCGAAGCCGTCCTGGAAGCTCGGCGTCGGGGAGGGTGAGCCGTCGACGGCGTGCCGGGCCCAGACCCGCAGGGCCGCCTCGCCGGCGCCCACGGTGGCGCTCGCGATGGTGGCGACGTGCAGCTCGGAGAGCGTGGGCCCGAGGCGCTCGCGCAGCCAGCCCTCGAACCAGTCGAGCCAGGCGTGCAGCTCGCCGAGGATGAGCGCCCTGGCGTGCGGCGAGGCCTCACCCGCGGCGGCGAGGACGCCGATCCGCTCGACGAGCGCGAGGTCGGAGGGGCCCTGCACGACCGAGAGGAGGGCGTCGCGGACGGGGAGGGTCGCGGAGGTGGCCTCGAGCCGGCGGCTCAGCGAGGCGAAGAACTCGCTGACGCTCGCGGTGAGTACGGACTCCACGGAGGGGAAGTAGTTGAAGAAGGTGCGCCGGGAGACCCCGGCCCGGTCGGCGACCGCCTCCGCGGTGACCGCGTCGACCCCCTCGTCGTGGACGATCCGGTAGGCGGCCAGGGCGAGGGCCCGGCGGGTCTGCTCGCGCTTGCGGTCGCGCAGCGAGCCGGTCACGCAGCTCACTGGTCCAGGCACCCGTTCACCGTAGGCTGGCTTGCACGCCGGTGCAAATCTGCACCACGATGCAGTGGCGCCGGGTGGGCCCCGAGGCCCGACCCGGCCGGCCCGGCGGCGTGGGACGCTGGAGGCATGGAGAGCACCGCGGCCGAGCGGCGCGCCGAGGCACTGCTGAGGCTCGTGCGGGAGTCGGTCATCGGGGAGGACCACGTCATGCGCACGCCGTACGGCGCGCGGCGGGTCACCTACGCCGACTACACCGCCTCGGGTCGGGCGCTGTCCTTCGTCGAGGACTTCATCCGCGCCGAGGTCCTGCCCGCGTACGCCAACACCCACACCGAGTCCAGCGGGACGGGGCTGCAGACGACGCGGCTGCGCGAGGACGCCCGGCGGATCATCAAGGACGCGGTGCACGGCGACGACGACACCGTCGTCGTCTTCACCGGCTCGGGCTGCACCGGGGCGGTCGACAAGCTCGTCGGGCTGCTCGGCCTGCGGGTCCCGAGCGCGCTCGAGGACCGCTGGCAGCTCTCCGGGCAGATCCCGGCCGACGAGCGGCCCGTCGTGTTCATCGGGCCCTACGAGCACCACAGCAACGAGCTCCCGTGGCGCGAGACGGTCGCCGACGTCGTGACCATCCGCGAGGACGCCGACGGCCGGATCGACCAGGAGGACCTGCGTGCCCGGCTCGAGGAGCACGCCGGGCGGCCGCTGCTCGTGGGGTCCTTCAGCGCGGCGAGCAACGTCACGGGGATCGTCAGCGACACCTACGGCATCTCCGCCCTGCTGCACCGCCACGGGGCGCTCGCCTGCTGGGACTTCGCCGCCGCCGCGCCCTACGTCGACGTCGAGATGACGGCGCCGCCCGGCGCGGACCCGCTGGCCTACAAGGACGCCGTCTTCCTCTCACCGCACAAGCTCATCGGCGGCCCGTCCACCCCCGGGGTGCTCGCCGCCCGCCGCGAGCTGTTCGCCAACCGGGTCCCCGTCGTCCCCGGCGGCGGCACCGTCGCCTACGTCAACCCCGAGGAGCACGCCTACCTCTCCGACCCGGCCCACCGCGAGGAGGGCGGCACGCCGGCGATCGTCGAGTCGATCCGTGCCGGCCTGGTCTTCCAGCTCAAGGAGGCCGTCGGGGTCGAGACGATCCGCGCCCGGGAGGAGCGCTTCCTGCGCCGGGCGGTCACCGCGTGGCAGCAGGAGCCGGCCCTGGAGATCCTCGGCAACCTCGAGGCCCCCCGGCTGTCCATCGTCTCGTTCGTCGTGCGGGCGCCGAGTGGACGGCACCTGCACCACAACTACGTCGTCGCGCTGCTCAACGACCTCTTCGGCATCCAGTCCCGGGGCGGCTGCTCGTGCGCCGGCCCCTACGGCCACCGGCTGCTCGGGATCGACCTCGAGCGCAGCCACGCCTTCGAGCGCGAGATCACCGGCGGGTGCGAGGGGATCAAGCCGGGGTGGGTGCGGGTGAGCTTCAACTACTTCATCTCCGACACCGTCGCCGACTACGTCGTCGAGGCGGTGCGGATGGTGGCGCGTGACGGGTGGCGGCTGCTCGGCGACTACACCTTCGAGCCCGCGAGCGGTCTGTGGCGTCACCGCAGCGGTGTCGTCGAGCCACCGCTGCGCCTCGACGCGGTGCGCTACGGCGACGACGGCACCGTGACGATGCCGCGCTCGGACGCGACCGGCGGGGAGGAGATGCTCGCGGGGCACCTCGCGCAGGCGGCGCGCATCCTCGCCGCCGCCCGGCCTCCGGCCCTCGACGAGCACGACCGGCAGGTCTCCGCCGACTTCGAGCAGCTGCGGTGGTTCGACCTGCCGGTGGGCGGTGTGACCCCCGGCTGAGCGGGCCCAGCGCGGGCCGGTGCCGGCTCAGCCCTCGACGTCGTCCCCGTCGGCGAGGCGCTCGACGAGCGGGACGAGGTCGGCGACCGAGTCCAGCACCCGCGTCGGCCGGTAGGGGAACTGCTCGACCTCGGCCGCGCCGGTCGAGCCGCTGAGGACGAGCACGGTGCGCAGCCCGGCCTCGAGGCCGCTGACGATGTCGGTGTCCATCCGGTCCCCGACCATGACCGTCGTCTCCGAGTGCGCCTCGAGGCGGTTGAGCGCGCTGCGCATCATCAGCGGGTTCGGCTTGCCGACGAAGTACGGGCGGCGGCGGGTCGCCGTGCTGATCAGGGCGGCGACCGACCCGGTCGCCGGCAGGGTGCCCTGGGCCGAGGGGCCGCTCGGGTCCGGGTTGGTCGCGATGAACCGGGCGCCGGCCTCGATGAGCCGGATCGCCGTCGTGATCGCCTCGAAGGAGTACGTCCGGGTCTCGCCGAGGACGACGTAGTCGGGGTCGCGGTCGGTGAGGACGTAGCCGATGTCGTGGAGGGCGGTGGTCAGCCCGGCCTCGCCGACGGCGAACGCCGACCCGCCCGGCCGCTGTTCGGCGAGGAAGTCCGCCGTCGCCAGCGCCGAGGTCCAGATCGACTCCTCGGGGACGTCGATACCGCTGCGGCCCAGACGGGCCCGCAGGTCTCGAGGGGTGAAGATCGAGTTGTTCGTCAGGACGAGGAAGGGCCGCCCGCTCGAGCGCAGCGCGGCGACGAACTCCGCGGCCCCGGGAATGGGGTCCTCCTCGTGGACGAGCACGCCGTCCATGTCGGTCAGCCAGGTCTCGACCGGTCGCGCAGGGGTCATGCGGTCATCATGGCGGGTCCGCGTAGCCTCGCGCGCATGACCCACGACGCGACGCACCCCGCCTCCGGCGTCCGCCCGGCGGTGCCCGAGGACGTCCCCCACATCCTCCGGCTCGTCCGGGACCTCGCCGAGTACGAGCGCGAGCCGGACGCGGTCGAGGCCACCGAGGAGCACGTGCGGACCGCGCTGTTCCCCGAGCAGGGCACGCCGACGACCTTCGCCCACGTCGCCGAGGTCGACGGCGAGGTCGTGGGGATGGCGGTCTGGTTCCTCACGTACTCGACGTGGACCGGGCGCAACGGGATCTGGCTCGAGGACCTCTACGTCGACCCGGTGCGCCGGGAGAGCGGTCTGGGCCGGGCGCTGCTGGCCGCGCTCGCCCGGGTCTGCCGCGAGCGCGGCTACCGGCGGCTGGAGTGGTGGGTGCTCGACTGGAACACTCCGAGCATCGGGTTCTACGAGTCGCTCGGGGCGGTCGCCCAGGGGGAGTGGACGACCTACCGGCTCGACGGTGCCGCCCTCACCGCCCTCGCCGGCTGAGGCTCACCCGCGCGGGACTCGCTCCTCGAGCTCGGCGAGCCACGCGGCGGCGGCGGCGTCCGAGGGCATCCGCCAGTCCCCCCGGGGGGAGAGCGAGCCCCCCGCGACGACCTTGGGCCCGTTGGGCAGCGCCGAGCGCTTGAACTGGCTGGCGAAGAACCGCCGCAGGAAGACCTCGAGCCACTGCCGGATCTCGGGCAGGGCGTACGCGGTGCGCTCGCGCTCGGGGTAGCCGGCCGGCCAGGCGCCGGAGCCGGCGTCCCGCCACGCGTGCTCGGCGAGGAAGGCGATCCGGCTCGGCCGGCACCCGCGGCGCAGGACGTGGAAGAGGGTGAAGTCGTGCAGGGCGTAAGGGCCGATCGTGTCCTGCGTGGACTGGATGGGCGCCCCCTCGCTCGCCGGGACGAGCTCGGGGCTGATCTCGGTGTCGAGGATGCCGAGGAGGGTCTGCCCGACCTGCGCGTCACCGAGCTCGCCGGAGGCGACGACCCAGCGGATCAGGTGCTGGACCAGCGTCTTGGGCACACCGGCGTTGACGCCGTAGTGCGACATCTGGTCGCCGACGCCGTAGGTGCACCAGCCCAGGGCCAGCTCGCTGAGGTCGCCGGTGCCGAGGACGATGCCCCCGCGGTGGTTCGCGGTCCGGAAGAGCACGTCGGTGCGCAGCCCGGCCTGGACGTTCTCGAACGTCACGTCGTAGACCGGCTCGCCGTCGCCGGCCGGATGGTGCAGGTCGCGCAGCAGCTGGGTGGCCAGCGGGCGGATGTCGACTTCCTCCCACTCGATCCCCAGACCGTCCATGAGCCGCACGGCGTTGCCCCGCGTCTCCTCGCTCGTCGCGAATCCGGGCATCGTCAGGCCGAGGACGTGCTCGCGCGGCAGGCCCAGCCGGTCGCACGCCTTGACCGCGACGATGAGCGCGTGGGTGGAGTCCAGCCCGCCGGAGACGCCGATGACGATCCGCGGTGCCCGGGCCGGGTCCCCGCGGCCGATGGCGCGCAGCCGCTGCTCGAGCCCCGAGACCTGGATGTTGTAGGCCTCGTAGCAGTCCAGGGCCAGGCGGGCCTCGTCGTCGGGGACGAAGGGGAAGCGGTCGACGGTGCGTCGCAGCCCGAGGTCGCCGGTGGGCGCCTTGACCCGGAAAGGCACGACCCGGAAGCCGGCGTCGTCGGCGGAGTAGGCACGCGCGGTGTCGTCGAAGGAGCCCTGGCGCATCCGCTCCTGGCGCAGACGGTCGAGGTCGACGTCGACGACGGTGCGCCGGGGGCCGTCGGGGAAGCGCTCGGACTGCCCGAGCAGGTCGCCGAGCTCGTAGGCCATCGTCATGCCGTCCCAGGACAGGTCGGTGCTCGACTCGCCGGCGCTCGCGGCGGCGTAGAGGTAGGCGGCGTCGCACCTGGCGCTCGCGCTGCGCGCGAGGAGGTGACGGTCCTCGGCGCGGCCCACGGTGATCGGCGAGGCGGACAGGTTGAGCAGCACCGTCGCGCCCGCCAGCGCTGCCTCGTGGCTCGGCGGGACCGGAACCCACAGGTCCTCGCAGACCTCCGCGTGGACGACGAGCCCGTCGAGGTCCTCGGCGGTGAAGAGCAGGTCCGGGCCGAACGGGATCTCGCCGTCGACGTCGGCGCCGGGCCACTGCGGCCGGACGAGGAACTGGCCCTGCTGACCCGCCCCGGAGGCGAACCATCGCTTCTCGTAGAACTCCCGGTAGTTCGGCAGGTACACCTTCGGCGCCACCCCGAGCACCTCTCCGCGATGGATGACGACCGCGCAGTTGAACAGCCGGTTGCCGTGGCGCAGCGGGGCGCCGAGCACGACGAGCGGCGTGAGCGTGGCGGTGGCGCGGGCGACGGCACGGACCGCCTCGTCGACGGCGTCGAGGAGGACGTCCTGGAGGAAGAGGTCATCGAGGGCGTACCCGGAGAGGGACAGCTCGGGGAAGAGGGCCACCGCGACGCCGTCCTCGTGGCACGCCCGCACCTGCTCGACGACGCGCCGGGCGTTCTCGGCCGGGTCGGCCAGGGCGACCGGCAGGGTGCAGGCCGCGGCCCGCGCGAACCCCTGGGCGTAGACGTTCCGGAAGTCCATGCCGTTCAGGCTAGTCGGCGGCGGCGCCGGCCGGCCGCGTCAGTCGGCGAGGACGACCGCCTGCATGAACCTCGACGCGGACTCGACGAGGTCCTCGAGGGAGGCGTCCTCGGGGGTCTCCAGAGCGCGCAGGGCGACCTCGTTGAGGCCTCCGACGACGCAGACCGCCTCGAGGTGGGTGAGCCGGCGCACGGAGGTGCCCGCCGCGCGTGCCTGGTCGAGCATCCGCAGGAGGGTCTCGGCGTGCCGGTCGACGACCTCCTGGCGGGCCGCCACCCCGCGCTCGCCGATCGTCGTGACGTCGACGACGTGGGCACGCCCGAGCACCCGGTCCTCGGTGACGAAGGTGAGGAAGGCGCGGGCGGCGTCGTGCAGCTGCACGGTGGCCGGGGTGGCGCCGGGGCTCAGCGCGGCGTCGACGGCGGCCATGAGCTCGTTGCTGCGCGCGTGGTAGAGGGCGAGGAAGCACTCCTCCTTGTCGGCGAAGTGCTCGTAGAAGGTGCGCTTGGAGGTGCCGGCCAGGCGCGCGATGTCGGCGATCGTGCTCGCGGCGAGCCCCTTGCGCGCGACCGCCTCCGCCAGGCCCGCCGTCAGCCGCTCACGCACCGGCGTCGACCGGTCGGCCGGCGCGGTGACGGTGCTCCGAGTGGCGGTGTCCATGGCGGTACCGTACAGTACCACCGATCCGGTACCGCTGGGTACCGCCGTCCCCGTCCGTCCTCCCGAGGAGTCCTCCGTGCAGCTCGTCGCCGACGAGGTGACCGTCGCCGGCACCCGTAGCCCGCTCGTGCGCCCCACGTCGTTCACCGCGCCTCCGGCCCGGGTCACCCCCGTCGCCGGAGACCCCGGCTACGGCCAGGTCGCGCTCGCCCTGGCCCTCGCGGGCCGGATGCCGCTCGCCGCGGGCAGCGTCCTCCTCGACGGTGTCGCCGACCCCCGCCTCCTGCAGCGGCACGTCGCGCTCGTCGACGTCCCCGAGGTCTCCGCGCCCGAGGACGGGCTCGCGCTGCACCACGTCGTCGCCGAGGAGCTCGCGTTCG
This sequence comes from Phycicoccus endophyticus, assembly GCF_011326735.1. GTDB lineage: Bacteria > Actinomycetota > Actinomycetes > Actinomycetales > Dermatophilaceae > Phycicoccus > Phycicoccus endophyticus. Next base: position 13,668 of record NZ_JAANCN010000009.1, read on the forward strand.
CCGGGCGCCCCTCGGGACGAGACGCCGTCGCCGAGTTCCTCCGGCGCCACGGGGTGCTCGCCGCGGCGGGCGAGCCGTTCGAGCGGCTCGCGCCCGAGGAGCGCGTGCGGGTGCTCACCTCCGCCGCGGCCGAGCGGGCGGCCACCCGGGTGCTCGTCGTGACCAACCCCGACCGCCGCGGAGGCGACCCCACCCGGTGGTGGCCCCTGCTCACCGAGCACGCCGCCGACGGGCTCACCGTCGTCGTCCAGCTCACCCACGCGACGATGCGCCAGCTCGGCCTGCCGGTCGGCGCCGAGCTCGGCTCGACGGACGTGGTGGCGGCGTGACCGCGCTCCGGCTCGCGCTCACCGAGCTGCGGCGCATCGCTGCCAGCCGGGTCGGGCGCCTCGCCCTGGTCGCCATGGTCCTCGTCCCCTCGATCTACGGAGGGCTCTACCTCTACGCCAACGACGACCCCTACGGGCGGCTCAGCGAGGTGCCCGCCGCGCTCGTCGTCGAGGACGAGGGCACGACCCTCTCCGGCGGTGAGCGCCTGGAGGTCGGCGACCAGGTGGCCGACGAGCTGCTCGAGGCCCGCACCTTCGACTGGGCACGGGTCGCGCGCGAGCGGGCCGAGACGGGCCTCGAGGACGGCGACTACGACCTCGTCCTCGTCCTGCCCGCGCAGTTCTCGGCCGACCTCGCGAGCAGCGCGACGAACCACCCCCGGCAGGCGACCCTGGAGATCCGCACCAACGACGCGAACAACTACCTCGCGCGCACCATCGCCAACACCCTCGTCAGCCAGGTGACCGCCTCGGTCGCCGAACAGGTGAGCAGCACCGCGGCCAGCCGCTTCCTCGAGGGGTTCGCCGACATCCACGCCGAGGTGTCCGACGCCGCCGACGGAGCCGTCCAGCTCGCGAAGGGGGCCTCCTCGGCGCACGACGGCGCCGGCACCCTCGCGACCGGAGCCGACCGGCTCGTCGGCGGCCAGGAACAGCTGGCCTCCGGAGCGGACGACCTCGCCGACGGCGCCGACGACCTCGCCGACGGGCTGGCCACCCTGCGCTCGAGCACCACCGAGCTGCCGAGCCAGACCCGCGAGCTCGCCGACGGCGCACGGCAGGTGGCGCAGGGCGACGCCGAGGTGGCGGCGGCGGGACGGCAGGTCGCCGACGCCACCGACGACCTGCTCGCCGACCTGAAGCAGACCCGTAGCCGGCTCGCGCAGGACCTGCAGGACGCGGGCCTGACGCCGGAGCAGCGCACGGCCGTCCTCGAGCGGGTGGACGCCCTCTCCGGGCCGGTCGAGGAGGCCAACGCCCGCGTGCAGTCCACCGCCGACGACCTCGACACGCTCTCCGAGGGCGCCGACCAGGTCGCCGACGGTGCCGAGCGGCTGGCCGCGGCCGCGCCCGAGCTGACCGACGGCATCGCCCGGGCGGCCGACGGCAGCACCCAGCTCTCCTCCGGTGCCCGGCGGCTGGCGGACGGCGAGCAGGACGCGCTCTCGGGGTCGCGCCGGCTCGCCTCCGGGGCCCACGACCTCGACGACGGGCTGGACGAGCTGTCCTCGGGTGCCTCGACGCTGGCCGACGGGCTGGCCGAGGGCGTCCGCGACATCCCCGACCCCTCGGCGAAGCAGCGGCGGGCGATGGCCGAGACCATCGGCAGCCCGGTGGCCGTCGACCGGGACGCCGAGGCGGCGGCCGGCAGCTACGGCGCGGGCCTCGCCCCGTTCTTCATGAGCCTCGCCCTGTGGATCGGCGGGTTCGTCCTCTTCACCCGGATGCGGGCCCTGTCCACCCGGGCCCTCGCGGCCGGCCAGCCGGCCTGGCGGGTGGCCCTCGGCGGCTGGCTCGGGCCGGCCCTGCTCGGGGCGGCGCAGGCGGTCGTCGCGTTCGGTGTCGTCGCCCTCGGCGTCGGCATCGACGTCGCGCACCCCGTCCTGCTCGTGCTGTTCATGGTCGGGGTCTCGGCGGCCTTCCTCGCCGTCATCCACGTCCTCATGGCGCGCTTCGGCGTCGTCGGGCAGTTCCTCGCGCTCGTCCTCATGGTGCTGCAGCTCGTGAGCGCGGGGGGCACCTTCCCGTGGCAGACGCTGCCTGGGCCGCTGCACCCGCTGCACCACGCCCTGCCGATGTCCTACGCCGTCGACGGGGTGCGCCGGCTGATGTACGGCGGCCCGCTGCCCCAGCTGGCCCTCGACGTGGCCGTGATCGGTGGCTGGGCCCTGGGCGCCCTCGCGCTCGCGACGCTGGCAGCGCGGCGGGCCGGGACGTGGACGGCCTCCCGGGTCAAGCCCGAGCTGGCCGCCTGAGAGGCGGGCGCGCTACGGCGCGGGCTGGGAGCCGATGCCGCTCCACACCGCCTTGGCTCCCGAGTGCCCGACGAGGGTGACGTCGACGGCGAGGCCGAGCGCGGCGAGGACCCCGAGGACGGCGAGGATGCGGAACGCCCCGACGGCGGTGCCGCGCCGCCAGAGCCACCACAGGAGGACCGCGACGACCGTGGCGGCCAGGGTGACCCAGGGCAGGACCTCCCCGAGCTCGGCGTGCTCCTCGACGAGCCCGCCCGAGCCGACACGGTGCTCGAGCTCCTCGCCCGAGGACGCCGCGACGAACGCGGCGAGCGTCGTCAGCGCACCGACGGCGGGGGTGAGCCAGCCGCTCCAGGTCCGGAAGCGTCCGCTCACCGAGAACGCCAGCAGCAGGAGGGCGGTGAGCGGGGCGAGCACGACGACGGCGTGCACGACGAGCGCGTGCACGGGGATTCCGGCGATGGTGTCGAACACGAGGACCTCCTCGTCGGGCGCGGCAGGCTCCGCGGCTGGGTCCACTGTGCCCGGTCGCCGCGCCCCGTGCATCACGTCCGGGTCACGGCTGGCCGAACTGACGATGGCCGAAGGCGGCGGCGGAATGCCGGCGGCGCCCGGGACCTTGCAGTCCTCGTGCCCGACGCCCGCCGCCCCGCCCTCGCCATCACCGCCCTCGTCCTCGGCGGCGTCGCCATCGGCACGACCGAGTTCGTGACGATGGGGCTGCTGCCCCAGGTGGCCGACGGCGTCGCGGTCTCGATCCCCGAGGCCGGCCGGGCGATCTCGGCCTACGCCGCGGGCGTCGTCGTCGGTGCGCCGCTCATCGCCGCGCTCGGCGCGACGCTGCCGCGCCGGGCGCTGCTCGTCGGGCTCATGGTGGCGTTCGCGGTGGGCAACGCGCTGAGCGCGCTGGCCCCCGGCTTCGGCACGCTCGTCGGGGCCCGCTTCCTCACCGGGCTGCCCCACGGGGCGTACTTCGGGGTGGCGGCGCTCGTCGCGGTCGACCTCGTCCCGCGGGGGCGCGCCGGCCGCGCCGTCGGCCGGGTGATGCTCGGCATCCCCATCGCCAACATCCTCGGCGTCCCCGCCGCGACCTGGCTGGGCCAGCATCTCGGCTGGCGGAGCGCCTTCTGGGCGGTCGGCGCCCTCGGGCTGCTCACGGTCGCCCTCGTGGCGACGCAGGTGCCCCACCTGCCGGGCGACCGGTCCCGGACGGTGCGGACCGAGCTCGGGGCGCTCGGCAGCCTCCAGGTCGTCCTCACCCTGCTCGTCGGCGCGGTCGGGTTCGGCGGGATGTTCGCGATGTACTCCTACATCACCCCGACGGTCACGGGCGTCACCGGCCTGCCCGACGCGTCCGTCCCCGCGGTCCTGCTCCTCTTCGGCGCCTCCGGGTTCGCCGGCAACCTCCTCGCCGGGCGGCTCGGCGACTGGTCGGTCCTGCGCGGGGTGGTCATCGGGATGTTGGGCCTCGCGGTCTCGCTGGCGGCCTTCGCGCTCGCCGCCCCCCACCCGGTGCTGGCGCTGCCCGCCCTCGCCCTGACGGCGGTGCTCACCTCGGTGCTCGTCGTCAACCTCCAGCTGCGGCTCATGCAGGTCGCCGGAGCGGCCCAGACCCTCGCCGCCGCGAGCAACCACGCGGCCCTCAACGTCGCCAACGCGCTCGGTGCGTGGCTCGGCGGCGTCGTCATCGCCGCCGGCTACGGCTACACCGCGCCGTCGTGGGTGGGTGCGGGGCTGGCGCTGCTCGGCCTCGGGGTGCTCGCGGCCTCGGTCCTCCTCCACCGCCGCGACACCCGGCGGGCGGGCGTCGCGAGCGGCCCGCACAGTACGGCCCCCGAGCCGGCGCCCGTACGCTGAGCCCATGCCCTCCACCGTCACCTGCACCGTCGAGGGTGGCCTCGCCCAGGTGCGCCTCGAGCGCCCGGACAAGCTCAACGCCCTGACCCTGGACACCCTCGAGGCGCTCGTCGCCACCGCACGCTCGCTCCGGGGGGACCGGACGCTGCGAGGCGTCGTCCTCGCCGGCTCGGGTGACTCCTTCTGCGCCGGGCTGGACTTCGCGGCCGTGCTGAGCGAGCCGCCGCGGGTCGCCCGCGCGTTCCTTCCGCGACCGTGGCGGGGCACCAACCTCTTCCAGGAGGCCTGCTGGGCCTGGCGCCGGCTGCCCGTCCCCGTCGTCGCGGCCGTCCACGGGCACTGCTACGGCGGGGGCCTGCAGATCGCACTCGCCGCGGACCTGCGGATGACCACGCCCGACGCCCGGTGGTCGGTGCTCGAGGCACGGTGGGGCCTGGTTCCCGACATGAGCGGCATCCAGGCGCTCGCCCAGCAGGTCCGGATGGACGTCGCCAAGCGGCTGACGATGACCGGCGAGGTCGTGAGCGGCGCGCGCGCGGTGGAGCTCGGGCTGGCCAGCGAGGTGCACGACGAGCCGGTGGCCGCCGCGACGGCGCTGCTCGAGCAGGTGGCCACCCGCTCCCCGGACTCGGTCGCCGCCACTAAGCGGCTCTTCGAGCGCACCTGGAGCGCCGGGGCACGGCGCACGTTCGCCCGTGAGCGGGTGGAGCAGGCCGTCCTCCTCGCCCGTGCCAACACGCGGGCCGCGCGCGAGGCTGCCCTGCGGGGTGCCACCCCCACCTTCGGTCCCCGGGCCCGCTGAGCCGGCGGGATATCGTCGGCGGATGCCCACCGCACGCACGACCGCACCGCGTCGCGTCCTCGTCACCGGCGGGGCCTCCGGGCTCGGCCGCGCGCTCGTCGGCCTCCTCGCGGCGCGCGGAGAGAGCGTCCTGGCCGCCGACCTGGCGAAGGACCCTCCCGAGGACCTCCCCGACGGTGCCGGCTACCAGCGGCTCGACGTGCGCAGCCAGCAGGACTGGGACGCCGCGCTCGCGCGGGTGCGCGAGGAGTGGGGCGGGCTGGACCTGCTCGTCAACAACGCGGGGGTGGCCACCGGCGGGCGCATCGAGGTCGAGGCGATGGCCGACTGGGAACGCGTCGTCGACGTCAACCTCCTCGGCGTCGCGCGCGGCTGCCACACCGTCACCCCGCTGCTCAAGGAGCAGCGCAGTGGACACATCGTCAACGTCGCCTCGCTCGCCGGGCTGGTCCACGCCCCGGGGATGAGCAGCTACAACGCGACCAAGGCCGGCGTCGTCGCGCTGAGCGAGACCCTCGGCTTCGAGCTGGCGCCTTGGGGCATCGCCGTCTCGGTCGTCTGCCCCGCGTTCTTCAGGACCAACCTGCACGCGTCGTTCGCGGGCAAGGACACGGCGATGCAGGAGATCGGCACCCGGCTCATCACCGGGGCCGGCGCGGACGCCGACGAGGTCGCCCGCACCGTGCTCGACGGCATCGACCGGCGGCGCCCGCTCGTCCTCACCGACCGCGCCGGGCGGGCCGCCTACTACGGCAAGCGGTTCCTGCGCCCGCTGTACAACCGCACGATGGCTGCGCAGGCCGCGCGGCTGGCCCGCCGGGCCGAGCGCGGGACGAGCGACCCCAGGAGCGTCGGATGAGCCACGTCGTCGTCCCGAGCCGCCTGCCGGGCACCGCCGTCGAGCGCCTCCGGGCGGTGCACGACGTCACCTACCGCGACGAGGACGTCCCGCTCCCGGCGCAGGAGCTCTCCGAGCTCGTCGCCGGCGCGCACGCCCTCGTCGTCACGCTCGGCCAGCGGGTCGACGCGGCGCTGCTCGACGCTGCCGGGCCCGGGCTGCGCGTCGTGGCCAACGTGGCGGTCGGCTACGACAACGTCGACCTCGACGCCTGCCGCGAGCGCGGTGTCACGGTGACGAACACCCCCGGTGTCCTCACCGACGCCACGGCCGACATCGCCTTCGCGCTCGTCCTCATGGTGACCCGCCGGCTCGCCGAGGCCGAGCGCGAGGTGCGCAGCGGTGAGGCGCCGCCGTGGGGGACCTTCCACCTGCTCGGTACCTCGGTGCAGGGCAAGACGATCGGCATCCTGGGCCCGGGGTCGATCGGACTCGCGACCGCCCACCGGGCCCGGGCGTTCGGGATGCGGGTGCTGCTCTCGGGCCGGTCCGAGCCCGACCCGGCAGCGGTCCGGCGCCTCGAGGCGCGGGTCGTGCCGTTCGAGGAGCTGCTCGCCGAGGCGGACGTCCTCTCGGTGCACACCCCCCTGACGCCGGCGACCCGGCACCTGCTCGACGCGGCCGCGCTCGCCCGGATGAAGCCGAGCGCCGTCCTCGTCAACACCGCTCGGGGCCCGGTCGTCGACGAGGCCGCGCTGGCGGCCGCGCTCGAGGCCGGGACGCTCGCCGGGGCCGGGCTCGACGTCTTCGAGGACGAGCCGCGGGTGCACCCGGGGCTCCTCGAGCGCGACGACGTCGTCCTGCTGCCGCACATCGGGTCGGCGACCATCGAGACGCGCACGGCGATGGCCGACCTCGCGGCCGACAACGTCCTCGCCGTGCTCGCCGGCCGGGCGCCGCTCACCCCCGTCCCCTGACCCCGCCGCGAGTGCGGAGGTGGTCGCTCTGGCGACCACCTCCGCACTCACGGCGGGTCGGGGTCAGTCCTCGGGGATCATGTGGCGCCACGGGCGGGTCAGCGAGAAGCGCCGACCGCTCAGCTCGTCGACGGTGATCGCCACGACGTTGAGCTTGACGGTGTCCACCCACGGCCGCAGCGGGAGCTGCTCGACCTCCTCGGCCTCGTGCCCCTCGAGGGTGTGGGCCCGGCCACGGACGACGACGCTGCGGGCCTCGTCCTCGTCGATCTCGTCGATCTCGAAGGCGACGTCGGCGTTCATCGTCAGCCCGAGGAGCTTGCTGCCCTCGGCGGTGCGCACGACGATCCGGTCCTGCGCGTCGATCGCGTAGTTGATCGGCGTGATGTGCACCTCGTCGGCCAGGTGGAAGGCCAGCCGCCCGAACTCGTTGCCGCGCAGCATCTCCCACGCCTCCTCCGGGGCGATCTTGGCGACGGGCGACTCGGTCATCGGGGCCTCCTGGGGCGCGGGGAGAGTACTACGAAGTGTAGTGGAATTCGCCGGGACTGTCCCCCGCGCAGGCCCTCCGGCGTACGCTCCGGGACGTGGCGAAGGACACGGCAGCCGAGCAGGTCGTCGTCGTCGGTGCGGGCCCCGGGGGTCTCGCCGTGGCCGCGGCGCTGCGGGAGCGTGGCGTCGACGCGCTCGTCCTCGAGCAGGCCGACCGGGTGGGCCAGTCCTGGCGGGGGCACTACGACCGGCTGCATCTGCACACCCCCCGTGGGTGGTCCCACCTGCCGGGCTACCGGATCCCCCGGCGGTTTGGCCGCTGGGTGTCCCGGGACGACGTCGTGCGCTACCTCGAGGAGTACGCCGCCCACCACCGGCTGCGGACGCGCCTCGGGACGACCGTGCGCCGGGTCGAGCGGTCCGGCGCCGGACCGACCGGTGGGTCGCGGTGGCTCGTGCACACCACGGAGGGCGAGCCGGTCGCCGCGCGGCACGTCGTCGTCGCGACCGGCTACAACCACACGCCGGTCGAGCCGTCCTGGCCCGGCCTGGACGGGTTCGAGGGCGAGCTCGTCCTCGCGCGGGACTACCGCAACGGCCGGCGCTGGGCCGGGCGCGACGTCCTCGTCGTCGGGACCGGCAACACGGGCACCGAGATCGCCACCGACCTCGCCGAGCACGGTGCGGCACGGGTGTGGCTCGCGGTGCGGACCCCGCCGCACATCCTCTCGCGCACCCGGCTCGGGGTGCCCGCCCAGGCGACCGGCATCGCGGTGCGCCGGCTGCCCCCGGCGTTCGTGGACCGGGTCGGCGGGGTGCTCTCGGGCATCCAGGAGCCCGACCTCACCGAGTACGGGCTGCCACGAGCCGGCAAGGACCTCTACTCCCGGGTGCTCGAGGGGCGCATCCCCGTCCAGGACGTCGGCGTCGTCGGCGCCATCCGGGCCGGCCGGGTCGAGCCGGTCGCTGCCGTGGAGTCCTTCGCCGGCCCCGAGGTCACCCTCGCCGACGGCGCCCGGCTCACCCCCGACGCCGTGGTCGTCGCCACCGGCTACCGGGCCGGGCTCGAGCCGCTCGTCGGCCATCTCGGGGTGCTCGACGGACGAGGCCTGCCCACCGCCCACGGCGCGCAGAGCCCGCAGGGGGCGCCCGGGCTGTGGTTCACCGGCTTCACGAACCCGATCTCGGGGATGCTGCGCGAGCTGCGCATCGACGCCGAGCGGATCGCGCGGGCGGTCACCCGCGGCTGAGGCCGCTCAGGCCTCGAGGCGCTCGACGTCGAGGGTGAAGCCGTGGGCCCGCAGCCGGTCCACGAGGGGGTGGCCGAGGGCGGTCGCGGGCGTGAGGACGCCGGCCGCGTCGGGCAGGCCGGGGTCCTCGGCAGCGAGGGCGAGGGCGCTCTGGCCGAGCATCACCGCCGTGCCCGAGTAGCCCGGGTCGTACGGCGCCGCGACGACCGAGCGGTAGCGCGCGCCGGTGCTCGCCGTGGCCGTGACCTCCATCCGGAACCGACCGGCGGCCATGGCCTGCGGGCTCGGGCCCTCGCCGGGTGAGGGCAGGACGCGCCCGAGCAGCGCACGCGTGGGTGCGAGGGCGAGCCCACCGAGGACGGCGAGCAGGCCGGCCGAGACGGCACCGGCGACGGCCGCACCCCGCGGACCGGGGCCGTAGTCGGTGTACTCGGCGTAGCGGAACCGGGCACCGTAGTGCAGCAGCGAGGCGGAGCGGGCCACGATGCGGGTGTTGAAGGCGGCCATGACGAACGGCCCGGTGAAGTGGCCCGTCTCCGGCTCGCGGCGGACCGGTGAGGACCTCGTGAGGCGCGCACCCAGCCCGGCGAGGCCGGTGCGCCGAGTCGACGGGGTGGCGCTCGGCCCCGCCGGCCGGCCGCCCTCGGCGAGGGCCCACGGGTCGGCGGCGACCCGACGCGCCTGCGGGTCGGCGCGCATCGCGACGGCCTGCCCCCGGACGGAGTCGACGGTGCCGCCGCTGAAGCCGCCGCTCATCCGACGCACCGCGAGCCGGGTGGTGGCGAGCTCGGCGCCGTCCGCCCAGGCGGCATCGGCGCAGAGCAGGACCCCGAGGTCGCTCGGCACCGAGTCGAACCCGCAGGCGTGGACGATGCGGGCACCGGTGCGCTGCGCGGTCGCGTGGTGGGTGGTGACGCTGTGGTGGACGAAGAGGACCTCGCCGGTCAGGTCGAGGTAGTGCGTCCCGGCTCGCGCACACGCAGCGACGAGCGCCCGGCCGTACCTGTCGTAGGGGCCCACCGTCGTGACGAGGACGCGGGTGCGCCCGGCGAGGTCGGCGACCGCGTCCTCGTCGAGCACGTCGAGCACGACCAGTGGCCAGTCGGACGCCTCGCCGGGCAGCTCTACGCGGACCTCCTCGAGGCGCTCGCGCGAGCGCCCGGCGAGGGCGACCCGCAGCCCGGCGGGGGCGTGCTCGGCGAGGTGACGGGCGGTGAGCCGGCCGACGAACCCGCTGGCGCCGACGAGGACGAGGTCGAGGTCGCTCATCCGGTCAACCTACCCGCGCCCGCCACCCGGGCCGGGGGTCAGGCGGACGTCGGGTAGGTGCTCGCGAGGACCTCGGCGTAGCGCGCCTTGGCCTCGGCGCCGCGCTCGGGCGCCGAGGGCTCGGCGGTCGCCTCGACGGGGACCGACCACTCCGGGGCCGCCGCCGCGCCCGAGAGCGCCCACGCCGCCTGCCGGGCGGCGCCCACCGCGACGTACTCGCCGGGGGCGGGGACGGCCACCGGTGCGCCGAGGAGGTCGGGGGCCACCTGCTGCACGGCGGCCGAGTTCGCCGCACCACCGATGAGCAGCACTCGCTCGACGTGACAGCCGGCGTCACGGACGGCGTCCACCGCGCTCGCGAGCCCGAGGAGCATGCCCTCGACGACCGCGCGGGCGAGGTTCTCCGGGGTGGCGTTGGCGCGGGTCAGCCCCTGGATCGCGCCGGTGGCCTCGGGCAGGTTCGGCGTGCGCTCGCCGTCGAGGAACGGCAGCAGGGTGAGCCCGCCGGCCCCGGGCTCGCCGGCGAGCGCCAGCCGGTCCAGCCCCGGCAGGTCGACCCCGAGCATCGCGGCGCCGGCGGTGAGGACCCGGGCCGCGTTGAGGGTGCACACGAGGGGCAGGAAGCCGTTCTCGGCGTCGGCGAAGGACTGGACGAACCCGCGGGCGTCGGCCGTCGGGTGGTCGTGGCGGGCGAACGCCGTCCCGCTCGTCCCGAGGGAGACCACGACGTCGCCGCGGCGCAGGCCGAGCCCGAGCGCGGCGCCCATGTTGTCCCCGGTCCCCGCCGCGAGCGCGAGCCCCTCGCGGGTCCGGCCGACGATCTCGGCGGGCCCGGCGACCCGTGGGACGCCGAGGTCACGGCCGGCCGCCAGGCGTAGCAGGTCGGGCCGGTACTCGCGGGTGGCGGCCGAGAAGTACCCCGTGCCCGACGCGTCGCCGGCATCGGTGGTCCACTCCGTGAACCCGCCACCGGCGGCGAGGATCCGGCCGGTCAGCCAGTCGTGCGGGAGCACCACCCGCGCGGCGCGCTGCATCGACTCCGGCTCCTCGTCCCGGACCCAGCGCAGCTTGGCGGCCGTGATCGCCGCGAGCGGGACGATGCCCACCGCGTCGGCCCAGGCCTGGGGGCCGCCGAGCTCGGCGACGAGGTCGCGTGCGGTGCCGGCCGAGCGGGTGTCGTTCCACAGCAGCGCGGGGCGGACCACCTCGTCGGCGTCGTCGAGCAGCACCATGCCGTGCTGCTGGCCGCCGACGGCGAGCGCGGCGACGCCCTCGAGCAGGCCGTCGGCGGTCGCCTCCTCCCAGGCGCTCCACCAGTGCGCGGGGTCGACCTCGGTGGCGTCCGGGTGGCTGCCGCGACCCATCCGCACCACCTCACCGGTCTCGGCGTCGCACACCGCGACCTTGCACGACTGGGTCGAGGTGTCGACCCCGGCGACGAGTGGGCGGTCGGTCATCCTGGTCCTCCGGTGGTCGGCGTTGGCTCCTGCTCATCCTGTCAAAAGCCCAGCCGCGCCGGGGCTCGGGGCGACCTACTTCACGGCCCCCATCGAGAGCCCCTGGACGAGCTTGTCCTGGGCGGCGAAGCCCGCGGCGAGGACCGGCAGGGACACGACGAACGACGCCGCGCACACCTTCGCGAGGAAGAGCCCCTGGCTCGTGACGAACCCGGTGAGGAAGACCGGTGCCGTCTGGGCCACGGTCGAGGTGAGCACGCGGGCCAGGAGCAGCTCGTTCCAGCTGAAGATGAAGCAGATGAGCGCCGCGGAGGCGATCCCGGGCATGACGACGGGTGCGATGACCTTGCGCAGCGTCGTCGCGAGCCCGGCGCCGTCGACCTGGGCGGCCTCGAGCATCTCGACGGGGACCTCGGCGAGGAAGGAGCGCAGCATCCACACCGCGATCGGCATGTTCATCGACGTGTAGAGGATGACGAGCAGCCAGATGTTGTCGAGCAGCCCGCTGGCCTGGGCGAACAGGTAGATCGGCAGGATGCCCGCGACGATCGGCAGCATCTTGGTGGAGAGGAAGAAGAACAGCACGTCGGTCCAGGCCTTGACCGGCCGGATGGACAGGGCGTACGCGGCCGGGAAGGCCAGGACGATGACGAGCACCGTCGAGAGCACGCTCGCCGTGAGCGAGTTGAGCAGCGGCGGCCACGGCCCGGCGTCGAAGAAGGTCCGGTAGCCCTCGAGGGAGAGCGGCGCGAACAGGTCCGGCGGGTTCTTCGCCGCGTCGGTCTCGCCGTGGAAGGACGTGAGGATCATCCAGGCCACGGGCAGGGCGAAGAGGATCCCGGCGAGCCAGGCGGCGGCCGTGAGCAGCATCGCGGCCCGGGGCTCCTTGCGGTGGCGATACTGCTGGGCGCGCCGACGCTCGGTGGGCTCCTCGGCGCCCGGCGCGGTCCGCATCTCGTCCTTGCGGGCGTCGATGGCGCTCTCGGTCGTGCCCTCGCTCGTGCTCATCGGGACTCCTCCTTGAACAGCGTGAAGGCGGTGCGCAACGCGAGGGTGGCGATGATGATCGTCCCGATCACGACGACCACGCCTGCGGCGGAGGCCCGCCCGTAGTCCTGCGCGGTGTAGAAGGTCTGGTAGATGAAGTACGGCAGGTTGGCCGTGCCGAGACCACCGCTCGTGATCGTGAAGACGTGGTCGAAGTTCTGCACGACGTAGATGGCCCCGAGCAGGGCGGACAGCTCGATGTACTGGCGCAGGTGGGGGAGGGTCATGTGGGTGAAGATCTGCCAGGCGCTCGCGCCGTCGATCCGGGCCGCCTCGACGACGTCCATCGGCCGGCTCTGCAGCCCGGCGAGCAGGATGAGCATCATGAACGGCGTCCACTGCCACACGAGGGCGGCGACGATGGCGATGAGCGGGTTGTTGCTGATCCAGTCCGGCTGAGGGGCGTCGTCGCCGAACACCCAGGTGAGCATGCCGTTGAGCAGCCCGTACTCGGGGTTGTAGAGGGCGTGCTTCCACAGCAGCGCGGCCGCGACCGGCACGACGAGGAACGGCGTGATCATCAGCGTGCGGACCACCCCGCGGCCCCGGAAGCGGCGGTCGAGCAGCAGCGCGATGAGCAGGCCGAGCACGAGGCTGACGAGGACGACCGAGACCGTGAGCAGGATGGTGACGAACACCGCGGACCGGGCGTTGGTGTCGGTGAAGACCCGCGCGAAGTTGTCGACGCCGGCGAACCCGCGCTCGTCGGGGTAGTAGGCGTTCCAGTTCATGAAGGAGACGATGATCGTCCCGAGGAACGGCAGCTGGGTCAGGACGATGACGAACACGAGCGCGGGCAGCAGCGGCAGGCGCCGGGCCCACTTGCCGCTGCCGGCCGGCTGGGTCGTGCGGCCGTCGTCGTCCTCGGAGGTCTCCGGGGCGTCCAGCGGGGTCTCGGCGGCCGACGTCGTCATGAGCTGCTCCGATCCTGGTACCGCTCCGCGACGTCCTCGGCGAGCTCCTGACCCTGCTCGAGGGCGTCGGCCACGCTCATCTGCCCGGCGATCGCGGAGCTGACGTACTGGCTGACCTGCGTTCCGAGGGAGGGGAACTCGGGGATGTCGACGAACTGGATGCCGATCGCGGGCCGGGGCTGCACCCCGGGGTCCTCGGGGTCGGCGGCCTCGATCGCGGCCTTCGTCGGTGCCGCGAACGCCTCGGCCACCTGGAGGTAGTCGGGGTTGTCGTACGTGGAGGCGCGCTTGCCGGCCGGCACCCGGGCCCAGCCGAGCTGCTCGCCGACGAGCTTCTCGTACTTCGCGCTCGAGGCCCACGAGACGAACTTCCAGGCGTTGTCCTTCTTCGTGCTCGCCTGCTGGATGGCCCACGACCAGGTGTAGAGCCAGCCCGAGCTGTCGGTCTCGACGACGGGGGCGGGGGCGTAGCCGATCTTGCCCTTGACCGGAGAGTCCTTGGCCTCGAGGGAGCCGGCGGCCGACGTCGCGTCGTACCACATCGCCACGTTGCCCTGGGTGAGGTTGTTGAGGCACTCGACGAACCCGGCCTGGGGGGCGCCGTTCTCGCCGTGCTCGCGCACGAGGTCGACGTAGAACTGGACCGCCTTCTCGAACTCCGGGGCGTCGACCTTCGGGGTCCAGTCGGCGTCGAACCAGGTGCCGCCGAAGGTGTTGACGACGGTGGTCAGGGGGGCGAAGATCTGGCCCCAGCCCGGCTGGCCGCGCAGGCAGATCCCCTTCATGCCCGGCCGGACACCGTCGACGGCGGCCGCGATCCGCGCGACGTCCTCCCACGTCGGCTTCTCGGGCATCCGCTCGCCGGCCTCCTCGAGGACGTCCTTGCGGTACATCAGGAAGCTGGACTCCCCGTAGAAGGGCTCGCCGTAGAGGGAGCCGTCGCTCGAGAGCGACGTCGTCATCGAGGGGAGGATGTCGTCCTGGTCGAAGTCGGGGTCCTGCGCGACGTAGTCGTCCAGCGGCGCGATCCACTTGGCCTTCGCGTAGATGGGGATCTCGAAGTTCGACAGCGACGCGACGTCGTACTGGCCTGCCTGGCTGGAGAACTCCTGGCTGATCTTGTCGCGCACGTCGTTCTCGGGCAGCACCGTGAAGTTGACCCGGATGCCGGTCTCCGCCGTGAAGTTCTTCGCCGTGAGGTTCTGCAGGTCGACCATCTGCGGGTTGTTGACCATGAGGACGTTGATCGAGTCGCCGCCCCCGCCGACCGCTCCACCGCCCCATCCGGCGCAGCCGGTGAGGACGCCGACCGAGGCGACCACCGCCCCGGCCAGGGCCCTGCGTCGTGCCGTGGGCCTCATTGCCCCTCCTCGCTCAGGTGAGCCGTGCTCCGCTCCTTTGATTAGAGTGGTGGGCGTCACACCTGTCAACCCGAGCGGCTGCGGGCCGCCCGGGCCACCTGCCTGTCATCGCCGAGCCGGCGGGGCGAGAGGATGGAGCCGTGATCGAGCCCTCCGCCCTCCGCGCGACGGACGCCGCCCTGGCCTCGGAGGTGGCCCGGCGCCACTACCTCGGCTCGGAGCGCAAGGTCGACATCGCGGCGTCGATGGGCATCAGCCGGTTCAAGGTCGCGCGGCTGCTCGAGGCGGCCCGCAGCTCGGGCATTGTGCGGATCGAGATCGTCGACCGCGGTGGCGTCGACGGGGAGCTGTCGGCCCGGCTGCGCACGGCGTACGGCCTCCGGCGGTGCATCGTCGTCGACTGCTCCGACGACGCGCCGCGGCTGCGCGAGCACGTGGGCTCGGCCGGCGCCGACGTGCTCCACGAGGTCGTCGGGCCGCAGGACGTCCTCGGGCTGCCGTGGGCGCGGACCGTGAGCGCACTGGTGGAGGCCCTCCCCGAGCTGCCCCCGGTGCCCGTCGTCCAGCTGAGCGGCTCGATGGTCATCCCCGGTGAGCGCAGCCCCGTCGACATGGTGCGGGCGGCGGCCGGGCTCGCCGGCGGGGAGGCGCACCTGTACTACGCGCCGTTCATCCTCGACGACGCCGCGAGCGCGGCCGCGATGCGCCGGCAGCCGGCGGTCGCGCAGGCGATGGCCGAGGTCGAGCGGGTCACCGTCGCCGTCGTCAGCATCGGCGCCTGGGAGCCGGGGCACTCGACGATCCACGACGCGGTCGACGAGCGCGACCGCGCCGAGGTCGCCGCCGCGGGGGCGGTCGGCGAGGCACTCGGGGTGTTCGTCGACCGCGAGGGACGGGCGGTGCACCCCTCGCTCGTGGACCGGATGGTGACCATCGGGGACGAGGAGCTGCGCCGGGTCCCCGAGACCGTGGCCCTGGCGACCGGGGCCGCCAAGGCCGGTGCGGTCCGCGCCTTCCTCACCGGCGGCTGGGTGGACACGCTCGTCACCGACCGGTCGCTCGCGACGGTGCTCGCCCGCTCCGCCGGCTCCTGAACCGCCGGTTCCGGGTCACCGCGTTCCACGAGCGGGCCCGACCTTTCCGGGGGACCCCTCCCTGCCTTATGTTTATCGCGTGAATCCAACGGGTCCAGCGCCGGGCTCGCAGGCATCCCTCCGGGAGATGAACCGCCTGCGGGTCCTCGACGCCGTCCGTGAGCACGGTGCCCTGACCCAGGTCGAGATCGCCGGCGTGACCGGCCTGTCGGCCGCCACCGTGTCCAACCTCGTGCGCGAGCTGGACGTCGCCGGCGCCGTGCAGCTGCGCCCGAGCATCCGCAACGGCCGTCGGGCCACCCAGGTCTCGGTCGCGACCTCGAGCGGCCTCGTCGGTGCGGCCGTCTTCGGGGACCGCGACATCCGGGTCGCCATCGCGACCGGGCCGGGGGACATCGTCAGCCACAAGCGGATGCCGCTGCCGGCCGACCACGCGGCCGACGAGGGCATCGCCCGGGCGGCCCGGCTGGTCCAGGAGCTGCTCGAGGGGGCCGGGCACGCCCCGGCCGACCTGCGCGCGCTCGTCGTCGGGCTGCCGGCGCCGATCGACGCCGTCTCGGGCGAGGTCGGCTCCGAGGGCGTGCTGCCCGGGTGGCGGGGGGTCGCCGTGGCGGCCGCGATGGAGGAGGCCCTCGCCGTGCCGGTCAGGCTCGACAACACGGCCAACCTGGCGGCAGTGGGGGAGGCCAGACTCGGTGCGCTGCAGGGGATCTCGACGGGCATGTTCCTCAAGGTGTCCTACGGGGTCGGTGCCGGCATCATCATCGGCGGTGAGCTCTTCCGGGGCAGTGCGGGGACCGCCGGGGAGATCGGCCACGTGACCATCGACGAGAACGGACCGGTGTGCCGCTGCGGCAACCGGGGGTGCCTCGACACCTTCGTCGGGGCGAACGCCGTCCTCGGCGCGCTGCGCCCGAGCCACGGTGCGCTCACCCTGCGCGACGTCATCGCCCGGGCGCTCCAGGGCGACGCCGGGTGCCGGCGGGTCTTCGAGGACGCCGGGCGCCATCTCGGCGTCGCCCTCGCGGGGGTGGTCAACCTGCTCAACCCCGAGCTCGTCGTCCTCGGCGGCCAGGTGGCCCGGCTGGGCGACCTCGTCCTCGCGCCGATGCGGGAGGCCATCGAGCGGTGCGCCATCCCGAGCGCCGCCGCGACGGTGCGGGTCGCGGTGGCCGGCCTGCCGCCCGACGAGGCGGACGTCCGCGGTGGGCTCACCGTCGCCGACCAGCTGCGCGAGAGCGCCGAGCGGGCCGCGCTCGCGGTGGGGTGAGGGCCGTGACCGGATCGTTGCGCCGGCGTTGAGTTCAAGTCTTGACGTCAAGTCGTGAAGCGAGTTGAATCGTCAGGAGCCGCAGCAGAGAGGCTGCGGATGTCAGGCACAGGAGAGACACATGACCACTCGACTCACCCGACTCGCCGGGGCCACCCTGGCGCTCGGTCTCACGATGACCGGCCTCGCCGCCTGTGGTGACAGCGGCTCGGGCTCGGGGTCCAGTTCGGACTCCGGCTCCGACGGTGGTGGCGGCAAGAAGATCGCCCTGCTCCTTCCCGAGAACAAGACGGCCCGCTACGAGGCCTTCGACCGGCCCATGTTCGAGGAGGCCGTCTCCTCCGCCTGCTCCGACTGCGAGGTCGTCTACAGCAACGCCGAGCAGGACGCCGCCAAGCAGCAGCAGCAGGCCGAGGCGGCGATCACCCAGGGGGTCGACGTCCTCGTCCTCGACGCCGTCGACGGCAAGTCGGCCGCGACGATCGTCCAGAACGCCAAGTCCCAGGGCATCCCGGTCATCGCCTACGACCGGTTCGTCGCCGGCTCGGACTACTACGTCTCCTTCGACAACGAGAAGGTCGGCCAGCTGCAGGGCCAGGGCCTCGTCGACGCGATGAAGGCCGCGGGCAACGACAAGGGCGACATCGTCATGATCAACGGCGCGCCCACCGACGCCAACGCGGCCGACTTCAAGAAGGGCGCGCACAGCGTCCTCGACAACAGCGGCTACACCATCAAGGCCGAGTACGACACCCCCGACTGGAGCCCGGACAAGGCCCAGTCGTGGATGGAGGGCCAGGTCGCCAGCGTCAAGGACAGCCTCGTCGGGGTGTACGCCGCCAACGACGGCACCGCCGGGGGCGCGATCGCCGCACTCAAGGGCGGCGGCGTCAAGCCCCTTCCCCCGGTGACCGGGCAGGACGCCGAGCTGGCCGCCATCCAGCGGATCATCGCCGGCGACCAGGCGCTGACGATCTACAAGGCGATCAAGCCCGAGGCCGAGGACGCCGCGCAGAACGCGCTCGCCCTCGCCGGCGGGGAGGACCCCTCCTCCGCCACCGACAAGGAGGGCGTGCCGGCCACGCTGCTCGAGCCGGTCGTCGTGACCAAGGACAACATCAAGGACACGATCATCGCCGACGGCTTCTACTCGGCCTCGGACATCTGCACCGCCGAGTACGCCGACGCCTGCTCCAGCCTCGGCATCAGCTGACCCGTCCCCTCACGAAGGAGTGAGCCGACCCGTGACCACCACCTCCCCGGCGCCCGTGCTCTCGATGACCGGCGTCTCCAAGCGCTTCGGAGCCGTCCAGGCGCTCAAGGACATCGAGTTCCACGTGAGCACCGGGGAGGTGGTGGCGCTCGTCGGGGACAACGGCGCCGGCAAGTCCACCCTCGTCAAGGCGATCGCCGGCGTCTACACCACCGACAGCGGCGAGGTGACCTTCGACGGCGCGCCGGTCACCATCACCTCCCCCAGCCAGGCCCAGTCCCTCGGGATCGCGACGGTCTTCCAGGACCTCGCCCTGTGCGACAACCTCGACGTCGTCGGCAACCTCTTCCTCGGCAACGAGCTCAAGCGCTCGGGGGCCCTCGACGAGGTGACGATGGAGCAGGAGTCGTGGCGGCTGCTGCGCGAGCTCAGCGCGAAGATCCCGAGCGTGCGCATCCCCGTCGCGAGCCTCTCCGGCGGGCAGCGGCAGACCGTCGCGATCGCCCGCTCGCTGCTCGGTGAGCCCAAGGTCGTCATGCTCGACGAGCCGACCGCCGCCCTCGGGGTCGCGCAGACGGCCGAGGTGCTCAACCTCGTCGAACGGCTGCGCGAGCGGGGGCTCGGCGTCATCCTCATCAGCCACAACATGAGCGACGTCATGGCCGTCGCCGACCGGGTCTCCGTCATGCGGCTCGGCCGCAACAACGGCGACTTCCGCGTCGCCGACACGAACACGAACGAGATCATCGCGGCCATCACGGGCGCGACGACCAACGCCGTCACCGCCCGAGCGGCCCGGCGCACCCCGCACGAGGAGCAGTCGTGACCGCATCGCAGACCCCGCCGTCCACCGACCCGACCGCGTCGGTCGAGGCGCCGGCCGACCTCCAGGACGAGCGGCTCATCGCCTCCCAGGGCCTCGGCGGCTGGGCGGCGGCGACGTGGGACCGGATCCGCAGCGGCGACCTCGGCTCCCTGCCGGTGGTCATCGGGCTGGTCATCATCTGGGCCGTCTTCTACGCGCTCAACCCGGCGTTCATCAGCAGCCGCAACCTGGTCAACCTCACCCTGCAGATGGTGCCGATCGGCGTCCTGGCGATCGGGGTCGTCCTCGTCCTCCTCCTCGGCGAGATCGACCTGTCGATCGGCTCGATGTCCGGGCTCTCCGGCGCCGTCCTCGCCGTGCTCTTCGTCAGCCATGGCGTGAGCGCCTGGCTCGCGGTCCTCGCGGCCCTGGCCACCGGTGCCGTCGCCGGGCTCGTCTACGGGCTGCTCTTCAACCGCTTCGGGGTGCCGAGCTTCGTCATCACCCTCGCCGGCCTGCTCATCCTCCTCGGCCTCCAGCTGCGGGTGCTCGGCACGGACGGGACGGTGAACATCCCCTTCGAGTCCTCGCTCGTGCAGTTCGCCTCCCAGCAGTTCCTGCCGGCGTGGCTCGCCTACCTGCTCGCCGTCGCCGTGCCGGCGCTCTACCTGCTCGCGCGGGTGCGCACCAACCAGCGCCGCAGCGCCGCCGGTCTCTCGGCCCCGACGTTCGCCGCCGTCGCCGTGCGCGCCGTGCTGCTCGCGCTCGGGCTGGCCCTGGCGGTGTACGTCCTCGGCCGCGACCGCGGGCTGTCCTACATGGTCCTCCTCTTCCTCGTCCTCGTCGTCGTCATGGACCTGGTGATCCGGCGCACGACGTGGGGCCGCTCGGTCCTCGCGATCGGCGGGAACGTCGAGGCCGCGCGACGCGCGGGCATCAACGTCAAGCGGGTCTACCTCACGGTCTTCACGCTGTGCTCGACCTTCGCCGCGCTCGGCGGCATCCTCGCCGCCTCTCGCCTGGCCTCGGCGAACCAGAGCAGCGGCGGCGCCGACACCAACCTCAACGCCATCGCCGCCGCCGTCATCGGCGGCACCTCCCTCTTCGGCGGGCGCGGGTCGGCGTACTCGGCGCTGCTCGGCATCTTCGTCATCTACTCGATCAGCAACGGCCTGGCCCTGCTGTCGGTCTCGGCCGACATCCGCTACGTCGTCACCGGAGCCGTCCTGCTCCTCGCCGTCGTCGTCGACAGCCTGAGCCGCCGCAGCCGGGCCGCGCACGGGCGCGCCTGACGCCCGCCGGCCCCGTCGCCCTCCCCGGGGGCCACCCCCGGGGAGGGCGACGGCGCGCGTAGAGTCGCCGCGATGACCCTCGACCTCTCGCGCTGCTCGGCCGCGGCCCGCGACCGCGGGGAGCCGCTCGCCGGCACCGCACCCGTCGCCAGCCGCTGGCTGCTCGTCGAGCACCCCGGCCCGTGGGCCAAGAAGCCGCTCGAGACGCCCCCGCTGCTCGGGCGCGCCGGCGAGGAGGTCGAGGCCACGTGCGCCTCCTTCGGCGGCAAGGCGCTGCTCATCCGCCGCCAGGGCCGCCGCGGGCCGGACCCCGACGACGCACGGCACTGGTTCGCGGTCGACACGGTCCGCGGGACCTGGGTGCGTGGGACCTGGCGTACCCCCGAGGACGTCCTCGCGGCGGCCCGGGCGCTCGGCAGCGAGCTGTCGGCGAGCGACACCGACGCCGACCCGATGGTGCTCGTCTGCACCCAGGGCACGCGCGACGCCTGCTGCGCGGTCCGCGGCCGTCCCATCGTGGCCACCCTGGCGCGCGAGCGGCCGGACGAGGTGTGGGAGTGCACCCACCTCGGGGGGCACCGGTTCGCGGGGACACTGCTCGTCCTGCCCGAGGGGGCCTGCTACGGCTACCTCGACCCGGACACCGCCGCCGGGGTCGTCGGGGGGCACCTCGCCGGGCACGTCGACGGGCCGCGGCTGCGCGGGGTGACCCGGTGGGAGCCGGCGGTCCAGGCGGCGCTCGCGGCCGTGCACAGCGCCCACGGGCCGGCGGCCCTCGATGACGCCGTCCCCGGCCGGGTCGACGTCGACCCCGACGGCGGGGTCACCCGCGTCGAGGTCCTCGGCTCCGGGCCGGTCCCCGACCGGCTCGTCGTCGAGGTCCGCGAGGAGCGCCTGCCGGACGTGCCGCTCAGCTGTGGTGGGCCGCCCAAGCCCGACGTCGTCCAGCGGGCCGTGGTCCTCGACCAGCCCTCCTGAGCCCCCGGCCCCGGCGCGCCGAGCGGGACGCGTCAGGAAGCGGCGGGAACCGTCGTCACCACCGGCTCACCGCCCGGCTCGCAGGTACGGCCCTCCTCGGCGGGGCGGGTGTCGATGCCGCTGCCGTTGACGATCGCGACGTCGTCGTAGGAGGGTCGGCCCTCGATGACGTCGTGGAAGCGGTAGCGGGTCAGCGACGAGAGCCGGCAGTCCGTGCCGAAGGTGAGGATGTCGAACGAGGACCCCTGCCCCTCGAGCTCGGCGCCACCGCCCTCGGCTTCGCCGGCGACGAAGTGCGCGAAGGGGCCACCGCCGGTGAAGGTGCCGACCTGGACCCGGTTTCCCTCGAGGTCGGTCGAGTGCATGTGGCCGTTGAGCAGCACGCCGCCCTCGACCCCCTCGAGTGCCCAGGGCTCGTGGCTGGCGACCACGTCGGGAGCCGCCAGGTCGGCGAACGCCGCCTCGAAGGCCTCACGGGCAGGGACCTGGGCCTCCCGGGTCCCGGTGCCGGAGTCCCCGAAGTAGCGCGGGTCGTTGAAACCGGCCAGGGTCAGCCCGGCAACGGTCACCTCCTGGTAGCCCCCGTCGGCGGGCTCGAGGAGCACGACGTTCGGCACCCGCGCCATCCGCCGCAGCAGCGCGGTGTCGCTCGCGCTCGTCGCGTCGTGGTTGCCGCGCACGAACAGGTAGGGGACGCCGAGGGACTCGATGCCGGAGAAGATGCCGGCGGCCTCGCCCTCCTGCACGGTGCCGAAGTTGACCAGGTCGCCGGTGTCGACGACGAGGTCGATGCTCTGGTCCTCGACGATGGTGCGCATGAGCGGGTACTGGTTGCCGCCGTGGATGTCGCTGACGAAGAGCACCCGCAGCGCGGGCTCGGCCTCCAGCGCGCCGCCGGCGTACTTCTGCTGCAGGGCGGTCGAGAGCGCGAGCAGGTTGCGCAGGTAGGGCGTCACCTGGCTCGCCCGGGTCTCGACGTCGTCGAGGAGGCCCTGGTTGCGCTGGAGGGTGCCGAGCACCTGGGTCGCGGTGAACGACCGCTGGCGCTCGGGCTGGTAGGTCGTGTACAGCGAGGCCGCCGTGCCGAGCGTCGCGACGATCCACGCGAGCAGCGCGCAGACGACGAGCGCCCGGGGCGGTCGCCGCCGGCGGGCCAGGGCCCAGGAGCCCACGACGACGAGCGCCAGGAGGAGCGCGCCGGCAGCGAACCGCGCGAGGACGCCGACCGCGACGTCGCGGATCGCCGCGTTGAGCTCTTCGGGGCCCGGGCGCAGCCCGGCCAGGCTGATGTTCGGGCGGGAGAGCAGGTCGGCGATGTTCGCCTTGACCTGGGGCACGGCCCGGATGCCCGGCGCGAGCCCGGAGAAGGCGACCTCGACGTCGCCGAAGGTCGTCTCGGCGACGAGCTCGCCCGCGCGGCCCGGTGAGGCGTCGAGGGAGACCGTCGCCTGGTAGGTGCGGGTCTGCGCGGTCGCCGGCAGCGCCGCCGTGGCCGCGACGCCGGCAGCGACGCAGGCGAGCGTGAGCAGGACCGTCCCGAGACTCTGGCGGACCCGGCGGGAGCCGACCCGCCGACCCGCCGACCACCAGACGCCGACCGCGGTGACGACCGGCCACAGGGCGGTCAGGGCCGCCACCACCCGCTCGTGCAGGCCGAACCAGCCCTCACCCGCGGGCGCTCCGACGGTGAGTGCCAACGAGGCCACCGCGGCCAGCAGGACCACCGCGGCCGGCCGCGCGACGCGGGGCCGCAGCACCGGCGGACCGTCCGGGTCGGCGGCGAGCAGCGGCCACGCCGCGAGGAGGACGAGGGAGAGCGTCGCGACGCTCGTGTGCACGAGCGTCGAGCCGGTGCGTGAGGGTAGCGGGACGAGGGCCACGAGGGCGGTCGCGACGCCGCCCGCGGCGAGCACGAGCCGGCCGCGGGAACGGGCGCCCCCGAGGGCGGTCGCGGTCACCACGTGACCGGCACCGGTGAGCAGGAGGGCGAGGGTCATGACCCAGCGGTGTGGTGTCTCGAGGGAGGCGAGCGCGCTGATCGACTCCGTGCGTGCGTCGTACCCGGGCCCGACGAGGTCGGCGGCCCACGACCACCCGCCGACGAGCACGAGCACCGTGGCGCCGGCGCTGACGACGGCGGTGCGCAGGTGTCCGGTGGGGCGGGGCATGGCTCCCACCCTAGGTCGGTGCCTCCGGCCCGCCGGAGCCGCCGCGGGGGCGGCCTAGGGTGGCGACATGCCCGATGCCGCCTCGCTGCCCGCCGCCCTGGGCCGGTCCTTCGAGGCCGTCCTGCTCGACATGGACGGCACGCTGGTCGACTCGACCCCCTCGGTCGAGCGCTCGTGGCTGCGGTGGTGCACCGAGCACGGCGTCGACCCGCGCCGGCTCGCCGGGTCGCACGGGGTGACCGCGCGCAACCTCATCGCCGACCTGCTGCCGCCGGCGCAGCACGAGTCGGCCTACGCCCGGATCGTCGAGCTCGAGGTGGGCGACGTCGCGGGCACGCAGCTGCTCCCCGGGGCGCTCGAGCTGCTCGGCGCGCTGCGGGACGCCGGCGTGCCGACCGCCATCGTCACCTCCTCCAACCGGGAGCTCGCGCGGGCCCGGCTCGAGGTGACTCGCCTGCCCCGGCCCTCGGTCGTCGTCACCGCCGACGACGTGGCGCGCGGCAAGCCGTTCCCCGACCCGTGGCTGCTCGGGGCGACGCGGCTCGGGGTGGCGAGCGCGGACTGCCTCGTGATCGAGGATGCCGTCGCGGGGCTGCGCGCGGCGCGCGCGGCCGGCTGTGGGGGGCTCGTGGCGGTGCCGACGACGACCTCCGCGGAGCAGCTGGAGGCGGTCGCCGACCTCGTCGTCGGCGGGCTCACCGAGCTACGGCTCGACCTCGGCGACGGACGCGCCCGCGTGCTCCCCGGCCCCGGACGCCCCGGACCCGCCCCACGGGGGCCCGTGAGCGCCTAGGGTGCTCCCCGTGGATGCCGACGCCCTGGTCGTGGGAGCCGGGCTGGCCGGCCTCGTCGCCGCGTGCGAGCTCGCCGACGCGGGGCGCACCGTGCTGCTGCTCGACCAGGAGTCGGAGGCGAACCTCGGCGGACAGGCCTGGTGGAGCTTCGGCGGTCTCTTCCTCGTCGACAGCCCCGAGCAGCGGCGGATGGGCGTCCGCGACAGCGTCGAGCTCGCCTGGCAGGACTGGCAGGGCAGCGCGGGCTGGGACCGGCTGACGCTGCCCGACGGCTCGCCGGGACCGGACCACTGGGGGCGGGAGTGGGCCCGGTCCTACGTCGAGTGGGCCGCCGGCGAGAAGCGGGCGTGGCTGCGCGAGCGGGGGGTGTCCTTCTTCCCCGTCGTCGGCTGGGCCGAGCGCGGCGACGGCACGAGCAGCGGGCACGGGAACTCGGTGCCGCGCTTCCACATCCCCTGGGGTACCGGGACCGGCCTCGTCGCCCCGTTCGAGCAGCGGGTCCGCGCGCACGTCGCGGCCGGCCGGGTGGTCTACCGGCCCCGGCACCGGGTCGAGGCGCTGGGGACCAGCGGGGGTGCCGTGACCGGGGTACGCGGCGTCGTGCTCGCCGACGACGACGCGCCGCGCGGCGCCCCGAGCAGCCGCGAGGTCGTGGGGGACTTCGCCCTCGAGGCACCGACGGTGCTCGTGGCCTCGGGCGGGATCGGCGGCAACCACGACCTCGTGCGCGCCCACTGGCCCGAGCGCCTGGGAGGCCCTCCCGAGACCATGCTCACTGGAGTGCCCGCGTACGTCGACGGCAGCATGCTCGCCGTGGCCGAGGAGGCCGGGGGCACGGTCGTCAACCGCGACCGGATGTGGCACTACGTCGAGGGGGTCCGCAACTGGGACCCGGTGTGGCCGGGGCACGCCATCCGGATCCTGCCGGGTCCGAGCGCCATGTGGTTCGACGCCCGGGGCGAGCGGTTGCCGAGCCCCTACCTGCCGGGGTTCGACACCCTCGGGACGCTCGCGTACCTGAGGCAGAGCGGGTTCGACCACTCGTGGTTCGTGCTCAACCAGTCCCTGGTCTCCAAGGAGGTCGCCCTCTCGGGCTCGGAGCAGAACCTCGACCTCACCGAGCGCCGGTACCGCGAGGTGGTCGGCCGGCGGGGCGCGACGGTCCCGCCGGCGGTCCAGGCATTCCTCGACCACGGGGAGGACTGGCTGAGCGCGCCGAACGTCGCGAGCCTCGTCGCGCAGATGAACGCGCTCGAGCCGGACACCCCGCTCGACCCCGCGCACCTGGAGCGCCAGCTCGTCGAGCGCGACCGGCAGGTCGAGAACGCCTTCGCCAAGGACGCCCAGGTCGCCGCGATCCACGTCGCCCGGCGCTACCGCGGCGACCGGCTGACCAAGCGTGCCTTCCCGCCGCACCGGATCCTCGACCCCCGGCACGGGCCGCTCGTCGCCGTCCGGCTGCGGGTCCTCTCCCGCAAGACCCTCGGCGGCCTGCACACCGACCTCTCCGGCCGCGTCCTCGGCGTCGACGGTGCGCCGGTGCCGGGCCTGTACGCCGCGGGCGAGGCGGCGGGGTTCGGCGGCGGTGGGGTGCACGGGTACCGCTCGCTCGAGGGGACCTTCGTCGGCGGCTGCCTGTTCACCGGACGGCAGGCCGGGCGGGCGATGGCCGCCGCGCTGCGGTGAACGCGCTCCTCGGCGGGCTCGGGCGGCTCGTCGGCCTCCGGCTCGTCCTGCGGATGACCGCGGGCCTGCCGCGGCGGGCGGCCCGCGCGCTGCTGCTCGCGACGGTCCTCGTGGTCAACGTCGCGCCGGCGGTCGCCGTGCTCACCGGAGCAGTCGGCTACGGCGACGTGTGGCTCTGGCTCGCGGTCGAGGTCGTGACGATCTACGTGTGGACGCTCGCGCGCGCGCTCGCCACCCGTGAGCCCGGCGGCCCGGCGCTCGGGGTGGCGTTCTTCGGGGTGCACTACGGGATGTTCGCGCTCGTGCCGTTCCTCCTCGGGGCCCTCCTCGTGCTGCCCGCGGCGCCGCTGCGCAGCCCGCTGCTCACGGTGCTCGTCCTCGGTGGCCTCGGCTTTCTCGCCGTGGGCTGGTCGGTGGCCGGTGCCGTCGTCGCGGGCCGGCGGCCCTCCGTGGGCGACTACGTGCGGGCCTACGCCCGGATGTTCCTCGCGTACGCGGCGCTCTTGCTCCCCCTCGTCGCGGGGACGAAGGACGGGACGCTGCTGCCGCTCACCGACTCGCGGCAGCGGCTCCTCGCACTCGTCGTGCTGCTCGCCAAGCTGGCCCTCGAGCTCGTGCTCGTCGTGGGCATCGAGCGGCGGCCCGACGGTCGCACGTACCTCCTCGGCCGACCCATCGTCGTGTCCACCCGGCGGAGCTCGTGACCGCCCTCGGGGCCGGCACGCCCCGGCGGTCACGATGGGCGCTGCTCGCGGCCTTCGGCCTGCTCGTCGCGACCACCCAGGTGCTCTGGCTGACCTTCGCCCCCGTGACGGTGGAGACGGCCGAGGCCCTCGGTGTCTCCGAGGGCCTCGTGGGCGACCTCGCGGTGGTCAACCCGCTCGTCTTCGTCCTCCTCGCGCTCCCCGCCGGCCGGCTGGTCGACCGGGGGCTGCACGCGACCCTGGGGGCCGGCGCGGTGCTCACCGCGGCCGGTGCCCTCGTGCGGCTCGTCGACCCCGGGGCCTACGGCTGGCAGCTCACCGGCCAGCTGCTCGCCTCGGTCGCCCAGCCGCTGGTGCTGGCGGCGACGACGACCGTGGCCGCCCGGTGCTTCCCGCCCCCGGAGCGGGCGGCGGCCATCGCCGCGGGCAGCGCCGCCCAGTTCGTCGGGGTGCTCGTCGGGGCGCTGGCCGGCCGGCCCCTGGTCGAGGCGGGCGGCCTGCGCCGGCTGCTCGAGGCCCATGCCGCGCTCGCGGTCGTCGCGGCGGCCGCCCTGCTCGTCCTGCTGCGCGTCGCCGACGTCGCACCGGTCGAGCACCGGGACGCCCACGGCCTGGGCTGGCTGCGCCACGAGCCGTTGCTGTGGCGGCTCGGCGGGCTGCTGCTCGTCGGCGTCGGGGTGTTCAACGCGCTCGCGACCTGGCTCGACCCGGTGATGGCCGGGCTGGGCCACCCGGGGGTCGGGGGCGCGCTGCTCGCCGTGGCCACGCTCGCCGGGGTGGCCGGCGCCGCGACGCTGCCCGGCCCGGTCGCCCGCGCCGGCCGGCGGCGGCTGCTGCTCGTCACCGCCACGACGGCGACCGGCGTCGTCTTCGGGCTGCTGACCGTCCTGCACACGCCGGTCGTCGCGGGGGTGCTGCTCGCCGTCCTCGGCGCCGTCCTGCTCGCCGGGCTGCCCGTCGCGCTCGAGTGGTCCGAGGCGCACGTCGGGGTCGCCCGCTCGGGCACCGCGACCGCGGCCCTGCTGCTCGCCGGCAACCTCGGCGGCGTCCTGCTCGTGCTCGCCGTGCAGCCGGTCGTCGGCTCGCCCCGCGCGGCGCTCGGGGTCATCGCCCTGGCGGCCGTGCCCGGCCTGTGGCTGGCACTCGGCCTGCCCCGGCGCGAGGAGGAGGCCTAGAGATACTGCCCGGTGCCCGGGGTGGGGCCCGGGCCGTGGGTCCCGCGCTCCTGCGGCGGGTGCGGCATGGCCGCCGGATGCGTGCCGGGGGTGCCGGGGCGCACGCCGGGCGGCAGGGCGCGCATCTGCTGCAGCTGGGCCTGGGCGGCCATCTGCTGGGCCACGAGGGCGGTCTGGATCCCGTGGAAGAGGCCCTCGAGCCAGCCGACGAGCTGAGCCTGGGCGATCCGCAGCTCGGCGTCCGAGGGCTGCTCGTCCTTGAACGGCAACGCGATCCGCTCCAGCTCGGCGACGAGCTCGGGGGCGAGGCCGTCCTTGAGCTCGGCGATCGAGCGGTCGTGGATGTCGGCGAGCCGGGCGCGGCCCCGGTCGTCGAGCGGCGAGCTGCGGACCTCCTCGAGCAGCTGCTTGACCATCGAGCCGATGCGCATCACCTTGGCCGGCTGCTCGACGAGGTCGGCCGGGCTCGGGGTGCGCTCGGCCTCCTCCTCCGGCCCCTGCTCCGGCGGCGTCGCCGCCTGCTCGCGGGGCGCCACGCCCATCCCCTCCGGGGTGACGACGACGATGCGGTCGGGGTCGCCGACGACGGTCGCGGGGACGGTGCGCGACTGCTCGTCGTCGGGCTCGCGGTCGGTGCGGGGTTCGTCGGTCATGCCCCCCATCCTGCCTCCTGCTGTGGCCGGCGCGCCCCCGGCCACCGGCCGGGTGTCAGCCCTCGGGCGCCGTCAGGGGCCGGTGGTCCGGCCCACCGATCGCAGCGCGGGCTGGGCGAGAAGGGCGAGCAACGCGGCACCGACGGTGGCGGACACGGTGACGGCGAAGGCCGCGTGGTGGCCGTGGGCGTCGGCGAGCCGGCCGGCGAGGGCCGAGCCGAGCGCGTAGCCGACGCCGGTCACGGCGGCGAGCAGCGTCATCGCGGCCCCGACGCGGGAGGGCGGGACGGCCCGCTCCCCGAGGACGAACACGCTGATCATGTAGGGCGCGACCGCGAACCCGAGCGCGAGCACGACGAGCACGAGATGCCCGACCGTGTCGACGAGCAGCAGGGGGGCGCTGAGGACGGCGAGCCCGGTGGCCGCCGCGAGGACCCTCGAGGGCACGGTGAACCGCTCGGGCAGCCCGGCGACGGCCAGCCCCGCGAGCACGGACCCGACGCCGAGGGTGGCGTGCACGATCCCGGCGAGGCCCGCGTGCCCGGCGAGCGTCGTCAGGACGGTCGTGCCCGCCTGGACCGACCCGAAGAGGACCCCGACGAGCAGCTGGGCGAGCAGGAGCAGGCCGAGCACCGGGGTGAGCACCCGTCCGTCGGCGAGCCGGGCCGGCCGGTGCGCGTGGGTGACGGCCGCGGTGGGGTGCAGCGCGAAGGCCGTGCCGAAGCCGAGCAGCACCACGGCCGCCGTCGCCACGGCCAGGGCCGGGCTCGCGAGGACGGCGAGCAGCCCGACCAGAGCCGGCCCCATGACGAAGGAGGCCTCGTCGGCGGCACCCTCGTAGGAGAAGGCCGTCTCGAGCAGCCGCGGCTGCTGCTCGCCCTGGTGGCGGGTCAGGGGTCGCCAGCGGACGCGGGCGAGCGGGCCCACCTGCGGCAGGAGGAGCCCCGCGACCGCGGCCGCGGCGAGCAGAGCAGGCGACGGGGTGCCGGCGACGGCGAGCGCGACGAGCACGAGCAGCCCCCCGCCGCCGGCGAGGGACTGCACGAGCACGACGGGTCGCTGTCCCACCCGGTCGCTCAGGGCGCCGGCGGCAGGTGCCCCGGCGGCGTTGGCCACCGCGAGGGCGCCGGCCGCTGCCCCGGCCGCGCCGTAGGAGCCGGTGGTGTCGGCGACGAGCAGGAGGGTGCCCATCTGGCTCATGGCGAGCGGGAGGCGCCCGACGAAGGCGACGAGGACGTAGCCGGGGCCGGCGAGGTCGAACAGCCGCCGGTAGCTGGCGATCGGTGACACGGGGTGCTGCCTTCGGGGTCGGCGCCCGGGTGGGCGCGAGCGGTGCGCGCCGTCCCCACCACCACGACGCACCGAGACCCTGTGCTGCGCCCCAGCCTACCGGGCGCACCGGTGCTTAGGTGGCGCGGCGGGTGACCCGGGGGGCGCGGCGGATGCCGGCGGCGGCGAGCAGCGCGGCGAGGACCGGCACGAGCACGCCCACGGTGGCCAGCTCGGCCCACGGGATGGCGAGGATGGTCCCGGTCTCGGTCTCCGTGAAGGTCAGCGGGTCCCAGCTGGAGGCCGTGAGGGGCCGGGCGATGGCGATCCCGGGCACGAGCCCCACGCCGACCCCGAGGACGCACCCCGCCGCGGCGAGGACGAAGGCCTGGGCGCCCGCCATGACCCGCCGGGTGCCGCGCGTCGCACCGAGGGCGGCGAGGGTCGCCTGGTCGGTCTGCTGCTCGGCGACGGTCAGCGCCGTGGAGGTCAGGACGACGACGAGGATGAGCAGGCCGAACACCGCGAGCAGGATGGCCACGGCGAGCCGGTCCCCGCGCTGGAAGCCGTCCTCGCGCTGCACGCTCACCTCGTCGCCGAGGACCTCCTGGAGCCGCTCGACGACGTCGTCGGGCACCGAGGCTCCCGGCTCCCGGACCGTCCAGGACTCCACCCGGGTCGGCCAGCCCTCCGTGGCGGTGGTGCCGGAGGCGAACGCGAGGCTCGCACCGAGCAGCCGGCCGCTGTTCTCCCTGGTCAGCGGCAGGTGCACGACCGGCAGCGTCGTGTCCGAGGTGACCCGCACGCGCGGGTCGGCCGGTCCGTCACCGTCTGGGTCGACCCGGTAGGTCCCCTGCGCGACGCGGACGCTCCCGCCGGTCCCGCCGAGCAGCACGGCGGCACCCTCGCGCACCTTCTCGGCGTCGCTTCCGGACAGCTCCGCCCGCCGGATCAGCTCCTCGGCGGACAGGGCGAGGACGGTGTTCGAGGTGTTGCCCTGGGACCCGGCGACGCTGCACTCCACCGCTCGGGTGCTGTCGGTGACCCAGCCGAGGGTGTCCTCGACGTCGCAACCGGGCGGGACGACACTGACGAAGTGCGCCCGGTAGGGCGTGGTCGGCATGTCCATCGCGTACATCTGGGGGTCCCCGGCGAACACCTCGTTGGGCGTGACGACGGTCGACGGCGCGGCGGCCTCGAGGGCGGCGGTGTCCAGCGGCTGTGCGGCCCGGATGACGACCTCGCCGGGGACGGTGGTGGGCAGGTACTCCTGGCGGCGCTGCTCGGTGTCGCTCTCCAGCCCGGTGAGGCCGAAGGTCAGACCCGCGACGACCGCGAGCACCGCCGCGACCGAGGGGGCGCTGCGCGCCCGGTGCCGGGCGAGGTCGCGCGCGGCCATCCGCAGTGCGGTCGGCAAGCGGCTCCCGAGCCTGCCGACGCCCGCAAGGACCACGGGCACGAGCAGCAGCGACCCGACGATGAGGACCACCGCCCCGACGACCACGGGCATCTCGGCGTTGTCGCGCAGGACCTGGGGGAGGTGGCGGTTCACGTCGAGGACCCCGGTGCCGCCGAGGGTGAGGACCGCGCCCGCGGCGACGAGCAGCAGCCCGGCGCCGAGGACGAGCAGGCTCGGGCGCGGCGAGACGCTCTGGCCGCGCATGACCCCGACGATGTCGAGGCGTCCGAGACGTCGCGCGGGGATGAGGGCCGCGACGAACGTCGACCCGGTGGCACACAGGGCCACCGCGGCGAGGATGCCGTAGCGCACGTCGAAGGGCCCACCGAAGGGCGGGTACTCGGCATCCGCGGTGACGCGCGTGACGACCCACGCGGCGAGCACCCCGAGGGCCACGCCGGTGACGGCCGACGCGGCTCCGAGGACGAGGGCCTGGGCCAGCACGGTGCGGCGCAGCACGGGTGTGTGCGCCCCGTTGCTCGCGGCGAGGGCCAGGGTGCGCCGCTGCCGGGTCGCGCTCACGGCGAACGCCGGGCCGACGAGCAGGGTCGTCGAGACGAGCAGCATGACGACCGCGAGACCGACGACGAGCGCCATCTGCTGCTGCCCGGAGGAGGCGTCCTGGAGCAGCTCGGGGGGCAGGTCGGCCAGCGCCGGCGGGTTGCGCAGGACCTCTGCGGAGGTCACCCGGAAGCCGTACGCCCCCAGCTCCTCGACCTCCTCCCAGGTGACGGGGTCCTCGCCGAGGACGATCCAGCCGCCGTCGGCGTAGGCGGCCGTCGTCCCCACCGGGCCGGCCGTCACGACGCCGGGTGTGGCCCACGTGTCGTGGGCCTCGGCGACGCCGACGATGCTCAGGGTGCGCTCGGTGCCGTCGACGGACACCTGCACGGTCCCCTGCTCGGGGAGGCCCTTGGCCAGTCCGACGGGGGTGGCGAGCGCCTCGGCCGGGGCGTTCGGGTCCGCGGGCGGCGGCGCCGGCCACCGGCCGGAGGTCAGGCGCAGCTTGTCGCCGAGGCCGCGCGCGCCGTCGAGGGCGAGGCCGTTGAGCGTGACCCGGCGCTGGTCCACGGTGAAGCGCACGCCGTACCGCTGGAGCGGGGCGACGTCGGCCCCGACCAGGCGGGCGACGGCGTCGGCGTTGGCGAAGGTGGATGCCTGCCGGTCGAAGCCGGCGATGGTCTTGGCCGTCCGGTCGGTGCCGAGGGTGCCGTCGGTGGGGTCGGGCAGCTGGCTGGTCCGGAACGGGTCGGGGCCCTCGAGGAGGGCCTGCCCGGTGCCCATCGCGGCCGGGATCTTCTCGGCCCCGCTGACCTGCGCGGTGTAGGCCAGCGTCACGACGGTCGAGAGCAGCAGCGTGGGCAGCAGGACCATGACGACGACCAGGGCGCTGCGACCGCGGTGGCGCCGTACGTCGCGGCGGGCCATCCGCAGGGCCAGGGTCCACGACGAGCGCCACTGGGCGAACCGGCCACGCTCCTCGGGCTCGTCGGTGGTCGGGCTCGCGCCGCCCGTGCCCGCCGACGAGGGGGCGAGCAGCGTCACCGGGGCCCGCCGGAGACGAGGAGGTCCTCGGCGGTGCCGGCCTCCCCGGTGGAGTCGACCACCCGGCCGTCGCGCAGGAAGACGACCCGGTCGGCCCAGGCGGCGTGCCGGGCCTCGTGGGTGACGAGCAGCCCGGCGACCCCCTCGTCGCAGCGTTCGCGCAGCACGCGCAGCACCTCCTCGCCCGTGTGGCTGTCCAGGGCGCCGGTCGGCTCGTCGGCGAGGACGAAGCGGCGGCTGCCGACGAGCGCCCGGGCGATGGCGACCCGCTGCTGCTGGCCCCCGGACATCTGGTCGGGGTAGCGGTCGGACAGGCTCATCAGGTCCATGAGGTCGAGGGTGTGGCGGGCGCTGCGCCGGGCCTGGCGGGCCCGCATGCCGTCGAGCTCGAGGGGGAGCGCGACGTTCTCGGCGGCGGTCAGGCTGGGGATGAGGTTGTAGTCCTGGAAGACGAACCCCATCCGCCGCCGGCGCAGCTTGGCCAGGTCGCGCGGGGTGAGCGCACCGAGGGTCTGCTCACCGATCCGCACCGTGCCCGAGGTCGGCGCGTCGAGCCCGCCGGCGACGTTGAGCAACGTCGACTTCCCCGACCCGCTCGGGCCCATGACGGCGACGAGCTCGCCGGCGTGGATCTCGAGCGAGACGTGGTCCAGGGCGACCACCCGCGTCTCGTCGTGCCCGTGGACTCGGGTGACGTCGTCGAGGACGACATGTGGGCTGCTCATCGGATCTTCCCCTCCCAGTGGACCGGTCGTTCGCCGGTGGTGTGCTCGCTCGTGGCGGGCTCGGGCCCGCGTGCCGGCCGGGGGGTGCGCGCCTGGCGGGCCAGGACGGACTCGACGTGGTCCAGCCAGCGGACCTCGGCCTCGGCGGCGAAGACGAGGTTCTCCAGGACGAGCAGCCACGCGAGCCCGTGCTCGGCGTCGCGGGCGCCCTCGACCCGCCCCTCCACCGCGTCGAGGGCGTCCCGCTTGAGCCGGGTGAGGTCGCGCAGGTGCCGCAGGGCGGCCGTGCGCTGGCCCTGCACCACGCCGTGCACGTCGACCCCGGGAGCCGTCACCGCGAGCGCGAGCTTGATCGTCAGCTCGTCGCGGGGCGTGCTCGTGCGGTCGACCGGGGTGACCCACCACTGCGCCAGCTCGCCGCGGCCGGCGTCGGTGAGCCGGTAGGCGATCCGTCCCTCGGCGTCGGCCTGCCCGGACTGGGCGACGAGCCCGTCGCGCACCAGCCGCTCGAGCGTCGTGTAGACCTGCCCGACGTTCAGCGGCCAGGTGCCGCCGGTGCGCTCCTCGAACGCGGCGCGCAGCCGCGCCCCGTAGGACTCGCCCTCGGCGAGCAGGGCCATCAGGCCGAGCCGGACCGACATGCTCGCCACCTCCGCCGCTGTATACCCAGTATGTCGTACGTGCGAGGGCATGTATACCGAGTATCTGAGAGCGGGTCAAGGCGAACGGCTGGCGAGGCCGGAGGGCGCGGTGAAGACTGCCCTGAGCACCCCCGACGCTCGCAGAGCACCCCCGAGGAACAAGGAGCACCGATGCTCGTCCCGATGACCGTGTGTGACTTCATCGACCGCGCGAGGACGGTCTACGGCGACCGGGTGGGGGTCGTCGACGAGCCGGACCAGGTCGCCGCGCCGCTGCCCGACCTCACGTACGCCGACGTCGCTGCCCTCGCCCGGCGGCAGGCCGCCCGGCTGGACGAGCTCGGCATCGGGGTCGGCGAGCGGGTCGCCATCGTGTCGCACAACGCCGCGCGGATGCTCGTGTCGTTCTTCGGGGTGTGCGGGTCGGGCCGGGTGCTCGTCCCGGTCAACTTCCGGCTCAAGCCGGAGGAGGTCCGCTACATCGTCGAGCACTCCGGCGCCCGCGTGCTGCTCGTGGACCCCGAGGTCGACGAGGCCCTGGCCTCGGTGAGCGCCGAGCACCGGGTCGTCCTCGGCGACGACGAGGCGCTGTACGCCCCCGAGGGCGTCGAGCCTCGGCCCTGGGAGCCGGACGAGAACGCCACCGCGACGATCAACTACACCTCGGGCACGACCGCCCGGCCCAAGGGCGTCCAGATCACCCACCGCAACATCTGGACCAACGCGCTGACCTTCGGGCTGCACGCCGGTGTCTCGGACCGCGACGTCTACCTGCACACCCTGCCGATGTTCCACGCCAACGGGTGGGGGATGCCCTTCGTCGCCACCGGGCTCGGCGTCACCCAGGTCGTGCTGCGCAAGGTCGACGGTGCGGAGATCCTCCGCCGGGTGCGCGACCACGGCGTCACCTACCTGTGCGCCGCCCCGGCGGTCGTCAACGCCGTGCTCGACGCCGCCCGCTCGTGGGAGGGCGAGATCCCCGGGCGCGACCGGGTCCGGATCATCGTCGCCGGCGCGCCGCCCCCGACGACCACCGTGGCCCGCGTCGAGTCCGAGCTCGGCTGGGAGTTCATCCAGATCTACGGGCTCACCGAGACCTCGCCGCTGCTGACGATCAACCGACGCCGGGCCGAGTGGGACGGGCTGTCGGTCGAGGAGCGGGCCGAGCGGCTGGTGCGGGCGGGGGCGCCGGCGCTCGGGGTGTCCCTGGCGCTCTCACCGGACCACGAGGTGCTCGCCCGCTCCAACGTCGTCCTCGAGGGGTACTGGGAGCAGCCGGAGGAGTCGGCGCGGGCGCTCGAGGACGGGTGGTTCCACACCGGCGACGGCGGCACGGTCGGCAAGGACGG
Source organism: Phycicoccus endophyticus (assembly GCF_011326735.1). Lineage (GTDB taxonomy): Bacteria > Actinomycetota > Actinomycetes > Actinomycetales > Dermatophilaceae > Phycicoccus > Phycicoccus endophyticus. Next base: position 49,057 of record NZ_JAANCN010000009.1, read on the forward strand.
CTACCTGACGATCTCGGACCGCAAGAAGGACGTCATCATCACCGGCGGCGAGAACGTCTCCTCGATCGAGGTCGAGGACGTCATCTTCAGCCACCCGGCGGTCACCGAGGTCGCCGTCATCGGTGTCCCGGACGAGAAGTGGGGCGAGACGATCAAGGCGCTCGTCGTGCTCGCGCCGGGGGAGAGCCTCACCGAGGCGGAGCTCGTCGCCTGGTGCAAGGAGCGGGCCGCCGGCTACAAGGCGCCGACGTCGGTGGAGTTCCGCGAGCAGCTCGCCCGCACGGCCACCGGCAAGCTGCAGAAGTTCAAGCTGCGCGCGCCGTACTGGGAGGGCCGGGAGCGGCAGGTCAACTGAGCAGCCACGCCCCGAGGGCGAGCACGGCGGGCACGGCCTGGACCCACAGGATGCGCCGGCTCACGGTCACCGCGCCGTAGGCACCGGCGACGACGACGCACGCGAGCGTGAAGACGGAGAACGCGAAGCGGTGGTCGGCCGGGCCGAGCAGGCCGAGGACCAGCCCCGCGACAAGGAAGCCGTTGTACAGGCCCTGGTTGGCGGCGAGTACCGCGGTGCTCGCCGCCTCCTCGGGCGTGGTCCCGAACGTCTCCCGGCCGCGTGGGGTCTCCCAGAGGACCATCTCGAGCACGACGATGTAGACGTGGACCAGGGCCACGGCGGCGGTGAGGACGACGGCGACGGTGTGCACGGCAGTTGTCTACCGCACCGCTACCCCCGCGGCCAGCGGGGCCGCCGGCCCGCGCAAGCCGCCGGGCGTGAGCTCGGTGCGTCAGCCCACGGTGAGGAGGATCTTGCCGACGTGGCCGCTCTCCTCCATCTCGCGGTGGGCCTCGGCCACCGCCGCGAGCGGGTACCGGGAGTGCACGACCGGCCGCACGACGCCGTCCTCGACCAGGGGCCACACGTGCTCGCGCACCGCTGCGACGATCGTGGCCTTCTCGTCCGCCGGGCGTGCCCGCAGGGAGGTGGCGACAACGGCGGCGCGCTTGGCGAGCAGCGCGCCGAGGTCGAGCTCGCCCCTGCGCCCGCCCTGGAGGCCGATGACGACGAGCCGCCCGTTCGGCGCGAGCACCTCGACGTTGCGGGCGAGGTACGCGGCGCCCATGTTGTCGAGGACGACGTCCGCCCCGGCCCCGCCGGTGGCCTCCCGGACGCGCTCGACGAAGTCCTCCTCGCGGTAGTTGACGAGCACCCGTGCGCCGAGGGACCGGCACGCCTCGAGCTTCTCGGCCGACCCGGCGGTCACGGCGACCGTGGCGCCGAGCGCGGACGCGAGCTGGGTGGCCATCGTCCCGATACCCGAGGAGCCGCCGTGGACGAGGAGGACCTCACCGCGCTGGAGGTTGGCCGTGAGGAAGACGTTCGACCACACCGTGCACACGACCTCGGGCAGCGCCGCGGCCTCGACGAGCGGCACCCCGCGCGGCACGGGGAGCAGCTGGCCGGCGGGCACGACGACGTCCTCGGCGTACCCGCCGCCGGCGAGCAGCGCGCAGACCTCGTCGCCGACGGACCAGCCCTCGACCCCCTCGCCCAGGGCGGCGACGGTGCCGCTCACCTCGAGCCCGGGGACCTCGGACTCCCCGGGCGGGGGCGGGTAGTGGCCCATCCGCTGCATGACGTCGGCGCGGTTGACCCCCGCCGCGGCGACCCGCACGAGGACCTCGCCCGCGCGTGGCTGCGGGGTCGCGACGTCGGACAGGACGAGGGCGTCGGGCCCTCCGGGCTCGGGGATCGTGACGGCCTTCATGCCTCGAGGCTAGGCCTCCCGCTCGACGGCGGCGAGGTCGGCGGGGGTGTCGACGTCGTGCGCGGCCGGGCCGGGGACGACGACCTCGAGGTGTGGGATCTCCAGGAGCGAGCGCGCCGGCACCCCGGCGCTCGGCAGGGCGGCCCGTGCCGCCAGCGCGGGTGTCCGGTAGGCGGCGAGCAGGGGGTTGGGGATGCCGTCGTCGTCGACCCCGACGGCGGCCCCGACGTCGGCCGCGGCCGCCGCGAGCGCCTCGACGAGGCCGACCAGCGCCGGCGCCGCGTCCGGCATGTCCCCGGCCACGACGGCGGCGACGGGCGTGCGCACCAGCGCGGCCCCGGCGAGCAGGGCAGCGAGCGGTCCGGTGCCGGGCGGCTCCTCCCGGGTCCAGGTCACCGCGCGTCCGGCCGGGCGGGGCTCGCCCACCCCGACGAGCGGCCAGGCCGGGGGCAGGGTGTCCAGGAGGTGGGCCAGCACCGTCGTCCCCCGCAGCGGGGCGCCCAGCTTGTCCGCGCCGAACCGGCGTGCCCGGCCCCCCGCGAGGACGACCGCGGTGACGGCGGGCGCATCGTCCATGGCCCGAGACTAGTCCCGGCACCGGTTGACCTGGAGTGCACTCCAGGGTCGAGGATGGGGCGATGACCCGTCCCCGTGCCGCGCCGGCCGGCGTCCCGATCGCCGAGGCCGCCGCCCGCACCGGGCTGAGCATCGACGCCCTGCGCTACTACGAGCGCGACGGACTGCTGCTGCGACCGGTGCCCCGCTCGGCGACCGGCCACCGCCGGTACTCCGCCGCGGACCTGCGATGGGTGGAGCTGCTCACCCGGCTGCGGGCCACCGGCATGCCGATCCGCGACATGCGCAGGTATGCAGCCCTCGTGCGCGCGGGCGCGGGCAACGAGGCCGAGCGGCTCGAGCTGATGCGCGCCCACCGGCGGCTGGTCCTCGACCGGCTCGCCGAGGTCACCGAGCACCTCGGGGCCATCGAGCACAAGATCGGGGTCTACGAGGACGCCCTCGCCGAGGCCGCGGAGGCCCGGCGCGCTGCCTCCGCTTGACCTGGAGCGCGCTCCAGGGCGTTGGCTGGGTGCCATGACGACATCGACACGCACCCTCGGCACCGTCTCACCCCTGACCGTCTCCGCTCTCGGCCTCGGCTGCATGGGGATGAGCGAGTTCTACGGCACGGGCGACGAGCAGGCCGGCATCGACACCATCCACCGCGCGCTCGACCTCGGGGTGACCTTCCTCGACACCGCCGACATGTACGGCCCGTTCACCAACGAGCGCCTCGTCGGTACGGCGATCTCCTCCCGGCGCGAGCAGGTCCAGCTGGCGACGAAGTTCGGCAACGTCCGCGGCGAGGACGGCTCGCGGCTCGGGATCGACGGCAGCCCCGAGTACGTCCGCAGGGCCTGCGACGCGAGCCTCGAGCGCCTCGGCGTCGACCACATCGACCTCTACTACCAGCACCGCGTCGACCCCCAGGTCCCCATCGAGGAGACCCTCGGCGCGATGAAGGAGCTCGTCGACGCGGGCAAGGTCATCCACCTCGGGCTCTCCGAGGCCTCGGCCGAGACGATCCGCCGGGCGCACGCGGTCCATCCGGTCACGGCGCTGCAGACGGAGTACTCGCTCTTCACCCGCGACCTCGAGGACGAGATCCTGCCGACGGTGCGCGAGCTCGGCATCGGGCTCGTGCCCTACAGCCCGCTCGGCCGCGGCATCCTGACCGGGGCCATCAGCTCGCACTCCTCGCTGGAGGAGAAGGACTCCCGCCGCACCGGGTACTTCCCGCGCTTCCAGGGCGAGGCGCTCGAGGCCAATCTCGCGCTCGTCGCGAAGGTCCGTGAGCTGGCTGACGAGAAGGGCTGCACGGCAGGGCAGCTCGCGCTGGCCTGGGTGCTCGCCCAGGGTGACGACGTCGTCCCGATCCCGGGCACCAAGCGGGTGCGCTACCTCGAGGAGAACGTCGGCGCGCTCGACGTCGAGCTCACCCCCCGGGACCTCGCCGCGATCGAGGAGGCCGTGCCGCGCGGCGCCGTCGTCGGCGAGCGGTACGGCGACATGTCGACCATCGACCGGTGAGCCTCAGCGGCGGCCGAGGCGCGCGGCGAGCGCCTCGGCCGTGTGCCGTACCTGCACGACGAGCGTGTCCCGCAGGGTCGCGTCGACCTCGTCCTCGGGGTAGGTGACGGCCACCGCCGCGACCGGGTAGTCGTTGGCGTCGAGCACGGCCACGGCGACCGACCCGAGCCCCGGCGTCACCAGGCCGTCCTCGACGGCGTACCCGCGTTGTCGCGCCCGCTGCAGCCACGAGCGCAGCTCGGTGGTCGAGGAGGGGCCGCGCCCGTCGCGCCGTACGAGCGCGTCCCGGTCCGGCAGGAGGGCTCGCACCTGGCGCGCCGGCAGGGCGGCGAGCATCGCCAGCCCGGTCGCCGTCAGGGGGGCCGGCAGGCGGACCCCGACGTCGGTCACGAGCAGGGGCCGGCCGGGAGCGCGCTGCTCGACGACGTAGAGCACGTCGGCGCCGTGCAGCACCGCGAGGTGCGCGTTGTGGCCGGTGACGTCGACGAGCCGGTCCATCGGCCCGCGGGCCAGCCGCTCCAGCGGCGCCTGGCGCTGGTAGGCCGACCCGAGCTCGTAGGCCGCGAGGCCGAGGCCGTAGCGCCGCTGCTCGGGCAGGTGGCGCACGTAGCCCCGGCCGGCGAGCACGCCGAGCAGGTGGTAGACGCTCGAGCGGGGCAGCCCGAGGTCACGGGCGATGGCCGCCGCCGGCACCGGCTCGCCCCGGCGGGCGATGAGGCCGAGGACGTCGAGGGCGTGCCCGGCCGCGGGGGCGTTGGCCATGGCCCAAGTCTCGCACCCGAGACGACGCGCGCGGCCGCCCTGCTCAGGGCTCGCCCGCGCGCTCGAGGCGCTCGAGGATGCGCCGCAGCGCGGCCCGGTCGCGCTCGGGGAGCCGGGCGAAGTACCCGTCGGCCTCGGCCCGGCGAGCGGCGTCGACCCGGGTGAGCAGGGCCTGCCCCTCCTCGGTGAGCCCGACGACCTGGGCCCGGCGGTCGGTCGGGTCGGGCGAGCGCGCGACGAGCCCGCGCTCCTCGAGCGCGTCGACGACGTCGGTGACGGACCGCGGGGCGACCCGGAGGTGCTGGGCGAGCTCGCCGAGCCGCATCGTCCCGTGGTGGCCGACGACCCGCAGCGCGCGGGCCTGGTGCGGCGCCAGCTCGTACGGCTCGTAGGCCGCGGTGCCGCGCCGGCGCAGGGTGCGGGCGACCCGCATCACGAGGTCGCCGAGGTCGAGCTCGGCGGCCGGGACGTCGTCGTGAGGGGGGCGGGCGTGGCGCACGCGGGGAATGCTACCCCGGGGATGGTGTGTTTGACTCATTGTGAGGTAACCTCATCAATGAACCGACCGACAGGAGGGGTGCCCATGACAGCGGCCCCGACCCAGACCCCCGTTCCCGCGACCGCCCGGCCACGGGCCGGCGGCGCCGACTCCCGCCGCACCGGCGAGCCGCCGGGCCACGGTGGCGGCCGTGGCGGGCGCGGCGTCCTCACCGTCGACCCACGCGACCGCGCCCGTCTCGAGGAGGCGCCGGTCAGCATCCGGCGCGTCCTCGCCCTCTTCGGCCCGCACCGGGCGCGGATCGCGGTCGTCGTCGCCATCATCGTCGTCACGAGCGTCGTCGGGCTCGCTCAGCCCTTCCTCGTGCGCGAGGTCGTCGACGTCGCCATCCCGCAGCAGGACGTGCGCCTGCTGATGCTCGCGGTCGGCGCGATGGTCGCCGTCGCCGCCGTGACCCAGCTGCTCGGCGTCGTCCAGACGTGGCTGTCGACCCAGGTCGGCCAGCGGGTCATGCACGGCCTGCGCACCCGGGTGTTCGGGCACCTGCAGCGCCAGTCGCTCGGCTTCTTCACCCGCACCCGTGGGGGCGAGGTGCAGTCCCGGCTCGTCAACGACGTCGGCGGCATGCAGGGCGTCGTCACCTCGACGGCGACGTCCATCGCCTCCAACGTCACGACCGCCGTCGCCACCGCCGTCGCGATGGTCGCCCTCTCCTGGCGGCTGTCGCTGCTCTCCCTCCTCGTCGTGCCGCCGGCCCTGTGGCTGACCCGCAAGGTCGCCCTCATGCGGCGCGAGGTGACCGCGCAGCAGCAGCGTCGGCTCGCCGACCTCAACGCCCAGATCGAGGAGGGACTGTCGGTCTCGGGCGTCCGGCTGGCCAAGACCCTCGGGACGGCCACCCGCTCGGCCGAGCGGTTCGCGTCGACCTCGGCCGACCTCGTCGGGCTCGAGCTGCGCTCACAGCTCGCCGGCCGGTGGCGGATGGCGACGATGCAGATCGTCTTCGCCGTCATCCCGGCGCTCGTCTACCTCGCCGCCGGCCTGCCGGCTACCTCGGGTGGGATGACCATCGGCACGCTCGTGGCCTTCACCGCCCTCCAAGGCTCGATCTTCCGCCCGCTCATGGGGCTGCTCAACGTGACCGCCCAGTGGGTCGCGTCGATGGCGCTCTTCTCCCGGGTCTTCGAGTACCTCGACCTCGTGCCGGACGTGCCGGCGCCCGAGCATCCTGTCCCGCTGGACCCCACGCTGGTCTCCGGGCACGTGCGCGTCGACGCGGTGTCGGTGCGCTACCCGGGGGCATCCCGCGACGCCCTGCACGAGGTGACCCTCGAGGTGCCGGCCGGCTCGACACTGGCGCTCGTGGGGCCCACCGGGTCCGGGAAGTCGACCCTCGCCGCCCTGCTCGGGCGCCTGCTCGACCCGGACTCCGGCCGGGTGAGCATCGACGGGGTCGACGTGCGCGACCTCGACCCGGACGTGCTGGCGTCCGTCGTCGGAACGGTCTCCCAGGAGAGCTACCTCGTCCACGCGTCGGTGCGTGACAACCTCCTCCTCGCCCGCCCGGAGGCGAGCGAGGCCGAGCTGTGGCGCGCGCTGGGGGCGGCCCAGGTCGCCGACCTCGTCGCCTCGCTGCCCGAGGGGCTCGACACCCTCGTCGGGGCGCGGGGGCACCGCTTCTCCGGTGGCGAGCAGCAGCGGCTGGCGGTGGCCCGGACCATCCTGCGCGACCCGCCGGTCCTCGTCCTCGACGAGGCCACCTCGGCGCTCGACACCGCGACCGAGCGGGCCCTGCAGGCCGCGCTCGACGAGCTCGCCCGGGGCCGGACGACGGTGACCATCGCCCACCGGCTCTCCACCGTGCGGCGCGCCGACCGGATCGCGGTGCTGGACCAGGGCCGGCTCGTGGAGTCCGGCACCCACGAGGAGCTCCTCGCCCACGGCGGCCGGTACGCGGCCCTCGTCACCGCCGACGCCCCCACCCACCCCTAGCCCCCCACCCACCCCTAGCCCCCACCCCGACCCGCCCCGTCCTCGAATCGACCAATAGGTCACGTCAGGTACGGGTGCGTGTGCCTGAATCGACCAATAGGTCACGTCAGGTACAGGGGCGTGTGTCCGGATTGACCTATTGGTCACCTCAGGTACGGGTGGGGTGGTGCCCAGGTGCCGACGGAGTGGTTGGGCGGACTCGTGGTCTCGCGGACGAGACACGGCGTCGTCGCCGGGGCTCCACCTGACGGCGCCCGCGCGCTGCAATGGACCGATGACCACCCGCGCACCCGCCCGCCACGAGCACCCCCCGGTCACGGTCGGCGCCGGGCCGCTCACCGTCGAGGACGTCGTCGCCGTCGCCCGGAAGGGTGCCCGCGTTCACCTCGACGAGGGCGCCCTCGCCGAGGTCCGCCGCACCCGGGAGGTCGTGCGCTCGCTCGCCGACGACGCGAAGCCGCACTACGGCATCTCCACCGGCTTCGGGGCGCTCGCGACCCGGCACATCCCGGTCGAGCTGCGCCACCGGCTCCAGCGCAGTCTCGTCCGCAGCCATGCCGGGGGCTCGGGCCCGCAGGTCGAGCGCGAGGTCGTCCGGGCGCTGATGTTGCTGCGCGCGGCGACGCTCGCGACGGGGCGCACCGGCATCCGCGAGGAGACCCTGCGGGCGTACGTCGCGATGCTCGATGCGGGCATCACCCCGGTGGTCCACGAGTACGGCTCGCTCGGCTGCTCCGGTGACCTCGCCCCGCTGGCGCACTGCGCGCTGGCGCTCATGGGGGAGGGGGACGTGCGCGACGCCACCGGCACCTCGATGCCCGCCGCCAAGGCCCTGGCCGCCGCAGGCATCGCCCCGGTCGAGCTCGAGGAGAAGGAGGGCCTCTCCCTCGTCAACGGCACCGACGGCATGCTCGGGATGCTCTGCCTCGCCGTGCACGACCTGCGCTCCCTGCTCGTCGTCGCCGACATCGCTGCCGGGATGTCCGTCGAGGGCCTGCTCGGGAGCGACGACGTGTTCGCGGCTGACCTCCAGTCGCTACGACCCCATCCCGGTGTGGCGGCGAGCGCACAGAACATCCGGACTGTGATGGCGCACAGCCCGATTCGTGCCTCGCACCGTACCGATGCGTGCACGCGCGTCCAGGACGCCTACTCGCTGCGCTGCGCGCCGCAGGTGGCCGGCGGCGCTCGGGACACGCTCGAGCACGCGGCCCGGGTCGCAGCCGCCGAGCTGGTTGCCGCCGTCGACAACCCGGTCGTCACGACCGACGGCAGGGTCGAGTCCAACGGCAGCTTCCACGGAGCGCCGGTGGCCTACGTCCTCGACTTCCTCGCCGTCGTCGCCGCCGACGTGGCCTCGATGTCCGAGCGACGCACCGACCGCTTCCTCGACCCCGCCCGCAGCCACGGCCTGCCGGCCTTCCTCGCCGACGACCCGGGCGTCGACAGCGGCCACATGATCGCCCAGTACACCCAGGCGGCCGTCGTGTCGGAGATGAAGCGCCTGGCCGCCCCCGCCAGCGTCGACTCGATCCCGAGCAGCGCGATGCAGGAGGACCACGTGTCGATGGGCTGGTCGGCGGCCCGCAAGCTGCGCCGGTCGGTCGACGGGCTCTCGCGCGTCCTTGCCGTCGAGGTGCTGACGGCCGCCCGCGGCATCGCCCTCCGTGCGCCGCTCGAGCCGGCCCCGGCGACCGGAGCCGTCGTCGCGGCGCTGCGGTCGGCCGGCGCCGGCGTGCCCGGTCCGGACCGCTTCCTCGCCCCCGAGATCGACGTCGCCAACCGGCTCGTCGTCGACGGCACGGTCCGGCGGGTCGTCGAAGGGGTCACCGGGCCCCTCGCCTGACTCCCCCTGCACTCGAACGTCTGTGTACCCGCCGCGCACCGTGCGGCGGGTACACACACGTTCCGGGGGAAGGTCGGCGCTCGCGTACCGATACGGTTACGTAACCGAGCGGGTACTTAAGGCCCATGGACGCCGTTCTCCAGGCCATCGCGGACCCGAGCCGTCGCACGATGCTCGACACCCTCCGGGACCGTCCGGCGTCGGCCGGCGAGCTGGCGGAGGCCCTACCCATCGCCCGGCCGGGCGTCTCACGGCACCCGCGGGTGCTCCGGGAGGCCGGCCTCGTCGACGTCCGGCAGGAGGCCCAGCGGCGGATCTACACCCTGCGTCCCGAGACCCCCGTCGAGGTCGACGACTGGCTCGAGGGCTACCGGGCGCTCTGGCGCACCCGGCTGGACGCGCTGCACACCGAGATCGCACGAGGAAAGAGGCAGCCATGAGCACGACGAGCACCACGGGGACGATGCACGCGCAGGACGACGAGCGCGGGCTCGTCCGCGTCGAGGACGTCTACGACACCGACGTCGAGGACCTCTGGCGGGCCTGCACCGACCCGGAGCGGCTCGCCCGGATCGACGTCTGCGAGGCGCCGCACCACCTCCTCCTCACTCAGATGCCCGGCACCGACGAGGAGACCGAGCTCGAGGCGTGGCTGACCCCGGAGGGCTCCGGGACGCGGCTCGTCGTCGAGGAGCGCGGGGTGCCGCGGGGTGCGCTGGACTTCTACGGCTCGGGGTGGCAGGTGCACCTCGAGGATCTCGGCCGGTCGCTCGCCGCCGACGGCTCGGCGCACCCCGAGGGCTGGTCCTCGGCGGAGGCGGCGCCGTCGTGGAAGCGCCGGTGGGAGGCGCTGGTGCCCGAATACGAGGCCCGCGAGGTCACCACGACCCCCTGAGCCGGCGCCGACGCGGGTTGCTTGCCTCCATCAGATGTGCAACAGTAATGTTGCACATCGGACGAAGGGGCAACGCATGGCACACGTCATCGAGAAGAGCATCGACATCGACACGAGCGCGGAAGACCTCTGGCCGCTGGTCAGCGAGCCGGGCTGGTGGATCAACGACGGCGAGTACGTCGACCACGTGCTCGACCGCCGCGATGACGGGATCGTCGTCGTCACCGATCCCGTGCACGGAGCGTTCCCGCTCGTCGTCGTCGAGGAGGAGGCGCCGCGCTACGTGGCCTTCCGCTGGCTGGCCCGCACCGACTCCCCGTCCATCGACGGGCCCGGCACCCTCACCGAGTTCCGGGTCGAGGACCGCGAGGGCGGCGTCACGCTGCGGGTGCGCGAGAGCGGGTTCGAGTCGCTCGACGAGTCGGGGGCCGATCTGCTGAAGACGGTCGCCGACAACACCGAGGGCTGGGAGACCGAGCTCGCCGTGGCCAAGCGCCACGCCGAGAGCCGTCGCGCGGCGTGAGCGCACCGATGGTCGGGGCCGCCGACGCCGTCCTCTTCGCGGCCCTCGGCGACCAGACGCGGCTCGGTCTCCTGGCCGCCCTCGGGACCGGCGGGGCGGCGACGGCGACCCGGCTCGCGGACCCGTTGCCCGTCACCCGGCAGGCGGTGAGCCGGCACCTGCGCGTGCTCGAGGACGCGGGCCTCGTCGTCACGTCCAAGGCCGGCCGGGACGTGCTCTACGAGGTCGACGTCGACGTCCTGCGCGAGCGGGCCGACTGGCTGGCGTCGGTCTCCCGGGCTTGGGACCGTCGCCTTGAGGACCTCAGGCAGCGGGCCGAGCGCCGCGACCGGTGAGTTCCGCCGCCGCCGCCGGTCGGGCGTCGAAACCCGGTGGGCCGGTTCCGGTCCGGGTGCCAGGGTGTGCGGCGACCTCACCTCGTGAGAGGACGTGCCACGACCCATGGCCCTGCGCTGGTACACCCTCGTCGTCGACAGTCACGACCCTCGGCACCAGGCGCGATGGTGGGCGCGAGCGCTCGACTGGTCCGTGCTGCACGAGTCGGACGCGCAGTGCGTCGTCGTCCGTCGTGGGAGGACGACGCCTACGTGGAGCGCACGCGCTGGCAAGAGATGGGCCCAGGCCTCGTCTTCGTTCCCGTGGGCGTCGGTCACCAGGTAGCGGGGCGGACGAAGGCCGCCGCCGGTCGCCCCAGCCACTGGGTGAGGCGCACGACGAGGTCGATGTCGGCGAGCCGCGCCGCCTTGAGGTTCGTGAGCCGGGCCGGGCTGCAGCCGACGACCTCGGCGAGCCCGGCCCAGGTGAGGTCCCGTTCCCGGCGGGCGTCGTTCAGGGCGGCGTGCAGGGCCGCCAGGTCGAACCGGAGCCGGTGGTCCGCGTCGGTCTTCGGGAGGTCGGTGTCGCCGACATCGACGACTGCGCCGGTGAGGAAGTCCTCCGGGGCGCGGCCGAGCCAGCGCAACATGAAGAGGACGTACTGGCAGGACGTCCGGCCGGGGTCCTTGACCCGCTGGACGGCGCCGCCGCAGATCGGGTGGTCCGTCGTGCGCGCCTCGTTGAGCCCGGCCGACTGCTGCCACAGCTCGTCGGCCAGGTCGTACCAGCCGAGGCCGCCCGCCTCCCGTCGCTCGTCGAGCGCGGCATACAGCGCCTCGCGGTCGAAGGTCGGCAGGGCGGTGTCCATCCACCCCACCGTACGCGGATCCGGTGGGCAGACCCGCTGGCCGGCCTCGCTCCTTGCCCTCGTGCACCACCGGACGTCGGGCAGCCGGTGGGCGCTGACGCCGGGCGAGCCGTCTGCCGGCCGTTGTCGCTCAGCCGCCGGGGACGGTGCGTACCGCGCGGACGACGAGGTCGTCGTGATGGCCGGCGCCGGCACCGCCGGCCACCCACCGTGGCCGCCGCTGCGGGCCGGTGACCGACCAGCCCTCCCCGAGCGCCTGCGCGGTGACGTCCCCGGGCGCGAGCAGCGCCTCGGGGTCGAAGCCGTGCTCGAGCGCCCGCTCGCGGTCGACGTCGGCGTGGTGGACGACGAGCAGCGTGCCGCCGGGGGCGACGAGCGACGCGAGCCGCCGGACCGGCCGGGTCTCCAGGTCCAGCGCCGGGTAGAACACCGAGACGAGGTCGAAGCTGCGGGCCGGCAGGTCGGCGTCGGCGAGCCCGCCGCGCACCCAGGTCACCTCGGCCCCGGCCGCCCCGGCGGCCGTGCGGGCCCGTTCGAGGGCCACGCCGGACGGGTCGAGGGCGGTCACGGTCCAGCCGCGGGTCGCGAGCCAGACGGCGTCGGCACCTTCCCCGCACCCGACGTCGAGGGCGCGGCCCGGGACGAGGTCGGCGACCTCGACCGTCAGAGCCTGGTTCGGGTCGCCGCTCCAGACCCGGTCCAGCTCGGCGTAGCGCGCGTCCCACACGCTCTCGTCGTCGCGCAGCTCGTAGCCGTGCTCGTGTCTCGTCATGCCCCGAGTGTGCGGTCCCGGTCCCGCGCGGCCCATCGCCCGTTGCCGTTCCGGCAAGGCGCTGCGTCTCGGATGCCAGACGGCGCCGCCCGGCGTCCTCTTCACGGCCGCGCCGCGCACCGCGACAGTGGGAGGACGCGACGAAGGAGACCCCGACATGGACGGCGCCCGCCCGGTCCGCGCACCTCGCGGCACGACCCTGACCGCCCGCCAGTGGAGCACCGAGGCCCCGCTGCGGATGCTCATGAACAACCTCGACCCGGATGTCGCCGAGCGCCCCGACGACCTCGTCGTCTACGGCGGGACGGGACGGGCCGCGCGCGACTGGCGCTCCTTCGACGCGATGGTCCGCACCCTCACCGACCTGCGCGCGGACGAGACGATGCTCGTCCAGTCCGGCCGCCCGGTCGGCGTCATGCGCACCCACGAGTGGGCGCCGCGGGTGCTCATCGCCAACTCCAACCTCGTCGGCGACTGGGCGACCTGGCCGGAGTTCCGCCGCCTGGAGCACCTCGGCCTGACGATGTACGGCCAGATGACCGCCGGCTCGTGGATCTACATCGGCACCCAGGGGATCGTCCAGGGAACCTACGAGACCTTCGCTGCGGTCGCCGAGAAGCGTTTCGGCGGAACGCTGTCCGGCACGCTGACGCTCACCGCCGGCTGCGGCGGGATGGGCGGCGCCCAGCCGCTCGCGGTGACGCTCAACGGGGGCGTGTGCCTCATCGTCGACGTCGACCCGGCCCGGCTGCACCGGCGCGTCGAGCATCGCTACCTCGACGAGGTCGCCGACTCCCTCGAGGACGCGGTCGAGCGGGCCGTGCGGGCCAAGGACGAGCGACGGGCCGTCTCGGTCGGCGTGGTCGGCAACGCCGCCGAGGTCTTCCCTGAGCTGCTGCGCCGCGGCGTCCCGATCGACATCGTCACCGACCAGACGAGCGCCCACGACCCCCTGAGCTACCTGCCCGAGGGCGTCGCCCTGGAGGAGTGGGCGGAGTACGCCGAGAAGAAGCCCGAGGAGCTCACCGACCGGGCCCGGGCGTCGATGGCACGGCACGTCGAGGCGATGGTGGGCTTCCTCGACGGCGGCGCCGAGGTCTTCGACTACGGCAACTCGATCCGCGACGAGGCGCGGCTCGGCGGGTTCGACCGCGCCTTCGCCTTCCCCGGCTTCGTCCCGGCGTACATCCGGCCGCTCTTCTGCGAGGGCAAGGGGCCCTTCCGCTGGGCGGCGCTCTCCGGTGACCCCGAGGACATCGCGGCCACCGACCGGGCGGTCCTCGACCTCTTCCCGGACGACGACCGCCTGCACCGCTGGATGCGTGGTGCCCGGGAGCGCATCTCCTTCCAGGGCCTGCCGGCGCGCATCTGCTGGCTCGGCTACGGCGAGCGCGACCGGGCCGGCCTGGCGTTCAACGACCTCGTCGCCTCCGGCGCGGTGCGCGCACCGCTCGTCATCGGTCGCGACCACCTCGACGCCGGCTCCGTCGCGAGCCCGTACCGCGAGACCGAGGCGATGGCCGACGGCTCGGACGCCATCGCCGACTGGCCGCTGCTCAACGCCCTCGTCAACACGGCCTCCGGTGCGAGCTGGGTGTCGGTTCACCACGGGGGCGGGGTCGGCATCGGGCGGTCCATCCACGCGGGGCAGGTGTGTCTCGCCGACGGGACGCCGCTGGCGGCGGAGAAGCTCTCGCGGGTGCTCACCAACGACCCCGCCCTCGGCGTGCTGCGGCACGTCGACGCCGGGTACGAGCGGGCCGAGGAGGTCGCGGCCGAGCGGGGCGTGCGCGTGCCGATGCAGGACCCCTGACCCCTGACCCACCCGCCTCGAGTGCGCTGGTGGTCGCCCCGGCGACCACCAGCGCACTCGAGGCGGAAAAGTCAGCGGGGGTCGGTGACGTCCGCGAGGTCGGCGTCGAGCACGGCGACGAGCGCGTCGGCCCCGACGGTCGCGGCCACGCCCGGGGCGCCGGCGCCGATGGACACCGTGCGCCCGGTGATCGTCGCGTCCGCGACCACCGGGAGGCGCCGCAGGGCCCCGAAGGGCGTGATCGTGCCGCGCGCGTAGCCGGTGACCTCGCGGGCCACCTCGGCCGAGGGCATCGAGAGACGGTTGACCCCGAGGTGCGCGCGCAGCTTGGGCCAGGAGATCTCCCGGTCACCCGGGACGAGGACGAACAGGTGGTCGCCCTCCCCGCGCCGGACGACGAGGGTCTTCAGGACCGAGCCCGGCTCCAGGCCCCGCAGCCGGGCCGCCTCCTCGAGCGACCCGACCGGCCCGTGCGCGGAGATCTCGTACGCGATCCCCGTCTCGGCGATGGCCCGTCGGGCGCGTTCGGCTCCGTCCACCGCACCAGGGTAGGACGCCCCCGACCGCTCGTCGCAGTGTCTGGCCGCCGAGACAACTGCCCCGCACCGCAGCCCCCGCCGCGGGGCGCGAGTTGGTCCAATGGGTGCCATGTCCACGAGGCCGGCATCCCCGGAGGCGGCGCTCGCCTTCCGCCGGATGTGGCTCGAGCTGGAGGGCGTGGGCCTGCACCCGACGACCGGCGGCTACCGCCGCTACGCCTGGACGCGCACCGACCACGACCTGCGCGAGTGGTTCGCCGGGGAGGCCCGCACGCGAGGACTGGACCTCACGACCGACCGGATGGGCAACCAGTGGGCCTGGTGGGGCGACCCGGACGCCGCGGTCGCCGCGGGCGACCCGGGCGTGGTCGTCGGCTCCCACCTGGACAGCGTCCCGGACGGCGGCGCCTTCGACGGCCCGCTCGGGGTCGTCAGCGCCCTCGCCGCGCTCGACGACCTGCGTGCCTCGGGCGTCCGGCCGAGGCGCCCGGTCGGCGTCGTCAGCTTCGCCGACGAGGAGGGCTCGCGCTTCGGCGTGGCCTGCGCCGGCTCCCGCGTCATCACCGGGGCGATGTCGCCCGAACGCGCCCGGGGGCTGCGCGACCTCGACGGCGTCACGATGGCCGAGGCGATCACCCGGGCCGGCGGCGACCCCGAGCACCTGGGCCGCGACGAGGAGACCCTGGCCCGGGTCGGCACGTTCGTCGAGCTGCACGTCGAGCAGGGTCGCGCCCTGGACCGCCTCGGGCGGGCCGTCGGGGTCGGGAGCGACATCTGGCCGCACGGCCGGTGGCGGATCGACGTCCCCGGTGAGGCCAACCACGCCGGCACGACCGCGCTCGAGGACCGCGAGGACGCGATGCTCGGGCTGGCCGCGGCGGTCATCTCGGCCCGCCGCGCGGCGCAGGAGCACGAGTGCCTCGCGACCGTGGGGAAGGTCGAGGTGGTGCCGGGCGGCGTCAACGCCGTCGCCAGCTGTGCCACCGCCTGGCTGGACGCGCGCGGGCCGGATGCCGAGGCCGTCCGGCGCGTCGTCGACGACGTCCGCGACGTCGTCGCCGACTTCGACGCCCTCGTCACCGAGGAGTCCTGGACGCGGGCGACCGACTTCGACCCGGTGCTCACCCGGCGCCTGGCGACGCTGCTCGGCGGGGCCCCGGTCATCGCCACCGGCGCCGGCCACGACGCCGGCATCCTCGCCAACGCCGGCATCCCCACCTCGATGCTGTTCGTGCGCAACCCCACGGGTGTCAGCCACAGCCCGGACGAGTGGGCCTCGGCCGACGACTGTCTCGCCGGCGTGGGCGCCCTCGCCGACGTCGTCGCCGACCTCGCCGGCGCGCCCGCGAGGTGAGCGCCTTCTGGTGCGAGCACGCCGTGCTCGCCGGTGGCCCGCGACGTCACGTCCGCGTGGTCACGGCCGGCGGCCGGCTCACCGAGGTGCGCCCCGGGGCCACCGCGCAGCCGGGCGACGTCGTGCTGCGCGGGCTCGTCCTGCCGGGGCTGGCCAACGCCCACAGCCACGTCTTCCACCGCGCCCTGCGCGGGCGCACGCAGGGCGACGGTGGCAACTTCTGGACCTGGCGCGAGGGCATGTACGCGCTCGCCGACCGGCTCGACCCGGACTCCTACCGGACCCTGGCGACCGCGGTCTTCGCCGAGATGGTGCTCGCCGGCTACACCGTCGTCGGCGAGTTCCACTACCTGCACCACGGCCCGGGCGGGAGGCCCTACGACGACCCCAACGCCATGGGCCGGGCGCTCGCCGAGGCGGCGCAGGCGGCCGGCATCCGGCTGACGCTGCTCGACACGCTCTACCTCGCCGGTGGGCTCACCGGAGGTGGGCACCGGCCGCTCGATGCCACCCAGGAGCGCTTCTCGGACGGCTCCGCGCAGGCGTGGGGCGAGCGCGCGAGCGTCCTGCGGGCCGACGACCGGTGCCGGGTGGGGGCGGCGGTGCACTCCGTGCGGGCCGTCCCCGCCGGCGACCTCGCGGTCCTCGCCGAGGTCGCCGGCGGTCACGGCTGGCCGGTGCACGCCCACGTGAGCGAGCAGCCGGGCGAGAACCTCGCCTGCCAGTCCTTCTACGGTCGCACCCCGGTGCGGCTGCTCGCCGACGAGGGCCTGCTCACGGCGGCGACGTCGCTCGTCCACGCGACCCACCTCGAGGACGAGGACGTCGGTCTCGTCGGCCGGGCGGGCGCGACCGCCGTGCTGTGCCCGACGACCGAACGCGACCTCGCCGACGGCATCGGCCCGGCCCGCCGCCTCGTGGATGCCGGTGCGCGGGTCGCCGTCGGCTCCGACGAGCACGCCGTCGTCGACCCCTTCGAGGAGCTGCGCGGCGTCGAGATGCACGAGCGGCTGGCGACCCTCGAGCGCGGCCGGTTCGCCCCGGGGGAGCTGCTGGCCGCCGGGGCGGCCGACGGCTACCGGTCGCTGGGCTGGCCGGAGGGCGGGCGCCTGGTCGAGGGAGGTCTCGCCGACCTCGTCGCGGTGCGCACCGACAGCCCCCGCACCGCCGGGTGTGCCCTCGACCAGCTGCTCTACGCCGCGACCGCCGCCGACGTCACGGACGTCGTCGTGGGTGGCGAGCACGTCGTCGCGGATGGACAGCATCGGGTGGGGGACGTGGGCCGGCTCCTCGCGGAGGCGATCTCGGCGGTGCGCCGGTGAGTGGGGGCGTGGCGCACCTCGTGACGGGCATCGGCCAGCTCGTCACCTGTGCCGGTCCGGACGGCGCGACGCCGGTCGCGGACCGCTCCCTCGGTGCCGCCGACCGGCTCGGGCTGCGCACGGACGCGGCTCTCGTCGTCGAGGACGGGGTGGTCGGCTGGGTCGGCGACGCCTCGGCGGCACCCGCCGCCGACACGATGACCGACCTCGCCGGGCGGGCCGTCCTGCCCGGGTTCGTCGACAGCCACAGCCATCTCGTCTACGCCGGCGACCGCTCCGCGGAGTTCACCGCGCGGATGGCCGGCGAGCCCTACGACGGCGGGGGCATCGGGGTCACGGTGGCGGCGACCCGCGCGGCCGGGGAGGCCGAGCTGCGCGCCCTCCTCGCGCGGCGCGTGGCGCAGGCCCGGGCGCTCGGGACGACGACGCTCGAGGTCAAGAGCGGCTACGGGCTGGACGTCGAGCACGAGGAGCGGGCCCTGCGCCTGGCCGCCGAGGTGACGTCGGAGACGACCTTCCTCGGGGCGCACGTCGTCCCGCCGGGGGCCGACCGTGGGCGCTACCTCGACCTCGTCACCGGCCCGATGCTCACCGCCTGCGCCCCGCACGCCCGCTGGGTCGACGTCTTCTGCGAGCCGACCAGCCCGCACGCCTTCACCGAGGAGGAGTCGCGCCGGGTCCTGCTCGCCGGCCGGCACGCCGGGCTGGGGCTGCGGGTGCACGGCAACCAGCTCGGTCCGGGCCCCGGCGCCCGGCTGGCCGTCGAGCTCGGCGCGGCCTCGGTCGACCACTGCACGTTCCTCACCGACGCGGACGTCGACGCCCTCGCGCAGGCGGCCGGCACCACGGTCGCCACGCTGCTGCCCGGGGTGGAGTTCTCGACCCGGATGCCCTACCCCGACGCGCGACGGCTGCTCGACGCCGGGGTCTCGCTCGCGCTCGCCTCGGACTGCAACCCGGGCACGTGCAACACGGCCTCGATGCCGTTCGTCGTCGCGCTCGCGGTGCGGGAGCTGGCGATGACGGCGGCCGAGGCGCTCGTGGCCGCGACGGTCGGCGGCGCCCGCGCCCTGCGCCGTGAGGACGTCGGGCGGGTGGCCGTCGGTGCCCGGGCCGACCTCGCGGTGCTCGACGCGCCGTCGCACGAGCACCTGGCCTACCGGCCCGGGATGCCCCTGGCGGCCGCCCTCGAGCTGCCCGGCGGGGGCGAGGGGGTCAGACCGGCTCGGCCTTGATGTCCTTGGGCAGGTGCCCGGCGGAGTGGCGGTAGTACTCGGCCGCCTTGCGCTCGGCGAGGGTGCGCGCGGCGCCGACGGCCAGGCCCATCGCGGCGGCGTACGCGAGCGCCTTGACCACCGGCGCGTCGGGGTTCTTCGGGTTGATCTCGTCCTGGCCGGTCTTGGCCCACACGAGGTTGACGACCTTGGTCGCGAGGATCCCCGCGAGGATCGGGCCGCCGGTCCCGAGGATCTTCCAGGCGATCGTTCCCACGAATGACTCCTTGGCATCGGCGCAGGTCAGGCGGTCGCCCGACCCGTCCTCGCCACTGTAACCCGCACGGCGCTATGCTCGGGAAGTCCAACGACAGGGGAGCGCCCAAGCGCTGAGAGTGCGGTTCGCCGCAGACCCTCGAACCTGAACCGGTTAGCACCGGCGGAGGGAGTCGGGAATCTCAGGCGTGCTCGTCACCGACCGGTGACGGCACGCCTCCTCCTGGTCATCGATGACAGGAGAGACCCAGCATGACCACCATCAGCACGCAGGCGCCGGCCCGCCGGCGCTCGATCACCGCGACCCGCCCGCTGCTCGGCTGGCGTACCGTCGACATCCTCACGATCGCCTTCCTCGGCGCGGCCCTCGGCGTCGCGTTCTGGGGGTGGGGGATCTTCTACAACGGGCCGATCACCGCCCTGAAGATCGGGTACGCCCCGGCCATGGGGCTGTTCACCGGCCCGTGGCTGCTCGCCGGCGTCATCGGCGGGCTCGTCGTGCGCCGCCCCGGTGCCGCACTGTTCTGCGAGGTCGTCGCGGCCCTCGTCTCGATGATCCCCGGGACGGAGTGGGGAGCCACCGTCCTCGTCTCCGGGGTCCTCGAGGGTCTCGGGGCCGAGATCGCCTTCGCGCTGCTCGGCTACCGCGCCTTCGGCCTGGCCGCCGCCGCCCTCGCCGGGCTGCTCAGCCAGCCGCTGGAGTGGGTGTTCGAGGTCTTCCGCTTCCCGTCCTCGTGGGCCGACGTCCCGATCCTGTCGGTGTTCGCCGACGGCGGGGGCTGGGCCGCCGAGTGGCTCATGCGTGACAAGCTCGCCTACCTCGGCTTCATGGCGGTCTCCGGCATCGTCCTCGCCGGTGCCGTGGGGTGGCTCGTCACCCGCGCGCTCGCCCGCGCCGGCGCGCTCGGCGCGTTCCCGCCGGGGCAGGAGGAGCGGGAGTCGCGGGCCGTGTGAGCCCGATGACCGTGACCACCACGACCCGGGGGCGGGTCGAGGTCTCCGGGCTGACGTGGCGTCCGTTCGGGCGCCGCGAGCCCGTCCTGCGCGACATCGACCTCACCCTGACGCCCGGCGAGCGGGTCCTGCTCGTCGGGCCGTCGGGGTCGGGCAAGTCGACGCTGCTGCGCGCCCTCACCGGGCTGCTCGGCTCGGCCGAGGCCGGTGAGCTCACCGGTGGGGTGACCCTCGACGGGGCCGCCCCCGGGGCGCGCCCCGGGGCCGTCGGCCTGGTCCTCCAGGAGCCCGGGGCCGGCGTCGTCGCGGCGACCGTGGGCCGCGACGTGGCGTTCGGGCTGGAGAACGTCGGCGCCCCGCCGGCGTCGATGCCGCCGGTCGTCGCGCGCTCGCTCGCCGCCGTCGGGCTCGGCGACCTCGACCTGGAGACCCCCACCTCGGCGCTCTCCGGCGGGCAGACCCAGCGCCTGGCGCTCGCAGGCACCCTGGCGCTCGACCCCGCGGTGGTCCTGCTCGACGAGCCCACGGCGATGCTCGACCCCGGGTGCGCGGCCGAGGTCCGGGCCGCCGTGGCCGCGGTGGCGGCGCAGGGCGGACGCACGCTCGTCGTCGTCGAGCACGTCCTCGCGCCGTGGGTCGACCTCGTCGAGCGGCTCGTCGTGCTCTCCGGGGACGGCCGGGTGGTCGCCGACGGCCCGGTCGGCGAGGTCCTCCACGCCCGCCGGGAGGAGCTGCTCGACATGGGCATCTGGGTGCCCGGGGCGCCGGCGCCGACGCCGCTCGAGGTCGACCCGGCGTTGTGCCGCCCCGAGCCCGCTGCCCTCGCTGGTGACGCGCCGCCGCTTCGGGCCGTGCCCTTCGCCGTGGAGCGCACGACCCGCCTGCTCGACGGGAGCGCCCGCACCGCGCGCGCCGCCGAGCTCGCCGAGCCGCTGACCGCCGAGCGGGGGAGCCTGACGACGCTCGTCGGGCCGAGCGGCTCGGGCAAGTCGACCCTCCTGGCGGCCCTCGCCGGCTTCCTCGACACCGCTCCGCAGGCGGCGGTGACCGTGCAGGGCCCCGGGGGCCCGGACGCGCCGGGTCGGCTCCGCCCGGCGCAGCTCGCGGCCGCGCTCGCCTGGGTGCCCCAGTGGGCCAGCTCGACGATCGTCGCCGACCGGGTCCTCGACGAGGTGTGCGCCACCTCGCGGGCCCTCGGCCGCGACGACCCGGCCACGACCGAGCGCGCCCGCGGGCTGCTCGAGGCCCTCGGCCTCGGGCCGCTCGCCGAGGCCGACCCGCGTGAGCTGTCCGGGGGAGAGCAGCGACGCCTCGCCGTGGCCGCGGCACTGCTGCACGGGCCGCCGGCGCTGCTCGCCGACGAGCCGACCGTCGGTCAGGACCGGCACACCTGGGCCGCGGTCGTCGGGCTCGTCGCGGCCTACCGGCGCGGCGGGGGCGCGGTCGTCGCCGCCACCCACGACGCGTCGGTCGTCGAGCGGGCCGACGCCGTCCACCGGGTCGAGGCACCGCCGCGCCCGGCCCGTCCGCCGGCCGGGCGCACGCCGCTCGCGGCCCGCTGCGGGCCGTTGGCGCTGCTCGCGGCGGCGGTGCTCGGCATCCCCGCGGGCGTGCTCTCGCCGCACTGGCACACCACGCTCGCCGTCCTCGCCAGCCAGGCCGTCCTGGCGGGGGTCGCCCTCGCGGCGCCGGGGGAGGGGCCGGCGCCGCGAGGGCGAGCCCGCACCGTGGGCCTGCGCCTCGTCCCCGGTGTGCTCGCCGCGCTCTCGGTCGGATGGTCGACCTGGTGGCTTGCCGGGCACGACGTCGACGCCGCGCTCACCGTGGCCCTGCGGGTGCTCGCCATCGTCGTGCCCTCGGCGGTGCTCGTCCCGTGGCTGGACCCCGACCGGCTCGGTGACCACCTGGCACAGCGCCTACGGCTGCCCGACCGCCCGGTCGTGGCGACGGCGGCGGCGCTGCAGCGGGTGAGCTCCTTCGGCGCCGTGTGGAGCGAGATCGCGCGTGCGCGCCGGGTGCGGGGCATCGGGGTGAGCTCCGCTCACCCGGCCTCGGTGCTCGCGCACGTCTCCGCCCTGACGATGGGCCTGCTCGTGCGGACCCTGCGGGCGGCCGCCGACCTCGCGGTCGCGATGGACGCCCGCGGCTTCGCCACCGCCCAGCGCCGGACGTGGTGGGCGCCTGCTCCGTGGCGCCGGGCGGACACCGCCCTGGTCGTGCTCGCCACCGTCCCGCTCGTCGTCGCCGTCGTGGCCCGCTGAGCGCGGCGGGCATACTGGTGGATCGTGTCCGCCGAGCCCGTGACGACCCCCGACGCACGGGTCCGCATCCCGCGCGAGATATGGGTCCTCATCGCGGCGGCCTTCGTCATCGCCCTGGGGTTCGGGCTGATCACGCCCGTCCTGCCGACCTTCGCGCAGAGCTTCGGCGTCGGCGCGACCGCGAGCAGCGTCGTCGTCAGCGCGTTCGCGGCCTTCCGCCTGCTCTTCGCCCCCGCGGGTGGGCGGCTGATCGCCCGGCTCGGGGAGCGCCCGGTCTACCTCGCGGGGCTCGTCATCGTCGCGGTCTCCACCGGGGCCACCGCGTTCGCGGGCAGCTACTGGCAGCTCCTGCTCTTCCGGGGCCTCGGTGGCGTCGGGTCGGTGATGTTCACCGTCTCGGCGGTCGCGCTCATCGTCCGGCTCGCGCCCCCCTCCATCCGAGCGCGGGTGTCCTCGGCGTACGCGTCTGCCTTCCTCATCGGCGGCGTCGGCGGGCCGGTCGTCGGTGGCCTGCTCGGCGGGCTGGGGCTGCGCGTGCCCTTCCTCGTCTACGCCGTCGCGCTGCTGCTCGCGGCCTCGATCGTCTTCGTGTTCCTCAAGGACGCGTCACTGCGCCCCCGGGAGGGGGCACCCGTGCTGCCGGCGATGACGGTGCGCGACGGCTGGCGGGACAGCGCCTACCGGGCGGCCGTCGGGTCGGCGTTCGCCAACGGCTGGGGCAACTTCGGGGTGCGCAACGCGATCCTCCCGCTGTTCGCGGCCGCCGTCATCGTCGACCGGAGCCTCGACGCCGCGACCCGCGAGACCCACCAGTCGCTCGTCGCCGGCGCGGCCCTGGCCGTCTTCGCGGTGGGCAATGCGGTCGGGCTGACCATCGCCGGGCGTACCTCGGACCGGCTGGGCCGCAAGCCGTTCGTCCTCGCCGGGCTGCTCGTCTCCGGGGTCTTCACCGCCGCGACCGGGCTGGCGAGCGACCTGCCGACGCTGCTCGCCTTCTCGGCCGCCGCCGGTCTCGGGGCCGGCTCGCTCAACCCGGCCCAGCAGGCGAGCCTCGCCGACGTCGTCGGCCGCGAGCGCAACGGCGGCCCGGCGCTCGCCGCCGTCCAGATGGCCCAGGACACCGGGGCGATCGTCGGGCCCGTGATCGCCGGCACGATGGTCGACCACGGCAGCTTCGGGCTCGCGTTCGGCGTCACCGGCGGCATCACGCTGCTCGCGGTGCTGCCGTGGCTGCGGGCCCGCGAGACCCACGAGGTGGTCCGGGCCCGCTGACGCAGCGGCCGGCGGCTCAGGGCTCGCGCGCCACCTCGTGCACCTCGCGGGGCATGACGAGCGCGGAGAGGAAGAGGGCCAGCGAGATCGCCGCCGCCACCACCCACACCGTGTCCAGGGCGGGGCCCAGCACGTCGGCGGGCAGCGACTCGAGGTCGCTCGGGGCGTGGCCGAGGCGGGCGCGCACGACCGTGTTGGCCACCGCCCCGAAGGCCGCCACCCCGACGGCGCTGCCGAGGGAGCGGGCGAAGATGGTCGCGCCGGTGGCGACCCCGCGGCGCGCCCAGGGCACCGAGGACTGGGCCGCGACGACCGACGGGCTCGCGACGAGGCCGAAACCCAGGCCGAGGACGAAGCACGGTGCCGCGAGGAGCAGGACCGGCCCGTCGGGACGCACGAGGAGCAGCCCCGCCCCGCCGAGGACGGCGACGCCGGCCCCGAGGAGCATCGTGCGGCGGAAGCCGACGCGCAGGTAGAGCCGACCGGCGGAGGCCGCGGCGATCGGCCAGCCGACGGTCATCCCCGCGAGTGTGAACCCGGCGACGACGGCCCCGGTCCCGAGCACCGCCTGGGCGTAGAGCGGGACGTACGAGGTGAGCCCGAGCAGCAGGACGCCGACGACGAGGGAGGCCGCCATGGCACCCGAGACCGCCCGCTGGGAGAACACCCACAGCGGCAGGACCGGCTCGGCCGCGCGCCGCTCCACCGCGACGAACGCGCCGAGCAGGACCACCGCGCCGGCGACCAGCGCCGCCGTCGCCACGGACCCCCAGGGCCACAGCACGCCGCCCTCGAGGAGGGCGACGAGCAGGGCCACCGTGCCCGTGAGCAGCAGAACGCTGCCGAGCACGTCGAACCGGGCCGGCCCGCTCGCGCTGCGCGGGCTCTCGGCGAAGCGCCGGGCGAGCATCCAGGCCGCGAGCGCACCGAGGGGGAGGTTGACGAGGAAGATCCAGCGCCACGAGAGGTAGTCGGCGAACACCCCGCCGAGGGTCGGGCCGACGAGCGAGGAGACGGCCCACACCGACGCGACGTACCCCTGGACGGTGGCCCGCTCGGCGACCGAGTAGATGTCACCGATGATCGTCATCCCGATCGGCTGGATGGCACCGGCGCCGAGGCCCTGGACGGCGCGGAACGCGACGAGCGCCCCCATCGACCAGGCGAGGCCGCACAGCAGCGAGCCCGTGAGGAAGAGGGCGATGCCGGCGAGCAGCATCGGCTTGCGCCCGACGAGGTCGGCGAGCTTGCCGTAGACCGGGATCGAGACCGCCTGGGCCAGGACGTAGACGGAGAACAGCCACGGGAACTGCGAGAGGCCCCCGAGGTCGCGGACGACCGCGGGGACGGCGGCGGCGAGGATCGTGGCGTCGATGGCCACGAGGCCGGTGCTGAGCATCACCGAGAGCAGCACCGGGCCCCGCTCGCTGCGCAGGCCGACGCTCGCCCGCGGGACGCGGGCCGTCGTGGGGGTCGTCACCGCAGGGCCAACCGGCACGTGCGGGGGCGCATTCCCCCAGGTCCGAGGGGTGGACGGCCCCCTACCAGCTCGTCTCGACGCACGAGCGGGCGCCCCGGGGCTCGACCTGGAGGGTGGCGTGGTCGATCCCGAACTCCTCGCGCAGCCGCGTACCGGCGTCGGCGAGGACGGTGCCGGGGTCGGCACCGTCGGCGCACACGAGGTGCGCGGTGGCGACGTGCATCCCCGAGGTGAGGGTCCACAGGTGCAGGTCGTGGACGTCGACGACGTCGGCCACCGACCGCAGCGTGGCCTCGGCCTGCTCGGGGTGGATGCCGGCCGGCGCGTGCTGGCCGAGGACGGCGAGCACCTCCCGGCCGAGCAGGACGGCCCGGACGGCGACGAAGATGGCGATGGCCAGCGCGATGACGGTGTCCCACACCGCGTTCCCCGTGACGCTGACGAGGATGCCTGCGGCGACCACGCCGACCGACCCGACGGTGTCGGCGACCACCTCGAGGTAGGCGCCCTTGACGTTGAGGCTCTCGCCGGCGCCACCGCGCAGCAGGGCCATCGCGGCGAGGTTGACGGCGAGCCCGAGGGCTCCGACGACGAGCATGGCGCCGGTCGCCACCGTCGGCTCCTCACCGGCCCGACCGACCGCCTCGAGGACGATGTACGCCGAGACCCCGAGCATGAGCAGGACCGCCAGTCCCGAGGCGAACACCTCCGCCCGGTAGGAGCCGAAGGTGCGTCGGCCCGTGGCGTCCGGACGGGTGGCGATCCGGGTGGCCACCAGCGCGGCACCGAGGGCGACGACGTCGGCGGCCATGTGGCCGGCGTCGCTGAGCAGCGCGAGCGAGCCGGCGACGAGCCCGGTGACCAGCTCGACGACGAAGAAGGCGGTGACGAGGACGACCGCGACCTGCAGCCGCCAGCGGTGGGCCCCGCCGGCGTGGCTCCCGGGCGACCCGGTGGGCCGAGGCGCGTGCCCGTGGCCGGCACCCATGGCTCCCCTCCTCCAGGCGGTGGACGTCGTCCCCCTCGACGCTACCCCCCGCGTTACCGTGCCGCGATGAGCGCTCCGCCGTCCGAGACCGAGCAGCGCGTCCTCGCCGCGCTCGACGAGGACGCCCTCGTGGAGACCCTCGCCGAGCTCGTCCGCGTCCCGAGCGTCACCGGCTCGGCCGAGGAGGGGGAGGTGCAGCACCTGCTCGCCGAGCGCTACCGGGCGGCGGGGCTCGAGGTCGACCTGTGGGCCGAGGACCTCGACGAGCTGCGCGCCGACCCGGCCTTCCCGGGCACGGAGGCGCCGCGGGAGGAGGCCTGGGGCCTCGTCGGGACGACCCCCGGGGAGGGGGAGCCCGCGCTCGTCCTCAACGGGCACGTCGACGTCGTCCCCGTCGGCGACCGGTGGTCGTGGGCGCACGACCCGTTCGCGGCCGAGGTGCAGGACGGCCGGCTGCACGGGCGCGGCGCGTGCGACATGAAGGCCGGGGTCGCGGTGAACCTCGCGGTGGCGCAGGCCCTGGCACGCTCCGGCGTGCGGACCGAGCGCCGCCTGGCCCTGCACTCGGTGGTCGGCGAGGAGGACGGTGGTCTCGGGGCCTTCGCGACGCTCCGGCGCGGCCACACGGGTGAGGCGGTCGTCATCACCGAGCCGACCGCCGGGCGGCTGCTCACGGCCAACGCCGGCGCCCTGACCTTCCGCATCGAGGTCCCCGGCCGGGCGGCCCACGGCAGCACGCGCCTCGAGGGGCAGTCGGCGCTCGAGTCCTTCCTCGTCGTCCACGAGGCGCTGCGCGCGCTCGAGACGGCGCGCAACGCCGACCCGGACCCGTTGTTCCAGCAGACGCCCCTGCCGTACGCGATCACCGTCGGCACGGTCCACGCGGGTGACTGGGCGAGCAGCGTGCCCGACCTGCTCACCGCCGAGGGACGGCTCGGCGTCGTGCTCGGCGAGAGCACGAGGACCGCCGCCGCGGAGCTCGAACGGGCGGTCGCCGAGGCGGCCGCCGGCGACCCGTGGCTGCGGGACCACCCGCCGCGGGTCACCTGGCCCGGTGGGCGGTTCGCCTCCGGCCGGCTGCCGGAGGGGCACCCGCTCGCCGACGAGGTGGCCGGAGCGGCGGCCGCGGTCGGGATGCCGCT
The DNA here is from genome assembly GCF_011326735.1 of Phycicoccus endophyticus. Lineage (GTDB taxonomy): Bacteria > Actinomycetota > Actinomycetes > Actinomycetales > Dermatophilaceae > Phycicoccus > Phycicoccus endophyticus. The sequence continues at coordinate 76,001 of NZ_JAANCN010000009.1, forward strand.
CCCGAGCACCGGCGCGGCGCCGTACGGCTCCGACCTGCGCCTCTACGCCGGCGACGGGGTACCGACCCTCCAGTTCGGGCCGGGGGACGTCCGCCTGGCGCACTCGACCCGCGAGTCGGTCGACCTCGCGCAGGTCGTCGCGGTCGCGCGCGCTCTCACCGTGCTCGCGGTCCGCCGGCTCGAGGCGCACTGAGCCGGAGCACCCCACTGGCCCGGTCGGTCACCGCGGAGAATGGAAGAGTAGAGCCATGAGCGACGCCGAGGTGACGATCGACGGGCTGCCGGAGCACTACGCCACGAGCACGCCGCAGGCGGAGGACGCCGCGGACGTGGCGGCCCTGCTCGCCGACCACCAGCGGGCCGCCAAGGGCTCGGCCGCGGTCGACCCGCAGGCCGTGCTGGGCCAGCTCGTCGGCATCGGGTCGTGGACGCGGCGGCAGGTCCTCGTCCGCGACCTCGACCACCACCTGCTCGCGTGGCTGTCGGTCCACGACCGGGCGGGCGGGCGCACCCTCGTCGAGCTGACGGTCACGCCGTCGCTGGCGGAGCCGGAGGCCTCCGCGCTCGCCGGCCGGCTCTTCGCGTGTGCCGAGCGGTACGCGCAGGACATCGCGACGATGCGCGGGCTGCGGGCGACGCTGCTCGACTCCGGTGCGTACGCCGACGACCCGCGCCAGCAGCGCTGGCTGGCCGACGCCGGGTACGAGCAGACCCGCACCTGGCTGCAGATGACCCGCCCGGTGACGCCGGAGGAGGCGAGTGGGCTGCCCGGCCCCCGCGAGGGCGTGGAGATCCGGCCGGTCGACCGCCACGAGGACGGGCTCCCCGTGGCCCAGGACCTCCAGGCGGTCCACCGGGTGCTCGAGGAGTCCTTCCAGGACCACTTCAGCTCCTACCGCGAGAGCTTCCCCGAGTTCGTCATGCGGCTGCGCGAGGACCCCGGCCACCGGTGGGACCACTGGTGGCTCGCGACGGTGGAGACCGACGACGGGCCCCGCCCGGCCGGCGCGGTGGTCTCCTCGGTGCTGCGCGCCGACGCGGACGGCGTCGAGGGCAGCTACGTCGACTACATCGGGGTGCACCGCCGCGCCCGCGGGCGCGGGGTCGCGAAGTCGCTGCTGCGCACCGTCATCGCCGACGCTGCCCGCCGCGGGCGCAACCGGGTCGGCCTCGAGGTCGACGCGGACAGCCCGACGGGGGCCGACGGGCTCTACGCCTCGATGGGCTGGGTCACCGACTACCGCACCCAGTCCTGGCACCGCGACATCGGTCTGTGAGCGGCCGGGGGCTCAGTCGGCCTTCCCGTAGAGACCCGCGAGCGTCGACCCGTCGGCCCAGTGGATGTTCTTGATCGGGTTGACCGAGTCCCGGTAGGTGTAGGAGCCGCTCTCGTACACGGCCCACAGGTGGGCGTTGCCGTTGGAGGTGCCGTAGGCGAGGCCCTCGATCATCGACGGGGCGCGCATGCAGAACGACGTGCCGTCGGTGATGTCGGTCGTCAACGAGGTGGGGCGGACCCAGACGTTGCTGCGGTCCGAGCGACCCTCGGAGGTGCCGAAGACGAACTTCTTGCCGATGACGGCCATGCCCTGGGTCTTCCTCGGCACCCAGCGCTTGGTGTCGGTGTAGCGCAGCGAGCCGTCGTCCCTCGGCTTGTAGCGCCACATGTGCTGGTGGGAGTCGGAGTCGAAGTCGCCGATCCAGACGCTCCCGCCCTGCCGGCCGAGGAAGGAGGCCTTGCCGCGCACGCCGTGGCTGTCCTTCGGGGTGACGGTGCTGCTCGAGTTCGCTCCCTTGAGGTGGTTGCGCACGACCTTGGCCGACCAGTACCGCACGCGGCCCTCCCCACCGACGTAGACGTACCCGCCGGCCATGGCGATGCCGCCGGCGTGCGTCGTCGGGATGAGCATCCGGCCGAGGCCGGTGCCGCGGCGGTCACCGCTGAGGACGACACCGAAGATCGCGCTGGGGCCGTCGGGGTCCTTATTGCCGTTGCCGTCGTGGTAGGCGGAGATGAGCAGGATGTCCTCGCTCGTCCCGTTCCAGTTGTTCCAGTACGCGAGCCCCTGCGGCACGTACCGGCCCTCGAGCAGGCCGGCCGGGACCTCGACGCTGTTGTGGAACGTGCTGTCGTAGGTCGCGCTCGCCGAGGGCCCGGGGTAGAAGTCGGAGTCCCCCCGGGTGGTCCGGCACATCGCGTCCTCCGCGAAGGCGGCCTGCGGTGCCGCCACGGCGACGAGCCCGCCCAGCGTCGTCGCCGCCAGGGCCATGGCCAGCGTCCTGCGTCGTCCCATTCTCGTGCTCCCCTCGAGGTTGCCGGGCACCCCTGTGCCTCGGTCACGGTCGGCGCTCCCACGCCGCTGCGCCACCCTAGCGGGGGGCGGGGCCGAGGTGGGGGGGACGCCGCGGTCGGTTCTCGTGGCCCGGCCGGTGACGGGGACCGGAGGGTGTCGGTGGGCACCGGTAGCGTCGGGACATGGAGGGGAAGAGCACCGCGGTCGATGGCCGGCGCAGCGCCCGGTCCGCCGTGGCTTCTGCGCGAGTCTGCCTGGGGCAGATCGACATCGGCGAGCTGACCGATGCAGAGCGCCTGCAGCTGGTGGCCGAGCTGGAGCGCCTGAAGGGTGCCGCGGTGGCCGCCCAGGCGCGGGCCGTCGACGCGGTGCGCCGGTCCCGGGAGTCCTCGTGCCCGAGGGACGCTCTGCGCAGCGTCGGCTCGGAGGTGGCGCTTGCCCGTCGGGAGTCGCCCGCCCTCGGTGACCGCTTCGTCGGGCTCGCGCAGGCGGTGGTGCACGAGCTGCCGGGCGCGCTGGCCGCGCTCGAGGGCGGGGCGCTCGGTGAGCGTGGCGTGGTCGAGGTGGTCCGCGAGACGGCGACCCTCACCCGCGAGGACCGGCTCGAGGTCGACGCGCGTCTGCGGGGCCTCTACGAGCGGCTGGGCTGGCGCTCGCTGGGCCGCGCGGCACGTCGGGTGGCGGCCGAGCTGGACGCAGCCTCGGTCGTGCGGAGGATGGAGCGGGCGGTGGCCGCGCGCCGGGTCGGTGTGCGCCCGGCGCCCGACGGGATGGCCTACCTGAGCGTGCTGGGCCCGCTGCGTGAGGTCGTCGGCGCCTACGCCGCGCTGCAGTCCAGAGCGGCCGCCGTCGTCGGGGGTGGTTGCCCCGACGAGGGGCCCGAGGGCAGAGGGCGCGGGGCGGTCGCGGCCGACACGGCGCTGCGGCTGCTGTCGGGCCGCTCGCCCGGGCAGGTCCAACCGGTCGAGGTGCATCTCGTGATGACCGACCGGTCGCTGCTCGGCACCGGCGGTCCCGGTGGCTCGTCGATGACGCCGGCGCGGGTGCCGGGGCACGGCAGCGTGCCGGCTCCGCTCGCCCGCGCGTGGGTCCGGGGCGCCGGCCCGGCCTCGGTCTGGGTCCGGCGGCTGTACACGACCCCCGACGGCCGCGACCTGGTCGCGATGGACTCGCGCCGCCGCATCTTCGGGGGCCTCCTGCGCCGGATGCTCGTGCTGCGCGACGACGTCTGCTCGACCCCGTGGTGCGACGCGCCGATCGTGCACGCCGACCACGTCCGACCCGCCCGCGAGGGCGGGCCCACCTCGTTGGTCAACGGGGCCGGGCGGTGCGCCCGGTGCAACCAGGTCAAGGAGGCCCCCGGCTGGGCGGCCCGCGTCGCCCGCGCCTCGCCCCGCGTGCTGGAGCTGGCGACTCCCACGGGCATGCGGTTGTCCTCGCGCCCGCCGCCCGTGCTGGGGTGGGGGAGCGACCCGCCAGCGTCCGGGCCATCGGTCGGCGGGTCGGGTCCGGGTCAGGCGTCGCGGGGGAGGCCGCCGTCGAGGGGGCGGTGGTAGCGGTCGTGGCCGGTCAGCCGGGCGACGCGGACGAAGCCGTTGCGCTCGAGGACGGCCACGCTGCGCAGGTTCGTGGGGACCACCCCGGCGTACACGTCGGTGGCGGTGAGCGAGCGTGCCTGCTCCAGCGCCAGGGAGACCGCCCTGGTGGCGATGCCGCGGCCGGTGCTCGCCGACCCGACCCAGTAGCCGAGGGCGTACCGCGGCGGGTCGACGGGGTCGAGGTCGACGCGCCCCACGAGGCGCTCGCGGTCGAGGACGGCGAACCTCGTCGCCGCGGTCTCGCTCGAGCGCAGGGCCCGCGCGTACTGGGCGGCCGTGCGGCCCCGGTCTTCCTCGGCGAGGGAGAGGTGGTCTTCGTTGCCGGCGACGAGCGCTGCGTAGTCGACGGCGAGGTCCGGCGTCAGCGGGACGAGACGAACGGTGTCGGCGGGAGCTCGGCCCGGGTGGCGGAACCAGACGAGGTCGCCGTGCTCGTCGGTGGTGCGGCCCGCCGGGGTGAAGCCGGCGCGGACGGCCACCGCGACCGAGGCGTCGTTGTCCGGTGCGGCCCGCACGACGAACTCCTCGACGGGGCGGCGCATGGTCTCCAGCCGCATGGCCAGGGCCACGGCGCGACGCGCGTAGCCGCGCCCCCGAAACGGTGGGTAGATCGCGTAGGAGAGGTTGACCTGGCCTGCGCGCAGGTAGTCCAGGCCGCGCTGGATCCCGAGGGTCCCGGCCAGCTCTCCGCTGGCCCGCTCGACGACGCCGAGGTCGGCCAGCGGGCCGCCGTCGCTCCAGGCGCGTTCCGCCGCCGCGAGCCACGTACTCACCTGGCGCCGGGTGGGCCGCCGGCCGCCCCCCAGGGAGTCGATGATGCGTCGGTCGCACCCGGCGACGTGCGCCTCGAGGTCGCCGGCAGACAGCGCCCGCAGCCCGACCGCCTCGTCCTGGACGAGCATCACGCCCCCGTTCGACCCGGCAGGACCGCTTCCGGTGCGGCCGCCACCCCGCGCACGGTAGCGCTACCCGCTCCGTCCGGGCCGGATGGGCGACCGTGCCGTCGGTGGGAACACCGAGGGCCCCGACGGAGTTGAGTCAGGTGAACGCAAGTTTGCCCGGACGGATTTGCGCAGAGTGGACCGCCCGTCTAACTTGAGCCCGAAGCACTCAACTCAGTGTCCGTAGAGCAAGGAGACCCAGACATGGCACGAGCAGTCGGCATCGACCTCGGCACCACGAACAGTGCCGTCGCCGTCCTCGAAGGTGGCGAGCCCACGATCATCGCGAACGCCGAGGGCGGTCGCACCACCCCGTCGGTCGTCGCGTTCTCCAAGGGCGGTGAGGTGCTCGTCGGCGAGATCGCCAAGCGCCAGGCCGTGACGAACGCCGACCGCACGATCCGCTCGGTCAAGCGCCACATGGGCACCGACTGGAAGACCGACGAGATCGACGGTAAGGCCTACACGGCGCAGGAGATCAGCGCCCGCATCCTCCAGAAGCTCAAGCGCGACGCCGAGTCCTACCTCGGCGAGGACATCACCGACGCCGTCATCACCGTCCCGGCCTACTTCGACGACCACGAGCGCCAGGCCACCAAGGAGGCCGGCGAGATCGCCGGGCTCAACGTCCTGCGCATCGTCAACGAGCCGACCGCCGCGGCGCTGGCCTACGGGCTGGACAAGGGCAAGGAGGACGAGCTCATCCTCGTCTTCGACCTCGGCGGTGGCACCTTCGACGTCTCGCTCCTCGAGGTGGGCAAGGACCCCGAGGACGGCTTCTCGACCATCCAGGTGCGCGCCACGAGCGGTGATAACCAGCTCGGTGGCGACGACTGGGACGACCGCATCGTCCAGCACCTGCTGACCACGGTGAAGAACAACAGCGGCGTGGACCTGTCCAAGGACAAGATCGCCATGCAGCGGCTCAAGGACGCCGCCGAGCAGGCGAAGAAGGAGCTGTCCTCCGCGAGCAGCACGAACATCTCGCTGCAGTACCTCTCGATGTCCGAGAACGGCCCGATCCACCTCGACGAGACGCTGACCCGGGCCCAGTTCGAGCAGATGACCAAGGACCTGCTCGACCGCACTCGGCAGCCGTTCCAGAACGTCATCAAGGATGCGGGCATCGCGGTCGGCGACATCGACCACGTCGTCCTCGTCGGTGGCTCCACCCGGATGCCGGCGGTCAGCAGCCTCGTCAAGGAGATGACCGGCGGCAAGGAGCCGAACAAGGGCGTCAACCCCGACGAGGTCGTCGCGCTCGGCGCGTCGCTGCAGGCCGGCGTCCTCAAGGGCGAGCGCAAGGACGTCCTCCTGATCGACGTCACGCCGCTCAGCCTCGGCATCGAGACCAAGGGCGGGCTGTTCACCAAGCTCATCGAGCGCAACACGGCCATCCCGACCAAGCGCAGCGAGGTCTTCTCCACGGCCGAGGACAACCAGCCGTCCGTGCTCATCCAGGTCTTCCAGGGCGAGCGCGAGATCGCCCAGCAGAACAAGCCGCTCGGCACCTTCGAGCTGTCCGGCATCGCGCCGGCCCCGCGTGGGGTCCCGCAGATCGAGGTGACGTTCGACATCGACGCCAACGGCATCGTCAACGTCTCCGCCAAGGACCGGGGCACCGGCAAGGAGCAGAAGATCACCATCTCCGGCGGGTCCGCCCTGTCGAAGGAGGAGATCGAGCGCATGGTCAAGGACGCCGAGGCGCACGCCGACGAGGACAAGAAGCGCCGTGCCGAGACCGAGGCCCGCAACCTCGGCGAGAGCCTCGTGTTCTCGACCGAGAAGTTCCTCACCGACTCCGGCGACAAGGTCCCCGCGGAGCACCGCGCGCCGGTCGACGAGGCGCTCGCCGAGCTCAAGGAGGCCATCAAGCCCGAGAGCGCCGCGTCCGCCGAGGACATCCAGGCCAAGATCGACCGGCTCAACACCGTCTCCCAGGAGATGGGCGCGGCGGTCTACGCGGCGGCCGCCGAGCAGGACGAGTCCGCCGAGGGCGCGGGCACGGCCTCCGGCGAGGGCAGCCAGCAGTCGACCGGAGCGGACGACGACGAGGTCGTTGACGCCGAGGTCGTCGAGGACGACGAGGAGACCAAGTGACCGACCAGTCGATGGAGGGCTCGGTGAACACCGAGGCCGTCAACGACGAGCCCGTCACGGCGCAGCCGCCCGGCGAGGAGGAGGTGGCCCCGGGTCAGCCCGGGGCCACCGCCCCGGCGGCCGGGGAGACGGCCGGGGCCGAGGAGACGGCCGACGCACCGCAGCCGGCGGAGTCGCCCGAGGCGGAGTCGCCCGAGGCGGCGGCCCCCGCCGAGGACGCGTCGTCCGACGCCGTCCTCGCGGCGGAGCGCCTCGCGGACCTGCAGCGTCTCCAGGCGGAGTACGTCAACTACAAGCGACGGGTCGACCGTGACCGGGCGCTGGTCCAGGAGCGGGCCGTGCACGACGTCCTCGAGTCGCTGCTCGGCGTGCTCGACGACATCCACGCCGCCCGCGAGCACGGTGACCTCGGCGAGGGTCCCTTCGCCGCGATCGCGGACAAGCTCGAGAGCACCCTCGGGCGCTACGGGCTGAGCCGCTTCGGGGTAAAGGGCGAGCCGTTCGACCCCCAGGAGCACGAGGCGCTCATGCACGCCCCGTGGCCGGGCGAGGACGAGGAGCTGCCCTCGGACGCGACGGTCACGACGGTCGTCACCGTGCTCCAGCCCGGCTACCGTGCCGGTGAGCAGGTCCTGCGGCCCGCTCGTGTCGCGGTCGCCGACCCCGACTGACCCCCACCCACCCACCGCGCCCGAGAGGAGACGTCGATGGCCAGCCAGGACTGGTTCGAGAAGGACTTCTACGCCATCCTCGGCGTCCCCCGGGACGCCGACGCGGCGGCGATCAAGAAGGCCTACCGCAAGCTCGCCAAGCAGTACCACCCCGACCGCAACGAGGGTGACCCCTCGGCCGAGCAGCGCTTCAAGGACGTCGGGGAGGCGCACGCCGTGCTCTCCGACCCCAAGCAGCGCGAGGAGTACGACGCCGTGCGCTCGATGGCCGGTGGCGGTGCCCGCTTCCGGGCGGGCGCGGGCGGGCCCAGCGGGTCCGGCGGCTTCGAGGACATCTTCAGCGCCTTCGGCGGCGGAGCCGGTGGCGGCGGTACCCGCGTGCGCTTCTCGAACGGCCGGGGCGGCTACGACGCCGGCGGCGAGGACGTCAACGACATCCTCGCCCAGATGTTCGGCGGTGCCGCGGCCGGCGGCGCCCGGGGCGGCGACCCGTTCGGCGGGTTCGGCGCGCCCCGCGGGCCGCGGCGGGGCGCCGACGTGCAGGCCCGCACGACGCTCTCCTTCCGCGACGCCGTCGCCGGGTCCACCGTGACGCTGACGACGGCCGAGGGTCGGCGGATCACGACGAAGATCCCGGCCGGCGTGCGCGACGGCCAGAAGATCCGCCTGCGCGGCAAGGGAGCTCCGGGCGACCAGGGCGCGCCGGCGGGCGACCTCATCCTCACGGTGAGCGTCGAGAAGCACCCCGTCTTCGGCCGCGAGGGCGACAACATCACCGTCGACCTGCCGGTGACCTTCGCCGAGGCGGCGCTCGGCGCCACGGTGCCCGTCCCGACCCTCGACGGCAGCAGCGTCAAGGTCAAGGTCGCCCCCGGCACCCCGAGCGGGCGCGTCCTGCGCGTCAAGGGCCGCGGGGTGCACACCCGACACGGCACCGGCGACCTGCTCGCCCGGGTGCAGGTGGTCGTCCCCCAGCGACTCTCGGACGAGGCACGCCGGGCCGTCGAGACCCTCCGCGAGGCCGAGGGCGACGCCGACCCCCGGGCCGCGGTCTTCCAGCAGGCAGCCACCTAACGGGGAGGTGCCGTGATGGCCAGGTTCGACCCCTCGGCGTTCGCGCCCGACGACGACACCCCGGTGTTCGTCATCTCGGTCGCGGCCGAGCTCGCCGGAATGCACGCCCAGACGCTGCGGCAGTACGACCGGCTCGGTCTCGTCACGCCCTCCCGGACCCAGGGCGGTGGTCGCCGGTACAGCCAGCGTGACGTCGCCCTGCTGCGCGAAGTGCAGCGGCTCTCCCAGGAGGAGGGCGTCTCGCTCGCCGGCATCGCGCGGATCCTCGAGCTGGAGAACCAGGTCGAAGCCCTCCGCGCCCGCGTCGCCGAGCTGAGTGCCGAGGTCGAGGCGCTCGAGGCCGGCAGCGGCCGCACGACACGGGTGTTCTCGGTGAGCCCGGGCGGAGACGTCTACGCCGCCCGCCTCGGGGAGCGCCCGCGACACTCGGGCAGCCAGGCCCTCGTCGTGTGGCGGCCCACCCGCCGCTGAGACGGGTGTCCGGGCCCGCCGCGCCCGTGCGGTAGACACGGAGGGTGCACCACCGCACCGGTGCTCCCGCCCCGACCGAACGGACCCCACCACCGTGACCGACCCCCGCCACGACCCGGCCGCCCGCGGCTTCGCCAGCGACAACTACTCCGGTGTGCACCCCGAGGTGCTCGAGGCGCTCTCGCTCGTCAACGGTGGCCACCAGTCCTCCTACGGCGCCGACGTCTACACCGCAGCGCTCGAGGACCGGATGCGCCACCTGTTCGGCGAGCACGTCGAGACCTACCCGGTGCTCACCGGCACCGGTGCCAACGTCATCTGCCTCCAGGCGCTCACCGACCGGTGGGGTGCGGTGATCTGCGCGGAGACGGCGCACATCAACGTCGACGAGGGTGGGGCGCCGGAGCGGATGGCCGGGCTGAAGCTGCTCGGCGTCGACACCCCCGACGGCAAGCTGACCCCCGAGCTCGTCGACCTGCGCACCGCAGGGCGCGAGGACGAGCACCGGGCGATGCCCCAGGTCGTCTCGATCACCCAGTCCACCGAGCTCGGCACGCTCTACACCCCCGAGGAGGTCGCGGCGCTGTGCGAGCACGCGCACTCGCTCGGCCTGCGGGTGCACCTCGACGGTGCCCGGCTGGCCAACGCCACGGCCGCGCTCGGCGTCGACGTGCGGGAGTTCACGACCGACGCCGGGGTCGACCTGCTGACCTTCGGTGGCACGAAGAACGGCGCACTCGGGGCCGAGGCGGTCGTCGTGCTCGCGCCCGACGCCGTGAGCCACCTCAAGCACCTGCGCAAGCTGTCGATGCAGCTGGCCTCGAAGATGCGCTTCGTCTCCGCCCAGCTCGACGCACTGCTCACCGACGGGCTGTGGCTGCGCGCGGCGGGGCACGCCAACGCCATGGCCCGGCGGCTCGCCGACGGTGTCGCCGGCCTCGAGGGTGTCGAGGTGCTCTACCCGGTCCAGGCCAACGGCGTCTTCGCCCGCCTCCCGCAGGAGGTCAGCCGCCGCCTCATGCAGCGCTACCCGTTCTACTTCTGGGACGAGGGCGCGGGCGACGTCCGCTGGATGTGCTCCTTCGACACCACCGAGGACGACGTCGACGGCTTCCTCGACGCGCTGCGCGCCGAGCTGGCGCACTGACGCCGGCGCCCCGAGGGTCGCCGCTCAGCCCGCCACGCCGGTCGGCGTGCCGGCCGACGGTGCGCGCCTGCGGGCCAGCCGCTTCATCCCCTCGGCCGGGTGCACCGGCTCGGGCCACTTCGCCAGTGCGGTGTCCCCGTCGGTGCGCCCCGTCAGCCGTCGACGCACGAGGGGGAGCACCTCTCCACGCACGAAGCGGGCCTCCTCGCGGGCGGCCTCGCGCAGGGGTGGACGCCCGGGAGGGTCGCCGAGCGTGCGCAGCCGCAGGGTGTGCTCCAGCCCCACGGTCCGCAGGACGGCCGCCGCCATCCGCTTGTGCCCCCACCGGTTCATGTGCAGCCGGTCCGGGGCCCACAGCCGCCGGTCGTCGTACTCCCGCAGCCGGGCGTGGTCGACCAGGGCGGTGTCGTGGGCGTCGGCGATGTCGCGCACCCCGGCGTTGAACGCCCGCACCCGCCGGGCCAACGGCTCGAGCAGCGCGCTCATCCGCGGGTCGAAGGCGGTGAAGACGACGACGGTGGCGCCGGCGTCAACGAGCGCGCCCACCGCCTCGTCGTAGCGGCCCAGGACGTCGTCGACGTCGGCCCGCAGCGCGAGCAGGTCGTTGCCCCCGGCGAAGTACGTCGCGAGCGTGGGCCGCAGGGCGAGCGCGGAGGCCAGCTGCTCGTCGGCCACCTGGTCGATCCGCTTGCTGCGCAGCGCGAGGTTGGCGTACTCCCACCGCGGGTCGGCCCGCCCGAGCTGGCGCGCCATCCGGTCCGCCCAGCCGCGCAACCCGTTGGGGTAGTGCAGGTGGGGATCGCCGACCCCTTCGGTGAACGAGTCGCCGATCGCGACGAACCGCCCGGCCTGCACCCGCCCATCCGACCCCGCGCCCGCGGTGCGGGCAAGACCCGAGGGCGGCCGGCGCGCAGTGTTCACCCACCCGTCGCCGACGTGTCGTCGGGCGGTCGCCGCCGGCAGGACACACCCTCCCTAGCCTCCGGCACGTGGCACGGTTCGTGGCCCTGGGGGACTCCCTGACCGAGGGGGTCGGCGACCCGCATCCCGCCTACCCCAACGGCTGGCGCGGATGGGCCGAGCTGGTCGCCGACGCCCTGGCCGTCGACGACCCGAGCACCGAGTACGTCAACCTCGCCCTGCGTGGTCGCCGGGTGGCCCAGGTCCTGCAGCACCAGGTCGACCCTGCCGTCGCGCTGCGCCCCACGCTCGTCACCCTCTGGGCCGGCGGCAACGACCTCCTGCTGCCCCGGGTGTGCGTCGACACCGTCGCCGGCACCCTCGACGCGGCGCTGCGGCGGCTCGAGCCCACCGGGGCCCGGGTCCTGCTCTTCACGATCTTCGAGCTCGACCCCTCACCGGTACTGCGGGCGGCCCGGGCGCGCGCGAGCGCCCTCAACGACCGGGTGCGCGCCGTCGCCCGCGCCCGGGGTGCGGAGCTCGTCGACGTCGCCGACGTCGGTCACGACCGGGAGACGTTCTTCTGCCCGGACCGGGTGCACCCCAACGAGGCCGGGCACCTGGAGATCGCCCGACGGGTCGCCGGGGCGCTTCGGCTGGGGCCCGTCCTGCCCGCGGGCCCGGCCGCGGGGGCCGTCGTGCGACGGGTGCCGGGCTGGGCCGGGGAGTGGGGGTGGTGGTTCGGGAGCGTCGTCCCGCACGCGTGGCGGTGGGCCACCGCCGCCGGCAGCCGGGAACGGGTCGACCCCAAGTGGGCCCTGCCGGTGCGGCCGGCCGAGCGGCTCGCGTCCGCGGCCGAGCCGTGAGGGGGGCCGTCGGTCCGGGCGCGGACGGGCTCGGTCGTGGGTAGCGTGGCCCTGCCCGACCGGCCGACCGGCCACCCGCCACCTGCGAGAGAGCGACGATGACGTCACTGCCGAGCATCCTGTCCCACCTGCCCGCCGCGGACGAGGTGCAGCCCGCCTACTCCGCCGGGGTCCTCCTGCTCGTCGCGGTGGCCGCCGTCGCCGTCCTGCTGTTCCTCATCATGCGGCTGCGGCTGCACGCCTTCGTCGCCCTCGTGCTCGTCAGCCTCGTCACCGCTCTCGTGACGAAGATCCCGTTCGCGGAGGTCGTCCCCACCCTGCTCGACGGGTTCGGGTCCACGCTGGCGAGCGTCGCGCTGCTCGTCGGCCTCGGCGCGATGATCGGTCGGCTGCTCGAGGTGAGCGGTGGGGCGCAGGTGCTCGCGGACACCCTCGTCGCCCGCTTCGGGGAGCACCGCGCGCCGCTCGCCCTCGGCGTCGCGTCGCTCCTGTTCGGCTTCCCGATCTTCTTCGACGCCGGTCTCGTGGTCATGCTCCCGATCATCTTCAGCGTCGCCCGGCGCTTCGGGGGCTCGGTCCTGGTCTACGCCCTCCCGGCGGCGGGGGCCTTCGCCGTCATGCACGCCTTCGTCCCCCCGCACCCCGGCCCGGTCGCGGCCGGGCAGATCCTCGGCGCCGACATCGGGCTGCTCGTCCTCGTCGGGCTCGTCGTCGGCATCCCGACCTGGTTCGTCGCCGCCTACCTCTTCGGGACCTTCGTCGGCCGCCGGATCGACGTCGCCGTCCCCGAGCTGCTCTCCGGCGGTGCCCACGAGCCGGAGGGGTCCGAGGAGCATCCCGCACCGGCCTTCGGCACCGTCCTGGCCCTCCTCCTGCTACCGCTGGCCCTGATCTTCCTCAACACCGGGCTGAACACGCTCGGGACCTACGAGGTCGTCGACGCCGAGGCGACGTGGGTCGGCCTGCTGCGGATGCTCGGTGAGACCCCGGTCGCCCTGCTCGTCACCGTGCTCGTGGCCACCGTGGTCCTCGGCCGGGGGCGCTCGAAGGCGGACGTCGAGGAGCTGCTCAACGGCGCGCTGGCCCCGGTCTGCGCGATCATCCTCATCACCGGCGCCGGCGGGATGTTCGGGGGCGTGCTGCGGGCCAGCGGCATCGGCGAGGCCCTCGCCGGCTCGCTCGAGGACGTCGGGCTCCCGGTCATCGTCGCGGCCTTCCTCGTCGCGACGGCGCTGCGCGTCGCCCAGGGGTCGGCGACCGTGGCGCTGACGACCACCGCCGGGCTGCTCGCGCCGACCATCGAGGCGGTGGGAACCCTCTCGAGCATCGACCTGGCCTGCATCGTCGTCGCCATCGCGTGCGGCTCGACGGTGCTCTCGCACGTCAACGACTCCGGCTTCTGGCTCGTCGGCCGCTTCCTCGGGATGGACGTGCGCACGACGCTGCGCACGTGGACGGTCATGGAGACGCTCATCGGCGTCGTCGGCTTCGCGCTCGCGGCGACGGTGAGCGTGGTGCTGTGAGCACCGCACGGCTCGCGGGGCACGGGCGCACCCGGCACGTCGTCGTCATGGGGGTCTCCGGCTGCGGCAAGTCGACGGTGGCCGAGGGGATCTCCGAGGCGCTGGGCCTGCCCTTCGCCGAGGCCGACCGGTTCCACCCCGAGAGCAACATCGCCAAGATGTCCGCGGGCACGCCGCTGACCGACGCCGACCGGCGGCCCTGGCTGGCCGACCTCGCGGCCTGGATGGCGGCCCAGGCACGCGAGGGGCAGTCGACCGTCATGGCCTGCTCGGCGCTGCGCCGCTCCTACCGGGACATCCTGCGCTCGGGCCCCCCGCAGGTGCAGTTCGTCCACCTCGACGGCCCCAGCGAGCTGATCTCGGCGCGGATGTCGGCCCGGCCCGACCACTTCATGCCGGCCGCGCTCCTGCAGTCGCAGGTCGCGACGCTCGAGCCGCTCGAGCCCGACGAGGACGGCGTCGTCCTCGACCTGCGCCAGGACCCCGACACCCTCGTCGACGCCGCGGTGCGCTGGCTCGCCGCGCACTGACCGTCCGGCCGCCCCGCCCTTCCGTGCTTGAGTGGAATACACTCAAGTTTGCTGAGCGTTGAATCGAGCGACGCCCAGCCACCGCACGCGAAGGAGAGGACGGATGGAGCTCAAGCCGACGACGAAGGTCGCCGAGGCGCTCGCGCTCGCCCAGCGGGCCGCCCAGAGCGCCGGCCACGCCGAGATCACCCCCGACCACCTGACGAGCGCCGTCGTCCAGCTCGACACCGCGCAGGCCGACGCGCTGCTCCAGGCCGCCGGCACCGGGGCCGGGCACGTGCTCGCCCAGGCCGACGCCCGGCTGCGGTCCCTGCCGACGACGAGCGGCAGCACCGCCCAGCCCCCCGCCGTCGGCCGCGAGGCGCTCGCCGTCCTCCAGCAGGCCGACACCCTGATGCGCGCCAAGGGCGACTCCTTCCTCGCGCTCGACCTGCTCCTGCTCGCGCTCGCCGAGACCGGCCACCTCGCCGCCGTCGAGAAGCGCGGCGCGGCCGACATGGAGCGCCGGATCGAGGAGCTGCGCGGCGGGCGGACGGTCACCTCCGAGACGCCGGCGGAGGCCGGTGAGGCGCTGGCCCAGTACGGCACCGACCTGACCCAGGCCGCCCGTGACGGCCGCCTCGACCCGGTCATCGGCCGGGACGACGAGATCCGCCGGGTCGTCCAGGTCCTCTCCCGCCGGACGAAGAACAACCCCGTCCTCATCGGCGAGCCCGGCGTCGGCAAGACGGCGGTCGTCGAGGGCCTGGCCCAGCGCATCGTCGACGGCGACGTGCCCGAGAGCCTGCGGGACAAGCGGCTCGTCAGCCTCGACCTCGGCGCCATGGTCGCCGGCGCGAAGTACCGCGGGGAGTTCGAGGAGCGGTTCAAGGCGGTCCTCGAGGAGATCCGCGACAGCGACGGTCAGGTCGTCACCTTCATCGACGAGCTGCACACGGTCGTCGGTGCCGGCGCCACCGGCGACTCGGCGATGGACGCCGGCAACATGCTCAAGCCGATGCTCGCCCGGGGCGAGCTGCGCCTCGTCGGGGCCACGACGCTCGACGAGTACCGCGAGCACATCGAGAAGGACCCCGCGCTCGAGCGCCGCTTCCAGCAGGTGTTCGTCGGGGAGCCGAGCGTCGAGGACACGATCGCGATCCTGCGCGGCCTCAAGGAACGCTACGAGGCGCACCACAAGGTCGAGATCGAGGACTCCGCGCTCGTGGCGGCCGCGTCCCTCTCGGACCGGTACATCACCGGACGCCAGCTGCCGGACAAGGCGATCGACCTCGTCGACGAGGCGGCCTCCCGGCTGCGGATGGAGATCGACTCCAGCCCGGTCGAGATCGACGTCCTGCGCCGCCAGGTCGACCGGCTGAAGATGGAGGAGCTGCACCTCGCCCAGGAGACCGACGAGGCGAGCGTGGAGCGCCTCGAGCGCCTGCGCGCCGACCTCGCCGACAAGACCGAGGAGCTCGACGCGCTCAACGCGCGGTGGGCCGCGGAGAAGGAGGGCCTCAACCGGGTCGGCGACCTCAAGGCGCGCCTGGACGACCTGCGCACGCAGGCCGACCGGATGCAGCGCGAGGGCGACTACGAGGGCGCCTCGAGGCTGCTCTACGGCGAGATCCCCGCCCTCCAGGGCCAGCTCGAGGCGGCCCAGGCGGCCGAGTCCGAGGCCGAGGCCGACCTCATGGTCAAGGAGCGCGTCGGCGCCGACGACATCGCCGAGGTCATCGCGGCCTGGACCGGCATCCCGGCCGGCCGCCTCCTGCAGGGCGAGACCGAGAAGCTGCTCTCGATGGAGGCGATCATCGGGGCGCGCCTCATCGGCCAGGGCGAGGCGGTGCGCGCCGTCTCCGACGCGGTGCGCCGCAGCCGCGCGGGCCTGTCCGACCCCGACCGCCCGACCGGGTCCTTCCTCTTCCTCGGGCCGACCGGTGTCGGCAAGACCGAGCTGGCCAAGTCGCTCGCGGACTTCCTCTTCGACGACGAGCGGGCCATGGTCCGCATCGACATGTCCGAGTACTCCGAGCGGCACGCGGTGGCGCGGCTCATCGGCGCTCCGCCCGGGTACGTCGGCTACGAGGAGGGCGGCCAGCTCACCGAGGCGGTGCGCCGCCGGCCCTACTCCGTCGTGCTCCTCGACGAGGTCGAGAAGGCCCACCCGGAGACCTTCGACATCCTCCTGCAGGTGCTCGACGACGGGCGGCTCACCGACGGTCAGGGGCGCACGGTCGACTTCCGCAACGTCATCCTCGTGATGACCTCGAACCTCGGCTCGCAGTACCTGCTCGACGTCACCCTCGACCGGGAGGCCCGCCGGGAGGCGGTCATGGCCGCGGTGCGCGGTGCCTTCAAGCCCGAGTTCCTCAACCGGCTCGACGAGGTCGTCGTCTTCGACCCGCTGAGCACCGAGGAGCTGGCCCGGATCGTCGACCTCCAGGTGCACGAGCTGGGTGCCCGCCTGCACGACCGCAGGATCACCCTCGAGGTCACCGACGAGGCCAAGGCCTGGCTCGCGCGCACCGGATACGACCCCGCCTTCGGTGCCCGGCCGCTGCGGCGGCTGGTCCAGCGCGAGATCGGCGACCGGCTCGCGAGTGCCCTGCTCGCGGGAGAGATCCGCGACGGCGACACCGTCACGGTCGACCGGGACGCCGAGAACGACACGCTGACCCTGGCGTGAGGCCGGGTGGGGCGGCGCCCGCGCGACGCCGTCCCACCCCGGAGGTAGCGTCGTGTGCATGGCCACCGTGAGCGACATCCTCCTCGACGCCCTGGACCGGGTCCGCGAGACCGTGCACGGTCTGCTCGACGACACCCCGGCCGACCGGCTCGCCGAGCCGCCGGCCGAGGGCGCGAACACGGTCGCGTGGCTCGTGTGGCACCTGACCCGGGTGCTCGACACCCACGTCGCCGACGCGTTCGACCGGGACGTCGTGTGGACGACCGGTGGGTGGTACGAGCGGTTCGACCTGCCCTTCCCGGCGAGTGCTCACGGGTACGGGATGTCCTACGAGGACGTGCTCGCGGTGCGTCCCTCGGCGCAGGACCTGCGGGGGTACTTCGAGGCCACGTACGAGCTCGTCGCGGACGCCCTGCGCGGCGTCACCGAGCGCGACCTCGACCGGGTCGTCGACGACAGCTGGGACCCGCCGGTCACCCTGGCCGTGCGGCTGGTGAGCGCGCTCAACGACGCCACCCAGCACGTCGGGCAGGCCTCCTACGCCGCCGGTGTGCTCGCCCGCGGCTAGCCGCGCGACGACGCAGGCTCAGCCGCGCCGGGTCGTGCGAGGGCTGGCGCCCTGGCCGTCGGGGCCGACCGGCACCCGCAGCGGCGGCACTCCCGTCAGCCACTTGCGGTAGTGCACGTGGCCGCTCCAGCGCGCCAGTTCCTCCCACAGCGCGGCGTGCGCGGCCCACGGCAGGGGCTCCTCCCCCTCCCGCCACGAGGCGCCGAAGGAGACCCACACCGGAACCCAGTGTGCCGCGTGGTCCCAGGCCCCGCGACGGGCCTCGAGCATCCGCCGGCGGTACTGGAACGCCTGCCGTGGGCCGTCCGCGCAGATCGGCGCGGTCGCCATCGGCCACACCCGCAGGTCGAGGTGCATCAGGGACACCTCGAGCGCGGCGAGCACCGCGGGGTCGACGAGGACCGTCGCGACGTTCTCGTGGGGCGGGCGGGTCATCACGGCACGGTAACCCGCGCCCCGGGGGTGCGTCAGCCCCCGGTCCGCCCCGCGTTCCTCAGCCGTCGAGCTCGACGAGGACCGGTGCGTGGTCGCTCGCGCCGGTGCCCTTGCGCTCCTCGCGGTCGATGACGGCGCCGGCCACCCGCTCGGCGAACGCGGCCGACCCGAGGACGAAGTCGATCCGCATGCCCCGCTTCTTGGGGAACGCGAGCCGCTGGTAGTCCCAGTACGTGTAGACCCCCGGCCCCGGCGCGTGCGGGCGGACGACGTCGACGAAGCCGGCCTCGAGGAAGGCGGAGAACGCGGCCCGCTCCGGCGGGCTCACGTGCGACTTGTCCGCGTAGTACTCCATCGACCACACGTCCTCGTCGCGGGGCGCGATGTTCCAGTCGCCGCAGAGCGCGACGGGGGTGCCGTCGGCCGCCCACTCCACCGCGCGCTCGCGCAGCCGCGCGAGCCACTCGAGCTTGTAGACCATGTGCGGGTCCTCGAGGGAGCGCCCGTTGGGGACGTAGAGCGACCACAGCCGCACGCCACCGCAGGTCGCGCCGATGGAGCGGGCCTCGGCCGCGAGGGGCTCGCCCCAGCCCGGGGCGCCGTCGAACCCGACCTGGACGTCCTCGAGGCCGACGCGCGAGAGGATGGCGACGCCGTTCCACTGGTTGAGCCCGTGGTGGGCCACCTCGTAGCCGAGGTCGCGCAGCCGGTCGTGCGGGAACTGGTCGTCGCGGGCCTTGGTCTCCTGCATGGCGAGGACGTCGACGTCGGCGCGCTCCAGCCAGGCCGCGACGCGGTCGATGCGGGAGCGGATGGAGTTGACGTTCCAGGTCGCGATGCGCACGTGGCCACCCTAACGACGGCCGCGGACGCCGGCGCCGGGTCTGCGGACCGGCGGCCCGCGCCCGGCAAGGTCGTACGGTGGGCGGGTGACCACCTCCCTCGTCACCGGCGCCTCCTCGGGCATCGGGCGCGCCTTCGCCGAACGGCTCGCCCGTGAAGGGCACGACCTCGTCGTCGTCGCCCGCGACCGGGCGCGCCTGGAGCGCCTGGCCGGCGAGCTGCACGACCGGCACGGCGTCTCGGTCGACGTCCTCGTCGCCGACCTCGCCGACCGCGAGCAGACCGAGGAGGTGTGCCTGCGCCTCGCCGACCGCGACCGGCCCGTCGACCTCCTGGTGAACAACGCCGGGTTCGGGCTGCGCGGGCGCTTCCTCGACAACGACGTCGTCCAGGAGGAGGCGGCGCTCGACGTCATGGTGCGCGCGGTGCTGCTCACCTCGCACGCCGCCGGCCGGGCCATGCGCGAGCGCGGGCGGGGGCGGATCGTCAACGTCAGCTCGGTCGCCTCGTTCCTCGCCGGCGACACCTACTCGGCGGAGAAGTCGTTCGTCACGGTGTTCTCGGAGGGTCTCGCCGGCCAGCTCGCGGGCACCGGGGTCACCGTCACCGCCGTGTGCCCGGGCCTGACCCGCAGCGAGTTCCACGAGCGGGCCCGGATGTCGCTCGCGGGAGTCCCCCGCTCGCTGTGGCTGGATGCCGACGAGGTGGCCCGTCAGGGGCTCGCCGACGCCGCGGCCGGCCGGGTCGTCTCGGTGCCGGGGGTCCAGTGGCGCGCCCTCTCCCTCCTCGTGCGCGCGCTGCCCCGGCCGGCGCTGCGGCGGGTCTCGCGGCTGGTCTCCGGGCCGCGCCGCCGGTAAAGCACCTACGGTGGAGCCGTGACCGACCTCGCCGCCGACCGCGCCCGCCTCCTGCAGATCATCCGCGACCAGGCCGTCGTCCACGGCCGGGTGACCCTCTCCTCGGGCGCGCAGGCCGACTACTACGTCGACCTGCGGCGGGTCACGCTCGACGGGGTGGCGAGCCCGCTCGTCGGCCGCGTCATGCTCGACCTCGTCGCGGACCTCGAGTTCGACGCGGCCGGAGGCCTCACCCTCGGCGCCGACCCCGTCGCGACGGCGATGCTCCACGCGCGGGCGGCCGCCGGGGGCCGGCTCGACGCGTTCGTCGTCCGCAAGGCCGGCAAGGCCCACGGACTCCAGCAGCGGATCGAGGGCCCGGGCATCGAGGGCCGCCGGGTGCTCGTCGTCGAGGACACCTCGACGACCGGCGCGTCGCCGCTCGAGGCCTCCCGGGCCTGCCAGGAGGCGGGGGCCACGGTCGTCGCGGTCGCGACGATCGCCGACCGCGCGACGGGCGCCGCGGAGCGGTTCGCGCAGGCCGGCCTCGAGTACCGTCACGTGTTCGGTCTCGAGGACCTCGGGCTGGGCTGAGCCTGTCGCGCCGGCGCGGCCGGCCGTCTCAGGCCCGGCTGCCCACCTGCGCGACCTCCCCGCTGCGGACCCGCCGGAAGTAGCCGTGGATCACCGCGCGCACCGGGCCGGCCATGAGGTAGAGGCCGACGAGGTTCGGGACGCTCATGAGGAAGATCGCCGAGTCCGAGAACTCGATGACCGGCTCGAGGGCGGCCGCGGACCCGATGACGGTGAAGCAGAGGAAGAGGACTTTGAAGGCGTTCTCGGCGACCGGGTTGTCGCCGAAGAGGAAGCCGGTGGCCTTCATGCCGTAGTAGGACCAGCTGATCATCGTCGAGAACGCGAAGAGGACGACCGCCAGGGCGAGGACCAGGGGGAACCAGGGCAGCACGGTCTCGAAGGAGCGTGAGGTGAGGCCCACCCCGCCGAGCTTGCTGGCGTCGCCGTCGTCCCAGGTGCCGGTGATGATGATGGTCAGGGCGGTCATCGTGCAGATGACGACCGTGTCGATGAACGGCTCGAGCATCGCGACGAAGCCCTCGGTCGCCGGCTCCCGGGTCTTGACCGCCGAGTGCGCGACCGACGCCGAGCCCAGGCCGGCCTCGTTGGAGAAGGCCGCCCGCTGGAAGCCGACGATCAGGGCTCCGACGACGCCGCCGGCGATGCCCTCGGGCCGGAAGGCACCGCCGATGATCTCGCCGACGGCGGCGGGGACCGAGGTGACGTTCCACACGAGCACGACGAGACAGGCCGCGAGGTAGAGCACCGCCATGAACGGCACGACCTTCTCGGTGACCCGGGCGATGCTCTTGATCCCCCCGAGGATGACCGCCCCCGCCAGGGCTGCGAACACCAGCCCGACGACCCAGGGCACGTCGGCGAGGAAGGAGCTCTCGCCGCCGGTGACGTCGATGATCTGGGCGGTGGCCTGGTTGGACTGGAACATGTTCCCGCCGCCCACGGCCCCCCCGATCATGCACAGGGCGAAGAAGGCGGCGAGGACCTGCCCGAGGGGGCGCATCCCGCGCTCGGCGAGGCCGTCGCGCAGGTAGTACATCGGACCGCCGGACACCGACCCGTCGGGGTGCTCCCGGCGGTACTTCACCCCCATCATGCACTCGGCCATCTTCGTGGCCATGCCGAGCAGGCCGGCGACGATCATCCACAGCGTCGCCCCCGGCCCCCCGAGGGAGATGGCCACCGCCACACCGGCGATGTTGCCGAGCCCCACCGTGCCGGACACCGCGGTCGCGAGCGCCTGGAAGTGCGACACCTCGCCCTCGTCGTCCGGGCTGGAGTACTTGCCCCGCACGAGGTCGATGGACAGCTTGGGCCCGCGCACCTGCATGAACCCGAGCCAGACCGTGAAGAAGGCCCCGGCGAGGACGAGCCAGAGCACGATGAGCGGCATCTTGGTGTCGAAGACCGGGACGGCGTAGAAGACCTTGTCGCTGATCCACGTCGAGACGTCGGTGAAGATCTCCACGGGGTTCATCAGGGCACCACCGTCACGGGCAGATGGGCATGCTGGACCAGGCGGCTCGCGACCGACCCGAACACGGCCTCGCGCAGGCCGCCGTCGCCGGTGCGCCCGACGATGATGTGGACGGCGCCGGTCTCGGCGGCGACGTCGGTGATCGTCTCCGAGGGCTTGCCGTGGTGGACCAGCTCCTCGTGCGACACACCGGCCCGCTCGGCGATGTCGGCCATGGGCGCGAGGATCTGCTCGGTCGCGGCCGCCACCTCGCGGGCCTTCTCCCGGTGGCGGTGCTCGTTCTCGCTCGGGGTCTGGAACGAGTAGGGCGTCCAGGGGATGACGTGGACGAGGACGACCCGCCAGTCGTTGTGCTGGGCGCGCTCGACGGCGAACTCCACGGCGCGGGTGGACGCGTCGCTGTTGTCGACTCCGACGACGACGGTCTCCATGGGGCCTCCCGGTCTGGCGATCGGTGCGGTCCCGGAGAACCCTAGCGGTGCGGTGTGATGTGCGCCACAGGGCGGGTTCCGTAGGATCGCCGTAGTCCACGTCCGGGAGGATCGTCGTCGTGATCGTGCTCATCGTCATCGTCGTGCTCGTGCTCGCTGTCCTGCTGTGGGGGGTCGCGGCGTACAACGGCCTGATCCGGCTGCGCAACCTCGCCCAGGAGGCCTGGCGCCAGATCGACGTCGAGCTCACCCGGCGGCACGACCTCATCGGCAACCTCGTCGAGACGGTCAAGGGCTACGCGGCGCACGAGCGCAGCACGCTCGAGGAGGTGATCGCGGCGCGCGCCACGGCGATGGCCCCGGGCCAGTCCCCGGCGCAGCAGGCCGAGAGCGAGAACCTCCTCAGCCAGGCCCTCGGCCGGCTCATCGCCGTCGCCGAGGCCTACCCCGACCTGAAGGCCAACGAGAACTTCCTCGCCCTGCAGGGCGAGCTCACCTCGACCGAGGACCGGATCGCCTCGGCCCGCCGGTACTACAACGCGACGGTGCGCGACCTGAACACCCGCGTCGAGACGGTGCCGACGAACGTCGTGGCCAACCTCTTCTCGGTCCGACGGGCGGAGTACTTCGAGGCCGCCGGGGAGGAGCGGGTGGCGCCCAGGGTCGACTTCGACCAGCGTGGTGAGGCGGCCCCGCCGGCCGGTGAGGGCCAGGCCTAGGAGCGCATCGCGGCGAGTCGTTCGCGGGCGCGGCCGAGCCCACGTGCCCTGCGGCGTAGGCCGGCCCACGGGTCGGCCCGCTGTGCCAGGCGCCGCCGCACCCTCGCCAGGTCGTAGCCGTCCGGCTCCACCGACGACAGCTCCTCCCACTCGAGCGGGGTCGACACCGGCGCGCCGGGCCGGGCGCGGGGGGCGTACGGCGCGACGACGGTCTGCCCGTAGCCGTTGCGCAGGACGTCGAGGTAGACCAGGTCGCCGCGGTCGGCGACCCGGGCCGCCCGGGTGAACAGCCCGGGCTCGCGCTCGACGAGCAGGTCGGCGGCCTCCGCCGCGACCGCGCGGACCTCGTCGAAGCCAGCCTCGGGCCGCAGCGGCACCGTGACGTGGTAGCCCCGCGAGCCGGTGGTGCGCAGGAACGGGACGAGCCCGAGCCCGTCGAGCAGCTCGCCGACGAGGCGGGTGGCCCGGCGCAGGGCCGGCAGGTCCCGTCCGCTCGGGTCGAGGTCGACGACGAGCAGGTCGGGCTGGTGCAGGTGCCGGCGCCGGCTGAGCCACACATGGGGTGTGACGCAGGCCTGCTGGGCGAGATAGACGAGGCTACGGGCGTTCGAGACGACGACCTGCTCCTGTTCGCCGTCCGCAGTCGGCACCGTGACCCGGTCGACCCACTCCGGGAAGTGCGCCGGGATCCGCTTCTCGTAGAAGCCGTGGCCGCCGATGCCGTCAGGGAAGCGCTGCATGCTCACCGGGCGGTCTCGCAGGTGGGGGAGCATGACGTCGGCGACGTCGTCGTAGTAGTGCGCGAGGTCGGTCTTGGTCACCCCCCGCCACAGCTCCTTGTCCGGGTGGGTGACCTCCACGTCGTGGACGGTCTCGGTGGATGCCATCGCTCAGCCCTCCCGGACGACCTCGGCGGGGTCCTTGTCGGTGCGCAGGCCCAGGAAGCGCGGATGCCGCAGCTGGCCCCCGGAGGTCCACTCGGTGAAGGCCAGCTGCGCGACCAGCTCGGGGCGCACCCAGTGCGCGCCGGCCGTCGGCAGCCGGCCGCGGGTGCACGGAGAAGAGCTGCGCGCCAGACCCTCGAGTCGCGCTCGCAGGTCACGAAGGACCCTCTCGGAGAAGCCGGTCCCGACCTTGCCCGCGTAGACGACCTCATCGCTCCCGGCCGTCTCGTGGTAGCCGAGGAGCAGCGCACCGAGGCCGCGGCGCGATCCCTCCGGGTCGGTCCAGCCGACGACGAGCAGCTCCTGGCCGGCCTCGCACTTGAACTTCAACCAGTCCGTGGTCCGTCCGCGGCCATAGGGGGCGTCGGCCCGCTTGGCGACGAGGCCCTCCCAGCCCCGGGCGCAGACCTCGCCGAGGTACGTGGCGTCGGCGTGCACCCGGTGCGGCGTCAGCCGTAGCGGGTCACCGGTGCGCACGGTGGCCCGGAGCAGCCGCTGGCGTGCGGTGAGCGGTTCGTCCCGCACGTCTGCCCCGTCGGCGCGGAGGACATCGAAGAGGTAGTAGAAGACCGGCGTGCGCCGCGCCCTGGCCGCCGCCCCCCGGGCGTGGATGCGTGGCTGGAGGCGGGCGAAGCTCGTGTGCGGCCCGTCGAAGGCGACGACCTCACCGTCGAGCAGCACCTCGCCCACGGCCCGGGTCGTGATCGCCTCGGCGACCTCGGGGAAGCTCTCCGTGACGTCCCGGCCGGAGCGAGACCACAGCGTGGTCGACGTACCACGTCGCTCGGCCAGCACCCGCATGCCGTCCAGCTTGCGCTCGTAGAGCCACCCGTCGGCGAAGAACGGCTCGTGGCAGAGCGTGGCGAGCGCCGGCGCGGGCAGGTCACGTGCAGGCACGGTCGGCTCCTTCCCTGGCACGGGCGGGCGCTACCCCGTCGGCGAGCGTGCCACACGTGGGGCGCACCCGGCCAGGGCGCTCAGCTCCCGTGAGCCTCGCCGGGAAGGATGAGGGCGTAGACGTTCCAGGGGCGGGCGCCCTCGGGGTGGTCGCGGCTCGTCCGACCGCGGTAGGAGCTCACGACCTCCCCGAGCCGGGCCTGCAGCTCGCGCTCCTCGGCGTCGGTCATCCACAGCCGGCCGCGGGAGGTCATGCCATGGGTCTCGCCCTCGCCGACCGCGGACGCCATCCGCTCCAGGTCGGCGTCGAGGTCGCCGAACCACTGGCGGATCGACGTCCGGCTGGTCGCGCCCCCCGCCCCGCGGTGGGCCTCGGGCGTGATGGTGATGCTGTCGGCCGTCGCCCGCCAGGGCCGCTCGCGAGCGTCGGCGCTCGGCTCGCGCTCGACGATCCCCCAGCGCTCGAGGGCGCGTAGGTGGTAGCTCATCGCCGACGCGCTCAGCCCGCACAGCCGCCCGGCCTGGGTCGCCGTGAGCACCTCCCCCGAGAAGAGTTCGGTGATGACCCGCTGTCGCGCAGGGTGGGCGAGGGCCCGCAGCGCGCGCGGGTCGGTGATCCGCAGCTCGCGCTCGTCGGGGTCGGGCATGAGGGGGATGCTAGTTGACCCGTCGGTTGTGAAGTAGTACCTTCACAAATGTGAAGCAGATCCTTCGTAACTATGCCGAGGTGCTTCGCGTCGGTGCGGTCCGCACCGTCCTGGGGGCTGCCGCGGTGAGCGTCGCCGGCGACTCGGCGGCGATGGTCGCGCTCGTCCTGCGGGTGCACGAGACGGGGCTGGGCCCCTGGGCGGTCGCGGTACTCCTCGGCCTCCTCGGGCTCCCCGTGGTCCTCACGATGGGCCTCGCGGGGGAGCTCGCCGACCGTGCCGACCCCCGCCGGCTGCTCGTCGTCACCGCCCTCGTCCAGAGCGCTGCCGCCGTCGCGCTCGCCGCCGTCGACGGGACGGCGGCGACCTTCGTCCTCGTCCTCGTCCTCCAGACCGGCTTCGCCCTGGGCAACCCCACCTGGTCGGCGGTCGTCCCGCATCTCGTGCCGGAGGGGAGCGCCGGTCGGGTCGTCGCCCTCCAGCAGGCCCTGCGCGGGGTCGCCGGACCGCTCGGTGCCGGCGTGGGCGGCGTCCTCGTCCAGTGGCGGGGCCCGTCGGCGGCGCTGCTGCTCGACGCCGCGACCTTCCTCGCGCTCGCGGCGGCCGCGCTCACCCTCGGGCGGTCGCTGCGTGGCGAGACCACGGCGCAGGACCCCGCGCCCGCGCCCCGGCGCGGGTGGCTCGGCGCGGTCCTCCCGCGCAACGGCGCGGCCGCCCTGCGTGCCGACCCGGTTCTCGGGGTGCTCGTCCTGGCACTGCTGCCCCTCGTGGTCACCCTGGAGTCGGTCAACGCCGTCGAGGTCTTCCTCGTCCGGGACGTTCTCGGCGCCGGTGCCGCCCAGTACGGCCTGGCCGAGGCGGTGCACGGCGGGGCGGCGGTGGTCGGTGCCGTGGCCTCCGGTGCCGCGACCACGCGCACGGCACGGGTGCGCACGGTGCTCGCCGCCTTCGGGCTCGTCGCGCTCGGCCAGGTCGGACAGGGTCTGGCGCCGGGGTACCTCGTCTACCTCGCCTTCGGCGCCGGTGTCGGGCTGCTCCTCGGGGTCGTCAACGCGCTCGTCATGGGGCTGGTCCTCGACGAGCTGGGAGCGGCACACCGCGGGGCCGTCGTGGCCCTGGTCAGCGGGCTCTCCCGGGCCGCCGGTGCGCTCGCGCTTCTCCTCGGCGGGGTCGTCGGCACGCTCGGGGGCCCGCGGGTGGCCTTCGTCGTCGCGGGTGCCGGCAGCCTGCTCGTCGCCGCCGTGGCGGCCGCGGCCGTCCACCGGTCGGTGGACGCCACGTCCACCGGGTGACCGTCGCGCCGCACACCGGCCGGGAGCAGGCTGGGGCCATGAGCGAACCGGCGATCCGCATCCGCGGGCTGAGCAAGACCTACGGGCAGCACCGGGCCGTCGACGGCCTCGACCTCGACGTGCGGTGTGGGGAGGTCTTCGCCCTCCTCGGCCCCAACGGGGCGGGCAAGACGACGACGGTGGAGGTCCTCGAGGGCTTCCGGGACCGCGACGCCGGCGAGGTGTCGGTGCTCGGGACCGACCCGCAGGGGGCGCCGCTCGCCTGGCGGGAGCGGATCGGCATCGTCCTGCAGAGCTCCGGCGGGCTCGACCTGCTCACGCCGCGGGAGGTGCTGCGGACCACGGCACGCTGCTACCGGCAGCCCAGGGAGGTCGACGAGGTCCTCACCCGGACCGGGCTGCAGGAGAAGGCCGACGAGCGCATCTCCGGTCTCTCCGGCGGCCAGCGGCGCCGGCTCGACGTGGCGCTCGGCATCGTCGGCCGGCCCGAGCTGCTCTTCCTCGACGAGCCGACGACCGGCTTCGACCCGCAGGCACGGCGCGACTTCTGGGGGCTCATCCGAGACCTCGCCTCCGACGGGACGACCATCCTGCTCACGACGCACTACCTCGACGAGGCCGAGCACCTGGCCGACCGGGTCGGGGTCATCGCGGCGGGCCGGCTGCTCGCCCTCGACACGCCCGCGGCGCTCGGTGGCCGGCAGAGCCAGGAGGCCACGGTCTCCTGGGAGGAGGACGGCGTCCGCCGCTCGCTGCGCACGGCGACCCCGACCGCCGAGCTGCTCGCGCTCGCCGCCCGCTTCCCCGGCGAGGTGCCCGAGCTGACCGTGACCCGCCCCTCCCTCGAGGACACCTACCTCGCGCTCATCGCGCCCCACGTGAGCGGCGAGAGCGCGCAGGTGCCGGCATGAACACCCTCGCGCTCGGCCTGGACCGCACCGTCGTCGAGCTGAAGATGTACTCCCGCGAGAAGGAGGCCGTCTTCTTCTCCTTCCTCTTCCCGATCCTCCTGCTGTCGCTGTTCGCGGTGATCTTCTCCGGGCAGTTCGAGGACGCGGACGCGATGAGCGCCGGCCGGTTCTTCATGCCCGGCATGGTCGCCGCCGGCGTGCTGCTCACGAGCTTCCAGACGATGGCCCTCTCGGTCGCGACCGAGCGCGACGACGGCACCCTCAAGCGCCTGCGCTCGACCCCGATGCCCCCGGTGGCCTACTTCCTCGGCAAGGTCGGGCTCGTCGCCGTCACCTCCGTCGTCCAGCTGGTGACCCTCCTGGTCGTCGGCCGGCTCGGGTTCGACGTGCCGCTGCCCGACGGTGGACGCCGCTGGCTCGTGCTCGCCGCCGTCTTCGCCCTCGGTGTCGTCGCCGGCACCGTGCTCGGTATCGCCTACTCGTCGCTGTCGACCGCCCGGTCCATCGGCGCCGTCGTCATCGGCCCGATGCTCGTGCTGCAGTTCATCTCCGGGGTGTACATCGGCTGGCAGGACGTCCCCGACTGGCTCCGGCAGGTCGCCGCCCTCTTCCCGCTGAAGTGGATCGCCCAGGGCATGCGCTCGGTGTTCTACCCGCAGGAGATGGCCTCCCTCGAGATGGCGGGGTCCTGGGAGACCGGCCGGACCCTCCTCGTGCTCGCCGCCTGGGCGGCCGGCGGGCTGGTCCTGTGCGTGAGCACCTTCCGGTGGTTCAAGCGCGGGACGGTCTGAGGCGGCGGGCGGGAGGATGGTGCCGTGAGCGACGAGGGCTGCCCACCCCGGGCCGGGGACTCCCGTGCCGCCCTGGAGGCGATGTGGCGGCGCCAGGAGCCGTACTGGCACTCGGTCTTCGCCGCGGTGTGGGTGGCCTCGGTCGTCGTCGCGCTCCTCGACGGCCCGGGGACGTTCGGGCGCTGGCCGTCACTGCTGCTGCTCGCCGTCATCGCGGCCGCCTACGGCCTCGTCGGTCTCCGGGCCCTGCGGCAGGAGACCCGCGCCGGGCTCGTCTACCACGGCATCGCCTGGCCGGCGCTGCTGCTCATCCAGGTGCTCGACCCCGGCACCGAGTCGTGGATGCTCTTCTTCGTCCTCTACCCCCAGATGTGGGCGATGCTCCGGGTCCGCACGGCCGCCGTCGGGACCCTCGTCACCCTCGCGGGCTTCGGGCTCGTCCGGTTCGTCCAGAGCGGGTTCGACCGGGGCGCGGTCGGCGCCATCCTCGTCACCTCGGTCATCTCGCTCGCCCTCTCACTCGCGCTCGGCCTGTTCATCAACCGGATCGTCGCCGAGGCCGCCTCGCGGGCCCGCACCATCGACGAGCTGCGTGCCACCCAGGCCCGCCTGGCGGCGGTCGAGCGGGACCGCGGCGTCCAGGAGGAGCGCGAGCGGATCTCCCGGGAGATCCACGACACGCTGGCGCAGGGGTTCACCTCGGTCGTCGCGCTGGCCCGGGCGGCGGAGTCGGCGCTCGCGCGGGGCGACGTCGACACCGCGCTGGAGCGCCTGGGGCTCATCGAGCGCACCGCGGTCGACAACCTCGCCGAGGCCCGGCTCATCGTCGCCGAGCTGACTCCCGGCCACCTGCAGTCACGCACCCTCGCCGAGGCGATGCAGCGGCTCGGCACGGCGGTGAGCCGGGAGGCCGGGCTACGGGCCGAGGTCTCGGTCGTCGGCGACCCGGCGCCCCTCGGCGGAGCCTGCGAGGTCGTCCTGCTACGCACGGCGCAGGAGGCGCTGTCCAACGTGCGCCGGCACGCCGCGGCGGCTCGGGTGCGGCTCGGCCTGGAGTACGAGCCGGCGCGGGTCGTGCTCACGGTGACCGACGACGGGCAGGGCTTCGACCCACGGGCCGGGGCGGGCGGGTTCGGCCTCGACGGGATCCGGGCCCGGGCGGCCGAGGTCGGTGGCGAGGTCTCGGTGACGAGCGCGCCGGGGGCGGGCACCGCCCTGCGCCTCGAGGTGCCCCGGTGATCCGGCTGCTCGTCGTCGACGACCACCCGGTCGTGCGTGCCGGCATGGTCGCCGTCCTCGGCGAGGAGGCCGACCTGGAGGTCGTCGGCGAGGCCGCGAACGGCGCCGAGGCGCTGGCGGTCGTGCCGCGGCTGGAGCCGGACGTCGTCCTCATGGACCTGCGGATGCCCGTCATGGACGGCACCGAGGCCACCGCCCGGCTGCGCGCCCTGCCGCAGCCGCCGCAGGTCCTCGTCCTGACCACCTACGACACCGACGCCGACATCGTCCGCGCCGTCGAGGCCGGCGCCCGTGGCTACCTGCTCAAGGACACCCCGACGGCGCTCCTCACCGACGCGATCCGCCGAGCAGCGCGGGGGGAGACGGTGCTCGCGCCACCGGTCGCCGCCCGGCTGGCCGACCGCCTCCGGGCTCCCGCGGTGCCGGAGCTGACCGCGCGCGAGGTGCAGGTGCTCGGTCTCGTCGCGCGGGGGCTGTCCAACGCCGAGATCGGGCGCGAGCTGTTCATCGGCGAGGCGACGGTCAAGACGCACCTGCTGCGGGCCTTCGCCAAGCTCGGGGTGCAGGACCGCACCGCCGCGGTCACCGAGGCGCACCGGCGGGGGCTGGTCGACCTCGGCGGCTGAGCCTTGTGCGGGAGGAAGACCTCCTCAGCGCGGCTCGACGTCCTCGACGGCCTCGGACGCCTGGGGGGCGACCTGCGCGGCGGCCACCCGCGCCGAACGGCGGTGGCGGAGGTACTCGATGACCATGGGGAGGACGGAGAGCGCGACGATGAGCAGGATCGCGGCCTCGAGGTTGTCCCGGACCAGCGGGACCCCACCGAGGAAGTAGCCGGCGAGGGTGACCACGAGCACCCACAGCGCGGCGCCGACCGCCGACCAGGTGAAGAAGTGCCGCCGCTGCATCCGGCCGATGCCGGCGACGACGGTGATGTAGGTGCGCACGATGGGGACGAACCGGCCGATGACCAGGGCCCGCGCGCCGTACCTGTCGAAGAACTCCGTCGTCTTCTCGAAGTACTCCCGCCGGATGACCTTGCCGTCGCGCTCGCGCAGCGGGGCGCCGACGGCGCGGCCGATCTCGTAGCCGACGACGTTGCCCGCGAACGCGGCCACGAAGAGGGCCGCCATGGCCAGGACGATGTTGACGTGCAGCTGGCCACCGGCGACGAAGATGCCGATCGCGAAGAGCAGCGAGTCCCCGGGGAGGATGGGGAAGAACAGGCCGCACTCGACGAACACGATGGCCAGGGAGAGCCAGAAGAAGGCCGACCCGTAGGTGTCGAAGAGGTACTGGGGGTCCATCCAGTCCGGTCCGAGGGCATGCATCACCGCTTCAGGGTAGGCGGTCACGGGCGGTACGGGGCTGGGCGCGCGCTGGGTGGGCCCTGTGGGGGAGCCTTCCGTAGGCTCGCGGACGTGGAGCAGGAGCAGACGGTCGGCGTCGGCCCGTGGGAGGGGCCGTGGCCGGAGGGCGAGCACTGGGACCCCGAGCTGCTGCGGCACGGCGACCGGCGCAACGTCGTCGACCGCTACCGGTACTGGCGGATGGCGGCCATCGTCGCCGACCTCGACACCCGGCGGCAGCCGGTGCACGTCGCGATCGAGAACTGGCGGCACGACCTCAACATCGGCTCGGTCGTCCGTACGGCGAACGCGATGAACGTCGCCGCCTTCCACGTCGTCGGTCGGCGCCGGTGGAACCGCCGGGGGGCGATGGTCACCGACCGCTACCAGCACGAGCTGCACCATCCGGACGCGACTGCCCTCGCGCGCTGGGCGGCCACCGGCGGCGAGGACGGCGCTGCGCTCCCGCTCGTCGGGGTCGACAACGTGCCGGGCTCGGTGCCCCTGGAGACCTCCGACCTGCCGCGGGCGTGCGTCCTCGTGTTCGGCCAGGAGGGCTCGGGGCTGACCCCGCAGCTGCAGCAGGTGTGCGACGTCGTCGTGCACATCACCCAGCTCGGGTCGACCCGCTCGCTCAACGCCGGGGCCGCGGCGGCGGTCGCGATGCACGCCTGGAGCCGCCGCCACGTCTTCGGCCAGCTGCCGCGGGCGACCTAGTCGGCCGCAGCCTCGGCCGGTGCGGTGGCGGACAGGTCGAGCCGCAGTGAGCGGACCGAGCGGGTGAGCATGGGCGCGGCCGACAGCGCGATCCCGACCCCGCCGAGGAGCACCCCGACCCGGGTGCCGAGGGTCTCGCCGACGAGGCCGCCGAGGGCCGAGCCGAGTGGGATGGACCCGTACATCACCTGCGTGTACGCCCCCGCCGAGCGGGAGAGCTGGGTGGGCGGGATGAGCGTCTGGCGGAGGGTCAGGGAGTAGACGTTCGCGTTGCCGAGCCCGGCGCCGGAGACCAGCATGACCAGGCCGAGGGCGACGGCGAGGGCCACGCCGTGCAGCGGCCACCCGGCGACGAGCACGGGCACACCGCAGCTGAGGACGAGCGAGGCCGCGAAGGCGCGGCCGAAGCCGAGCCGGTCGGCGAGGCGCAGGGCGCTCAGGGTGCCGACGAGGCCCCCCACGCCCGCCATCGCCAGGGCCAGGCCGTACGCGCTCGCGGGCACGTCCTGGTCCTGGACCGCCCAGAGGACCAGGTTGATGAGGAAGACCTCCTCGGCGAGGTTGTACGCGGCCGCGTGCACGGTGAGGGCGCGCAGGTGCCGGTCCCGGAAGAGGATCCGCAGGCCGGTGGTCACCCGCACGCGCTCCTCGCCCGCCCCCTCCCCGGGGTCCTCCGCCCGCGCCGGGGGACGGGCGGGGCGTCCCATCGCGACCCCCAGCGCCGAGGCGAGGTAGCTCAGGGCGTCCACGGCCATGGCGGCCGCCGGGCCGAGGGCGCCCACGAGCAGGCCGGCGAGCCCCGGGCCGGCGACCTCGGTGACCGTGCGCGAGCCCTGGACCGCCCGGTTGGCCGCCGCGAGGTCGCGGCGCTCGACGAGCGAGGGCACGTAGGCGAACGCGCTGACGCCGAAGACGAGCGCGGCGGTGCCGGCGAGGAAGGCGATGACGGCGAGCAGCGGGACCGTGAGCCACCCGGTGGCGGCGGCGAGCGGCACGAGCGCGAGCAGGACGGCCTGGGCGAGGTCGGCGGGAACCATCGTCTGCCGGCCCTGGCGGCCCTCGAGCAGGTGCCCGGCGACGAGCGAGAAGAGCAGGTAGGGGAGCATCGCGGCGGTCGCGACGGCGCCGACGTCCGCGGGGGAGCCGTCGAGGGCGAGGGCCGTGACGAGCGGGAGGGCCAGGACCGTCACCTGGCTGCCGGCGCTGGAGATGCTCTGCCCGAGCCAGTACCACCGGAAGCTGCGGTGGGTGCGGACGAGGGCGACGCTCGGGTCCATCTCGGGCCACTCTCATGGGTACTAGAACGATTACCCATGAGAGTGGCACGGGGTATGCTCATGGTCAACAGGGCATACACCCATGAGGTAGGAGTCATGGCTCGCGCGACGTTCGGACAGGTGACCGGGGACCCCGGCCTCGAGCTGCTCAACACCGTCAGCTGGCGCCTGCGCGGCCCGGGCCGTGAGGAGCTCCTCGGCGACTCCGCCCGGGTGCTCGACTGGGCGCTCCAGACCGGCTTCCTCGACGAGACCGAGCACGCCCGGCTCGCGGCGACGCTCGCCGGCGACGCCGCCGCGGCCGAGGCCCTCGTGGCCGACGCCCGCGGGCTGCGGGAGGACGCCTACGCGATGCTCGTCGAGGGCGACGCCGCCGCAGCCGAGCGTGTCGCGTCCCGCTACCGGGTGGCCCTGGGCCGCGCCCGCCTCGAGGAGGGCGGGCCGGAGCAGGGTGGCCGGTGGCGGTGGGTCGACTCCGCCGTCGCGGCGACCACGCCGGTGGACCGCGCGGTGCGCGCCGTGCTCGACCTCGCCGGCAGCGACCGGCTGCGCCTGCTGCACCAGTGCGAGGACGACGAGTGCGGCTGGGTCTACCTGGACACCAGCCCGCGGCACAACCGGCGCTGGTGCTCGGCCTCGGACTGCGGCGACCGCAACCGCGCCCGCGCCTACTACCGGCGCCACCGGGTCGCGGAATAGCCGGCTGCGCGCCGCCGCTGCACCGGGGGTGAGCGCCACCCCGAGCCGGCCCCCGGCCCCCGCCCTGTCCGTCCTCGACCTCGTGCCGGTCCGCAGCGACCAGGGCAGCACGCAGGCCCTGCGGGCCACCGAGGCCCTGGCCGCGACCGCCGACGCCCTGGGCTACCGGCGCTACTGGCTCGCCGAGCACCACAACATGCCCTCGGTCGCGGCGACGAACCCTCCGGTGCTCGCCGCGATGGTCGCCGGGGCCACCGAGCGCATCCGGGTCGGCTCCGGGGGTGTCATGCTGCCCAACCACGCCCCGCTCGTGGTCGCCGAGCAGTTCGCCCTCCTCGAGGCCGCCTTCCCCGGGCGCATCGACCTCGGCATCGGCCGCGCGCCTGGCACCGACCCGGTGACCTCGTGGGCCCTGCGCAGCGGCGGTGGTGGGGTCGAGGCCGACGCCGTCGAGCGCTTCCCCGACCACGTCGACGCCGTCCTGGCGATGATGTCCCCGCAGGGGGTGCCGCTCCGGCTCGCCGAGGGCGAGCACGTCCTGCGCGCCACGCCGCGGGCCACGTCGGTGCCTACGGTGTGGCTGCTCGGGTCCTCGGACTACTCGGCCCGGCTCGCGGCCTCGCGCGGGCTGCCCTACGTCTTCGCCCACCACTTCTCCGGGCGCGGGACGGCGCAGGCCCTCGCGCTCTACCGCGAGACCTACCGGCCCTCCCCCGAGCACCCGCTGCCACGTACCTTCCTCACGGTCAACGCCGTGGTCGCGCCGACGGCCGAGGAGGCGCGGGCACTGGCGCTGCCGAACCTGCACGCCATGGTGGCGTTGCGGACCGGCCAGCCGCTGCGCGCCCAGCCGCTCGTGGAGGAGGCCGAGGCGGCGCCCCTGGCCCCGCAGCACGAGGCGCTCGCCCAGGAGATGCTCGGCCGCTGGGTGGTGGGGGCCCCGGAGGAGGCCGCGCGCACCATCGCCCGGCTGGCCGACACCTTCGGTGTCGAGGAGGTCATGGTCCACCCGGTCGCCGGTGCCACCGCGGGCACCCCGGCCGACCGGGCCCCGGCGCGGGAGGAGACCCTGCGCCTGCTCGCCGAGGCCCTGCGCTGACCGGTCCCGCAGCGGCTCGCGCCCGCCCTGTCACCGTTGTCACATCCGTCGCGTCCGTCACTGATTCCGGTGTCGACAACGTTGTCGAGACGCGAACTCCTAGGCACCGGGCGGCTGGCCCCCACATGATGAGCACTGATCAGGCACGGGCAGCGACGGCAGCGCGTGACCCTGAGGGCAGCCGGTCCACGGACCACAGGCTGGGCGACTCCCCACGGTGCAGGGGCCTGGGCGGCCGCCGGACGGGGCGGTGCGCTGCACCGCCCCGTTCCCGTCCCCCGCGGCCGGCACCGAGGCCGCCGCACGGCCCGAGGGCGATGGTGGAAAGATCGGTGGCGTAGGGCCACCACCACGTCACGAGGAGAACACCGTGCCCATCGCAACGCCCGAGGTCTACGCCGACATGCTCGACCGGGCCAAGAACGGCTCCTTCGCCTACCCCGCCATCAACATCACCTCGAGCCAGACGGTGACCGCGGCCATCCGCGGGTTCGCCGAGGCCGGCTCGGACGGCATCATCCAGGTCTCGACCGGCGGTGCGGAGTACGCCTCCGGGTCCACCGTCAAGGACATGGTCACCGGCTCGATCGCGCTGGCCGCGTACGCGGAGGAGGTCGCGAAGAACTACCCGGTGAACATCGCCCTCCACACCGACCACTGCCCCAAGAACAAGCTCGACGGCTTCGTGCGCCCGCTGCTCGCGGCCTCGGCCGAGCGGGTCAAGGCCGGCGGGCTGCCGATCTTCCAGAGCCACATGTGGGACGGCTCCGCGGTGCCGCTCGAGGAGAACCTCGTCATCGCCGAGGAGCTCCTCGCCCGCTGCCGTGAGGCCCGCGTCATCCTCGAGATCGAGGTCGGGGTCGTCGGTGGCGAGGAGGACGGCGTCGCCAACGCGATCAACGACAAGCTCTACTCGACCCCCGAGGACGCCATCGCCACCGCGAAGGCGCTCGGGACCGGTGAGAACGGCTACTACATGACGGCGCTCACCTTCGGCAACGTCCACGGGGTCTACAAGCCGGGCAACGTCAAGCTGCGCCCGGACGTGCTCAAGGCGGCGCAGGACGCCGTGCACCGCGAGTTCGGCACCGCCGACGACAAGCCCTTCCACCTCGTCTTCCACGGCGGCTCCGGCTCGCTGCCCGAGGAGATCGCCGCCGCCGTCGACTACGGCGTCGTGAAGATGAACGTCGACACCGACACCCAGTACGCCTTCACCCGCCCGGTCGCCGACTGGATGTACCGGCACTACGACGGCGTGCTCAAGGTCGACGGCGAGGTCGGCAACAAGAAGCAGTACGACCCCCGCGCGTGGGGCAAGGAGGCCGAGGGCGGGATGGCGGCCCGCGTCGTCGAGGCCTGCGAGAACCTCCGCTCCGCCGGCACCCACCAGGGCTGACCCGCGCCACCGTCCCGAGGCCCCACGCCCTCGAGTGAACAGGACCCGCCGCCCGCGCACCGTCGCCGGCGGCGTGTCCTGTTCACTCGAGAGGGGCAGCGGGCGGGCTAGCGTGGCCGGCATGACGACGAACGACCTACTCGGCATCCCGCCCACCCACCTGCCCGAGGACCCGTGCGCCACGGCGCTGCAGGACGGGCTCGCCCCGGACGCGGCGGCCGCGAGGTACCCCGCGTCCTCGCTGGCCTGGGCGGTCCTCGCCGAGCAGGCCCTGGCGGCCGGTCGAGCGGTCGAGGCGTACGCGTTCGCCCGGACGGGCTACCACCGAGGGCTCGACGCGCTGCGCCGCAACGGCTGGCGCGGCCAGGGACCGGTGCCCTGGGAGCACGAGCCGAACCGCGGCTTCCTGCGCGCCCTCGCCGCCTTAGCCCGTGCGGCGGGCGAGATCGCCGAGGAGGAGGAGCGCCGCCGCTGCGCCGAGCTCCTGCGAGCCTCGAGCGCGACCGCCGCGCGCGCGCTCGGCCTCTGAGCCCGCGGGACCCGCAGGTGGCCGACACCTCGCCCGAGCCGGACGCCGGGGTACTGCTCGCCCTCGAGGAGCACGTGCGCCTCGAGCGCGAGCGCACCGAGCAGCGGCAGCGCGAGCTCGAGGAGGCCGCCCGGCTGCTCGCCTCGGCCACGAGCCGCTCGCTCGGCGCCCGGGACACCCGGGGCGAGCCCCTCCCGGACACGGCCACCCCCTCGGTCGTCAACCGGCTGCTCGCCGAGAGCCGGGGGATGGTCCGCAACTTCGTCCTCACCGTCGACCAGGGGCCCGCGCTCGACGAGGCCACCGTGCGCGCGAACCGGGAGCGGATGGAGCGCGGCGACCCGCAGCGCGCCGTCTACCCGGCCGACGTCCTGACCACGCCGAGCGGCCAGCGGTGGCTCGCGATGTGGGCCGAGGCCGGTGAGGACCAGCGCGTCCTGCCGGACACCTCGACCGAGTTCGCCGTCTTCGGCGAGAGTGCCGTCGTCGCGCTCGGGGGGTGGGACGACCTCGCCGGCGGCTACGTGCTGTTGCGGGACCCGCTGGTCATCCGGCTCTACGCCGCCTACTTCGACCTCGCCTGGCGGCACGCGGCACCCGTCCCGACGGGGGACGGCGCCGGCGAGGGCGACCCGCGGCTCGTGGAGCTGCTCGAGCTCGGGGTCAAGGACGAGGCGATCGCCCGGCACCTCGGCGTGAGCCTGCGCACGGTCCGTCGCCGGGTCGCCCGGCTCATGGCGACCCACGGTGTCGACACCCGCTTCCAGCTCGGGTGGGCCCTGGCGAGCCGCCGCCGCTGACCGCGGGCGCCGTCGCCGGCGCGGTACAGTGGGGCGGACCAGGCCTCGCCCTCGACCCGGGTGGGGCCTTCGTCACGCCGGGGCACCGACGGCCCCGGTGCCGCTGTGTCGGAAGGAGCCGGGGATGCCGGCGATCGTGCTGGTCGGAGCCCAGTGGGGCGACGAGGGCAAGGGCAAGGCGACCGACCTCATGGGCGAGGACGTCGACTACGTCGTGAAGTTCAACGGGGGCAACAACGCCGGGCACACCGTGGTCATCGAGGGGCCGGACGGTGGTCGCGAGAAGTACGCGCTGCACCTGCTGCCCTCGGGGATCCTCACCCCGTCGGTGACGCCGGTCATCGGCAACGGCGTCGTCATCGACCTCGAGGTGCTCTTCGAGGAGCTCGACGGTCTGCAGGCCCGCGGCGTCGACACCTCCAAGCTGCTCGTCTCCGCCAACGCCCACGTCATCGCCTCCTACAACCGCACCCTCGACAAGGTCACCGAGCGCTTCCTCGGCAAGCGGCGCATCGGGACGACCGGGCGCGGCATCGGCCCGACGTACGCCGACAAGATGAACCGGGTCGGCATCCGCGTCCAGGACCTCTTCGACGAGGGGATCCTGCGGCAGAAGGTCGAGGGCGCGCTCGGGTTCAAGAACCAGGTGCTCGTGAAGATCTACAACACGCGCGCGGTGGAGGTCGACCTCGTCGTCGAGGAGCTGCTCGGCTACGCCGAGCGGCTGCGCCCCATGGTGGCCGACACCTCGCGGGTGCTGGAGAAGGCGCTCGACGCGGGGGCCAACGTGCTGCTCGAGGCCGGCCAGGCGACCCTGCTCGACGTCGACCACGGCACCTACCCGTTCGTCACGTCCTCGTCGGCGACCGCCGGCGGCGCGTGCACCGGGTCGGGCATCCCGCCGACGCGGGTCTCCCGGGTGATCGCCGTCCTCAAGGCCTACACGACCCGGGTCGGGGAGGGTCCCTTCCCGACCGAGCTGCTCGACGACGACGGCGAGACCCTGCGCAAGACGGGCGCCGAGTACGGCACGACGACCGGGCGGCCGCGCCGCTGCGGCTGGATGGACACGGTCGTGGGGCGCTACGCCACCCGGGTCAACGGCGTGACCGACTTTGTCATGACCAAGCTCGACGTGCTCACCGGGTTCGACCGGGTGCCCGTCTGCGTGGCCTACGAGGTCGACGGTGTCCGCCACGACGAGATGCCCGTCTCGCAGACCGACATCCACCACGCCCGCCCGGTGTACGAGATGCTCGACGGCTGGTGGGAGGACATCTCGGGGTGCCGCACCTTCGAGGAGCTGCCGGCGGCCGCCCAGCGCTACGTCCTGCGGGTCGAGGAGCTCGTCGGGGCCCGGGTCTCGGCCATCGGGGTGGGTGCCGGCCGGCAAGAGATCATCCAGCGCCACCCCCTCCTCGACTGATCCTGCACTTTCTCTCCGGTTGCCGGAAGCTTCAG
The DNA here is from genome assembly GCF_011326735.1 of Phycicoccus endophyticus. Taxonomy (GTDB): domain Bacteria; phylum Actinomycetota; class Actinomycetes; order Actinomycetales; family Dermatophilaceae; genus Phycicoccus; species Phycicoccus endophyticus. Next base: position 114,741 of record NZ_JAANCN010000009.1, read on the forward strand.
CGACCGGCCTCGTGCAAGCGGCAGCCGAGTGAACGTTCTCTCCGGCTGCCGGAAGCTTCAGCGACCGGCCTCGTGCAAGCGGCAGCCGAGTGAACGTTCTCTCCGGTTGCCGGAACCTTCGGGGGGCCTCAGGCGGGGCGCAGGACGTGCATCCGGTGTGCTGCCCGGGTGAGCACGACGTAGAGCACCCGCACGCCGCCCGGTGACTCCTCGGTGATCGCGTCGGGGTCGACGACGACCGTGGCGTCCCACTCCAGCCCCTTGGTCGAGAGCGGGTCGACGACCTGCACCCGGCCCTCGCCGGCCCCGTCGAGCGCGCCGAGCCGGTCCGCCCACCGGCGGGGCGTGACGACGGCCACCGAGCCGTCGACCTCCTCGAGCACGGTCTCGACGGCGTCGGCGGCGGCGGCCACGAGCGAGCCGTCGACCGCGACGTCGACGGGCCGGACCCCGGTCTCGCGCACCGCCTCCGGGATGTCGGCGTCCGGCACCAGGGGGAGGACGACCTCGCGGGCGTGGTCGAAGATCTCCCGCGCGTTGCGGTAGTTGGTGTCCATGTGGAACGTGCGGCGCTCGAGGCCGGTGAAGGCCTCCTCGCGAGCGCGCGCGGCCTCTGCGGTGTCGGGCCAGGAGGACTGCGCCGCGTCCCCGACGACGGTCCACGAGGCCGTCCGGCCCCGCCGGGCGACCATCCGCCACTGCATCGGCGAGAGGTCCTGGGCCTCGTCGACGAGCACGTGGGCGTACCCCGAGGCCCGTTCGAGCCGCCCGGCGAGCAGCCGCTCGCGCGCGTCGGCCGGGGTGACCACCGCGCCCGAGCCGGGCCGGCCCGGGCCACCGGAGCCGGCGCGGACGTCCTGGACCCCGTAGGCGGTGAGGTCGTCGAGCTCCTCGATGTCGTAGAAACCCGCGTCCTCCTCCACCGCCTCGGGGACCGGCCCGAGCCGCGCCAGCAGGTCGTCGGCGAGCGCGACGTCGGCGACCGACCACTGCCCGGTCTCGAGCGCTTCGCGGTAGGACCAGGCCAGGGCCGCGGCCTCCTCCTGGTCGAGAACGCCGCGCGAGAGCCCGTAGGCCTCGTCGGTGTCGGCGAGCGCGAGGAGCAGCTCGCGCGGGTCGACCGGCCGCCACCACGACGCGAGGAACTCGTCCACGTCGCGAGAGGAGTCGAAGGCGTCGAGGAAGTCCGAGCGCTCCCCCTGGCGCACCGAGCGCCAGGCGGCCTCGGCGAGCGCCGCGCGGGCCGCGTCCGCGGCGAGGTTGTGCTGGTGGCCGCGCAGCACCTCGGCGCGCACCCGCCGCAGGGCCTCCTCCTCGAGGCGGACGGCGTGCCCGGCGACGAAGGCACGCAGGACCCGGGGGGCACCGAGCGGGGGACGGGCCACGAGCCGGGCGAGCAGCCGCCGGACCCGCAGGGAGCCCTTGACCTCGGCGACCTCGGGGGTGTCCAGGCGCAGCGCGGTGACGCCGTCGACGACGTCGCCGAGGGCGCGCAGCGCGACCGACTCCTCGCCGAGCGAGGGCAGCACCCGCTCGATGTAGGCCGTGTACGCCGCCGAGGGCCCGATGACGAGGATGCCACCGTGCTCGAAGCGTCGGCGCTCGGCGTAGAGCAGGTAGGCCGCACGGTGCAGCGCGACGACGGTCTTGCCCGTGCCGGGGCCTCCGGTGATCTCGGTGACGCCGCGCGCGGGAGCCCGGATGGCCTCGTCCTGGTGGCGCTGGATGGTCGCGACGATGTCGCGCATCTGGCGTCCCCGGCTGCGGGTGAGCGCCGCCATGAGGGCGCCGTCGCCGACGACGACGATGTCCTCGGGCGCCTCGGGCACCATGAGGTCGTCCTCGACGCCGACGACGCGGTCCCCGCGGCAGCGCAGCACCCGGCGGCGGACCACGCCCATCGGGTCGACGGGGGTGGCCCGGTAGAACGCGGCGGCGGCCGGCGCGCGCCAGTCGACGACCAGCGGCTCGTAGTCGTCGTCGCGGACGCCGAGCCGCCCGATGTGCCGGACCTCCCGCTCGGCGGCGCTCGAGCCCTCCTCGCCGAGGTCGAGGCGGCCGAAGACGAGGCCCTCGTACTGGGTGTCGATCGCCGCGCGCCGCCGGGCCGCGGCGTGCACGAGGGCGTCCCGCTCGAAGAGGCCGGTCATCTCCTCGTCACGGACGTCACCGGTGCGGTCGGTGCGCCCACGGGCCAGGCCGTCGGCCTCGACGTCCCGGGCCCGCAGCGTCGCCTTCTCGAGCTCGGCGTACACCCGGTCGACGTGCGCCTGCTCGCGGGCGACCTCGCGCTCGACGTCGGCGGAGGTGTCGGGCTGGCCCCGGTGGTGGGTCGTCACGAAGCCACGCTCTCCTGTCGTCTCGGGGGCCGGAACACGGAACTCACCAGTCTAGTCCGCGGCCTCCGGAGGGCCTCGGGACGGGGCGCGCAGCGGGTCACGGCCCGGACACGGGTGCCCCGCGACCGGTGACGCACCGGGGCCGGGTCTGATAGGAAGGAGAGCCCGGCCGCGCTTGCGCGCACGGTGTGGTCGGTCCTCGACCCCGACGGAAGGACCCCGTGGACGGCATCCTCAGCTGGTTCGACTACATCTCCGGTCGCCCCGACGAGATCCTCGAGGAGACCTGGGCGCACGCCCTCATCGTGCTTACCGCCATCCTCGCCGCAGCGGTCTTCTCGGTCCTGCTCGGCATCCTCGTCCAGCGCCGGCCCGTCCTGCGGGCAGCGGCCCTGAGCATCACGGGCATCTTCCTGACGATCCCCTCGCTCGCGCTCTTCGCGATCTTCATCCCCATCGTCGGCGTCGGCAACCGGCCCGCCATCTACGCGCTCTTCCTGTACTCGTTGCTGCCCATCCTGCGCAACACGGTGACCGGCCTGGACGCCGTGCCGCCGGCCGTCGTGGAGTCGGCCCGGGGGATGGGCATGGGCCCGCTGCGCCAGCTGCTCCAGGTCCGGCTGCCGCTCGCCTGGCCGATCATGATGACCGGCATCCGGATCGCGACGCTGATGACCGTCGGCATCGCCGCGATCGCGGTCCTCGTCGGCGGCGACGGTCTCGGCTCCTACATCCAGGGCGGGCTGACCCGGCTCGGGCTGCCGAACAGCCTGGAGTCGGTGTGGACCGGGACGGTCTTCACCGTCCTGCTCGGGCTCGTCCTCGACATCGTCCTCGCCGCGGTGCAACGCGCCACGACCTCCAGGGGGCAGCGCATCTAGCCCGCGGGCCGCGGCCCGGCAGCCATCGACGACTCGCACACGAGCGCCCTCCGGGGCAGGGAACGAGAAGACATGAGCCACGACGCGAAGATCCGCCTCGAAGAGGTCGAGAAGAGGTACCTCGGGACGAAGACGCCCGCGGTCGCCAGCCTCTCCCTCGAGGTCAAGGAGGGCGAGATCCTCGTCCTCGTCGGCCCCTCGGGCTGCGGCAAGAGCACGACGCTGCGCCTGATCAACCGGATGATCGAGCCGACGGGCGGGCGGATCATCCTCGACGACGAGGACGTCACCAAGGTCAACCCGGACGCCCTGCGCCGACGTATCGGCTACGTCATCCAGCAGATCGGGCTCTTCCCGCACCAGACCATCGCCCAGAACATCGCGACCGTCCCGAAGATGCTCGGGTGGGACAAGGCCCGGATCGGCGAGCGGGTCGACGAGCTGCTCTCGGTCGTCGGCCTCGACCCTGAGACCTACCGGGACCGCTACCCCAAGGAGCTCTCCGGTGGCCAGGCGCAGCGCGTCGGGGTCGCCCGGGCGCTCGGCGCGGACCCCGAGATCATGCTCATGGACGAGCCCTTCGGCGCGATCGACCCGATCACCCGCGACCGGCTGCAGAACGAGTTCCTCCGGGTCCAGGAGACCCTGCGCAAGACGATCGTCTTCGTCACCCACGACGTCGACGAGGCGATCAAGATGGGCGACCGGATCGCCATCCTCGGCGACCAGAGCCACATCCGCCAGATCGACACCCCCGAGCGGATCCTCGCCTTCCCCGTCGACGACTTCGTCGCGGACTTCATCGGAAGCGGCTCGACGCTCAAGGGCCTGCACTTCGAGGTCGTCGACGACAACGTCGACCTCGACCCCTACCCGACGATGACCGTCGGCGACGACCCGGCCGAGGCCCTCGAGCGGGCGCACGCCGTCCACGCCACCTGGGTGCTCGTCCTCGACGACGAGCAGCGGCCGCTGCGCTGGGTCTCGACCGAGGAGCTCGGCCAGGGCACCCCGGTGACCGCCGAGTCGGGGACCGAGGTGCTCGCCAAGGTCCAGCTCGGGGCGACGCTGTTCGAGGCGCTGGAGCAGATGCTCATCAGCGAGGCCGCGGTCGCGGTGGTCGTCCGCGAGGACGGCTCGTACTACGGGGTCGTGCGGCTCACCTACCTCAACCAGCAGATCCGTCGGGCACGGCTCGAGGCGCGCGAGCACTACGAGCGCATGGAGGCGTCCTCGTGAGCCAGATCGCCCCGGCCCACCTGCGCACCGGGGACCACGGGACGACCACCGACGGCCGCGACCCCGCGCCGAGCGGCCAGGGAGGCCCCGAGACCACCGGGGGGCCGGGCTGGCTGACCCGCGCGCGCCGCAACCACCTCGGGCTCAAGCTCGCGCCCGTGGGCATCCTCGGGCTGGTCCTCGCCGTCTACCTCTACTACCGCAGCCTGGGGCTCGGCGACTCCGTCATCCAGCAGGCCTCGCCGCTGGAGTGGGGGACGAAGCTGTGGCCGCAGCTCGTCCAGCACCTGAAGATCTCCTTCTGGTCCACGCTGCTCGTCGTGCTCGTCGCCATCCCCCTGGGTATCGCGCTGACCCGCCCGCCGATGCGCCGCTTCGCACCGGCCATCGTCACGGTCGCCAACTCCGGCCAGGCGCTGCCGGCCTACGGCCTGCTGATCCTCTTCCTCTCCCTTCTCGGCCAGGGGCTGTGGACCACCGTCGTCGCGCTCGTCATCTACGCGATCCTGCCGGTGCTGCGCAACACGATGGTCGGCCTCGACGGCGTCGACCGTGCGGTCATCGAGGCCGGCCGCGGCATGGGGATGACCCGGCTGCGGGTGCTCACCCGCATCGAGCTGCCGCTGGCCGTGCCCGTCATCCTCGCCGGCGTGCGCGTCGCGATGATCCTCAACATCGGGATGGCCACGCTCGCCTACCTCATCGGCGGCGGCGGTCTCGGCGTGACGATCTCCGTCGGCCTGAAGCTGCAGCAGGACGCCGTCCTGATCATCGGGGCCGCCATGGTCGCCATCGTCGCGCTGACCTTCGACTGGATCGGCGCGCTCGCCGAGACCTACCTGCGCCCCCGGGGCGTGTGAGGCGCTACGAGGTCGACGACGAGGGTGGCCGTCTCGTCGTCCGCCCCCGGCGGCCCCTGTGGGCGCTGCCGCTGCGGGTCCTCGTGCGGTCGGCCTACGTCGCCGACGCGTTCGGTGTGGACCTGCGCCGCCGCGGGCGCCGGGTCTCCTGGGGCCAGGTGGACCACGTCGAGAAGCCGGGGCCGTTCGACGACGTCGTCACCCTGCGCCTGGCGAGCGGGCCGCGCTGCCGGACCGGGCTGCCCGCGCACCTGGCGGCCCGGGTCGCCGACCTGGCCCGGGTACCACTGCGGGACTGACGCCGACGGCGGCGGCCCCCGAAGGGACCGCCGCCGCCGGTGTGCTCGGGCGAGGTGCCGGCCTCAGCCGAGCCCGATCTCGTCGATGTAGTCCTCCGCGACCTTGTCCGCGGAGTCGCCCTCGACGTCGACCTGGGCGTTCAGCTCGGCCATCTTGTCGTTGTCGAGCGGCTCGAGGATCGCGTCCGCGACCTCGTCGTAGACGTCCGAGTTCTTGCTGTACACCTCGTTCTGGAAGACGTAGGAGACGTTGTAGAGGATGAAGACGCCCGGGTCCTCGACGAGGTCGAGGTTGAGCGCGGTGATCCGGCCGTCGGTCGTGAAGACCTCACCGAACTGGCAGGAGCCCTTGGCGGTCTCGGTGTAGATCAGCCCGGTGTCGAGGATCTTGATCTGGTTCTGCGGCACCGTGTAGCCGGTGGCGTCCTCGAAGAGGACGAGACCGTCGGGCCGGTCGGGGAACTCGGTCTCGAGGCACAGCGTGGCGTCCTGGTTGGCCTTGAGGTAGTCGGCCATCGCCTGCAGGTCGAAGCCGCCCTCCTGCTCGGCGAGGTCGCCGTTGGCCGCGAAGCCGTAGGTGTCGTTGAACGGCGAGGTCCCGACCCAGGCGAGGTCGTTCTTCTCCAGGTCCTCGTCCTTGACCTTCTGGTAGAGCTCGGCCGGGTCCTTGCTCGGGTCCTCGTGGCCCAGGTAGACCGTCCACCCCGTCCCGTTGTACTCGGGAGAGACGTTGACCTCGCCGGCGAGCAGGGCCTTCCGGTTGACCGCCGAGCCGCCGAGGTTGGTCTTGTCGGTGACGTCGGCGCCCTTGGCCTCGAGCGCCTTGACGAGGATCTTGCCGAGGAGGATGTTCTCGGTGAAGTCCTTGGAGCCGACGGTGATGCTGACACCGTCGAGCGCGTCGTCGCTGCCGCCGGCCGAGCCCGAGCCGCCGCCGTCGTCGCTCCCGCAGGCCGAGAGCGTCAGGCCGGCCGTCAGGCCCATCGCCGCCAGGGCGAGAGAAGTCCTGCGCAGTCGCATGTGTACGTACCACCTTCGTGTTGTCGCGAGTTGTCCGTGTCGAACGTGTTCGGTTCCGTACGCGGTCACCTCGGGCCCCCGCGACCACGGGCCGCGCTGGGCTCACGACGACGTGGCCGGGCCGTCCGAGGCAACCGGCTACCGAACACCCTGGGCGGTCGACCCCTCCTGAGCCAATTTCCGAGGCAGGTCGTGACCCAACCGTGACCTCGTGCCCGGGGCCACCCGCGTGCCCTCACCCCGCCGCGGGCACGCCGCGGGGGGCGTCGACGGCCCCCTAGGCTGGGCGCCGTGAACGTCCTCGTCATCGGCTCCGGCGCCCGCGAGCACGCCCTCGTGCGGGCGCTCTCCCTCGACCCCTCCGTCGACGCCGTGCATGCCGCACCGGGGAACCCGGGGATCGCGCAGCTGGCCCGGTGCGAGCCCCTCCCCGGCGGGGTCACCGACGCCGACGCGGTGCTCGACCTCGCCCGCCGGGTCGAGGCCGGGCTCGTCGTCGTCGGGCCGGAGGCCCCCCTCGTCGAGGGCGTCGCCGACGTCCTGCGGGGCGCCGGCATCCCGTGTTTCGGGCCGTCGTCGGCCGCCGCCAGGCTCGAGGGGAGCAAGTCGTTCGCCAAGGAGGTCATGTCCGCCGCGGACGTGCCCACCGGCATGGCCCACGTGTGCACCACCGACGAGCAGGTGCGGGAGGCGCTCGACGCGCTCGGGGCCCCGCACGTCGTCAAGGACGACGGCCTGGCCGGCGGCAAGGGCGTGGTCGTCACCGGCGACCGGGAGAGCGCGCTCGAGCACGCTCGGGGTTGCCTGGCCCGCTCGGGCGGCCGGGTCGTGGTCGAGGAGTTCCTCGACGGCCCGGAGGTCTCGCTCTTCTGCGTGTGTGACGGCCGGACGGTCCTACCGCTGGCCCCCGCGCAGGACTTCAAGCGGGTCGGGGCGGGCGACTCCGGGCCCAACACCGGGGGGATGGGCGCCTACAGCCCACTGGACTGGGCCCCCGACGGGCTCGCCGCGGACGTGACCGAGCGCATCGCCCGCCCGGTGCTCGAGGAGATGGCCCGGCGCGGCACGCCCTTCGTCGGGGTGCTCTACGTGGGGCTCGCGCTCACCGCGCGCGGCCCGCGGGTCATCGAGTTCAACGTCCGCTTCGGCGACCCCGAGACCCAGGTCGTCCTCGACCGGCTCCGCACCCCCCTCGGGGGCCTGCTGCTCGCCGCGGCCACCGGCACCCTCGCCGAGGTGCCCCCGCTGCGTTGGGCCGACGAGCACGCCGTGACCGTCGTCGTCGCCGCGGACGGCTACCCCGCCGCACCCCGCACCGGCGACCCGGTGACCGGCCTCGAGCACGCCCCGGATGCGTCCGAGGAGGCCTACGTCCTCCATGCGGGCACCGCCCTGGACGCCGACGGGCGGCTCGTCTCCGCCGGGGGGCGGGTGCTGTCGGTCGTGGGCCGGGGGCGGACCCTCGCCCAGGCCCGGGCGCGGGCCTACGCGGCGGTGGCCGCCGTCGACCTGCCCGGCTCGCACCACCGGCCGGACATCGCCGAGCGGGCCGAGCGCGGTGAGGTGACGCTCCCGGGCTGAGCGTGGTGGAGGGCGCTCAGCCGGCGAGGGCCGCGCGCGCGTCGGCCAGGTGGTCGAGGTCGTGCAGGTCGAGGACCTGCAGGTAGAGCCGCTCGACGCCCGCGTCGGCGAGCCGCCCGACGCGCTCGCGCGCCTCCTCCGGGCTGCCGGCGACCCCGTTGGCCCGCAGCTCCTGCGGATCCCGACCGATGGCCTCCGCCCGTCGGCGCACCGTCGCGTCGTCCGCGCCGACGCACACGACCTGGGCGGCGGAGTGCACGAGGCTGCGCGGGTCGCGCCCGTGCTCCTCGCACACGGCGTCGACCCGCTCGAGCAGCTCGCGGGTCTCCTTCACCGAGGCGAAGGGGACGTTGAGCTCGGCGGCGTAGCGGGCAGCGAGCGCGGGGGTCCGGCGCTTCCCGGCGCCCCCGACGATGATCGGCACCCCGCCGGGCTGGACGGGCTTGGCGAGCGCGGGGGAGGCACTGACCGGGTAGTGGGACCCGTCGTGCTCGTAGGTCGACCCGACCGGGGTGGACCACAGCCCGGTGACGACGGCGAGCTGCTCCTCGAGCCGGTCGAAGCGCTCGCGCAGCGGCGGGAACGGGATGCCGTAGGCCTGGTGCTCGGCCTCGAACCAGCCGGCGCCGAGGCCGAGCTCGACCCGGCCCCCGCTCATCTGGTCCACGCCGGCGACGGCCACCGCGAGCGGCCCGGGGAGCCGGAAGGTGGCCGAGGTGACGAGCGTCCCGAGGCGGATGCGGGAGGTCTCGCGGGCCAGCCCGGCGAGCGTGGTCCAGGCGTCGGTCGGCCCGGGCAGGCCGTCCCCGGACATGTGCAGATAGTGGTCGGACCGGAAGAACGCGTCGTAGCCGAGGTCCTCGGCCGCCCGGGCCACCGCGAGGAGGTCGTCGTAGGTCGCGCCCTGCTGCGGCTCGGTGAAGATGCGAAGGTCCATGCCCCCCACGCTACGCAGTGGGGGCCGTCCCTCCCGCCCGGGATCGCCCTCAGGCGTCGCCGACGGTGAGCGCCTCGGCCTCGGTCTCGGAGTCGATCCGCTCGGCGCCGTGGCCCGGCTGGGCGTCGATGCTCCGGACGAACGAGTGGCCCGTGGAGAGGACGAGGACGCCGAGCACGACGGCCCCGGCGCCGACCCAGAACGGGATGTGTACCGACTCCTCGCCGAGCCGCCCCGCGAGCCACGGCGCGACCGCGCCGCCGCTGAAGCGCACGAAGCTGTAGGCCGCGCTCGCGACGCCGCGCTCGACGGGCGCCACCTTCATGACCGTCTCGGTGATCAGGGTGTTGTTGATGCCGAGGAAGCCACCGGCGAGCACGACACCGACGACGAGGACGGCCTTGTGGTCGGTGAGCACCGCCATGACGGCGAGGATCACGGCGAAGCCGAGGAGCGCGCCGACCATCCCGGTGAAGGTGCCGAGGTGACGCTGCACCCACGGGGCGACGACGACGGAGGTCAGGGCCAGCAACAGCCCCCACCCGAAGAAGACCAGCCCGGTGCCGTGGGCGGACATGTCGAGGGGGAAGGGGGTGAAGGCGAGCAGGGTGAAGAAGCCGAAGTTGTACAGCAGCGCGGTGACCCCGACGGTGAGCAGCCCGCGGTGGCGCAGGGCCTTCAGCGGAGCGGTGATCGGCGTCGGGTGCGGACGCTCGTCACCGGCGGGGAGGGTGGCCCAGGTCGCGACGAGGGCGACGAGCATGAGCACGCTGACGCCGAAGAACGGCCCGCGCCAGGAGATCCCGCCGAGGACACCGCCGACGAGCGGCCCGGCGGCGATGCCGAGCCCGAGCGCGGCCTCGTAGAGGATGATCGCCTGGGCGACCGAGCCACGTGCGGCCCCGACGATCGTCGCCAGGGCCGTGGCGATGAACAGGGCGTTGCCGAGGCCCCAGACCGCCCGGAAGCCGACGATGGCGCCGACCGAGTCCTGGAGGCCGGCGAGCCCCGCGCCGACGATGATCACGGCGAGGCCGAGCAGCAGGGTCCGCTTGGCCCCGATGCGGCTCGAGACCCAGCCGGTGACGAGCATCGCCACCCCCATGACGGCCATGTAGCTCGTGAAGAGCAGCGAGACCTGCGAGGGGGTCGCGCCGAGGGTGTCGGCGATCGGCTTGAGGATGGGGTCGACGAGGCCGATCCCCATGAACGCGACGACGCAGGCGAACGCGACGCTCCAGACGGTCTTCGGCTGACGCCACATGGGCGGTGTCCTTCCGGGGTGGGTGGTCGGGGACGGGTGGAAATTCAGGCGGCCGGGTCGCCGCGGCGACGGGCCGCCTCGACCAGCTCGGTGAGCAGGCTCGCGACCGCGTGGAGCCGCTGCGGGTCGGCGCCGACGTCCTCCAGGACGGGGCGCAGGGCCGCGGTCCGGGCCCGGCGGGCGCCGGCCAGGGCCTCGTGCCCCGCGTCGGTGAGGGACACGAGGCTGGCCCGGCCGTCGGCCGGGTCCGGGGTGCGGGCGGCCAGGCCCTGGGCCTCGAGCCGCTGCAGCTGGCAGGTCATCGTCGGCTGGCTCGTGTCGTCGGCGGCGGCGAGGGCGGTGACCCGGGCCGGCCCCAGCTCCTCGATCAGGGACAGCACGCGGGCCTGGGCCCACGGCAGCTCGAGGTCGGCATGCCGGCTGGCCCACCGGGAGAGCCCGGCCGCCGAGCGCAGCAGCTCCTCGAGCACGTCGTCCGTCCGCACCCGAGCACGCTACATAGGAAACCTATCTATTTCAAGCGGTGAGCCCCGTCCTCGTGGCCCGGCGTGCCGGGGCCCTGCCAGGATGGGCCCATGACCGACGGCTCCCCGCCCTCCGCCGCTGCGAGCGCCCCCGACCTGCCGGGGTACGCACACCTGTACTCCGGGAAGGTCCGCGACCTCTACGCGCCTCTCGACGACGCGGGGCACCCGCGGACCGACCGGCTGCTCCTCGTCGCCTCGGACCGGATCTCCGCCTTCGACTTCGTCCTGGAGACCCCGGTCCCCGACAAGGGGGAGGTGCTCACCCGGATGTCGCTGTGGTGGTTCGAGCAGCTCGCCGACCTCGTCCCGAACCACGTCGTGAGCACCGACGTGCCGGACGCCGTGCGCGGCCGGGCCGTGCTCGTGCGCCGGCTCGACATGCTGCCGGTCGAGTGCGTCGCCCGGGCGTACCTCACCGGTGGGGGGCTGCGCGAGTACCGCGCCGACGGCACGGTGAGTGGCATCGCGCTCCCGGACGGCCTCACCGACGGCTCGCGCCTGCCCGAGCCGCTCTTCACGCCGTCGACGAAGGCGCCGAGCGGCCAGCACGACGAGCCGATGTCGTACGCGCAGGTCGAGGCTGCCGTCGGCCCCGACCTCGCCGCCCGGGCTCGCGACCTGACGACGCGGATCCTCGTCCGGGGCAACGAGCTCGCCGCCGAGCGGGGCATCATCATCGCCGACACGAAGGTCGAGTTCGGCGTCGTCGACGGCGGCCTCGTCCTCGCCGACGAGGTGCTCACCCCGGACTCCTCGCGCTTCTGGCCGGCCGAGGAGTGGGAACCCGGCCACCCGCAGCCCAGCGTCGACAAGGAGTTCGTCCGGGAGTGGCTGTTGTCCCCGGCGAGTGGCTGGGACAAGGCGTCCGGCGAGGCTCCACCACCCCTGCCCGACGACGTCATCGAGCGCACCCGCGCCAAGTACGTCGAGGCCTACGAGCGGCTCACCGGCCGCTCCTTCACCGCCCGGGGCGCAGCATGAGCGGCGACCAGCCGACGGGCCGGGCGGACTGGCGAACCGCAGGGTGGGCCATCCCCGTGACGACCGGGACGGAGTTCGCGCAGCTCCGCGTCGCGACCGGTCGCGACTGACCCTCGGCCCGCGAGGGGCGCCGACGCCGGTAGCCTGGGACCGGCACAACGCCGCCGCGCCGCACCCCCTCGGGAGACCCCGCACCATGGCCTCGCCGCACGACCTCGTGCTGACCACCGTCCCCGGGGGCAGCGCCCTCTCCGCCTTCCGGGCCGCCGGCGTGCTCGCCCGCCTGCGCGTCGTCGCCCCCCAGGTCAGGGCGGTGTCCGCCCAGCACGTGCACTGGGTCGCGAGCGACGGTGCGCTCGACCCCGCGACGACCGCGACCGTCCGGCGCCTGCTCTCCTACGGCGAGCCGTTCGGGGGCACGCCGGAGTCGGACCACCCCGCCACCGTCGTCGTCGCCCCGCGGCTCGGCACCCTCTCGCCCTGGGCCTCGAAGGCCACCGACATCGCGCACAGCTGTGGGGTGCAGGTCCGGCGCGTTGAGCGGGTCACCGAGTACCACCTGGCGTGCGAGACGCCGCTGAGCGAGCAGCAGTGGGCCGGGTGCGCCGAGGTGCTCCACGACCGGATGACCGAGTCGGCCCTCGCGAGCCGGGAGGCCGCCGCGGCCCTCTTCGAGGAGCGCGACCCCGAGGCGATGGTCCGCGTCGACGTCCTCGGCCGGGGGCGCGAGGCAATCCTGGAGGCCGACCGCGACTTCGGGCTCGCGCTCTCCCCCGACGAGGTCGACTACCTCGTGGACGCCTTCACCGGGCTGCGCCGCAACCCGAGCGACGTCGAGCTGATGATGTTCGCGCAGGCCAACTCCGAGCACTGCCGGCACAAGATCTTCAACGCCGACTTCGTCGTCGACGGCGAGCCGCAGGCGCGCTCGCTCTTCGGCATGGTCCGGCACACCGAGGAGGTCGCCGGGCAGGGCGCCGTCGTGGCCTACACCGACAACGCCTCCGTCATGGAGGGCGGCCTGCGTACCCGGTGGCTGCCCGAGTCGGCCGACGGCCCCAGTGCCTACGGGCCGCGTGCCGACGAGGTGCACGTCCTGATGAAGGTCGAGACCCACAACCACCCGACCGCCATCAGCCCCTTCCCCGGCGCCGCGACCGGCGCCGGTGGTGAGATCCGCGACGAGGGCGCCACCGGCCGGGGCTCGCAGCCCAAGGCCGGGCTCACCGGCTTCGCGGTCTCCAACCTCCACCTCCCCGGCACCCAGGAGCCCTGGGAGCGTGAGGAGTACGGCGCCCCCCGGCACATCGCCAGCCCGCTCGACATCATGATCGAGGGCCCGATCGGGGCGGCGGCGTTCAACAACGAGTTCGGCCGGCCCGGCCTGGGCGGCTTCTTCCGGGTGTACGAGCAGACCGTCGACGGCGTGCGCCGGGGCTTCCACAAGCCGATCATGAGCGCGGGCGGCATGGGCACGATCAGCGCCGACCTCACCGAGAAGGTGGCCTTCCCGGCCGGCACGCTGCTCGTCCAGCTCGGGGGCCCGGGCATGCGCATCGGCATGGGCGGTGGCGCGGCCTCGTCGATGGCCGCCGGCGCCAACGCCGCCGACCTCGACTTCGACTCCGTCCAGCGCGGCAACCCCGAGATCGAGCGGCGGGCCCAGGAGGTCGTCAACCACTGCTGGAGCCTCGGGCCGCAGGACAACCCCATCCTCGCCATCCACGACGTCGGCGCCGGGGGGCTGTCCAACGCCTTCCCCGAGCTCGTCGACGGCGCCGGCCTCGGTGCCCGGTTCGACCTCGGCGCGGTCCCGGTCGAGGAGTCCGGCCTGGCCCCGAAGGAGGTGTGGTGCAACGAGTCCCAGGAACGGTACGTCGTGGCCCTCGCCCCCGGCTCGCTCGACCGGTTCGCCGCGCTGTGCGAGCGCGAGCGGTGCCCCTACGCGGTGGTCGGGGTGGCCCGCGACGACGGCCGGCTGGTCCTCGCCGAGGGCCTGGAGGACCTCCCGGACGAGGACCGGCCGATCGACATGCCGATGGAGACCCTGCTCGGCAAGCCCCCGCGGATGACCCGCGACGTGGCCCGGGTCGCCCGCCACGGCGACGACCTCGACATCGACGGGATCGACGTGCGCTCGGCCGCGTACGCGGTGCTGCGGCATCCGACGGTGGCGAGCAAGCGCTTCCTCGTGACCATCGCCGACCGGACCGTCGGCGGGCTCACCCACCGCGACCAGCTCGTCGGACCGTGGCAGGTGCCGGTGGCCGACGTCGCCGTGACCCTGGCCGACCACGTCGGCTTCGCCGGCGAGGCGATGGCCAGTGGCGAGCGGATGCCGCTCGCGGCGGTCGACGCCCCCGCCTCGGGGCGGATGGCGGTCGCCGAGGCGCTGACCAACGTGCTTGCCGCCCCGGTCCCGGCGCTCTCGCGAGTGAAGCTCTCCTGCAACTGGATGGCCGCCTGCGGCGAGCCCGGTGAGGACGCCGCGCTCTACGACACCGTCCGAGCCGTCGCGATGGAGCTCTGCCCGGCGCTCGGGGTGTCCGTCCCGGTCGGCAAGGACTCGCTCTCGATGCGGACCCGGTGGACCGACCCCATGGGCGACACCCGGCAGGTGACCTCACCGGTCTCGCTGGTCGTCACTGCCTTCGCCTCGCTGCCCGACGTCCGCGGCACGTGGACCCCGCAGCTGCGCGACGGCTCCTCGCTCGTCCTCGTCGACCTGGGTGCCGGCCGCGACCGGCTCGGCGGGTCGGTCCTGGCCCAGGTGTCGGGGGCCTTCGGCCGCGAGGTGCCCGACCTCGACGACCCGCAGCGTCTCGTGGCGCTCGCCGAGGCGCTCACCGACCTGCGCGAGCGTGGCCTCGTTACCGCCTACCACGACCGCTCCGACGGCGGGCTGTGGGCCGCGGTGTGCGAGATGGCTTTCGCCGGCGGGATGGGCCTCGACATCGACGTGCCGTCGGTGGGCGCGTTGTTCGCGGAGGAGCTCGGTGTCGTCCTCGGCGTCCCCATGTCTGCCCTGGACACGGTGTGCGAGGTCTTCGACGCGCACGGCCTCGGCGAGGTCGTCACGACCGTCGGCCACACGGTCTCCGAGCGCCGCGTGCGGGTGCGGGTCGGTGGCGAGCAGGTGCTCCAGGAGCGGGTGCGCGACCTCGCCCAGGCGTGGGACGAGGTGTCCTGGCGCGTCTCGGTGCTGCGCGACAACCCCGGGTGTGCCGACGAGGAGCACGCCGCGGTCGGTGCCGACGACGACCCCGGCCTCGTCGTGGAGCCGACCTTCGACCCGGCCGAGGACATCGCCGCGCCCTACCTCTCGCTCGGCGTGCGACCCCGGGTCGCGGTCCTGCGCGAGCAGGGCGTCAACAGCCACGTCGAGACCGCGTTCATGCTCGACCGGGCCGGCTTCGAGGCGCTCGACGTCCACATGACCGACCTGCAGACGGGACGGATTGCGCTCTCCGAGGTCCAGGGCCTCGTCGCCGCTGGCGGCTTCTCCTACGGCGACACCCTGGGGGCGGGCGAGGGCTGGGCCCGCTCGGTGCTGTTCTCACCGCGGCTGACCGAGCAGTTCCACGACTTCTTCCACCGCGAGGACACCTTCGGTCTCGGCATCTGCAACGGGTGCCAGATGTTCGCCGCCCTCGCCGACCTCATCCCCGGGGCGCAGGCCTGGCCGCGCTTCACCCGCAACCGCTCCGAGCAGTACGAGGCGCGCCTGACCCTCGTCGAGGTTCTCGACTCGCCGTCGGTGCTCACCGCCGGGATGGCCGGCAGCCGGCTGCCGATCGCCGTCGCCCACGGCGAGGGTCTCGCCGACTTCTCGGCGCGCGGCGACCAGGCCGCGGTCGCGCGGGTGGCCCGCTTCGTCGACCATCGGGGGCGGCCGGCGACGACCCACCCGTTCAACCCCAACGGCTCCCCCGGGGGGCTCACCGCGGTGACGAACGTCGACGGCCGGTTCACGGCGATGATGCCGCACCCCGAGCGGGTGTCCCGCAACATCCAGATGTCGTGGACCTCCGGCGACGTCGAGCAGGACAGCCCCTGGCTGCGGATGTTCCGCAACGCCCGGGTCTTCCTCGGCTGAGGGCGGGCGCCGGGCCCCGCTCGTGGGGCTCAGCGGCGCCGCCACGCCCTCGGGTCCGGCGGCGGCGGCGAGGGCATCCCGCCCTCACCGGCTAGCAGGGGCCGCGCTCCGGGAGCGCGGCGCACCAGCTCGGCCCGGGACAGCACGCCGGTGGGCAGCGGGGCGGAGGCCGCCGCCCGGCGCAACGTGTAGAGGTCCAGGGGTGTGGACGACGCGAGCAGGACGACGTTGCCGAACCGGCGCCCCTTGAGGACCTCCTGGAGGCCGAGGAGGGCACTGTGCCCGAACGCCTCGTGGGCGCCGGCGGCCACCCGGGCCAGGTAGCGCAGCCCGGGCTCGTCGGGGACGTTGGCGAGCAGCAGGCCCGTGGGCCCGAGGACGCGGCGGGCGCCGGAGAGCCACTCGAGCGTGGACAGCTCCGCCGGCAGCCGGCCGTCGACGAACGCGTCGAGGACGACGACGTCGGCGCTCGCGTCGCGGAGCGCGGCCATTCCCTCCGCACCGCCGACCGGCCGGACCCGGATGCGGTGCCCCCGTGGCAGCGGCAGCCGGCGCCGCACGAGCTCGGTCAGGGCGGCGTCGGGCTCGAGGACGACCTGCGGCGACCCGGGGCGGGTGAGCGCCACCCAGCGGGGCAGGGACAGGGCCCCGCCGCCGACGTGCGTGACCCGCAGGCTGCGCCCGGGTCGGAGCACGTCGAGGGCGAGGGCCAGGTGCTGCACGTACTCGAAGTGCAGCACCGTCTCGTCCTCGAGGTCGACCGCGGACTGGGGGAACCCGTCGAGCAGCAGGGTGGCCACCCCCTCCTCGGTCTCCACCCGCGCCTCGCCCACGGCGGCAGGCTACGGCCTCGCCGTTGTAGCGTCTGGCCATGCCGCCCCGCCGCCGCACCGACCCCGAGCTCGGCCGCTCGGCGCTGCGCGCCTGGCACGCCGACCCCGAGGGCACCGACCGGGCCACCCGGGCGACCGCCGTGCGCTACACGCTCGAGGAGCTCGCGGCCCGGGCGCCCGGGCGCAGTGTCGAGGTGCGCGTCCCGCCCTTCGGGGTCGTCCAGTGCGTCGAGGGCCCCCGGCACACCCGCGGGACGCCGCCCAACGTCGTCGAGACCGACGGCGAGACCTGGCTGTACCTCGTCCTCGGCTCCACGACGTGGGCCCAGGCGCTCGCGGAGGGCGTGCTGCGCGTCAGCGGGACGCGGGCCGACCTGTCGGCCCTCCTGCCGCTCGTGCGCCAGGCGCCGCGGTGAGCCGACCACTGCGGCACGGGGTCGTCCTGCTCACCGACGAGCCCTGGCGGGAGAGCGCCCCGCGGTGGCGGGCCGTCGAGGAGCTCGGATTCGACCACGCCTGGACCTACGACCACCTCGTCTGGGGCGGCCTGCCGGACAGTCCGTGGCGCAGCGCGATGCCCACCCTGGCCGCCGCGGCAGGGGTCACCGAGCGGATCGGGCTGGGAACCTTCGTCTCCTCGCCGAACCAGAACCACCCCTACGCGTACGCCCGGGACGTCATCACCCTCGAGGACCTGACCGGGGGCCGCTTCCGGTGCGGCGTGGGAGCCGGCGGCGACCTGGACGCGCGGCTGCTCGGCGCGGATCTCGGCCTGCGCGAGCGGGTCGACCGGTTCCACGAGTTCGTCCCCCTGCTGGACCGGCTGCTGCGTGAGGACCACGTCGAGCACACCGGGCGCTGGTACACCACCCGCGACGCGCGCACGCTGCCCGGACCGGTCCGCCACCGCGTCCCGCTGCTCGTCGCGGCGAACGGGCCCCGGTCGATCGCGCTGGCGGCGAGGTACGGGGACGCGTGGGTGACCTACGGCGGCCGGGGTGAGACCCTCGCGGAGTGGTTCGCGCACGTCGCCGAGCTCGCCGAACGCTTCGGCGAGGCCGCCGACGCCGCCGGGCGCCCCGCCCTGGACCGCTACCTCTCGCTGGACTCCTCGCCGCGCTTCTCGCTGGAGTCGGCCGCCCTGTACGCGGAGATGTCCGGGCGGGCCGTGGAGCTCGGCTTCACCGACGTCGTCTGCCACTGGCCGCGGCAGGACTCCCCGTACCGCGGGGACCCGGCCGTGCTCGAGGAGGTCGCCGGCACGCTCAGGTCAGGGACATGACCATGAGGGGGTCGGTCGTCGGCTCGGGCGAGCCGCCGGCCGGCTCGAGCGTGACACCGACGGCCTTGGCTCCACGCAGGCTGCCGCGCAGGACGCTCTCGCCCTCCCCGTCGTCGGCGGGGACGAGGAACCCCGCACCCCGGGCGGACTCGTCGGCCCCGATGTACCACAGCTGGTAGGTCTTCCCCTCGGGGGCGGAGGGCAGGCCGGACACCGCGATCGCCGAGCGGTCCAGCTCGTGGCTGTAGGCGAGCGTCGCCGTGACCTCGCCGCTACGGCTCGTCACCGTCGCGGCGTCGGTGGCCCGCTCGACCTGCTCGAGCGCCGTGCGCGCCGGCTCCTCGCGTGACCACGGGCTCCACGCGAGGCCGCCCGCCACGAGCAGCACGACGGCCGCCGCGGCGGCGAGCCAGGATGCCGCCCGGGCCCGGCGTCGGCGCCGGAGGGGGAGCACCGAGTCGGCCTCGTCCCGAGGTGGCAGCGGGCGAACCGTGGAGACTCCGCCGAGGACCGCGGCTCGCAGCCCGACCGGCGGGGTCGCCTCGGTGAGCGCCCCGAGGGTCTGGGCCGCGGCACGCAGCTCGGCCACCTCGTCGCGGCAGGCGGCGCACCCGGGCAGGTGGCGCTCGAACGCGGCCCGTTCCTCGGCGTCGAGGGCGTCGACCGCGTACGCACCGGTGAGGTGGTGCAGGTCGGGGCTCATGCCGGTCCTCCCAACGTGTCCCGGAGGCGGATGAGCCCGTCCCGGATCCTGGTCTTGGCGGTGCCGAGCGGAAGGTCGAGCAGCCGGGCGACCTCGGTGTGCGTGTACCCGCCGAGGAAGGCCAGCTCGACGGCGCTGCGCTGGACCTCGGTCAGCGTGCCCAGCGCCCGCCGGACCCGCTGTGCCTCGAGGGCGCCGTGCGCGGCCTCGGCCGTCTCGTCGAAGGCGACGCCGCGGGTGGCCGCTGCGTGGGCGTCCTCGCGCCGGCGCGAGGCCTCGCTGGAGCGGACCCGGTCCACGGCCGCGCGGTGGGCGATCGTCAGCAGCCAGGACAGCGCGCTCCCGCGGTCCGGGTCGAAGCGGGAGCTGGTGCGCCACACGTCGAGGTACACCTCCTGGGTCACCTCCTCGGACATCGCCGGGTCGCGCACGACCCGCAGGACGAGCCCGTAGACGCGGCGCGCGGTCGCGTCGTACAGCTGCCCGAACGCCTCCTCCTCGCCCCGGGCCGACCGACGCAGCAGGTCGCTCAGGTCGGGGGCGGGCGCAGCCGCCCCCGAGGGCCGGCGCGCACGCGGACCCTCGGGGGCGGCTGGCATGCGGTCCATCATCGCCGACGGGTCAGCCTTCCGGGACGAGGACCTGGTCGATGATGTAGACCGTGGCGTTCGCGGTCTGGACGTTCCCGCAGACGACGGTCGCGTCGCCGGGGTCGACGGTGAAGTCCTCCCCGGAGCCCATGACCTCGATCGTGCCGCCACCGAGGGTCTGGTGCTCACCGGGGAGCTCGTCCGGCGAGAGCCGGCCCTCGACGACGTGGTTGGTCAGGACGTCGGTGAGCAGGCCCTTCGGGTCGGCCATCGCGGCGTCCATCGTGTCCTTGGGCAGGGCCTCGAAGGCGCTGTTCGCCGGGGCGAAGACCGTGATGTCCTCGGCCGAGTTCAGCGTGTCGCCGAGCCCCGCCTTGCCGACGGCGGTGACGAGGGTGGACAGGACGGGGTTGTTGCTCGCGGCGGTGGCGACCGGCTCCTCGGCCATCCCGTCGAAGGAGCCGGCACCGTCCTGCGGGACGTCGGCGCAGGCCGCACCGAAGGGCTCGCCCATCGCGTCCGAGCCCATGGACTCCGATGAGCTGGTCGAGGGAGCGGCGGAGCTGCTCGTGGGGTCGCCGGCGCCGGAACCGCTCGTCGAGTCGTCCGAGCCGCAGGCGGCGAGCGCGAGCGGGAGGGCGAGCGCCACGGCGGCGAGGGTGGTTCGGGTGGTACGCATCGGGGTCTCCTGGTGGTCGGTGACGTTCGTGCACCAGGGGTTCGGCACCACGGCGGCGGCGGATGGGTTGCGGGCCAACGGTTCCGCCGGGCGGGAGGCGTTCTACTCGACGGTGACGACGACCGTGTGCCATCCCGTCGCGCCCCGAGGGAAGGGCTCCTGCCGCTCGGGTGTCTGGGTCGACCCGTCCTCGTCGGTGGCACGCGACTGCAGGGTGTGTCGCCCGGGCGTCGCGTCCCACTCGAGGTACCACTGCCGCCAGTAGTCCACCCCGGCGTCCGGCCCGAGCGTGGCACGGCGCCACTCGCCCTCGTCGACCCGGACCTCGACGCGTGCGATGCCGCGCTGCTGCGCCCAGGCCACCCCGCCGACGAGCGTCCGGCCGGCCGGGAGGGTCGTGAGCGACCGCGGGGTGTCGATCCGGCTCTGGGTGTAGATCGTCCCGCGCGTGGCCCAGCCGCGCTCGGTCCAGTAGGCGGTGTCCTGCGCGTAGGTGGACGCGGTCATCCGGGTGAGCCACTTGGTCGCCCCGACGAAGCCGTAGAGACCCGGGGTGACGAGCCGGGCGGGGAAGCCGTGCGGGCGCGGCAGCGGCGACCCGTTCATGCCGACGGCCACGAGCGCGTCCCGGTCGTCGGTGAGCGCCTGCACCGGGGTCGAGATCGTCATCCCGTCGGTCGAGGTGCTGAAGACCTGCTCGACCCCGTCGCGCAGGCCGGCCCGCTCGAGCAGGTCGCGCACCCGGACGCCGAGCCACCGGGCACCGCCGACGTACGGCCCGCCGACCTCGTTGGAGACACACGTGAGCGTGACGTCCTTCTCGACCATGGGCATCGCGAGCAGCTCCTCCCAGGAGAGGGTGTAGGGCCGCTCGACCATGCCGTCGACACGCAGCTCCCAGCCGTCGGGGTCGACCCGGGGCACGACGAGCGCGGTGTCGATCCGGTAGAAGTCCGAGGCCGGGGTCCGCAGGGAGCTCACCCCGCGCACCGTCCGCTCCAGACCCGCCGGCAGGGCGGGCAGCGGCTCGGCGGGCGCGGGGAGCACGACCTCGGTGCTCCCGCCCCGGCGGACCAGCGCCTGGCCGAGGCCGCCTCCGGCCGCGGCGAGGACCCCGAGGCCGCCGGCAGCCAGCAGCACCGACCGACGAGCGCCCGTCCCGTCCGCGCGCGGGGCGGGTGCCGCCTGCCCGTCCGCGGCCGGGTCGCCCGCCGCGACGCCGAGGGCGTCGAGCCGGCCCATGAGCCAGCCGGCGCCGAGCAGGCCCACGGCGGCGGTGACGAAGCCCGGGAGGATGACGAGAGCCTCGGCGGCCGGCCGGCTCGCCGCCGCGACGAGGCCGAGGAGGGCCAGCAGTGCGAGCAGCGAGAGCCCGAGGGCCCGCCGGGTGCGCGCGAGCGCGCCCACCCCGGCGGCGAGCAGGAGGGTCACGACGGCCACCGTGGAGACGAGCACGGGCTTGTCCGCCGTGCCGAGGGTGGCGACGGCCCACTCCTTGACCGGGGTCGGGGTGAGGTCGACGACCGTGGACCCGACGGCGAGCACCGGGGAGGCCTCGGGGGCGACGAGACCCGCGACGAGGTGGCCGACTCCCGCTCCGGCAGCGGTCGCGAGCAGGGCGGCTGCCGCGTACCACCGCGCGCGCGGGCGGTGGCGGGTCGGGGAGGTCGTCGTCATGTCAGGTGTTCGGACCGGCGCCGGGCGCCGGATGGCGGGAGCAGCTCACGCCCCCATCCTCGAGGGTCCGCCGGCGTGCGGGCGACCGGGAGTCGCCTACCGTAAGGATCGTGACACCAGCGCATCGCCCCCGCTTCCTCCCGTTCATCCTCACGGGGGCGGCCCTCGGGTTCCTCCTCGGCGCCGCCGTCGCCGACTTCGGCTGGTTCGAGGACCCCGACTCCGTCCTCGTCCAGGGCCAGTACTCCCCGACGGCCGCCGTCGGCTACCTCGGTCTGCTCGGCGCCTGCCTCCTCGGGCTGCTCGCGGCCCTGCTCGCCCTGCTCGTCGACCGGCGTGCCGACCGTCCCTGAGCGTCCCGGCCGCCGGGACCCGGCCCCGCGGGGCCGCGGCGTGAGAGGATGAGGCCCGTGCCACGCGGAGACGGACGCCTCAGCCACGACCTCCTGCCCGGCGAGAAGGGGCCCCAGGACGCGTGCGGCGTCTTCGGGGTGTGGGCGCCCGGTGAGGAGGTCGCCAAGCTCGCCTACTACGGGCTCTACGCCCTCCAGCACCGCGGCCAGGAGTCGGCGGGCATCGCCACCTCCGACGGCCAGCGCCTGCTCGTCTACAAGGACATGGGCCTGGTCTCCCAGGTCTTCGACGAGCGCTCGCTCGCCTCCCTCGTCGGCCACCTCGCGGTCGGGCACTGCCGGTACTCGACGACCGGCGGGTCGACGTGGGAGAACGCCCAGCCC
Source organism: Phycicoccus endophyticus (assembly GCF_011326735.1). Classification (GTDB taxonomy): domain Bacteria; phylum Actinomycetota; class Actinomycetes; order Actinomycetales; family Dermatophilaceae; genus Phycicoccus; species Phycicoccus endophyticus. The sequence goes on from NZ_JAANCN010000009.1 coordinate 137,266, forward strand.
ACCCTCGACGGGCACTCCGGCGGCACGGTCGCCCTCGCGCACAACGGCAACCTCATCAACTCCGCCGAGCTGCGCGACCTCATCGCCGGGGGGCGGGTCGAGGCGCACCGGGGGGAGATGGCCCGGGGGAACACGACCGACACCGCCCTGGTGACCGCGCTGCTCACCGCCGACCCCGACCGCACCGTGGAGGCGGCCGCCCTCGAGGTGCTGCCCATGCTCCGGGGCGCCTTCTGTCTCGTCTTCATGGACGAGCACACCCTCTACGCGGCCCGCGACCCCCAGGGCATCCGGCCGCTCGTCATCGGCCGCCTCGAGCGGGGCTGGGTCGTGGCCTCGGAGACGGCCGGGCTCGACATCGTCGGTGCGTCGTTCGTGCGCGAGGTCGAGCCCGGGGAGCTCGTCGCCATCGACGAGGACGGCCTGCGCTCGCAGCGCTTCGCCGAGCTCCGGCCCAAGGGCTGCGTCTTCGAGTACGTCTACCTCGCCCGGCCGGACACGACGATCGCCGGGCGGGTCGTGCACGAGTCGCGCGTCGACATGGGTCGTGCCCTCGCGCGGGAGCACCCCGTCGACGCCGACCTGGTGATGCCGACCCCCGAGTCCGGCACGCCGGCGGCGATCGGCTACGCCCAGGAGTCGGGCATCCCCTACGGCCAGGGGCTGGTCAAGAACTCCTACGTGGGGCGGACGTTCATCGCCCCCTCGCAGACCATCCGCCAGCTGGGCATCCGCCTCAAGCTCAACCCGCTGCGGGACGTCATCAAGGGCAAGCGCCTCGTCGTCGTCGACGACTCGATCGTCCGGGGCAACACGCAGCGGGCCCTGGTGCGGATGCTGCGCGAGGCGGGCGCCGCCGAGGTGCACGTGCGCATCTCCTCGCCGCCGGTGCGGTGGCCGTGCTTCTACGGGATCGACTTCGCGACGCGCGCCGAGCTCATCGCGACCGGGCTCGGGGTCGAGGAGGTGTGCACCTCGATCGGCGCCGACAGCCTCGGGTACATCTCCGAGGACGGGATGGTCGAGGCCACCGGCCAACCGCGCGAGCGCCTGTGCACGGCGTGCTTCAGCGGCCAGTACCCCGTGCCGCTGCCCGAGGACGGGCGGCTCGGCAAGGGCGTTCTCGAGCTCGAGCTCCCCCTGGGCCACGACGAGGCGCCCGAGGGGCGCGCGGTCGGCCAGCGCCACCCCAGCCGTCAGGTCACGGCGCTCGAGGCGCCCGTGCTCGACGTCGACGGTGTGCAGACCTCCGCCGCCGGCGGCGCCTCGGAGGCGGTCCTGCGGCCCTGAGGCCGTGGACGGCCGGCCCTCAGGCCCGGTCCACCCACTCCGGTGGCGGGTAGAGGGGGATCTCGCGGGCCTGCCCGTCGGTGTCCTCCGCCGCCCACGCGTCCTGGTCGGCCGGGTCCTCACCCGCGCGGACCACGGGGATCTCACCGGTGTCGCCCAGCCGGCCCGTCGGGCGCCGGCCCGAGCTGCGGTACCACGTCTCGGGCTCGCTCGGGGGGGCGGGCGGGCGGGCGCGGCCGCCACCGCCGGGGTCCTCGCCGCCGGGGCCACCCCGGGGCTGCCCTCCGTCGCCCGGCGGGTCCGGTGGCGGGTCGCGGCGCACGAGGCGGGACCACGGCCGCGGCCGCCCCGGGCGGCGTCGCCGGGGGCGTTCGCCGAAGATCTCCGAGTTCAGCGCGGCGTTGACCTCGTCCGGGTCGGGGATGTAGCGCAGCTCGCGGATGGCCTGCTGCTGCCCGGCGCTCTCGATGACGATCGTCCCGTAGTTCCAGATCTCACCGCCCACGGTGCGGTGGTAGGTCATGTCGGTGACCTTGGTCAGCCGCATCATCGGCACCGTGCGGGTGAGGATCCCCTCGTGCTTGAGGATGCGCTTGTTCGTCGCGACGAACCACGTGTAGCGCCGCCCGAGCTCCTTCCACGCCAGCCGCGCGAGGCCGACGAGGAACACGAGCAGGACCAGGTCGATCAGCCGCGGGGCGGCCTCGACGTCGACGACCAGCCACCACCAGGCCCAGGCGGCGAGCAGGGGCCACAGCGCGTGCCGGGCGAGCACGAGCGGGTGCTGGCGGGTGCGGATGACGATGCGCTCGCCCTCGGCGAGCTGGGCGAGCAGGCTCTCGCGGACCCGCCGGGGCATCACCCCCAGGTCGACCTCGACGCTGTCCGGGGTCCCGTCCGCGACGGCGTGAACCCGCGGCACGGGTCAGCCCTGGAGCAGGCTGTCGAAGAACCGCCCGATGTTGCGGACCCCGTTGGCTACGACCTCCCACGCCGAGCCGAAGATGTCGGCCGCCGAGTCGGGGGAGGTAAGGATCGCGTAGAGGAGGAAGACGACGACGAGCCACAGCACGATCCTCTTGACCGGTGGCATGGCGACGTCCTCCTGCGGTGGGCGTGCGGGGGCTGCACGCTGCCCCCGATGCTCCCAGATGTGACGGGTGGGACTGGAGAGGTCGTCGGTCGGGCGTGTCGCCCGGTGCCGCTACTGGGCGAGGCCGTAGAGCCGGTCGCCGGCGTCGCCGAGCCCGGGGACGATGTAGCCCACCTCGTTGAGCCGCTCGTCGATGGCTCCCGTGACGAGGGTGACCGGGCAGGCGGCCGTGCCCACCGACTCCTCGAGGTGGGCGATGCCCTCCGGGGCCGCGAGCAGGCACACGGCGGTGATGTCGTCCGCGCCACGCTCGAGCAGGTAGTGGATGGCGTCGGCCATGGACCCGCCGGTCGCGAGCATGGGGTCCAGGACGTACACCTGGCGGCCCGAGAGGTCCTCGGGCAGGCGGTTGGCGTAGGTGACCGGCTCGAGGGTCTCCTCGTCGCGCTGCATCCCGAGGAACCCCACCTCGGCGCTCGGCAGGAGGCGCACCATCCCCTCGAGCATCCCGAGGCCGGCGCGCAGGATGGGCACGACGAGCGGCTTGGGGTTGGACAGCTTGATGCCGGTCGTCGGGGCCACCGGGGTGCGGATGGCGAACGGCTCCACGCGCACCTCGCGGGTGGCCTCGTAGGCGAGGAGGGTCATCAGCTCCTCGGCGAGCCGCCGGAAGGTCGGCGAGTCGGTCCGCTCGTCCCGGAGGTAGGTCAGCTTGTGGGCGATGAGCCTGTGGTCCGGGTTGATCACGCGCATGGGTGAAACTTAGCGCGTGACGACACCGGCGGACGGGCGCGACCTCGCCCTGATGGACCGTGCCCTGGCGCTCGCCCGGCGGGCGGCCGCGGCGGGGGACGTCCCCGTCGGCGCGGTGGTCGCGGGGCCGGACGGCACCGTCCTCGGCGAGGGGTGGAACGTCCGCGAGGCGCACGGTGACCCGACCGGTCATGCCGAGGTCGTCGCCCTGCGGGCGGCGGCCGGCGTTCTCGGCTCCTGGCGGCTGGAGGGCTGCGACCTCGTCGTGACGATGGAGCCGTGCCCGATGTGCGCCGGCGCGCTCGTGCTCGCGCGGGTGGCGCGGGTGGTCTTCGGCGGCTGGGACCCCAAGCTCGGGGCCTGCGGGTCGGTGTGGGACGTGCCCCGCGACCGGCGGGTCACCCACCGGGTGGAGGTCCTCGGTGGGGTCCGTGAGCAGGAGTGCGCCCGGCTCGTGCGCGGCTTCTTCGCCGGCCACCGGGACTGACCCGGTGGGGTCTCGCAGGGGGCTCGGCGCCGGCGAGGTCGGATTTCGGTCCCGTGCGGCCCTCCGGTAGCCTCTGCGGCGGTGGCGTGTCCGAGCGGCCTAAGGAGCACGCCTCGAAAGCGTGTGAGGGTTTACGCCCTCCGTGGGTTCAAATCCCACCGCCACCGCGCGGGGCTCCCGACGAAAGTCGTGAGAACTACCGACGAAAGTCGGATGAGACCGCCCGCTGGCCCTGACCGGGGCCAGCGGGCGGCTTCTTTTGCGTCAAGTGGGTCGCGCCGGGCGGGTGGAGTGGCCAATCCGGCCGCCTGGTTCGGCGCCGAGGCACGACGTGCGCCCCCTGCAGCGTGGCTGAGGGGGTCTCGGTTCGGCGTTCGGTTGTGGCTCGTGGTCGGGACTGCTGCACCGATAGGTGACCGGTGGGGTTAGGCGGCCTGAGTGGCCGGTGTGGTCTTGATGGTCTCGTACTCGATGGGGGTCAATCCGCCGAGGGCGTCCTGCCGCCGGCGTCGGGGGTAGGTGCGGTCGATCCAGGTGACGATCGCGATGCGGAGCTGCTCGCGGGTGGCCCAGGGGCGGCGGTCGAGGACGTTCTTCTGGAGGAGGGAGAAGAAGCTCTCCATGGCGGCGTTGTCGCCGCAGGCTCCGACCCGTCCCATCGACCTGACCATGCCGTGACGGTGCAGCGCCAGGACGTGCTTGCGGCTTCGGAATTGGCTGGGTTCAATCGATCGTTGCACCACCGGCTTGTGGGATGGACTGTAGTTGCTC